>NZ_LQPT01000128.1 GCF_002102355.1 Mycobacterium sherrisii | reverse complement strand
GCCGTCAACCCATTCGACGCCCCATCCTGATTGACCGCCGAACCCCGCACCACCGCCAACACCGGATGCCCCAACCGACGCGCATCCGAAAGCCGCTCCACCACCAGCATCGCGCCGCCCTCGGACCAGCCGACTCCGTCGGCCGCGCCGGCGTAGGCCTTGCAGCGGCCGTCTGGGGCCAGCCCGCGGTGGCGGCTGAACTCGACGAAAACCGTTGGGGTGGCGTTGACGGTCGCCCCGCCGGCCAGGGCCAGATCGCACTCACCGGACCGCAACGACTGCACCGCCATGTGCAGCGCGACCAACGACGACGAACACGCCGTATCCACCGACACCGCCGGGCCCTCGAGCCCCAACACATACGACACCCGCCCCGAGGCCACGCTGGAGGTCATGCCGGTCAGGCGGTAACCCTCGATTTCCTCCGCGAGCATGCCGTAGCCACCGACGATGAGGCCGGCGAACACCCCGGTCGCGCTGCCCCGCAGGCCGCTGGGGTCGATCGCGGCCCGCTCCAACGCTTCCCAGGACAGTTCCAGCAACATCCGGTGCTGGGGATCCATCGCCAGCGCCTCGCTGGCCGCGATGCCGAAGAACGCCGGATCGAAATCCGCGACACCGTCCACGAACCCGCCGGTGCGGGCGTACGTCTTGTGGCGCGCATCGGGGTCCGGATCGAACAGCCCGGCCAGGTCCCAGCCGCGGTCGGTCGGGAACTCCGAGATCACGTCGCGCCCGTCGGCCACCATCTCCCACAGTCGCTCGGGCGTATCCACCCCACCGGGGAAGCGGCAGGACATTCCGACGATCGCGATCGGCTCGCTCGAGCGCTCCAGCAACGCACGGTTGGTGCGCTTCAGGCGTTCAACCTGGACCAGCGCCTTGCGTAGCGCCTCGGTCGCGTGCTGGAGTTGATCCACCTCAGTACTCCTCGCCTAACATGGCCGGTTCGGCGGCCGGTTTCGACCGCCGGATGCGGCTACTCGCCGAGTCACCCGGCACGATTTCAAAACGCCAGCTGCTCCCGGTTGCTGCAGGAGGACCGGCCTCGGCGTGGGGCACGCCGCCCCCGCGGTCGGCACGCCATCTATGGCGCGACTGTACCCGGCTCATCATCGGTGATGATCTGGCGTGATCAGACGCCCACCCGGCGCCAGCCGTCGGCGGCTTGGGCCGCGCGCAGCAACACCTCGCAGAGCTCGCGAAGTTCGGCGGCGCCGGCGTCTTCCCGCAGTGCCGTGGCGACATCCTCGGCCGCGCATCGAACCTGGTAGATGCGGTCGGAAAGGTCGGCGGCGTCGTCGGCCGACAACACCACGGCATCCGGCGGTAGTGCCAGCGCGGCCCCGCTCTCGCCTCGGGTGATGGCGGCGCGTTGCTCGTACGCTCGCTGCCGGCAGGACTGTCGGCAGTACTGCCGGCGCCGGCCCAGCCCGACCTCGGTGACGTCTCGACCGCACCAGCGGCATGGTTGCGGATGGGAACGGCGACTCACGCTTGCCGACTTTAGTCCGCCGCTCTCCGCGATCCCGGTATCATGGGAGGTCGAGTCGCGTGTGCCACGTGTCGGCTCGGGAACTACGCAAAGCGTTTCAACGTTTGCCAAGCGAACCGTTAACGCGTCACGGGAGCTTAAAGCTCAGAGGATTCACAAAGGAGTAGCAGCCATGGCTGATCGTGTACTGAGGGGTAGCCGCCTCGGAGCCGTGAGCTACGAGACCGACCGCAACCATGATTTGGCTCCCCGCCAGCTGGCGAAGTACCGCACCGAGAACGGCGAGGAATTCGAGGTTCCGTTCGCCGACGATGCCGAGATCCCCGGCACCTGGCTGTGCCGCAACGGCATGGAAGGCACCCTGGTCGAGGGTGATCTGCCCGAGCCGAAGAAGGTCAAGCCGCCGCGCACGCACTGGGACATGCTGCTCGAGCGCCGCAGCGTCGAAGAGCTCGAAGAGCTGCTCAAGGAGCGTCTCGAACTGATTCGGTCGAAGCGGCGCGGCTGAGCGGGATCGTCAGATCCGGTCGGCGGCCCGCGTCCGGGCGCCGTCCCGGCGGCGTTCGATTCCCCACCTCGCGACCTTGACCAGCGCTTCCCGGATGTTGGATCCGCTCATCTTGGATACGCCGAGTTCCCGCTCGGTGAAGGTGATCGGCACCTCGACCACGATGAACCCGTTGTCGAGCGTGCGACGGGTCAGGTCGATCTGGAAGCAGTAGCCCTTGGAATCGACGCCGTCGAGGTCGATGGCCTCCAGCACTTCGCGGCGGTACGCGCGATAACCGGCGGTGATGTCGTGAATGTCGATGTCGAGCGCCAGGCGTGCGTAGGTGTTCGCCGTCCAGGACAGCGCCCAGCGCCGCTTGGGCCAGTTGCGAACCGCTCCCCCGTCGACATAGCGCGAACCGATGGCCAGGTCGGCCCCGGCGTCGACGGCGTCCAGCAGCCGGTGTAGCTGTTCGGGTGCGTGGCTGCCGTCGGCGTCCATCTCGACCAGGACCGCGTAGTCACGGCTCAGCCCCCAGGCGAAGCCGGCGAGGTAGGCGGCGCCCAGACCGTCCTTGGCGGTGCGGTGCATGACGTGCGTGCGACCGCCGTCGGCCGCGGCCAATTCGTCCGCGAGCTCGCCGGTTCCGTCGGGGCTGCCGTCATCCACGATCAAGATGTGCACCTTCGGGCAGGCGTCGGTCACCCGCCGATGGATCAGCGGCAAGTTCTCCCGCTCGTTGAACGTCGGGATGATAACCAATACGCGCTGGCTGGGACGACTGCCCGAGGTGGGGGTCGCCGGCTCGCCGGTGGTCATTTAGCTCCTCTGTGTCGCCCGAGATGACGCGGTCGTCGGCCGCCGGTTCCGGTTGGGGGTTCGGGCCGGGGTTCGTCCGGGGCCGCGGCAGCATCCGCGGGTTCGGCCGAAGGCCGGGACCTGAGCCGAACCGGACGCGGGAAGCTCCTCGGGAAGCTCCTCGGGAAGCTCCTATTGTGCCGTATTCCGACCAGGATGACCGCTCCGGCCGTCGCGACCAGAATCCACTGCACCAGCGGGGCCCAGCGCGTTGCGGGGGTCAGCTGCGTCTTCAGCCGGACCTGGATGTCGAGGTAGGCCGGCTGGAAGAAGTCGGTGCGGACCAGTTCGGCGCCGTCGGGCGCGATCACCGCGCTGATCCCGGTGGTCCCGGCGACTACGACGTATCGGTCGTGCTCGACGGCGCGGACCTTGGCGAAGGCCAGCTGTTGTTCGCTCATCCGCTTGTTGAACGTGGCGTTGTTGGCGGGTACCGCGAGCAGCTGGGCGCCGTTGCGGACGGCCTTGCGCGGCTGCCGGTCGAAGATCACTTCCCAGCAGGTGGACACGCCGACCGGCACGCCGCCGATCTGCACCACATCGTCGCTGTTGCCGGGCACGAAATTGCCGGCCCGATCGGCGTAGCCGGACAAATGCTTGAACAGCCAGCGCATCGGCAGGTACTCCCCGAAGGGCTGCACGATTTCTTTGTCGTGCCGGTCCGCCGCCCCGGTGCCGGGATTCCAGACGATGGCGGTGTTGGTGTATTGCTCCGGCTGGTTTTCCCGGCCGGGCACCGCCAGCACCGCGCCGATCAGAATCGGCGCGTTGATCGCGTGGGCGGCGGCGGCGATCCGCTCGGCGGCGTCGGCGTTGACGAAGGGGTCGATGTCGGAGGAGTCCTCCGGCCAGATCACGAATTGCGGCTGCGGAGCGACACCGGCGCGCACGTCCTCGGCCAGCCGTAACGTCTCTTCGACGTGGTAGTCCAGCACCGCTCGGCGTTGCGCGTTGAAGTCGAGACCGAGCCGGGGCACGTTGCCCTGAACGGCGGCGACGGTGACCGGCGGCTCGCCTCCCGATCCGGCACCGGAGTGGCGGACCTGCGGCCAGATGATCAGCGAGGCGAACAGCACCAGGCAGATGCAGACGCCGGGGAGCACGACCGCGGGCGGTGGCGGGGCCTCCGATTCGGCGGCCTGGGCACCCTGGGCCGCGGCACCCTTGCGTGCCCCGGCTCCGGTGCGCCACCACTTGACGATTTCCAGCGCGATGGCGGTCGCGCTGAAGCTGACCAGCATCACCGACATCGACAGCAGCGCCACCCCACCGAGCTGAACCAACGGCAGCAGCGGTCCGTCGGTCTGGCCGAAGGCCACGCCGCCCCACGGGAACCCGCCGAACGGGATGATCGACTTCAGCCACTCCTGGGCCGTCCAGAGCACTGCAAACCAGATCGGCCAGCCGGGCAGTCGCCGGACCACGACCGCGAACAGGCCGAAGATGCCGGGAAACAGCGCGCACATGGTCGCCAGCGCCAGCCACGGCACGGCGCCCACCAGCAGACTGATCCACGGCAGCAGCGGCGCGTAGAACGCCAGCCCGAACAGGAATCCGTAGCCGAAGCCGCCGACCGGGGTGGTGGCGGGGTGCTGCAGCACCCACGCCAGCAGCGCGGCCGCCACGACGGCGGCCCACCACCAGTTCACCGATGGGAAGCTGGTGGCCATCAGGATGCCGGCCGCGATGCTGACGGTCAGCCGGGACAGCCGGGGCCGCAGCGCGGCTTTAATGCCGGGCGCCCGGGCGATCGCCGCGGAGCGCAGCCGCGTCAACGCGCCGGGCTTGGGCTCCTGGGCCGGCTCCTCGGCCTCGGGCTCGTCGGCCTCGACCTCCTCAGCCTCGGGCTCGTCGGCCTCGACCTCCTCAGCCTTGGGCTCGTCGAGCGGCTCGGGCTCGTCGCTAGCCATGCAGGACAACACCCCGATGGACGGTCCGCCGGCAGCGTGGCAGCTCGTCGGCCGGACCCAGCCGGGGCAACGCGGGAACGCGGGACCGCGGGTCGGTGGACCAGCGCTGGACGTGGTCATTCGAGGCGTGCACGTCGAGGTCGTCGGCGTCCCACACGGCGTAGGAGGCGGGCGCGCCGGCGACCAGCGTGCCGATATCGCCGTCACGGACGCCGCATGCCCGCCAGCCGCCGCGCGTCGCCGCGGCGAAGGCCGCCCGTGCGGACACACCGCTGCCCGGAGTGCGATGGTTGACCGCGGCGCGCACACCGGCCCACGGGTCGAACCCCGTCACCGGTGCGTCGGAACCTAGCGCGAGGGGCACGCCTTGGGATGCTAACAGCGCTAGCGGGTTGAGTTGACTGCCTCGGTGGGGGCCGAGGCGCTCGGCGTACATGCCGTCGGTGCCGCCCCACAACGCATCGAAACTGGGCTGCACGCTGGCGATCACACCCCACGCGCCCAGCTTGGCCGCCTGATCGGTGGTGACCATTTCGACATGCTCCAGCCGGTGTCCGCAGCGGGCTACCGCGGCCACTCCGAGGTCGGCGACGACGCGTTCCAGCGCATCGACCGCCGCCGAGACCGCCGCATCGCCGATGACGTGGAAGCCGGCCGTCACCTGCGCCTGGGTGCAGGCGCGCAGATGCGCTTCGATCATGTCGGCGTCCAGATACGCCGTGCCGCGGCAGTCCGGCGCGTCGGCGTAGGCCTCGTGCAGCCAGGCGGTATGGGATCCGAGAGCACCGTCGACGAAGAGGTCGCCGGCGAGCCCGCGCGCACCCGTTTCGGCCATCAGCGTCCGGGCGCTGTCGGCGCTGGTCACCGCCTCACCCCAGTAGCCGATCACCTCGACGCCCGGCTCGAGGGCACGGAGTTGCTGCCAGTCGTCGAGGCCACCGATCTCGGGGCCCGCGCATTCGTGCACCGCGACAATGCCGCAGGCGGCCACGGCCCGCAGCGCGGCCGATCGTGCTTCGGCCAGCTGGCCGCGGGTCAGCAGGTCGCGGGCGACCGCCCGAACCCGGTGGTGTGCGTCGCCGGTCAGGGGCCGCTGGGCGGTGAAACCCGGCGCCCCGGGCAGCTCGGGCACTTGGTTGCGCAATCCCGTCGAGGCCAGCGCGGAATGGACGTCGACGCGCGCCAGATAAGCGGGCCGCTCGCCCAGCACCTCGTCGAGATCGGCGGTCGACGGCGGGATGTGGTCGGGCCAGGACGATTCGTCCCAGCCGTGCCCCCACACCGGCTGGCCCGGGTGGGCAGCAGCGTAATCGGCGATCAGCTGCAGGCAGTGCGCCCGAGAGGTTGCCCGCCGCAGATCCAATCCACTGAGGGTGAGACCGGTCGCCGTCAGGTGAATGTGGCTGTCCACGAAGGCCGGAGCCACAAGTCCACCGTGCAGGTCCACCACCTCGGCGTCCGGAAACTGGCTACGACCGACCTCGTCGCTGCCCAGCCAGGCGATGACCTCACCTCGCACCGCCATGGCGGTCGCGTCGGGATGGCTGGGGCTGTGCACCCGTCCGTTGAGCAGCAGCGTGGTGGGTGTGGGGATCACCCCGCAAAACCTACGCGGAGTACCGGGGCCCGCCCCAGTGGTCGTCGGTGGACAGCGCGGGTGGCTGGACGTCGTGGACGTCGATGACTTCACCGTCGATGAAATCGCGACCATCGCGGGGACGACGCAGGTCGGCTACGTCGACCGGGTAGCCGACCAGCGTCGGGGCGTGGCGCTGCAGGCCGCGCAACGCGAATCCGGTCACCGCGGGGCCGACGGCGGCACGCACCGGGGGCAACAGCAACAGCACTCCCAACACCGTGCTGACCAGCCCGGGCACCAAGACCAGGGCCGTCGCGACGGTCGTCGTTGCCCCATCGCCCAGCGTCG
Source organism: Mycobacterium sherrisii (assembly GCF_002102355.1). Taxonomy (GTDB): domain Bacteria; phylum Actinomycetota; class Actinomycetes; order Mycobacteriales; family Mycobacteriaceae; genus Mycobacterium; species Mycobacterium sherrisii. Next base: position 6,611 of record NZ_LQPT01000128.1, on the reverse strand, counting down.
ACCGGGGTGGTTTCGCCCCGGAGCGCACCTGGCCGAGGTGACCAAGCAGCTGCGAGCCCGCGATCGGGGCCAGCAAACCCCAACCCAGGATGAACGTGGCCAGCAGGCTCAGCAGGGTCCAGCCCCATCCGATCGTCGACACCAGGGTGAAAATCGCCGCCAGTTCGACGACGGCGTAGACGAGTAACATCCGGCGCACCATGTCAGGCCAACGTTTGCGGATCGCGCCGAAGTTCCCCTAGTGGCGGGCGGCGCGGCTGCAGTTAGATAACGACATGACCACGATTGAGATCGACACCCCGAACGGCCCGATCGATGCGCTGTTGAACGTCCCGCCCGGGCTGGGGCCGTGGCCCGGTGTGGTCGTGGTGCATGACGCGTTCGGCTATGGCCGGGACAAGCAGTCGATCAACGACCGCATCGCCCAGGCCGGCTATGTGGCGATCACGCCGAACATGTATGCCCGTGGCGGCCGCATCCGCTGCATCACCCGGGTGATGCGCGAACTGATGACGCAGCGCGGCCGGGCGCTGGACGACATCCTCGCCGCCCGCGATCATTTGCGGTCCTTGCCCGACTGCACCGGACAGGTGGGGATCGCCGGCTTCTGCATGGGCGGGCAGTTTGCACTGCTGCTGTCTCCCAAGGGTTTTGGTGCTTCTGCCCCGTTCTACGGCGCACCGTTGCCGCGGCACCTGAACGACGTGCTGGAGGGAGCGTGCCCTATCGTGGCGAGCTTCGGCGAACGCGACCCGCTGGGCAAGGGTGCGCCCGAAAAGTTGCGGAAAGTCGTTGCAGCCAAAGGGATTACCAACGACATCCAGGTCTACTCCGGTGTGGGGCACAGCTTTGCCAACACGCTGCCCGCCCAGCCGCTGCTTCGTGTCACGGGTTTTGGCTACGACCAGACGGCGACCGAGGACGCGTGGAGTCGAGTCTTCGCGTTCTTCGGCGAGCACCTGCGGTAGTCCTACGTCGCGAGCTTGCGCGAAAGAATGCCCGCGAAGGTGTGGGTATCGCCCGGCCAGCGCGCCGAAAGGTAATTGCCGTCGTCGACAATGAATGCCGGCCGCGCGTCGGTCGCGGTGTCGCGCGCCAGACCGGAGGACTTGAGCCACGCGTGCGGCGTGCCGCGCTCGACGTCGCAAAAATCGGCCGGATCTTTCAGCGCCCGAGTGACTTCCGACTGCACCGACATGTAGCCGCTGGGCTGGCCTGGCTCTTCGGTGTAGGTGCGGTAGTAGTCGGGATCCCAGAATCGGGTGATGCGGGTGAGCCGCCACGCCAGTCGCTCCATCGCCCAGGTGAGCGCGGTCGTCTTGCGCCCGTACAGGACCGAGCGCCCCGTGTAGGGATCGATGCTGCGGGCGGCGAGCAGCACGCCGTGACAGATCGCGGCGACGATCATGCCGCGGGCGAACGCGTCGACCACCAATCGCTGCAGGATGTCGCTGTCGATGTAGCTGCGCATGCCACGGGCGCGGTGACCGCCCGGCAACAGCAGTGCATCGGCACCGTCCAGGGTGGCCTCATGCCAGCTGACCGGGTGACGGAATTCGTCGCAACGCACCATCGCCGCGTAGGCGTCGCGGGCATTGCCGTTGGCGCGCAAAGCAAGTCCGACTAGCGGCACGAAGCTCAACACCGGTAGCGCAGACCAGATGTCTAGCCCTCGACCGGTCACCATGATGTCGTCGGCGACACCGGCTGTCCCGTTCTGGGTCGCGAAGCGCACGTCGTGGCCGTCGCGGGTCAAGACCAACCAGCTGACCGCAACTTCGGTGGGATCGAAGTCGCGGTCTGGGATCGGGATCAGCACGGTGGCCATCGCGACGCTAGCCGGGTGCCAGCCGGAGTTGCAGGCCGATATTGTTTTCCATGCCGCCGCGCCGCTTGCTGAAGAAATTGAAGATCGCGCCGAGGATGCCGTAGCGCTTGCCGATCGCGTCGTACACCCTGCCTGTCTCCGACTTGTCCAGGATGGCGGCGACACCCTCGACGGCCTCGCTGGTCGGGCGGCCGCGCATGGTGCAGGTCGCCATCGTCACCCGCGGGGTGTTGCGGATTCGCTTGACCTTCCAGGAGTTTTCCTGCGTGATCACCAAGAGCCGATCGCCGTCCCGGTCGTCGGGCGCGGTCCAGATTGGAGTCGGCTTGGGCCGGCCGTCCTTGGTGAAGGTGGTCAGCAGCAGGTATTGCGATTTGGCGAGGTCAGCAAAGGTCGGCGTCACGATGCCAACCTACGCCGGTCACCCCTCTAAATCACCTTCGACTTCCAGCAGTGCCTGGCGTAGCCCGTCCAACGTGTCGGGCCGCGGCGAGGCCCACATGCCGCGACCGGCGGCCTCCAGCAACCGTTCGGCCATGCCGTGCAGGGCCCACGGGTTGGACTCCGTCATGAACTTGCGGTTCTCCGGGTCGAGCACGTAGCGCTCGGTGAGTTGTTCATACATCCAGTCCGCCATCACCCCGGCGGTGGCGTCGTAGCCGAACAGGTAGTCGACGGTCGCGGCCATCTCGAACGCGCCCTTGTAACCGTGCCGGCGCATCGCGGCCATCCAGCGCGGATTGACCACCCGCGCACGGAACACCCTCGTGGTCTCCTCCGAGAGCGTGCGGGTGCGGATCGCGTCGGGCCGGGTGTTGTCGCCGATGTAGGCCGCCGGCGCCTGACCGGTGAGTGCTCGCACGGTGGCCACCATGCCGCCGTGGTATTGGAAGTAGTCGTCGGAGTCGGCAATGTCGTGCTCGCGGGTGTCGGTGTTCTTGGCGGCCACCGCGATTCGGCGGTATTGCCGGTTCATGTCGTCGACCGCCGCGCGGCCGTCCAGGTCACGGCCGTAGGCGAATCCGCCCCAGGCCGTGTACACCTGGGCGAGATCGGCGTCGTCACGCCAGTTGCGGCTGTCGATCAGCTGCAGCAGCCCTGCGCCGTAGGTGCCGGGCTTGGACCCGAAAATCCTTGTGGTGGCGCGGCGTTCGTCGCCGTGCTGCGCCAGATCGGCCTGGGCGTGGGCGCGCACATAGTTGGCGTCGGCGGGCTCGTCGAGCTCGGCGACCAGCCGCACCGCGTCGTCGAGCATGGTCACCACATGCGGGAAGGCGTCCCGGAAGAACCCGGAGATGCGGACCGTCACGTCGATGCGTGGGCGGGCCAGCTCGGTCAGCGGAATCGGTGTCAGGCCGACGACGCGACGGGACGCGTCGTCCCACACGGGCCGAACACCCAGTAGCGCAAGGACTTCGGCGATATCATCGCCGGCGGTGCGCATCGCCGACGTGCCCCACACCGACAGGCCGACCGATTGCGGCCACTCCCCGTGGTCGGCGCGATACCGGGCCAACAACGAATCGGCCAGTGCCACACCGGCGTCCCAGGCCAGCCGGGACGGGATTGCCTTGGGGTCGACGGAATAGAAATTGCGCCCGGTGGGCAGCACGTTGACCAGACCGCGCAGCGGAGACCCCGACGGGCCGGCCGGGATGAACCGGCCGTCCAGCGCCCGCAGCACCTGGTCGATCTCCGCGGCGGTACCGGCCAACCGGGGCACCACTTCGGTGGCGGCGAATCGGAGCACGGCGGCGACGTCGGGGTCATCGGTGATGGTGTCGGCCGCTCGCGGATCCCAGCCGGCGGCTTGCAGCGCGGCAACCAATTCCCGGGCGGCGACTTCGGTCTGGTCGACCACGGTCCGTTCGTCGCTGCCGTCCTCGGCCAGGCCCAGCGCCTGGCGCAGGCCGGGCAGGACGTGCTCGCCGCCGAACAGTTGGCGGGCCCGCAGGATCGCCAGCACCAGGTCGAGTTCTGCTTCCCCCATGGGCTTTTGGCCCAGGATGTGCAGACCGTCGCGGATCTGGACATCCTTGATCTCGCACAGCCAGCCGTCGACGTGCAGCAGCATGTCGTCGAACGAGTCCTCTGCGGGTCGCTCGGTCAGGCCCAGATCGTGATCCATCTTGGCCGCCCGGATCAGCGTCCAGATCTGCTGGCGGATGGCCGGCAGCTTGCCCGGGTCCAGTGCGGCGACGTTGGCGTGCTCGTCGAGCAGCTGCTCCAACCGCGCGATGTCGCCGTAGCTTTCGGCGCGCGCCATCGGCGGAATGAGGTGGTCGACGAGCACCGCGTGCGCGCGCCGTTTGGCTTGCGTGCCCTCGCCGGGATCGTTGACCAAAAACGGATAGATCATCGGCAAATCGCCCAGCGCGGCGTCGGGCGCACACGCCGCCGACATGCCCAGCGTCTTGCCGGGCAGCCACTCCAGGTTGCCGTGCTTGCCCAGATGCACCACGGCATGCGCTTGGAATCCTGCCTCGATCCAGCGGTAAGCGGCCAGGTAGTGGTGGCTGGGCGGCAGGTCCGGGTCGTGGTAGATCGCGACAGGGTTCTCCCCGAAGCCGCGCGGCGGCTGCACCATCAGCACGAGGTTGCCGGCTCGCATTGCGGCGATGACGATTTCCCCGTCGGGATCGCGGCTGCGGTCGACGAACAGCTCGCCGGGCGGCGGCCCCCAATGTCGTTGCACAGCATCGCGGAATTCCTCGGGCAAAGTGGCGAACCAGGCCCGATAGTCCTTGGCGGACACGCGAATCGGATTGCCGGCCAGCTGCCCCTCGGTGAGCCAATCGGGATCCTGACCTCCGCGTTCGATCAGCGCGTGGATCAATGCGTCGCCGTCGTTGGCCGCCACGCCGGGCAGATCGCCCACCCGGTAGCCGTGTTCGTGCATCGCCCGCAGCAGCGCCACCGCGCTGGCCGGGGTGTCCAATCCAACCGCGTTGCCGATGCGGGCGTGCTTGGTCGGATACGCCGAGAACACCAGCGCCACCCGCTTGTCGGCCGGGGCGACGTGTCGCAGCCGTGCATGCCGGATGGCCAGGCCCGCGACCCGGGCGCAGCGCTCGGCGTCGGCGACATACGAAATCAGCCCGTCGTCGTCGATCTCCTTGAATGAGAAGGGGACCGTGATGATGCGGCCGTCGAATTCGGGCACCGCCACCTGGCTGGCCACGTCCAACGGCGACAAGCCGTCGTCGTTGTCGCACCATTGGCCCCGGGAGCCGGTCAAGCAAAGCCCTTGCAGAATCGGAATATCAAGGGCGGCAAGGTGTTCGACGTTCCAACTGTCGTCGTCGCCGCCGGCGGACGCGGTCGCGGGCTGGAGTCCCCCGGCGGCCAGCACGGTGACGACCATCGCGTCGGCGGCGCTGAGTCGTTGCAGCAGTTCGGGTTCCGCGGTGCGCAGCGACGCACAGAAGACCGGCAGTGCGGTTGCGCCGGCGGCCTCGATCGCCGAGCACAACGATTCGATGTAGGCAGTGTTGCCCGCTAGCTGCTGCGCGCGGTAATACAGCACCGCGATCGTCGGGCCGTCGTTGGGCGCCGGCGTCCGGTCCAGCTCGCCCCAGGTCGGGGTCGGCACGGGCGCGGTGAAACCGACACCGGTCATCAGCACGGTGTCGGACAGGAACGCGTGCAGCTGACGTAGGTTGTCCACACCGCCATGGGCGAGGTAGATGTGCGCCTGCACCGCGATGCCGGCCGCCAGGGTGGACATGCCGGTCAACTCGGCGTCGGCGGCTTGTTCGCCGCTGACGAGCACGGTCGGGATGCCGCTGGCGAGGACGGCATCGATGCCGCTTTGCCAGGCGCGGTAACCCCCCAGGATCCGCACCACCACAATCGACGCGCCGGCCAGCAGGTCGGGCAGTTCGCCGTCCGCCAGCCGAGACGGGTTGGCCCACCGATAGTTCTTGCCGCTGGAACGGGCGCTGATCAGGTCGGTGTCGGACGTCGACAGCAGCACGATCCTCGGCTCAGCCACCCCTCATTCGTACCGTAGCTGCGCCATGATGCGACCGGCGACCTCGACAGCCCCCCGCTGCGCCGCCGCGCTGGCGCCGGCCAGGTAGCGATCCGCGGCGGCGTCGTAATCCGCCCCGGCGATCGACCCGTGGTCGGCCTCCAGTTCCGCCAGCTCGACCACCCACCCGGCTTGCTCGAGTCGGGCGGCGAAGTCCCGGCTGGCCGCCACCGGAACCACATCGTCCGCCCGGCCGTGCAGCAAGGTGAACGGCGGCCCAGCGTGTCCCGGAACCAGGCCGTCGCCCGGGACGGCGCCGGTGATCGGGTCGGGCGCGATGAAAGCGCCTGCCAGACAGACGGTATGGATCACCGGGGCCACGCCCGCCAGCGTGAGACCCGCTGCGGCGAGACCTCCCATCGACCAGCCGACAAGCGCGAAACCGACGTCGTCGGTGCGCTGCCGGACGAACTCGACCGACTGCAACAGTGCCGCGCGCCCGCCGTCGTCGGCATGGGAATCCCAATCGGGCACCACGACGCCGGCGCCGTGCTCGGCGAGCAGGCCGGCCAGCGGCCGCAGCACGGTGCGGGCATTGGCCTGCATGCCGTGCCATACCAGGATGGTCAGCTGGGTCGAATCGCCGTATATGTCGGCCAACCGTCCCGGGGCGTACTCCGTCGTCTGCATCGCCCAAGTGTGCCCGTCGTGCGCTCGACGCAATCGCCGGACATGTGTCGGCTTGTTGCCTCACGTCAAGATGCGCGCGAAGGGTGGTTTGTTGCCTCACGTGCGCGTGCGCGCTTGGTG
>NZ_LQPT01000127.1 GCF_002102355.1 Mycobacterium sherrisii | reverse complement strand
GCCCACCAGCGCGCCCCCGCCCGCCACCACGTCGGCCACCGCGGCCCCGCCCGCACCGCCTCCGACCACCACGCCGGCCGGCCCGCGGCAGGTGACCTACTCGGTGACCGGCACCAAGGCGCCGGGCGACATCATCTCCGTGACCTACGTCGACGCCTCCGGACGCTCCCGCACCCAGCACAACGTCTACATTCCGTGGTCGATGACGGTCACTCCGATCTCACAATCCGACGTCGGCTCCGTGCAGGCGTCCAGCCTCTTCCGGGTCAGCAGGCTCAATTGCTCGATCACCACGAGCGATGGGACGGTGCTGTCGTCCAACAACGGCGACGCGCCGCAGACGAGCTGCTGATGGTCAACAGATATTCCGCGTATCGGCGCGGGTCCGACGTTCCGCCGGATGTCATCGACCGCCTGCTGCTGGGCGTCTGCGCCGCGGTCTGGCTGGTACTGCTCGGCGTGAGCGTGGCCGCGGCCGTCGCATTGGCCGATCTGGGCCGGGGCTTTCACAGCGCGGCCCGCAACGCGCACAGCACGCCGTGGGTGTTGTACGCCGTCATCGTCATATCCGCGTTGATCATCGCGGGAGCGATCCCGGTGCTGCTGCGGGCCCGCAGGATGAGCAAGACCGAGCCGCCGGTGGTCAGATCGACTGCCCTGCAGGGACGCCCGTCGGTCACGCAGCCGGCCGGGCGCAAGGTGGTCGACCGGGTGCGCCAGCAGCGCGCCGCGGCGGCGGGGACGGTCGGGGAGTGGTCCGGCGAAGCGGTGGACCGCATCTGGCTGCGCGGCGCGGTGGTGATGGTTGGCACCATCGGTGCGGCACTGATCGCGGCCGCCGCGGCGACCTATGCGATGGCCGTCGGGCACGACGGCCCGTCGTGGGTCGGCTACGCGCTGGCCGGCGTCATCACCGCGGCGTTGCCGGCGGTCGAGTGGCTGTTCGTGCGGCAGCTACGCCACGAGGTCGAGGCCAACTAGTCCGACCGGGCCGTCACACCGCCTTGGCGTACCGGCGGATCAACTGGTCGTCGCGGACGGTGCTGGTGTGCTGCAGCCCGCCGGCGTCACGGCAGAAGAACGTCCACTTGCCGGGGCTCTTCTGCGGGCCGCCGATCATCTTGACCGTGTAGCGCAGCCGGCTGGGTTCCAAGGTGCCGATGACGTCGCCGACCCGGACATCGGAAGGATGGATCTCGGGAGCATCGTCCCAGTTCTGTATTGCCATGAATGTGCCAGGCCCCATTTCTGTTGCCCCCAGCCTACGTGTAATCCGCCGCGCGCATCGGCAATGGGCCGGGTGCGGTCAGTGAACATTTACCGGTGGCGTAGCGTGAGCTGTGAGTTTGTCCTCGTTGGCCACGATTGACCACCGCATTGGCTCCGAAGACACCCACTCCGCGCCCCGCGCCCGTGAGGCGATGTCGCCAGCGAAGGGACCACCCGTGACGTGTGCAGCTATGGCCAGCGCGGGACGGCGACATCCCCGATGACCCGTCTGCTGAGTGGTCGCGGCCGATCCCACCCGGTTCGGGTGTCGGTGGCCCGCGAGCTCGGCCGCGCCATCGACGGCGCGTGGTGGCCTCGCGCCGACCGCATCACCAACGAGTTGCCCGACCTGATCGCGACGCTGACCCCGCTGCTGGGCGACATCACCTCGATCAACGTCAACTGGCAGCCGCTGCAACGTCCGCCCGACTTCAACTGGCCGGGCTGGGAGCACAAGCGTCAGCACGTGATGACCATCAGCGGCGACAGCGGGTGCGTCAACCTGCTGATCGTCTCGTACGCCACCTACAGCACGCTGGCGCGGATGGTGCTGCGCTGCGCCGCGGATCTGCCGGTCGGCGACGACGATCGCCTCAAACCGGTGTTCACGACCGCCGGCTCAATCGTGCGGGCGGCCCAACAGCAACGCGTCGGCTGCCATTAGTCGACGCGTTGCTGTTTCTAGGCCGTATCAGAGCTAGTGCTCGCCGTTGACCGATCCGTTGGTGTCCTGACGCTCCCGCAGCGCGGTGAGAGCGCGTTGCTCGGAGGCGTGGGCGGCCTCGCGCAACGCCGCGTCCTCGGCCGGCGGGTCGGCGAACAAGAAGCTGCCGCTGCCCGGTGAACCGCCCGAACCCAACTTGTTCATCTTGTTGGGGATCGGCGCACCCTGGTACTCCAGCGGGATCGGATGGCCGTGCTCGTCGACCGGGCCCAGCGGCTGGTGCAGCTCGATGTACGCACCCTGGGGCAGCCGCTTGATGATGCCGGTCTCCACCCCGTGCTCGAGCAGTGCGCGGTCGCTGCGCTGCAGGCTCACGCACCACCGGTAGGTGGTGAAGTACACCAACGGCGGCAGCACCACCATGCCGATGCGCCCGATCCACGTCGTCGCGTTCAGCGAGATGTGGAACGTGAACGCGATGATGTCGTTCATCGCGCACAGCGTCAGCAGCATGTAGAACGAGATCGCCATCGCGCCGATCGAGGTCCGCACGGGGACGTCGCGCGGCCGCTGCAGCAGGTTGTGGTGGGCGTTGTCGCCGCTGAACCGCTTCTCCAGGAAGGGGTAGATGACCAGCAGCACGAAGATCAGGCCCATGATCAACGCCACCCAGACCGCGGCGGGAATGGTGTGGTGCCAGAAGTAGAACTCCCACGGCGGCCAGATACGTGCCAGGCCTTCGGTCCACATCATGTAAAAGTCGGGTTGCGAACCGGCCGACACCTGAGATGGCTTGTAGGGCCCCAGGTTCCAGATCGGGTTGATCTGCAGCAGGCCGCCCATCAGCCCCAGCACGCCGACGATCGCGGCGAAGAACGCGCCGGACTTGACCGCGAACACCGGCATGACCCGCACGCCGACGACGTTGTGCTCGGTGCGGCCGGGGCCGGGGAACTGGGTGTGCTTCTGGAACCACACCATGGCCAGGTGCAGCCCGATCAGCGCCAGGATGATGCCCGGGATCAACAGGATGTGCAGCGAGTACATCCGGGGGATCAGGATGGTGCCGGGGAAGTCGCCGCCGAACAGCGCCCAGTGCAGCCAGGTTCCGATCACCGGCATGCCCAGCGTGATCGACGACAGGGCGGCCCGCAGGCCGATACCGGACAGCAAGTCGTCAGGCAGCGAGTAACCGAAGTAACCCTCGAACATCGACAGGATCAGCAGCAGCGACCCGATCACCCAGTTGGCCTCGCGTGGCCGGCGGAACGCGCCGGTGAAGAAGATGCGGGCCAGGTGCACCATGATCGACGCCGAAAACAGCAGCGCGGCCCAGTGGTGCACCTGCCGGACGAACAGGCCGCCGCGCACCTCGAAGGAGATGTCGAGCGCCGACTGATAGGCGCGGGACATGTCGACGCCCCGCAGCGGTTGGTACACACCGTTGTAGGTGACCTCGACCATCGACGGGTCGAAGAACAGCGTGAGGTACACACCGGTGAGCAGCAACACGAAGAAGCTGTACATGGCGATCTCACCGAGCAGGAACGACCAGTGCGTCGGGAAGACCTTGTTGAGTTGTCTACGCACCGCCGCCGACGGGTGATACCGGGTGTCGATGTCCTCGCCCTGGCGGGCCAGGACATCGCCGATCTTCGGGGGACTCATCAGCTTTGAGGAATTCAACCGTGGACTCATGATGTCGTCCTCTCCCAAAATGCGGGGCCGACGGGCTCGATGAAGTCGCCGTTGGCGACCAAGTACCCGTCCGAGTCGATGGTGATGGGCAGCTGTGCCAGCGCCCGCGCGGCCGGGCCGAAGATCGGCTTAGCGAAATGCAGTGCGTCGAACTGCGATTGGTGGCACGGGCACAGAATCCGGTAGGTCTGCTCCTCGTACAGCGAGGCCGGGCAGCCCAGATGCGAGCACACCTTGGTGTAGGCGAACAGCTGGCCAAAGTTGAAGCTCTCTTGCCCCTGCCGCTTGACCATGCGCGGCATGTCGCTGGGCCGGATCCGGATGAGCATGACCGGGTTGCGGACACCCATCTGGATGGCGGTCAGCTTCTCCTTCGATTCCACCGTGGTGCCGTCGCCGTCGGACTCGCGCCACGGGAAGACGGTCTCCATGCCGCCGGCGTCGATGTCCTCCGGGCGCATCTTGACGAAGGGCGCCCCGGTGTGCGAGCCGGTGGCGCGCGCCAGGTAGATCGTCTCGCCGTGGTAGCGGGGGGTCCAGCCCGACGTCCACAGCGCGGCCTTCATGCCGTCGGCGGTGGGCACGACCGGTTTCCACGGGTTCTTGATCAGGCCGCCGGCAAACGCGACCAGGGTGCCAAGACCGAACGCGCCCAGGCCCAGCCCCAGCGACGCGCCGATCAGCTTGCGCCGCCCGATGGTCGACGTCTGGTAGGCGTCGGTCAGGTTGGCCACCACGGTCTTGCGGTCGATCTCGCGGGACGCCCCGTCGTGCCGCTGCTGGATCGAAATCTCTTCCGGGATAAAGCGTTTCTGGTAGAGAATCGCGCCGATCGCGATCGACAGGATGGACATGCCGAAGGTCAGGCCGTACAGCGGAGTGGTCAGCGAATAGACGAGGTTGCCGGAGTCGCCCTCCGGCTTGTACTCCCACGGCCAGAACAGGAAGACCAGCAGCAGCGCCAGTCCGAAGCCGCCGCCCAGCAAAAGCCACAGCGCCACGCCGCGCGCGGCGCGCTTTTCGGCTCTGGTGCCCTCGACCGGCCAGCGAGACTCCTTGAAGACCGTCTCGACGCCGTCCATCCTGCCGCCCAGCTCGAGCAGCTCCTGGGTGGACATCGCGGCCAGGGCGGCCTCGTCGGGCTCGTTGGGAGAGCCGGTGCCCTTGTCAGTGTCTGAGCCGACGCTCATGCTCGCGCCCCAATCCACAGTGCCAGCGCGATGGCGGCAACCATCCCGATGATCCAGGCGGCCATACCCTCAGGCGCGGGCCCGAACCCGCCCAGGCCATACCCGCCCGGCGAACGTTCCTCGGTGACGTTCTTGACGTAGCCGATGATGTCCTTCTTGGCTTCGAACGACAGCTGTCGGTCGGAAAACTTCGGCATGTTCTGCGGACCGGTCAGCATCGCGGTGAGGATCTGCTGCTCATTGGCCGGCTCGAGCTGTGGCGCGAACTTGCCGGACGACAGCGCCCCGCCCCGGCCGGTGAAGTTGTGGCAGGACGCGCAGTTGAGCCGGAACAGGTCGCCACCGCGGCCCAGGTCGGTGCCGCGCAGCGACTTCATCGCGATGCTGCCGTCGGGGTTGCGCACGACCGTGGGGCCGCCGCCGTTGGCCTGCACATACGCACCGATCGCGTCGATCTGGGCCTCGTCGAAGATGGGTTCCTTGCGCGGGGCCTGCGCCTCGCCGCGCATCGCCGGCATCCGGCCGCTGGACACCTGGAAGTAGATGGCCGCCTCGCCGACGCCGACCAGGCTGGGGCCGTGGTCGGGGACGCCCTGCAGGTTGGCGCCGTGGCAGGACACGCACGACGTCTCGAACAGCTGCTTGCCGTTGCGCAGCAGCGCCGAGGATGATTCGTCGGCCACCGCCACCTGGGGGGTGGGAGTCAACACGGCCGCCACCCCGCCGGAGATGGTCAGCGCGATCATCAGCAGCAGCCCGCCGGTCAGCCGACGCCGCAGCCGCCGCCGCGATCGGCTGCTCGACGCACTGGACTGGCTCTGCGGCTTGCGGCCGCGGGATCGGACGAATCCCAGGTTCTTCAAGCGAGCACTCCTGTTCATCTGACGCCGGCTCATCGAATGAAATAGATCACGGTGAACAGCGCGATCCACACGATGTCGACGAAATGCCAGTAGTAGGAGACGACGATGCTGGCCGTCGCCTGCGCCGGGGTGAACTTGCTCATCCCGGTGCGGGCCAGCAGGAATATGAAGGCGATCAGCCCGCCCGTCACGTGCAGCCCGTGGAATCCCGTCGCGAGATAGAACACGCTGCCGTAGGCGCTGCCGTGGATGGTCGTTCCGTGGGTGGCCAGGTGGTAGTACTCGTAGCCCTGCCCGAGGATGAAGAACAGCCCCATCAGGAAGGTGATCACATACCAGCGGCGCAGCCCGAACACGTCGCCGCGCTCGGCGGCGAACACGCCCATTTGGCAGGTGAACGACGACGCGATCAACACCAGCGTCACCGGAACGGCCTGGTACAGATTCAGCTCGGTCGGGGGCGGCGGCCAACTCCCGCCCGCTTGTGCGCGCGCGGTGAAGTAGAACGCGAACAGGCCGGCAAAGAACATCAGCTCGCTGGAAAGCCACACGATGGTGCCGACACTGACCATGTTGGGCCGGTTCAGCGAATGCACCCGAGACGTGATCGCAGTCCCCGAGGTCCCTACAGCACTCGTCACATCCGCAAGTATGACGCTTTGTAGTTGTTGAACTCTACCCGGGGCCGGAATTCGCTCGGGCGCGTCGTTTTAGGGCCCCCGACGCGAGGGTTGGGCGGTGGTGGCCCGCCGTGGGACCATCGGCGCGTGGCTCTGTCACGTGAAGTTCCATCGTCCCGGGTGTTTTCTGCCGCCGCCCCCGGCGCCGCACCGACCTGGCCGCAGCTGCTCGCCCGGTTGACCGACGGCGACAACCTGGCGCGCGGGCAGGCCGCGTGGGCGATGGAGGAGATCATGACCGGCAACGCGCGGCCGGCGCAGATCGCCGCGTTCGCCGTCGCGCTGAAGATGAAGGCCCCGACCGCCGCCGAGGTCAGCGAGCTGGCCGAGGTGATGCTCAGCCACGCCATCCCGGTCCCCAACGACACGATCCACGGCGATATTCGAGACGCCGTCGACATCGTCGGGACCGGCGGCGACGGGGTGAACACCGTCAACCTGTCCACGATGGCCGCGATCGTGGTCGCCGCCGCCGGGGTGCCCGTGGTCAAGCACGGCAACCGCGCGGCCTCCTCGTTATCCGGCGGCGCCGACACCCTCGAGGCACTCGGCGTGCGCATCGACCTCGGACCCGATCAGGTCGCCCGCAGTCTGGCCGAGGTGGGCATCGGGTTCTGCTTCGCCCCGGTGTTTCACCCGTCCTACCGGCACGCGTCGGCGGTGCGCCGTGAGATCGGGATTCCGACGGTCTTCAATCTCCTTGGGCCGCTGACCAATCCGGCGCGCCCGCGGGCCGGGTTGATCGGCTGCGCGTTCGCCAGTCTGGCCGAGGTGATGGCCGGGGTGTTCGCCGCACGGCGCGCCAGCGTGCTGGTGGTGCACGGCGACGACGGTCTCGACGAATTGACCACGACCACCACCAGCACCATCTGGCGGGTGCAGGCGGGCACGGTCGACAAGCTGACGTTCGACCCCGCGGGTTTCGGGTTCGCCCGCGCCGAGCTCGACGAGCTGGTGGGCGGCGACGCCGGGTTCAATGCCGCCGAGGTGCGGGCGGTGCTGGGCGGCGCCAAAGGCCCGGTCCGCGACGCGGTGGTGCTCAACGCGGCCGGCGCGATCGTCGCGCACGCGGGGCTATCCAGCCGCGCTGAATGGTTGCCGGCGTGGGAGGACGGGCTGGCCCGCGCCGCCGCGGCCATCGACTCCGGCGCCGCCGAACAGCTGCTCGCGCGTTGGGCGCGGTTCAGCCAGCAGGTCTGAGTCCCGTTCGCGCACCGCCTGTTCGCTCGCCAGTCGCGCCGAGCGTGCGGTCGCGGCCCAACCGGCCCACGGACCGGCGGACCGCAGCGGGGAGGACCAGCCGATGTCGTCGGCGACCCGCACGATGCGCACTCCGGGGGCGGACAACCAGCGTGCGATCAGTGCCGTCTCTTCAACCAGCGCCCCGCCCAGCGGCCCATCGGTCGGCAGAATCGCTTGTGCGCCAGCGTGAATGGCGTCGATCACCGGTATCGGTGGCACCCCGCGGCGGGCGTTGCCGGCCGCGGCGAGCTGGCCGTGGCGGATGACGGCGAGGTGGTAGCCGCCGCTGCCGTCCGGGGCGGCGGCGATCAGCTCGGGCAGCGCGGCGAGCGCCCGCAGCCGCTGGCCTCGCCACAGGATCTCGACCGCGGCGGCCGTGCGGTCACGCAGCCGCGCCGCGCTCTCGAAGTGGCGATGCTCGGCCAGCGCGGTGACCTGGTCGACCGCGGCCGCCAGGGCGCTGTTGTCGGTGCCCTCGATCAGGTCCGCGGCCCGCTGTGTCGCCGCGGCGTACTGCGTGGCGGTCAGGTCGCGCCCGGCGGGGCAGGGCGACACCTCGACTTCGGGGCAGGCCGGGCCGTGCCGGGCCGACCGTCCGAGCCGGGCCGTGCAGGTGCGGATTCCGGTGAACCGCGCCAGCAGCGCCGCGGTGTCGGCCGCCTCGGTGCGGGACCGAAACGGCCCGATGGCGCGGTCGTGGCGCGGGGCCCGCACCACCGACCACCGGGGAAACGCTTCCTCGCTGAGCACCACCCACCACCAGCGCTGCGGGAAACGTGAGCGGCGGTTGTACGGCGGAGCGTGCGCGACGAGCATGCGCAGCTCGCGCACCCCGGCCTCGAGCGCGTGGGCGCATTCGATGGCCTCGACCGCGCCGGCCAGGGTGACCATCTCCTTCATCCGCCCGCGCGGATCGGCGCCGGTGAAGTACTGGCCGACCCGGCGGCGCAGGTCGACGGCGGTACCGACGTAGAGCACCTCGTTGGCGGGCCCGCGGAACAGGTAGACCCCGGGCCGGTGCGGCAGCGGATCGGCGAGCACCCGCTTACGGCGCTGCGTCGGCGTCACGTTGGGCAGGTAGGAGCGCAGGTCGGCGTAGTTGTGCACGCCCTGGTTGCCCACCCGTTCGATCAGGGCGTGCAGCACGTCCACGGTGGCGCGGGCGTCGTCGAGGGCGCGGTGGGTGGG
The DNA here is from genome assembly GCF_002102355.1 of Mycobacterium sherrisii. GTDB lineage: Bacteria > Actinomycetota > Actinomycetes > Mycobacteriales > Mycobacteriaceae > Mycobacterium > Mycobacterium sherrisii. The sequence goes on along the minus strand of NZ_LQPT01000127.1, from coordinate 12,586 downwards.
TTGGGTGGTGACCGCGAACAGCCGCGCCAGCGCACCCAGCCGCACGCTGGGCGCCTCCTCGCGGCTCAGCACCCGGCGGGCCAGCTGGACCGTGCACAGTACTTGCGTTCGGGGCCAACGGATTTCGCAGCGTTGCGCGGCCGCTCGCAGAAATCCGACGTCAAACCGCGCGTTGTGGGCGACCAGAATCGCCCCGCAGTCCAGTCCGGCGAACTCCAGAAACATCGGCAGCACGGCGTCGATGGTCGGGGCGTTGCACACCATCGCGGTCGTGATCCCGGTGAGCCGCACGATCTGGGGCGGGATGCTGCGCTGCGGGTCCACCAGGGTGCCGAATTCGCCGAGTACGACGCCGCCGCGGACCTTGACCGCCCCGATCTCGGTGATGGCGTCGGCGGGTGCTTTGGCGGTAGTCCGGCTGCGCCCGCCGGTCGTCTCGAGGTCGACGACGACGAAGGTGGTTTCCCGCAACGGGATGTCGTCGGTCGGCGCGCAACCCGCCATGGGACCCGTGTCGGGGCCTGCATCGAGGTCGGCGAAACTCAGCTGAGTCCCACCCGTCACACGCATGGGCGTGACGTTAAGCGTCGGGCCCGACAGCCGTGCCGTCCCACGCCGCACTGCGGTGGGCGGAAGTTGTCGGTGGTCGTGGTTAGCGTTCACCGCAGCACGACTTGGTTTGGCAAGTCGATTCGCAGGCCGGACGAGAGGACCGATCCACGATGGCCCAGAGCAGCGCACCTGAAGGCGATGGCGGCACACGCGGCGCGGCGCCGGTACCGGCCGGGCCGATAGTGATCGACTGCGACGATTGCGCGGCGCGCGGTCCCGGCTGCCGGGATTGCGTCGTCAGCGTGCTACTCGGGGTACCGGATACCCTGTTGCAGGACGAGCGGGCCGCGCTCGAGGTGCTCGCCGAGGCGGGGTTGGCCCCGCGCTTGCGGCTGGTGCCGATCCATCGCCATTATGGGTCCGACGTTGCGTCATGACCCCGCAAGCCAAACCCCAGGAATTCGTCTTGTCCACATACTTTCGTCAGAATTCTTTCCATTTTCTTAACGATCTGGTTTGGACAAACGCCGATATCGTTTCGTAACCTGTTTGAGACCTGAACCCAGCTCGACCTCGACCGTCGATGGCAGTTTAAGGAAGCAATACTTTGAGTTTCGGCTCCGCGCAAGCGATTTCGCGTGTCCTCACGCGGTCAGTCATCGGAACGCTGGCAAGCTTCACGGTTTTGGCGGGCATCTGCGCCGCCAATGTGGTGGCCGACCCGGCCGAAGACGCGGTCGCAAAACTCAACGAGCTATCCCGACAGGCGGAGCAGACCACCGAGGCCATGCACAGCGCGCAGCTTGACCTCAACGCCAAGCTCGCCGCCCAGCAGGCGGCCGACAAGAAACATGCGGAGGACCAGGCCGCGGTCGACAGGGCGCGGGCCCGGCTGGCCAGCTTCCAGACCGCCGTGAACAAGCTCGCCGCAGCCACCTACATGGGTGGGCGGGTCGACGGCATGGAGGCCATGCTGACCGCACAATCACCGCAGGGGCTGATCGACAAGATGGCCGTGCAGCGGGTGATGGCGACGCAAATGCGGACCCAGATGGCCGACTTCCGGCTCGCCGGCGAGCAGGCCGCCAAGGCCGAGCGGGAATCCGCCAAGTCCGCCGCGGACGCCAAGAGCGCTGCCGAGCAGGCCGCCGCGGTGCGGGCCAGTCTGCAGTCCAAGCAGAGCCAGCTGCAGGTCCAGATCGCCGTGGTGAAGTCGCAGTACGTTTCCCTGTCGCCGGAGCAGCGCACCGCGCTGGCCGACCCCGGTCCCGTCCCCGCGGCGGCCCCGGCCCCGGGTGCCCCCGGGCCGGACGCGCTACCCCCCGGCGCCCCGCCGGCCGGTCCCCTCGCGCCCGGTGACGCGCCGTTCCCCGGCGGCTTCCCCGGGATGGCACCGGGCGGCCCCGGCGGTGGTGGCGGTGACCGGGCCAACGTCGTGCAGGCGGCGCTGAGCCAGGTCGGGACGCCGTACTCCTGGGGTGGCGCCGCACCCGGCGGATTCGACTGCTCGGGCCTGGTGATGTGGGCGTTCCAGCAGGCAGGCATCTCGTTGCCACACTCCAGTCAGGCGCAAGCCAACGGCGGTCAGCCGGTCGCGCTGTCGGACCTGCAGCCCGGCGACGTGGTGACCTTCTATTCCGACGCGTCACACAGCGGCATCTATGTCGGCGACGGCATGGTGATCCACTCCTCGACTTACGGCGTGCCGGTACGGGTGGTGCCGATGAACGCCGCCGGCCCGATCCACGACGCCCGCCGTTACTGAGCGGGCCGCCCCGCGACCGTTCCGTCGACATCGCCGGTGGCTTTCGCTGGTGCTGGCCGCGGTGTTCGTCGTCGAGTTCGCCGTGGCCGCGGCCCTGCCGTTCGACTCGCCCGGCGGTCCCGCGACATCCGCGCCGCCGGCCGGATCCGCGCCCGGCCAGCCGAGCGTGGCAACGGCGCCGCTGCTGATCGGTGACCGCGAGATCCGTTTGGTCAGCCTGGGCGGGCCCGCCGCCGACCGCCTGCTCGCCCGGATCGCGGCCAACATCGGCGCGGCCATCGACAGGGTGGAGGCGTTTTGGGGAATCGACTGGTCGCGCGACATCTCGGTGCTGGCCGCCGGTTCCGACGAGCAGTTCCGCGCCGCCGCCGGTGGGGGCGGGCCGACGCAGTGGGCCGACATCGCGGCGGTGACCGTCGCCGACCGGATCGACCCCGCGCACCGGCTGGTACTGGGCCAGCGGATCGTTTTCGCCCCCGGCGCGGCGACCATGAGCGATTCGGCGTTGCGAATCGTGTTGACACACGAGCTTTTTCATTACGCCTCGCGGGCCGACACCGCGCTGGACGCGCCACGCTGGTTGACCGAAGGCGTGGCCGACTTCGTGGCCCGGCCGCCCGCGCCGGTGGACCCGCGCGCCGCGGCGGCGTCATCGGGCCCGCAGCCGTCGGACTCCGAGCTGGACACGCCCGGGCCGCAACGCTCGCTGGCCTACGATCGCGCCTGGTGGTTCGCCCGGTTCGTCGCCGACTCGTTCGGTGCGCCGCGGCTGCGGGCCTACTATCTGGCCGTCTGCGGGGTGGCGCGGCTCGACCCGGTGAGTGCCGGTCGCGACGTGCTGGGCATCGACCCGGCCGGGCTGCGCGCGCGCTGGCAGCACTGGCTGGCCGCCGGGGCCTGATTGCTAACGTGACGCGGGTGAGCCGGGTCCTGCTGGTAACCAACGACTTTCCGCCGCGGCGCGGCGGAATTCAGTCGTACCTGCGCGAATTTGTCGCCCGGCTGGTCGACACCGGGGCACATTCGGTGCTGGTCTACGCGCCGCAGTGGAAGGGCGCCGACGCCTTCGACGCCGAAGCGGCCGGCTACCGCGTGGTGCGTCACCCGGGGACTTTGATGGTGCCGGGACCGACGGTCGACAGCCGGATACGCCGGCTGATCGGCGAGCACGGCATCGACACCGTGTGGTTCGGCGCGGCGGCGCCGCTGGCGCTGCTGGCCGGCCGCGCCCGGCAGGCCGGCGCGTCCCGGGTGCTGGCCAGCACGCACGGCCACGAGGTGGGCTGGTCGATGCTTCCGGTGGCGCGACAGGTGTTGCGCCGCATCGGCAACGACACCGACGTGGTGACGTTCGTCAGCCGCTACACGCGGTCTCGGTTTGCGACGGCATTCGGGCCCGCGGCGTCGCTGGAATATCTGCCGTCCGGAGTGGACACCGATCGGTTCCGGCCCGACCCGGCCGGCCGCGACGAGCTGCGCAAGCGTTATGGGCTGGGGGAGCGGCCCACCGTGGTCTGCCTGTCGCGGCTGGTGCCGCGCAAGGGTCAGGACGTCTTGATCAAGGCGCTGCCGTCGATCCGGACGCGTGTCGAGGGTGCCGCACTGGTGATCGTCGGCAACGGTCCGTATCTGGGCGCGCTGCGCAAGCTCGCGCACGACGTCGAGGTGGCCGATCACGTAATTTTCACCGGCGGGGTGCCGACGGCCGAGCTACCCGCCCACTACGCGCTGGCCGACGTGTTCGCGATGCCGTGCCGCACCCGCGGCGCCGGGATGGACGTCGAGGGCCTGGGCATCGTCTTCTTGGAAGCCTCGGCCACCGGTGTTCCGGTGATCGCCGGCGACTCGGGCGGAGCGCCAGAAGCCGTGCAGCACAACAAAACCGGGCTTATCGTCGACGGTCACTCGGTGGCCGAGGTGGGTGCGGCGGTCACCGAGTTGCTGACCGACCGCGACCGGGCCGGCGCAATGGGCGCGGCCGGACGCCAATGGGTGACCGCGCAGTGGCGCTGGGACATGCTGGCCGCCCGCCTGGGCCAGCTGCTGACACCGGGGTAACCGCCCGGGCACTAATCCTTCTCGTAGATCGCCTCGATGTCCGAGGCGAATTTCTCGGCCACCACGTTGCGCTTGACCTTCATCGTCGGTGTCAGCTCCCCGGTGTCCTCGGTGAAGTCGACCGGCAGGATGCGGAACTTGCGGATCGACTCGGCGTGCGACACCGCCAGATTGGCCTCCTTGACCGCGGCGTCGATCTCGGCCATCAAGTCCGGGTCGGTGGCCAAATCGCCCACCGACGCGCCCGCGGGCTTGCTGTTGCGGTGCTTCCAACCCTCGAACGCCTCGGGATCGATCGTGATCAGCGCGCCCACAAAGGGTTTGGCGTCCCCGACCACCAGCGCCTGACTTATCAACGGATGTGCCCGCAGCTGGTCCTCCAGCACGGCGGGCGCGACGTTCTTGCCGCCGGCGGTGACGATGATCTCCTTCTTGCGGCCGGTGATCTTCAAGAAGCCGTCCTCGTCGAGCGAGCCGAGATCGCCCGTCTTGAACCAACCGTCGGTGAACGCCTCGGCGGTGGCCTGCTCGTTGCGCCAGTAGCCGCTGAACACCACGCCGCCGCGCACCAAGAGCTCGCCGTCGTCGGCGATGCGCATGCTGTTGCCGGGCAACAATGTTCCGACGGTGCCGATCTTGACCTGGCCGACCTGGTTGACCGTGATGGCCGAACTGGTCTCGGTCAGGCCGTAGCCCTCGTGGATGGTCAGCCCTACGCCCCGGTAGAAGTGCCCCAACCGCTTGCCCAGCGGCGCGCCGCCGGAGACCGAGGCGTGGCAGTCGCCGCCCAGCGCCGCGCGCAACTTGTGGTAGACGAGCCGGTCGAACAGCGCGTGCCTGGCACGCAACAGCAGCCCGGGACCGCTGCGGTCGTACGCCTCGCTCCAGTCCACCGCGGTCTGCACGGCGCGGGCGAAGATCGGACCCTTGCCGTCGTTGGCGGCGTTCTGCTCGGCGGTGTTGTACACCTTCTCGAACACCCGCGGCACCGACACCACGACGGTCGGCTTGAACTCGGCAAACATCGGCAACAAATTCTTGATGTCACTGGTGAAACCGACGGTGACCTTGTTGGCGCACGCCGACAGGGTCAGTGCGCGGGCCAGTACGTGGGCCAGCGGCAAGAAGATCAACAGCCGCTGCCCCTCGCTGAGCAGCGTGGGCAGACACTCCTTGGCGCCCTTGGTCTCGTAGAGCAGGTTGGCGTGCGTGAGTTGACATCCCTTGGGGCGCCCGGTGGTTCCCGACGTGTAGATCAGCGTGGCCGGGTCCGCGGAGCGCAGTGCGCTTTGCCGGGCCGCCAATTCGGCCGGGTCGACCGCCGCGCCGGCCTCGACGAGTTGGTCGAGGGCCTTGGGGCCGGAGCCGTCGATGTGCAGCACCCGGCGCAGGGCGGGAAGTTCGCCGGTGAGCTCGGTGACCATCGCCGCGTGCGCATCGGTCTCGGCGAATGCCACCACGGCTTCGGAATCCTGCAGCACCCAGCGCACCTGTTCGGCCGACGAGGTCTCATAGATCGGGACGGTGACGCCGCCGATGGCCAGGATGGCCAAATCGAGGATCGCCCACTCGTAGCGGGTGGCGGAGAAGATCGACACCCGGTCACCGGCCTGCACACCCAGGGAGATCAGTCCCAACGCCGCCGAACGAATCTGCTCGGCGGCCTCGGCGCACGTGACGCCGGTCCACACGCCGTCGACCAGCCGTTGGTAGATGACAAAGCTGGGGTCGTCGCGCTCGTGCTCGAAGACCATGGCCGCGATGTTCTCCTGCTCGCCGACGGTGAAGCGGGCGGGAACGCTGTACTCACGCACTTGTTGACCTCGATTGACCTAGGAACGGTGGCCGGGCTTGCTGTCACCCAGACTAATCGCGATATTCCCGCAGTCCGGTGGCGGTGGGCTGACGCGGCCCGCGATTGCCGGGCGCGTCCGTGCCGCGGTCGATCCCGGCCGGGCGGCGGGTGGCCGGCGGCGACGGGTGAGGACGATGTGTGAAGCTGAAACGATGCACAGTATCCAGATCGCGGACCAGACCTATATCGCCGCCGACGGCGCCCGGGTTGGCGCCGCGGTGGCCGATCCGTCGCAATGGCGGCGGTGGTGGCCGGATCTGCGGCTGCAGGTCGTGGAGGATCGGGCCGAGAAGGGCATCCGCTGGACCGTCACCGGGGCGTTGACCGGCACCATGGAGATTTGGCTGGAGCCCATAAAAGACGGGCTGGACGGCGTGGTGCTGCACTACTTCCTGCACGCCGAGCCGACGGGTGTGGCGGCCCACCAGCTAGCGAAACTGAACTTGGCAAAGCTGACGCACCGCCGCCGGGTCGCGGGTAAGAAAATGGCGTTCGAGGTCAAGACGACGCTGGAACGGTCACGTCCGGTGGGTGTTTCTCCGGTAGCTTAGCCGCGGCGCGGTTGACACGGAGTACCGTTCGGTCCCATGCGGGGCACTCCCGAAGGTGACCGGGAGCGGACGCAGTCAACGGGAGAGAGGGCAGCGGCCAGGTGGCGGAAAAGACGACCCAGACCATTCACATCGAGGCGGATCCGGACGCGGTGCTGCAGGTGATCGCCGACATCGATTCGTACCCGGAGTGGATCTCGGAATATAAGGAAGCCGAGGTGCAGGAGCGCGGCGCCGACGGTTACCCGAAGACGGTGCGATTCGTGATGGACGCCGGCGTCATCAAGGACACCATGGTGATGGCCTATCAGTGGCCGGCCGATCACAAATCGCTGAGCTGGACCCTGGTTTCCAGCTCGCTGCTGCGCTCGTTGGAAGGCTCATATCGGTTGGCGGCCAAGGGATCTGGCACCGACGTCACCTACGAGCTCGCGGTCGACCTGGCGATTCCGATGATCGGGTTGCTCAAGCGCAAGGCCGAGCGCCGGCTGACCGACACCGCCTTGAAGGATCTGAAGAAGCGAGTCGAGGCTGAGTGAGTCTGATCCGTCCGCCCCTACCGTGTCCGAATCCTCGTCCGTGTCCCGGATCAGCCTCTTCGTCGGCAAGGGCGGCGTAGGGAAATCCACCCTCGCCGCGGCCACCGCGGTCGCCGACGCGATCGACGGGCGACGCGTGCTGGTGGTGTCGACAGATCAGGCGCATTCGCTCGGCGACGTGCTGGGCGTACCGGTGCCGCCGAGCGGCCGTGGCGAACCGGTCCGGGTGCTCGCCGACCTCGCTACCCAGCCCGGCGGGGCCTCGCTCGACGCGATGGCCCTGGACACCCTGGCGCTGCTCGAGTCCCGCTGGGTGGAAGTGGTCACCGCGCTGGATCGGCGATTCCCCGACTCCGAGCTGAGCAGCATTGCCCCCCAGGAACTTTCGGCGCTGCCCGGCATCCAGGAGGTGCTGGGCCTGTATGCGGTCGGCGAGTTGGCGTCGTGCGGGCAATGGGATCGCGTCGTCGTCGACTGCGCCTCGACCGCGGACGCCTTGCGGATGCTCACCCTGCCGGCCACCTTCGGCCTCTACGTCGAGCGGGCCTGGCCGCGGCATCGCCGGCTGTCCCTCGCGGCCGACGACCCACGCTCGGCCGCCGTGGTGGAACTGGTCGAGCGCATCAGCAGCAGCGTCGAGACGTTGAGCGCGCTGCTCACCGACGGCGATCGGGTCGGCGCACATCTGGTGCTCACACCCGAGCGCGTGGTCGCGGCCGAGGCGGTGCGCACGCTCGGTTCGCTGGCGCTGATGGGGGTGCGCGTCGAGGAACTGATCGTCAACCGGGTGCTGGTGGAGGACGAGTCCTACGAGTACCGCAACCTGCCCGAGCACCCGGCCTTCTATTGGTACGGCGAACGCATCTCCGAGCAGCGGGCGGTGCTCGACGAACTCGACGCCACCATCGGCGACGTCGCGCTGGTCATGACGCCGCTGCTGGCCGGCGAACCGATCGGCCCCAAGGCGCTCGGCGGGTTGCTCGACAGCGCCCGTCTGCGGCGTGGAGCGGCCCCGCCGGGACCGTTGCGTCCTATTGTGGACCTCGAATCGGGGACGGGACTTGGGGCGATCTACCGGATGCGGCTAACGTTGCCCCAGCTCGACCCGGGATCGCTGTCGCTGGGCCGGGTGGACGACGACCTGATCATCAGCGCCGGTGGGATGCGGCGCAGGGTTCGGTTGGCGTCGGTACTGCGCCGGTGCACCGTGCAGGACGCGCATTTGCGCGGTGACGAGCTGACAGTTCGATTTCGACCGGATCCGGAGGTGTGGCCCAAGTGACGACGCCGCATTCCGAGCTGGGTCCCGAACTGCGCCGGCTGGCCCAGGCGATCCTGGACGGCATCGACCCGGCGGTGCGAATGGCCGCGACGATGACGGCGGGCAACGGACCCGGGACCGGCAAGTGTCAGCAGATCTGGTGTCCGGTGTGCGCGCTGGCCGCCCTGGCCACCGGTGATCAGCACCCGTTGCTCACCGTGATCGCCGACCACAGCATCGCCCTGCTGGAGGTCATCCGCGCGATCGTCAGTGACGTCAGCGACATCGACCGGTCCGCCACGCCGCCGCCGGATGACCCGCCCGAAGGCGGCGCCGCGGCCGACGGCGACGGCGCCACGGAGGCGGGGGCCGACACCGATGGGCGAAGCCGTTACCAACCCATTCCGGTGACCATCGAAGAATGATCCCGCCGGGCGAATGTGGTCGGTTGCGTCGGGGATGGGTACAGTTGGCGCAAACACCGGCGGGTGCGGGCGAGAGGGAGGGCCATGTGGTACTGGCTATTCAAGTACATCCTCCTCGGCCCGCTGCTGCAGGTTCTCGGTCGCCCGAAAGTCGAAGGCCTGCACTATGTTCCGAACTCGGGCCCGGTGATACTGGCCAGTAATCATCTGGCCGTGATGGACAGCTTCTTCCTGCCGCTGGTGGTGCGGCGCCGCATCACCTTCCTGGCCAAGTCCGAATATTTCACCGGCACCGGAATCAAGGGCTGGTTCAGCCGGTGGTTCTTCACCGCCGTCGGTCAGGTGCCGATCGACCGCAGCAACGCCGACGCCGCGCAGGCCGCGCTCGACACCGCCGAGCGGGTGCTGGCCTCCGGCAAGCTGCTGGGCATGTACCCCGAGGGCACCCGTTCGCCCGACGGCAGGCTGTACAAGGGCAAGACCGGACTGGCCCGGTTGGCGCTGCAGACCGGTGTTCCGGTGATTCCGGTCGCGATGATCGGTACCAACGTCGTCAACCCGCCCGGGACGACGATGCTGCGCTTCGGCAAGGTGACCGTCCGGTTCGGCAAGCCGATGGACTTTTCCCGATTCGAGGGCCTGGCCGGCAACCGGTTCATCGAGCGCGCCGTCGCCGACGAGGTGATCTACGAACTCATGCAGCTCTCCGGCCAGGAATACGTCGACGTCTACGCCGCGACCGTCAAAAATCGCGACAAGGATTCCGCCGCCCCCGATCCTGCTTCCGAGCCTGGCCCCGCCGCTGCCTCCGAGGAAGCCACCCGAATCCCGGAAACCGCCGCCGGTTAACCGACCACGTTCACGTCGCCGATGAGCTGACGGCCAGCATCGGAATCGTTGCGCGCCAAGGGGTTTCGCGCGCCGACCCGGGCCGTGACGGTGAGTCCGGCCGCGGCGATCACCGCGAGCGCCCACCACACGTACGACATGCCGAGCAGTTGACGCCACCAGTTGGCGGTCTCCTCATGGTGTTTGGGCAACAGCTCGAGCGGTTTCCACGCCATCAGCGCAACCCCGGCGACGGTCAACACGCCCAGCGCGACGTTGCGGCGCCGCCAGCCCAGGATCGCCGTCACCAGCAGCGTCGGCAGCACCCACACCCAGTGGTGCGACCAGGACACCGGAGACACCAGCAGGCCGAACAACGCGACGCACACGACCGCCAGTATCGGCTCCCCGGCCTGCAGCACGTGCCGCATCGCCCACACGGTCAGCACCAGCACGGCCAGGCACAGGCCGGCCCAGAGCAAGAACCGCAGGTGCTCGCCGAGCCCGAGCCGGGCCAGCGCGCCGGCGATGTTCTGGTCGGTGTTCAGCGCCGCCGAACCGATTCGGTCGGTGTGGTGCACGGTGTGGGTCCAGTACTCCCACGAGTCGCTGAAGGCGAGGATGAACCCGAGCAGCGTCGCCGCCGCGAACGACGTCACGGCCGTCAGCGCGCTGCGGAAATCCCGGCGCACCAGGAAATAAAGCAGGAACACCGCGGGGGTGAGTTTGAGCGCCATGCCCAGTCCCAGCAACACGCCGCGCGGCCACGGCGTGCGGCGCGGCACGCAGTCGGCGATCACCAGCGTCATCAGCACCACGTTGATCTGGCCGAAGGCGAAGTTGGAGTCGATGGGCTCCAGCCAGATCGTGGCCGGCGCCACGATCAGCACCGCCAACCACCACCGGCGCAGCCAGGCCGGGCCGGGCAGCAGCGCCGAGCTGGTCCAGACGTCCAACCGGGTCAGCACGATCACCGTTGACAGCACCAGCAACACCAGCGTCAGCAGCGTGATCGCGACGCTGGCCGCCGGCATGTGTAACCAGGCGAACGGGCAGAACACGATCGCCGCCAGCGGCGGGTAGGTGAACGGCAGGTTCAGCCCGATCGGTGTGTGGAACAACACATCGCCGCGGTACAGCGGGCGGCCATCCAGCCAGGTCTGGCCGCCCATCTGATAGATGTCGATATCGATGCGATAAGGCGTCTGCGCAAACAGGCCCCAGGCCGTGTAGCCCAGTGCAGCGGCCGCCAGCAGCCACAACAGGCACCAGACCAACGCCCGCCCCGCTCGGGTGCCCACGCCGGGCGCCTGCGAAATACTCATGTCGCAGAACAGCGTAATCGGTGCGCAGGGCCGTCACGGCCCACCGCGCGGCTCCCGCGCCGCGCCGGTGTGCCGGCGTAGGTTGCAAGCGTGTGGCCCTGGTTCGCGCCCCGAGTGGCGCACTGGTTCTCCCACGACATCGTGGCCGGCGGTCGGCTGCCGTTGCTGTGCTGCCTGATCGCCTTCATCCTGACCTTCTTTGTCACCCGGACCTTCGTGCGTTTCATCCGCCACCGCCTCGCCGCCGGCCGCCCCGCCAAGTGGTGGCAGCCGCGCAACGTTCACATCGGGGGAGTGCACATCCACCACGTGACGTTCGGGGTGGTGTTGGTGATGATCTCCGGGCTGACGTTGGTGACGCTGTCGGACAACGGGCAGGAGCCCGAAAATACAATAGCTGCAATATCTTTCGGTATCGGCGCGGCACTGGTGCTCGATGAGTACGCGCTGATCCTGCACCTGTCCGACGTGTATTGGGAAGAGGACGGCCGCACGTCGGTGGACGCGGTGTTCGCCGCGGTGGCGGTGGCCGGACTGCTGATCATGGGGCTGCACCCGCTGATGCTGTTCTTCCCGCTCTGGCATGACCGGGCGTCGACGGCCTGGCACGCCGCGGTGATCGGCGCGATGGTGCTGACCCTGCCGCTGGCCGTGGTGGTGGTGCTCAAGGGCAAGGTGTGGACCGGTCTGGTTGGCATGTTCATCGTGGTCTTGCTGATCATCGGCGCGTTGCGGCTGTCCCGTCCGCACGCCCCCTGGGCCCGCTGGCGCTACAGCACCCAGCCCGACAAGATGCGGCGCGCCCTGCAACGGGAACGGCGGTGGCGTCGTCCCGTCGTGCAGGCCAAGCTGTGGTTGCAGTGCGCGATCGCCGGGACCCCGCGGCTGCCCGACGACCGCATGGTCGACGCCCAGCTCGACCACGACGTCCATCCCGCGCCGCCGCCCGAGGGCACCGAGCCCATCCTGATCGGCGGCTAGTTGTATGAGGCCATGACATTGGTGACGCCGGTGGCGAGTCGTGATGCTGGTGGCTGGCCTGCGGCGGCAGAGTGTGGTCGATGGTAGTTGAAGTGGATGTTCCAGACTTTGAGTGCTTCGGCGCGTTGGGTTTCTGAGGTCCATGTCCTGGCGTAGAGGAACTCTTCGGCCAGGATGCGGTTGTAGCGCTCGACTTTGCCGTTGTGGCGCGGGGTGTAGGGCGTGATGAATTGGTGGCGTGCGCCGTGGAGCACGTGGGCGAAGTCTTTGGCCCGGTAGCAGGCGCCGTTGTCGGTGACGATCCGCTGGATGCGGTCGATGCCATGGACGGCGAACCATACCCGGGCGCGGTGCATGAATCCGATTGCGGTGACGGCTTTTTCGTTGTCAAGGGCTTCGGTGTAGGACAGTCGGGAGAACCCGTCGACGGCCGAATGCAGGTACAC
>NZ_LQPT01000126.1 GCF_002102355.1 Mycobacterium sherrisii | reverse complement strand
GCCACGTGAGCGATCGGACGATCAGCGCAACGGGCCACGAGTCGACGACGGCCTTCAACGGACAACGGGGCATTACCGTGGGTCACGGACGGGTTCCTTCGGTAGTCAGGACGAGGGGTTTGGCGATTTCTCATCCTGCCGCCGAAGAACCCGTCCCCCGAACACCTCAACCCGTGTCGGCGTCTACAACCTCATGACCCGCAACAACTAGCCGACGCCCCGGCTGAGCCAGGTGACTTCGCCGGCGTCGCCGCCGTCGCGGTACACCTCGAGCGCCTCGTCCCAGGCCGTGCCCAGCACCGAGTCCAGCTCGGCGGCCAGGTAGTCGGCGCCCTGGGCCATCATGGCCCGCAGCCGCATCTCGCCGACGATGACGTCCCCGTTGGCGCTCATCGATCCGCTCCACAGGCCCAGCTGCGGGGTGTGGCAGAAGCGATGGCCGTCGACCCCGGGGCTGGGGTCCTCGGTGACCTCGAACCGCAGCACAGACCAGGACCGTAGCGCGTTGGCCAGCCGGGCGCCGGTACCCACCGGGCCCACCCAGTTGGTGACCGCCCGCAGCTGCCCCGGCATCGCCGGCTGCGGTGTCCAGACCAGGTTGGCCTTGGACTGCAAGGTCGACGACAACGCCCACTCGACATGCGGGCATACCGCCGCGGGCGAGGCGTGCACGTACACCACACCAGCCGTCACGTCGGCGAATTGATTCGACGCACGCATCTACCTGCTCCTTCGGTTCCACGAGGGACGTCTTCCCCAACGACCTGGCGGACCGAAAGCAGGATGCTTACTCGAACGTTTTGTTTCGTACGGGTCTATTGTGCCTTGTGATACCCGTGTTGCGCTAGTGCTCGATGCTTATTCGATGTATTGGGCCAGCACCGCGTCGGCGAGGGCCCGCCACGGCTCGTGCGCCCACTTGCCGAAATCGCGGTCGGTCAGCGCCACCAGCGCCAGGTCGGCGTCGGGATCCGCCCAGATGAAACCGCCCGCTTGGCCGAAATGACCGTAGCTGCGCGCGGAGTTGCGCGACCCGGTCCAGTGCGGCGATTTGGCGTCCCGGATCTCGAAACCCAGCCCCCAATCGTTGGGCCGCTGCATGCCGTAGCCGGGCAGCACGCCGTCCAGACCGGGGAATTGCACGGTCGTCGCCTCGGCGTGGGTCTCGGCCGAAACCGTGGCCGGGCGCAGCAGGTCGCCGGCGAACGCCGCCATGTCCGCCACCGTCGAACTGGCACCGAACCCGGCTTCTTGGGCGCCGCCGTCCAGCCGGGTCGCGGTCATGCCCAGCGGTTCGCACACCGCCTCGGCGAGGTAGCGGCCGAACTCGATGCCCGACTCGCGCTCGACGGTCTGGGCCAGCACGCCGAATCCGTAGTTCGAATAGATCCGCCGGGTGCCGGGCTGGGTCTGCACCTTGTCGGACTCCATGGCTAGGCCCGACGCGTGCGCCAGCAGGTGGCGCACCGTGGAGCCGGGCGGACCGGCCGGAGTGTCCAGCTCGACGGCGCCCTCCTCGATCGCGACCTGCACCGCGCGGGCCGCCAGGGGTTTGGTGACCGACGCCAGGGCGAAGAGCCGCTCGGCGTCGCCGTAGGTCGCCAGTACCCCGGCGGGCCCGATCACCGCGGCGGCGGCGTTGTCGACAGGCCAATCGGCGAGGAGGTCCAGAGCCGCCATCACTTCCTAGCGATGTAGTAGTTGTTGATCGGGTCGGACTCGATCTCGGCCACCCGGACGTCGTCGAATCCGGCCGCGCCGAGCATCTGGACGGCCAGCTGGGTGCCCCAGACCGTGCCCAGTCCCGCGCCGTCGAGCGCCAGCGACACCGTCATGCAGTGCATCAGCGACGTCGTGTAGAGGTAGGTGCTCATCGGAACGCCGACGTTGTCCTCGAGCCGGCTCGACGCCTTGATGTCGGCCATCAACAGCACCCCGCCCGGCCGCAACGCGCGGTGGATGTTTTCCAGCACCCGGGCCGGCTGGGCCTGATCGTGGATTGCGTCGAACACGGTGATCACGTCGTACTCCGACGCCCGCTTCAGCTCCGTCAGATTCTGGCTTTCAAAGCTCGCGTTCGACAGCCCGAGCGCCGCGGCCTCCCGGGCGCCGGTGGCGATGGCCTCCGCGGAGAAGTCGATGCCGGTGAAGCGGCTGGCCGGAAACGCCTGGGCCATCACGTTGATGGCGTGCCCGCTGCCGCAGCCGAAGTCCGCGACGTCCACCCCGGCGCGCAGCCGGTTGACGAGGCCGTCCACCAACGGCAGCACCACGTCGACGAGAGAGGAGTCGTACACCGCCCCGCTCTCCTCGGCCATCAGGGCGTGGAAGCGCGGATATTCGCTGTAGGGCAGGCCGCCGCCCTGACGGAAGCACTCGATGATCTTCTGCTCGACCTCGCCGAGCAGCGGCATGAACTGGGCGACCACGGCGAGGTTGTGCGGCCCGGCGGCACGGGTCACCACCGCGGCCCGGTGAGCCGGCAGCGCGTAGGTTCCGGCCCCGGCGTCGTAGTCGACGACGTGCCCGGTGGTCATGCCCCCCAGCCACTCCCGGACGTAGCGCTCGTTGAGGCCCGCGGCGTCGGCGAGCTGCGCGCTGGTGGCGGCGCCGAGTCGGGCCATGGTGTCCAGCAGGCCGGTCTGGTGCCCGATGCTGAGCAGCAGCACAAGACTGGCGCCGTCGATGGCCGCGATCATTCGACCGGCGAAGTCCTCGGTGGTTTCGGCAATGCTGTCGGGTGCTCCGCTCACCTGTGCGGCTCCTCCCGCGTTGTTCGCTCTGATTGGTCACCGGCGCGCACAGCCTGCGAGGCTACACCGTAGGTTTGAACGCATGAGTCAGACAGTGCGCGGTGTGATTGCACGCAAGAAGGGCGAACCGGTCGAGCTGGTGGACATCGTCGTGCCGGACCCCGGTCCCGGCGAGGCCCTCGTCGACGTCATCGCTTGTGGGGTCTGCCATACCGACCTGACGTACCGCGAGGGCGGCATCAACGACGAGTATCCGTTCCTGCTCGGTCATGAGGCCGCCGGCAGGGTCGAGGCCGTCGGACCGGGCGTGACTTCCGTTGCGCCGGGCGACTTTGTGATCCTGAACTGGCGCGCGGTGTGCGGGCAGTGCCGGGCCTGCAAGCGCGGCAGGCCGCACCTGTGCTTCGACACCTTCAACGCCACGCAGAAGATGACCCTGACCGACGGCACCGAACTCACGCCCGCGTTGGGCATCGGGGCGTTCGCCGACAAGACGCTGGTGGCCGCCGGGCAATGCACCAAGGTCAATCCCGAGGCCGACCCCGCGGTGGCCGGGTTGCTGGGCTGCGGGGTGATGGCCGGGATCGGCGCCGCGATCAACACCGGCGCCGTCGGCCGCGACGACACCGTGGCCGTGATCGGCTGCGGCGGTGTGGGCGACGCCGCGATCGCCGGCGCGGCGTTGGTGGGCGCGCGCCGCATCATCGCCGTCGACACCGACAACACCAAGTTGGACTGGGCCCGCAAGTTCGGCGCCACCCACACGGTCAACGCACGCGAATTCGACGTCATCGAGACCATTCAGGACCTGACCGACGGCTTCGGGGTCGACGTGGTGATCGACGCGGTCGGCCGGCCCGAAACCTGGAAGCAGGCCTTCTACGCCCGTGACCTTGCGGGCACCGTGGTGCTCGTCGGAGTGCCGACGCCGGACATGAAGCTGGAGATGCCGCTGGTCGACTTCTTTTCTCGCGGCGGCTCATTGAAGTCGTCGTGGTACGGCGACTGCCTGCCCGAGCGCGACTTCCCCACCCTGATCGAGCTGTATCTGCAGGGCCGGCTCCCGTTGGACAAGTTTGTCTCCGAGCGGATCGGGCTAGACGGCATCGAGGAGGCGTTCGAAAAGATGCATGGCGGCAAGGTATTGCGTTCGGTGGTGATGCTCTGATGGTCGACATCGATCGGGTGGTCACGCACGGCACCTTCGAACTCGATGGCGGCAGTTGGGAAGTCGACAACAACATCTGGCTGCTCGGGGACAACTCGAACGTCGTGGTGTTCGACGCCGCGCACAAGGCCGGCCCGATCGTCGACGCGGTGGGCGGCCGTCACGTGGTGGCGGTGGTGTGCACGCACGGCCACAACGACCACGTGACGGTGGCGCCCGAACTCGGCAAGATCCTCGACGCGCCGGTGCTGCTACATCCGGCTGACGAGGTGTTGTGGCGAATGACGCACCCGGACAGCGACTTTCGAGCCGTTTCCGACGGTCACACGCTGAAAATCGAAGGCACCGAGCTCAAAGCGCTGCACACGCCGGGACACTCCCCGGGATCGGTGTGCTGGTACGTGCACGATCTCGGTGTGCTGTTCAGCGGCGACACCTTGTTCGCCGGCGGTCCGGGGGCGACGGGGCGTTCGTACTCGGATTTCCCGACGATCCTGCATTCGATCTCCGAGCGGCTCGGCAAGCTGCCGGCCGAGACCGTCGTGCACACCGGCCACGGCGACAGCACCGTGATCGGCGACGAGATCGTCCACTACGAGGAGTGGGTCGCCCGCGGTCACTGACTCCCCGCTGCCGCCCGCTGCCCGCCGCCCGCTGCCGCCCGCTGCCCCGCTGCCCCGCTGCCCCGCTGCCCCGCTGCCGCGAATCTAACCAGAGGGCGAAATTTGGCCCATAAATTCGCACTGCCGTTAGGCTCGCGACGGGCGCGGCTCTCCGACGGGGGCGGCTCTCCGACGGGCGCGGCTCTCCGACGGGCGCGGCTCTCCGACGGGCGCGCCCCACTCGTCCGCTCCCGCCCCGCGGGGAGTTGGCGGGGCACTTTGTGCCCGCCTTTGAGCGACAAGCCACAACCCCAAAGATTTGTCGCTCAAAGGCGGGCATAAAGCCACATGCCCCCCTCAAAATTCGCCCAGAATCCGCCGCTTCTCGGTCTGGAATTCGGCTTCGGTCAGGGCTCCGGAATCCCGCAGGGCCGCCAGCGTTTTGAGGCGTTCAAGCCGGACGCCCTCGTCGGTCGGCTCGTAAGCCCCCGAGGGTTGCGGCTCAGGCGCCGACAGCGAGATGGCCGGCTCCCCGGCCCGGGAAACCACCGCGGCCACAGCGCGGCGCCGGGTGCGTGCCAACCACCAGCCCGACAGGACCGAATCGGTTAGTCCCACAACGAACAACGCCACGAACACCCACACCAGATAGCCGTGGGAACTCGAGTGGCCGAACGCCAACCGGGGGGCGATGTAGCCGTTGACCTGTCCGTCGGTCGTGACGTGGTAGGTGCCCGCCGCCGGGATCTGCGCCACCCACACCCGCACGTGGGTGTCATTGTTGACAGTCGTTGTGCTGCCGATACTTTCAGTCATCGTCGGCTGCACCACCCCGTCGGGTGGGACGATGGTGACCCCCAGCGGCGGCACGGGCAGGGTCCCGCCCGGGCTGCCGAGGATCACGGTGTGCAGGCTGACGGTGACCTCACCGGCGGGCAGGTACAGGCTGCCCGATCCGGGGATCGGCACCTCGCCGTAGTCGTTGTACTTGTCCAGGACGAAGGCGTTGAGCACCAGTGTGACAACGAAGCCAGTCACGGCCACGATCATCGTCACAATGGCAGCCGCCAGCGAAACCTTGGCCAGCCGCCTGCCCCGCATTCACGCAGTGTGTCACCGCTAGTGACCATGGGCTAGCTGGACGTGCACACTGGTATCCATGTCCAACGATCTCGTTGTTACCGTGCCGGACCTGTCCGGGAAGTTGGCGATCATCACCGGAGCCAACAGTGGGCTGGGTTTCGGTCTGGCCAAACGTCTCTCCGCCGCCGGCGCCGACGTCGTGATGGCCATTCGCAACCGAGCCAAGGGCGAAGCGGCGATCGAGGCTATCCGCCGCACCGTGCCCGACGCGAAGCTGACCATCAAGTCACTCGACCTGTCCTCGCTGGCGTCGGTCGCCGCGCTGGGTGAGCAGCTGAACGCCGAGGGCCGCCCGATCGACATCCTGATCAACAACGCCGGAGTCATGACGCCGCCGGAACGCGATACCACCGCCGACGGTTTCGAATTGCAGTTCGGCAGTAACCATCTCGGCCACTTCGCGCTCACCGGGCATCTGCTGGCGTTGCTGCGCGCGGCTCAGCGGCCCCGCGTCGTCTCGCTGAGCAGCCTCGCGGCCGGCACGGGCGCCAAGATCCACTTCGACGACCTGCAATTCGAAAAGTCTTACGCGGCGATGTCCGCCTACGGTCAGTCGAAGCTGGCGGTGCTGATGTTCGCCCGCGAGTTGGACAAGCGCAGCCGCGCGGCCGGCTGGGGGATCGTCTCCAACGCCGCCCACCCCGGCCTGACCAAGACCAACCTGCAGATCAGCGGACCCTCGCACGGCCGCGACAAGCCGTCCCTGATGGAACGGCTGTACAAGGCGTCGTGGCGTTTCACGCCGTTCCTGTGGCAGGAGATCGACGACGGGATTCTGCCGGCGCTGTACGCGGCGGCCACGCCGCAGGCCGAGGGCGGTGAGTTCTACGGGCCACGCGGCTTCATGGAACTCGCCGGTGGCGGGGTGCGGGTAGCCAAGACGCCGACGCCCGCCCGCAATGATGCTGACTGCCAACGCCTGTGGGAGATTTCCGAGGAGCTCACCCACGTGAGCTATCCTGCCGGTTAATTAGCAACCAGCACAACGCTTTTCGCTGACCAGCATGCTATGACCGCTGGTCATGGACGAAACCGGGGGCCGCACGCGAGTTTCGGCACGACGCGCCAGCGGGTATGCGATTGCCCGTCGCAGTCGAAACTGCAACTCGCAAGGGGGTAGCTATGAGCGTGCAGGACGACAAAGCAGCGGATCGGGACCGCGACCAGCAGACGGAGCAACAGTCAGACGGGCAGCCGACGGAAAAGCCGGAGCCCACCGAGGAGGACAAGAAGGCGGCGGCCGAGATGATGGTCGCCTACGACGAAACCCGCCCCACCTTGGTGTTGCCGGGATCCGGGGGCGCGGTTTCGGGTACGGCCGTCAACGACTGGCTCGACGACGACGGTAACCCCAAGCGCAACGACGGCCCGGCGGGCGAAAGTTCCAGCGAGACTTCGCAAGACGACCGGCAGGAACAGATCGACAAGGACAAGGCCCTCAACGAAGAGCTCAAGAAGGTGGCCGCCGAGGAGAACAAGGGTGAGAAGCGCTAGAGAACACCCAAGCCGGGTATCGGCACGCTGATTCCGGGGATGCGCGGGATCGCCGGAATGGGCGGGATCCGCGGAACGGGCGGCGGCACCGGCGGCACGGGAGGCACGGGCGGCACCTGGACCGGAGGCGGCGCTGGAGCGGGCCCATCCGCTGGAGCGGGCCCATCCGCCGGGGCGGGCCCATCGGCCGGAGCGGGCCCATCCGCCGGCGGCGCGGGCGCCGGTGGCGAGGCATCCACCGCGGCCGGAGCCGGAGCATCCGGTGCCGCTGGCGCCGGAGTGGCCGCCTGACCCGTGACCGGCGCCTGGCTCGGCGCGGCGGGTTGCGGGGTCGCGGTGCCCGCCGGTGGCGGCGCCGACGAGGGGGTGGTGTTCACGCCCGGGCTGTTCGCCGGGTGGTCCTCGGCCAGGCCGATGGCCAATGCGATGGCCACCAACAGCACCGCCACGGCCGAACCAATGATCAGGATCGACGGCACCCGGTACCAGGGGATGATCGGCTTTTTCTGCTCCTCCGGCTGCGGCCGGTCGGCCGACTCGAAGCTCACCGCCGGGCGCGCCGAGGTGTACCCGGACCGGCCGAAGCGGAAAGACCGCGACTCCTCGCCGGCCTCCGACCACGCCAGCGCCGGCATCGCCGCGGAGACGGGCGCCGACGGCGGCGCCTCGGCCAACAGCGCCTGACGGTCTTCCACCGCGACCGCGGCCGCCGCGGCGGTGGCGGCGGCCGGGGTCAGCTGGGTCGCGCCGGTCTCCCCCGGCCCCCGCGCCGCGCGCAACCCCGCGCCGATGGCCGGGGCCAGATGCGGGCGGGGCGCGGTGACGACCGGCACGCGCAGCCGCCCGGACAGCATCGTCGTCACCGCCGGAATGTGCGCGCCGCCACCCACCGACACCACCGCGACCAGATCGCGAATCCCGTTGCGCGCCAACGTTTCTTCGAGCAGCGCCAGGAACACGGTGAGCGACGGGCGAATCGCGTCGTCCAGCTCGTTCCTGGTGATCCGGACGTCGCCGGGCAACCCGGGCAGTTGCTCGCCGAGGGTCGCGACGGTGCTCGACGAGAGCTGCTCCTTGGCGTTGCGGCATCCGGTGCGCAGCCGGTTCAGCGGCCCGATCGCCGAGGTGCCGGACGGATCGAAGGACTCGCTGCTCGGCAGGTTGCTCAGCACCGCCGTCAGCAGCGCCTGATCGATCAGGTCGCCGGAGAAGTCGGGATGGCGCACCGTCGGCGCCAACGGCTGATAGTCCCCCGCGGCGTCCATCAACGTGATGCTGGTGCCGCTGCCGCCGAAGTCGCACACCGCCACGGTGCCGCGCGCCGGGATGCCCGGGTTGGCGCGCGCGGCGAACAGCGCCGCGGCCGCATCCGGAATCAAGGTCAGCGTGTTCGACCATTCGGACACCCGGCTCAGGGCCGAGCCCAGCGCGTCGATCGCGGTCGATCCCCAATGGGCGGGATGGGTGACGGCGACGTTCTGCGGCAGCGGACGCCCCTGCGTCGCGGCGTAGGCCAGGGCACGCAACCCGTCGGCCGCCAGCACGTCGCTCTGATGCACGGTGCCGTCGGCGGCCACGATGCCGACCGGGTCACCGACGCGGTCGACGAAATTGGTGATGACCAAGCCCGGACGGTCCAGCCGCGGGTTTTCCGACGGGATGCCGATCTCGGGCAGCCGGTCGCGGTAGAGCGTCAGGACGGGTTTGCGGGTGATCGCGTGGTCGGCGGTGACCGCGGCGAAGTTGGTGGCGCCGACCGAGAGACCCAGCGCCGGCGTAGCTCCGTCTGCCATGGTCCAATCCCCGTCGTCCAGCGGAATGCCCCCGCATCCGCCCGCACCCGATTTTGCCGATTACACCTATAGCCAATCTCTGCGCTGGCTATGCGTTAGCTGTATACGAATCGGGTGCGGCGTCCGCTGTGATCAGCGTATATTGCCTGCTCCGGCGATCAACGGCAGGTCCAGCGGGGTCACCCAGCCGGGCCGCAGTTCGTTGACGGCCGGCACCGCGTTCAGTGCCCGCAGCCCGGTCGCCAGGCACCCGGCCGCGGCGGCATCGCGGCCGGAGCCGTCGGTGAACCGGAACGCCGTCTCCTGGAAGATGCTGGGCGTGCCCTCGATGTCCACCCGGTAGACGTCGTTGTCGTGCCCGGTCGGCCAGTCCGGGGCGGCGTCGAGGCCGATGCGGTTGACGTGTTCGAGCTGAATGCGGGTTTCGCCCCGGTAGACGCCGTTGATGGTGAACCGGACGGCGGCGACGTGGCCCGGTTTGATGACGCCGCGGGCGGAGTTGCGCTCGGTGGGCGTCACCCACTTGTCCCACGTGGTGGTGATGTCGTCGAGCATGATCCCGGCGGCGTGCGCGATCATCGGGACGGTGGCGCCCCACGCGAAGATCAGCATGTCGCGGTCCTCGAGCATCGGCTTGAATTCCGGTTCGCGTCCGATGCCCATCTCGAACTCGTAGTCGCCCTCGTAGTTGGTGTAGTCGAGCAGCTCCGAGGCCCGCACCCGGCGCACTTCCGACGTCAGGCCCATCAGCGTCATCGGAAACAGGTCGTTGGCGAATCCGGGATCGATGCCGGTGGTGAAGCACGACGATTCGCCCAGCTCGCAGGCTTCGGTGATGGGTTCGATCCAGTTCGGCGGGTTGAGGTGCATGGTCGGCCACACCCAGGGGGTCATCGCCGTAGAGCACACGTCGATACCGGCCCGCAGGAACTTGGTGATCAGCGCGATGTTCTCCTTGGCGTGCATGGCCGTCGGGCCGTAGTGCACCAGCGCGTCGGGTTTCAGCGCGATCAGCGCGTCGATGTCGTCGGTCGCGGCGAGGCCGACCTTTTCGGGCATGCCGCAGATGTCGCCGACGTCGCGGCCCACCTTGTCCGGGTTACTGACTCCGACGCCCACCAACTCGAACAGCGGGTGTTTGACGATCTCGGGGATCACCATCTTGCCGACGAATCCCGTGCCAAACACCACCAAACGTTTTGAGTCGTGTCCCGCCATGCGTTACGCCACCTTTCCGGTCACCAGCCCCCCGCTTGGAACTCACATTAAGCTTCCCTAGCGTCGCCGGTGGTGACACGATGCAATTCATGAAAATGCGCCTCGCTGGGCCTTCGATGTTGATGGCCGTCGGTCTCGGGTTTGCCAATGCCTGCGGTGTCGCCCACGCGATCCCCCAGATGCCCAAGGTCCGTTACGAGGTCAACGGGCCCGCGCTCGCCCAGTTCATCTACTACCAGACCGACACCGGGCAGCTGCATCAGGTGAATGCCTCGCTGCCCTGGTCGACGGAGTTCACCGGGTTCGGCGGCCAGGTGTTCGCGCTGAGCGCCCAAGGGCCGGGGCCCATTTCCTGCAAGATCTTTGTCGACGGCAATCTGGTCAGCGCCGCGACGGCGACAACCGGGACCCCGGCGAGAACCGTCTGTACGCACTGATGCGACCCAGCGGGACGCCACCGCCCGAGATGTCCCTTGCCGATGTGCATCTCGAGTCGCTCGACTTCTGGGCGCGCGGCGACGACATCCGCGACGCCGCGTTCGCCGCGTTGCGCCGGGAGGCCCCGATCTCGTTTTGGCCCGCGATCCAGATGGAAGGTTTCGAGTCCGGCGGCGGGTACTGGGCGCTGACCAAACTCGACGACGTCCACTTCGCCAGCCGTCATCCCGACATTTTCAGCTCCGCCGGCGGCATCACTATCGCCGAGCAGACGCCGGAGTTGGCCGAGTACTTCGGCTCGATGATCGTGCTCGACGACCCGCGTCATCAGCGGCTGCGCTCGATCGTCAGCCGGGCGTTCACCCCGAAAGTCGTTGCCCGCATTGAGAACTCGGTGCGGGAGCGGGCGCACCGGCTGGTCAGCTCGTTGATCGAGAATCATCCCGACGGGCAGGCCGATCTGGTCACCGAGCTCGCCGGGCCGCTGCCGCTGCAGGTCATCTGCGACATGATGGGGATTCCGGAGCAGGATCATCAGCGAATCTTCCACTGGACCAACGTGATTCTCGGTTTCGGCGACCCGGACCTGACCACCGACTTCGAAGAGTTCATGCAGGTTTCCATCGACATCGGCGCCTACGCCACCGCCCTGGCTGAGGACCGCCGCCGCAACCACCATGACGACCTGACCACCAGCCTGGTCGAAGCCGAGGTCGACGGCGATCGGCTCACCTCGGCCGAGATCGCGTCGTTCTTCATCCTGCTGGTGGTGGCCGGCAACGAGACCACCCGCAACGCGATCAGTCACGGTGTGTGGGCGCTGTCCCGCTTTCCCGAGGAACGTCAGAAGTGGTGGTCTAACTTCGAGGCGCTGACCGCCACCGCGGTGGAGGAGATCGTGCGGTGGGCCTCGCCCGTGGTCTACATGCGTCGCACCCTGACCCGCGACTTCGAGTTGAGCGGGGTGAGCATGGCCGCGGGCGACAAGGTTGCGCTGTACTACAACTCGGCCAACCGCGACGAAACGCGCTTCGACAATCCCTGGGCATTCGACGTCGCCCGCAACCCCAACCCCCACCTGGGCTTCGGCGGCGGCGGGGCGCATTTCTGCCTGGGCGCCAACCTGGCCCGGCGCGAGATCCGGGTCGCCTTTGACGAATTGCGCCGCGAGATTCCGGACATCACGGTGACCGGTAAGCCGGCCCGGCTGCTGTCACAATTCATTCACGGCATCAAGCACCTGCCGGTGTCCTGGACGCCGCCGGGTTCCTAGGGTCGACGTGGAAGGCACATCGCACATGACGTTTCCCGCCCCCGACGTGCTGGCGGCGCGCCAGAAATTGGTGCTCGACCACTTTCACGACGAGGTCCGCCAAGACTGGGACGACGTGTTGGCGACGTTTCCGCATCCGCATTACGAGTTGATCCCGCAGCTGGTGGTGCACGACGGGCACGACGCCGTGCGCGGCTACTACAACTACACGCGCACCGCGTTCCCCGACCAGGACCACGAGATCATCGCGCTGCGGCACAGTGCCGACGCGGTGATCGTGGAGTTCTGGTTGATGGGCACGCACAAGGGCTTTCTGGGCAAGGTCCCGCCGACCGGCAGCCGCTTCCGGGTACGCATGACCGCCTACTTCGTCTTCGACGAGTCGGAAATGCTTGTCTGCGAACGCATTTACTTCGACACGTTGACCATGATCAAGCAGCTACTCGGCGGGCTGGACATGAAGAAACCCGCGAATTGGCTGCTGGCCGCACGCGCGGTGCGGGGATTGCTGTCCATGTCGTCGCAACCGCCGGACCCGGCACTGACCAACACGGTGCCGCCGAAGTTCACCTGAGCGGCACGCTAGCCCCGCTAGGACGGCCAGGACGCGCCGAGCTGATCGGCCAGATCCAGGAAGTCCGACGCGTTGATGTCGAACTCGTCGGAGTAGGCGACGTCGGCATCACCGCCGGGCCCGAACTCCAGCGGGCGCGCCACGAACGCGGTGCGGAAGCCGAGTTGGGCCGCCGCGCGGATGTCGTACTTATGGCTGGCCACCATCATGATGTCGGCGGGTTCCAAACCCAGGTAGGTAGCGGCCATCCGATAGATCGCCGGGTCGGGCTTGAACACGCCGGCCATCTCCGCGGCGAAGATCGCATCCCAGGGCAGCCGCGCCCGCTTGGAAATGTTGATGACGGCGGACACGTCGGCGTTGGACAGGGTGGCCAACGTGAACTCGTCTTTGAGCCACGACAACCCGAGCGGCACGTCGGGCCACGGCTCCAGGCGCTGCCAGGCCCGCGTGAGTTCCTCCCGCTCGGCGCCCGAGAACCCGCCGAGCCCGCATTCGGCGAGCAAGGTCTCCAGCGCATCGCGATACACCGAGTGCACCGACACCCAACCGTCGTGGCGACGTTGCGCGGCGGTCAGCGCGTCGAAGTACCCTGCGCGCCAACGCCGGACCAGGTCGGGCCAGTCGGTGTCGGGGTGGCGTCCCGCGCTGATGCGTTGTGCCTCCCCGCACACCGTGGAGAAGAAATCCGTCGCCGTGCCTTGCACGTCGAACAACAGCGCTTTGACCACAGCACCATCATGCAGGCTTGGCGTTCAGGAACGCGACGATCCCCGCCGTGACGGCTGTCGCATACGCCGCCCGCCCGTCCGGGCTTTCCATCCGGGCGGCGTCGTCGGGGTTGCGCATGTTGCCCAGTTCGACGAGCACCGCCGGGTATTGGGCGAGGTTCAGGCCGGCCAGGTCGTCGCGGCCGTACAGCCCGTTCGACCCGAGATAGGTGGA
Organism: Mycobacterium sherrisii; assembly: GCF_002102355.1. Classification (GTDB taxonomy): domain Bacteria; phylum Actinomycetota; class Actinomycetes; order Mycobacteriales; family Mycobacteriaceae; genus Mycobacterium; species Mycobacterium sherrisii. Next base: position 15,041 of record NZ_LQPT01000126.1, on the reverse strand, counting down.
CGGATGAAACCCGGCCTGCACCAAGGCGTCCCGCATCGTGTGGGCCAGCTGCACGGCCGGTACGGCCTGCACCTCGTTGAGCGGCGGGTCGGAGTAGTTGACATGGAATCCGCTGCCCGACGGCGGGCCGCCGTCGGCGTGGATGCTCACGATCGCGTCGGGGTGCATTCCGTTGGCCTGGTCGGCGCGCTGGTCGATGCAGGGTCCGACGGAGTTGTCGTCGGCACGGGACACCACCGTGCGCACGCCCATTTGCCCCAGCGATGCACTGATCAGCCCGACGACGGCCCAGTTGAACGCATGCTCGGGGTAGCCGTCGGTGGTGGCGGCGCCCGACGTTTGGCACGGTTTGCTGCCGCCGCGCCCGTTGGGGACCGGCCGGTTGATTGAGGCGTCGTTGACGGCGTTGTGCCCCGGGTCGAGAAACACCGACGCCCCGGCGAGACCGGCCGACGCGCGCGCGGCGCCGAACGTCGCGGCGCCCAGCAGCATCGGCGCGACGCCGGCGAGCTTCAGGATGTCCCGCCGCGGCACGCCGAGCACATCGCCCATCCCGCGATGGTAGGCGCCGCTCGTTTGGCGACGCCGCAGGCGGGTACCGCCTCGCGGCAATGGGCGGCAGTGGGCGGCAATGGAGGGAGCACGCATGACACCCTTCGGGCATCCGCAGAAAGGATGGTGCCCTAGTGACCACACAACCCCCGAACCCCGACCCCGGCCGCACCCCGGACCTGGAGGCCGGCGGCGGCGTCGCACCGGGGAGCACCCCTCCGGCCGCGGCGCAGACCTCGGGCGGTGTCGAGCCGCAGCCGTCCAGCCGGGGCCGATTCACCCCCACCGGCGTGGTCACGCTGATCGCTGTCGTGGTGATCGCGCTGATCTTCGTGGCAACCGCGGTCTATCTCATCCTGAAAATTTTCGGCGCCGCGGGGTGACCCGGCGCCGAGTCGTATTGGAGGTCGCAACCTCGGCGGCTGATGCGGCGACAACACGAGTTTTCAGGACCCGTGCTACAGGAACGGATTTCATCGCGATCGCCCACCGCGCGCCGGTTGTTTTCCTCTGCTATCTTTTATTGGCAAGCCGATGGATCTGCAAAGTGCGACGTCGGGACCGGCTAGCAGACCTTCGGCATCGACCGGGGACATCAGGCCAATAAAGACCTGCCGCAATACTGCGTGTCGACTTTGAGGTCGTTGGCAAACGGTGGTCAACTGGTCGGGGGAACTCCAAGGTTTGGGATGGGCACCTATGGGCACTTACAGCGGCATGATCGCCGGAAACATCATTCGAATCGTTGGCCCCATGGCTGTGACAGTGCTGGGGCTTGGCACTAGTTCCCTTGTCTCCCCGACGGCTTCGGCTCAGCCGTGTCCCGACGCTCAAGTGGTGTTCGCGCGCGGCACCGGCGAACCCGAGGGCGTCGGCCCCACCGGGCAGGCATTCATCGACAACCTGCGCGGGCGTGAGGCCGGAAAGTCCGTCGACGTCTACGCGGTCAATTATCCCGCGAGCAACGAGTGGAACACCGGACTGGACGGCATCCGCGACGCCGGCGCCCACATCGTGTCGATGGCCAACGAGTGCCCCAAGACCAAGATGGTGCTCGGCGGGTTCTCCCAGGGCGCGGCGGTGATGGGTTTCGTGACCTCCGCGCAGGTGCCCGACGGCGTCGACCCGGCCACCGTGCCCAAGCCGCTGGCCCCCGAGATCGCCGACCACGTCGCCGCGGTGGTGCTGTTCGGTACGCCGAACGTGCGGGCCATGAACTTCCTCGGTGAGCCGCCGGTGGTGATCGGGCCGACGTATCAGGCCAAGACCATCAAAGTCTGCGCCACCGACGACCCGGTGTGCTCGGACGGCATGAACTTCGCCGCGCACAACACCTACGCCGACGGCGGCGCCTACATCGACAAGGGCGCAGCGTTTGCCGCCGCCCGCCTCGATGCCGCCGGTCCGGGCGGACCCGCGCCCGCGCCGCCGCCCCCGGCCCCAACCGGCTTCGGCGACTGACCCTGCTGCTGGCCCGGTTCGGCGGATGGCCCACGGAAGTGCTTCCCGCGCATAGCCTTTGGGGGGCTACGCGCACCGGCGTTGCTAGGTGGGAATGGTTGGCAGGCGGGCGGTTTCGTCGAGGTCGACGTCGAGCGCGTTGAGCATCAACGCCAGGCCCGCGTAGCGGCCTATCACCATCAGGATTTCGACGGTGGCCTCCGAGCCCAACGCTTGCTGCACCTGGTCGACCAGCGCGGCCGGCGCCGTGCGGGTGCCGACCAGTTCGGTGGTCAGCCGCAACACCGCGATTTCGGTCGGGTCGAATTGGTCTGTCTGCCAATCCTCGCCGCTGATGACGGCCTCGATCTCGTCAACTTCGAGGCCCGCCGTGCGCGCCACGTCACGGTGCTGACCCAGCTCGTAGCCGCACTCCATCACCGCGGCGGTGCGCAGCGTGACCAGTTCGCGCAGCCGCCGGGTCAGCACCGGACTGGTCAACGCGTCGCGGCCGGCCAGCATCCATCCGGTGAACACCTTGTCGGCGTTGGCCAGGGTGCGGTAGACGTTGAGATTGCCGCGCTCCTCGGTCAATTGGCGGGCCCGCTCGGTCATCTCCTCGGGGCGCCGGTACGGGATCCGGGTCATCGGGCTTGTCTCTCGTCCCGGAACTGGGCCTGCGCGTCGATGTCCAGGTCCGCCGCGTTGAGCACCAGCGCCAGGCCGTAGTAGCAGCTGACGAGCATCAGCAGTTCGGTGAGGGCCGCGTCCCCGAAAACCTCCCGGGCGGCATCGACGGAGCCGGGCCGCAGCCGCCGGGTGGTGCACAGCTCGTCGACGACGTCGAGAACTGCGCGTTCCATCGGGTCGAAGCCGTCGCGATCACCGGTGGCCAGCGCGTCGAGCTGCCGGTCGGTGAGCCCGGCGGCGCGCCCGAGTGGGCGGTGTTGGGCCAGCTCGTAGGCCGAGTGCTGCAGGTGCGCAACGCGCAGCACGACGATTTCGCGCAGCCGGGCGTCGAACGTCGGGCTGGCGTAGAGCTCGTCGACCATCTTCGTCCAGCCGGGAAAAACGTTGGGCGCGTTGGCCAGTAGCCGGAAGACGTTGAGGTTGCCGCGCCGGTTGGCCCACTCGCGGATGTGCTCGGGCTGCTGGTCGAGGTCGGCCAGCGGGATGCGTGTCATGCCCGCCATCCTTTCATTCGGCCGCCAGGGTGAACGTCCAATTCAGGGTGACGAAGGGTTGGTCGACGTGTGTTCCGTCCGGGGCGGTGCCGGGTTCGTGGCGGACGAAGTCGGCCTGCAGCGAGGTTTGGTCGGCGAACACGGCGTCGCGGCCGATGTACGGGTCGTCCTTGAGGAAAAGCTGGGTGATCAGCGGGTGGTAGCCGTCGGCATGAAACCAGAAGTGCACGTGCTGGGGGCGCATCACGGAGCGGTTGGCGGCGCGCATGATTTCCCCGCACGGTCCGTCGGTGGGCACCGGGTAGTAGCGCGGGGTGATCGAGCGGTACCAGAAGCGTCCGTCGGCGTCGGTGGTCAGCAGCGCGCGCATGGCGAACTCGCCGTGCAGCTGCTCGGTGAGCTGGACGTCGTAGAACCCGGTGCCATCGCTGTGCCAGGTGTCGACGTGCGCTTTCGGGATCGGCCGGCCGTGTTCGTCGACGACGCGGCCGGTGACGAACATCGGTGTGCCCGCAACGCCGTTGGCGATGTCGGCGCCGTTGGGGACGGTGGGGCGGCCCTCGACGTAGAACGGGCCGAGCAGCGCGGAGGTGGTGGCCGAGCCGCCGGGGCTGTCGTGCATGGTGTCCAGCAGCATGGACAGGCCGAGCAGGTCGGAGAGCAACACCACCTCTTGGCGGGTGGGGCTGGAGATCTTGCCGAGCCGTTCGATGAAATCCATTGCGGTGAACCACTCGTCGCCGGTGAGGCGCACTTCGCGGGCGAAGTCGTGCAGGTGCTGCACCAGGCTGCGAAACAGCTGGCGGAAACGCTCGTCGCCGGCCGTGTCGAACGTTTTCTGCACGACCTCGGTGATGGTGTCCTCGGTCAGATCGGTCGACATGGTTATGCCTTTCCGGGGTGGATGACGACGCGGCCGGCGGTGTTGACCGCGACCGCGGCGTAGGCCTTTTCGCCCTCGCTGAGCGGGTAATAGGCGGTGATGGGTAGCGGTTTGAATGCGCCGGACTCGAAGTACGGCAACATCTTTCGCAAGATTTCCGCCGAACCGGTCACGTTGAGTTTGCCGCTGTCGACGCCGAGGATGCGGGTTTCGTTGCGATAGAGGTTCCTGATGTCGATGTCGACGGTGCGGCTGCCGGTGGCGCTGATGACGACCAGCCGGCCGCGGCGGGCCAGGGAGCCGAGCGCGGCGTTGGTGGTGACCCCGCCGACGGCGTCGTACACGACGTCGGCACCGCGGCCGTCGGTGAGTCGTCTGATCTCGCCGGGGGTGTCGGGTCCCAAGACCACGTACTCGTCGATCGCGCCGGCGGCGGGGGTGGCCGGGTCAGGTTTGCGCCGGCCCACCCCGATGACCCGGGCGCCGAGGGCACGGCCGAGTTGCGCGACGGCTCCGCCCACGCCCCCGGAAACACCGAAGACGGCGACGGTCTCACCCTCGGTGAGCTGGGCGGTTTCCACCGCGCCGGACCACGCGGTGACGAAGTTGACCCCGACGGCGGCGGCCTCGTCGAAGCCGAGCGCTTCGGGCTTGCGGGCGAGCGCTGCTACGGGAACATTGATCAGCTCGGCGTGCGAGCCGTCGCGGGTGAAGCCCACGTCGCCGCCGGTCCCCCACACCTCGACGCCCTGCCACTCGGGCGGGCCGCCGACAACCACACCGGCGAAGTCACGTCCGGGGATGCGCGGCAGTACCGTCCAGTCCATCTGTCCGGCAACGTTTTTCACGTCGGACGGGTTAATCGAGGCCGCCTCGACGCGCACCACCGCCTCGTGGGGCGACGCCTGCGGGTCGGACAGCTCGGCGACGTGCAGGACGGACGGGTCGCCGAATTCGGTGAAGCGCAGGGCTCGCATGGGTTCAAGCAAACACCTTTGCATCAATCTAGTCCAACGCTGGATATCGATCGGAACAATCTGTTTCTGCGATACATTGCGGGGGTGGAGTTGCGGCAGCTGGAGTACTTTGTCGCGGTGGCCGCGGACCTGAACTTCTCGCGGGCCGCGCAGCGGATCCACGTGGTGCAGTCCGCGGTGTCGGCCTCGGTGGCCCGATTGGAGAAGGAACTCGGCGTCGAGCTGTTCGACCGGTCCAAGCGCCAGATTGTGCTGACACCGCCCGGCGAGGTTTTTCTGCAGCACGCGCGGGATGTCATCCACACCGCGCAGCGGGCGCAGGCCTCGGTGGCCGATTTTCGCGATCAGCTCACCGGTACGGCCACGCTGGGGACGTTGATGTCGTGGGGCGGGCTGAATCTGGCGGCGGTGCTCGAGGAGTTTCGCCGCGTGCACCCGCTGGTGAGCGTGCGGCTGCGGCAGAGCCAGACCGGGTCGGCCGGACATTTGCAGGCCATCGCCGACGGCCGGATGGACCTCGCGCTGGTGTCCTTGTCTTCGGCGCCGTCCCGGCGGGTCGTGGTGCGCGAGCTCATGCACGAACCGATGGTCTTCGTGTGCGAGTCCAGCCACCCGCTGGCCCGGCGTCGCCACGTTCGGCTCGCCGACCTCGACGGGCGAGACTTGATCGTGTTCCCGCCCGGGTGGGGTATCCGACAGCGCCTCGATGCCGGTTTGGCCGAGGCGGGTGTGCGGCCGGTGAGCGCGTATGAGGTCGCCGACTACGCGATCGCCGCCGAGTTGATGCGGCACCGGCTGGCGGCGACCGTGCTGCCGATCAACGCCGCCAAGCGGTTTCCTGATTTGCGGGTCATTCCGCTGAGCCCGTCCCTGACGTGGACGCTGTATCTGGCGTCCACGGAATCGCCGACCGGGGCCGTGCAGGCGCTGGTCGAGACGATCGCGCGGTACGTCGACAGCTGAGCGACCGTCGGCTCTTCGGCAAACGTCTGCGACCTCATATTGTGGTGGCGATGGGTTTCCACATTCACCGGGCAGAGCGAACGGACCTGCTGGCCGACCGGCTCGGCGATTTGTTGTCCGATCCACTGCCCGACCCGTTCGCTGAGGAGCTCGTCATTGTGCCGGCGAAGGGCGTCGAGCGGTGGTTGAGCCAGCGACTCTCCCACATCCTCGGCCGAGGTGCTGGCTCGGACGGCGTCTGCGCCGGGGTGGTCTTCCGGAATCCGTATTCGCTGATTGCCGAAATCACCGGCACCGCCGACGACGATCCGTGGGCACCCGACGCGATGGTGTGGCCGCTTTTGGAGGTCATCGACGGCAGCCTCGACGAGCCGTGGTGCCGCCCCTTGGCCGCCCACCTCGGCCACTTCGCACAGGGCGAAGAACAGGAGCTGCGGATCGGTCGGCGCTACGCGGTGGCGCGACGGCTCGCGGGTCTATTCGCCTCGTATGCCCGGCAACGTCCTGGGTTGCTGCGCGAGTGGGAAAACGACGGCGCCGGCGCTATCACAGCCGATCTTGCCTGGCAGCCGCCCCTCTGGCGCGCCCTGCTCGACCGCATGGATGCCGACCCGCCGCATATTCGCCACGCGAAAACGGTTGCCGCGCTTCGACAATCACCGGCCGATCTGCCGGAGCGCATCTCGCTGTTCGGCCACACTCGCCTCTCGGTCACCGACATCGAGCTGCTCGAAGCACTCGCCACGCACCACGACCTTCATTTGTGGCTGCCGCATCCCGGCGACGACCTGTGGCGGTCACTCGCCGATACCCGCGGCGCCATCCCGCGCGCCGAGGACACCAGCCACCGCAATGTCGGTCACCCACTACTCGCCGCCCTTGGTCGTGATCTCCGAGAGCTGCAACGCGCACTGCCGAAAGCCACGACCGACGAATACCTCGGCGCCGCCGTAAAGCCCGACACCCTTCTCGGCTGGCTGCAGTCCGACATCGCGGCCAACGCCATCAGGAGCGACGGCCGCGCGCACACCGTCGACGACCGCTCCGTGCAGGTGCACAGTTGCCACGGGGCCGCCCGCCAGATCGACGTCCTGCGCGAGGTGCTCCTGGGCCTCCTCGCCGACGACCCGACCCTCGAACCGCGGGACATCCTCGTCATGTGCCCCGACATCGAAACCTACGCGCCGTTGATCGTCGCCGGATTCGGGCTCGGAGACATGATCAACGGCGTGCATCCCGCGCACCGGCTGCGGGTACGGCTCGCCGACCGATCGCTCGTGCAGACCAACCCGCTACTCGGTGTCGCTGCGCAACTCCTCGCGCTGGCCGGCGGGCGCGCCACGTCCACCGAAGTTCTCAATCTCGCTCAGGCCGCACCGGTGCGGGCCCGCTTCGAGTTCACCGACGACGATCTGGAAGACATCACCCGCTGGGTCCGGCAGGCCAACATCCGCTGGGGTTTCAACCAGGAGCTACGCAAACCGTTCGGCGTCGACTTCGTCCAGAACACCTGGCGTTTCGGCATCGACCGCGTGCTCGCCGGCGTCGCCATGTCCGACGATTCGCACGCTTGGATCGACACCACCCTGCCGCTCGACGACGTCGGCAGTAACCGCGTGGAGCTGGCCGGTCAGTTGGCCGAATACGTCGATCGGCTGCAGCGTGTCGTCGAATCCCTCACGGGGGCACGGCCATTGCGCGATTGGCTGACCGTGCTCGCCGACGGCATTGCGCTGCTCGCCCGTGTCGGCGACGACGATCTTTGGCAGACCAGCCAGCTGGAGCGCGAATTCGGCGACATCCTCCGGACGGCAGGCCCGCGAGCCGACACCGCGATGCGGCTTCCCGACATCCGCGCATTGCTCGAACGCCACCTTGCCGGACGGCCGACTCGGGCCAACTTTCGCGCCGGCACCCTGACGGTATGCACCATGGTGCCGATGCGGTCGGTGCCGCATCGGGTGGTGTGTCTGATCGGGCTGGACGACGGTGCGTTTCCGCGGCTCGGTGTGGTCGACGGCGACGACGTGCTGGCCCGCGCTCCGATGACGGGCGAACGCGACATCCGTTCGGAGGACCGACAATTGCTGCTCGATGCGATCGGCGCCGCGACGGAGAAGCTGGTAATCACCTACACCGGCGCCAACGAATACTCGGGCCAGGAACGCCCGCCCGCGGTCCCGCTGGCCGAGCTGCTGGACACCCTCGACATCACAACGCCGAGCAAGGTGCGCGACCACGTTGTCGTCAAGCACCCGTTGCAGCCGTTCGACACTCGCAATGTCGTCCCGGGCACGTTGATCCCGGACCAGCCGTTCACGTTCGACCCCACCGTGCTTCGGGCCGCGCATGCCCGCGCCGGCGACCGCTTCGAGCGGCCGCCGTTCATCTCCGGCCCCTTGTCCGCTCCCCCATCCGGCGACGTCGTGCTCGCCGACCTCGTCGGGTTTTTCAGGGATCCGGTGAAGGGCTTTTTTCGCGCGCTGGACTACACGCTGCCGTGGGAGGTCGAGGGTGTCGAGGATGCCATGCCGGTCGATCTCGACGCGCTCGAGGAATGGACAGTTGGCGATCGCATGCTCCAGGACATGCTGCGCGGCATGGATCCCGCCGAGGCGGCCCAGGCGGAATGGCGGCGCGGCACGCTGCCGCCCGGCCGGCTCGGGTGGCGCAAGGCGACCGAGATACGCGACCAGGCAGCGCTGTTGGCCGCCGACGCCCAGCCCTACCGCAAGGCGGAGCCCAGCGCGATCGACGTCGACATTGAGCTCGGCGGCGGGCGACGGCTGACCGGCACGGTCTCCCCGGTGTTCGGTGAGCGACTCGTTGCGGTGACCTACTCCAAGCTGGACGGTCGGCACCTGCTGCAATCGTGGATTCCGTTGCTGGCCTTGTGCGCTCAGACGTCGCGCGACTGGTCCGCCGTGTGCATCGGCCGGGCCAAACGCGGCACCACCCCCCGGCATGAAGAGCTGGGCAGGCCCGCGGAATCCGCGGCCGAGCTGCTGGGCGATCTGGTGGCAATCTATGACGCCGGACGCCGAGAACCGCTGCCGCTTCCTGTCAAAACCTCGTTCGCGTGGGCAGCAGCGCGGCATGCCCACACGGATCCGGAACAGGCCGCAAATTACCGCTGGCACTCCAATCGCTATCCGGGCGAAGACCAGGAGCCCGCCCACGAGCGGGCGTGGGGCACGGGCGCACCCCTGTCCGTGCTTGTTGACAAAGGCCTCGACGACTACGCGTGCCGGTTGTGGCTGCCGATGCTGAAAGCCATGGATGCCTGATGGATCGCTTCGACCTGTTGGGTGGGCTGCCCGCGCCGCGCACGACGACCGTGTTGGAGGCCAGCGCCGGGACCGGCAAGACGTTCGCGCTCGCCGGTTTGGTCGCGCGGTATGTCGCCGAGGGAGTGGCGACGCTGGATCAGATGCTGTTGATCACGTTCGGGCGCGCGGCCACCCAGGAATTGCGCGACCGGGTGCGTTGCCAAATCGTCGATGCCTTGGCCGCTTTCGACGATCCGTCGCTGGTCGGCAACAACCAAGTCATCGAGCACCTCGTGGCCGGTAGCGCAGCCGAGCGCGATCAGCGTCGGCAGCGGCTGCGGGACGCGCTGGCGGGATTCGACGCCGCGACCATCGCCACCACCCACCAGTTCTGTCAGCTGGTCCTGCGCTCGCTGGGCGTGGCCGGCGACACCGACGCGGGGGTGACGCTGGTCGAGAGCCTCGACGAGTTGGTGGCCGAGATCGTCGACGACCTCTACCTGCGGCACTTCGGCCAACAACGCGACGACCCGTCGCTGAGCCATGCCGATGCGCTGGCCCTGGCGTTAGAGGTGGTCAAGAACCCGGCGACGGAGCTGCGGCCGCGAGACCCGCCCCCGGACTCCTGCGCCGCGGTGCGCATTGGCTTCGCGAAAGACGTTCTCGCAGAGCTGGAAAGCCGCAAACGCCGGCGCGCCATCCTCGGCTACGACGATCTGCTGACCCGGCTTGCCGATGCATTGGACGCCGACGACTCGCCGGCGCGGCTGCGGATGCATCAGCGGTGGCCGGTCGTGATGGTCGACGAGTTCCAGGACACCGATCCCGTCCAGTGGAAGGTCATCGATCGTGCGTTCACCGGCCGTTCCACGCTGATCCTGATCGGCGATCCTAAGCAGGCCATCTATGCGTTCCGCGGCGGGGACATCGTCACCTATCTGAAGGCGGCCGAAACTGCCGGGGTGCGAAAGACACTCGGCAAGAACTGGCGCAGCGACGGCGCACTGGTGAACTGTCTGCATGCGGTGCTCGGCGGCGCCGAACTCGGCGACCCGCGGATCCTCGTGCACGATGTCGAAGCGCATCATTGCGGTTCGCGGTTGACCGGCGCCCCGTGCAACGACCCGTTCCGCCTGCGGGTCGTGCGACGAGACACCTTCGGTCGCCGCGGGACTCAGACGGTGGCGATCGACAAACTGCGCACCCACATTCCGCACGACCTAGCCGCCGACATCGGCTTACTGCTGAGCAGCGGGGCGACCTTCGACGGGAGGCCCGTGGCGGCCCGCGACGTCGCGGTGATCGTGGAGAGCCACAAGGACGCCCGCGCGTGCTATCGGGCGGTGTGCGACGCCGGCGTCCCGGCGGTGTATACCGGCGATTCGGATATTTTCAAGTCCGAGGCGGCGCAGGACTGGCTTTGCCTGCTAGAGGCATTCGAGCAGCCGCAGCGCCCGGGCATGGTGCGCGCTGCGGCCGCGACGATGTTCTTCGGCAAGTCCGCCGAGGACCTCGTGCAGGGGGGCGACCGGCTCACCGACGAGATCGCAGAGACGTTGCGGGAGTGGGCAGGCCACGCGCGGGAGCGCGGAGTCGCCGCGATCTTTGAGGCCGCCGAGTTGAACGGTATGGCCGACCGGGTGTTGTCCTGGCGGGGTGGCGAGCGGCAGATGACCGATCTGGCGCACCTGACGCAGTTGCTGCAGGAGGCGGCGCATCGCGAGCACTTCACCCTGCCCGCATTGCGCGACTGGTTGCGCCGCCAACGCGAAGATCGAAGCGGCGCAACCGAACGCGCGCGGCGGTTGGACACCGATGCGGCGGCGGTGCAGATCATGACGGTGTGGGTCGCCAAGGGATTGCAGTTTCCCGTGGTGTATCTGCCGTTCGCGTTCAACCGCCACGTCCAGGCCCGCGAGCTGATCCTGTTTCACGACGGTGACGCGCGGTGCCTGCATGTCGGTGGCAGCGACAGTCCGGACTTTGATGCCGCCGCGAGGTCGGGGCGGGCCGAAGATGCCAGCGACGACAGCCGGCTGATCTACGTGGCGATGACGCGGGCACAGGCGCAAGTGGTGGCCTGGTGGGCGCCGTCCTACGACGAGCCGAACGGCGGGCTGTCGCGGATCCTGCGGGGCCGCAGACCGGGTGAGACGGCAGTGCCGGATCGCTGTTCGCCGGACAAGATTTCCGATGACGATGCGATGGCGCGGTTCAAGGAGTGGGAGGCCGCGGGCGGCCCGACGATCGAGGAGTCGGTGCCGCGCCCGATACCCGCGCTGCCGCGCGATGATGCGCCAAATGGTTTGGCTGTGCGGCACTTCCACCGGTCGATCGACACCGCATGGCGGCGGACGTCGTATTCGGGTCTCATCCGCGGGGCCGAGGCGACTCCGGTGAGCAGTGAACCGGAAATCGTCGAGCGCGACGACGAGGTCGCGGAGATTCCGTTGGTGTCGTCCGCGGTCGGTGCTGACGTGCCGTCGCCCATGGCGGACCTGCCGACGGGGGCGAAGTTCGGCTCGCTGGTGCACGCGGTGTTGGAGACGGCGGATCCATTCGCCCCCGATCTGGCCGCGGAGTTGGAGGCGCAGGTCCGGGAACATTCGGTCTGGTGGCCGGTCGACGTGCCGGCCGGAGAGTTGGCCGCGGCACTGGTGCCGATGCACGACACTCCCCTGGGGCCGCTGGCCTCCGGAAGGACTTTGCGGCAGATCGGCCTGAAGGACCGGATGCGGGAGATGGACTTCGAATTCCCGTTGGCCGGAGGTGATTTGCGAGCGGCGGCGCCGGAGCTTCGGCTGGCGCACGTTGCTGATTTGGTGCGGGGGCACCTACCCGGCGACGATCCGTTGGCCTCGTATGCGGACCGACTGACGGGCGCACCGCTGGGCACGCAACCCCTAAAGGGGTACCTGTCCGGGTCGGTGGACGCGGTGCTGCGGGTCGGCGACCGGTATTTGGTGGTCGACTACAAGGCGAACTGGCTGGGTGATCCGTCCCGACCGCTCACGGCGGCCGATTATGCGCAGCCGCGGATGGCCGAGGCGATGCTGCATTCGGACTATCCGCTGCAGGCGCTGCTGTACAGCGTTGTGCTGCATAGGTTCTTGCGATGGCGATTGGCTGGGTATTCTCCCGATCGGCACCTGGGCGGAGTGCTCTACCTTTTCCTGCGAGGCATGTGCGGGCCGCAGACACCGGTGGTCGATGGTCACACGGCGGGAGTCTTCGAGTGGCGGCCACCCGCGGCGCTGATCGTGGCGATGTCGGATCTGCTCGACGCGGGCAGGGCGGCGGCATGACGGCGGTCGAATGGCGGCGCGCGTGCGGCGCCACCGGTCTGCTACGCGAGTTCGCTGACGCCGAGGTGCTGGATTCGTCGGATGTGCATGTGGCCCAACGGCTTACCGCTCTCGCCGCTGAGTCCGACGAGACGGTCGCGCTTGCCGTGGCGCTGGTCGTGCGGGCACTGCGGACCGGGTCGGTCTGCCTGGACTTGCGGTCGGTCAAGGGGCACGTCGGTGCCGACGGGCTACCGTGGCCGGCTGCCGACGAATGGCTTGGGGCGGTGCGCGCCAGCCCGTTGGCCGGTGTCCCGCCGGTGATCCGCGTCGACGGCGACTTGCTCTATCTCGATCGGTATTGGCGTGAAGAACAACAGGTTTACGCCGACGTGACGCGGATGGTCGCTACGGCGCCGAAGCGGGTTTCCACCGACATCGATCGACTGTTTCCCTCCGGCTTCGAGGAGCAACGCGCGGCCGCCGAAGTTGCTCTGTCCCAGGGTCTGACGGTGCTGACGGGTGGGCCCGGGACGGGCAAGACGACGACGGTGGCCCGGCTTTTGGCGTTGCTTGCCGGTGGGACACGGTTGCGGATCGCGTTGGCGGCGCCGACGGGCAAGGCCGCAGCACGGCTGCAGGAGGCCGTGCAGCTGGAGGTGGGAAGGCTTTCGGCGGCAGACCAACAGGCGCTGTCGGGGTTACAAGCGACGACGCTGCATCGACTGCTCGGTAGCCGGCCGGATACGTCGGCGAGGTTTCGCCACAACCGCGCTAATCGACTGCCGCACGACGTGATCGTGGTGGACGAGACGTCGATGGTGTCGCTGACGATGATGGCGCGGCTACTCGAGGCGGTGCGGCCGGATGCCCGGCTGATTCTGGTCGGGGATCCGGACCAGTTGGCGTCGGTGGAGGCCGGTGCGGTGCTGGCGGATCTGGTCGAGGGTCTGGACGAGTCCAGGCTCGCGGCGCTGAAGACGCCGCATCGTTTCGGTGAGTCGATCGGCGCGCTGGCCGCGGCGATCCGGACCGGCGATGCGGATGCGGCCGTCGATGTGTTGCGCGCGGGCGGTGAGCATATCGAATGGATCGACACCGATGAGCCCGCCGAGCAGCTCCGCAAAGTTGTTGTGCCGCACGCCCGCAGGCTGCGTGAGGCGGCCATCCTCGGTGACGCCGACGAGGCGCTGCGGACACTCGACGAGCATCGGTTACTATGTGCTCACCGACGCGGACCCTACGGCGTGCGGTTTTGGAATCGCCAGGTCGAACGGTGGCTGGCAGAAGAGACCGGCGAGCCGATCTGGTCGGACTGGTATGCGGGCCGGCCGGTTCTCGTGACGGCGAACGACTACGGATTGGGACTGTACAACGGCGACACCGGCGTCACCCTGATGCGCGACGGCGTGTTGCGGGCCGCGATTGCCGGGTCGGAGCTGAAGGAGTTCGCGACGAGCCGGTTGACCGACGTCGACACCATGCATGCGATGACGATCCACAAGAGCCAGGGCAGCCAGGCCGACGAGGTCACGGTGCTGTTGCCGCAACAGGATTCGCGGCTGCTGATCCGCGAGTTGTTCTATACCGCGGTGACGCGTGCGAAGGAGAAGATCCGAATTATCGGTCCGGAGTCGTCGGTGCGTGCTGCGATTGCGCAGCGCGCGGTGCGGGCAAGTGGGTTAGCGCAGAGGTTTCAGATGGGCGGCCGGTAGAGCGCTTCTCGGTTTTCCGCACAACCCGCTGGTGATCGGCCATCGTGTCACTGGAGCGCTGTTTGCCGGCGTGGCATACGCGTAAGGCGAAGACCTGTTGTAGTGATCAGTGTCAATTCACGGGCCCGGTTGGGGGTGACCCAAGTGTGTGGCCCATCAGCCAAAGCTCATAGTCGCTTTCAATCCACTCGATCGAGCCCGGCGGGTAGTCGGTTTTCGCGTAAGGGTTTTGGTCTTCACCCTCACCACGGCGACCCGCCTCGCGCCCCAGACAGAATGCGCATTCGCTTTCATCATCTACGTCAGAGAAGTCGTCATCGTCCTCGTCATCATCGTCGAGCAAGACGATGTCGATATCCGCCAAGTTCTTCGGGAACTGGCATCGCACCTCCCCGGCTGAGAGTCCGCTGCGCGGAACGGGCGGGTCGGTCTCCGTAGAGGTGATCTCGTCGGCACCGGGCGAATTCGACTCATTATCGGCAGCCATCACCGTACTCCTTGTCGGTAAACCGGCTGCACATACAGCAAGTTTACGAACACCCACCGAGTTTGCAATCGCGCCAACCCGGCCGGGGCCGTGTTGGATAAGACCACAACGAAGAGTTGCACCCTTTGCAGGCCATGCGGCCCCGACGTGTCGGCGTCGTCTGAAAACTGACCCCGTGTCGACGCCCGAATTTTGACCCCCTTCGACCGGTTCTCGGCTTCTAGCTGAGAGGAGAAGGGAGTTGTTGGCTGTGGAGGATTGGGCTGAGATCGGCAGATTGCATCGAG
>NZ_LQPT01000125.1 GCF_002102355.1 Mycobacterium sherrisii | reverse complement strand
CGCGTCTTCCTGATGCCGGTCTGCGACCCCGGCAGGACCGAGGGCGGCAGTGTCATGCAGGCCCTCCAAGAGCGACCGACATCGGCATCACCTCGGCCCCCGCCGAGTCCCTTCAACGAACACCCTTCGGGCATCCGCAGAAAGGATGGTGCCCTAGTGACCATCGTGCGCGACATTCCCACCATGGCGCACCCGGATCCGGAGTTCGGTCGCCGGGGCAACCACGCCGAGGTGGTGTTCACCGACTGCCGCGTGCCCGGCGATCATCTGATCGGCCCGCGCGGTGGCGGTTTCGTCCTCGCCCAGCAGCGCCTCGGCGGCGGGCGGATCCATCATTCGATGCGGTGGCTCGGCCAGGCTCAGCGGGCCTTGGACATCATGGGGGAGCGCGCGGTCTCGCGCCGCTCGCATGGCCGGCTGCTGGGCGAACACCAGATGGTGCAAGACTATATTGCCTTGTCCCACACCGAGATTCAGGCCGCGCGCCTGCTCACCTTCCAGACCGCCTGGAAAATGGACCGCTACGGCGCCGCCGCGGTGCGCGCCGAACTCGGGATGATCAAGGCGCACGTGTCCAAGGTGGTGCTGGCCGTCCTCGACCGCACCATCCAGGTGTGCGGCGCGCTGGGGTATTCCGGCGATCTGCCCGTCGAATCGTGGTACCGGATGACCCGATTCGGATCGATCGGGGACGGGCCCGATGAGTTGCACAAGTCCGTGTTGGCCCGGCACGTCCTCAAGAAGTACCGCCCCGTGTCGGGTTGGCCGACCGACCACCTGCCGTCGTGCCGGCCCGCGGCCGAACGGAAATGGCAGGCCCTGCGTCAGGAGGCAGGCATCGCATGAGCATTCCGGATCGCCAGCGGGCCGTCGTCATGCCCGGGCCGGGCGAGGCCGTGCAGGTCGTCGAGAGGCCGGTGGACGCACCGGGACCCGGCCAGGCGCTGATCAAGGTCAACGCCTCGAGTCTCAATTTCCATGACAACGTCAATCTGCTGGGCCTGCTGCCCGGTCCATGGCCACGGGTACCCATGACCGACGGCGCCGGAGAGGTGGTGGCGCTCGGGCCGGATGTCGAGGGGCTGCGGGTCGGCGATCGGGTCATGGGGGCGTTCCACCCCGGCTGGCACGATGGACCACCCACCCCGGACGCCAAGCGGGAGCTGCCCGGTGACACCTGCGACGGGTGGCTGCAGCAGTACCGCGTCGCCGACGTCTCCGGTCTGATCCGCAGCCCGCAGCACCTGAGTGACGTCGAAGCCGCGACGATTCCCTGCGCGGGGGTGACCGCCTTTAGTGCGTTGGCGGAGGCCGACATCGGCGAGGGCGACGTGGTGGTGACTCAGGGTACCGGCGGGGTGTCGTTGTTCGCCGTCCAGCTGGCCCGCGCCCGTGCTGCCACGGTGATTCTGACGTCGTCGTCCGACGACAAACTCCGGGTCGGATCGGATTTGGGCGCAACGCATCTCGTCAACTACCGCACCACGCCGGATTGGGAGACGGAGGTGAAACGGCTGACCGGCGGTGCGGGCGCGAAATTGGTCATCGATCTGGGCGGGCCCGCCACGCTGCCGCATTCGCTGCACGCGGCCGCGATGGGCGGCACGGTCGCGGTGATCGGTGTGCTCAGCGGATTCGAGGTGGCCCCGATCGCGGTCGCCGAGCTGATGCTCAACAACCTGCGCCTCATCGGGATCACGGTGGGCAGTGTGCGCGCCCACCGCAAACTGTGCGAGGTGGTAACTCGCGCCGGTATCACACCGCAGATCAGCCATGTCTTCGATTGGGAGCAGCTCGACGAGGCGCTGCGGGTGATGCGGGCCGGTGCGCACGTCGGCAAGATCGCGCTGACGATCCGGTGACGGCGCGGGAAGGGCGGGCATGCCCGGCGAGTTGGAGCTGACGGCGGACCAGATCATCGCTGCGGCAGTGGAAATCATGCGGGAAAGCGGCCTCGACGCGATCAGCATGCGCAGCGTGGCCGGTCGGCTGGGCGTCACGCCGCCGCCGGTGTACTCCCGGATCGGCAACAAGGACGCGCTGATCGACGCGGTCGCCGAGCACCTCCTGGACGACCTGGCGCCCCGGTTGGAACGTGACGAAACCTGGCCCGACTATGCGCGACGCTGGACGCGCCGGCTGCGCACCAGGCTGACCGAGGCGGCCGACAGCAGGCTTTTCCTGCAGGTGAAACGTCCCGCGTATGTCAAGGCCACCCGCCCGCTGCTGAAAAGCATGCGCCGCGACGGCATGCCCGTAGACATGTCGGTGCGTGCCTGCCGGCTGTTGACCTGGGCGACGGTCGGTTTCGTGGCGATGCATCATCCACCCAGGATCACATCGGCGCGCGCCCGGGCCCGGCTCGCCGGGAGCGACCCGACCGGGGTGACCCGCGAGGAAGTCGACGAGCTGTTCGCCGTCCACATCGACTATCTGATCGACGGCATTCGCCGCGACTGCGGTTAGCCTGCCGGCTTGGCCCGGACCGGGCTTGTACGATGCAGCGATGGCCAAGCCGCTGATCCCGGCCGACGACATCCTGACCCACGCCCTGCAGCTTCTGGATAACGAAGGGATCGAGGCGCTGTCGGTACGGCGGTTGTCGGCCGCGCTCAAGATCTCGCCGCGGACGCTGTATCAGCAGGTTGGTAACCGGGAAGCGTTGATCCGGGCGCTGGTCGCCCGCCACTTTGCGCGGCTCAAGCTCGACTTCAAGGAATACGAGACCTGGGAGTCGACGGCGCTGCACTGGTGTCTGGCGTTGCACGACGCCCTGCGCTCTCATCCGTACCTGACCGAGTTGATGACGATCGACGACCGCAGCGCCGTGACCGATTACGTCGCCGCGCTGTTGAAAGCGACTCTGCAGGAGGGCATTCCGCGTCCGCTGGCCACCGAGTGTTGTCGCGGCCTGGCGCACCTGACGATCAACCACTCCATCGTCGAGGTCCGGGCGTTGCGTGAGCCGCAGCGCTCGGCGGCGGAGACGGCCAAGATCGAGCAGAACTTTCCGCGGCTTGTCGAATGGGTGATCTCCGGGGTGCGGGCCGAGGCGGCCGAGTCGACGCGGTCCCGGCGGTCATCCTGAGACACCGCCGTCGACGGTCATCAGCGAGCCGGTGGTGTAGCTCGAGGCGTCGGAGAGCAAATAGAGGACGGCTCCGACGATTTCGTCGGGGCGGCCCACCCGTCCCAGCGCGATGCGGCGCACCAACTCCCGCTGCCGATCGGGATTACGAACGAAGCCCGCTGCTGCATCCGTATCGAAGGTGCCGCAGACGATCCCATTCACCCGGACGCCGGCCGCGGCGTATTCGAGCGCCGAGGCGGTGGTCAGCGCGTTCAGGCCGGCCTTGGCCGCCGCGTAGACCGTGGTGACGGGTGTCGGCTTGACCGACGCCAGCGAACTGATGTTGACGATCGATCCTCCGCCGGTCGCGGCCATCGCCGTCGCGACCAGTGCGGTCAATCGGGTGGGGCCCTTCAGGTTGACTCCGATCACCTTGTCGAACAGCAGCTCCGAGGTCTCCAGCAGCGACGGCGCGAGCGGGCTCATCCCGGCGTTGTTGACCAGCCCGTCCAACCGTCCCCAGCGTGCGGCGGCGGCGTCGACGACGCCCGGCAACGCGTCCCAGTCACCGACGTGGCAGGCCAGCGGATGAGCCTGCCCACCGGACCCGGTGATCGCCGCGGCCAGTTCCTGGCAGGCGGCCAGTTTGCGACTGGCGACGATCACTCGCGCACCGCGCTCGGCAAGAGCGATGCTCGTCGCCGCACCCAGCCCGCGACTGCCGCCCGTGACCAGAACGACTCGGCCGGCCACATCGAACAGCCGATCGGTCATTGCGCGAACCTCCTTGCGCGGCTGAGGAGTTCGTCGATGACGGGACCGAAGAACTCGTGCACCGGGTTGCGGGACTTGCCGCGCAGAAAGGCGGCATAGGACGCCTCCAAGACGATCGCGAGCTTCCAGGCGCTCAACACCTGATACCAGTCGAAATGGGACAGTCGCGACCCGTCGACTCGGCGTAGCGGGCGATCAGCTGCCCCGAGGTCTGGCAGTGGGCGCGGTCGATGCCGTGCGGCGCGTCCGGCGACCCAAGCGCGATGAGGTTTCCCCTGTCGGGCCAGAAGATCATCGCCCAGGCCAAATCGATCAGCGGATCGCCCACCGTGGTCATCTCGAAGTCGACCACACAGGCGATCCGCGGCGGTGGCGTCGGTGCCCAGATGACGTTGTCCAGCTTGTAGTCGCCGTGCATGACGGTCAAATCCCCGGCGGCGGGCAGGTTCTCGCGCAGCCAGTCGGCGAGCTCGTCGACGCCGGTCAGATCGCGGGTGCGGTAGCCTTCCAGTTGCGCCAGCCAACGATCGACCTGGCGGGCGAGAAACCCGTGCGGGTGCGACAGTTCGGCCAATGCCGTGTCCGTCCAGTCGATTGCGTGCAGCCGGACCAGGGTGTCGATCAGTTGCTCGCCGATGCGCCCGTGCGACGACGGATCCCGTTGCAATGTCGCCGGCAGTCCGTCCCGGCGGATCACCGCGCCGTCGACGTAGGACATCACGAAGAACGCGGCGCCCAGGATGGTGGGGTCGTCACTGCAGGCAAGCACGGCGGGCACCGGCATTCCGGCGGCGCCGAGGGCCTGGATGATGCGCGCCTCGCGCACGACCTGATGAGCGGTGTCGGATACCGCGGCCACCGGCGCCCGGCGCACCATCCAGGGCTGTCCAAGGCGGTCGACGCGAAACATCTCGCAGCTGCCGCCGCCGCGGATGGGGGTGACCGACACATCCGCTGCCACGCCGGTAGTCTCGGCCAACCAGTCACGAAACCGGTCGATATCGAAACCTGTTGCCGCAGCACTCATGCGCCGGCCCTCCGATAACCGGTTAAGATAACGTCGATTCCCTAAACATAGCAGCACATGCATGCTGGCTCGGCGGGCCTGTATAGTCAATCACCTGTGCTGTACAGTCGCTCAGCACAGGTCTGAACGTTCGGATACGACAATGAGCGAGCTCGTCTTCCACGCGGTGGCCGGCGGAGCCTGCCGGCGGCGGCGGGCTCGATCATCCGGTTGGCGATGGCTGCGGTGCACGACGTCGAAACCGAGGCCGCCCTGGCCGTCGCCGCCACGTCGGCTGTCGTCGGCGACGATGCCGGGTTGCTCGATATCGGCACGCGATATCTGGGCCGCCAGATCGCCAGCATCGGCGGCGGCACCACCGAGATGGCCCGCACCTTGATCGGCGAGCGGGTGCTGAACTCCCCCCGTGAGACGCCGCCGACCGCGGGGTGCCGTTCCACCAGGTACGGCGAAACCGGCAGTCCTGACGCATAATCCGACGGCGTAGAAAGGCGAACCAGATTGAGCGACCAACTACGAGACATCCGTGAGTTGGCCGGCGACGCCGACGCCTATCGAGACGAGTTGTTCCGCCGCTGGACCGGCCTGCTCAGCTATCGCTACATCGGGCGCAAGCACTCGTCGATGGACCTCGGCGAGGTCGACGACACCGTCGTGATCCGTCGGGACATGCGCAACGAGGCGGGCGGCATCATGGTTGCGCCGCTGGCCATTTCGTCCCCGGAGGGGTGCCAGACCGACATGGTCGCGGTGCCCAACCCGGTCATCGCCTCGGTGCAAGTCATCGATCCCGGCTACGACGTGTCCAGGGTCCAGATCGTCGGTTCCGGGATTGTGCACCAGGGTCGGACCATGGGCTACGGACGGTGCACGATCGTCGACGCTGACAATCCCGAGCGGGTGATCGCCTTTAACGAGGGCCAGGGTGCGATCGTCGGGATCCCACCGGAAGGCCTTGACCGGATGGACGTTTCGGGTACCGAGCTGATCATCGAGGATTCCCCGGACCTGCCGCCGTTGTGGGCGGCGTTCGGAGCCGCCAGACGCGACGACGGTCACTGGGTGCTGCCCGCGCTGAGTGCCGAGCTCGCTTCGCCAGATGCGGCATTGCACATCGGGCCCCAGCACGTCGTGCTGGAGACCGCGGCCATCGACCTGGCCGCCGACCTCGTCGGCACGCGCAAGCTGCAGGTCGTCAGCTGGCACGTCATGTTCATGTCACGCGGGAAGGTCGGGCCCTTCCGGGTGGCGGGCATCGCCCACTCGGGCGGCCCCGGCCGCATCGGGGTGCGCATGTTGCTGCACGACGAAGGCAACGCGGACAAGGCCGTCACCTCGGCAGCGGCGATCCTCGAGGTGGTCGGCTGAGGCGTAGCCGTACTGGGATATGTTGCTGCGCATCATGGTTCGGAAAGGTTGATGGTCAACACGTCGGCGAGCGGTCGGCGCGGCGTCGGCGGCGGGCGGTGCTCGTTGTCGGGCGCGCGGCCGATCCGGATCAGCACTTGAGGCCGTGGGTGCCCGGTCAGCACCTCGATGAGGTGTCGACTGGTTGCGAGCTCGGTCAGATGGGTCAGGGTGCACGTGGCGAGTCCGGCAACGGTGGCTTCCAGCAGAACTGTCGACAGCGTTTCTCCACACCCGAGCAGATCGCGCCGGGTGTCGGCATGCGAGGAGAGCACCACGATCGTGGAAAGGTCGCTGGGCGTCTGCACGCGGCGTTCAGCATGATGGCTGACCGGGAAGCTGCGCGCCACGTCCACCCGCTCTGCCTCGGCCGCAGAAACCAACGAGTCGTACGGAATTCCCTCGCTCGCCTCAAACGGCGCAGTCCACCGCTGCAATGTCTCGAAATAGAAGGAGTCGTAGAGACGCAAGGAGTCCGTCAGTTCGGTTGCATAAGCAAGTCTTTGACGATCAGCGTCGTTGATGACGTCGAGCAGTGCGACGGTACTGTCTATCCGGCTCCGCAACTTGGCTTCGAAGTTGGCCCAATCCGGGATCGGCCCGAACGGCAGGCGATCGGTGCGCCGCGCGACGATCGCGTCGGCGCGTCGTCGTTGTTCCTCGGTCACGGCGGGCATCTCCGTGAACGTGATCGAAGCGAGATGCTCGACGTTGTCGGGGTCGGGACAGCGACGGACATCCGCCTTCCACCCGGTAGCTCTCGTCGCCACGCACAAATGGTCAAGGGCCGCACCGCAACTGATCAGCGCTTGCCGCTCGGTCGGGTCGGTCTGCACCACGCGGGTCGGGTCCAGGAACAGATGCAAACCCTCCCGGTCGGCGACCCACCGCCATGGCTGGCTGTTGTGGTACGAGGGCGCCCGGCAAGCCAGCCTCACCGCGCCTTGGAGCACGTCCGTTGCAACAGTTGTCATCGACGTCACCTGGATCTCCCGCCGCGTGCTGAAAACGACCTCGGTATCGACATTGCTCGCTGCGACCGGGGGAAGGCAGAGTCCTTGGTCCCTAATCGCGACGATGGGGCCCGCAGGACTTCCGCGGGACGGCAACGACATCTGTTCAGCGAGGTTCGGTCGCGACCCGCGGTAGCGCAAATACGATCACTGGATGACATTACTTCGCGCACCCGTGCAGGTTCGCTGAGATGTCCGGGTTCGGCTTCGACACACTGGCGCTCCTGGCCGCGGTGGGCTTCGCCGGTCCACTGGTGGCGTCGCTGCCGCACTTGCGGATTCCGCTGGTCATCGGCGAGCTACTGGCTGGACTCGTTCTCGGCAAGACCGGTTTTGGCGTTCTCGACGAGTCCAACCCGATGTTTCAGTTGTTCGCAAATATCGGGTTCGCGCTGGTGATGTTCGTAGTGGGGACGCATGTCCCGATACGCAGTCCCGACGTGCGTGCGGCCCTTCCGCGGGCGTTCGCGCGGGCGGTGCTCTGCGGTGTCGTCGCGACGGCCCTCGGTGTCGGGCTGGCGTGGCAGTTCGGGACCGGCCACGCCGCGCTGTACGCGGTCCTGATGACATCGTCGTCGGCCGCGCTGGCACTGCCGGTGATCGACTCGTTGCGCATGCAGGGGCCACCGGTGCTCTCCTTGACGGCGCAGATCGCGATCGCCGATGCGGCATGTATCGTGCTGCTGCCCTTGGTGATTGACTTACGTAGGGCGACGACGGCGGCCCTCGGGGCGGTCGCGATCGCGGGCTGTGCCGGGCTGTTGTTCCTCGTGCTGCTCGCGGCCGATCGGCAGGGTTGGCGCCAGCGCGCGCACGACTATTCCGAAAAGCACAAACTCGCGCTGGAACTGCGGACCAATTTGTTCTTTTTGTTCGCGCTGGCGGCGCTCGCGCTGAGCACCCACGTATCGGTCATGCTGGCCGGCTTCGCGCTGGGTCTGGTGATTGCCGCGGTCGGGGAGCCGCGACGGCTGGCGCGTCAGCTGTTCGGGATCACCGAGGGGTTCTTCGCTCCGCTATTCTTCGTCTGGCTGGGCGCGTCGCTGCGCGTGCGCGACCTGGGTGCGCACCCGAAATTGATCCTGCTGGGCGCAGGGCTGGGGTTGGGCGCGCTGCTCGCGCACTGTGTGGCCAGGCTGCTTGGTCAGCCGCTGACGCTGGCTGTGCTATCGGCAGCGCAGCTCGGTGTCCCGGTGGCCGCGGCGACCATCGGGACCGAAGAACATCTGCTGGTCGCGGGCGAAGCAGCGGCACTGATGCTCGGCGCCTTGGTGACGATCGCGGCCACCTCGGTCGCCGCGGTGTTCGCGGCGCGCCAGCTCTCGCGCGTAGGGGTGGCCCAAAGTCCCTCGGACTGAGGTCGTCGTCCCCTCGCGCACCGGCGGCAAACCCGGAAACGTCGACAGGAGACGTCGACGTAAGACGTCGACAGGAGACGTTGTGGGAAGGGACGAACTGCCATGAACGCGCGCTTTCCCGATGCGGGCACGATCCGCACGGTCCTGGCTTTGGCATCCCGAGCCCCCTCCGTCCACAACACGCAGCCGTGGCGATGGTTGGTGGGTGCGCAGAGCTTGCATCTCTACTCCGATGCCGAGCGGCAATTGCCCAATGCCGACCCGGAGGGACGCGATCTGATCTTGAGTTGCGGCGCGGCGCTGAATCACTGTGTCGCCGCTTTCGCGGCGGTCGGATGGCACGCCAAAGTGTCCCGTTTGCCCAACCCGGGCGACCCGAACCATCTTGCCGCACTGGAACTTACCCGCCACACGGCTGACGCCTCAGACATCGCACTCGCCGCGGCGATACCACGGCGGCGAACCGACCGTCGGCACTACAGTTCCTGGCCGGTACCCGTGGGCGACATCGCGCTGATGGCGGCGCGTTCGGCGCGCCATGGTGTGACGCTTTGCCAGGTGGAAGACACCGACAAGCTGCGTGAGATCGTGACCCAATCCGTATGGAATCACATGAACCACGAATACCTCGCCGAGCTCACCGCGTGGAGCGGTCGGTACGGCTCAGCAGCCGGTGTTCCGGCGCGCAACACACCAAAATCCGACCCGCACGCCAGGATCCCGGGTCGGTACTTTGCCGGTCCCGTGCTGGCCGAGCCCGCCGAATCGTCACCCGCTGAGGACAACGCCGTGGTTCTTGCGCTCGGAACGCGTGCCGACGACCGTCTGGCGCAGCTGCGCGGCGGCGAGGCCACCAGCGCGGTTCTTCTCACCGCTACGTCGATGGGTCTGGCAAGTTGTCCGGTCACCGAACCACTGGAGGTCGCCGAAACACGTGCGACGGTGCGGTCCGAGATTTTCGGCGGCAGCAGCTACCCGCAGATGCTGCTACGGGTGGGCTGGGCGCCGATCAATGCAGACCCGCTGCCCTCGACACCGCGGCGCGAACTCGCCGATTTCGTCGAGCGGATGTCCGATCGCGAACAACACATCATCGAGTAGTCGTTGATGTCCGACACGTTAGCGCTCAGGAGAGTTGTGATGGAGACTCACACGTTGGACCCGCGCTGCTGGCGAATCGCTCGCATCTTCGGGCGCAACCCATTGCTGCGGCGCGCCGATCGCATCGAAGCCGTGGCCGTGTTGGTCGCGTTCGCTGTGTTGCTCTTGGCGATTCCGTTCGCCGGTGTCGCCGCCTGCGCGACCTATAGCGTGCGTGATCGGCTCTACGTCCAACAGGCGCACGACCGTCACGCGATACCGGCAACGATTACCGGAACGACCGCGACAGACGGCTCGGGTATCAGTGTGGTGCAAGCGAAGTGGCCAGGTGCAACCGGCGAACGCACCGGTGCGTTGGAACTGGCCTACGCGGTCAACGTCGGCGATCGCGTCGAAGTCTGGGTCGACAGGAACGGTGATCAGGTGGCCCGGCCTGCCCCGACGTGGCAAGCGGTGGTAGACGCATCCGGGGCCGCTTTCGCGACATTGCTGGTCATGGGAATCGGAGCAGCGTTGCTCGTGCTGAACGTGCGTTCGCGGCTTGATCGGGTTCGCAGCGTGCAGTGGGACCGTGAGATCAGCTGCTTGCAGGAAAACGGCGGCCGGACGATTCACTGACGCCAACCGCGGGCACTGAAATCATCAGGAATCAGCATCCAGCGAGGCGATTGCGGCAGCCAGCTTGGCGGTGATCTCATCGGCGATCGTCTTGAGCGCGGGCTCGCCGGTCACCACGACCGAAAGGCAGGGATCCATTGCGTCGACGATGGTCATGCCCGGGTTGGCCACGTCGGCGCGCACCAAGACGTTGCAAGGCAGCAGCAATCCAATCTCGCGATCGATATCGATCGCGCGGCACGCCAGCTCCGGGTCGCACGCACCAAGGATCAGGTAGTTTTCCATCTCGATGCCGAGCTTGATTTTGAGCGTCGTCGTGATGTCGATTTCGGTGAGGACGCTAAAGCCCTGTCGCGCAAGGGCTTCTCGGGTCGCCTTGACCGCGCGTTCGAAGTCCGTTGCCAAGTGAGTCGATAGCGAGATACTCATGGCGGTTATCCGATCGCTTGAGCACCGGCCGCGATAGAGGCAAAAGTCCCGAGAGGGACGCATGCCGCGATCGCGGGAACCGAGCGCTTCGGGTTACGCACTCGGCAGCGGACCGGAATGGCTGAAGCGGGCCGCGCGCCGGTGGATGCGGTGCTCCCGTCCTCGGGTCCGATACTGCCGAGCATCGGGGTGGATCAGGTCCGAGTAGAACCATTTCTTGGTGATCTCCACCATCAGCATGTAGGTGAGGGTGAGTCCCGACAGGGCGGCGAAAAATTGCCAGGGGAGCGGCCGGAAACCGAGGTTGCCGGCGAGCGGCGACACCGTCAGGACAACTCCGACCGCAACGATCGACAGGGTGGCCGCGATGAGTAACGTCCCGGGTCTGCTGCGCACAAACGGCACGCGCCTGGTCCGAATCGCGAAGATGATCAGCGTCTGGGTGGCAAGGGATTCCACGAACCAGCCGGTGCGAAACTCGATCGGCCCGGCATGCAAGACACCGAGCATGAGGCCGAAGGTCAGAAAGTCGAACAACGAACTGATCGGACCGAACGACAGCATGAAGCGCCGAATGAAGGCGATGTTCCAGTGGGCGGGTGCGTGCAGCTGCTCGTCGTCCACCCGGTCGGTGGGGATCGCGAGCTGCGAGGTGTCGTAGAGCAGGTTGTTGAGCAAGATTTGACTGGGCAGCATCGGCAGGAATGACAGAACGGCCGACGCCGCTGCCGCGCTGAACATGTTGCCGAAATTACTTGACGTGCCCATCAATACGTATTTGATCGTGTTGGCGAAGATCCGGCGGCCTTCGGCGACACCGTCGGCCAACACGCCTAGATCCTTCTCCAGGAGGACCACGTCGGCGGCGTCCTTGGCGACATCGGTCGCGGTGTCGACGGAGATGCCGACATCGGCGGAGTGCAGGGCCAAGGCATCGTTGACTCCGTCTCCAAGGAATCCGACCGATCGGTGGCAGTTTCGCAACGTCGAAACGACCCGGGCTTTTTGCTCCGGTGAGATCCTGGCGAAAATTGTGTGATCCCGGCCGCCGCGGCGAGGTCTTCGTCGTTGAGCTGCGCCAACTCGGCGCCGGTAATGGTGCCCTTTGACGGTAATCCGATTTCGGCACAGACCTTTTCGGCGACTCGGGGGTTGTCGCCGGTGGCGACCTTGACCTCGATGCTCAGGGCTTTGAGCCGTGACAACGAATCATGCACGTCGGCTTTCGGGTTGTCTGCGAACACCAGAAAGCCGTCGAGTGTCAGGCCCTGTTCGTCGACCGCCCGCAAAAGCTGCTGACCTGGCGCAGGTTTGGTGGCCACGGCCACGACCCGACGTCCGTCGGCAAACAGCTGGTTCAGCGTTCGATGGGCGGTCTCGGCAACGTCGTCGCATCGTGCCATGACCTGTTCGGGTGCGCCTTTGACCACGATTCGCCGATTACCGTTGCTGTCGATGAGCGCCGAGGTGGCCCGTCGGATGTGATCGAACGGCAACGTCGCCAGGCGGCTCACCCCGGCGATCGGGGGCCGGTCGCGCCACAGCGCGGCGTCGAGATCATTCGCGCTCACCCCGCCTACCGCCGGGTCGACATCGGTGGCGAGCAAACCGGAAGCCAGCACCGAGTCTGCCCGTGCGCCGGTGACGTCGACGGCGTCGAGCAAGTCCAGCCGGCCATCCGTCAGTGTGCCGGTCTTGTCGGTAATCAGGATGTCGATATCCCCGAGGTCCTCTATGCACACCAAGCGCTTCACCAAGACCTTGAGGCGGGCCAGTCGTCGTGAGCCCGAGGCCAAACTGGTGCTGACGACTGCGGGAAGCAATTGGGGTGTGATGCCGACCGCGATCGCCAAGCCGAACAGCGCCGCATCGATGAGGGGCCGGCGCAGGAGCAGGTTGCTGACGATGATGACGACGGTGAGTGTCAAGGCCACTTTCAAGAGCAGATAGGAAAAACGTCGCAGACCCCGCTGAAAATCGGTTTCCGGTTGGCGCTCGCCGAGTCCCACTGCGATGCGGCCGAATTGGGCGCTGGTACCCGTCCCGTAGACCACTCCGGTAGCCTCGCCCGCGCTCACCACCGTGCCCATGAACGCCAAATTGGACGCGTCGGTGATCGTCGTATCCGGTGCGCTGGGCTCTGCCGATTTCTCCGCCGGGGTCGACTCGCCGGTGAGAATGCTCTCGTTGCACTCCAGCCCGTTCACGGTGATCAATCGGACGTCAGCCGGCACCAACTCACCGAGTTGCAGCCGGATCACGTCCCCGGGGACCAGTGCGGTCACGTCGACCCTGACGAAACGACCGTCGCGGCGGGCCACAGCCGTGTGACGGACCCGGTCGTGCAGTGCGGCTGCGGCGCGCTCTGCGCGGTACTCGTTAGAGAACGACAGGCCGACGCTGATCAGCAAAATGATGCCGATGATGGTGGCTTGCGTTGCGTCGCCGAGGAAGAAGGACAGTAGCGCGGTCACCGCCAAGAGCACCAGCACCGCGTTGTTGAGCTGGCGTCCGAGCACCGACAGAGCGTTAACCCGATGTGTCCGAATCGCATTCATTCCGAATGCTGCCAGCCTGGCATCGGCCTCAAGGGTCGAGAGCCCATCGCCGGTGGTACGCAAGGATGTCAGTACGTCCCGCAGCGGTGCACTGGCAACGAATCGCAGCGAGTGGGCAGACAAGCGGTCGGATTCGTCACCCGCCGACCCGTCGGTTCTGTCCGCGTAGCCGGCATGCGAGGAGCCCATGCGTCCACCATGGGTGCTGCGCCGATATCGCTCTAGCGCCGGAAGGCCGCTCGTTCGCGCTGAAGGTCACCGGGTGCTAGGGCACTAAGTCCCTAGTTCATCCGCGTGTGACTTCAGTCCCTTTTCAAAAGCTCTGCAAGACAGTCGGATGAGGGTCCGGAGGCCGCTAGCGCTGGCCTCTTGTCGATCCGTTACCGCTCTTGGGAGGTTTGCAAGGTGTCTGAGGCAATTCCGTTGGGACGATTTGCGGGCTTTCCGGTGAAGGTGCACTGGAGCGTGGTGGTGATCCTGTGGCTGTTCACCTGGAGCCTGGCAACCACATTGCCCCACACCGTTGCGGGGTATTCGCATCCGGCTTACTGGTTGGTCGGCGCGTGCGGGGCGATAGTGCTGCTGGATCGCTGTTGGCCCACGAACTCGCGCATGCCGTGGTGGCCCGTCGCTCGGGGGTAATCGTCGGTGACGTGACCTTGTGGCTGTTCGGCGGCGTGACGACACTGCACGGCGAGGCGAAGACTCCAAAAGCCGCTTTTCGCATTGCGTTAGCCGGGCCGGCCACCAGCCTTGTCTTGTCCGCGGTGTTCGCCGGAGGTGCGGTGGCACTGTCAGCGCTGCGCGCCCCGACCATCTTGGGCAGCGTTACGTGGTGGCTCGCCAGCATCAACCTGCTGCTCGGCTTTTTCAATCTGTTGCCGGGCGCCCCGCTGGACGGTGGCCGGCTGGTGCGCGCTTACCTATGGCACCGCCACGGCGACAGCGTGCGCGCGGCCATCGGTGCGGCACGCGCCGGGCGCGTGGTCGCGATCATCCTGATCGTGCTGGGACTGGGGGAGTTTCTGGCCGGTGGCGTCATCGGTGGCGTGTGGTTGGCATTCATCGGTTGGTTCATATTCGTCGCCGCCCGCGACGAAGAAGCACAGCTGACCAGTCGACAGATCTTCGCGGGCGTGCGTGTCGCTGACGTGATGACCCCGCAGCCACATACTGCACCCGGGTGGATCACGGTTGAGGATTTCATCCAACGTTATGTCCTCGGCGATCGGCACTCGGCGTACCCGGTTGTCGAGCGGGACGGGTCGATCACGGGATTGGTCACGTTGCGGCAGTTGCGCGAGCTGGCACCCGGCCGCCGCACCACTGTCAGCGTGGGTGAGGTCGCGCTGCCGCTGCGCAGCGTGCCCGTTGCGGAACCGCGAGAGCCACTCGTTGACCTGTTGCGTCGAATGACGCCAGTTGGGCCTCGCAGCCGGGCGCTGGTCCTTGACGGGGGCACGCTCGTCGGGATCATCACGCCCAGCGATCTGGCGCGCCAGATCGAGGTCTATCGGCTCGCCCAGCCCGCGGCGGGCGGAGTCGCTGCTCTTCCTGCGGCGGGCGTGCTCGGTCAGAGCTGAATGGACTGTTCCATTGGTGGCGAGCCGAATTGGAAGCGGCGGCCCGTGACCATTTCGGGCATCACCCGTACATAGTGCGACTTCTCCGAACTCGTCCAGGGCAACACCTGGGCGCGTTCGGCATCCTCGATCTCCGCGTCGCTACGCAGCGAACGCGCGGTGCCCCGCACGATCACACTCCAGCCTTCGGCCACGTTGTGGTCGTCGACCTCGAACACCACCTCATTGTTAATCGCGGTGCTGACCAACTTCGTGCCCTCCGCGGTGCGAAACAGGATCGTCCGCCGTTGGTCGGCATAGTTGACGGGAAAGATCTGCGGTCGGCCGTCCGCACTCGTGACCAGCCGCCCCAGCGTGACACTTGAAAGCAGGTCCCAGCATTCGTGTTCCGGCAAGATGATGGCGCCGTCATCGGTTTGGGTTTGGTTGGACATGGCTTGACCTTATTGGACGAGAACCGTTGATTCGGCTGCCAAAGGTCCCGGCCGGTGGGGACCAAAGTCGGCGAACCACGCGCTGTGCCTAGCGAACCGTGAAAACTTCGGGTAGTGGGCGCCGCGGCGTGGGCGCCGGCAAATCGCCGATGGGTGGCGCCATCCCGACTCTGACCAGGATCTGGGGCTCGCCGGCCCGGTCGATCAGGTCGCGGACGACATCGCGGCCTTCGTCCAGCTCGATCAGGTGGGTCAACGGGCAGGTCGCCAGGCCGGCCATGGTGCATTCGAGCAATACGGTCGACAAGACTTCGCCGCATCTTAGCCAGTCGGCTCTGGTGTCCTCGTCGGTGTAGAGGACAAGGACTTTGGAGCGGTCCGCCTCGAGTCCGTGTCGCCGGTCGGTATGGATTCTGACGGGGAATTCCCGTCCGATGTCGACGCGGCGTTGTTCGCTCTCGGAGGCGAGCGCGGTCGGGGGGATGCCTTCGCTGACCGCATACGGTGTTGTCCACCAATCTAGTTCGGCACGATAGAGCCAGTCGTCGCTACGGATGTCTTCGGTCAGTGCCGCCGCCTGGGCCAGCTGTCGTCGCGAGTCATCGCCGAGCACAAGCAATTTCGCCCATTTTCCATCGACGGCGTCATAAAGGGTGCGCTCGAACAAGTCCCAGTATGTGGGCCGCTGTAGCGGAAGCCGATCGGTCCTGCGCTGCAGAATCGCCAGGGCACGCGCCCGCTGCGTGGGAGTGACATTTGCGACGAGACTGAATTCCAGCGACGCGAGCTTGTCGGGGTCATCCCCACGAGGAAACCGTTTGATGTCGGCTTGCCAGCCCGCGGCCAACATGGCGACACGAAGATGATCCAGCACCGCGCCGCAACTGATGATCGCGTCGCGGTCGAGCCAGTCCGTGCCGGGGACGGTGCGGTGACGATCGATGAACAAATGCACCAGCGGGCCTTCCGCCACCCACCGCCATGGCTGGCTGTTGTGCACGGACGGAGCCCGGCACGCCAGTTGCACCGCGGTTCTCAGTGCTGTTTTCAGTACCCGGATATCTGGTGGCGCTTGCATGACATCATTCCGCTCGGCGATTAGTGCGAGACGTATCGACGCTAATGTGACGGCGCGGTTAATGCCTAGGGCCCAATGGCCCTGCGAGTTCGGGTTTTTGATGCCACTGGGGACCACTGGGGACCAACGACTCTGGCTGGGCGATGTCCATCTGTAGCAAGGTGTTGGTCACCTGGCGGAAAGGGGTCAAGTGATGACCGAGACCATGGCGGATACGCGGGCGATAACCACCGCGATCGAGCTGGCGTGCCGGGCCCCGTCGCTGCATAACAGCCAGCCGTGGCACTGGATCGCCGAAAGCGGCAGCGTCGCCCTCTTTGTTGATCGCAACCAGAACATACCTGCCACCGACAAGTCGGGCCGCGAAGCAGTCATCAGCTGCGGTGCCGCCCTCGATCACTTCCGGATCGCGATGGCGGCCGCCGGATGGTCGGCGAATGTCGAAACCTTCCCCAACCCGAACAATCTTGACCACCTGGCGACCATCGATTTCGTACAGGTCGGC
Source organism: Mycobacterium sherrisii (assembly GCF_002102355.1). Classification (GTDB taxonomy): domain Bacteria; phylum Actinomycetota; class Actinomycetes; order Mycobacteriales; family Mycobacteriaceae; genus Mycobacterium; species Mycobacterium sherrisii. The sequence goes on along the minus strand of NZ_LQPT01000125.1, from coordinate 3,854 downwards.
TACGTGACGCAGGCCCGGCGAGACCGCGCGAACGCGATACTGCGTCGCCGGACCAACCGGCTACCATTCCGCGCGCCGAAGCATTGGGCGTCGTTCGAACCCGTACTGCGTAGCGCTTTCGACAGTGACCTGGTCGGTATGGATGTGTTGCCCGACGATGCGCGTCCGCGGCTGGCCGAGGCGGCGCGACTCACCGAGGCTCTGCGTCGCTACGACGACTCGTATCACGCTGAATTACATTGGTGGACAGGGCGAATGACGGGAGCGGAGGGGATACCGGAAAGCGCACTGGCGTCGGAGTCAGACAATCGCAGGGTTGATGTGAACCGCCGGTTCCCGATCGATCCGTCGAACGAGCGCAGCTCTGCCGGCACCTACGACCAGGCGACGATTCTGCTGTTGTCCACCGCCGGCGACGCACGCGCCGATGCCCTCAACTGCGGCGAGGCGCTGTCCGCGATCCTGCTGGAGTGCACGATGGCCGGATTGGCCACCTGCACGGTCACGCATGTCACGGAGCTGCAAGCCAGTCGGGACATGATTGCCGACCTCGTGACTCGACCCGCCGCGGTACCGCAGGTCTTGATCCGAGTCGGCATCGAACCGGAGGACGAGCCGACTCCCGAGCCGACGCCGCGCAGACCCTTGCATGAGGTGTTGGACATTCGCCGCTAGGGGACGGCACCGCAACCGCCACGCTGCCCCGGCTTGGACCGAACGGATCCAGAGCTGAGGACCAATGCCTCTGGCCCGGCTGCGGCGCACACCGTAACGTCCCGCCCAGGTCCTTCTCAATGCCCTTGGTCGCCAGGAGTTCTCATGTTCGATCGGTATCCACCGAAGTCTGTTGTCGTCGGTGTGGACGGTTCCGCGGCCGCGATTCGCGCTGCCCGGTGGGCGGTGGACGAAGTCGCCGGCACCGACATTCCGCTGCGTCTGCTCTATGTCACCCAACCCGACGTCAACGCCGGCCCGGGTGAAGTCCGAACGGCGGTCGCCGCGGCCGAGCAGGTCGTCCGCGACGCGTACACCGCGGTGGAACAGCTGGGCAAGCCGGTCAAGGTGGAAACAGAACTTGTCGACGGCGCTCCGGTCGCGGCGCTCGTCGCAGCTTCGCGGTCGACAACACTGTTGTGTATCGGTGACACCGGGGCCGCGATGCAGCCGAACGTCTGGTTGGGTTCGACCGCGAAAGAACTGGCACGATCCGGGCACTGCTCGGTGGCCGTCGTCCGGGGAGACGCCTGCGACGCGGACGGCACGGACGTCCGGTCGATCGCTGCCTTCGTAGACGAATCCCCGGATGGCATGGACGTTTTGGAGCTGGCGATCCACGAGGCACGCCATCGTCGCGCGCCGCTGCTGGTGCTGACATCGACGCAACCTCGTTCCCCTGACTCGCACATGAAGCGTTGCATGGACAACTATCCCGAGGTCGAAATCGAGACGGTTCATCTACAAACTTGTCTTGTCGACTATCTCGCTGCCCATGCCGAAGCCATTCAGTTGGTCGTAGTCGGTGCCGCCCAGACCGCAGCGATCGAGCAACTGCTCGGCGCTGCCGGCGCCGAAGCCCTGCGGGACAGCGACTTGTCCTTGCTTGTGGTCGGTTTCAGGCGGCCAGGTCCCTGATACACCGAAGGCGGCTTCGGTGGCGGCGGGCGCGTGAGTCGAGGTGCCGGTCAGCGCGAACGCCTGCAGCACGGGCGCTGACCAACGACCCACCGCCTTTGGGACTTGCGGCCCTTTCCGGGATTTCGTCCGACTGGTCGGATGAACATTGTTGGCTATTCCCTCAATCTAGGAGACAGAGATGAGCACTCTTGCCACTCGGCGTCACCACGCATCAATCCTTCCCGAGCTGTCAGAACTGTTCGCAGCCTTTCCCGCGATGGCCGGATTGCGGCCCGCCCTCGACACCCGTTTGATGCGGCTGGAGGACGAAATGAAGGACGGCCGTTACATTGTGCGCGCCGAGATGCCGGGTATCGACCCGACGAAGGATATCGACATCACGGTGCGCGACGGACAATTGAGCATCAAGGCCGAACGCGCCGAAAAGAAGGACTTCGACGGGCGCTCGGAATTCTCGTACGGCTCATTCGTTCGCACCGTGTCACTGCCGGAGGGCGCGGACGAAGACAACATCGAAGCCAGCTATGACAAGGGCATCCTGACGGTGTCGGTGGCGGTTTCGGAACCGAAAGCAGCCGAACGCCACGTTCAGGTCCAGTCCGCGAACTGACCAGCGTTGTCCATGATGACCAGAGCAGTTGACATCACCCGGCGCTCACCGCGCCGGGTGTTTCGCGACCGTCGCGAGGCCGGCCGAGTCCTGGCAAATCTCCTCGGCGCCTACCGCGACCGACCGGATGTGATCGTCCTGGGCTTGGCACGGGGCGGATTACCGGTGGCCTGGGAGGTGGCGGCCGCGCTGCACGCGCCGCTGGACGCCTTTATCGTGCGAAAGCTCGGGGCGCCCGGCCACGATGAGTTCGCCGTCGGGGCGCTGGCAAGCGGTGGTCGAGTAGTGGTCAACGGCGACGTGATTCGGGGCCTGCGGATCTCGCCGGGACAATTGCGTGCCATCGCCGAACGCGAGGGCCGGGAGCTGGTCCGGCGCGAGGCTGCGTATCGCGGCGGACGCCCCCCGCTGGACGTGGCCGGAAAGACGGTCATCCTTGTCGACGACGGATTGGCCACCGGCGCAAGCATGTTCGCGGCGGTGCAGGCCCTTCGCGAATCCCAGCCCGCGCACATCGTGATCGCGGTGCCGGCGGCGCCGGAATCCACCTGCCGCGAATTCGCGGCCCTGGTGGACGATGTGGTCTGCGCGAGTATGCCCACCCAGTTCCTCGCAGTGGGGGAGTCGTTCTGGGATTTCCGCCAGGTCACGGACGAGGAAGTGCGCCAGCTGCTGGCTACGTCGACAACCGATCCCTCGACGGCGCCGGCGCGGGTGCCCACGCCCGCCGAGGTGCTCAGCCGCGTGGCCATCGACGCGCCATCGGGCGTTCCGCCGCGCGAGACGCTGCAGGAGCTGATAGGTGACGCGCGGATCGTGCTCATCGGGGAGAGTTCGCATGGGACGCACGAGTTTTACCAGGCTCGGGCGACCATAACGAAATGGCTTATCGAGGAGAAGGGATTCTGCGCGGTGGCCGCCGAGGCCGACTGGCCCGATGCCTACCGGGTGAACCGGTACGTGCGGGGCCTCGGCGTGGACGAGACCGCCGAGGCCGCGTTGCGCGGTTTCGAGCGATTTCCGGCCTGGATGTGGCGCAACACCGTCGTTCGTGACTTCACCGACTGGCTGCGCATCCGCAACCGGCAGTGCGAGTCAAAGCAGCACCGCCAAGCCGGCTTCTACGGACTTGATCTCTACAGCCTGCACCGATCCATCCGGGAAGTGGTGACCTACCTGGATAGAGTCGACCCGACGGCGGCGATGCGTGCGCGGAATCGCTACGCGTGCTTCGATCATGCTTCGGCCGATGATGGTCAAGCATATGGTTTCGCCGCGGCGTTCGGGGCTGGTCCGTCGTGCGAGCGGGAAGCGATCGAGCAGCTGGTCGACATGCAGCGCAACGCCTTGGCGTATGCGCGCAGGGGCGGACTACTCGCCGAGGACGAGCTGTTCTATGCCCAGCAGAACGCCCAAACGGTACGCAACGCCGAGGTGTACTACCGTGCGATGTTTAGCGGCCGGGTGGACTCGTGGAACCTGCGTGACCAGCACATGGCCGAGACTCTGGAGGCGCTACTGAAGCACCTGGACCGATAGCGTCCCGGAGAGTGGTGGACTTCGGATCTCGCGTGGTTCACGCTTTGCGATCAACGAGTCATGTTGAACG
>NZ_LQPT01000124.1 GCF_002102355.1 Mycobacterium sherrisii | reverse complement strand
CAGCGGCACTGACCGCCTAAACCATCAAGTCGAAGAATCACCCGACGGCCTCGTACACCACGTCCCTGGACTTGACCCCGGGTGGACTCAGTAACGGGGACTCGCCAGTCCCACTTACGTGCTCATCAAGGGTCGTTCTGCATCCGATGCGCCATGTTATGGTTCGGTTCGAACGCTGCGGCAGCGTTAGGCGAACACTTAGTGAAACTAGGCTTATATCACTGCTTTCGGAATCCGAGTCCGTGAGGTTCTGCGCGCGAACCGTCTAGGCGAGGCGCGGTGAGCACACTGATTTGACTCCGACCGTGGGCCGACGCCACGGGACCAATGACTTGCAGCTGTGATAAATTCGTCAAATAGCGCAACTTGCCGTTGAGCGCGTCGTGATGTGCTCAGTACCTCGCCAGTTCTACTGATCACCATGGCGCTCGAAATCTTTAATGCGGTCACGAGCCGGTCCAGCGGGGTTGCGTGCGATAGGTAGTCCCGCGGGGCTCCCGGTCGAGCGGTGCACGACCGATTGCGCCGGCAGCAATGCCTGTGGGGGGTTATCTGGTTCGTCCACATTCCCGGTCTTGCCGGTATTCCCAGGATCCGGGATAGCAGGATCGCCACTGACGCGGTGGGCGGCGGGGTGTACGGCCGGGTGATGGGTATCGGATGGTGCCGACAACGATGCTCGCGGAGAACGGTGCAGTTCCTCCCGTGGGCCAACTGTCTTGGCGTCGGAATGGCCCACGGTACCAATGGGATCGCTAGTCTTCACTAACGGTTCCGCCCAATCGGCGGGATGTTCTCGCGATGCCGACACGACGGTGTCGTCCAACGGCACTGGTCGTTTCGCTTCGCGACCCGCTACATCCGCGCCTTCTTGGAGAGGCGGGGGCGCGGGCCTGGTTTCGGATTCGGGGATCAAAATTTGCCCGTGGAGATCGGCCGCGGGTAGTTCGTGGCTTTCGCCGGCGTGGTGGACGGTCAGGGTGACGCGTGCTTCGCCGTCGAAAACGGCGTACGAACGGGGAAACTTGGCATGAGCCGTCATTCTCGCGCCCTGGCCGAGGATGTCGACGTGGCGCTGCCGGCCGGCGCCCCCGACCCCGCCCAGTATGCTGGCTTGAAAGTTCGGGATCTTCAACAGGGGGCCAAACAGTAATCGTGCGCCACCCTCACGCGCTTTGATGCGTTGGCTGAACACATTGCGACTGACGTCATTGAGCAGGTAGGCGTTGCCGCCCTCATGTTCGATCGTCCTGAAATCCAGGGACTGGATCTCGGCCCGACCTGTGATTCGCAACGTTCCTTGCCGCAAAAATTCGACGTCCTTCCCGGCCTCGACCCTGGTCATGGCGCCGAGCTTGCTCGCGAGGCGGGTGTCGGTGAGGTGGCTGTTCATCTGGTCAGCAAGGTGTGGGATGTTTAGCGGGCCTATGCTCTCGAGCGTGCGCGAGCGGAATTCGGCCCCGTCGGTAATGTTGCGAATAATGCTGTCCCTGCTAAGTCCACGCGGAGGCAGTCCTGAATCACGTTGTGCGCTATGGGACTCCGGGTGTGGCGCGGACGCTTCAATGTGGTCATCAGCTGCGGCTACGCCGGTATGCGGGTGTCCATTGGGGATAATTCCGTCGGGCGGCACGTGCCACGCGTTCTTCTGCTTGTCTGGCGGTGGTTGTCGGGTGGTGAACTCAACTTGGGCGGTGCCAACGTGGCTGATCAGACCGTCGTTGTTGGGTCCTTCGGAAATCGGCCGGCTCATGTGGGCCTCGATGGTAGCCGTGCCAACGTGCGTAACCGTTGGGACCTTTTTGCGGAATAAGATTCCGGTAGACGAGTTTTCGGTGCGGACGTCAACGCCTTCCCTGGTAGCGCCTCCGGTAAGACGGCCCAAGGCAGAGAGGTTGACGGTGTCACCAGTGGGCAATAAGTCACCCTGGAACTGCACATAACCTTGCCAATTGCTGGTCTCGATGCTCGAGACCCCGGCGGATAGGGACTGTAGCCCTCCGCTGTAGAACTCAGTCGTAGCCTTATTATCGGTGGTAGTTATCGCGTCAATGTGGCCGCCAAGCACAACCCGTCCACCTGGCACCGACGTCAGGTGGATCGTCTCGGTCCGTCGACGGCTGTAATCCCCTAAATGGCGCTGAATCTCTATGGCCTTGATGTGGCTCGCGAGCTCTGCCCGCACCGCCGACCAGTCGTCGCCGAAGGTGGCAATGCCCTCGGGTGCCATCTCGTCCAAGACGTGGGCTGCCACCAGATCCTCGTGCGGAGTATGCGAATTCCTATTGGGCTCAACGTGGTCAGTCGCCGGTTCCGCACCGGTGTGGGGGCGAATTTTGACGACGGCCTGGTTGATGTCGAGTGCAGGATGTTCGGCGTTCGGTCCGTCGCCGAGAGTTTGCGTGGTGGAGGCGTCGGCGATTGGGGTGTGCTTGGCGTAGGCGAACACACCGCTGAGCCGGACCGGGGGCGGCTCTTCGGGAATCCCGCTGAGCTTCTTGCCGAACACGTCTTGTGTGTAGCTGATGTCGAAGTCGATCGGCTGGCGGACCAGGTCGTGGGCCTCGACCGTCCTCAGTCGGGTAGGGATCCGGTGCTCGGTCTCACCGGTGACGACGGCGACGTCGACGGCGCTCAAATGCCCAACGCCTTCGTCGGCGCGAGACCCGCTGGGCACCTTGGGATGTACCGATCCTGTATGGGTGATTTGCGCGCTCACCGAGCCGTGCGGGACGGGGATCTGGACTCTGCCCCCGATGACCCTGCGCAATTGGTCGCCGTTGATTTGTGCGGTGGCCGATTGCGACTCGCTGGACACGTCAGTCTCGAATTTCTTAGCGATGCCCACATTTTGTGTGTCGCCGGCGTCGCTGCCGCGCACTGGTCGAACCACAACGGTGATCTTGCCGCCCGGCACAGGGATATCGTGGGTCCACTCTTGGCCCGACTGGTGAGTCAGGCGAGCGACAATCACGTTGGGGCCGAATTCGTTTGCCATACCTGCAATCGCATCGTCGGTCCGGCCGCCGAGCGCCGGGCCGAGGTCGTTTCGAATCGCCTCGATAAGGCCACTAGCCGGGTCCACCCCGAGCAGCACGTCAGAAGGATGCCAACCGCGCTGCAATGCATGCGCCGGCAGTTCTGACGCTTCGGCCCCCGGCGGTGGCGTCCAATCAAGCGTTGTGCGAACTTGCTCGGGGGGCTCCGGCGAGTCGGTCGAGTCAACCTCATCTGCGGCTCCACCCGCGATGCCTTCGCCGGTCTCTGCGACGACAGGCATTTCGTCGACCGTCCGCCGGTTCGGGACGACGAGCGGCGTCGTGCTATCGGAGGTCTCCTGACGCTCAGGCGCATTCTCGCCCCGCCATGGAGTCTGCGCAACGCCTGACGTTGGACTCGCGATCAGCTCGTAGGCCTCCGGGTCGTCTCTGATCGTATCGTCGACGATGTAGCTGATGTTGCGCGAGCGTTCCAAGCGTACCGGCGGCGACGAGGCGGCCTGGGGAGGAGGGGCAGTCACCCCCTTCGGTGCCTCACCGCCTGGGTGCTTGGTCGGCTGTGAAGCCGGAGGCGCTGTGGGCAAGGGGGCTTTGCCGGTGGTGTTTGACGGCTTGGGTGGCTGTTCGATGAAGCCAGTCGGTTGATTACGGGTAAAGGTAGGAGGCAGGTGCGAGTCATGTTGCCGTGAACCTTGAAGCTCGGACAGCGGAATAGCAACTTCGACGGGAAAAAGGCCGGATTCGTGCACGGTGGCCTTCGATCCTCGTATTGTTCCGTCGATCCGCACCCAGCCATCGAATACCGCCATTGGTTGGTCGAATTTAGTGGTTACTGCCACGCGATGCTGGTTGCGGACTCGTTCGCCGTCGCGCCTGGTGCGGTTCGTGCCCCCGATTGCCTCGCCTAACACCGTGCTGTCATTGATGTGGTCGCCACGGCCCCCGGCTGCGGCTTGTAGAGAGGTTTGGCGGTTGCGCTCGACGGTCACCGCTGAACCTTCGGTGAGCTCAGCACTTGGGCTGGACAACGTGTTGATTACCCGCCGGAAGGTCAACTTTTCTATGTCGGCCGTAAAAGCGTCGGTGCCGCGATGAGCCAGCGGGCTGTGCTGGGTCATGCCAGGCAGGCTGGCGCGGACTCGATTGAGGTGATACCAGCCAATAACGTTCTGGCGCAGCCCCTTCCAGTCGCTACCATGTGCCCGGCGTCCCATCGAGTCGAGCATCCCATGGAAGCCGCTCAGGTTGAGATTAGTGACTCTGTCCATGCTGCCCAATCCGCGCAGAGGCACGGTTTCTTCCCGGCTTCGACCGCGCGGGATGGCCGGCGCAGGCGTGCCTGACTCGGCCATGCTTGCTTTGGAACGCTGTTTTGCGCCAAACGGCCACCAGGTCGATTTGGTAACCGAGTTGCGCTCGGACGAGGGGCCTTCACCCCAGATCCGCGCTGGGGGCGCCCATACCTCCTTGCCCAGGTAGTCCGTGGTTGGCTCGGTCTCGAACTGTTCCATGAGCACCTCAAAGCGGGCGCGCGTCTCATGCACCGCACCCTTGAATGGTGCATCTACTCCAGGTGACGAAACCCCCTTGGCAGTGTGCATTTCGATCCGCAGCCGGGCCTGCCCGTCCCAACCTTGGCCGGGTGCGGGGTTCTTCAAAGTGGTGCGCACCCGGAATTGACGGCTGGTGGTTTCGGTATGCGCCTCTCCCCGTGTGAAGGTACCGTCTAGTCCGCCTTCCGCCTCGCCGGTGTCCGTACCTCCCTGGCCGCGTAGCCGACCCGGCATTGGCAACTGAGCCGACCAGCTCACCGCGTCCTGACGCACCTGAGTGGTGTCGGTCTCGGTGCCGAAATGGAACTCGGTCTCTTTGGTCTGACTGGTAGTGAGCATCATTGGGTCCCGTCGGGAAGCGGCGTCACCGCCGTGTCTGTCGCCGACCACCTGCGTTTTGGACGGTGTTCCGAGCGGCTCGATGAAGGCATGCACCTCGATCCATGCGCCCGGAATGCCTGCAAGATGATGAACCACCGGCTGTTTGTTGGTCATCAGGTGCAGGTTGGTCTGTAGCGACTCGACCGTAAGCCAATCGCTGGTCTCGGCCCTCGCCCGGTCAGCCATGCTGCCGTACGCCTTCTTGAATGCCGCCAACATCGGTTCGCTGGTGAGGAAGTCAGCGAACGCCTGCGGTCGCGGATCGTCAGTCGCTGCAGGCGATTTTTCTTCGGACTGTTGTTGCCCGTGCCGGGAATCCGAACTGCCTTCCGCAGCATCACGACGCGACGGTGGCGGGTCGTCAGGAAGCAACCAGAAGTTGGTGACAACGTCTGACCCGCTGAGCCCATGGGTGTCGCGAACACGCGGTGGGCCGCCGTGTACCGGCGCGGAGTTTCGGGTCGAGTGGCCAGGCAAGGAGTGGAGCGTGTCTCGTCCCTCCGCGTGCTGCTTTGCCACGTCGTGGTCGACAACGTCACGAGCCGGAACGACCACTTCCGTTTGATAACCAAGGTTGTGAGTGTCGATCTTCTGCGGAGCATCGCTGGTCCAGTGCCGAATGGCACCTTCGACGTTGCCATCGAACCGGACGCCGGGCTCGGCGGTTTGTCCTCCGCTGATTTGGCGGTCAGCACGCTGATTGGTCAACGCCGTGTCGTGTGTCCGAGAAGCCATCGCAGTGGCCGTCTCGCTCGCATTCGGGTGGGTGAGACTGCCTTGCACTACGGCATACGTCTGAAAGCGCCCCTCGTCGAGGGTCCCGACCGTATTGGTCGGGTCGGCCGTGTGCTCAAACTCGTACTTGGCGACCCTCTCCTTGAAGTGCAGCTGAGACTTCTCTGAAGATCCGTCCGGCGCGAATTCGATTGTGAAGGTGCGACGGTCCTGGAGCTTTACGGTAAGGATGTTGGGTCGGCCCCCTCGCAGCATCCCAGCTATTTTGGGGCGAAGGCTGTCGTCAGAGAATAACGCGGTGCTCTGTTCTCGGTAGGTGTCCCATGTTTCGTCGCCACCCAATCGACGGATCAACGACTCGACATGCTTGAGCCCTTCATCGCCGGAGTGGAAGCTTTCGACTACATCTGTTCCGCTTAGCACGAGATTCTTCCCGATGCGAGCGGGCAGTTGCGGGTCGCGGTTGGGTTGCGCGCCCGCCTGGGCGACAGCCTTGTGGTCGGCGACCGACTCCGCAGCGTGTTTAGGCGGGTTGGTTGATGCGTCGGTGGCGGGCATCGCTTTGGGATCCGCTGCGCCCGATTTGGGGTGGGCGCGGTAGTCAGCCAGAATCACGTCGGGATCGCTGATCCCCCACAGGGTCAGGTCACGCCGGGCGAGGTCCAGCTCGGCGGCAGTCAACAGACTGTGCTCGCCATCCGGCGAACCCGTTGACGCGGCCTGATGCGCGTTCTGTTTTTCGATGTAGCGCTCCCAAGCGCTGAGCCTGCTGTTCGGAGCTCCTTCTCGCTGTTTGCCAATGGCCGTTGGAGGTGGGCCGGCCCCCGCCGCGTGCCGATCCAGTTCTTGACCCCACATTTCACGCTGTTCGCGCGTCGGCAACGGAATCGGTTGGCTGAGGCTTTCGTTCTCGGTGAGCTGATGCCGCGTGGGCGGACCCGGCGTACCCCCTGTCTCGGGTGCAAACTCGCCGGGTGTAATGCCGGGCGCGATCGACGGTGCCTGATCGGCTGGTCTCAGCGCGAGTGAGTCTAGCGGCGTGCCTGTTTCGGTATCGGTCGGCCTTGGCGCCACGGGATCATCGTTGGCTGGCGCGTTACCGGGTGCCTCCTGTGCAGCGGTCCGCTGGGCCTGGGTTGGAGCGTTGTCGCCACCGGAAGAAACTGCGACAGGCAGCCCGGCAGATGTCGCGTTCTCTGCGCCGTCGTCGGGCGACGGCACAGACGACAGCGACGCCCGAGGGAGGTCACCGGGTGCACCAATGCTCTCGGGGCCTCCGAGGGATTCGCGTTCCCCGGCGAGCCCGCCGGGCTCGACACTCGGTTGCGGTGCGACGATCGGGTCAGCGTGGCGATCTTCAGCGGCGTTCGAAGCTGGCGGCAGTGTGGCTGGCGAGGAAGCTTCGCCGGCTGGTGAATCAAGGTCCGGTTCAGTCGAAGAAGATCCTGACGACTCAAGCCCTTGAAAATGTTCTGTCGTGCCTGGGGCACGCGACGGTTGTGGCGCATCGGGTTTGGACGGCTCGTCTTTCGGCGATTCGGCTGCTGGCCGGGGCGGGTTGCTGGCGTCGTCGGACGGGTCGGGCACCGTGGGGACAGGTTGCGCTCGCCCCCGTTCTGGCTCGGATTGGCCACTGCGGATGTGTGATTGGATCGGCGAACCCTGCCGCTGGGCATCGGCGGTGTCTGGTTGCGGGACCGGCGTCGACGCGGGCACGATGTCATCGGCCTGCACCGCAGGGGCGTTATCCGGCGACGGAAGGCCTGCCCCTTCTTGGTGGGCGGAAGGCTGTGTACGGTCGGGCATGCCGGCAGGAGCGGCCGGTGGTATGGCGTGCTCGCCGCCGCTCGACAGCTCGCCGCGGGACTGATCGTGACCGGCGGCCCCAGCCGGGGGTTGCTCGGTTTGCGCCGGTTCACCGGCCACCCGCTCGTCCTCAGCAGGCAGCCCGGACAGCGTCACACCGGCGAAATCGTGGCCAGCGACCGGTTCCCGGCCCGCGGCGTTATCAGATAGCGAGTCCGAACTAGCATCTGAATCTGGCAACGCCGGGAACCAGCCGAAGTCGTCACCGGCAAGCCGCCAGGGGGCCGACTGGCCCATGTCATCCAAACCGTGTGACAGATCGCGATCCTGACCCCACCGCAACGCGGTCGCGATATGGTCCAACGAGAACCCACCGGAGAACAAGTGCGCCGTCGACGGCATAATCACCGGCCGAAACCCGTTGGACTGCAACAATCTTGGCAACAGTAGATAGACGTTGAGTCGGCCGTTACCCTCGGCGAACGGGTGCATCACGTGCAACGTCCGCACGACTCGCGCGATCGCGCGCAGCTGTTCGTGCTCCGACCCGGCCGCGGCGAGATCCTGCTGATACCGGTCGAACACAGCATCAACCATTGCCGGCACCCGATCGGCGCCGAAGGCAGTGGTTAACTGCAAATCGCCGTCATCATCCCTGGTGAGTGTGACTATCACGTCCATCCGCCTGAGCAGCGGCACGTCGCGCAACGCGCCCTCGGTCACTAACGGGTACCCGCTGATGCGCTCATCGAGCAGATCGGCGGCCACCCGATAGGTACCGACGTGATGATCGGCGCCCCTACCCCGGTCTGTGCCCGTGATCCGGTAATCCTCATCAGGACCGGCTGCGTCACGAGCATGCCCGGTCACCAGGGTGTGCATGCGAAGGTATTCCGACCAGTCCAGGCGCCCTTGCAGGACCTCTGGATCGTCGAGGATCAACCGGTACGCCGTTTCCAGATCTTGCTGAAAACCGGGTGATTCGTCGTTGTCATAGAAACTTCCCGGGTTGTCCGGGTGTTGCTCCAGTGCCGAAGCATGATCGGCGCTATCCAGATATATCCGCCAGCGATCTTCATCGGCCACCACCTCGCTTAATCGAACAGGTCGATCCAGCGCGACGTCGGACCAGTCATGTACGGCGATACTGCCCAGCCAGGTGCGCACACCTTCGTTCTGGTAGGAGGTCTCGATAAACGAAAGTTTGTCCCCTGGGTCGTAACGGAACTGGGACTCGAAATTTTCGCCATAATCGGTTTCCGTCGATCCGTCCGAATCAACTGAATGATCCTGCGAACCAATACCTTCGGGCTCTGCTGGAGAGGAATTCCCTTCTGACGTGGCTGTGGCCGAGGCACCAAAGCCCCCCTGTCCGTCATCGAATGCGCGCCGCGAATCCATTTGGGCCGGGCGATCATTCGGTCCATCCGCCCCTTGCGTGGGAAGGTCGTGCAATCGTGTTGGTCGGTCCGCCGATGGGCCCGGTGCAATCGCCTCACCATCATCTGGTGCGGCTGGCTCTGGCTCGGCACGCGCCCCCACCGGCGCCACATCCCCCTGCACCACCGAATCCACCATCGCCTCACCCGAAGCGTCATGGACGACGTCACCGGAAACGTCCGCGGCAGCATCACCCGGCACGTCATGAGCGGTCTCACCGGGCGGCGGGGCGTCGGGCACATCATGAGCGGCCTCACCGGGAGGTGGGGCGTCGGGCACATCATGAGCCGCCTCACCAGGCGGTGGGGCGTCGGGGCCCTCCGGCCGTGCGGGCGGCGGCGCGGGCGGCCCCGCGTGCGCTGGTGGCGCCGGGTTTGCTTGCCCGTCACCATGTTTGAGCAATCTACCCTGCACCGGCTCACCCAAATGCGCCGACAACCGCCCGGCCACATTATCGACCCACCGCTGCATATCCTGCGGATCCGGCAACGGAATCCGCACCTTCTCACTCATGTACCGACCGGACTTGTCGTTAACCTCCCACTGCCCGGCCTCCGCGTTCCACCCAATCTCACCACTAACCCGCGACACAGGATTCGCATTCACCACCGCACCGGTGTCATCGAATTCCACCGCAATCGTCGGATGCCCCTGCCCATTGATCAGACCGCGGAAACCCTCCAACTGCTCAGCCGACTCCGGCAGCTCCCCGTGATACGCCACATAGTGCTCAGTAAGTTCCTCGTCGGACAACAACGTGCCCAATTCCTCACTGCCAATCCGGATCTCGCCCTCGGCATCCACCGTGTAATGCCACCGCGCATCGGTATGCGACAACAACGCCAGCGGCGGCAAATCAGACAACCGATAAAACACCGGATTAACCCGCGGCAACCCCGCCGCATCAGTCTCCTCAGGCTTGACCCGCTTAGCCCCCACCAACGGCCCATACTCATGATCAAGATCCCCACCAACAACCGGCGCCACATCCCGCTGCACCACCGGACCCACCACCGCCTCACCGGAGGCGTCATGGACGACCGCACCGGAAACGTCCGCGGCAGCATCACCCGGCACGTCATGAGCGGCCTCACCGGGCGGCGGGGCGTCGGGCACATCATGAGCCGCCTCACCAGGCGGCGGGGCGTCGAAACGAGCACGGTAATCGGCCAGTAACGCCTCGGGGTCGTTGTCTCCCCAGGTGGCCAGATCACGACGAGCGGCATCAAGGCCTAGACGCGTCGCGGGGCCAACACCCTGGTCATGCGCATCGGACAAGGCCTCGCCGCGCGCGTTGTGGGCCTCGACGTAGCGATCCCATGCCGCACTGCGGCTTTCGGGCGCACTCTCTCGCTGCTTGCCCTTCGCCTCCGAAGGACCCGCCGCACCGTCAGACTGGTCAGCCAACACCGCGTCCCACGCCTCACGCCCGCCGTCGGGCACCACCGGCAACGGCCCTCGCGCCGTGTCGCCCTCACCGTCGACGTTCATCCGCGAGCCCGGCTCAACATCCGGCGGCTGCAGCGCAGCATCATCCGACGGCGCCGCTACCGGCGTCGGTTCCGCTGCATCACCTCCGTCGGCCTCGGCCGGAGGCGGCTCGGCATCCGCGCCCTCAGGCTGACCGGGAACCGCAGCAGCATCGGAGGGCCGAGCAGCCGATTCCGACGGCGGCGCCCCGGCCGGGCGGCTCTGTGATTGCGGTGGTGGTCGCAGATCGTCGAGACCTCGGGTCAGGTCTCGACCTTGGCTCCACCGCAGTGCGGTGGCGATCTGGTCGAGCGAGAACCCACCCGAGAACAGATCAGCCATTGAGTGGGTGATGACTGGGGAAAAACCGTTGGCCAACAACAATCTTGGCAAGAGAAGGTTGATGTTGAGGCGACCGTTTCCGTCGTTGTGCGGATGCATCACGTGCAGGGTGCGCACCACCCGCCCGATGGCCCGCAGCTGGTCGTGTTCGGTGTCGGCCGCCGCGATGTCGTCGTAGTACTGACCGAAGACCGCATCGATCATGCCCGAGACCTTGCCTTCGGAGAATTCGGTCCTGATCTGCGGAACGTCCTGGTCCCAGGACGACGAAATCGTGACGATTACCTCGTCGCCGAAGCTCGATGGCAACGGTTTGTACTTGCCGAGATCGGCCGGGGCGATCGTCACCAGCGGACGACCGTCGACCTGCTCGGTCAACAGATCATCGGCCGGTCCATCCCCCAAAATCGAATGAAAGACCGGATACTCGTCCACGTCGGCGATCTCGAAATCGCCGTCTGGTATACCTCGCGTTACCTGCCAGTGCATTTCGAAGTACTCGTTCGAATCGACCCGCTGCGTCAGCCTTTCCGGGTCGTTCAAGAACATCTCGAACGCACGTTCCATGTTCGCCTGGAAACCGGGTGACTGGTCCTCGTCATATAAGGATCCCGGGTCATCGCGCTCGACCGCCGCCGCATGATGCTGCGGATCGATGTAGAGCCTCCACCAATGGTCGGCGGGGGCGATGTCGCCCAGCGGCGTCGCCGCACCGCGCGACACGTCCGGCCAGTCATGCCCGCCGATCTGGTCCAGCCACTGCCGCACGGAGCGGTTGTATTCGACCACAGTTTGATTCAGCAGACCCTTGTGGCCGTCAAGTGGCGGGGGTGGCGCCACGGCCCCGACATCGGGGGCGGCATGCGCGGGGGTACCTTGGGGCGAGGCCGGTTCGGGCGGCAATTTACTGTCTCCGCCCTCCGGCGGCGTCGACTGCGACGACCTGCCGTCGTCATCGCCCGGCGACCCAGCGGTGCCCGGTTCGAGCGTCGCGTCCTCGCTCAGATCATGGCCAAGACGCGACACCGCATTGTCGCCGTGGGCCGTCTCGGAGCCGGCATCGCTCGGCGACGGCGCGAACCGATCACGCTCGAGCTCGTTGACATGGTCGGGCCCCAATATCGACACTGGTTCGCCGCCGAAGCTGGAGATCGACGAATCCGACTGACCCGACGCCGGGCGAGGCCGCGAGCGTTGCAAAGGCCTGTGCCCAGCACGCGGAGCCGAGGACTGGTGGTGATCATCGCGGTCCGAACCTTCGTCGAGACTCGCACCGCCGCTATGCCGTGAGGGACCGACCTCACCGCTTCCCCCGTGTAACACCGTTGGGGCGGAGCTGGTTTCCTGCCCCGGGAGCGGGCGCGGCCCCGAACCAGTCGCATGCGTGTGCTCTGCCGTCGGCGCGTCAGTGGCTACGCGCGTGCTAGACGCCGCCCCCACGAACCACTCGACCACCGGATTGTCTTTGCGATCCAGCTTCGGCGGCCATGCACTGACGGTTCGGTGTTGCCCATCCAGGGCGTGCACCTTCTCGCCGTCAAAGAACACGTTGAAACTGTGTGCCTGGCCCTTGGCGTACTTGATCCCGACCACCGTATGGGCGCCCCCACCCGCCGAGGTCAGCTGCTGGTGAATACCTTCGGGCGTATCCGAGATCCACGACAGCCCGGTAAATCCGCTCAAATCATCAGTGGTCAGTTGGGCCAGGTGCGCCCGCCCGAAACTCGGTGTGCCCGAGAGCCTGTCGAACACCACCATCGTGGCCGGCGCGCAGTTAAGCAGACGATCGCCGGTCGGTGGCACCCGCGGATCCCCGTCATTGTTGACATCCCCAATCCACCCCTGAATGTCCTCGATGGTGCTCTCAGAATGCGGGAAACCGTCACCCAACGGTGGTTCGCCGCCTACCGGCTTCCCCGACTGCGGACCGGGCACGGGTTCCGTAGGCTCATCAGCTTCCGTCCGCGCTGGGGCGGCCACCACTGCATCGGGATCGTCGGGGTCGTGAACGTAATCAGGCTGTGCGCCAACGCTATCGGCGCGGTCATCACTAGCGGCCGAAGAGCCATCCAGCCCGGCATGCACATCACCGTCGCGCGTGTCACCCCGCGGGCCGACCGCGGTCCAGTCGGCCGGATCGGGAAGACCTTGCAACACGGCACGCAGTGGCAATGCCTGCTGGAACCCGCCGCCTGGTGGAGCGTCTTCACGGATTTCAGTGATGTCCCACGGGGATTCGCTCTCGCTGGGACGCCCGAAAACCATGGAGTCTGCGTCGTCAGGCCGGGCCGGTCCAGCAACGGGGCCCCAATCCCTGGATGGCACGTTAGCCGCGAACGCCGCACGCCGCCATGTACCAGGGAGGTCAGTCACGCGCGCCTGCCCGGGTAGCCCGAACGACTGTAAAACCGACGAGGGCAGATCGAGCTGGCGGATTCTGGGCCGATCGCCGATCAGCGGCAGGTTAGACTTCGGGCGCAGGTAGGCATAGGTGACCGTCTTCACTTGCTCGCGCAGTTCTGGCACGCTGCGCATGTAGTCGACAACCGCTTTCCAGCCTGCCTTCGGGTCGGGAAGACCCTCGATCAGGGGCTCAACCGCTGCGAGATTGAGATCACCCTGTCGATTGTGGAGATCCCAGATCAAGCCACTGACGGCTTTTTCCAATACCTTCTGTGTCTGTTCCTTCGTGAAACGCAGCGGTTTGGTGCTCAGCCAGGTGTGCGCGGAGCCCATCTGTAGGTGGTCGGTCCGGATGCGTGGCACGTCAGCGGGATTGAGGTTCAACGACTCTGTTATGTCTTTGAAGTTGAACGGGCCGGTCCGCTCAATTACGGATCGGCGCCGGATAGCGGACGCGGGCCGGGATACGTACTTATCGTGGTGCGCTTCGACATTGTTCGCCACGGATCCATGCACGTTGGGATGTAATTGGTCCTGACGCAGCTCGTAATTGGTCTTGATCTTGTCGAGGTAACGCTTGATGAATGGATGTTCGCGGGCGGCAAGCAATGCGGAGTTGTTCGGAATGCGCCCTTCGTGGGAGTGCAGCGCGAAACCAGGTGCAGCTGCCAGGTCACGCATCCCGTCCACGCGCCGAACCTGGTTGTCATGGTCGGTGTAAATGCCGCCAAAGCGGTGGAGGACCTCTAACCGCAGGATGTCGCTGGCCGCGGTATACCCGGCCGCGGTGCCTTTGGCGTTCTCCAACCGGTACTCCGGACCAAGGTGCATCGGTTCATCGACGTGGAAGACCTCATCGGGACTGAGCAGCGAGATCTTGTTTCGCTGGGCCCAGGAGCGCATTCGACCGGCCTCGGTTCCAGGACGATCGAATTCTTCGCGAGACACATCGGTCCATAGGAGTACCCGCATGCCCTCGCGCTGTGCAACCTTACTGAGCTTCTCGAGGTTGCGGCGGACAAGCTCGGTCGTCTTACGTCCGTCGGTGACGGGGCTCCCCAACCAGATGGAATGGAAAACCTTGGGCGTCTCCAGCCGTGCCGGCAAAGGGTCTTCAGGCCGACCGCCGCTGTCCTCCGCGAACCACCCCCGTCCCTCAGGCGCAGGTTCCGACCAAGCATCCAACTTCGGCGGGGGGTCGCCCTCGCGCCTGGCCATGTCCAACGCATGCAGATGCCCACCTAGCGAGCCGATGGGAACCTTCGCCAACTTAACGCCCTCCAAGTGCGGTGGGGTAGGGCTGGGATCGCGCAGACCGAACGGGTCAGGACCGAGTCCGTCGTGGGGATGCGGGCGCGCTTTGGCTGTCCGCTGCGAATGCACTTGTTGGGCCTTCGCCCTCAGGTCATCAAGTAGATGATCGCTGTCGGCATGGCTTTTCGCACCAAGGATGCGCCGGGCGTAATCGTTGAGCGTTTGCTTAAGTTGATTGTCGGGCGCACCTCCTCTAAGCCGCAACGCCGGACCGTTGTCCGCCCCCGGGGCGTCGTCGCCCATCGAAAAGTGGGGTGATGGCTCGTCATGGTCACCCTCGTTAACCGACGCCGGCCGCGTTGAATCATCTGGGCCAGGCACAGCAGATTCTTTCGGCTTAGCTTGTAATGCGTTCTCCCCATTGTGTACGACTGGCTCTGCGTTCGCACCGGACTCGGGGCGATCGTCGGAGCTACCCGCCGATTCCCGACTCGGCTGCCCTATGGGCGCCAAGCGCGGCGGGTCGGCAGCCGCCTCGGTAGGTGGGCGGGTCTGGCTTCGCCCCTTCTCCGACGCGTCGCCCTCCGGCACCGGCGGCTTGGTGGTGGAATCCGCTTCGGATTCCTCGCCACGACCCGGCCGATTCCCGCTGCTGCCAGTCGTGGCTCCCTCGGTGGTCGAGGTCTCCGACGGCCTCGGTGGTGGGGTGGGTCGGTCACTCCTAGGCTCGGCGGTGTCAGATTGCTCAGCCGGATGTCGGCTGCTCTGGCTGTGTTCACCAGCGAGCGATGAGTCGTCGGTTGAATGATGAATATCGTTGTCGGAGAACATGTGTGCGTCATGGTCTAACGCGGCGACGGACGGTGGCGGCATGGTGGTGGTTGATGGTTCAGCGTGGTCGGTCCCAGCCGCGGCGCCTGCCGCGGACCTCGTGGGGCCGTCCCCGGTGCCGACCGGCTCGGTGTCGTTTCCGATGTGTTTGGTCGTGGACCCGCGACCCGCGTGGGAAACCTCACTACCCTCAGACGTCGGCTTGATCGGTCCCGCCACGGGACCATCAACGGAGCGCACCACCACCGTCGGCTCCGACCGCGAGGACCGCCCGGCGCCGGCGGTAGCCGACGACGAACCACTGGGCTTGTCCGTCGGCGTCATCCGCGATCCGCCACCGGCGGCCTCGGGTGCTGACACCGACACCCGCGTCTCACCGCCCGGTGCCGCCGAATCCGACGACGCGACCGGACCCCGAATACTGAGTGTTTCCGAATCCCCCTCGCCGGCAGCGAAACGCGGGCCACCCACCGCGCCGGGGGTCTCCGGAGAAACCGAATCGCTGCCCCGCGGCGCGGGCAGCTGCGAATCCGGCACCGCCATCGCTGTATCGAGGTGCTCCTCGCGCTGCTGAGCACCGTCAGACACCAGGGAACCATCGACGCCACCCGGACTGGTCGAGGCCGACGCAGCGGCCCCCGACGCGGCGGCCAGCGAGGTATCACCGTCGAGGTGATCCGAGGACATCATGGCTGGCGTCGAACTGTCTGACTCCACACTTCGCGGCAGACCTGCGGCTTGCTCCCCGTTGGCAGTGGCCAACTCATCGGAGCCGGCCGGCGAAGCCGAATGCTCGAGGGAAAGCTGAGCGGGGGGTGTGGACGCTGCATCCCCCTGGTCGGGACCCGGTGTCGACACGATCGCCGCACCCGTATCAGGTGCGCCAGTCCCACGATCGGCCTGGGCCGGTGGCGGCGGCGTATCAGCCGCCGGCCCCACCGGCCCGGCCGCCACCGACGACGTGGTGGTCGAGGAGTCCGCGCCGGCCGAGCCCAGCGCAGCAGCGGCCTGAGATTGGTGATTCCCAGTCGGATTGGCCTCGGCTTGGGATGCGTTATGCGTAAACGATTGGACCGCACCAGACTTCGCGGTCGGAGTGGCCGCGGGCTGGTTGGCGAATCGTGATGCTTGTGACGGCGCCGACCCGGTTGCCGACCCATGACCCGACGATGTCAGCGAAGCTGACGCCGACGAATGCCCCACCGAACCCGCCGCCGACACGCCCGCGCCCGACTTGGATACAGCAACAGGCGTCGCCGCGTCGGCAACCGATCCCGAGGACTGCCCCGCGCCGTGGGTTGGCGTTGAAGCGTTTTCGCCCCCACCCGCCACGGTTGATGACGCCGACTTCGACACGCCACCAGTACCACCGGCGTCGGCCACACCCGACGAGACACCAGGGCTTGACTGCCCAGAACCCCGCGCATCTTGCCCCGCACTGGCCACCGACGTGCCAGCCTCAGCCGACACCTTCCCACGCGCGGGCGACCCCGAATCGCTCAACGATCCCGTCGCCGCGAGCGCCGGCCCCTTCGCGGTCGACGTGGCACTCCCCTGCACTACTGAGCCGGCCCCGTTGGCGTCAATCGAAATTGCCTGCGCCCCAGCAGTATCAGCGCCCAATCCCTCGACCGACGGATCCAAGGTTGCGGACTGATCCTGCTTGTCTGGGGGTGGTGTCTGGTCGGGGAATAGCGGACCGCGCGACGCTCCACCAACCCCAGCGCCAGTGTCAGCTGCCGCGGGCTTGGTGTCCGGCACCGCCACCGGGTGCACCTCAACATCCCCCGCGCCATGAGCCCCGCCGTGTTCGAAGCTGCGGATCCCTCCCGACGGTACCCCCCCGGCCGCCCCCCCAAAAATGTCGGCCGCATCCACAC
>NZ_LQPT01000123.1 GCF_002102355.1 Mycobacterium sherrisii | reverse complement strand
TGGGCGGGGTGGGGGTCACCCCGATGGCGGCGACCACGGCGTCGGCCGCGGCAGCGCCGGCAGGCTCGGTGGCCCCGGCCAATCCGGGCAATACGGCCAACCCGGCGGCCACCGCTGCGACGGCGGCGCACACCGCGCCGTATGCACCGGGCGTGACCGCGCCGGCAACATCCGCGGCCCCGGATGCCTCGGGTTCGTTCGGCGCCGCGGCCGCGCCGGTCAGTGCGGAGGCCGCGGGACTATCGTCGGCCACCATGCTGCCGGCGGCCGTGCGACCGGCATCGAACACACCGGCCCCACCCTCGCCGACAAACCCCGCCAAGGGCCGCCCGAGCGCCCCGAGTCGCTGAAGCCCGCACGGTTTGCCCCTACGGGGCGCGCCACGGCGTTAATCTGACACGGACTTCCCGGCAAGGCGAGGAGAGACACGTGTTGGCGCGCTACCTGAAGACTCAGCTGGTGGTTTTGCTGTGCGGCGGTTTGGTCGGCCCGATCTTCCTGGTCGTCTACTTCACCCTCGGTCTGGGCGACTTGCTGCAATGGATGTTCTACGTCGGTCTGCTGATCACGGTGGCCGACGTCCTGATTGCGCTCGCGCTGACCAACTACGGTGCCAAGTCTGCGGCCAAGTCGGCGTTGCTGGAACAACACGGCGTGCTGGCCCTCGCGCAGATTACCGGCCTCACCGAAACGGGAACCCGAATCAACGATCAGCCGCTGGTGAAAGTGGACCTGTACATCTCGGGACCGGGGTTCGCACCCTTCAACACCCAAGACCGGGTGCTTGCCAGCGTGACCCGGTTAGGCAACCTCACCGCCCGCAAGCTGGTGGTCCTGCTCGACCCGGCCACCCAGGAATACCAAATCGACTGGGAGCGAAGCGCTTTGGTGAATGGGCTGGTGCCCGCCCAGTTCACCGTGGCCGAGGACAACAGAACCTACGACCTCAGCGGGCAGGCCGGCCCGCTGATGGAGATTTTGCAGCTGCTCAAGGACAACAACATCCCGCTCAACCGAATGGTCGACATCCGATCGAACCCGGCGCTGCGCGAACGAATTCACGCCGTGGTACGCCGCGCCGCCCAGCAGGCACCTGCCGGGCAGGGCGCACCCGCCGGTGCAACCTCGGTCGTCACGCCGCCCCAACCGTCGATCGGCGAGCGACTCCAGCAGCTCGAAACATTGCGTGCCAGCGGCGCTTTGACCGACGAGGAGTACAACGCGCGGCGAACCCAGATCATCTCGGAGATCTGATCCGGCCGATCACGCGAGCCGAGTTAGAACACGTTCCAGTTCCGCTGCTAGCCTGTCAGTCGGCATTGAGGCCGGGCGAAAGGGGCGTGCCGTGTCGGGACGCGACGGATCACTACAGGGACGGGTGGCCTTCATCACCGGCGCCGCCCGCGCACAGGGTCGGGCGCACGCGGTCCGCCTGGCCGCCGCGGGTGCCGACATCATCGCGCTTGACATCTGCGCCCGGACATCGAGCAGCGTGACGTACACGCCGGCCTCACCCGAGGATCTTGACGAGACCGTTCGGCTGGTGGAAGCCGAGGGCCGCAAGGTGTTGGCCCGCCAAGTCGACATCCGCGACGACGCCGCCCTGCGACAATTGGTGGCCGACGGTGTCGAGCAGTTCGGGCGCCTCGACATCCTGGTCGCTAACGCCGGCGTGCTGAGCTGGGGCCGTGTCTGGGAGCTCACCGACGAGCAATGGGACACCGTCATCGGCATCAACCTGACCGGAACCTGGCGCACCCTGCGCGCCGTGGTGCCCGCGATGATCGAGGCGGGCAACGGTGGGTCCATCGTGGTGGTGAGTTCGTCGGCCGGAGTAAAGGCCACGCCCGGCAATGGTCACTACTCCGCCAGCAAGCACGGTCTTACCGCCCTGACCAACACCCTGGCGCTAGAGCTCGGCGAATACGACATCCGAGTCAACTCCATCCACCCGTACTCGATCGACACGCCGATGATCGAGCCCGAGGCGATGATGGAGATCTTTGCCAAGCACCCCAGCTTCGTGCACAGCTTCCCACCAATGCCCTTGCAACCCAACGGCTTCATGTCGCCCGACGAGGTCGCCGATGTCGTCGTGTGGCTCGCCGGTGACGGTGCCGGCACGGTCACCGGAGCCCAGATCCCGGTTGATAAGGGCGCCCTAAAGTACTGATCGTCCCGCGTGCTAAGAACTCCACGTGAGCAATAACGGAATCGTGATCGTCGGCGGTGGGCTGGCCGCCGCCCGCACGGCCGAGCAGTTGCGCCGATCGGACTACACCGGACCCGTCACGATCGTCAGTGACGAGGTGCATCTGCCCTATGACCGTCCGCCGTTGTCCAAGGAAGTGCTGCGCAACGAGGTCGACGACGTCGCGCTCAAGCCGCGCGAGTTCTATGACGAGAAGAACATCACGCTGCGTCTCGGCGCGGCGGCCACCGGCCTGGACACCGCCGCGCGGACGCTCACCCTTTCCGACGGGACCGTGCTGGGCTACGACGAGCTGGTCATCGCGACGGGACTGATCCCGCGGCGCATTCCGGCGTTCCCCGACCTGGCGGGGATCTGCGTGCTGCGCTCGTTCGACGAGAGCCTGGCGCTGCGCGAGCACGCCGGCAAGGCGCAGCACGTCGTGGTGATCGGGGCGGGCTTCATCGGTTGCGAGGTCGCCGCCAGCTTGCGCAGCCGCGGTGTCGAGGTCGTCCTGGTGGAGCCCCAGCCGACGCCGCTGGCCGCGGTACTCGGCGAGCAGATCGGTGAACTGGTGACGCGGCTGCATCGTGCCGAGGGAGTGGATGTGCGCACCGGTGTCGGCGTGGCCGAGGTGCGCGGTGCAGACCGGGTCGAGACCGTGGTGCTCACCGACGGTACCGAGTTGGCGACCGATCTGGTGGTCGTCGGTATCGGGTCACGCCCCGCCACCGATTGGCTGGACGGGAGCGGCATCGAGGTGAACAACGGGGTGGTCTGTGACGAGGCGGGCCGCACCAGCGCGCCGAACGTGTGGGCGCTGGGCGACGTCGCTTCCTGGCGCGATGCGACGGGACATCAAGCCCGCGTGGAACATTGGAGCAACGTGGCCGATCAGGCGCGGGTGGTGGTGCCCGCCATGCTGGGTCAGGACGTGCCCGAGGTGACGGTGGTGCCCTACTTCTGGAGTGATCAGTACGACGTGAAGATCCAATGTCTGGGCGAGCCGGAGGCAACCGATACCGTGCACCTGGTCTCAGACGATGGCCGGAAGTTTCTGGCCTACTACGAGCGTGACGGGGTGGTGGTCGGCGTGGTCGGCGGCGGGATGCCCGGCAAAGTGATGAAGGCGCGCAGCAAGATCGCTGCCGCGGCGCCCATTTCGGAACTGCTGGGCTGACCCGGCATGCCGCGAGTCGCGATACTCGACGACTACGCCGGCGTGGCCCTCGAGCTCGCCGACTGGTCTGAGGTGCAGAGCCGGGCCGAGGTCACCGTATTCAACCGGCATCTGTCCGAAGCCGAGGCGGCCGAAGAGCTCCGCCCGTTCGACGTGATCTGTACCGTGCGGGAGCGAATGGCGTTGCCGCGCACGCTGATCGAGCGGTTGCCGAACCTGAAGTTGATCACCATCGTCGGCCGGAGCCTGCCCAACCTGGACATGGCCGCCGCGACGCAACACCAAGTCCTGGTTGCTCATTCGGACTTCACCCATCCCCGGTTCGGCCGGGTCCGCGACGCCACGCCGGAGTTCGCGTGGGGCTTGCTGATCGCCACGGTGCGCAACCTGGCCGATGAGCATGGGCGGATGCGCGAGGGCGGTTGGCAAAGCAGCGTCGGCATGACCCTTTCCGGCAAGACGCTCGGGCTGCTGGGTTTAGGCAGAATCGGCAAGCGAATGGCCGAGTACGCACACGTGTTCGGCATGAAGGTCATTGCGTGGAGCCAGAATCTCACCGAGGAGACGGCCGCGGCCGCCGGTGTGCGCCGGGTCGACAAGGCGACCCTGTTCGGATCCTCGGACGTGGTCTCCGTCCATGTGGTGCTCTCCGACCGGACCCGGGGTTTGGTCGGCGAGCCTGAACTTGCCCTGATGCGCCCGCACGCCTACTTGATCAATACCTCGAGGGGACCGATCGTCGACGAGGCCGCACTGATCGCCGCGCTGCAAACCGGGCGCATCGCCGGAGCCGGCATCGACGTCTTCGACGTCGAACCGCCCGACCCCGACCATCCGCTGCGTAGATTGCCGAATGTGACGCTGTCACCGCACCTGGGCTACGTCACCCGCGAAACGCTTTCCGCCTTCTACGCCGACAGCATCGAGGCAGTGGTGGCCTGGCTGGACGGGTCGCCCATTCGGATCGCCAATCCCGAAGCGGCCGCCTAGAACTCGGTGAACCCCGGCTGTCGCCAATGAACCGGGGCACCGTGGGCGTGGCACTCGCCCAGCACCACGAAGGCTCCGCCGGGCCACCGTCGGGCGCGCACCAGGAACCTCAGCGCACCGTCGGTGCCGTCGCGGGCCGGCTCCATCGTCAGGTGGGCGAACGGCGCGCCGGCGTGAGCCCGGGCGCCCAATGCTTGCACCCCGTCCCGCACGCCGCGGCGTTGCTCCTCGGACAGGTACTGCCAGGTGATCGAGTGCCACAGCACCGTCAAGGCGCTGTTGGCCAGCGTCATACCGGCGACCGCGTCGGCCGCCGTCTGCCGCATCAACCGCGCCGGCACCGCGTGGGCGACCGCGATCGCGCCGCGCAATCGCGCTAACCGACCGGCCTGGTCGGGCCAGACGTAGCTCAGCGCGGTCAGTTCCCCGTCGTCGCCGGTCACATCGACCGGCGCGATGTCGTATCCGTAGCGCGCCACGATCCGCACGTCGCCGGGCGGAGGCAACTGGCCGTGCCACGCGTCGTCGATGATGACCGGTGAGGTGGCCGGTCCCCACTGCCCGCCGCCGTGACGATAGTGGTAGTGGTCGGCCCGCAAGTTGAGTCCGGCGCTGCATCCGATTTCGAAAAGCCGTATGGGTAGCCGGGTTTCGTCATTCGCCCACAGCAATGCACCGATCAGGGCGGCCGAGCGGCCGACCTCGTTGGTCTGCGGCGGGTGCCCCAGGGCGGCGCGCAGCGCATCGGCATGCTCGGCGGCGACGGCCACAATGTCGGGCCAGGCCCCGTCGGCGTCCCAGCGGCCGCCGCTACTGGGATACCAGCGGCGCAACACCGCCGCCCGGCCGTCGAGCACCAGGCGGTGCAAACCGCCCAGCAGCCGCAACGGCACCGCCGCGCCGGACGAGTCGTCTTCATGACCGGACAAGATCGCCGCGAACACACCGCCGCGTTCGACGTCGGTGGCCACCAGTTCGAACAGGTCGTCGTACATCGCGGAGCCGGCGGCGCCGCAGAACCGTCCCTGCGACCGCAACGTATGCAGCAGATGCTCGTTGGTCACGGTCATATGTTCAGGCTCTCCAATCCCGCGCCGACGACGTCAAAAGCGTTGCCGAGCGCCGTGGGGAGTGGCACGGACTCGTCGCGCAGCCAATGCTCGTAGGCCGACAGCGCCACCGCGAGCATCGTCCAGGCGACGGTCTGCGGAGCCAGGTCCGTGGTCTTCGCCCCCGAGCGCCGCGCGACGAAGTCCGCAATCACCTCACGCCAGCCGGCATACATCGTCATCGAGTATGCCTGCAATTCCGCGGTCTGCAGGATGACGCGCATCCGCTTGCGGTGGCGGACGGTTTCGGAGTCATCAAAGGTGTTGAACGACAACAACGCTGCCCGCAGCGCCGTCCGCAGCGGAACCTGTGCCCCGACCGAATCCAGCAGCTCCCGAAGGTGGGCCAGGTGAGCGTCGAATTCTCCCCACGGGATTGCGTTCTTGGACGCGTAGTAGCGGAACAACGTGCGCCGTGAAATGCCGGCGGCCTGCGCGACATCGTCGACGCTCACCTCGGCGAATCCTCTGGCGGTGAACAGCTCGATGGCGACGTCGGCGATGTGCTGGGGCGAGGTGGAGCGGCGCCGGCCCACCCGCGGATGCGGAAGCGTCAAACCTGCCCTTCCATTTCGGCACTCGATGCCATATTCTGGCGACGATTGTGACAACATCGACCATCCTTGTCGATACCGCAGGCAATGTCCGAGAGGCCAGGAGAGGAATGCGCATGGACCGCGAGACCGAGACCGAGACCGAACTCG
Source organism: Mycobacterium sherrisii (assembly GCF_002102355.1). Taxonomy (GTDB): domain Bacteria; phylum Actinomycetota; class Actinomycetes; order Mycobacteriales; family Mycobacteriaceae; genus Mycobacterium; species Mycobacterium sherrisii. The sequence continues at coordinate 23,491 of NZ_LQPT01000123.1, read as the reverse complement.
TCACCGAGACTCTGGTTGAAGAGGTATCGATCGACGGAATGTGCGGGGTCTACTGACCGTGCCCGCGCCCGCGCAGGCTCGGGCGGCGCAAAGCCAATTCGACCCTGATCGCGGTTGGCGATTGCATCCCCAGGTCGCGGTTCGACCGGAACCGTTTGGCGCACTGCTGTATCACTTCGGCACTCGCAAGCTCTCGTTTCTGAAGAACCGCACCATCCTGGCGGTGGTGCAATCGCTGGCCGACCACTCCGACGTCCGGTCGGCACTGCGTGCCGCCGGTGTCGACGACTGCGCGCAGGGGCCGTATCTACACGCATTGGGTGTGCTGGTCGAGTCCCGCATGCTGGTGCCTCAGGAGGACCACCTATGACAACAGCGGCTCCGGTACCCCGGCTCATCGAGCAGTTCGAGCATGGACTGGACGCGCCCATCTGTCTGACGTGGGAGCTCACGTACGCCTGCAACCTGGCCTGCGTGCATTGCCTGTCCTCCTCGGGCAAGCGCGACCCGCGGGAGTTGTCCACCCGTCAATGCAAAGACATCATCGACGAGTTGGAACGCATGCAGGTGTTCTATGTGAACATCGGCGGCGGGGAACCTACAGTGCGCCAAGACTTTTGGGAGCTCGTCGACTACGCCACCGAGCACCACGTCGGCGTGAAGTTCTCGACCAACGGGGTCCGCATCACCGCAGAGGTTGCCCAGCGCCTAGCGGCCAGCGACTACGTGGACGTGCAGATCTCGCTGGACGGCGCGACGGCCGAGGTCAACGATGCCGTCCGCGGGCCCGGCTCGTTCGCCATGGCGGTGCGCGCCTTGGAAAACCTGGCCGCGGCCGGATTCAAAGACGCCAAGATCTCCGTCGTCGTCACCCGGCACAACGTTGACCAGCTCGATGAATTCGCTGCCCTGGCAAGCCGTTACGGTGCCACGCTGCGAATCACCCGGCTGCGTCCCTCGGGTCGCGGCGCGGACGTCTGGGAAGAACTGCACCCGACCGCGGCCCAGCAGGTGCAACTGTACGACTGGCTGGTCGCCAAGGGGGAGCGGGTGCTCACCGGCGACTCCTTCTTCCATCTGGCGCCGCTGGGGTCGTCCGGGGCGTTGGCCGGGCTGAACATGTGCGGAGCCGGCCGGGTGGTGTGCCTGATCGACCCGGTGGGCGACGTCTACGCCTGCCCGTTCGCCATCCACGATCGCTTTTTGGCCGGAAACGTATTGACGGACACTGGTTTTGGGGCTGGATTCTCCAACGTATGGAAGAACGCCCCGCTGTTTCGCGAGTTGCGGGAGCCGCAATCGGCCGGAGCGTGCGGCAGTTGTGGGCATTATGACAGCTGCCGAGGCGGTTGCATGGCGGCCAAGTTCTTCACCGGCCTGCCGCTGGACGGTCCGGATCCCGAGTGCGTGCAGGGGCACAGCGCCTCGGCGCTCGCCCGTGACCGAGAGACCCCGCGACCGCGTGCCGACCATTCGCGCGGACAAAAGGTGCGCCAACCCGTGCCGCTGACCCTGTCGGTACGCCCGCCGCAGCAACCGCCGGCGCGACTGTGTAACGAGAGCCCGGTGTAGCCGTGGCCGACGAGTGGTTCGAGACGGTCGCCATCGCGCAACAGCGCGCCAAGCGCCGGCTGCCGAAATCCGTTTATTCGGCCCTGATTGCCGCAAGCGAAAAGGGAATTACGGTCTCCGACAACGTCGAAGCATTCGGTGAGCTCGGTTTCGCGCCGCACGTCGTGGGTGCCCAGGAAAAGCGTGAATTGTCGACCACCGTTATGGGGCAAGACATTTCCATGCCGGTGTTGATTTCGCCGACCGGGGTGCAGGCGGTGCACCCGGATGGGGAGGTCGCCGTGGCGCGCGCCGCCGCGGCACGGGGGACGGCGATGGGACTGTCCTCGTTTGCCAGCAAACCGATCGAGGAAGTCATCGCGGCAAACCCCAAGCTGTTCTTCCAGGTGTATTGGCTGGGTGGTCGCGACGCGATCGCGCAACGGGTCGAGCGTGCCCGCGCGGCCGGTGCGGTCGGCCTGATCGTCACCACCGATTGGTCGTTCTCGCACGGACGTGACTGGGGCAGTCCCAAGATCCCGGAAGAGATGAACCTGCGGACCATCCTGAGGTTGTCGCCGGAGGCCGCGTTCAAACCGCGGTGGTTGTTGAACTGGGCGAAGACCATGCGTCCGCCGACGTTGGCGGTGCCCAACCAGGCGCGCCGCGGCGAGCAGGGTCCGCCCTTCTTTGCCGCCTACGGGGAGTGGATGGGCACGCCCCCGCCGACTTGGGACGACATTGCCTGGTTGCGCGAGCTCTGGGGCGGTCCGTTCATGCTCAAGGGTGTCATGCGTGTGGATGACGCGAAAAGGGCTGTCGATGCCGGGGTTTCGGCGATTTCGGTGTCGAATCACGGCGGCAACAATCTGGACGGGACGCCGGCCACGATCCGCGCGCTGGCCCCGGTGGCGGCGGCGGTCGGCGACCAGATCGAGGTGTTGCTGGATGGCGGCGTCCGGCGCGGCAGCGACGTGGTGAAGGCGGTGGCGCTGGGGGCGCGCGCGGTGATGATCGGCCGCGCCTACCTGTGGGGGTTGGCCGCCAATGGCCAGGCCGGGGTGGAGAACGTGCTCGATGTGCTGCGCGGTGGGATCGACTCGGCGCTCATGGGGCTGGGGCATGCGTCGGTTCACGACCTGAGGCCCAGCGACATTCTGGTGCCGGACGGGTTCACCCGGGCACTCGGCCTGCCGACCGGGGGGCAGGCGTAGTCCGGCGGGTCTGCCCGACAAAACGCGGGTAAATCGGGCGGCTTAGCCATCTATCGAGCAGAACCGGGAGTGAATTCGTCATTGCCAGCGAAAATCGACGTGTGCGAAAATTTGGTACGCGCGTGGCAACCGTGACGAACGAGGAGACTTTCGGGGATTCGGTGAACGGGCCAGAAAAAAAATAACTTTGATGGCACAACGATTGGTGCACGCCAGGTGAATTCGTCCTACCATCACCGAGTGCCCGTACTCGGCGAATTAGGAACTGCGACGTCGAGCGATCTATTGGGCACCCCGGCGTCGATTTTGACCCCGCTGGGTTCGACCGAGCAACATGGTCCGCACCTGCCGTTGGACACCGATACCCGGATCGCGACCGCGGTCGCCCGGGCTATCGGAGCGGCGTGCGCGGCCGAGTTGCGGCAGGCGTGGTCGGTGGCGCCGGCCATCGCCTACGGCGCCAGCGGCGAGCACCAGAGTTTCCCGGGCACGATTTCCGTCGGCACCGACGCCCTGACCCTGCTGCTGGTCGAGTACGGCAGGTCGGCCGCGTGTTGGGCCCAGCGACTCGTCTTCGTCAACGGCCACGGCGGTAACACCGAGGCGCTGCGGTCGGCGGTCGCCACCCTGCGCGCCGAAGGACGCGACGCCGCCTGGTGCCCGTGCGCCACCGCCGGTGGCGACGCGCACGCCGGTCACACCGAAACCTCGGTGCTGCTGCACATCTCGCCGTCCGACGTGCTGACCGACCGGTGGTCGGCCGGGAATCCGGCGCCGCTGCCCGAGTTGCTGCCCGCGATGCGCAGGGGTGGCGTCGCGGCCGTCAGCCCGGTGGGCGTCCTGGGCGACCCCACCACCGCGACCGCGGCCGAGGGCCAGCGCATCTTCGCGGAGATGGTGGCGGGCGGGGTGCGCCGAATCGGGCGTTGGTCGCCCGGCGCGGACGGAATGCTGACATGAGCTCGCCTCGATTACCGGACGGGTTCGCCGTCCAGGTGGACCGCCGCGTGCGAGTGCTCGGCGACGGGTCGGCCCTGCTCGGCGGATCGCCGACCCGGCTGCTCAAGCTCGCGCCGGCCGCCCAGGGGATGATCTCGGACGGCCGGCTGAAGGTGCGCGACGACGTCAGCGCTCAGCTCGCCCGCACCCTGCTGGACGCCACGGTCGCCCATCCGCGCCCCGCCGGCGGCCCGTCGCATCGTGACGTCACCGTGGTAATCCCGGTGCGCGACAACGTGTGTGGTGTGCGGCGTTTGCTGAACTCGCTGCGCGGCCTGCGGGTGATCGTGGTCGACGACGGTTCCGTCACGCCGATTCGCCCCGAGGACTTCGCGGGCACGCATTGCGACATCGAGGTGTTGCACCACCCCCGCAGCCGGGGCCCGGCCGCGGCGCGCAACACCGGTCTGGCGGCGTGCACCACCGACTTCGTGGCCTTCCTGGACTCCGACGTGGCGCCGCGGCGCGGCTGGCTCGAGGCACTGCTCGGTCACTTTTGCGACCCCACCGTGGCGCTGGTGGCGCCGCGCATCGTGGGGCTGGCGCATAGCGAGAACGTGGTGGCGCGCTACGAGGCGGTGCACTCCTCGCTGGACCTCGGGCAGCGCGAGGCGCCGGTATTGCCGCACAGCACGGTCTCCTACGTCCCCAGCGCGGCGATCATCTGCCGTCGTGCGGCCCTATGCGAGGTCAGCGGGTTCGACGAGACCATGCAGTCCGGCGAGGACGTCGACCTGTGCTGGCGGCTCATCGAGGCAGGCGCCCGGCTGCGTTACGAGCCGATTGCGCTCGTCGCGCACGATCACCGCACCCAACTGCGGGATTGGGTTGCGCGCAAGGCATTTTACGGTGGCTCTGCGGCTCCGCTGTCGGTGCGGCACCCCGACAAGACGGCCCCGGTGGTGATCTCGGGTTGGGCGCTGATGGCCTGGATACTGATGGCGCTGGGCACCAGCCTGTCCCAGCTGACGTCGATCCTGATCGCGTTGCTGACCGGTCGGCGCATCGCCAACGCCATGCGCGGCACCGAGACCTCGTTTGCCGATGTGCTGGCAATCGCGGCCCGCGGCCTATGGTCGGCGGCGCTGCAGCTCGCCTCGGCCATCTGCCGGCACTACTGGCCGGTCGCGCTGGTTGCGGCGATCCTGTCCCGGCACTGTCGCCGCGTCGTGGTCGTCGCGGCGGTAATGGACGGCGTGGTGGACTGGCTTCGCCGGCGGGACGCGACCGGTGACGACGCCGAACCGATCGGGCCGCTGACCTATCTGCTGCTCAAACGCGTCGACGACCTGGCCTACGGGTTGGGGCTGTGGTGGGGCGTGGTGCGCGAACGTAACCTGCGCGCGCTCAAACCGCAGATCCGCAGCTAGCCGCTGCCTTGACCGTGCACAGCGATGTGCTCATCGTCGGCGCCGGAAGTGCCGGATCGGTTGTTGCCGAACGTCTTTCCGCCGACCCCGGCTGCGCGGTAACCGTTCTCGAGGCCGGCCCGGCGCTCGGCGATCCGGCTCTGCTGGCGCAGACCGTCAACGGGCTGCAGCTGCCGATCGGGTCTCGCAGCCCGCTGGTGCAGCGCTATCAGACCAGGCTCACCGAGCAGCCCGTCCGGGTGGCGCCGATCGTGCGCGGCGCGACGATCGGCGGCTCCGGTGCGGTCAATGGCGGATATTTCTGTCGCGGATTACCACAGGATTTCGACGGGGCGGGCATACCGGGCTGGGCGTGGTCCGACGTCGCCGGCCATTTCCGCGCCATCGAGACCGACCTGGACTTCACCGGTCCCGCACACGGCGACGCAGGACCGATACGTGTCCGTCGAACACACGAAATGACCGGCACCACAGAGAGTTTCATCGACGCCACGCGCCGCTCCGGGTTTTCCTGGATCCGCGATCTCAATGATTGTGGACCGCAGCTGATGCCGGGTATCGGGGCGGTGCCACTCAACATCGTCGACGGGGTGCGGATCGGCTCGGGGGCGGCGTATCTGCTGCCGGCGTTGGGTAGGCCCAACCTGACCGTGCTGGCGCAAACGCGGGCGGTGCGATTGCGGTTCAATCGAACCGTGGCTTCGGGCGTCGACGCGGTGGGCCCCGGCGGTGCAACGACAATCATGGCCGATCGAATCGTCTTGTGCGCCGGTGCCATTGCAACGGCCCAGCTGCTGATGCTGTCGGGTATCGGCGACGAGGCGATGTTGCGGGCATCCGGTGTCCCGGTGCTGATGTCGCTGCCGGTCGGCATGTCGTGCAGCGACCACCCGGAATGGGTGCTGCCCACAAACTGGACGGTCGCGGCTGGGCGACCGGTGCTCGAGGTGGTGCTCAACACCGCCGACGATGTGGAGATCAGGCCCTACACAGGTGGTTTCGTCGCGATGACCGGTGACGGTGCCGCCGGTCATCCGGACTGGCCGCATATCGGCGTGGCATTGATGCGGCCACGGGCCCGGGGCCGCATCGCGCTGTTGTCGGCTGATCCCGGGGTACCCCCGCGCATCGAGCACCGCTACGACAGCGAGCCCGAGGACGTGGCGGCCCTGCAGCGGGGGGCCGAGTTGGCCCGTGAATTGGCGAGCGCCGCAACGTATGTGGGGGATCCCGCCTGGGCCACTTCCCAGCACCTGTGTGCCAGCGCCCCAATGGGTGTCGACGGTGACCCGCGCGCCGTCGTCGACCCGCAGTGCCGGGTGCGGGGGATCGACAATCTTTGGGTGATCGACGGGTCGATTCTGCCCACGGTCACCAGTCGCGGACCGCATGCGAGCATCGTGATGCTCGGGCATCGCGCGGCGCAGTTCGTCCGCTGAGGGGCCGCTAGCTGCGTCGGTGCGCCAGCAGGCGGCGCACCGGGCGCAACTGGTTGCCGTCGCGTCCGGGGGCCCACAGTCCGATCAGGACGGAGATGATGCCGACGAGCACGGCCATCACGATCGTCGACGCGTGCATGGCGGTCAGAAACGCGGTCTTGCTGACCTCGGCCAGCCTGGCGCCCTGCGGCCCGAGTTGCGCGGCCACTTCGACGGCTTTGGCCAGGGAGTCGGTGGCGGGTCCGCGCACCGCCGGGGGGAAGTTCGCCAATTGCGGCGCCAGCTCGTGCGAATAGCGGCCGGCCAGTATCGAACCTGCCACGGCGATGCCCAGGGCGCCGCCCATCTCCCGCGAGGTGTCGTTCACCGCGGAAGCGACGCCCTGCTTCTCATCGGGCACCGCACCCATGATGGCCGATGTCGTCGGCGCCGTGCAGATTCCGATTCCGGTTGCCAGAATTAGGGTGGGCCAAGCGAATTGAGTGTAGGTGGAGTGCAGGGTCAGGCCGGACAGGCACGCGAAGCCGACCGCCATCAGCCCGGTTCCAATGAACAGCACCAGCCGCAAGCCGAGTTTCGGCACGTACCAGAACGACAACGCTGAGAAGATGCCCAACGGAACCATGAAGGGGCCGAATGCGATTGCCGTCGTCAACGGCGAGTACCCCATGATCTGCTGCACGTACTGCATGCCGATATAGAAGAACCCGAACGTCGCACCGAACAGCACGACGATGGCTGCCACCCCGGTGGCGAAATTGGGATCGGCGAACAGCCGCACGTCGAGAAGCGGGTGTTCGCGCCGAAATTCGACCACCCCGAACAGCGCGGCGATGATCGCCCCCACTAGCACTCCGCCCCACACCAGGGGATCGGCCCAGCCCCGGTCGGGGGCCGCCAAGATCGCCGCGACCGCAATCGCCACCGCCGTGCCGATCAGCACCGCACCCAGGGAATCGATGGGCGGAGCGGTCTTGTCGCGCGACGGCGCGACGGTGCATGCCAGGGCGAAGATCACCAATCCCGTCAGACCCAGCGACCAGAAAATCGCGTGCCAATCCCAAAAGCGCAGCAGCACACCGGAACCGATTAATCCCAGCACCCCGCCGGAACCGGCGGTGCCCGCCCAGATGCCGACAGCCTTCATGCGCTGGTCTTTCGGATAGGCCACGGTCAGCAGCGACAGCGTTGCGGGCATGACGAAGGCGGCACCGACGCCGGCCACCGCGCGTCCCGCGATGATCTGCATGGGACTGTGCAGGATCGCCGGGGTCGCCGAGCCGAGCGCGAATACCACCAGGCCGGTCAGCAGCGCACCGCGCCGGCCGTACCGGTCGCCGATCGCGCCGGCCGGCAGCAGCAGGCAGGCCAGCGCCACGGTGTAGCCGTCGACGATCCAGTTCAGCTGCGACTGGGTAGCCGAGGTGGCCACGGCGAGATCGCCCAGTGCGGTGTTCAGCGCCGTCATCGACGCGACGACCAGCGCGACACCCATGCAGGCGACCGCCAGCGTCCAGGCGCGCGCCCGAGGGCTACCACCAATACGGACCGCATCAGTACGCTGTGCAGGTCGGGCAAAGACATCGACGACATCGACCATGAATTCGCCTCCCTTCGGGGGCGTGCAGAGATTTAAGACCAATAGTCTCGTTGATAGACGGATAGTCTTAGTTCTAAACAGGGAGGTGAGTCACAATCACCGAGGAGAGCACCGACCCCCGGCCCGCTCGGTCCCGCGCTCGTTTGCTGGAAGCCGCGGCCACGCTGTTGCGCGCCGGGGGTCCCAGCGCGGTGACCGTCGAGGCAGTGACTCGTACCGCCAACGTCGCGAGGGCAACTTTGTACCGCCACTTCCCGAGTGGAAACGATTTGCTGGCAGCCGCGTTCAACAGCCTCATCCCGCCGTCGCCGATGCCGCCGCAGGAGGGTTCGCTGCGCGACCGCCTGATCGCCCTGGTGCTGGAGCAGGCCGACGCCGTGGCGCAGGCGCCGGCGGTGATGACCGCGATGTCCTGGCTGGCGCTCGGCCGCGACCTGGAGGGGTTGCCGGAGCCCGACCACGCGCGCACCGCCGACAGCCCGGCCATCACCACCCTGCGCGAGCGCATCGCCCAGCAGTACGCGGCGCCGTTCGACGCCCTGTTCGACAGCCCGGAGGCCGCCGAGCTCGGCGAGGTGGACCGGTCCCGGGCCATCGCCTTGCTGATCGGTCCGCTGGTGCTGGGCCGGCTGTCGACGCTGCCGGACTTCGACTACCGCGAATGCGCGCTCGCCGCGGTCGACGGGTTCCTGCACGTGCAGCGGACACAGCGGCGCGCGAGCGCCGCGAGCATCGAATCCGCGGGTGCCTGAGGGTCCAACCGCGGGGGGTGAGCCCCGGCGCCTTGACGCGAAGCTGGCGTTTGTCCGGACGGCTGAGCCGCCCCGCAGTCAGGTGGTGATCTGCGCTAGGGCGGCCAGCTTGTCCAGTTCGCGCAGCGCATCGGATTCCGGCAGGGTCGGCAGCAGGAACGCGGCCTCCTCGACGCCGGCGGCGGCGTAATCGGCCAACGCGTTGGGATCCGCGGGGGCGCCGAACATCGTGATCGGGATGTCGGGGCGGCCATTGTCGGCCATGAACTGACGTGCCCGCTCGATCTCGTCGGCAGGCAGCGGGGGAGGCAGCCAACCGTCCCCAACGTCGCAAAGGCGTTGCAGCGCGGCGCGACTGGATCCACCGATGTAGAGCGGTGGATTCGGCCGTTGGAGCGGTTTCGGCCAGGAGAAACTCGGACCGAAATCGACGAACTCGCCGTGGAACTCCGCTATGTCGTTCGTCCATATCTGTCGTAGCGCGCGGATCTGCTCGTCGGTCTTAGCGCCCCGGGTCGCGGGATTGACACCGCAATGGCGCATCTCGTGCCGATTCCAGCCCACGCCGACGCCGATTTTGAGTCGCCCACCGGAGATCAGGTCGAGGCTGGCGACTTCCTTGGCCGTATAGAAGACATCGCGTTGCGCCAACAAGAGCACGCCGGTCATCAACACCAGATCTTGTGTCGCCATGGCGGCGGCGGTCAACACCACAAAGGGATCCAGGGTGCGGTAGTACTCGCGGCCCGGCGTGCCCGCGTCGGGGAACGGTTCTTCATAGGCGACGGGCATGTGGGAGTGCTCCGGAACGATCAGGGAGCCAAACCCTCGTTCTTCGACCGCCATGGCGAGTGCGCCCGGAGAAATGCTCTCGTCGGTGACGAAGGTAGTGATGGCATGTTTCATGCGCGGACTCGCGATTCCCTTCGCGGCGGCTGCTAACGCAGCGAGTATCGAATGGGCAGACGCTTGAGCCCGCCAACGAACGTCGTCGCGAGCAGTTCCGGTTCCCCATTCAGCTCAATGGATTTCACCCGCGGCAACAGCTCGCTGAAGAATCCGGTCACCTCCATGCGAGCCAGCGTCGCGCCCAGGCAGAAGTGAACGCCGTGGCCGAACGCCAAGTGCTTGTTCGGGTTTCGCCCGACGTCGAAGCGGAACGGACCGTCGAACACCTCCTCGTCGCGGTTGGCCGAGACGTAGGACAGATACACCGCCTTGCCCTTGGCGATCGGCACGCCGCGCACCACGGTGTCGGCCGTGGCGGTGCGCATGAAGTTCTTCACCGGCGTCACCCAACGGATCATCTCCTCGGCTGCCTGCGGCATCAGTCCCAAATCGTCGGTCAGCCGCTTGCGCTGGTCGGGATTTTCGATCAACGCCAGCAATCCTCCGGAGATCGTCGAACTGGTCGTGTTGTGACCGGCGGTGGCGACGATCACGTAATACGACGCGGCGTCGACGTCCGAAAGGGGCTCGCCGTTGACCGTGGCGTTGGCGATCGCCGAGGCCAGGTCCTGGGTGGGGTGTTCGCGCCGCGACGCGGTGAGCGCGGTGAAGTAGGCGAGTAAGTCCTGTATCACCGCCAGGCGCGACTCGGGCGTGCTGCCACGCCGGCGATCGGCGTCGCTGACGCCGAACAGCTCCTGCGTCAGTGCGAGCATGCGGGGAAAGTCCGAGTCCGGCAGGCCCAGCAGCGACAGGATCACATAGAGCGGGAAGTTCACCGCGACCTCCTGCACGAAGTCGCATTCGTTGCCCGCGGCTGCCATCGCGTCCACGTAGGACTTGGCCAACTCGGCGACGCGGAGCTGCAACGTCCGCATCGCCTTGGGCCGGAACCAGTCGGCGCCGATCGCGCGGAACGCGCGGTGGTCCGGGCCATCCATGTGGACCAGGGTGCGCAGAGCCGACCCGGCGTCCTGTCGGGCGCGATTGAGACCATCGACGTCGGCGGTGACGAGAACCGGCCGGGGCTGGTTGGTGAACAGGTCGTGGGCGCGCTCGATCTCCATGACATCGGCGTGCTTGGTGATCGCCCAGAAGGGGTTGTAGGGCGGACGGTCGACCAGCGACACCGGCGCGTGTGCGCGCAGGTGGGTCAGGGCGGCGTGCAACTTGGCTTCGTCGGTATAGGCCATGGGGTCGGCCAGCGCCTGCGCGGCGGCATCGACGATCGGTGTGTTCACAGCCGCCCCCGTTCGGTTTCCTGGCTCCGATCCGAACGTATGTACCCGGGGTCGATCCGCGAAGGACCGTGATCCTCGCAGCTGGGTGAAATGCCCTATTCGTCCTGGTAGCGCGGCGGCGGGCGCGATTCGGCCCGCAATTTTGAACCAGCCACGATGTAGGGCATACTGTTCGGGTTGCCTTGAGCCGGGTTTGCGCCTGGCCGGGCATACGACCAGCGCCCAAACGGGCGCGTCCGGTCCCATCCTTGGAGCGACTATCTTGGCCGTCAAAATGGCCGCGCCGAGGCTGTGTGTGGGGTGACACGCCCGACCGCGGGGGCCGGTGGACCACGACAGGTAAACAGCGGCGCAGTATCCGGCGCGGCGCTCGATCGGCCCAATGGCCGGGTCGAGCGGGCGGGCCGGGGGCACCAGGCTCGGACACGGGCCTTTTCGAGGAGTGAGGGTAGGAGAAGCGTGGCGGGACAGAAGATCCGCATCAGGCTTAAGGCCTACGACCATGAGGCCATCGACGCCTCGGCGCGCAAGATCGTCGAGACCGTCGTTCGTACGGGTGCCAGCGTCGTAGGGCCGGTGCCGCTGCCGACCGAGAAGAATGTGTATTGCGTCATCCGCTCTCCGCACAAGTACAAGGACTCGCGGGAGCACTTCGAGATGCGTACGCACAAGCGGCTGATCGACATTCTCGACCCGACGCCGAAGACCGTTGACGCGTTGATGCGCATCGATCTGCCGGCCAGCGTCGACGTCAACATCCAGTAGGAGATCCAGATCTAATGGCGAGAAAAGGCATTCTGGGTACCAAGCTGGGCATGACGCAGGTGTTCGACGAGAACAACCGGGTCGTGCCGGTGACCGTGGTCAAAGCGGGGCCCAACGTGGTGACGCGCATCCGCACCCCGGAGCGCGACGGATACAGCGCCGTGCAGTTGGCCTACGGCGAGATCAGCCCGCGTAAAGTCACCAAGCCCGTCACCGGCCAGTACGCCGCGGCGGGAATCAACCCGCGCCGGCATCTGGCCGAGCTGCGTTTGGACGGCCCGGACGCGGCCGCCGAATATGAGGTCGGCCAGGAACTGACGGCCGAGATCTTCGCCGACGGCACCTATGTCGACGTGACCGGCACCTCCAAAGGCAAGGGCTTCGCGGGCACCATGAAGCGCCACGGTTTCCGTGGCCAGGGCGCCAGCCACGGTGCCCAGGCGGTGCACCGTCGTCCGGGATCCATCGGTGGCTGCGCGACGCCCGCGCGCGTGTTCAAGGGCACGCGGATGGCGGGCCGGATGGGTAACGACCGGGTGACCGTGCAGAACCTGGTGGTGCACAAGGTCGATGCCGAGAACGGCGTGCTGTTGATCAAGGGTGCGGTTCCCGGCCGCACCGGTGGACTCGTTGTGGTCCGCACTGCGATCAAACGAGGTGAGAAGTAATGGCAGCTTCGAAGAATTTAGAAATTGACGTCAAGACCCCGGACGGTAAGGTCGACGGTTCCGTCGAGCTGCCCGCCGAATTGTTCGATGCGCCGGCCAATATCGCGTTGATGCACCAGGTGGTCACCGCGCAGCGGGCCGCGGCTCGGCAGGGCACGCACTCGACCAAGACCCGGGGCGAGGTCTCCGGCGGTGGCCGAAAGCCGTACCGGCAGAAGGGCACCGGACGCGCCCGGCAGGGTTCGACGCGTGCCCCACAGTTCACCGGCGGTGGCACCGTGCACGGCCCCAAGCCGCGCGACTACAGCCAACGCACGCCGAAGAAGATGATCGCGGCGGCGCTGCGTGGGGCCTTGTCCGACCGGGCCCGCAACGGCCGCATCCACGCGGTCACCGAGCTGGTGTCGGGTCAGACCCCGTCGACCAAAAGTGCCAGGGCATTTCTGAGCACGCTGACCGATCGCAAGCAGGTGCTGGTCGTGATCGGCCGCACCGACGAGACCGGACAGAAGAGCGTGCGCAACCTGCCCGGCGTGCACATCCTTTCGCCCGATCAGCTCAACACCTACGACGTGTTGCGCTCCGACGACGTGGTGTTCAGCGTCGAGGCGCTGCGCGCCTACATCGCGGCGGCGACGGGCACCGCAGACAACGCTGATGTGGAGGTTTCGGCCTGATGGCGACCGTCACTGACCCACGCGACATCATCCTGGCTCCGGTCATCTCGGAGAAGTCCTACGGACTGCTCGACGACAACGTGTACACCTTCGTGGTGCACCCCGATTCGAACAAGACGCAGATCAAGATCGCTATCGAGAAGATCTTCTCCGTCAAGGTCGCATCGGTGAACACCGCGAACCGACAGGGTAAGCGCAAGCGCACCCGGACCGGTTTCGGCAAGCGCAAGAGCACCAAGCGCGCGATCGTGACGCTGGCCCCGGGCAGCAAGCCGATTGATCTGTTCGGAGCACCGGCCTAGCCCGCCGCGCGTGGAGAGAAAGATCTGATTAGACATGGCAATTCGCAAATACAAGCCGACCACCCCGGGTCGCCGTGGTGCGAGCGTGTCCGACTTCGCCGAGATCACTCGCACGGAGCCGGAGAAATCCTTGGTGCGCCCCCTGCACGGTCATGGCGGGCGCAACGCGCACGGGCGCATCACCACCCGGCACAAGGGTGGTGGCCACAAGCGCGCCTACCGGGTGATCGACTTCCGGCGCAACGACAAGGACGGCGTCAACGCCAAGGTCGCCCACATCGAGTACGACCCCAACCGCACCGCCAACATCGCGCTGCTGCACTTCCTCGACGGCGAGAAGCGTTACATCATTGCCCCGCTTGGTCTTTCGCAGGGCGACGTGGTCGAGTCCGGTGCGAACGCCGACATCAAGCCGGGTAACAACCTGCCGCTGCGCAACATCCCGGCCGGTACGTTGGTGCACGCGGTGGAGCTGCGGCCGGGCGGCGGCGCCAAGATGGCGCGTTCGGCCGGCGCGAGCATCCAGCTGCTCGGTAAAGAGGGCAGCTACGCGTCGCTGCGCATGCCCAGCGGTGAGATCCGTCGCGTCGACGTGCGTTGCCGCGCCACCGTCGGCGAGGTGGGCAACGCCGAGCAGGCAAACATCAACTGGGGCAAGGCCGGTCGCATGCGCTGGAAGGGCAAGCGTCCGACCGTCCGTGGTGTCGTGATGAACCCGGTGGACCACCCGCATGGTGGCGGTGAGGGTAAGACCTCCGGTGGTCGTCACCCGGTGAGCCCGTGGGGTAAGCCCGAGGGCCGCACCCGTCACCCGAACAAAGCCAGCAACAAGCTCATCGTCCGGCGCCGTCGCACCGGCAAGAAGCACGGCCGGTAGGAGTAACAGATGCCACGCAGCCTGAAGAAGGGTCCGTTCGTCGACGACCACCTGCTCAAGAAGGTGGATGTGCAGAACGAGAAGAACAGCAAGCAGGTCATCAAGACCTGGTCGCGCCGTTCGACGATCATCCCCGATTTCATCGGTCACACCTTCGCGGTGCACGACGGCCGCAAGCACGTCCCGGTGTTCGTCACCGAAGCCATGGTCGGCCACAAGCTCGGTGAGTTCGCGCCGACGCGCACCTTCAAGGGGCACATCAAGGACGATCGGAAGGCCAAACGGCGATGACCTCGACTGAATTTCCTTCGGCTTTCCCGTCGGCGACCGCCAAGGCACGGTTCGTGCGGGTGTCGCCGACCAAGGCGCGCCGGGTGATCAACCTGGTCCGCGGCAAGTCGGTGACCGACGCGCTCGACATCTTGCGCTGGGCGCCGCAGGCCGCCAGCGAGCCGGTCGCCAAGGTGATCGCCAGCGCCGCGGCCAACGCGCAGAACAACGACGGCCTGGACCCCTCAACCCTGGTGGTCGCCACGGTCTACGCCGACGAGGGGCCGACCGCCAAGCGGATTCGTCCGCGCGCCCAGGGTCGGGCGTTCCGGATTCGCCGCCGCACCAGCCACATCACCGTGATCGTGGAGAGCCGTCCGAGCAAGGACCAGCAGTCGTCGAAGTCGTCTCGGGCGCGCCGCGCCGAGGGCAGCAAGGCTGCCGCCAAGGCGCCCGCCAAGAAGGCGCCCGCCAAGAAGGCGGCCAGCAAGGCGCCCGCGAAGAAGGCGGCAGCCAAGGCCGAGACCAAATCCGAAGCCAACACGTCTGAGACTGCTGAAGCGAAGGGAGGCTCAGACTAGTGGGCCAAAAGATCAATCCGCACGGCTTCCGGCTGGGGATTACCACTGACTGGAAGTCTCGCTGGTACGCGGACAAGCAGTACGCGGACTACGTCAAGGAAGACGTGTCCATCCGCCGGCTGCTGTCCACCGGTCTGGAGCGCGCCGGCATCGCCGACGTGGAGATCGAGCGGACCCGCGACCGCGTCCGCGTCGACATCCACACCGCGCGGCCCGGCATCGTGATCGGCCGCCGCGGCACCGAGGCGGACCGCATCCGCGCCGACCTGGAGAAGCTGACCGGCAAGCAGGTCCAGCTGAACATCCTCGAGGTCAAAAACCCGGAGTCGCAAGCACAATTGGTGGCTCAGGGTGTTGCCGAGCAGCTGAGCAACCGGGTGGCGTTCCGTCGCGCGATGCGCAAGGCCATCCAATCGGCGATGCGTCAGCCCAACGTCAAGGGCATCCGGGTGCAGTGCTCGGGCCGTCTCGGTGGTGCCGAGATGAGCCGCTCGGAGTTCTACCGCGAGGGCCGGGTGCCGTTGCACACGCTGCGCGCCGAGATCGACTACGGCCTCTACGAGGCCAAGACCACCTTCGGCCGGATCGGTGTGAAGGTGTGGATCTACAAGGGTGACATCGTCGGCGGCAAGCGCGAATTGGCCGCTGCCGCACCGGCGGCAGCCGATCGTCCGCGCCGCGAACGGCCGTCGGGCACCCGCCCGCGCCGCAGCGGTGCGTCGGGCACCACGGCCACCAGCACCGAGGCCGGCCGCGCCGCAGGTGCCGCAGAGAGCACTGCAGGCGCCGACAGCACGGCGACCACTGCGACCGCCGCGGCCGAGGGTGCTTCCGCCCCCGAACCGCAGAGCACGGAGAGCTGAATCATGTTGATTCCCCGCAGAGTTAAGCACCGCAAGCAACACCACCCCCGCCAGCGCGGCATCGCCAGCGGCGGCACGGCGGTGAATTTCGGCGACTACGGCATCCAGGCCTTGGAGCACGCGTACGTCACCAACCGGCAGATCGAATCCGCTCGTATCGCGATCAACCGACACATCAAGCGTGGCGGCAAGGTGTGGATCAACGTCTTTCCCGACCGTCCGCTGACCAAGAAGCCCGCCGAAACCCGGATGGGTTCGGGTAAGGGTTCCCCGGAGTGGTGGGTTGTCAACGTGAAGCCGGGTCGGGTGCTGTTCGAGCTCAGCTACCCCAACGAGCAGACCGCACGAGAGGCGCTCACCCGGGCCATCCACAAGCTCCCGATCAAGGCACGCATCATCACCCGAGAGGATCAGTTCTGATGGCAGTGGGTATTTCGCCTGGCGAACTGCGCGAGCTCACCGAAGAAGAGCTCACCGATCGCCTGCGTGAATCCAAGGAGGAGCTGTTCAACCTGCGCTTCCAGATGGCGACGGGTCAGCTCAACAACAACCGCCGGCTGCGCACGGTGCGTCGCGAGATCGCCCGTGTGTACACCGTGCTGCGTGAACGCGAACTGGGCCTGGCTAGTGGTCCTGATGGATCCGACGGAAGCAAGGAATCGTGATGGCAGAAGCTAAAGCCGCCTCGAAGGCTGCGCCACAGGGCGGCACTTCGAAAGAGAAAGGCCCCCAGCGCACTCCGGCCAACCCGAAGGCGCGCGGCCGTCGCAAGACGCGCATCGGCTACGTGGTGAGCGACAAGATGCAGAAGACCATCGTGGTCGAGCTGGAAGATCGGACGCGGCACTCGCTGTACGGCAAGATCATCCGGACGACCAAGAAGGTCAAGGCGCACGACGAGGACAGCGTCGCCGGCATCGGCGATCGTGTCGCGCTGATGGAGACCCGCCCGATGTCGGCCACCAAGCGGTGGCGGCTCGTCGAGGTGTTGGAAAAGGCCAAGTAATCGCCGAGCATTGAACGCCCGAGGCCATGCGGCCTCGGGCGTTTTGCTTTGCGCACGCCACGGCAGGGCGAAAAGAGATCGGAATCTTCGCCACGGCGTTACGCTCGGCGCATGTCTGCTGACTCGCGCGAATTTCAAGGCAAGATTGAGCTGGATATCCGCGACTCGGACCCGGATTGGGGTCCGTACGCGGCGCCCACCGCGCCGGACGGCGCACCGAACATCTTGTATCTGGTGTGGGACGACACCGGCATCGCCACGTGGGACTGCTTCGGCGGCCTGGTCGAGATGCCCGCCATGTCGCGCATTGCCGAGCGCGGGGTGCGGCTGTCGCAGTTTCACACCACCGCGCTGTGTTCCCCAACCCGCGCTTCGTTGTTGACGGGCCGCAACGCCACCACGGTGGGGATGGCGACCATCGAGGAATTCACCGAGGGCTTCCCGAACTGCAACGGCCGCATCCCGACCGATACCGCGCTGATCTCCGAGGTCCTCGCCGAGCGCGGCTACAACACGTACTGCGTCGGCAAGTGGCACCTCACGCCGCTCGAAGAGTCCAACATGGCCTCCACAAAGCGGAACTGGCCGGTCGCCCGCGGTTTCGAGCGGTTCTACGGCTTCCTGGGCGGCGAGACCGACCAGTGGTACCCCGACCTGGTGTACGACAACCACCCGGTGGCTCCGCCCGGCACCCCCGAGGACGGCTATCACTTGTCAAAAGACTTGGCGGACAGAACAATTCAGTTCATCCGTGATGCCAAGGTGATTGCGCCCGACAAGCCGTGGTTCAGTTACGTGTGCCCGGGCGCCGGGCACGCACCACATCACGTCTTCACCGAGTGGGCCGACAAGTACGCGGGCCGGTTCGACATGGGGTACGAACGCTACCGCGAGATCGTGCTGGAGAACCAGAAGTCGATGGGGATCGTGCCGCCGGAGACCGAATTGTCCCCGGTGAACCCCTATCTGGACGTGCAGGGCCCCAACGGCGAGCCGTGGCCGCTACAGGACACGGTGCGGCCCTGGGACTCGCTGACCGACGAAGAGAAGCGGTTGTTCACCCGGATGGCCGAGGTGTTCGCCGGCTTCCTGAGCTACACCGACGCCCAAATCGGCCGCATTCTGGATTACCTCGAGGAGTCCGGCCAGTTGGACAACACCATCGTCGTGGTGATCTCCGACAACGGTGCCAGCGGCGAGGGTGGCCCGAACGGATCGGTGAACGAGGGCAAGTTCTTCAACGGTTACATCGACACGGTCGAGGAGAGCATGAAGCTCTTCGACCACCTCGGTGGGCCGCAGACCTACAACCACTATCCGATCGGGTGGGCGATGGCGTTCAACACGCCCTACAAGCTCTACAAGCGCTATGCCTCGCATGAGGGCGGTATCGCCGATTCCGCAATCATCTCCTGGCCCAACGGGATTGCGGCGCGCGGCGAGATTCGCGACAACTACGTCAACGTTTCCGACATCACGCCGACCGTCTACGACCTGCTGGACATGGCGCCGCCGGGCACGGTCAAGGGTATTGCGCAGAAGCCGCTGGACGGTGTGAGTTTCAAAGCGGCCCTGGCCGATCCGAGCGCCGACACCGGAAAGCGGACCCAGTTCTACGCCATGCTCGGCACCCGTGGCATCTGGCACGAGGGTTGGTTCGCCAACACCGTGCACGCCGCCAGCCCCGCGGGGTGGTCACACTTCGACGCCGACCGCTGGGAGCTCTTCCATATCGAGGCCGACCGCAGCCAGTGCCACGACTTGGCCGCCCAGCACCCCGAGAAGCTGGAAGAGCTGAAGGCACTGTGGTTTTCCGAGGCCGCCAAGTACAACGGGCTGCCACTGGGCGACCTGAATCTGATGGAGACGTTGACCCGGTTCCGGCCGCATCTGGCGGGGGACCGGAGCAGCTACGTCTACTACCCCGACTGCGCGGACGTCGGGATCGGCGCCGCTGCCGAAATCCGTGGCCGCTCGTTCGGGATCCTGGCCGACGTGACGGTGGACACCACGGGGGCCGAAGGGGTGCTGTTCAAGCAGGGCGGAGCGCACGGCGGGCACGTGCTGTTCATCCAGGACGGCCGGCTGCACTATGTCTACAACTTCCTCGGCGAGCGCCAGCAGTTGGTTTCCTCGGCGGGCTCGGTGCCGTTGGGCAGACACCTGTTCGGTGTCAGCTACACGCGGACCGGGACGGTGCCGAACAGCCACACCCCGCTCGGCGGCGTGACCCTATTCATCGACGACGAGGTGGTCGGCACGCTGGCGGAGGTGATCACCCACCCGGGAACGTTCGGGCTGGCGGGTGCGGGCATCACCATCGGCCGCAACGGGGGCTCCGGCGTATCCAGCCGTTACAAGGCGCCGTTCATCTTCACCGGCGGCAGCATCGCTGCGGTCACCGTCGATTTATCGGGCCGACCGTATGTCGACGTGGAAGCTGAACTCGCGCTTGCCTTTTCGCGTGATTAAGCACGTCAAGTAATCGGCCCGACCGACCCGGGGCCAGGCACGGCGAAACCCACGCGATGCAGCAATTTGCGGTGGTTATCCCGTGAAATCGCGCGCCGACTGTTAGCATCTGGCCGTGCCTAAGCAGCAGGCAGCAAACTAGTCGAATTTGTGGTGGTGAGGTCCGATGACTGTACAAGCTCCGCCGCTTCCTCCGTCCCCGCACGAGTCGCGGGGACGGCAAATCGCCATCGCATTCGGAATTCTCGTGGCCATCGTGAGTGTCTACGTGCTGTCCCTGATCGCGGTGCACCTGTTGGCCAAGTCGGCGCCGCCGCTGCCCGCGGTCGACTTCAGCAAGGTCGAGGCCGAGGACAGTATCGTGCAGGTGAGTCTGAGCGAGCTGAAGACGGTGGCGAATCGACTCACGGTCAATGTGCTTGTCTACCCCAAGGATTCGCTGTACGACAAGAACTTTGGTGTGCTGACCACGGACGCCGCGGTGCGGTTGTACCCGGACAATGATCTCGGCGACCTGCAGTACCCGGTCGGTAAGGCGCCGGCGCAGGTCTCCACCACGATCGAAGCTCGCGGCGATCCGGGCAATTGGCCATTCGACACCTATAAGACGCAAGTCATTGCGGCGGACGTGTTCACCGGGACCGGGCCCAACCGCGAGAAGGTACCCGCCCGTGTGGAAGTCACCGGGAAGCTGGACGGCTGGGATGCCAGCGTCACCCGTGTGCACGACCCCGACGACCCGGACCCCAACGTGATGGACAACGTGGTCATCACGCTGCACCGGGCCAAGGGTCCGCTGATCTTCGATGTCGGCGTCATCCTCGTCCTCATCGCCCTCCCGATCCTGGCGTTGTGGGTGGCTATCCCGATGGCTTTGGGCAGAACGTCGTTCCTGCCGCCATTCATAACCTGGTATGGCGCAATGCTGTTCGCGATCGTGCCGCTGCGCAACATCTTGCCGGGCAGCCCGCCGTACGGATCGTGGATCGACCAGGCCGTCGTGCTGTGGGTGTTGATCGGCCTGGTGACCGCGATGACTATTTTCATCACTGCGTGGTGGCGGCATCGCGATCGAAAATCGCCGACGAAGACCTGAAGCCGGTCAGGCCAATCGACGCGGCTTACCCGGCATTCGCTATCGGCGTCGAGGTGATGGCGTCGACTGCGCTGAACACCCGCGACTGGAATTCGGGCGGCAGCGGGATATAGCCGGTCCGGTCCAGGTCTGCCTGGCCCGGGCCGACCGCGGCCTGCAGGAAGGCCTTCACCGCCTGGCCGACGCTGGGGTCGGGATATTTCGAGCAGACGATCTCATAGCTGACCATCACGATCGGGTAGACGTCGGGTTGGGTGGGGTTGTAAAAGGACGTGGTATCGAGCACAAGATCGTTTCCCTTGCCGACGATCTTTGCGTTGGCAATGGTCCTTCCGACGGTGTCGACGCCAATACGCACCGGCCGCAACGATTTCCGGCTCGCCGAGGTCTTGATTTGGGCTGCGAACAATCCTTCCTGCAGCGCGAACGACAGTTCGTTGTAGGAGATCGCGCCCTCGGTGTTCTTCACCTCTGCGGAGGTGCCGATGTTGCCGTATGCGCCGGTGCCGACGCCGCCGTTGAATACCTTGCCGCCGCCCCGGCCCCAGGCACTTCCGGACGCCGCCTCCAGGTAGGCCTGAAAGTGGGCGCTGGTGCCGGATGGGTCGGCCCGGTAGACGACGTGAATGTTCTCCGGGGGCATCGACGCGTTGAGCGCGGTGATGGCCGGATCGTCCCACCGGGTGATGCTGCCGTTGAAAATCCTGGCCAGGGTCGGTGCGTCGAGCACGAGCGAGTCGATGGCGTTGATGTTGTAGGTGACTGCAATCGGACCGAAGACCACCGGCAGGTTCCACGCGTCGGCGCCGTCGCAGCGCTGTTTGGCCGCCGCGTACTGCTCGTCGGTTAGCGGCAAGTCGGATCCGGCAAAGTCGCTTCTGCCGGACAGGAAGTCGGCGACGCCGGCGCCCGACGCGTTGGCGGTGTAGGAAAGGGATTGGCCCTTGCATGCCTTGGCATAGGCATCGATGAATTTTCGCATCGCATTTGCCTGCGCGGTTGAGCCGCTGGCCGAGATTTGTTGTTTGCCACCACAATCGACCCGCGATCCGTGGGCATAAGGTAGGGCGGTGTGCGATGGGGTGGCACACCCCGCGAGCAGCAGTGCGCTCGCGGCCAGCACGTGCTTGGTGGCAGCCCGTCGGGTGTGCTTCACGTGGGGTTCCTCCTCGGGAGTGCGGGCGCGCACCGCCGTGGCGGGCCCAGGGACACCGCAGTCGTACTGGCCAGGCGCCTGGCGTCGGGCACACGGCCGCCAGATGTCGACCTAGGTCGACAATTACAGCTGTTGCCGTGCCGGTAAAGAAACGTCAGGTGAATTGAATACTTCCAACGAGCAATCGAAAACCGACTGCCCGGAGTTTGCCAGGCGGGTTAATTGTCCGGGCGCCCCACTTCGGCCGGTCCTTCGCTGGCGCGTCGGTCGGCGGAACGCCGGGTCGCGTTAACAGCGACTTTCCGGGAGGTGAAAGAAGACCTTCTAGCATGGGATTTCGCCGCGCACCTAGCGCCTCAGTTCATACCATCTGCCCGTGTCGTCCCTACCGGATGGATTTCGCCGGCGAGTTGCTGAGCGGGACCGATGACCACCGAAACACCGGCGGCCCCGGCACCACCGCAACCGGATCGGCAGCCAACGGCGGGAGTCCGGCGCGTGTTGGGTTATCTCAACAGGCACCGGCCGCATATCTCGCTCGGCGCGTTCGTTCTGGCCGCCGTCATTGGCGCCTACGTCTTTTCGTTGTTCGGCGTCCACTACCTGCAGCGGTCAGCGGGCCCGTTGCCGCCACTGGATTTGAGCCAGGGTGGCGGCAACGACACGATCGTGCAGTTGCGGCTTGACGACCTGAAAGCAACGGCGAATCGGCTGAAGGTCGACGTGCTGGTCTATCCCCCAGATTCGTTGTACGACAAGCGACTTGACGTGCTCAACAATGATGTCGCCGTCCGCCTGTACCCGACGAGTGACCTCGGAGACCTGCAGTTTCCGGCCGGAAAAGCGCCGGCGCAGGTCGAGACCGTCATCGAGGCCCACGGCGATCCCGCCAACTGGCCTTTCGACACCTACACGACCGAGAAGATTTCTGCCGACACCCTCGTCGGCACGGGTGACCGCCGCATAAAACTCCCGGCCCGAGTCGAGGTAACCGGCGGGCTGGACGGCTGGGACGTCGAACTCGAACGGGTGGAAGAAACCAGCGTCGTGCACTCCCGTGCCCTCGACGATGCTGCGCTGCTGGTCACCATCAAGCGAGCCAAGGGTCCGTTGGTGTTCGACCTGTTCATCTGCGTCGTTCTGGTCACCCTGCCGACACTGGCGTTGTTGGTGGCTATTCCGATGGTGCTGGGCAAGAGGAAATTCGTGCCGCCGTTCGGTACGTGGTATGCCGCAATGCTGTTCGCCATCGTCCCGCTGCGCAACATCCTGCCCGGCTCACCTCCGCCGGAATCCTGGATCGACCAGGCGGTAGTTCAATGGGTGCTGATCGCGTTGGTGGTGGCCATGAGTCTGTACATCATCGCGTGGGTCCGGCAGGGCGACTGACTCGGCAACGTCAACCCCACCCACTGGGAGTGCGCGCGAATTTTTTGACGAGTCACCGTGGTCAGCTCAGCCAGCACGCAGAACCTCGAAACCGGCACCGTCGCTATCGAGCCACGTCCACAACCGTTCCAGCCGTGGCCGCAGGTATCCACAACTGGCGACCCTGCCAAAAGCGTGAGTCGGCTTGTTGCCTCACGTCAAGATGCGCGCGAAGGGTGGTTTGTTGCCTCACGTGCGCGTGCGCGCTTGGTGACT
>NZ_LQPT01000122.1 GCF_002102355.1 Mycobacterium sherrisii | reverse complement strand
CCGGTTTGCCCGTGGCACGCACCACCGAACCCCCCGCAGACACCCACCATCCAACAACCACCCCCGACACACAAACAGCCCCACCAACGAAGTCCAAACGGGCACTGGGTAAGCAACGGGCCGATGCGATTGATCCGCCTCCGGCCAAACGACCCAAATCAGACCACCCGGCTGGTGACCCGCCGGCATCGTCCTCGAGCAGACAGTCCGACATGACGGCGGAAACCTTCCTGAAAATGTTGAAGAAGCGCATAGCCGAGCCGAAACTGTCGGCGGCAGCCATCGCGAGGGAATTCATCCCGCAACAGGGGGCAAACGGCGCTGAGTGGGTGCGGGACAAAGGCTGGGGCAGGACTCGGTTGAATCTGCCGGGACGGTTGGCTCAGGCGGCGGACTATGCGGAACACCGCCAGGAGATCCAGCGACTGCTGAACGAGAGCAGAATTTATCTCTCGGAATTACCCGAACCGAAAACTCAGCAGAAATACACCGCCGAGCAGCTGGTGACGGTGCTGCGGGCATTCGTCCGGCTACGCGCCGAGGGATACCGTGGCCAATTCAACCACCTATTGGAAGCTAGGACGGGAGTTCCGAGCAGGCAAATCCTCACCTGGATTCGTGCGGACGGTAGCCCAACTGGGCGGACAAATTATGGCAGCCTGGCCGGATATGCGGAGCAGCGCGAAAACTTGAGGAGCGCCTTCCGCGACCTGGGCCACGATGCGACCAATAATTTGCCCGAGACAGCGGGGCCCACACGATCCCCGATGACGGCCGAAATCGTGGCCTTCGCATTGGAACGGTTAGCGCGGGATCCACATATGACTCTGACGGATATCGCAGCCGAGCATGGCCGCGTCGGTCCGACGGCGTTGAGCCAGTACGTGACTGCAGGTTCCGGCGAGCTGCGCAACGTGAGCGCGCTGATGGCAATGCCCGACTATGACGAGTGGCGCGAGTCGATTGTGGCGTCGTTGCGCGCATTGGACCTGGATGAACAGGCCGACAATCTACCCGTCATGATGCGGGCAACTGATTTTCTCGATGCCTTTAGCAGGAGCCGCTCGCAGGTCGCCAATGCCATCGGCCTGATGCGCAACGACCACTCCTTGTCGGCGAGGGCGGCAGCGCGGCGGGCGGGCGCCCCGGTGGTGGCGTTCGAGGTAGCCGTCGAAGCGAGCCGGAACGGACCCAGGGTCCGTAACCAAGACGGCGTCGAGGCCCGCCTGCACCATCTGCGGCCGAGCCAGCGGCCCGGCCTCACCGCGGCGCTTGACAGGCTCAACAGTCAAGTGACCGGCGACGGTACGCGCCACGGGCGTTTGACGGCGGTGTCTGTCGGGGGTAGCAGGTGGGATCCGGAGCGGGTATTCCTCGTCGAAAATGAGGCGGTACCCGGGGCCACCCGGTCGCAGTTGGGCGATCTGTACGAAGATAACCGCGCACTGGTACGCGGTCCGCGGTCCTATGCCAACGAGCGTGGAGTCCAGGTGTTGCGCTGGATGAGCACGGCGCTGCGGGAACACTTCGCAGAATCGGGAGAAGTCCAGGCGTACTTTGACCGCGAGCAACAAACGATTTACGTGTCGTCGAACACCAACGCGGGCAACAGGCAAATTCGCGAGGCTCTCAATGAACCCGATCTATCAAATCTGTGGAACGAGAACACCGTCGTGGACGACCGGCGCACTGCCGACGAGGACGCGGCGGCGCGCGCTACTCGTCACCAACGTAAACTGCGAGATGCGCTGGCGAGCTTGAACAATCACGACGACGAAGTAAGTCGTGAAATTCTGCAGGCGATCCGGAACCGGCGCTTCGTGGTTCCTACCCAGTCCTACAACGAAGGTCACGGGCGCACTCTAGATTTCCACGCCGAGCGCCGAATCTTCGAGCTGCTGCGCGCCAACAATCGCACAATGGACCTGACATTGCTAGCGGGAACGATGCGTGCCTGTGGCGACTGTGCCGAAGCTCTAGGTTTCGATGACGCACAGCCGCGCGGGCCGTTCTGGCGGAGCCGTGCGGCGGGCGCATTCCTCAATACCGAGGCAACCATCGCCAGAAACAGCCGCGACGGTATTCCCAGCCACGTCACCGGAACACGTCGGGGTCGCGTAACCAACAAATACAACACCGAGAGCGACTCGGACCACCAGGACAGCGCTCCTAAGAAGCACCGCAAACGAAAATGATGCGCGCGACCGTCAACGAGTTTCGTACGGCCAGGCTTGGCGTGAGAACCTCTCCGACACGGCACCGGCCAGTCCGAAATACGCCCGCCGCGTGGCGGGTTTGAGCAATCCGAAGTCGAATTCAGCCCCCTCGGCCAGGTGCGGTTCGAACGGAATGATATGTGCCGACCGGCACCGCGCCTCGAAGTGCTCAACCACTTTGTCCAACTTAAGCGCCGCCGCGCCGCGCTTGGGTTTGGTCAACACCACGTGGGCTTCCCGCACCAGTGCACCGTGACCGTGCTGTGCGAGCCAGTCCAAGGTTGCCGACGCGCTGCGCGCCGCATCGATAGCCGGAAAGCTCACCAGCACAATGGCGTTCGCCAAATCCAGCACACCAGCCATCGCCGAGTGCATGATGCCGGTACCGCAGTCGGTGAGGATGATGTTGTAGTAATGCCGCAGAGTGTCGACGGTACGCCGGTAATCGGTTTCGCCGAAGACCTCGGCCACCGCGGGATCCTGCTCGCTGGCGAGCACCTCGAGCCGACTGGGTGCCATCCGGGTGTGGTTGCGAACATCCGCATATCGCTTGATGTTTCGATCCCGAAGCAGATCCCGCACCGTGGACGAGGTCGACGTGTCAGGAACTCTTTCGGCCAGTGTTCCGCGGTCTGGATTGGCGTCGACGGCGATGACGCGATCGGTACGCACCGTGGCCAGCGCCGAACCCAAACCCAATGTCGTAGTCGTTTTTCCGACACCGCCTTTGATGGAGAGCACCGCGATCCGGAAATCGCCGACGATCGGTTGACGGATCTGCTCAAACAGCGCGTCGCGTTCGCGTTGGCTGCGCGAAAGTCCGGGATTGAACCGTCGGCCGGTGACGTTGTAAACGGCTCGGCGCCAGCCCGATGTCGGCACATTTCGATCGCGATTGATGATCTGAGCCTCGTCCAGAGACGGCGCGGGCAGGAATGACTGCGCTTCAACACGACTGGCTGGGGGCGCCGCACGCCGCGGTGCCAGCTCTTGTGGTTCTCGCGCCTGCTCGGGCGTGGGCATCCATGGAGGCGGTGCCTGCCACCCAGGCGGAGGCAACGGGGGTAGTCCGGGCGGCCATCCGGGTGTGGGCGGCAGGGGCGGCCACAGCTCCGCTTCTGGCCCCGGGCTTTGGCTTTCGGGGATCGGCTCGAACTCGATGTCCATCGACGAGGCCGCCGATTGCCACGGCGGCGGCGCCATCCGCCGCGGCGGTCGTGGCCTTGGCGCTTCGTCGTCGCTTCCGGCGGGGTCTTCGTCGCTGCCCATGTGGTCGGCCTCGTGCTCGGTGACCACCAGAGCCTCCGGCTCCACTTCCGCTTTCAGCGGTAGGGATTCGTCGTCCCAGTCAGCGGCGGCGCTTTCGGGTTCTGGCTCCGGCTTTTGCAGCTGCGTTCGCTGGGCCGCGACCCGGGCCAGCAGCTGTGCGGCTCGTGCTTCGATCTCGTCAAACTCGTCCGGCATTGCTTCGATTCCGTTGCTCACTTGTGGTCCCTACCTCGGCTATTGGCCACCACCAGGGCGACCGCTGCAAGTGCTGTGCATGTGGCGACCACCGCCAGCGAGATATCACGCGCTCGACTGTCGCCCTTGGTCAAATTTGGGATGCCGCTAATATGATGGCCTGCAAGGGGATTCGGCATATTCGCAGTGGGGGGCAGGTCGGCCGTCAATGCGGCAACCGGGTCGACGACGCCGTAGCCCGTTGCGGCATTAGGGCCGGCCTGCGGCGTCTGAGCGGTCCGCTTGATCCGTGTCATGACTTCGCCGGCCGCCATTGTGGGAAAGCGGGCGCGAACCAGTGCCACCAGGCCCGACACCAGCGGAGCGGCGAAGCTCGTCCCGTTGACCGGCACCAGGCCGCGCTGGGGATCCTGCCAGGCGTTCATCAGCCCAGGCCCGTTGGGGCTCAACGAGATCAGCTGTTCGCCGGGCGCTGCCAGGCTGACCCACGGCCCGCGTAGGGAGAAGCCACTGGGCTGTCCGTTTGGTGCCACCGCACCGACGGTGAGAACATACTCTCGAAACCACGCCGGGCTGGCGATAGTGCGCACCGAATTCCATGCGTCCGACAGGGGAAGGTTGGGGTCGCGCACCTCGTTCTGCGCGTTGCACAGACCTTGTGTGTTGACATTGCCGGCGGCCGCGACCACCACGACGTTGTGCTCGAATGCGTACCGGACGGCCTGCCCGACCGCGGCATCGTCCAAACCGCCGCCCACCGGAGCGCATGCCGTCTCCGAAAGATTGATGACCGTCGCACCTAGATCTACCGCGTGGACGATGGCCAGCGCCAGGGTCCGGGTGTTCCCGTAGCCGGGTGACACCGCATTCGGGTCGCCTGGTGCCGGACCCGTTCCCTTTATCGAAAACAAGTCACTGTTCTGGCGGATCGACAAGATGGCGGCATCGGGTGCCACGCCGGCAAAGGCGTCGTCGGGACTGGGCGCCGCAGCGATCAGACCGGCAACCAAAGTTCCATGTGCGTCACAGTCCACCAAGCCGTCCGACGATGAGACGTAGTCGCCGCCCGGTTCCAGCGCATGCAGTCGGGGATTTGGGGCCACACCGGTATCGATCACCGCGACCTTCTGTCCCGCACCGCGCGAGAATCGCCACGCACCAGTGTAATTCAGCATCGCGTCGGCACTCGGGCGCAGGTCGAGTCGGGTGCCCGGTGACACGGTACCGACGCCGCAGGCGGTCTTCTGCTCGGTCGGATCCGGTGGGGCGACGGGGCCGGGGGGTGGGTCTCCCGGCGGTACCTGCGGCGGGTCGACGGCCGCTGCGCCTGCCGGCGCAAGGATAGGCGCCACGCCAATAAGCACAACGGTGACCAGTCGCGCCCAGCGACTCATCTGATGCCCAACCGTTCGTAGCCACCGACCACCCAGATCGCCAGCGGAATCAACGCCGCAGTGATCAGGTAGGTCAGGTATGCGGATACCGTCTTCGGCCACGCGCGAAGTTTGCGTGCCGGAGTGTTGAGGCCGATCAGGACGACCACCATGGTCGTCGTCAACAGGACAAGCCACGCGATCAGCGGCATTGGCGGGCTGGCAGCGTGGGCCTGCGAGCAACTCAGGACGGCGACCGCCGCGGCCGGTATCACCAGACCGCTTTTCTCCTCGGCGGTAACGGGACGCCGACTGTAAAGGCCCAGAGCCGCTGCGCAACTCAACGCGAAAATGAGGGCCGGCCAGCGCAGCGCAGCGGTGGACCCGAGTACGGCCAGGGTCCCCAGACCGGCGCTGACGGCCAGTCCGGTGTAGATGGCGGAGCGGGTCAGGGTCGCTGCTCGCAGATCAGCCCAAATATGTTCCGCGCCCGGAGGTATCGTGACGTCGTCGGACGCTGAATGGTGCCGCGACGCGTGGACACGAGAACGGCGCACGTCCAGCTTGTGGACGGCGAGACAGCCCAGCGTGGCGACCGATGCCAGCCCGGCGCCCGCCAGATCGGCACGCAGGCCCGCGGTCCAGGTCGTCACCGAGATTCCGGTGAGGCCGAAAGCCGTCCCCACCGCTAGGTACCCCCAGTGCCCGGTGCCGATGATGCGAAGCAGCATCACGGACAGCGCCACCATCACCGCACATCCCGCCGCCCACCCGTAGCCGCCCAGCCCATGCAAGCCGACCCAGGCGACCGCCGCCGCGATCGGAAGAACCGCCCACCCCAGCGCTGTTGCCGCATCGGGCTGTTGATACGAACGGTGCGCCAACGTCGCCGCACCCGTGAGCACACTCGCCACTGCCAGGGACAGCCCCACCATGGCAGCACGGTTCGCCGCGAACACGTCGGCCAGCAGAAAGTAGACCCACACCGCCGAGGCCAGATGCACACCGAGGAACGTCATCCAGCGGGCCGCTGCGGCATCCCACGCGGGATGTCCGGATTTGTTCAGGCGCGCGGCCGCATCCACCACGTCGTCATGCAGCGTCGGAGGGGTCAGGGCGCGTCGCGCGGTGAGCCGCAACAGCGTTCCCTCGGTGATATCGGCATCCCGCAGTGTGCCGGCCGGTGACAGTGGGGTGCTGTCGTCGAAACGGCTGAGCACCCAGACGTTGTGCTTGGCCTCATTGGCAAAAGGATCATCGGAGGCGCCGGATTGTGCATCCGCGTCGTCGAGCGTGAGCTTTACCAGCTTTGGAGTCAACGCGGCGATCGGCACATCGATAGGAAGCACCACGTCCGCCTGGATCTTGTTACACAGCACCGACACTCGCACCTGCTCCGACGCCGCCGAAATGAGCTTGCCCGGCGCTGTCTGCGGTATCGCGGTCATAGCTCTGGCATCCGGGACAGCTGGATTACGTCGCTCTTCAACGTGCGGGAGATGAGCATGCCTCGACCGGGCGGCATCTGCTGGGCTTTGTATCCGAACAGCGCACCCTCCTCCTTGGTGCCACTCATCACCAGTGCGTTGCACGACAGATCTTTGAGCCGCCCGATGATCGGATCCATGATGGCACGTCCCGCACCGCCGATGCGACGAGCGACGACGACGCGAAGGCCGATATCGCGGGCCTGGGGGAAGTATTCGACAAGCGGGCCCAGCGGGTGGTTAAGCGAGCCGCTGGGAATCAGGTCGTAGTCGTCGATCAGCACATGAATGTCCGGGCCCTGCCACCACGAGCGGTCTTTGAGCTGTTGCTGGGTGATGTCGCTCGGCGGCAACCGATCTTTCAACGAGGCGGCCAACGCCGTCATCAGCTCCGCGCAGGACTGCGCGGCGGTCGCGTATCCGCCGAGGTAATCGTTGTCGACGACGCCGAGCAGCGTGCGCCGAAAGTCGACGAGGACGATCTTGCAGTCCTGCGGTGACGTGTTCTCCATCAATCCCTCGGCAATGTTGCGCAGCAGGCCGGTCTTGCCGCATTCGCTGTCCCCGAGCACGACGAAGTGCGGTTGGGCGTTGAAATCTATGACCACCGGCGTCAACTCGGTCTCGTTGATGCCGATGGTGACCTTCGACTTGCCCAGCATGCCAGCACGTTTCGCGGCATCGACGACCTCGGTGCGGTCGACGCTGTGCGGGAGCATGCGCACCGGCGGGGCCTGCCGGGCGCCATACGCTTCCCGCACCGCCGCACAGGAGTTGGCCACCCCGGTGGGCAGGTCCTCGACGTTGGAACTGGAGTCCAGGCGAGGCAGCCCGATCAGGATATGCAGCCGGGCGGGGCTCATGCCACGCCCGGGGCGGCCTATCGGGACCAGTTCGGCCCATTTGCGGCCGATATCGCTGTCGACCGGGTCGCCCATTCGCAACTCGATGCGGGTACCCAGCATGTCTTTGACGGCCGGCCGGATCTCCATCCACCGGCTGGCGGTCACCGCGAGGTGGACACCGTAGGAAAGGCCACCGATAGCGATGGCTTGCAGGGCGGCCTCGAGCATCTCGAAGTCGCTTCGGATCGTGGCCCAGCCGTCGACTACCAGTACTACATCCCCAAACTTGTCTTGGCTCAGCGGGTCTCGAGCGGCGACATCCGGGGGAAGACCGGCCAGCTGGGCTTTGCGCTGACGGAAATCGCGCATCGATTCGATGCCCAGGTCCCTGAATCGAATCTCGCGTTCCCGCAGCAAGCCACTGATTTCGGCGACAGTGCGGCGGATCCGGTCGGCGTCCATGCGCCCCGCGACGCTGCCGACGTGTGGCAGGCTCGCTAGGCTGCCCAACGTGCCGCCGCCGAAATCGAGGCAATAGAACTGTAACTGCTCGGGGGTGTGGGTGGCCGCGGCGGCCATGATCATCGTGCGGATCACCGTCGACTTGCCCGACTGCGGACCGCCCACCACCGCGACATTGCCCTGGGCGCCGGACAGATCGATCACCAACGCGTCGCGCCGCTGGTCGTAGGGACGATCCACCACGCCGATCGGCAGCCAGAGGCCGCCGGTGAGGTTCCCCGGGTGGTTCCATACCGGTTGTGGCAACAAGAGATTGACGGCTGGGCTGGCGTCCAGGGGCGGCAGCCATACTTCGTGAGCGGGCCGGCCATGGCCGCGCAACCTGTCGACCACCACGTCGAGCAGGGTGGTCTTGGTCGGACCCGACGCCGCGTCCTGGCTGGGTTCACTGTCGGGCTCGTCGACACGTTCGACGGGAACGGGGTCCTTCTCGACGGGGGTCGCGGTGAACAACTTGGTGGCTTGCGTGCCCAGACGTGAGCCCCGCCCGCCCCGTGCCGACGGGCGGGGACTGACGTATTCGCCCGAGACGTAGGACGCGTTGAACCGGATCGGCTCGTCGGCGTCGCACTTCAGAAATGCCGAACCCGGAACACTGGGCAGGTGATAGGCGTCGGGGACGCCGAGTACACTACGCGACTCGCCCGCCGAGAACGTCTTCAGGCCGATGCGGTACGACAGGTGTGAGTCGAGGCCCCGCAGCTTGCCCTCTTCCAAACGCTGCGACGCAAGCAACAGGTGGATGTGCAAAGAGCGTCCGAGCCGGCCGATCATGACAAAGAGTTCGGCGAAGTCCGGTTTCTGCGAAAGCAATTCGGAGAACTCGTCGACGACGATGAACAGCGCCGGCAGCGGGTCCAGTTCGGCACCGTTCGCCCTGGCCCGTTGGTATTCGGTGACGTTGGGAAAGTTGCCCGCCGAGCGCAGCAGCTCTTGGCGTCGGTTCATCTCGCCAGCCAATGCATCGCGCATCCGGTCGACCATGGTCAACTCGTCTTCGAGGTTGGTGATGATCGCCGCGATGTGCGGAACGCCGTCGAGACCGAGAAACGTTGCCCCACCCTTGAAGTCGACGAGGACCAGGTTCAGGGCCTCGGGTGAGTGCGAGGTGATCATCGCCAGCACCAACGTGCGCAGGAATTCTGACTTGCCCGAGCCGGTCGCGCCGATGCACAGACCGTGCGGACCCATTCCGCCCTCGGCGGATTCCTTGATGTCCAGCTCCAGCGGGTTGCCGGACGGCGTGAAACCGACGGGTACGCGCAGACGGCTGCGGGGCGTGGTTTGGCGCCACACTTCCTCCGGAACGATCGCTGCCGCGTCCGGAATCCCCAGTAGCGCCATCAGGCCGGGATCGCTTGCCCGGGAATCTGATTCGAGGCTCACGATGTGAGCAGCACCACCCAGCTGGTAGCGGCTGAACGCTCGGGCGGTGGCCTCGGCCTCGGCGAGACTCAGGCGGTCCGGCGTGGCGAAGCGCTCGGTGCCGGCCGCCGTGCGGGCGCCGACATCGTCGTTTTCCACGACCAGTTGCAGGCCGCGTCGCGACATCGGCCCGTCGCGACGGCCGTTGAGGTCCAGGATCGTGACGCTGTCCAGCCCGGCGTCGGTCAGCAATCGTTCATCACCGGTGACATGACCATCGTCGATGACGATGACCAGCTGTTTGAGACCCTGAGTCGGCTGGCCGTTGCGGGTGAACCGGCCCCGCTCCGCGAGGTCGGCCGCCAGCGAATTCTCCAGCAACTCCAGTGACGGATAGAGCATCCGCAGCGGGCCGCACCCGTCCCGCGCAGACGCGTGTTGCACCTGCGGGAGCCACTTCATCCAGCTCCAGCTCGCGCTGTCCGGATCGGCGGTCACGACGGCGATCTGTAGATGGTCGGGGCCGTGAAAAGCGCAAAGTTCCAAGACCATCGAGCGCACCAGCTGCTGGCTGAGCTGACGGTCGCCTTCGAAACTGACTGCCGGAAAGGCGCGAAGGGAAATCCCGGTCGGTAACGCGTGTACCACCGAGTGTGCGGTGACGAAGCGTCGCAGGGCGTTCGTGGACACCGGTTCCAGGTCTTCGGGCGGCCCGGTCTCCGGGGCCACCAGGCGGGTGGCCAGCCGGTGCGTGCCGACACCGACCCGGACGTGACAGAAGTCGTGGTCGGTCGGTCGGCGTTCCCACATGCGACGGGTGCCGGCCACGTCGATCAGGGTGCGGGGGTCGGGATGGCTCCACTCCAGCGCGGCGCGCTGGGCTTCGCCGGTCTCTTCGGCGTCGTCGCGCAGGCCGGCGAGGTAGCTGAAAAAGTCCTTGCGTTCCTCGTCGAGTTCGGCCGCGGCCTTACCCGCCTTGCCGCCACCGCCCAGGAACATGCCCGCCACCGAGGTGACCATCATCATCGGGAAGATCAGAAACATCGGATTACGGGTGACATCGCGACCGCCCACCGTGATCATCAGCGCGATCATGCCGACACTCGCGACGACCATCATCAACGGCATCAGCTTGGTTAACAAGCTGCCGGGAATGACGCGTGGCACCTCGGGTGGCGACTGCAGGGCGACTTCACCACCGGGCATGCGCGGTGGCGCAACGCGCAAGCGCCGGACGAATCCTTGCCTAGCCACGCGACCTCTCCTGGATCCACGGCCGCCCTCCGGCCCCACCGGGATTCAAAGGTATTGTCAGACCGCATGGTTGGCGAGGGGAGGCTTTGCCAGTGACGTTACCGTCTCAGGCGTCGACGTTGGTCTCCGAACCGGACGACGAGCAGGACCTAAGCCGGATCACCGTGGTAGTCGGGGGACTGCTGATCGACGTTGGCATACCGGGCACCGTCAGTGCGGCGGAGGTCATCACCGACGTCATCGATTTAGCCAACGAACGACTCGCCGAGCACGGCGACGGAGCAGAGGAATTCGAAAATCGGGAGGGCAAGTGGATTTTCGCGCGTCTGACCGGCGAGCTGCTCGACCCAAACCGATCATTAGCTGCGGCCGACGTGTACGACGGCGAGCTGCTGCTGATTCGCGAGGCCGGCGCCCGAGAACCATTGCCCCTCGTCGACCGGCTGAGTGGCCTGCCGGATTCTGGCGACAACGTCAGATGTCGCTTAACTGAGCAACTTTCGGCGGCGGGATGGTCCGGGTGGTCGGTCGCTGGCGTCGCGCTGGCGGTGGCGACCGCGGTAATGCTTCGGGGACGATTCCTCACACCGTTGGTGGCCGGCGTGCCGATCGCCCCAGCGATAGCTTTAGTGGCCGGATTCGGATGTGTTCTGGCTACCGGCGCGATGCAGTTGCGGTCCGTCGACACCCGCAAGTGCGCTTGGCTCACCGTCGTTGCACTGCCGTTGACCTTCTGCGGCTCGCTGCATGTGGCTACGCAGGCGCGCGAAATCGACGCCCTGCCCGCGGCACTGGCGCTGACGGCATTGGTAGCGTTGTTGCAGCTATTGGGTTCCGGACGAGCCCGACCCCTTTTAACTGCCGTCACCGGGTTTGCGGTCTTCGGTGTTCCGGCGGCCGTCGCGGCTCTGGTAGCAGGTGCACATTCCCGCTCGGTTGGTGCGATCCTGGCGACGGTGGCGGTCATCGCCGTGTACCTGTCGCCCAGGTCGACGATCGTGTTGTCCAGATTGCCCGTGCCGCGTGTTCCGACTGCCGGTGAACCCCTCGATGACATCGAAACGCAGGGCGGCACCGCCGTGGAAGGCGTCAGTGCCGTCGGAAAGCAGGTCATTCCCACCGAACAGGGCATGACCGACCGAGTCCGGCGGGCCCGGGATCAGCTCACCGGACTGGTCGCGGCGGCCGGGATGCTGGCTATCGTGGGGTGCTACTTGGTCCTCGGCGAGGACCACGAATTCTATTGGCAGGGCTCACTTTTCGTAGCAGCCGTGGCAACGGTGCTGTGTTTGCGTGGCCGCAGCCATCACGATCTGGCCCAGTCGGCGGTGTTGATCGGTGGTGGCCTGCTGATTGGATTGATCACCATCGTCAAGACAGCGACGTTTGTTGACGGCGGGCGTGTCAACGCCGCCATTGCATTGGCGGTGCTCACGCTGTTGCTGCTGGCCTGCGGCCTGATCGCGCCGGGACGGGAGTTTTCCCCGGTGCTACGCCGTCAGGTCGAGGTGATCGAGTACATTGCGATCGCGCTGGTGTTTCCCCTGCTGTGCTGGATCGTTGGCCTCTACACGTTCTTTCGCCAGCTTCGGATCTGAGGCGCTACTGGTTGGGCAGGGTGATCGCATGCCCGGCCGAATCGGCTGCGATCCCGTCGTGGGCGACCAACGCGGCCCGTTGGGACAATTCGGGTCCGGCCGGAAGCAGCTTCAGGATCGCCCAGGGCGCGGGTTGCGCTGTGGTGTCGGAACTTCCCGGCATCTGCACGCCGGTGACACCTAACGCCGCCGCCGCCGATTTGTCGACGACGTGGAACCGCACGCCCAGGTCGTCGATGTAGAAGAACTGTCCCAAAGCGCGGCTGTCCACCTGACTTCCGGTCGCTTGGACGTATTCGCCCGTACCGGGCCGGAGATAAACGTTGTCCAGGCCGGGGCCGCCCCCGTCGGCGGTGGCCAGACGCACGGGCCTCGCATCGTTGGGCAGCGGCAGCCGATTTCCGACGAGTAGATGAGTGGATGCCGCGGTGGCAGAGTTGATGCGTTGCCAGGACATACACAGCACCGGGTGAGTTTCGATGCGCAGAAATCGCGATTGGGCGGTTGGGTACTGGTCCACCGGCAAGATGTGCACGACGGGGACAGCGTTCACCAGGGCCGGTGAAATGCTGGTCGGTTCGGCCGCCATCGGCGCTTGCGGATTGCCGTAGCGGATGATGTCCGCAGTCATGGGGGAGATGGGTTGTAGCCCCTCGCGCAATACCACATATAACTGTTCCCCGTGTGAATCGACGGTTTTGAGAATCGAACCCAGTCGGTAATTCTGCGGCAAATAGTTGGCCGGCTCCCCGACTCCCTCGATCGCGACCGGCACGATGGGTTCGACCAACGGGAACGAATTGAGTAAGCCCGGTGAAACCTCCCGGATCTGACCGTCGGGCAGCCGCAGCGCGTTGCGCAGGGTGGCATCGGTCGGGTCGATGGCGGCCCGCACGCCGTTGTATACGAGATACGTTGTCGCGCCGGCCTTGACCAGGATCATCTGGTCGTGCGAGGCCAGCTGGATCTCGTCGTTGAGCACGGGGTCGTTGGCCAGCACGGTGGTCTCGACCGTGGGTGCGCGCGACGGTTCGGTCTCCGACGGTGGTTGGGTGGCGTCGCACACCGTCCACGACGACGTCGTCATGTCGTCGCCACGGTTGATGCCGCCGGGTCCCCCGACGATGCCGACCACCGGACCCAACGGAACCGTGTTGAGGAACTTGTCGTCCACTTCCTTTGGGGTGTCGCTTTTCCCGACGATCAATCGGGCAGAAGCAAGATTGAGGACCGGATGCAGCTGGTCGCCGATCCGCACGAACATGGTGCCGGTCGACTTGGCCACCATGATCGTCGAGTCGCCGAAGTTAGGGGTCGGCCGAAAGAATGCCAAAACACCTGCGCCCCCGGCGATCAGCACCGCGATGACCACACCGACCATCAGCGCGCGCATCTGCCCACGCATGGGGTCGTGGATCATCCGGGAGTCGGCCCGGATCAACGCGTGTTCCATTCGCCGTAGCAGAAGTCGATACCCGTTGACCTGCGCACGGGTGGTGACTGGTGCGGGCATGGCGGCCCCGATCAGCGTTCAATGGGATGCTCGAGTTCGAAGTCAGCCTACCCGATCGCTGCCGACGCTGAATGGCAGGATGACCGGTGAAATCACTTGCCGCGCAGACAGGGAACGACGCAGTGAAACAACGTGGCGATAGCGGCCCCGGGGCAAAGCAACGGCGCGTGCCTGCAGCACTGCGGTCGACGGGGGGCATCGTGGCCCAACGCGTCCTGCCGCTAGCAACCCTGTTGACGGCGCAGCTAATGATCGCGGCCGGACTGGCCGCCGCCCTGCTGCTGCGAAAGCCGGGTTGGTACGGCGCGCTTATCGGTCTGGGTGTGACGGTGATCCTCGGCGTCAGATTCCGGGGACTGGCGCCGGCGCGCCGGGCCGTGGAGTGGTTGGGCTTCCACTATGAACGACTCCGTCGCAAGCGACGAGCACAGCACTATGAGCCATTCGACACCGAACTGGCCGATGGTTCCCGAATCGGCCATCACTGGGACGGCAAACGCCTGACGTCGCTGCTGCGCCTCGTGCCAGACCCGGCAGCGATGACGATCATGGAACCCGCGACGATGATTTCGGCGCAGACGGTTTCGCTGCGCACGCTGGCCGACTGCCTCCGGCAGTACGACATCACCGTGGATTCGATCGATGTGATCAGTCAGGGCGCTCGGCTGCACGACCGCGGGCAGGTCGCAGCGGTGTACGACGCGGTGTTAGGTCCCTTACCCGCGGTGGCCCAGCGAACGGTGTGGGTTGCGGTGCGCATGGATCCGGCACGATGTCCGGAAGCCGTACGTCACCGGGGCGGCGGCTGGGACGGAACGGTGCGCACGGCGGCAACGGCCACTCGCCGCATCGCCAACCGGCTGTCCGACGCAGGGATCGGCAGCCACATCATGACGGCCGCTGAGATCGCGGAGACCACGCTGGAACTTGCGCACGGCGTGGAAACGGCCGAATTGGACGAATCCTGGTCTGCCTGCGGCAAAGACCGCCTGCAGATGCGCAGCTTCGCGGTCAAGCCGGCGATGTTCACCAGCGCTGGCCTGGGGGCGCTGTGGAGGGTGCCGAGCGATTCGACAACGGTGTGCGTCTCGCTGCGTCGCGACACCCGCGACGATGCGCTCACGCTCCGGGGGCTGGTGCGCTTCGACACCTCCGGGCGAGCCCGACCCCGGCCCCGCGAACTCGGCCCGCTGCCAGGGCGCCAGTATGCCGCGCTAATGTGCGGCCTTCCGGTTCCGCCGCCGCGACGGGCGATTTCGGAGTGGATTGTCGCGCAAAATGCCGACGCGGTCGACGATCTCGAGTTGCCCGCCGCGGGCTGCGGACAGGTGATCGGGGCGGACGAGTACGGCCGGGCGGTGGCGCTGCCGTTATTCGGTCCCCGCGTGAACCGGGTGGAGCTGTGTGGCACCCTGCGTCTGGCGCAGCAGGTCGTGCTGCGCTCGGTGGCATTGGGCGCCTGGGTGAACGTCCACACCCTGCGACCGGCGGCCTGGCAGACGATGGTCGAACAGATCGCTGATCCGAATCTGTTGTGCGTCAATGAGCAGCGCGCCGACACCGGCCGCGCCGGCTCACGTCAGCTCCATCGCGTCGAGATGCTCGACGGCACCGGCGAACAGATCAATCAGGATCGGGTGACAACAATCATCGTCAGGCCCTCGCACGCCCAGCCCAGGGCCGGGGCCGATGTGACGCTGCAACTACTGGACCGTGACCAAGATCTCGTCCGGGTGAGTACCCCGTCGGCGGCGGCGACGGTGACGATGGTGGCCACCGACGACGAAATGCGTTACATCAAATCGTCGTTAGACGTTGTCGATTGAGCATCGGCTGAGCGCACGAACAGGGAGCAGCAATGACCGACAATTCGCGATCGGCGGAGGACT
Organism: Mycobacterium sherrisii; assembly: GCF_002102355.1. Classification (GTDB taxonomy): domain Bacteria; phylum Actinomycetota; class Actinomycetes; order Mycobacteriales; family Mycobacteriaceae; genus Mycobacterium; species Mycobacterium sherrisii. The sequence goes on along the minus strand of NZ_LQPT01000122.1, from coordinate 28,673 downwards.
CGCTGACCGCGCCGTCCGACGCGCTCAATCGGTCGCTGTGGGCGGTCGTTGCTGTGCTCGGCCCGGCAACCTTTGTGGTCGGCTTGTTTTCGCCCGGACCGCTGGACTATTCGGTGCGGTTCAGCGTGTTGGCGGCCGCGGTGGCCGCCGTCGGTCTACTACCCCGCCAGACGCTGCGCGCGTGGGTCGTTGTCGCACTGGCCGTCACGGGTTACGTCGATGCCTTGGCCGGCGCCATCAAGCCAACCCACACCGGCTGGCCGATGATCGTGATCACGGTGCTCAATTCGTTGCAGTCCGTCGTTGCCGTGGGCGCGTTGCTGCGCGAAACCAAGATCGCCAAAGCGGCGAGACCCACGAGTGTTTCCGAACCTTCGGCCTATGCCCGCCTGGTCGCTGCGTACCAGGCGTATGCGACACAGTATCAACTGTTTTCGGCCCAATACGGCTCCGCCGGACAGGCCGAGGGTGACGCGACCGCCGGTGCGCATGCCGGCTCCGAACAAGAGTCATTCGCGGCGATGCAGGCGAGATACGCGCGCCACGGCATTGCGGGGTCCGTGCGGCAGTCGCGTGGTGTGGTTGCGCCGCCGATGCCGGCACCGGCGGTTGATTCCGGGGTGCCCGGGGTGAATAGAGCTGCAACCGAAAACGAGGCAAACCGCCGGTACCGCCGGGACGGAACGGTCGGCGGGGTCGAGCAGGCCAGCCCCTAGGTCGCCCGCCTACCCGCTACCGCGCAGACCTGCGGCAGAAGTCGTCGGCCACCGACGCGGCTAGCTCCATGTATTGGTGACGAGCCTTGCGGCTCAGGAGATCCAGCGAGATCTCGCCTCCCTCGGCGAGGTGGGCGTCGTAGGGGATGACGAATAGTGACCTGACGCGGGTCTGGAAGTGCTGGACCAATTGTTCGACGTCGATGGGCATGGCCCCCGGTCGTGCGGAACTCAACACGACCCGGGCGTCAGGCACCAAGTGGGCGTAGCCGTGGTGTTGCAGCCAGTCGAGTGTGGCCAGTGCACTGCGGGCGGAGTCGATCGCCGGCGAGGCAACCACCACCAGCGCATCGGCCACGTCGAGAACACCGCGCGTGGCCGAGTGTGTCAAGCCGGTGCCGCAATCCGCGAGGATGATGTTGTAAAAGCGATCCAGGATCTGGTGCACCGCCCGGTAGTCGTCTTCTGAAAATGCTTTGGAAATCCCGGGATCCTGTTCGGACGCCAATATCTCCAAGCGGCTGGGACTTTGCGAGGTGTGCCGTCGCATCTCGGGGTAGCGCAGAATTTCGCCATCGGCCAATAGATCGCGCACCGTCGACTGGCTTTGGTTCGGACCCCGCTGAGCCAATGTTCCGAAGTCCGGATTCGCGTCAACGGCGATCACCCGATCACCGCGCAGGGACGCAAAGGTGGCGCCCAGTCCGAATGTGGTTGTCGTCTTACCGACGCCGCCCTTCAGGGACAGCACGGCAATGCTGTAGGAGCCCCGTACCGGTTGATTGACCCGGTCGGCCAATGCGCGCCAATTGGATTCGGCGGCGGATTCGCCGAGGTTCAGTCGTCCGCCGGTGATGCGGTGCAATTCCTTACGCCATCCGCGTCGGGGGACCGCTTTCGACGGCCTCGTCAGCCCCAATTCGTCGGCGGCCGGCACGTGTACGGATTGTTGCCACGCCGCTTCGTTCGCGCCGGTAGCGGTGAAATCCGTCTCCGTCATTGCGTGTCGCCCCGTCATCGCCGAGTAAGTATGCGTCAGCTCGCCTCGATTGATCACGCAATCCCCCGATCGTTACTGCAAGTTCAGCGTCTGCAGGATGCCGTTCAACGCCGCTTTCATGTCGCTTCCCTCGATGCGCATCAGCGCGTCCTCGTCCAGTCCGTCCAGGGTTGAGTCAAAGCCAGCCGTCAGACGGTAGGCACGCTCTTCCTCGGCCGCCTCGATCGCATTACGCACGAATCGGCCGTTACCGGCCAAATCTATGCTCTTTCGGATCTTTCCGTCGTGGTCGGTGGATTCCTCGGCACATAGCCGGGTGCACACCGTCACTAGCTCGTCATAGGCGGCGGGCGACAATTCGGAGTCGCGGCCCCTGGCGATGAGCCGCCCGATGTCGCCGAGTTCCGACGGGCTGTACGAGGGGAATCGAATGCGCTTGGTAAACCGTGACGCGAGACCGTCGTTGGATGCGAGGAATCGGTCGATCTCGGCGTCGTAGCCGGCGATGATCACTACCAGGCGGTCGCGGTCGTCCTCCATCCGGGCGAGCAACGTGTCGACCGCTTCCCGGCCGAATGCGTCACCACCGGACAGCCCGGTTTGAATCAGTGTGTAGGCCTCGTCGATGAACAGCACCCCACCCATCGCGGTATCGATCAGTGCGCTCGTCTTGATGGCGGTGCTGCCCAGATGCTGTCCGACGAAGTCCTGGCGTTTGGCCTCCACGACGGACAACGACTCCAAAAGTCCCAAACCGCAATAGGTTTTGGCAACCACACGAGCCACCGTGGTCTTACCCGTTCCGGGGGGACCGGTGAACGCCAGGTGCAGGCTGCGCGAGCCCGTGCTCAATCCCTTGTCCTCGCGCATCTTGGCCAGCTGCACCGCCGAGCGAAGTTTGGCGACCTGTAGCTTGACTTCTTCCAGCCCTACTTGGCGGTCGAGTTCCTGCTGTGCCGCCCGCAGGTGCTCGTTGCCGCGTTCGGTCAGCTCTTCGGCCTCGCGGGCGGTGTTGGTCGCCGCACTGTTCGGATCCCACTTGTCCGAACGGGACTCGATGACCTCCTTGGTTGTGATCACAAGTCGATACTTCGGGTCTTGCAGGGCCGCATAGTTGGCCTCGAAGCCCGGCTCCTCGCTGTAAATTCGCTCGAAGATCTTGCGGGCGTCGGCTTCGTTGCCCATTTCGCGCAGGGTCAGGCCCTTGGTGAACTCCGCGGCGCGGCGGGCCGCCGGGATCGGCCCCTCCAGGGCCTCATCGAGCCGGCGCAGCCCTTCACCGAACAGCCCCATCTGGGCGCAGGCCGACCCGACCATCAGGTTCGCACCCGCCGCGATGTACTCGTCGGTAAATGATGCCGAGTTCGCCAGTGCGGTCAGCACATCGGGCCAGCGCTGCGTCGTGAAATGCAGGATTCCGCGCATGTACGCATAGATTTCGGCTGCCGCGCGGTCGGCCAGCACTGCGTCGGAGGAGCCGAGCTCGTCGAGTGCCCGTTCCGCTTCGTCGTAATCTTGGCCCTGGATCAGACTCGCCACGTAGGCCAACGTGACCTCGGTTTGCGAGCTGAGGGTGTAGTCCACGTAGAGACCCGTCTCGAACCGGCCGCAGAGTGCGCGCGGGGGCAGTCCCAACCGCCGTTGCTCACGGCCCAGCAGCCTGCTGGTGTGATAGAGGTTGTGGATGACCTCGGCGGTGGTTTCGCCGGTGGCCGCTCGGCCGAGCCAGGCGTCACACATCTGTGGGTCATATTCGGTTGCTCGCTTGAACGCCATGGTCGCGTATTGCAGATCGGGTTCGACTTCGAGACCGTCGATCGGGATGCCGAGAGACAGAACTCCCGCATCGAAGACACGCTGCGCGTTCCTGTTGTCACCACTCATCGATGCCCCCAACTCCCTTTCGTCCGGCCACTGCTCGGGAAACGGTGACTCGGGATAGCGTCGACCTTTGCCCGTGAGCTGGCAACAGCGGGGATGCCTGTGATTGTACTAAGCTGCGGGGCATAGGTTTTCGACGCTATGGCGAGGACACCCACGATGGACAGATCGCTGAGTTGCCGCAGTGGTGGGATCGCGGTTGCCACCACCGAACGCGGACTGCCGATCGCGCTCAAGCTGGATCAGCGCGAGTTATCGAAACCGCCGGCGCAGTTGGCACGCGACATCCTCCTGTTGTGTCAGGTTTCCGCCCGCCATATGCAGGTCGCACGCCGGCGCGACCTCGTTGCTCGTGGTGTCGATCCGAACGTCATCCGGGGCCTCGATCTCAGTACGTCGCAGGCGTTGGCCGAGGTCGAAGCCGAACTTCGCGGAGCCGACCCCGAGGGCATGCCCGACACCTGGATGACCCGGATTTGACCGGCGGGCTTGCTGATTCGCTGCTCGCGCGGATCGGCCGACAACGAGATTTGATCCAAGCTTTGGATCAGCACTGCAAGTCGATCAAGGTCCGTGTCACGAGTCGGTGCAAGACGGTGAGTGTGGAAGTCGACGGCCAGGGTGCGATGACGGGGTTGTGGCTGGGAGATAACGCCTACCACAAGGGATCTGAAGCCTTGGCAAGGTTGATCGTCGACACTGCCGCCGCGGCGGCGACGACGGCGGCCGACCGGCAGAACTATCTGATCAAGGAGTTCACCGAACGAATGACCGCGTTGCAGCGCGCGCCGCTCACGCGCAGCGACGGGACAACCTTTCAGCCGGGTTAGGACGCCGTCAAATTGACCACGACGGCTCGCTCCAACACCGCGGGATGTGCCAGCGCGGACGGATGCCGCAACAGGTACTGCACGTCGGTACAGAGCTCGGCGAGGTTGCGGTCGGTCAGTGCGGCGCGAGCTATCTGGTCGAGGGTCCATCGCTGCAGGCGCGTGGCTTCGGCGATCTTCGCGCCGGTCAGAAAATCTAGCCGTGCATGGTCGCCGCCGGCCGACGACTGCCACGCCGCGTCGACAACCACCTGTTGTAGTCGGAAGAACGCCTGCGCGGCGCGGTCGAAGTCGGCGGCGACCTTGGCGGCAGCCGCGATGCAGACCCCGTCCACCTCGTTGCCCGGGCTGAAGATCGACAACCACCCGTCGGCTTGCAGAGCCGCCGCTTCCTCGGTGGCCCCGAAGATGGCCGTCGCGTAGTGAATGGGCAGGGCGAGGCGCTCCAGCCGGGGGCGATCGAAGCCGGCGTCCTCGACCCAGCGTGCGATCCGGCTGGACCGTCCCGTTGCGTCGACCACGAAGTCGGCTGGCAAGACGTCGACCCCGCCGCGGTCGACGAACTCGACCGCGGTCACCGCACCGTCGCGATAACGCAATCCGGTCGCCTGGGCGCGTTTGACAGAAATGTTGGCCCGGGCCAGAACGTGGGTACGCACGACCGATTCGAGCAGCGGCCGCGTCGCGCTGAGCATCGCGTACTGCCGGTGAGGCGGCGCCATCGCATAACCGTCGAACGCCTTGACCTCGGACGTAATCCGGTTGGCCCCGGCGGCTACCGCCTGCTCGGTGAAACCCGGCAGCCACCGGTCCAACCATTGGCGGCCGGCGGCGAGCAATACGTGGAGTTGGCGCCCCTGGGGCACGCCGGGCCGCGAAGCCTGGTCGATCAGTTCGTCGCGCTCCACGATCACCACGTGGCGACAGAAGTCTGCAAGGACTCGGGCGGCCAGCAGGCCCGCGACACTGCCGCCGAGCACGCAGCCGGTGTCGAACCGGATTCGCGGGTGGGCGGGCGGATCGGCATTGACGAGGTGGTCGAACACGACACTCGCGGCGCGTGGCATCAGGTCAGGCCCACCGGTCGGTTCGGCAGATCGTTGATATCCAGTCTGTGGCAAGCATCTTGGCTCTCTTCGTGCCGTCGTTGGCTTTGCCTACCTGACGGTATCGACGCGGGGGTGCCGCGACCAGCGCGACGGCATGAGCGTTATCGATACGGCCCATCGAAGATGCTGATCCGGACGGGAATGCAAGACAATCAGCTGAGAGCTTTTGACTATCAGGCTGTTTCGGGCGGCCGCTCAGTCCAGGCGATAGCGGATGAGCCGGGAGCTGTTGGCAACCACGGCAACCGATGACGCGTTGTGCAGGATCGCGGCCAGCACGGGGGACAGCGCCCCGCCCGCACCGATGACGAGCCCGGCGGCGTTGACGGCGATCGACATGCCGTAGTTCTCCCGGATTACGCCGACCGCTCGGGCGCCGAGGTCGCGGACATCGAGCAGGCGATGCAGATCGTCGTTGGCCAACGCGACATCGGCGGTTTCGACGGCGACGTCGGTGCCGGCTAGTCCCATCGCGATCCCGATGTCGGCGGCCGCCAACGCCGGAGCATCGTTGATGCCGTCGCCGACCATGCCGACGATGTAGCCCTGGCTCTGCAGGTCGCGCACCACCTCGAGCTTGTCCTCGGGCATCACTTCGGCGCGCCACTCGTCGATCCCGAGCTCGTCGGCGACCACCTGCGCGATGTCCGGATGGTCTCCGGTGAGCATGACAATGCGGCGAATCCCGTTGGCGCGCAATTCCGTCAGTACCCTGGCGGCCTCGGGCCGAACTTCGTCACGCAGGCTGATCAGGCCCACCAGCGTCCCGTCCACCGCCAGCAACAGTGGGGTCTCGGCGCGCCGCCGTAACTTGTCGACCCAGTCCTTTGCCCTTATGGACACCTTGACGTTCTCGGATTGCAACAGCGAAGGGCTGCCCAACAGCAGGGTGCGGCCATCGGCCCAGGTCCGCATGCCCAGACCCACCAGTACCTCGCACTCCTCGTGCGGGGGGATGCTGATGCGGCGCTCCTCGGTGGAGCGGATCACCGCCTCGGCCAGCGGGTGCCGGGAATGGATCTCCGAGCTGGCGGCGTAGGCCAATACCTGCTCGGGCTCCCAGTCCTTATGCATGGCAATGATATTCGTCACCACCGGGCGTCCCACGGTCAGCGTCCCGGTCTTGTCGAACACGATCGCGTCGACCCGGCCCGCCTGCTCGAGATGGGAACCGCCCTTGATCAGGATGCCGCGTCGCGCGCCGTTGCCGATCGCGGCACTGATAGCGGTCGGGGTGGCCAATCCCACAGCACAGGGGCAGGCGATCAACAGCATTGTCATCGCGCGCCGCACGTCGCCGGTGATCGCCAGCGTGATCGCCGAGACGATGAACGATGTGGGAACGAAACGGCGGGAGAAGTTTTCGCCCACCGTCTGGATGGGCGCGCGGTCGTGCTGGGCTTCCTCGACGCGAGTGATGATCCGCCCGATCGTGGTTTGATTGCCGACGGCCTCGGCCCGGACCACCAGCCGGCCGCGCACCACCACCGAACCGGCGTGCACATGGGCGCCCACGCCGACGCTGACGGGCAGGTTCTCACCGGTGATGGCGGATTGGTTGACCACGGCCTCACCGTCGACCACCTCGCCATCCACCGGGATGGCGACGTGATCGTGCACCACGACCTCGTCGCCGATCTGCACGCTGTCGATCGGCACCTGGACCTCGGTGCCCGTCTCGGGACCGTCGGTCAGGCGGATCCACGCCGTGTCCTGGCTGCCCCGTAGCAGCTCCGAGATCGCCCGCCGGGTCCGCCGCAGCGTCAGATCCTGCAGGTATTCCCCGATGTTGAGCAACCACAACACGGTCAGCGCGACGACATTCTCGCGCAGGATCAGACTGGCGACCGTCGCCGCGGAGACCAACGCGTCCGTGCCGGCCTTGCCGGAGCGCAGGGAGCGCAGCGCCCCACGCAAGAACGGGTAGCCGGTGAAGATCGTGACCCCGGTGGCCACTACCCGGCCGCTGGGGCCGAGCAGCGGCGGTCGGGCGAACACGTAACGGCGCACGCCGAGCAGGCCCAGCGCCAGACCGCCGATCACCATGCGCAGCACATCGGAGTTGCGGACCTCCGCCGAATGCGGGTCTCGGACCGGGATCAGTTCGGCGGCAACATGTTCGGCACTGCTGATCGCGGAAAGCACCGCCGACCGGTCACACCGGCGCGGGGAGTACCAGACCACCACCGATCCGGTGCGCGGGTAGGCGTGCACCGCGCGCACACCGGTCTGCTTGGCGACGGCCTCTTCGACGGCGACCGCGCGGCGAGGGTCGGACCGGACCCAGTCGACGGCCACTCGGATCCGGCCGGCCGCGTCGGAAAGTATTGTCAGCGAGGATTCTTCGGCGATTGCGACGTCTTCAACGATCGCGAGGCTCATGAACGGCGATCAGTGCTCGTGGTCGTGGTCGTGTGCGTCGCCGACGGTAGGCGTCGGTGCCTCTTCGCCGATGCGCTCCCGGGCCTCGGCCATGACGTCGGCAAGCTTCAAACGCGCCGACTCCGCGGCGGTTTCCGCCTTGCGGGTACCGCGCAGTCCCAGCTCCGCGGTCGCCACCGCGGTTTGGTGCAACGGCGCCTTGGCCACGGCCTTGCGCACCACCTCGTAGGCCGTCACGCCGACCAGACCGGTGAACACCGTTCCCGCCGCCTTCGCCAAGAGTCCGTATGCCGCCATCGCCCGGTCCTTTCTCCACTGGGACGCGCGCGAAGTCTGTGTTCTGTGGTCTGGTGTTGTCGCGCCGTCCACACCATACTTCCACGAAATTAACATCGATGTATTGCGATATCAAGATGAATTAGAGGACGCGGGTGACCTTCTCGGTCTCCACCCGGCGCGTCAGAGTGGCCGGGTCGGGGTTGGCCACCTGCACCAGCGAGGCCCCGACGGCCAGAATGGCCAGCAGTCCGTCGACCAACTCGGCGGCGGTGGTCCACTGGGCGCTGGAGAGCACCCGGTCGTTGGCGGTCAAACTCCTTGCCGCCGCCGAGCTTTCGCAGTCGGCCAGCACCTGCTCCACCGAGCGGCCGGCCAGCGCCGGGCCAGGGTGGCGCTCGGCGATGATTTGATCACCGTGCACCCGCACCGCGGTGGCGTAGTCGGTGACGCCGATCGGCAGGTCGGGCGCGGGACGCCCGAACGGATCCAACGACAGCACCGCGACCTCGCCGCCCGGTTCGATCGCGGCGTCGGCCTCGTCCAGCCGCTCGGCGGTGCACAACACCAGGTCGGCCGGCCCGGCGAGCACCGCCTCGGCACCGATCCACCACACTCCGAACAGGACCGCGGCGGTCTGCCAGTGCGCCGGCAGCAGGATCGCCACTCGGCTGTCCGGTCCCGCGCCCAGCTCGTCGCGCAACAGGTTGCCGGTCTTGGCCGCCCAATTGGCCAGCGTCACCGCGGACAGTTCGATGCGCTCGCTGGTTGCGTCGTCGTAGTAGGTGATGCGCGGACCCACCGGGTCCGCCCGCAGCATCGGGTCGAAGATCGCCCCGGACAGCGTGCTCAGTTGATGCACTCCGGCTTGTCGCTGCCGGCGGTCAGGATCGGCGACGGCGGCGGGACATTCGGGTCGGTAGCCGACTGATCGGTCACCCGCGCTGGTGCGGTGGTCGAGCCGGACAGGCCCGAGCCCGGCCCGGTGTAGTCGTTGGCGAGCACCACCCGCACCGATCCCGGTGCCAGCGACGCGTCCGGAACGACCGGCAATCCGCCGAGTTCCTTGGACACCTGCCGCGCGCCCATGTCGTCGGGCTTGTTGGCCCGCACCTGGCTGGCCTGCACGTGACCGCCGTCGTTGTTGCCGACGGGGCCGGTGCTAAAACCTTTGGAGCTCAACACATCCGAGACCGCCGCGGCTAATCCGTTGATGTCGGTGTCGTTGACGACGCTGGCGGTGGTCTTGGCGGGGGTGTAGGCGATCTCTTCGGTCTTGCCCTGATCCTGCTCGTGCAACAGGCTGGCCACCCAGTCCTGAACCTGGTGCGGGTCCACCCGGACCACGCTTTGCATGCCGTCGTCACTCCAGCCGGCGCCGTCGAGCACCGGGATGGTGGCGAACGCGACGTTCCCGCCGGCCAGTTTCTGCAGCTGCTGGATGAAATCCATGACGTCCCAGCCCTGGGATAGCACCACCGAGCGTTGCACCGCGGCCTGCAGCCGCTTCATCGTGGTGGGGCTGGACAGCGTACGGCCGGAGATGACCCGGTGAGCCAGCGAGGCCATCACGACCTGCTGGCGCACCACCCGGTCCAGGTCGCCGCGCGGCAATTCGTGGCGCTGGCGCACGAAACTCAGCGCCTCGGCACCGTCGAGGCGCTGCGGGCCGGCCGGGAAGTCGGCACCCGAAAGAGGTTCGTAGACCGCGTCTTTGAGGCACACATCCACGCCACCGAGCGCGTCGGTGATCAACGCGAAACCGAGCAGCCCGATCTCGGCGTAGTGGTCGACCGTGACGCCGGTGAGGTCGGCGACGGTCTTGATCAACGCTTCCCGGCCGGCTTCGGTCCCCTGGACGGCGGCATCGTCGGCCGAATCGCCGGCTTTGACCAGGTTGGCCCGCTTGGCCTCGCGAGTCTGGCCGTAGACCCCGTTGATTTTCGTCCTGCCCAGACCCGGAGCCGTCACGTAGGAGTCACGCGGAATCGAGATGGCGGTCGCCGACTTCCCGTTGTTCGGTATCCGGACCAGGATGATCGTGTCGGTATTGGTGGCCTCTTCGTCGCCCGCCCGCAGCGTCTCGAGTTCCTCGGGCGTCAACGGGTTGCCGTGCGCGTCGGTGCGGCTGTCCAGGCCGACCAGCAGGATGTCGATCGCGCCGTCATCGCCGCCGTGGCCCAGCGAGGGTGCCGACATGTGGAAGATGCCGTCTTCGAACGCCCGCACGTTGTTCCAGGCCACGCCGGTGCCGATCACGACGGCGACGGCTAGCACAGTGGCAACAACACGAACCACACGTTGCACAGGCATCACACTAGGTTACTTGCAGCACAGCTGCTTCCCGAGTATCCAGCCCCGGCGTGCCCGGGCGTGGCCCCGGCTTTCCTGCGCATGCCAAACTCGAACCATGTCGGGCAGGATCGTTATCACCGGAGCCGGTGGGCAGCTGGGCGGTTGCCTGGCCGCTCAAGCCGCCGACCAGGGCCGCAACGTCCTGCCCCGGACGTCGGCGCAGTGGGACATCACCGACCCCGCCGCCGCCGAGGCGATCGTGAAACCGGGCGACGTCGTCATCAACTGCGCCGCGTACACCAACGTCGACGGCGCCGAAGGCGACGCGGCCAGGGCCTATGAGGTCAACGAGGCCGCCCCGGGACACATCGCGCGGGCCTGCGCGCGGGCCGGCGCCCGGCTCGTCCACGTCTCGACCGACTTCGTGTTCGCCGGTGACTACGCCGACCCCCGCCCCTTCGAGCCCAGCGACGAGACCTCGCCGCGCGGGGTGTACGCGTGCAGCAAGCGCGCCGGCGAGGTGGCCGCACTGGCGGCACTGCCGGAGACGGTCGTGGTCCGCACCGCCTGGGTTTACACCGGCGGCGACGGCAACGACTTCGTCGCGGTAATGCGCAGGCTCGCGGCCGGGGACGGCCCGATCGAGGTCGTCGACGACCAGGTCGGCTCGCCGACCTACGTCGCCGACCTGGCGGCGGCATTGCTGCAGATCGTCGACGACGAAGTGCCCGGACCGATCCTGCACGCCGCCAACGAGGGGGTCGTCTCGCGATTCGGATTGGCCCGGGCGGTTTTCGAGGAGTGCGGCGCCGACCCCGAGCGGGTGCACCCGGTGAGCACCGAGGAATTCCCGCGTCCGGCGCCGCGCCCCGCCTATTCCGCGCTGTCCAGCAGGGAATCGGCGGCGGCGGGCATGACCCCGCTAAGGCCGTGGCGCCCTGCACTTATCGCCGCACTCGCCGCGTCGGACAGCGCCGTCGCGGCCGGTCGACGGATAACCTCTACGCGTGACTGACGTCCTGCCGGTCGTGACGGTGACCTACTCGCCGGGCCATCACCTCGAGCGATTTCTCGCCTCGCTGTCGCACGCCACCGAGCGCCCGGTCAGCGTGCTGCTGGCCGACAACGGGTCCACCGACGGCACCCCGCAGGCGGCCGTCGAACGCTACCCGAACGTGCGGCTGTTCAACACGGGCGCCAACCTGGGCTACGGCACGGCGGTCAACCGCGCGATCGAGCACCTGTCCGGCCGGGGAGAGATCGACGACTGGGTGCTGGTGGCCAACCCGGACGTGCAGTGGGGGCCGGACAGCATCGACGCCCTGCTGGATGCGGCGAACCGCTGGCCGCAGGCCGGCGCGTTGGGGCCGCTGATCCGGGATCCCGACGGATCGGTCTATCCGTCGGCGCGCCATCTGCCCAGCCTGATCCGCGGGGGCATGCACGCCGTGGTCGGGCCGTTCTGGAAGCGCAACCCCTGGACGGCGGCTTACCGCCAGGAGCGGCTCGAGCCCAGCGAGCGGCCGGTGGGCTGGCTGTCGGGATCGTGCCTGCTGCTGCGCCGCTCGGCGTTCGGCCAGATCGGCGGATTCGACGAGCGCTACTTCATGTACATGGAGGACGTCGACCTCGGCGACCGGCTCGGCAAGGCCGGTTGGCTCAACATCTACGTGCCGTCGGCCGAGGTGCTGCACCACAAGGGGCACTCCACCGGACACGACCCGGGGAGTCACCTGGCCGCACACCACCGCAGTACCTATATCTTTTTGGCCGACCGGCACACGGGTTGGTGGCTGGCCCCGCTGCGCTGGACGTTGCGGGCATCGCTGGCCCTGCGCTCCCGGCTGATGGTGCGCAGTTCGCGCCGGCAGCGGGCCGGAAAACTGGCGGAAGGGCGGCGCTGAATGACACTCTCCTCGGTCGATGCGGTAATCCTGGTGGGCGGCAAGGGCACCCGGCTGCGGCCGCTGACCCTGTCGGCGCCCAAGCCGATGCTGCCGACGGCCGGGGTGCCGTTTCTCACCCACATGCTGTCGCGCATCGCCGCGGCGGGTGTGCAACACGTCATCCTGAGCACTTCGTACAAGGCCGGGGTGTTCGAGGCGGAGTTCGGCGACGGATCTGCGCTCGGCCTCGAGATCGATTACGTGACCGAAGAGGAGCCGCTGGGCACCGGCGGGGGTATCGCCAACATCGCCGACCAGCTGCGGCACGACACCGCGATGGTGTTCAACGGCGACGTGCTCTCCGGCGCCGACCTTGCGGCGCTGGTGGAGTCACACCGGACCAACGAGGCCGACGTCACGCTGCACTTGGTGCGCGTCGGTGACCCGCGCGCGTTCGGTTGCGTGCCCACCGACGAGCAGGACCGCGTGCTGGCGTTTTTGGAGAAGACCGAGGACCCGCCGACCGACCAGATAAATGCCGGGACTTACGTCTTCGGGCGCAAGATCATCGAGCGGATCCCGCGGGGCCGGCCGGTGTCGGTCGAGCGTGAGGTGTTCCCGTCGCTGCTGTCCGACCCCGACGTCAAGATCTGCGGCTACGTCGACGCCAGCTATTGGCGCGACATGGGCACCCCCGACGACTTCGTCCGCGGCTCCTCGGACCTGGTGCGCGGCATCGTCACCTCGCCTGCCCTGGGCGGCCACCATGGCGAGAGATTGGTGCACGACGGCGCGGCGGTGTCGCCCGGCGCGGTGCTGATCGGCGGCACGGTCGTCGGGCGCGGTGCCGAGATCGGGCCCGGGGTGCGGTTGGACGGCGCGGTGATCTTCGACGGCGTCAAGATCGAGGCCGGCAGCGTGATCGAGCGCTCGATCGTCGGCTTCGGTGCCCGCATCGGACCCCGGGCGCTGATCCGCGACGGGGTGATCGGCGACGGTGCCGACATCGGTGCCCGCTGCGAGCTGCTGCGCGGCGCCCGGGTCTGGCCTGGCGTCGCCATTCCCGACGGCGGGATCCGCTACTCCAGCGACGTCTAGGCGTCAATGGGATGCGTGGCCCGCGAAACCAGTTGCGCCAGCGCATAATCGGTGCCGGGTGGTAGCGCGTCGACCGGCCACCAACGCAGGTCCTCGGATTCCGCGCTGATCGCGATCTGTGCACCCGGCGGCGCGTGGGCGACGAATTGCAGGTCCAGATGCCGGGTCGGCAGGCCCAGCGAGCACGTGACGGGGTGGACGTGGATCGCCGCGAGCTGCGGGACGATCCGCAAATCGGCGATACCGGACTCCTCGACGGCCTCGCGCAGCGCCGCGGCCACGACGTCGGCATCGTCGTCGTCGCAATGGCCGCCGAGTTGCACCCAGCGGCGCAGCCGGCGATGCAGTGTCAGCAGCGCGCTGGTGCCGGTGTGGTCGAGCACGATCGCCGAGGCGGTGACATGCCCCGGCTCGCACTCGCGCCGGCAGGCGTCGGGGCGCGCCAGCACGAAGGCCAGTACGGCGTGCCGCAGCGAATCCTGCGCCGGGTCGGGCGCGCACCAGTCGCCGAGGATGGACAGGGCCGAATCGCGGACGCTCATCGGGCACCGCGGCGAGCCCGGCGATCGCGCAACGTGTGCCACGCCGCCCGGCACCGCGCCACGGTGTCCGGCGACCAGCCGAGACCGTCGATGAGGACGCGGCGGTCGACAACGTCGAGCGCCTTCTCAATTTCGTTGGCCTTCAACAGCAGGTCGACGTCCGACGCGAGGTCGGCGCCTGCCCGCGTGGGCGGGGGAATGGGCAGCTGCTCGGCTTCCCGCGGCTCGAGTTCCAAGATGCCCCCACCATAACTGCGGCCCATGATCTCGGCGAACGCGAACGTCGCGCTGTTGTGGAACACTGCGGCGAGGGCGGCCGGGTCCACGCCGGCGTCGATCCGCACCCGATGCACGGTGTCGGTGCTTGTGGCCGCGGCCGCGTTGACAGTCAGCCGCGGGGCCAGATGAATCTGGCGCAACAGGAACAGGTCCGGGACCCACATCGACGGGGTGCGCCACCACGGCGTGCGGATCGAGCATTTGTACCCCCGGTGCACGCCCGCCATTTCGCCGTCGCCGATGTGGGCGGCCAGCGCGCCATCGACCGGGTGCTCCGGGGCGTCCAATAGCCAGGTCCGGTGTCCGGCAGCGAGATCGCTTGCCCGGCAATCGATGTCGTAGACCAAGCCGGACAGTTGGTTGCTGCGCGACACCAGCGGGACGCAGTGCGGCCGCAAGCCCAGCGCGTCGGCTTGCGCATCGGTGAAGGTGAAGAAGCTGTTGCGGCCGGTCACGATTCCGACGTCCACGTCGGCGATCGTCCCGAGCGGGGTCAGCGTGTCGGAGGTCTTCAGCGTGCGCAGCAGTTCGATCGCGGCGGGGTCCAGAAAGTACTTGGTCCACTTCTCCTGTTCGTGCAGCAGCGCGGGGGCCGATGCCACGTTCAGGTCCGCAGCGGCGAGAGCGTCGGCGTCGCCGAGATGGACCGTACGAATCCGCGCCGGGCCCGGGCCGGTCACTCCGCAGAACAACACGACTTCCTGCAGCACGCCGTCGAACACCAGGTGCCGAAATGTGATCAGCGTGATTTCGCAATACCGGGCGAGCAGGTATTCGCGCAACTGTGCGGCGTAGCCGACTTGCAGTAATTCGGCGGGCAAGACCAGACCCACCCGTCCACCCTCGCGCGCCGACACCGTGCTCGCGACCACGAACGGCACCCAGGCATTGGTCAACCGGCTGGGCCGCAGACCCTCGCGGCGCAGCAAGGCTAATGCCGAATCGCGTTGCGGGGCAGGCCAATTACCGAACCGTATGTAGGGTGGGTTGCCCGCGACCCCGTCCCAGCCGGCCGTGTCGCCGGCCAGCCAGTCGAACAGGTTCGCGGTGTCCACCGCCGCGAATACCCGCGCCTTCGCGGCCTCCTCGGCCAGCAGTTCGACGCCCCGCACGCGGTCACTCAACACGGCCAGCTCACGCAGGATGCGTCCGTCGCCGCAGGACGGCTCGAGGATGCGGGGCCCGGCTTGGCAGACCCAGCGGGCCAAAAATTGCGCCACCGGCACCGGCGTGTAGTAGCCGCCGCGAACCTTGTCGGTCGAGGCGGCCGCCTTGCCCGCGAACGTCTTCACCGCGCCAGTATCACGTGCGGATCAGCAGATCCCCGGGATTCACGGGATCGCGTAGCCCGTCGGCCCGCGCTTCTTCGGAGGCGTAACCGATCGCGACGGCGCCCAACGGCTCCCAATCGGGCGGCAGTCCGAGTTCGTCGCGCACCAGGTCGGCGGCGAAGATCGTCGAACCGATCCAGCAACTGCCCACGCCCCGCACGGCCAGGGCGACCAGCAACGCCTGCACCGCAGCGCCGACCGCGACCGTGAACATGGTGTGCTCGGCAGCGGTGCGCGCGGCGTCGGGATAGAAGTGGGCACCGTCGGGCACCAGGAACGGGATGACGACCTCGGGCGCGTCGTAGAGGATCTGACCGCGTGCTACCCGACGGTCGATCGCGTCGGCGGGCTTGCCGTCGCCGGACAGGTCGCCGCGCCACTTGTCCTTCATCCGGTCGAGCAGTCGGGTCCGGGTGGCGTCGGTGCGCAACCACACGAACCGCACCGGCCGGGTGTGGTGGGGGGCCGGTGCGGTGAGCGCCTCGGCGACGGCCGCCTCGATCAGCTCCGGCGGCACGGGTTCGGCGCTGAACTGGCGCACCGATTTGCGCAACAGCTGTGCCTGCCGGCGGCCCATGTCGATGGCCTCGGCGGTGCCCAGCCAGAACAGATCCTCGGGGCCGGGCCGCAGCAGCTGCCGGGCGGTGCTGCCGTCGTCGGCGATGTCGAGCCCCCGCACCACGGCCACCGGCATGGCCGTCAGCTTGCCCTTGACCAGATCGGCCGCGGCGGCCACTTCGTCGGCCACCGCGATCTCGGTGACCACCAGTTCATTGCCGTGCTCGTCGACAGCGCCCGAATACCCGTGCAGCACAGCCAGACCGGAAGAGCCGATGGCCGCGTCGATCTGACCGTTACGCCAGGCCCGGCCCATCGTGTCGGTGATCACCACCGCGACGTTGACGCCGAGCCTTTCGCGCAGCGCGGCGCGCAGGGCCGCGGCACTGCCGTCCGGGTCGATCGGTAGCAGCGCGAGTTCGGTTCGGTCGACGTTGGATCCGTCCACCCCGGCAGCGGCCTGAATCAATCCCAGCCGGTTCTCGGTGATCAGCGTTCGGCCCTTGCGGGCCAGCACCCGCACCGCCTCGGCGTCGACCAGCTTGCGGCGCAGCGCGTCGCGCTCGTCCGGGTCCTCGGGCGCCGCCACCAGCCGGCCCTCGCATTTGGACACCACCTTGCTGGTGATGACCACGACGTCGCCGTCGCGCAGCCAGGGCGTGGCCGCTGCCACCGCCGCGGAAAGATCGTCGCCGGGCCGGAATTCCGGAAGCCCGGCGACGGGCAGGATCTCGATCGCCGCGGCCGTACCATGCTCGCGCGGGCCCCTCACGCGGCCACGCCCGCGATATCGAGGCCGGCGCGGACCATCTTGGCCGTCGCCCGCGGATCGCTCATCAACAGCGGTACCGCGCGCACCGCGACGCCCTCGATATCGGCCTCGTCGCCCTCGTGGATCAACCAGCAGTCCAAGATCCCGGTGCCACGGCGGGCCCCGAAATGCCGACCCACCGCCTCGGCGGTAGATTCCACGCCGATCACCTGCAGGCAGGCATCCGCCATGCCGCGCAACGGCTTTCCACCGATTATCGGCGAATAGCCGACGACAGGTGCCGACGCCGCTCGCAGCGCGCCGCGAATGCCGGGCACGGCCAGGATCGCGCCGACACTGACCACCGGGTTCGATGGTGCCAACATGATGACGTCAGCCTCACCGATGGCCTGCACCGCTTCGGTTGTGGCGCTGGCCGTTTCGGCGCCGACGAACGCGAAGCTGTGGGTCGGCACGTTGGCTCGGTAGCGCACCCACCACTCCTGGAAGTGGATCGCGCGGCGGCTGCCGTCAGCGGGATCGGTGATCACCACATGCGTTTCACAGCGGTCGTCGCTGGCTGGCACCAACTGTGCGCCCGGCTCCCAGCGGTCGCACAGCGCCGTGGTGATTTGCGACAGCGGGTAGCCGGCGTTGAGCATCTGGGTGCGGACCAGGTGGGTGCCCAGGTCCCGGTCCCCGAGCTGGAACCAATCGGGCTGCACCCCATAACGCGCCAATTCCTCTTTGGCGTGCCAGGTTTCGTTGCGGTGACCCCACCCCCGCTCGGGATCGACGCCTCCACCTAAGGTATACATACAGGTATCCAAGTCCGGACAAACCCGAACTCCATGGATCCAGGCATCGTCGCCGATGTTCACCACCGCGGTCAGCTCGTGGTCGGAATCTTGTCCGTCGGTGGCGAACTGGCCCAACCCGAGCAACTGTTGAACGCCCAGCAGGAACCGGGCACCCCCGACTCCGCCGACCAAAACGGTGACCTTCACACCGGACGACAGTACCGTTCGGTGTGATTCGGCCGCGGTTGTGATGAACACGCCGACGGCTCGCGATAACAGAAACGCCGGAAATTGATCACGAGATGGTATGGAAAATCGCCGTAACGCTTGACCCGGCACATCAACCCGTGTCTAATCACATCAGTGTCATTTCCCGGTTGGCCGGCCGGTTCCGGTGTCGCAGACCGAGATTCGATCACTTGTTCGAATGTCTGTCACATCAGAACAGCGGAAGTCATCCACTCTCCCAAATGAAGCTGAGGAGGCGTACGACGCATGTCTTACGAACACCTACGGGGCGTCATACCTAGCACTGAGCGCGCCACGATCAGCTCCGCGCCGGCCCCAATGATCCGGCCGCACTTGACCGTGGTTCCTGACGCGCCAGCCGCATTCGAGCCCGAGCCGTTGCCCGAACCCACCCCCGATCAATGGCAGGACCGCGCCCTGTGCGCGCAGACCGATCCCGAGGCCTTCTTCCCGGAGAAGGGCGGATCCACCCGCGAGGCCAAGAAGATCTGCTTGGGTTGCGAGGTGCGTCATGAATGCCTCGAGTACGCCTTGGCCCATGACGAGCGCTTCGGCATCTGGGGTGGCCTCTCCGAGCGGGAGCGCCGCCGCCTCAAGCGCGGCATCATCTGACCCGCAAAAACCGCTGGAGTTACTCGTCGTCGATCGTCGGGTCGATGACGGTAGGTTCGACGTCGAGATAGATCGCCACCTGGGCCACCAGAATTTCGTGCAATAACTCGCCGAGTTCCACCGTGTCTTTAGCGCGCCGCTCAATGGGCTTGCGGAACAACACTATTCGCGCTCTTGTCGCGTTGCCGCGCACATCCACACCCGCCGGAATCAACCGGGCCAACGCGATCGGCCCGTCGGCAACCACTTCCGGTGGCCACTGCACACTGTCCGGGTCCTTGGCGGCGATCCGCGGAATCTCGTCGACCGCCACATCGAGGTCGGACACCCGCGACTGCCACCGCCGCTCGATCGGTTCGTAGGCCTCCAGCACCGCCATGTCGAAACGCTCGGCCCGGCTGCGCCACCCCGGCACCGTCGGCGGCAGCAAAGGGCCGCGCATGTCGCGGCCCCGCCGAGTTGCCCGGTGTGCAGCCGCGCGGCCGGACGGTCGTCCGTTGCGGGGGAAACTGCGCCAATCGCCCACGCGCCGATGGTAACGGTTGGACATCGTGGCCCGACCGGTTGCGCGTGTCCGGCGCTTCGGCGGCGTTTCCGCACGATAGCCTTTCGGACGTGAACGTTCCCCGTCGCTGCTGTCGGCCCGGGTGCCCGCATTACGCCGTGGCGACTTTGACGTTCGTGTACTCGGACTCGACGGCGGTCGTAGGACCGCTGGCGACCACGCGCGAACCGCATTCCTGGGACTTGTGCGTCGGCCACGCCGGCCGCATCACCGCCCCCCGAGGATGGGATCTGGTCCGCCACGCCGGCCCGCTCAATTACGAGCCCACCAACCCCGACGAGGACGACTTGGTCGCCCTGGCCGACGCGGTGCGCGAGCGCGGCGCGGGCACTTCGAACCTGCCCTACGCCGGCGCCACCGGCACGCCGTTGAACGGATTTGCCCCCGATCCGCACCTGCATCCCACCGGCGCACAGGCCACCGCGCCGAGCAGCACCGTCTACGCCCCACCCGAGAAACGCAACGGACGTCGGCGCGGTCATCTTCGGGTGTTGCCCGATCCTTCGGACTAGCACCGCGCCAGGGCCGATAGGCTGACGCTAAAAGGCCAATCACTTCCCAGGCGTCAGGAGGCCCCGCATGTCTCGGCCCGCGGCGACCGTCCATCGAGTCATCAAGGCGTATGACATTCGTGGACTGGTCGGCGAAGAGATCGACGAGTCGCTGGTCGCCGATGTCGGCGCCGCGTTCGCCGCGCTGATGCGCGGGGAAGGCGCGACCCGGGTGGCGATCGGCCACGACATGCGGGACAGCTCGCCGTCGCTGGCGGCCGCATTCGCCGGCGGCGTCACCGGGCAGGGTCTGGACGTCGTGCGCATCGGGCTTGCCTCGACCGATCAGCTTTACTTTGCCTCCGGTTTGCTGGACTGCCCGGGCGCGATGTTCACCGCCAGTCACAATCCCGCCGCCTACAACGGCATCAAGCTCTGCCGGGCCGGCGCGAAACCCGTCGGCGCCGACAGCGGGCTGAAGGTGATCACCGAGGATCTGATCACCGGAGTCGCAACCTACGACGGGGACCCCGGCGCCGTCACCGATCGTGACGTGCTCGCCGACTACGGTGCGTTCCTACGTTCGCTGGTGCAGACCGCCGGACTGCGTCCATTGCGGGTGGCGGTGGACGCCGGCAACGGCATGGCCGGCCACACGACGCCGGCGGTGCTCGGTGCGATCGACTCGATCACCTTGTTGCCGTTGTACTTCGAGCTGGACGGGTCATTCCCCAACCACGAGGCCAACCCGCTGGACCCGGCCAACCTGCTGGACTTGCAGCGCTACGTCCGCGAGACCGGGGCCGACATCGGGTTGGCCTTCGACGGCGACGCCGACCGCTGCTTCGTGGTCGACGAGCGCGGGCTGCCGGTGTCCCCGTCGACGGTGACCAGCCTGGTGGCCGCCCGCGAACTCGGCCGGGAAATCGGTGCCACCGTCATCCACAATCTGATCACCTCGCGCGCGGTGCCCGAACTGGTCGCCGAACGCGGCGGCACACCGTTGCGGTCGCGGGTCGGGCACTCCTATATCAAGGCGCTGATGGCCGAAACCGGCGCGATCTTCGGCGGCGAGCATTCGGCGCACTACTACTTCCGGGACTTCTGGGGTGCCGACTCGGGCATGCTGGCCGGGCTGTACGTGCTGGCCGCCCTGGGCGAGCAGGACCGCCCGCTGTCGGAACTGACCGCGGATTACCAGCGCTACGAGTCCTCCGGTGAAATTAATTTCCGGGTGGACGACGCGGCAGTCTGCGTGGACGCCGTATTGAAGTCGTTCGGCAGCCGGATCCAGTCCATCGACCACATGGACGGGGTGACAGTGGATTTGGGCAACGGCAGCTGGTTCAATCTGCGCACCTCGAACACCGAGCCGCTGCTGCGGCTCAACGCCGAGGGGCGCACCGCCGAGGAGGTCGAGGCGATGATCGCCCACATCAGCGCCGAGATCAGCGCACAACTGCGGGCCGACGAGAGCGTGCCGTGAACGCCACTCGGGCGATCGATTTCGAAGACACCGACGGCTTACTCGCCGCCGATCGGCAGGGCTCGCTGCGGGCCGCGTCATCGGCGGGCGCACAGGTACGCGCCGTCGCCGCTGCCGCCGCGGAAGGCGACCTGAACTCGCTGCGCACCGACGACCGGCCGCGCAGCGTTATCTGGGTGGCCGGCCGGGGCACCGCCGAGACGGCCGGGACCATGCTGGCCGCGACGCAGGGCGGCGCGGCGTCGGCGCCGATCGCGACGCTCGCCGGGGCCCCGCCTTGGGTGGGGCCGCTGGACGTCCTCGTCATCGCCGGCGACGATCCCGGCGATCCCGCTCTGGTCAGTGCCGCCGCGATCGGGGTGCGCCGCGGCGCACGGGTTGTCGTCGTCGCTCCGTTCGAAGGCCCGCTGCGCGATGCCACGGCCGGCCGGGCCGCCGTGCTGGCGCCGCGGTTGTGGCTGCCCGACGAATTCGGCCTGTGTCGATACCTGGCCGCCGGACTGGCCACGCTGCAGGCGGTGGACCCGCGGCTGGACATCGACCTCGCGGTGCTCGCCGACGCGCTAGACGTCGAGGCACTGCAGAACAGCGCGGGCCGCGACGTTTTCACCAATCCGGCCAAGACACTCGCCGCCCGCATCGCCGACCAGCGGGTCGCGCTGGCCGGTGACTGCGCCGCGACGGTCGCGCTGGCCCGGCACGGGAGTTCGACTCTGCTGCGGATCGCCCACCAGGTGGTCGCTGCCACCGGCCTGGCCGATGCGGTGGTGGCGTTACGCGAACCGGATTTCGGCGGTGCCGGCCCGACATCGGTGGACGCCCTGTTCCACGACGAACAAATCGACGGGCCGCTGCCGCAGCGGCTGCGGGTACTGGCGCTCGCGTTCGCGGGCGACCGGACCGTAGTGGCCGCCCGGGTAGCCGGGCTCGACGAGGTATACCTGGTCACGGCCGAGGATGTGCCCGAGGCGCCCGGCGGTGTCGGAGGGTCGGGCGGTCTGGTGGGGGCGGTGGCTCCAGGAGGTGCGGACCGCTTGGAGCAGCAACTGGCAGTGTTGGCCGTTCGGCTGGAAATGGCCGCCGTTTACTTGCGACTGGTACGGGGATAGATAGACAAGTGGAATTGCTTCGCGGTGCGGTGCGAACGTACGCCTGGGGGTCGCGTACCGCCATCGCCGAATTCACCGGGCGGCCCGTGCCCGCGGCCCACCCGGAGGCCGAGCTGTGGTTCGGTGCCCATCCGGGCGACCCGGCCTGGCTGGAAACCGAAACGGGCGAAGTCTCGTTGCTTGAGGCGGTGACCGCCGACCCGGAGGGCCAGCTCGGCTCCGCCTCCCGCGACAGGTTCGGTGACATGCTGCCGTTCTTGGTCAAGGTGCTCGCGGCCGACGAACCGCTGTCGCTGCAGGCGCACCCGAGTGCCGAGCAGGCCGTCGAGGGGTACCTCCGCGAGGAGAAGCTGGGCATCCCGGTCAACTCGCCGGTGCGCAACTACCGCGACACCTCGCACAAACCGGAACTGTTGGTGGCCCTGCACTCATTTGAGGCGCTCGCCGGATTCCGTCAGTCCGCCCGCACCATCGACCTGCTGCGCGCGCTGGCCGTCACCGACCTCGATCCCTATATCGAATTGCTCAACGACCAATCCGACGCCGACGGCCTGCGGGCACTGTTCACCACCTGGATCACCGCGCCGCAACCCGACATCGACGTGCTGGTGTCCGCCGTGATCGACGGCGCCATCCAGTACGTCAGTTCCGGCGCAACGGAATTCGCGCCCGAAGCCAAGACGGTGCTCGAACTCGGCGAACGCTACCCCGGCGACGCCGGAGTGCTGGCGTCGCTGCTGCTGAACCGGATCAGCCTGGCCGCGGGGGAGGCGCTGTTCATCCCGGCCGGCAACCTGCACACCTATCTGCGTGGATTCGCCGTCGAAGTGATGGCGAACTCCGACAACGTATTGCGTGGCGGGCTGACCCCCAAGCACGTCGACGTGCCCGAGTTGCTGCGGGTGCTGGACTTCGCGCCCACCGCCGAGAAGCAGCTGCGACCGCATGTCCGTCGTGACGAGCTTGCCGTCGTCTACGACACCCCGGCCGACGAGTTCGCGGTCGCGCTGCTGACCATCGACGGCGAGTATCTGGGCCACGAGGTCGACGCCTCGTCGGGCGGCGACGGCCCGCAGATCCTGTTGTGTGCCGAGGGCGTTGCCACGCTGCACGGGAAATCCGGTTCGCTCGAGTTGCGGCGTGGCACGGCGGCCTGGGTCGCGGCCGACGACGGGCCGGTTGCGTTGGTGGCGCACGAACCGGCCAAGGTGTTCAGGGCGACCGTGGGTCTGTGACGGCCTTCGTATCGGCACGCCGCGACTCGCGGCGTTCGCGAAGCCGCAACTGCAGGTTATGGGCCATGGCGCGGCCGACGATCCGCGGCGGCGGAACCATATAGAGGCTGTCCAGCAGCGAGAACCGGCGCAGAAACCATTCGGCGAGAACGGGTTCGGTTTCGGCGGCACCGAGGAACTGATCGAACAGCGCGCCCGACGGGCGCCACCACCACGGGACCGGACCCGGCGTATGGGCGTGGTGGAAGGTGACGTCGCCGATCGCGTTCATCGTCCACACCGGAAAGGTGGTCCGGGCGGTGGCCCGGTTCAATACACCAGCCACGTCTTGATCCGGGGATTGCAACGCCCTCCGCAGATGACCGGCCTGCAGCGACGTCATCGTCATGCCCTGTCCGAACGTGGGATTGAAACTGGCCACAGCGTCGCCGAACGGCACAATCCCGGCCGGAAAGCGGTCCAGCTTGTCGTACCGGCGCCAGCGACTGGCTGGAAACGCGTGAAAGGCCGGCGCGCCAACGGGTTTCGCCCTATTGAGAGGCTCGGTGAAATGCGCCGGCAGCAGCTCGATGGCCAGCGCGACCATGTCCGGGAACGCCGTCGGCGGCTTGACGTTGGCCACGCCGAACGTCGTCAGCACCCAGGTGCCGTCCTCGTAGCAGAGCATCCCCATCCCGAGTGACTTGTCGTGCGAGGCGCCCGCCACCACTACCTTCTCGGCGATCAGTCCCTCCGGGATGCGGAACTGATGACTCGCATAGTTGATGCCGATGTCCATCGTCTGCTCAACGGGGCGGCGAAATCCCCACCGCTCCAACCACACCGGCAGCCGGGTGCCCCGGCCGGCCGCGTCGACGACAAGGTCGGCAGGCACGAACTCCGGTTCGTCTGGGCCGTCGGCGGGATCGAGCAGCACGCCGGTCACTCGGCCCCGCCGCGGGTCGAACCGTGGTTCGGCAACCGAACGCCGGGCGATGGTGACGTTGTCGATATCGCGAACGCGGCGGCGCAGCTGCCATTCCAGATGCGGCCGGCTGGGCACGTACGCGGTGAATTCGTCGCGCAGGGTGTGCCCCGTCCCCAACACATGGCCCGCCGCGCCGAGGTGGATGCAATCCGGCCGGTTTTCCAGCATGGGCACTCCGGCGGCCACCATGTCGTTGAGCAGACCGGGAAACAAGGTGTCGAACTCCGCGGCCCCGCGGGCCATCAACAGATGCAGATGCCGATCCTGCGGAATCGTCGCACGGTGCGCCGGTGTGTCCGGCAGTTCGTCTCGCTCGTAGACGCTGACGCGGGAAAACCGATCCGATAGGACCTTCGCCGCGCTCAACCCGGCGATGCTGGCTCCGATCACCATGGCGTGGCCCCGCGCGTCTGGGGAGTCCGGCATTACCGTAGAGTACCCAGTACTGTGCGGTCCAACGGGTTCCGACGAGAGGGCGATAGATGGCCAACAGGTGGCGCACAAAATCCGTCGAACAGTCGATCGAGGACACCGACGAGCCGGATACCCGGCTGCGCAAGGACCTCACCTGGTGGGACCTGATGGTGTTCGGCGTCGCCGTGGTGATCGGTGCCGGAATCTTCACGGTCACCGCGTCCACCGCCGGTGACATCACCGGTCCGGCGATCTGGATATCGTTCGTGATCGCCGCGGTCACCTGTGCACTGGCCGCGCTGTGCTACGCAGAGTTCGCCTCGACACTGCCCGTCGCGGGCAGCGCCTACACGTTTTCCTACGCCACCTTCGGTGAGTTCCTGGCCTGGATCATCGGCTGGAACCTATTGCTGGAATTGGCAATTGGTGCGGCGGTGGTGTCCAAAGGCTGGTCGAGCTACCTGGGGACGGTGTTCGGCTTCGCCGGCGGCACGATCACGCTGGGCTCGTTCAGCTTCGATTGGGGCGCGCTGCTGATCATTTCGGTGGTGGCCACGCTGGTCGCGGTGGGCACCAAGGTGTCGTCCCGGGTCTCCGCGGCGATCACCGCCATCAAGGTGGCCGTGGTGATCTTCGTCGTGGTGGTCGGCGTCTTCTATGTCAAGGGGGCCAACTACTCCCCGTTCATCCCGAAGCCCGAGGCCGGGCACGAGGCCAGCGGGGTGAACCAATCCGTGCTGTCTTTGTTGACCGGGGCGCACAGCAGTCACTACGGCTGGTACGGCGTGCTGGCCGGGGCGTCGATCGTGTTCTTCGCGTTCATCGGGTTCGACATCGTCGCCACGATGGCCGAGGAGACCAAGCAGCCCCAGCGCGACGTCCCGCGCGGGATCCTGGCCTCGCTGGCGATCGTCACCGTCCTCTACGTGGCGGTCTCGGTGGTGCTGTCCGGGATGGTGTCCTACACGCAACTCAAGTCGGTGCCCGGCGGCAAACCCGCCAACCTGGCTACGGCCTTCACCGCGAACGGAATTCACTGGGCGAGCAAGATCATCGCCATCGGGGCGCTGGCGGGATTGACCACCGTGGTGATGGTGCTGGTGCTCGGGCAGTGCCGGGTGCTGTTCGCGATGGCGCGCGACGGCCTGCTGCCGCGGTCGCTGGCCAAGACGAGTTCGCGGGGGACGCCGATCCGGATCACCGTGCTGGTCGCGATCGTGATCGCGGCAACCGCGTCGGTGTTTCCGATCAGCAAGCTCGAAGAAATGGTCAACGTGGGGACGTTGTTCGCGTTCGTACTGGTGTCGGCCGGTGTCATCGTGCTGCGCCGTACCCGACCGGACCTGGAGCGCGGTTTCCGGGCGCCGTGGGTGCCCGCGCTCCCGATCGCCTCGATCTGTGCCTGTGTCTGGCTGATGGTGAACCTCACCGCGCTGACCTGGGTCCGGTTCGCGGTGTGGCTGGTGGTCGGGACCGCGATCTACGCCGGCTACGGCTACCGCAATTCGGTGCAGGGCCGCCGTGAGGCCGCACAAACGACCTAATTCGTTTACAAAACATCAGTCTGTGTCTAGACACAAGACGCACACATCGATATTGTCAAACCCAAGCGTGGCATGACTCACAAGGAGGTTTGGCAGATGACCACCCAGATCCAGGCGCACCGACAGCCCGATACGCCGGTGTGGCGCGACAAGAAGCGGCGGCTGTGGCTGATGGGGCTGATCGCACCCACGGCGCTGTTCGTGATGCTGCCGCTGGTCTGGGGCCTCAACCGGCTGGGCTGGCACGCCGCCGCTCAGATACCGATGTGGATCGGTCCGCTGCTGGTCTACGTGCTGTTGCCGATCCTTGACCTGCGCTTCGGGCCCGACGGGCAAAACCCGCCCGACGAGGTGATGGAGCAGTTGGAGAACGACAAGTACTACCGCTACTGCACCTACGTCTACATCCCGTTCCAGTACCTCAGCGTGGTGGTGGGGGCCTACCTGTTCACCGCCTCGAACCTGCAGTGGCTCGGCTTTCCTTCCGGCGGGCTGAGCTGGGCGGGCAAATTGGGCCTGGCACTGTCGGTCGGCGTCCTCGGCGGCGTCGGCATCAACACCGCCCACGAGATGGGGCACAAGAAGGACTCGCTCGAGCGGTGGCTGTCCAAGATCACCCTGGCCCAGACCTGCTACGGCCACTTCTTCATCGAGCACAACCGCGGCCACCACGTGCGGGTCGCCACCCCGGAAGACCCGGCGTCGGCCCGTTTCGGCGAGACGTTCTGGGAGTTCTTGCCGCGCAGCGTCTTCGGCAGCCTGCGTTCGTCGCTGCAGCTGGAGGCGCAACGCATCCGGCGGCAGGGAAACAGCCCCTGGCACCCCAAGACGTATCTGTCCAACGACGTGCTCAACGCGTGGCTGATGTCGGTGCTGCTGTGGGGCGTGCTGATCGCGGTGTTCGGCCCGAGCCTGATTCCGTTCATCGTCATCCAGGCCGTCTTCGGCTTCAGCCTGCTGGAAGCGGTGAACTATCTCGAGCACTACGGGCTGCTGCGCCAGACGAACTCGAACGGCCGCTACCAACGCTGCACGCCGGAGCACAGCTGGAATTCCGACCACGTCGTCACCAATCTGTTCCTCTACCACCTGCAGCGGCACAGCGACCATCACGCCAACCCGACCCGCCGCTACCAAACGCTGCGCAGCATGGACGGGGCGCCCAACCTGCCCAGCGGCTACGCGTCGATGATCTCGCTGACTTACTTCCCGCCGTTGTGGCGCAAGGTGATGGACCACCGGGTGCTGGCGCACTACGGCGGCGACATCACCAAGGTCAACATCGCGCCGCGGGTGCGCGAGCGGGTGCTGGCGCGGTACGGGACACCCCGGGCGGACGCCGCATGACACTTCCTGAGTCAACCTCAGGCTGCGGTTTGCGGCTTTTGCGCGGCTCCGTGGAGGTTGGGGTTGTAGGGCTGGTGGGTGTGCCAGCAGCGGTAGATGACGCGGATCCAGGCTCGGGCGAGGATGCGTACGGCGTGGGGGTGGTCGTGTCCGCGGCCGCGGGCTGTGGTGTAGATGTTTGCGGCCCAGGGGCTTTCGTGTCGGCTGTTGTCGGCGAAGGTGGTCAGTGCCCTTCGGAAGCGTTTGTTGCAGGCCCAGCGGAAGTGCACCGCGTGTTGTTTACCGGAGGCTTTAGTCACCGGGGTGACCCCGGCCAGAGCGGCGATGGCGTCGGGTCCGTCGTAGGCTGCGCGGGAGTCGCCCCACTCGGCGAGCACCTGGGCGGCGTTGATCTGACCCGACCTTGGCAGCGACGTGAAGATCTCGGCGTCCGGGTGCTCCCCGAGGCGGGTGAGGGTCGACCGGTCGAGGGCCTTGCTGGCGTTGTTGAGTGCTTCCAGGATGTTGACCAGGGCTGCCACGGTGTCAGCGATGGCGGTGGTCAGGGCGGGGTCGGTGGTGCCGGCGGGTGCGCTGCGCAGTCGGGCGAGCAGTTCTTTGGCTGGTCGACGGCCGGAGTAGGCGTGTTTGGCCAAGAAGGCGGCCAGCCGTTTCTCGCCGAGGCGGGTGGCGCTGACGGCGGTCGGGTAGTGGCGCAGGAAGGCCAGGCTGATCGGGGATTCGACGTCGGCGAAGATCGCTTTGGCGCCGGGCCAGTGGTCCTCGAGCAGGGCGCTGAGTTGGTTGGTGGCCGACACCCGCATCTTGACGATGTCGTCGCGGGTGCGCACCACCGTGCGCAATGCCTTGGTCTGGGCGCTGTAGGGCGCCACCGGACGCAGTCGATGGTGGCGCAGCCGCAGGTACTCGGCGATCACCAG
>NZ_LQPT01000121.1 GCF_002102355.1 Mycobacterium sherrisii | reverse complement strand
TGGCTGTGACGACGGCCTTGACGGCATCGACGATCCGGTTCGGGTGATCCGAGGCCGCCAGCCGGCGCCGCCAGTAGGTCAACGTCGTGGAGTGAAACGCCGCGGCGGTAATCGGCAATCCGCACGCAGCTTTCCACCGCAGATCGAAGGTGACCGCATCGACGGTCTCGTTATCCGACAACCCATGAAGGGCCTGCAACGTGATCACCGACGCCATCACCTCAGCCGGCACACTGGGCCGCCCCCGCCGCGACGGGAACAGATCGGCGAACATCTCCTCAGGAAACAACTCGCTACGATGGGCCGCCAAGAACGCAAACACACTGTCGCCCTTCACAAGACGCCCAACAACCGACTCCGCATCCAACAACTCACGCTGATCATCCGCTCGACCCCGCACCCACCAATCATCGGCGAAAACCCCAAGACGACCACGCCCGCCACGCGGAATTAATTCAGCAGACTCCTAGGGGCCCAGCGGGGATTCGGTGCGTACCTTTTCGTCCCGGATCAGCCCGCGCAACAGCGCGGTGCTGAACTCGGCGGCGATTTCTTTGGCGGTGCGACGGCCGCTCGGGCGCAACCAGCGGTAGCTGCCCAGCGTCATGCCGATGTAGCCCAGCGCCACCACGTGCGAGTCGCACTGGTAGAACTCACCGCTGGCGATTCCGCGGTCAATCAGCCCGTGCACGTGCTGGTAGACCTGGGCTTCCTTCTCGCGGACCTCGGCGACCTGCTCGCTGGTGAACCATTCGGTGATGTAGGGCTGCTCCTGGAAGTACACCGCGGCCCGCTCCGGGTCGCTCGCGATGCCGGTAAGCAGCCGGATCGTGTACTGGTAGAGCGCCTCGCGGGCGGTCCAGGAGGGGTCGTCGTGGACCGCGGCCAGCGTGCCCTCGGCGGCCTGCCGGTAGATGTCGAACAGGATCAACGACTTGCTGGCGTAGTAGTGGTAGACCGTCGCCTTGTTCAGGCCGATGACGTCGGCGACGTCGTCCATCCGGGTGCCGTGGTAGCCACGGGCGGCGAACAGCTTGGTGGCCACGGCCAGCAGCTCCTCGCGGCGCGTCAACCCGTTGCGGGTAATGCCGTCGGATGACATGGTGTACTCACTATCGTCGCTGCCAGCGGGGCCGGAGGGGCTGCGCGCCGGCCCCGGTGTAGGCAAAATACCAATCAACTGGTTGGACAGTTTAAGGGCTCGGTCGATTTCGGGTCCCTGTCGCACCGGCGCGGATGCGACTAGACTTCGATAACTGACCCTGATGACTGACCGGTCGGAAGTGTAGAGGTGGGGCGATGGATCCGAGTCCGGATTATGACGGCAGCGACGAGATCGAATTCTTCATGCGCTACCTGACCTGGGGTCTGCGCGGCGTCCAGGACGGCAACGGCTACCCGCCGCCCGCCTACCCCCCGGTCTAGAGCGGCCCGCGAACCGACTTTTTCGCGTCCCGCGCAAATCGCGCCCACCCCGGTCGCGCGACCAGTTCCCGCCGTTGGTCTTTCACTTATTTCCTTGTGCTGCAACGATATCAGCGTGGAATCCGGCGGGCAGCCGAAGCTGGTTTGCGGCCGACCGTCCCGCTGGGCAACGCGGTTGCAATGCGCTGCCGGTTCGCCGACCCTAGCGTCGATTCATGGACCCCAGTCCGGATTACGACGCCAGCGACGAGATCGAGTTCTTCATGCGCTACCTCAGCTGGGGCCTGCGTGGGGTGGAAAACGGTCAGGGCTACCCCCCGCCGGCCTACCCGCCCACCTGAAGTGCCGCAGCCGATATGCAAAGTGCCCGCCTTCGAGCGACAAGTCCGACCCGGCCAGCGCCGGGTTGTCGCTCGGAAACCCGGAAACCCGGAAAACTCGGAAAACAAAGCGGATGTGGCAGCACCAATCAGCGACAGTCACCCGCGGTAGGCCACGTCGAGACGCTTCACCCCGTTGATCCAGCCGGAGCGTAGCCGCTGCGGCTCGGCGAGCTTGGCGATGTCGGGCAGTTGTTCGGCGATCTCGTCGAAGATCAACTTGATCTCCAGGCGGGCCAAATTGGCGCCGATGCAGTAGTGCGCCCCGTGGCCGCCGAAGCTCAGGTGCGGGTTGGGGTTGCGGCTGATGTCAAACCGAAACGGATTGTCGAAGACCTCCTCGTCGAAATTCGCCGAGCTGTAGAACAGGCCGACGCGCTGACCTTCCCGCACGGTGACACCACCCAGCTCGACGTCGGCCAGCGCGGTGCGCTGGAAGCAGTGCACGGGACTCGCCCAGCGGATAATCTCGTCGACCGCGGTGTCCGGTCGGTCCCGTTTGTACAGTTCCCACTGATCCGGGTTGTCGAGGAACGCGTTCATGCCGTGTGTCACGGCGTTGCGGGTCGTCTCGTTGCCGGCTACGGCCAGCAGGATGACGAAAAAGGCGAATTCCACGTCGTCCAGCGCATCGCCGTCGATGTCGGCCTCGATCAGCCGGGTGACGATGTCGTCGGCCGGGCACCGGCGCCGCTGATCGGCCATGTTGTACGCGTAGGCCATCAGCTCGGCGTTCGCCGCGGTGGGATCGCTGTCGAAGTCGGGATCGTCGGTGTTCATGATCGCGTTCGTCCACTCGAACAACATCGCGCGGTCGGCCTCCGGCACTCCGATCAGGTCGGCGATCGCCAGCAGCGGCAGTTTCATCGCGATGTCATCGACGAAGTTGCCGTCCTGCTTGTCCGCCGCGTCGCGCACGATGTCATGCGCCGCCGCGCCCAGCCTGTCTTCGAGCTGGGCGATCGCGCGCGGGGTGAACAGCCGCGACACCAACTTGCGCAGCCGGGTGTGCGCGGGCGCGTCGTGGTTGATCAGCAATGCCTTGGTCAGCTCCAGCTGCTCGGCGGTGACTCCGTCGGGCATGCGCATGACCGCGCCTTTGCGGTTGGTCGACCACAGATGGCTGTCGCGTGAAACGGCCTTGACGTCCTCATGGCGGCTGATCACCCAATAGCCACCGTCGTCGAAGATCGAATCGGGCTGCGCGTTCCACCAGACCGGCGCGGTGCGGCGCAGCTCGGCGAACTGGGTCACCGGCAGGCCGGCCAGCAGTACGTCGGGGTCGGTGAAATCGAAGTTCTCGCCGAACGGACACGTCGTTGTGCTCACCACACAGATCATACATATAACCGCAAGACGTATGACCGGCTGGACCGGAGACGTCGACTATCGTCGCGGTGTGCGGACCCGTGGATGGGGCGGCAGCGTTCCCGCCAGCGACGAGGAGGCGGTGGCCCGGATTCTGGCCGCCACCCGCCAGGCCATCGACGAGCGTGGCGACCAGATCACGCTGGCCGACGTCGCGCGCACGCTGAACGTGACGCGGCAGACGATCTACCACTACTTCGCCTCGACCGACGAGCTGCTGCAGGCGACCGCGCTGGCGGCGACGGCGGGTTTCATGGACCAGCTGGCGACCGCATTGCATGGCATGACCGACCCGGCGGCAGCCCTGATCGAGGGCATCTGCCTGACCTTGGAACGCTTGCCGAAAGATCCGCACATCGGCCTGCTGCTGCGGGTGTCGCGCACGGGCGCGTTCGCCGAACAGGTCACCGTCACCAACGAGACCGCGCGCGTGCTGGGGCGGTCGATCCTGGACCGCCTCGACGTCGACTGGTCGGCCTACCCGCCCGCCGCGATCGACGACATCCTGCAGATCGTGCTGCGCACCCTGCAGTCGTTCATCCTGTCGCCGCCGACCGGCGACGGGACCGAGTTGCGCCGACTACTTGCGGTCTGGATCGGCCCCGTCGTCGCGGCGCTACCGCGCGCCTAGACGCCAACCGGTGCGCCGAACGTGCTCTCATGGCGCCTTTGCCCCAAATCTCCGCCACCAGAGCACGTTCGGCGAGCGAGCGACCGGCGACCAAAGGACCCGCTAGAGCGCCTTGAGCTCCTCGGCGACCTCGGTCACCGACTTCTTCGCGTCGCCGAACAGCATGCTGGTGCCCTCGCCGTAGAACAGAGGGTTGTCGATGCCGGCGAAGCCGGAGTTCATCGACCGCTTGAGCACGATCACCGACTTGGCCTTGTCCACATTGAGAATCGGCATCCCGTAGATCGGGCTGGAGGCGTCGTTGCGGGCGGCCGGGTTGGTGACGTCGTTGGCGCCGATGACGATGGCGACATCGGTACGGGCGAACTCGTCGTTGATGTCATCCATGTCCTTCATGGCGTCGTAGTCCACCTCGGCCTCGGCCAGCAGCACGTTCATGTGCCCGGGCATCCGGCCGGCCACCGGATGAATCGCGTACTTCACCGTCACACCCTTGTCCTCGAGCAGCGACGCCATGTCCTTGACCGCGTGCTGGGCCTGCGCGACGGCCAGGCCGTAGCCCGGCACCACGATCACCTGGTTGGCGTAGGCCATCTGGATCGCCGCGTCGGCGGCCGAGGTGGCCTTGACGGTCTTGTCGCCGCTGTCGGCACCGCTGGGCGCCACGCCGCCACCGCCGAACCCGCCCGCGACGATCGCCGGGATGGACCGGTTCATCGCCTTGGCCATCAGGTTGGTCAGGATCGACCCGGACGCGCCGACGATCATGCCGGCCACGATCATCGCGGTGTTATTCAGCGCCAGTCCCGCCGCGGCGGCCGACAACCCGGTCATCGCGTTGAGCAGCGAGATGACCACCGGCATGTCGGCCCCGCCGATGGGCAGCACGACCATCAGGCCCAACACGCCGGCCGCGGCAAGCAGGCCGATCATCCACCACAGCGAGGCCCCGCCGGTACCCGGATGGGCGTGCACGCCGACGACCACCGCGGACACCACCGCCCCCACCAGCAACAGCAGGTTGATCGGCTGCTGGGCCCGGCCGAATCCGATCGGCCGTCCGGAGATGATCTCCTGCAGTTTGCCGAACGCAATGATCGATCCCCAGAACGAGATCGAACCGATGATCGCGGCGAACAACGAAGCCACCACGATGTGCACGGTCGGGGATTCGCCATGCTGGAAGGCCGAAAAGCCCTTGGTCTCCAGGAATTCCGCCAGCGCGATCAGCGCGACCGTGCCGCCACCCACGCCGTTGAAGAAGGCCACCAGCTGCGGCATGGCGGTCATCTTGGTCAGCCGGGCGGGCGGAACACCCAGGGCGACGCCGACCACCAGGCCGGCGACGATCAGCACCCACGACTCGTTGTGCCGGATCTTGATCAGCGTCGCCGTCACCGCCAGTGCCATACCCACCGCGGCGATCAGGTTTCCCCGCACCGCGGTCTTGGGGCCGGTCAGCCCCATCAGGCCGTAGATGAACAGCGCGAAAGAGATGATGTAGAGGCCGATCACCAAGTAGTTCATTTGGCGGCTGGCTCCTCTGTCTTGGCTTGCGGGGCAGCCTTCTTGCCTTTGAACATGCCCAGCATCCGGTCGGTGACGATGAAGCCGCCGATCACGTTGAGGGTGCCGAACACCACCGCGACGAACAGGATGATCTGCACCGCCAGCGACGGGTGCTCGACCTCACCGAACACCACCAGGGCGCCCAGCACCACGATGCCGTGGATCGCGTTGGTGCCCGACATCAGCGGCGTGTGCAGCGTGTTGGGCACCTTCGAGATCACGGCGAAGCCCACGAAACCGGACAGCACCAGAATCGCGAGGTTCGCAAAAAGTTCGTCGTACATGTCTACGTTCCTTCTCGAGTGACGCACGACTCCGCGATGACTTCGTCGTCGAAGTCCGGGGCCAGCTTGCCGTCCGTAATCAACAGGTCCAGCAGCGCGGTGATGTTCTTGCTGTAAAGCTCGCTGGCATGCTCGGGCATCGTCGCCGGCAGGTTCAGCGGCGAGGCGATCGTGACGTCGTGTTTGACGACCGTGCGCCCCGGCTCGGTGAGCTCGCAGTTGCCGCCGGTCTCCCCCGCGAGGTCGACCACCACGCTGCCGGGCTTCATCGCCTCCACCGCCGCGGCGGTCACCAGACGCGGCGCCGGCCGGCCGGGTACCAGCGCGGTGGTGATCACGACGTCGAAACCACCGATGGCCTTCTCCAGTGCCCGCTGCTGCTGCGCGCGTTCTTCCTCGGTGAGTTCGCGGGCATAACCGCCCTCACCCGACGCCGTGACGCCCAGGTCCAGCCATTGCGCCCCGACCGAACGCACCTGGTCGGCCACCTCGGGCCGCACGTCGTACCCGGTGGTGCGCGCACCGAGGCGTTTCGCCGTCGCCAGTGCCTGCAGCCCGGCCACACCCACGCCGAGAACCAGCACCGTGGCCGGCTTCACCGTGCCGGCCGCCGTCGTCAGCATCGGAAAGAACCGGGTCGACTCCGAGGCCGCCACCAGCACGGCCTTGTAGCCGGCCACATTGCCCTGCGAGGACAACGCGTCCATCGCCTGCGCTCGCGAGATGCGCGGGATGGCCTCCAACGCGAACGCCTGCACCCCGGCCGCCCGCAACGCGCCGATCGCGTTGTCGGCATTGCGTGGCGCCAGAAAACCGATCAGCGTCTGACCGCTGCGCAGCTTGCCGACCTCGTCGGCAGTGGGCGGCGCAACCTTGACGACGACGTCGGCGGACCAGGCGTCCCCGATGGTGGCGCCGGCCTCGGTGTAGAGGTGGTCGGGCAGCAGCGCCCGCTCGCCGGCCCCCGACTCGACCACCACGGCCACCCCGCTGTTGACCAGCGACGCCACCGCCTTCGGTACCAGCGCGACCCGCCGCTCATCGGTGCCGGACTCGGCGACCACGCCGATCTTGACGAGCTCTGTCTGCGCATCTGTCATGACGCGTACATCTACTTTCCTTGCTCAGCTGCCGTGGCCGAACCACGTTGAGTTGAACACCCTATCGGCCGTCACCAAAGCGGGATCTCTTGCCCGTGTTCGGATACCGGGCGGGGCCCGAAGTAGCGCCGCTGCGATTCGTCGATCGGCACGTCGTTGATGCTGGCCTCGCGGCGGGCCATCAGGCCGTTCGGGGCGAACTCCCACAGTTCGTTTCCGTAGCTGCGATACCACTGGCCGGCCGCGTCGTGGCATTCGTACTGGAAGCGCACGGCGATCCGGTTGTCGTGAAAGTCCCACAGGGATTTGCGCAGTGCGTAGTCGAGCTCGCGCTGCCACTTGCGGGTCAGAAACGCCACGATCTCGGCGCGGCCGACCACGTGTTCGTGGCGGTTGCGCCACTGCGAGTCCGGCGTATACGCCAGGCTCACCTTCTCGGGATCGCAGGTGTTCCAGGCGTCTTCGGCGGCCTGGACCTTCTGCAGCGCGGTTTCGTAGGTGAACGGCGGAAAGGGGGGACGGGCTTCGGCGTCGGTCATGGGTTCATCCTGCTCGATCACCGGCCCGGCGCACACGCCGGGCGGCGGGTGTTCACCCGCGGTTCAGCGGCGGCAGCGACGGCCTGACACCGGGCGTTGCGGCGGGTGTCCTATCGTGACGGGATGGACTTCGCGATGTCGGCCAAGGCCACCGACTACCACAAGCGGTTGTCCGACTTCATGACCGAGTTTGTCTTTCCGGCTGAGGCCGTCTACGACAACTACCGCCACGAGGCCGGCCCCGACGACCACACCGTTCCTCCTGTCGTCGAGGAACTCAAGATCAAGGCCAAAGAGCGTGGCCTGTGGAACCTGTTCCTGCCGGCCGAGTCCGGCCTGACCAACCTGGAATACGCCCCGTTGGCGGAGCTGACCGGCTGGAGCCTGGAGCTCGCGCCCGAAGCGGTCAACTGCGCGGCACCGGACACCGGCAACATGGAGACGCTGCACCTGTTCGCCACCGAGGAGCAGCGCAAGCAGTGGCTGGAACCGTTGCTGGCCGGCGAGATTCGCAGCGCGTTCTCGATGACCGAGCCGGCGGTGGCCAGCAGCGATGCCCGCAACATCCAAACGTCCATCGTGCGTGACGGCGCCGACTACGTGATCAACGGACGCAAGTGGTGGACCTCCGGAGCGTCGGACCCGCGCTGCAAGATCCTGATCGTGATGGGCCGCACCAATCCCGAGGCGGCCAGCCATCAACAGCAGTCGATGGTGCTGGTGCCCATCGACACCCCGGGCGTCACGGTGCTGCGCTCCACCACGGTGTTCGGCTACCAGGACCAGCCCGGGCACTGCGAGATCAGCTACGACAACGTTCGGGTACCGGTCACCAACCTGCTCGGCGAGGAGGGCGGCGGCTTCGCGATCGCCCAGGCCCGGCTCGGCCCCGGCCGTATCCACCACTGCATGCGCGCGCTCGGCGCGGCCGAACGCGCGCTCGCGCTGATGGTGCACCGGGCGAACAACCGGATCGCCTTCGGCCGCCCGCTGGCCGACCAGGGTCTGGTGCAACAGGCAGTTGCGAAGTCCCGCAACGAAATCGATCAGGCCAGGCTGCTGTGCGAAAAAGCGGCGTGGACCATCGATCAGCACGGCAACAGGGCGGCGCACCTGTTGGTCTCGCAGATCAAGGCGGTGGCACCGCAGGTCGCCTGCGACGTGATCGACCGCGCGATCCAGGTGCACGGCGCCGCCGGCGTCAGCGACGATACGGTGCTGGCCCGCATGTACAGCTGGCACCGCGCCATGCGGATCTTCGACGGCCCGGACGAGGTGCACATGCGCACCATCGCGCGCACCGAGATCGGCCGCGAACCCTCGGCCCTGGCCGCGGCGGTCACCGCAGAATGACCGAGGCGTTGCGAGAACTATCCGGCGCGTGGAACTTTCGCGACGTCGCCGACGGCACGCCGGCGATTCGTCCCGGTCGGCTGTTCCGGTCCGGTGAGCTGAGCCGGCTCGACGACAACGGGCGCGCGACGTTGCGCGAGTTGGGCATCACCGATGTCGCCGACCTGCGGGCCAGTCGCGAGGTGGCCCGCCGCGGTCCGGGACTGGTTCCCGACGGCGTCGAGATCCACCTGCTGCCCTTCCCCGACCTGGGCGACGAGGTGTCCGGTGATGACCCCGACGATTCGGCGCCGCACGAGACCGCCTTCCGCCGGCTGTTCGAAGGCGAGCCCGGCGAATCCGACGACGCGATCAACGCGACAGCCGTCCGGTACATGATCGACGAGTACGCAGAATTCCCCGTGCGCAACGGGGCCCGGCAAGCGGTGCATCGGGTCATCACCCTGCTGGCCGCCGGACGCCCGGTGCTCACGCACTGCTTTGCGGGCAAGGATCGCACCGGCTTCGTCATCGCCACCGTGTTGGAGACGATCGGCGTCGACCGTGACACCATCATCGCCGACTATCTGCGCAGCAACGCCGCGGTACCGCAACTGCGCGAGCACATCTACGACATGATCCAGCACCGGTCCGATGTCGAGCTCACCCCCGAAGTCCAGACGTTCACCGCGGCGCGGTTGTCCGACGGCGTGCTGGGGGTGCGCCCGGAGTACCTGGACGCCGCGCGCCGCACCATCGACGAGCAGTTCGGGTCGCTGCCGGCCTACCTGCGCAGCGCCGGGATCGCGCAGGCGGATGTGGACCGCCTGCGCGACGAGCTGCTCGGCTGAAAAGCGCCGGGGATCACCCCAGCTTGAAATCGGCCTTCTTCGCCGCGGACAGATCGGTGATGTCGTCCCAGTGCGCGGCGATGTCGTCCACGCTGGGCGGGGTGTCGAAGGTGACGCCGTCGGTCTGGAACAGCGCGAACCCGCTGCACCTTGCCGCCGCCGACCACGAAAACCGAAGCGCTGTTGGGGTTTTCCTCGGTGCACAGGTAGGTGACCACCGGCGCGACGTATTCGGGGGTGAGCTTTTCCAGCACTTCCTTGGGCAGGATGTCCTCGGTCATCCGGGTCGCGGCGATCGGGGCCACCGCGTTGGCGTGGATGTTGTACTTGGCGCCCTCGAGCGCGAGGCTGTTGATCAGCCCGACCAGCCCGAGCTTGGCCGCGCCGTAGTTGGTCTGCCCGAAGTTGCCGAACAATCCGCTCGTCGAGGTGGCGACCACCACCCGGCCGTAGCTTTGCTCCCGGAAGTGCGGCCACGCGGCCCGGATCACGTTGTACCCGCCATAAAGGTGCACCTTGAGGACGGCGTCCCAGTTCTCGTACGACATCTTGTGGAAGGTCCCGTCGCGCAGGATCCCCGCGTTGCTCACCACGCCGTGGATGGCACCGAACTCATCGAGCGCGGTCTTGATGATGTTCTCGGCACCCTCGGGCTCGGCGACGCTGTCATAGTTGGCGGCCGCGCGGCCGCCGGCGTCCTTGATCTCCTGGACCACCTGGTCAGCCATGTTGTGACCGGCGCCGGTGCCGTCGCGGGCTCCACCGAGGTCGTTGACGATGACGCTGGCACCCTCCTTGGCGAGGCTGAGCGCGTATTGGCGCCCCAGTCCCCCGCCGGCTCCAGTGACGACGATGACGCGATCCTGCACTCCGGGCATCGGGTTCCTCTCTGCATTGAGAATCGAAAAGTTCGCCGCGTCAGTGTGTCAGAACATCCGGCGGGCCATCTTGAAGGCCCGAGCCGTGTACGGCGGGTAGATGAAGCTGGACAGGTCGGGCCGGGTCGGCTTGGTCAGCACGGACTTGCGGTGGCTGAACTCCTCGAACCCGAACTTGCCGTGATAAGCACCCATCCCCGAGGCGCCCACCCCACCGAACGGCAGCTTGGCCGTGGACACCTGGAACGCGAGGTGGTTGACCAGCATGCCGCCGGCGGGTACCTCCCTGATCACCCGTTCGCGGGTCTCCCGTGTCTTGGTGAACAGGTACGCCGACAGCGGTTTGGGCCGCGAGTTGACGAATTGGATTGCCGCATCGAGGTTTTCGACGGTGATGATGGGCAGCACCGGGCCGAAGATCTCGTTGCGCATCAGCGGGCCGTTCGGGTCGGGGTCGAGCACGACGGCGGGCTGGATGCGCAGGCTGGACGGATCGCATTTGCCGCCGACGACGACCGTGCCGTCGGTGTCGGCGAGGTAGCCGCTGATCCGCTCGAACTGGCGCTGGTTGACGATGCGCAGTCCCTCCGGCCGGTCGGAGGTGAACTTCGTGACGGCCGCGCCGATCTTGCTCACCAACTCGTCGCGGATGCTGGCGTCGGCCAGCACGTAGTCGGGGGCCACACAGGTCTGGCCGGCGTTCAGCAGCTTCATCCAGGCGATCCGCTTGGCCGCGACTTCCACGTCGGCGTCGGCCGCGACGATCACCGGGCTCTTGCCGCCGAGTTCCAGCGTGCACGGGGTCAGGTGCGGTGCGGCGCCTTCGTAGACCTTGCGGCCGATCTCGGTGCCGCCGGTGAACAGCAGCCGGTCGAAGCCCTGCGCGATCAGCTCCTGGCTCACCGACCCGTCACCCTCCACCACCGCGATCGCGTCGCTGTCGAGGTAACGCGGCACCAGGTCGGCCATCACGTGCGCGGACGCCTCGGCGATCTCCGACGGCTTGAGCACCACGGCGTTTCCCGCCGCGATTGCGCCGACTGCGGGACCCAACGTCAGGTAGAAGGGGTAGTTCCAGGCGCCGATGATCAGCACGGTGCCGTAGGGCTCGTACTCGATCCAGCCGCGGCCGGGCAGCTGCGGCACCTCGAGCAGCTGATACCTACGCTTGGTCCATTTGCGGAGCTTCTTGGCCGCGTACTTCGCTTCGCCCGCGGTGGTCGCGATATCGGCGATGAACGCCTCGAACGGGCCGCGGTCGAGATCCTTGGCCAGGGCCGCGACGATCGCGTCCTCGTTCTCTTCCATCAGCTTGACCAGCTGCAGCAGCTGGCGCCGCCGCCACTCGATGTCGCGGGTGCGCCCGGTGGCGAAGGTCTGGCGCAGCCGGGCCACCGTGGCGGGGATGCCCGCGGACCGCGCCCCGGCCGTCGTCGCGGCCCCGTTGGTGGACTCGGATGTCTTCGGTGCAACCGATTCGGTAGTCATCGCTGTCTTCCCCTCTCGCACCTTCATGGTGTGTCCACGACGTTGTGTGGACAGTCACAGGCGATAACCGCGATCCTAACCATCCAGTCGGTTGGGCAGTACAGCAAGATCCGCCAGGCGAAGCCGGTCGCGGTAAAGACGCAGCGTCGGGCGGCAACGGCAGCGGGGAGGCTGGCCGGTCAGCCCTTGATCGCCGTCACAAAGCTGTTGGCGAACGGCCGATCCTCGGTATGCGCCTCCCGGCCCAGCCGGGTCGCCTCGTCGCGGGCATTGACCGTGCGGACGGCCCAGCCGTGCGCGGCGAACCAGTCCGCGC
The DNA here is from genome assembly GCF_002102355.1 of Mycobacterium sherrisii. GTDB lineage: Bacteria > Actinomycetota > Actinomycetes > Mycobacteriales > Mycobacteriaceae > Mycobacterium > Mycobacterium sherrisii. The sequence continues at coordinate 39,423 of NZ_LQPT01000121.1, read as the reverse complement.
AGTCGGGCCGGCCGTCGTCGTCGAACCAGAGGTCGAACGGGTTGAACGAGGTGTCCAGGCCGCGCGCCTCGCGCTTGGCCCGCAGCTCCTGCCAGCGCTGCTCGGCCTCGCGCCGCTTGTCGCCGTCGACGCCGAAGTTCTCCACCGCCACCCGGCTGCCGGGGCCGCTCAACGCGTCGATCGAGGCGAACATGGCCTCCTGGGCCGTCGCCGGCAGAAACGGCAACAACCCCTCGGCCAGCCATGCCGTTGCTTGATTTGTGTCAAAACCGTTGTCCCGCAACGCTTGTGGCCAATCGTCGCGCAGGTCGACGGGCACCGGGCGCCGGTCGGCGCGTGGCGTGGCGCCGTGACCGGCCAGGGTCTCGCTCTTGTAAGCGAGCACCTTGGGCAGATCGATCTCGTAGACGGTCACGCCGGCCGGCCAGTCCAGCCGATAGGCCCGCGAATCCAACCCCGCCGCCAGCAGCACGACCTGCCGGATCCCGCAGGCCGCGGCCTCGGTGAAGTATGCGTCGAAAAAATGGGTGCGCACCGCCTGGTAGTCGACCATGTGGTTGGCGTCCGGGGACCCGTTCGCGGACCCGTCCGCGGATCCGTCTGCGGCGTTGTCGAGGTCGTCGTCCGGATCGCCGGCCCACCACGCCGAGACCTGCGCGCGCACGCCCTCGAGTTCGGGCGTGGACACCAGCAGCTCGGCGAATTCGTCACGGATCAGCGGGTGGTCGCTGGCGGTTTCGACCGCACGGGCCAGCGCGACCATCACTGCGGTCGCCCCGACGCTGGTGGCGATGTCCCAGGAGTCGTTCGCGGTGCGCGGCATTTACACCCGCTCCCCGACCACGAAGTCGGAGAAGGCATCCTTGTCGTCGTCCAGCTCGACGCTGTCCACCCGGCGGCCCAGGCGCTCCATCTCGTCGACCGAGTTCTGCGACGTGGCGCGCCAACCGTGCTCATTGAGCCAATCGGCGACTTCCGCCCGGTGCTCGTCGCGGTACATCAGCTCGCCGACGTCGACATGGTCCTGTTCGAAACCGATCTCCTGCGCCACCTTCTTGAACCGTTCCCGCATCAGCTCGCGCCGCTCTTCGGAGTGCGTGGGTGCGGTCTCCGCCGAGACGCGGCTGCCGCCGGGACTGAGCTCGGTGATCTGGGTGAACAGCTTGTCCTGCGCCTCCGCGGGCAGGTACATCAGCAGTCCCTCGGCCAGCCACGCGGTGCGCTGGGTGGGGTCGAAACCGGCGGCACGCAGCGCGGCCGGCCAGTCGTCACGCAGGTCGATCGCGACCTCGCGCCGATCGGCGGACGGCGTGGCACCGGCGGCGGCCAGCGTCGAGGATTTGTACTCCAGCACCTGGGGCTGGTCGATTTCGTACACCGTGGTGCCGGCCGGCCAGTCCAGCCGGTAGGCCCGCGAGTCCAGGCCCGAGGCGAGGATCACCACCTGCCGGATGCCGGTGGCGACGGCGTCGGCGAAATACGCGTCGAAGAAGTGGGTCCGCACCGCCTGGTAGCCGCGGATGTGCTGGATGCGGGCGGCGGACTCCTTGTCGAGGGCCTCGATCCGGGCCACCACCTCGGGGTCGAGCATGGCCTCCCACAACACCTCGGCGCCGGCGTTGTTGACCAGTAGCCGGGCGTAGGGGTCGCGGATCAGCGGGTCGGGCTGCTCGGTTTCCACGGCGCGGGCGGCGGCGACCATGACCGCGGTGCTGCCGACGCTCGTCTTGATGTCCCAGGTGTCGTCGTGGGTGCGCAGTGAACTCATCGCGTGCTCCGGTTGTTTGGGGTGGGTTCGGTCAATCGCCGAGACCGGCGCGCAGCAGCGTGCTGCGCACGGCGTCGTCGGTCAGGTCGTCGGGAACGGGGCGGCCGAGCCGGGCCATCTCCTCGCGGTTGTCGACGAGCGTCACCCGCCACCCGTGGCCGGCCAGCCACTCGGCCGCATCGGATCGGTCGGGTTCGTGGAAGGTCAGTGCCTGGACGTTGACGTCGAGGCCGAGCCGCTCCCGCATCCGCTGCCAGCGGCTGGTGTTGCTGCCGGAGTTCATCCCGAACACCTCGATGGCGACCCGGCTGCCCGGCGCGCTGAGCGCGGTGAACTTTTCGAATAGCCGGTCCTGCGCGTCGCTGGGCAGGTACGGCAGCAGGCCCTCGGCCAGCCACGCCGTCGGTTGGGTGCGATCGAAGCCGGCCGCCGCCAGCGCGGCCGGCCAGTCGTCGCGCAGGTCCACCGCGACCGTGCGGCGGGCGGCGGACGGCACCGCGCCGGCCGACTCGAGAATGCGGGTCTTGTATTCCAGCACCTTGGGCTGGTCCACCTCGTAGACCGTGGTCCCGGCCGGCCAGTCCAGCCGATAAGCCCGGGAGTCCAGCCCGGCGGCCAGGATCACCACCTGCCGCAATCCGGCGTCGACGGCGTCGCCGAAATACCGGTCGAAGAAGTGCGTCCGGACGGCCTGGTAGTCAATGCCGAGACGATGCGCTCGCTGTCCCTGCTCGTCGCCATCCAGCCAGCTCAGGTCCGGATCGGCCAGTCGCGCCCAGGCCGAGCCGGCCGAGGACACCAGCGTGAACGCGAACTCGTCGCGGATCAGCGGGTTCGGACCGCCGGTCTCAGCGGCACGCGCAGCGGCAACGCCCAGGGCGGTGGCACCGACCAGCTCGGTGATGTCCCACGAGTCTCCCGCTGTGCGTAATGAGCTTGGCGGCGGCTGCACCGAGGAATCGTCGAGATCAGTCATTTCGGGCCATGCTACCCGAATAAGTTAGTTAGCCTATACGCTTTGTGGGCGATCTCACTGCCCGCCGCGTCGGGTCAGCCGCCGGTGCTCCGCCCGGCGAACAGCGCACCTTGCAGCAGCTGGCCCAGCATGCCGGTGATGGCCTGCATCTCCTGATAGCTCTGCACGTAGCCCGCGTAGAAACCGGCCCCGCAGATCACCACCAACAGCGTCTCGACCAGCGCATTCGCGTCGATCGCGATGGCGAACTCACCCTGCTCGATGGCGTCGTTGACCACCCGGGTCAAAAATTCGCGGCAAATCCGGATCGCGTCGTTCTCGGCCTCGCTCAGTTCCGGGTGACGCTGTGACTCGAGAACCGAGCTGACCAGAAACGCCGAGGCCGCGGGGAGTTCGGAGTTCACCGCCACCGCCCCCGAGATGAAGCCGGTGAGCCGCGCCAGCAACGTCGTCTCCCGGTCGGCCTGGGCGATGCCGGCGGCGAACAATTGATCGGCGGTCTGACTGAGCACTTCCCGATACAGCACTCGTTTGCTGGGGAAGTAATGGTTGATGGCCGGCCGAGTGAGATCGGCGCGCACCGCGATGGCCTGGAAGGTCGCTCCCTCGTAGCCGCGTTCGCTGAACACCAGGCGGCCGGCGTGCAAGATCCTCTTGCGCGTCTCGTCAGCCTTCGCGGCGGGCGGACGGCCCGGCCGGCGCCTCGCCGTTGCTGGCACCGTTAGAGTGTGCCACCCGCACGATGCGGCATTAAAGCGTTTGGTGGAATGTGGCCAAACTTTCCCGCTTGGTAATCCTCGACTGCTTGGACCAATTCCGCGCGCGAGTTCATCACGAACGGCCCGTAGTGGAAAACGGGTTCGCGAATCGGTCGCCCACCCAGCAGCAGCACTTCCATGCCCGGCGACGACGGGTGAGTCTGGTCGGCTGACACCGTGATTCGGTCACCCGGTCCCAGCACTGCCAACTGGCCGTGGTGAATTGGGTGACCCACCGGGCCCACCGCCCCACTCCCGGACAGCACGTAGACCAAAGCATTGAAGTCGCGCCGCCACGGTATGTTCAGCTGGGCGCCACGGTGAATCGTGCTGTGCGCCAAGGTTATTGGCGTATGCGTGGCGCCCGGACCACGGTGTCCGTCGATCTCTCCGGCGATGATGCGCAGCAACGCCCCGCCGTCCTGGGAGGCCAACAGCGCGGCGTCCTCGCCCTCGATGGCCTGGTAGCGGGGCGCGGCAAACTTGTCTTTTTTGGGCAAATTCACCCAGAGCTGGATGCCGTGGAAGACGCCGCCACTTTCGACCAATTCGGCCGGCGGGGTCTCGATGTGCAAAATGCCCGAGCCTGCCGTCATCCACTGCGTCGCGCCGTCGGTGATCAGCCCGCCGCCGCCGTGCGAATCCTGGTGCGCAAACTTGCCGTCGATCATGTACGTGACGGTCTCGAAGCCACGGTGCGGATGCCAATCGGTCCCCCGCGGCTCGCCCGGCTCGTAGTCGACCTCGCCCATCTGGTCCATGTGCACGAACGGGTCCAGCGCCGCGGCGTCGACCCCGGCGAACGCCCGGACGACCGGGAATCCCTCGCCCTCGTAGCCACGCGGGCCGGTGGTGATCGAGCGGACCGGGCGCTCGGTTTCTTGCGGGCCGGCTGCACGTACCCGGGCCAACGTCAACGTGTCTGCGGTGATGGCAGGCATATCGACCCTCCTTCGTTGAGATGTACCCGATGTAACCGGACCGCAGTCCGTTTATTCCGGTCCGGCTTAGGATTGGCCGGTGGAGCCGACGGGGGAGCAGCGCCAGCCCGAAACACCGGGACGCTCGCGCCCGGCGGGGGCAGCGGGCCCACGAGTGGGGGCGGCGCTCCGAAACGCGGGCTACCTGCGCAAATGGTTGCTGCTGGGCGTCATGATCGGCGTGATCGCGGGCCTCGGCGCCGTCGCGTTCTATTTCGTCCTGAAGTACACCGGAGACTTCCTGCTCGGCTATCTGGCGGCCTACCGTGTCCCCACCCCCGCCGGCGAGGGCGGCGGTCCCGGATCCGCCGGTTTCGCCCGTCCGTGGGCGATTCCGCTGGTGACGACGGCCGGGGCGCTGGTCTCGGCGCTACTGGTGGCCAAGCTGGCGCCGGAGGCCACCGGGCACGGCACCGACGAGGCCATCGAGGCGGTGCACACCGATCCACGCGCCATCCGGTTCCGCGCCGTCGCAGTGAAGATGGTGGCCAGCGCGTTGACCATCGGCTCCGGCGGCTCGGGGGGTCGCGAGGGCCCGACGGCGCAGATTTCGGCCGGCTTCTGTTCGTTGCTGACGCGACGGCTGGGTCTGTCGGACGAGGACGGCCGGATCGCGGTCGCGCTCGGCATCGGCGCGGGGATCGGCGCGATTTTCGCCGCGCCGCTGGGCGGCGCCGTGTTGGCTGCGTCGATCATCTATCGAGACGACCTCGACTACCGCTGCCTGCTGCCCGGGTTCATCACCTCCGGCACGGCGTATGCGGTGCTCGGGGCGTTCCTGGGCTTCGACCCGCTGTTCGGTTACATCGACGCGGAGTACCGGTTCGAAAACCCATGGCCGCTGCTGTGGTTCGTGGTGCTCGGTCTGGTCGCCGCGGCGGTGGGCTACCTCTATGCCCGCACCTTTCAGGCCGCGGTCCGGCTGACCCGGCGCTTGCCCGGCGGCCCGGTGCTCAAGCCCGCGGCGGGCGGGCTGCTGGTCGGGCTGCTGGGTCTGCTGATCCCCGAGATCCTCGGCAGCGGCTACGGCTGGGCGCAACTGGCCGCCGACCGCACCGCGCTGCTGCACATCCCGCTTTGGATCGTCGTGGTGCTGCCGTTCGCCAAGATCGTCGCCACGTCGCTGTCGATCGGCACCGGTGGCTCCGGCGGTCTGTTCGGTCCCGGCATCGTGATCGGCGCATTCGTCGGCGCGGCCATCTGGCGCCTCGCCGAGGCGACCGCCCTGCCCGGCGTGCCCGACGGGCCGGGCATCTTCGTCGTGGTCGGGATGATGGCCTGCTTCGGCTGCGTGGCCCGCACCCCGCTGGCCATCATGATCATGGTGGCCGAAATGACCGGCTCGTTCTCGGTGGTACCCGGTGCGATCATCGCGGTCGGGATCGCGGCGATGCTGCTGTCGCGCACCGACGTCACGATCTACCGGGCGCAGCGGCTCAACCGTGAAACCGCCGAAGCCGAACGCGCACAGTCGGCTTCGGCGGAGTGACCGCTACCCCTTGCGGCGCGCGGTGTCGGCGGCGTCCTTTTCGGTCTTCTTGCCCTTATGCTGCAGCTGTCCGCCGGAGCTTTCCAGGTGCGCGCGGACGAACCACTGAAACTTTTCCAGCGGGCCGGCCTGCCCGATCAACAGGTCCTGGGTGACCGGGTCGAGTTCGTCGGTCTCGTCGATGGCTTGCCGGATGTCCTCGATCACCCCGGTGTACACCAGGTCCAGCGCGGCCAGATGGGCCTGGACGGTGTCGCGCCCGACGGAGTAGTCATCCCACGTGCGGTCCCGGATGATCGCCCCCGGCGTCCCCTCGGGCGAAGCGCCAAGGGCCGCAATGCGTTCGGCCACGTCGTCAGCGAAGCCGCGCACCGCCTCGACCTGCGGGTCGATCATCTCGTGCACGCCGATGAAGTTGGGGCCCACCACATTCCAGTGGATGTGCTTCAGCGTCAGGTGGAGGTCGTTGTAGGTGCTCAACTGCTTTTGCAGCAACTCGGTGAGTCGCGCGGCCTGCTTGTCACTCAAGCCCGGAATGGTGAACTGCGTCATCGATCGCTCCTGCGTTTCGTCTGCGTGTGAGTGGCCAGTGGTTTTCGACGAGTACCCGATGGCCGGATTGGAAAACACGTACTGTTCACAGCGCGTGGATTTGCTGTACCGGCAGCCGCGTACCCCGGCGCGGCTCGTAGGCCAGGCCGCTGGCTTCGAGCAAACGCACCACCCGATGGCGGTGCGGGCGCATCGGTTCGAGCAACTCGAGCATCAGCTCGTCGTCGCCCTGGCGGCCCGCCAAGGTCCAGCCGATCATCTTGGGGATGTGGTAGTCGCCGACGGACAGCGCGTCGGCGTCACCGAAGGCCCGCTGCGCTGTCTCGGCGGCCGTCCACGCGCCCACCCCGGGCAGCGACGTCAGCGCCGCGCGGGCCTGCTCCGCGGGCCGCGACACCAGCCGCTGCAGCGCCACCGCGCGGCGTGCACAGGCCACCACGGTCTGGGCGCGCCGCGGATCGACGTTGGCGCGATGAAATTCCCACGACGGTATGTGCCGCCACACGTCGGCCGGTGGCGGCACCCGCATGCCGACCGGGGCCGGTCCGGGTGCCGGGCTGCCGTATTTGGACACCAGCACCCGCCACGATTTGAACGCGTCGGCGCCGGGCACCCGCTGCTCGATGATCGCCGGAATGAGCGCCTCGAGCACCTGGCCGGTGCGGCCCAGCCGCAGATGGGGGACTCGCCGGTGTGCGGCCGCCACCGTCGGGTGGGTCGGGGTGAAGTCCGAGGCGTCGTCGTAGGCGCCCAGCAGCGCGGGCAGCCCCGCCACGAATTCCTCGGCCCCGTCACCCCACGCCTGGCAATGCACCGCGCCGGGAGCCGTGCGGTGCAGGTGTGCCGTGACGGGACCGCTGGGCAGCAGGCTCGTCCGCCAGATGGTGCCGTCACCCGGGAGGCGAAAACACGGGTCCCCGAAGCCGCGGCGCAGCGGCGCCAGGGTGTGCCCGAAGCTCACCGCCCCGGGGAAGGTCACCGTGCGTGCCCTGTTCACCACCAAACTCCGGATTCCTGCCTCGATTGACCCTGATTGACCGTCACTGCCTGCCACGACAGTATTGCGATGTGATGACGCCGTTCGACGCTCCCAATGCCGAGCTGGTCTGGATGTTCATCCAGAGCCTGACCGGAGGCGACGATCTCGACGAGGGCTTCGCACTACTCAGCGACGACTTCACGTGCTGGAGCCTGTTCACCCGCAGCACTCACGACAAACGGGCGCTGCGGCGTGCCGCCGAGCGCCGGGGGCAGGGGTTCTACCTCACGATCGACCTGTTGCGCTGCATCAACGAGGGCGACACGGTCGTCATCGAAGCCCACGCCGCGGGCACCACCACCGACGGCACGCGCTACGACACGCCGTTCGTGTGCATCTTCGAAACCCGCGACGGCGTCATCGTGTCGATGCGCGAGTACGGCGATACTCGCGCCCAGGCCAAGCTGTTCGCCGAGTGACCGCGCCGGCGCACTCGGCCGTGTTCACGCGCCGACGCTGATGTCGGCCTTGTTGGGGTAGAAGGCGACGTGCCCGGCGATCTCGGCGACCGCGGGGTACGGCTGCTCGTAGGTCCAGATCGCATCCTCGACGGTGTCACCGGCCGAGGTGGTCACGGCGTAGTAGCTGGCGTCACCCTTGAACGGGCAGTAGCTGACCGTCTCGGTGCGGGTGAGCCGGTCCTGTGCCACGTCGGCCAGGGGGATGTAGTACACCACCGGGATGGTGGCTTCCCGCAATTCCAGCGCCGCCGTGGTGTCCGCGACCAGATCGCCGTTGACACGGACCTGCACCCGCTTTTGGGCAGGGGTGATGGTGATCGGGTGCCCGGCATTGGGTTCCAGGACTTCCTTGTGGCTCATGCTGAGACCTCCTTCGTCCCTTACGGGCTCAGATGTTCGGTTGCAACGTCGCCACGCTCTCAAGGCTTCCCGACTCGGGGCGGTCCGAACGCGTAGCGGTGGTATTGGGCCATGTTCCGCAACGCCGGCGCCACCGCCATCGCCCGGCCCAGCCACCGCACCACCGGCGCGACCTTTCGAAGGTATCGCTGTCGAAGACCGATTCCCAGACCAACAACCGCAGACCGGGCACGGCGTCCACGATGTCGCCGGGCCCGTCGACGCCCCAGCGCAACGTCGAGCCGAAGCGCCGCACGCCGCTGTTGATCAGCTAGCGGTACACCCGGGCGTCCAGTCCGCATCCCACGTGCAGAACGACGGCCTCGTCGTGCCCGGCCAGAAACTGGCCGGCCCAGTGGTCGAAGTGCGCGGAGCGAACCGCGACCGACGGGGCCCGTCGCGCATCGATAGTGGTTGCGGCCCAATCGCATTCGATACGTTCGACGGCAGCCTTGGCGTACAGCGTCGCCAGCATCGTCTGCGGGGGCCCGGCGAGGTCGACGCGGATCCGGTCCATGGGGCCGAGCCTAGGCGGCTCAGGCCGCGGTTCGCGGGGTGCGCATGGCGGCCCAGAATCGGGCGGCTTCACGGATCGACTCCTCGACCGGCCGCGGTTGCCAGCCCAGCTCGCGGCGCGCCTTGCTGCAGTCGACTGGCGCCTCGGCGCGCATCATCCGCACCGACGCCAGGCTGAGTTGGGCGTCGGTGCCGGTGAGTTTCGCCTTGAGCGTGCCGGCCGCGGCCAGCGCGTAGAGCATCGGGACCGAGATCGCCCGCTGCGGCGGCGGGACCCCGGCCTCGTCGGCCGCGATCCGGATCGAATCGTTGAGCGCCATCATCTTTTCCGAGATCAGGTATCGCTCCCCGATGCGGCCGCGTTCGGCGGCCAGGATCATCGCCCGGGCTGCGTCGTCGACTCCGACGACTTCGAGCTGGATACCGTTCATCAGAAACGGCAGTTTGCCGAACACCGCGCCGGCGATGAAGGCGCCATGCGGCGTGCCGCCCCAGTCGCCGTCGCCGTAGGTGGTGGACACGCACATCGCGACGGCGGGCAGGCCCGCGTCCGCGACGTAGCGCATCACCAGGTTTTCGGCCTGCACGCGCGATTTCACGTAGGGCGTCAACCCGCGCGAGCCGATCACGTCGTCTTCGGTTGCGACGTGCCCGTGCCGTCGGCCCACCGTCGCGTAGGTGCTGGTGAAGACGAACTTGCGCAGGTCCGGCTGGTTGACGGCGACGTCGAGGACATTGCGCAGTCCCTCGACGTTGGTGCGAAACAGCGGCGCGGGATCGCGCAGCCAGGCGCGGGTGTCGACGACGCAGTAGTACACCTCGTCCACCCCGTCCATCGCGGCGCGCACCGCGGCGGTGTCGAAGACATCGCCTTCAAAGCGGGTCACGTCGAGGTCGTCGATGGAGCGCGTGTTGGCGCCCTTGCGGACCATCGCCCGTACCGTCGCACCGTCCGCGACGAGCTGGCGGGTGACGTGTGAGCCCAGAAAGCCGTTGGCGCCCAGAACAAGCTTTGGACCAGCCGCGTGGTTCGCGCTCACGCAGCGCCCCCGTACTGCTGCAGGAAGCGCGCGGCGTCCTCGTCGAGGGTGCCCAGTTCCTGCGCCTTGCGGCACCACTTCAACGAGGCCTGCACGAAGCGCAGCGGGTTGTAGATGTCTTCTTGCCGACGCCACAACCCGTCGCCGGCGTAGGTGATGATCGAGATGTTGGTCGCCGCGATGACGCTGCCGTCGCCGGGATCGCGCATCGGATTGTCGAGTTCCATGATGACGCGCCCGGTGGGTTCGTCGATGACCGACCACAACGAGGGGAACGCGACCATGTGGCTGCCCGGATAGGTGCTCATCGTGCGCCGGATCCAGTCGCGGACCTCGTCGCGGCCGTGCATGGTGCCCGCGGCGTGTTCGATGTACAAGACGTCGGGGGTGTAGTGCTCGACCCAGGCGTCCCAGTCTTTGGATTCGGCGGCCCGGGCGACGGTCTGTTCGAATTTCTCGAAGGCGTCAGCGAGTTCGCTGCGCGAGAACGGGCCGGCGCTCATCGCGCGGCCTGCGATTTCACTGTTGCGGCGCCGTTGCAGCTCATCGGCGGAGTGTAACCTGGCGTTCGTCGACCCCGGCTCAGGCCCGAGCCCTGCCCGGATACGGAGGACGAGAAGTGGTGGAGACCCAACAGGCAATTCTTGCCGGCGGCTGTTTCTGGGGCATGCAGGACCTGATTCGTAAACAGCCCGGGGTGGTTTCGACCCGCGTCGGTTACACCGGCGGCGACGTGCCCAACGCGACCTACCGCAACCACGGCACGCACGCCGAAGCCATCGAGATCAGTTACGACCCGTCGGTCACCGATTACCGCACCCTGCTCGAGTTCTTCTTCCAGATCCACGACCCGACAACGAAAAACCGGCAGGGCAACGATCGCGGCACCAGCTACCGCTCGGCGATCTTCTACGTCGACGACGAGCAAAAGCGCATCGCGCTGGACACCATCGCCGACGTCGACGCGTCCGGCCTCTGGCCCGGCAGGGTCGTCACCGAGGTCAGCCCCGCGAGCGACTTCTGGGAAGCCGAGCCGGAGCACCAGGACTATCTGCAGCGCTACCCCAACGGATACACCTGCCACTTCGTCCGACCGGGCTGGAAGCTGCCGCGCCGCGCGTCGGCCAGCCAGTAACCGGATTTAACGGCGCCGCACCGTAACCCGACCGCCGCCCTTCGGGACGAATGCGACCCCGCGGCAGTGCCACGGCTCGTCGGGCGCGTCAGTGACTTCAATGGTGAAGTGCCGCAACACCGTTCGCAGGACGATGTCCATCTCCACGTTCGCGAATACGGCGCCCACGCAGCGCCGGGTGCCGCCTCCGAACGGAACCCAGGACAAAGCGGCCGGTTTCGTGTCGATGAACCGCCAGGGATCGAAGCGTTCCGGATCGGGAAACAGGTCGGGGTTGTTGTGCAGTTGCGCGATGCCGACGATGATCGAGTAGCCGCGCGGGATCACCCAATCGCCAAGTCGGTAGGTCTCGGGGTAGACGTGCCGGCCGGCGAAGTCGATGACGGTTCGGGCTCGTTGCACCTCGAGGATGGTCGCCTGGCGTAGTTCGTTGTCGTCGCCGTCGGCCTCCTCGACCAGCGCCGCCAGCAGCTCCGGATGCCGGCTGATCCGCTCGAATGCCCACGCGAGCGTCGACGCGGTGGTTTCGTGGCCCGCGGCCAGCAGGGCCAGCAGCTCGTCGCCGATGTCCTTGTGCGACATCGCCGCACCGTCGTCGTAGCTGCTGCGCAACAGCAGCGCCAGCACGTCGTTGCGGTCGGCGAAATGGGGATCGGCCCGCTCGGCCGCGATCAATTTTTCGATGACGCCGTCGTATTGGTCGCGCCACTGATCCAGCCGGTGCCACGGGCTGAACCGTCCGTAGTCTCGTTTCGGCCTGGGCAGCGATGCCAGTCGCGAGCCCAGAGTCACCCAGGGCGGGATCAGCCGGCGCAACTCGTCGAGTTCGGCGCCGTCGGCCCCGAACACGGCCCGCAAAATCGCGTTCAGCGTGATCCGCATCATCGGGGCGAGGGTGGCCAACGACTGCCCCTCGGTCCAGTCTGCGGTTTCGCGCAGTGTCTCCTCTTCGAAGATGGTCTCGTAGTTCTTGATGCTCTTGCCGTGGAACGGCGGAGCCAGCAGCCGGCGCCGGCGCCGGTGCTCGTCGCCTTCCAGCGCGAACACCGAGCCGTAGCCGAAGAATCTGCTGAGGTTGGGCTGGATGTTGCCGAGCTCGTCCGGGCTGGTGGTGAAGATCTGCTTGGCCAGCTGCGGATCGCTGACCGCGATGACGCGCCCGAACATCGGCAGCCGCAGCGCGAACACGTTGCCGTAGCGGCGCGACAACCGTCGAATCATCGAGCGGCGTCCCAGCGCAAAGCCGAGGCCCTGCGCCAGTCGGGGCAGCGGGACGGTTGGCGGCAACGTGATCGCGGGGGCCGGTGCAGTGGTGGTGACTAGTTCGCTCATGGCGTCATCGCTCCCAACGTCTGCCCCGAAATCAGGGTGGTACTGCGGTGTACCAAGGTGCTGCACCGTACGGTACTCTGTAGTACCGAACCTGACAAGGGCCTGACACGTCCCGGCAGGGCCGCACCTGCGTGGAAAGGGCAGCCAACATGACGTCCGCCCGCACGGCCATAGCGGATGTCCGGGACGTCCGGGATCCCTTCCGGATGCGGCTGCTGGACGGCCTCGCCACGGCGATCAACGAACGCGGCTACCGCGCCAGCACGGTCGCCGACATCGTGCGTCATGCCCGCACCTCCAAGCGCACGTTCTACGACCACTTCGCCAGCAAAGAGGCCTGCTTCCTCGAGCTGCTGGCCAACGACCTCGAGACGCTCGGGGCACGCATCGCCGCCACCGTCGATCCGGAGGCCGACTGGCAGCACCAAATCCGTCAGGCCGTGCAGGCCTATGTCGCTCACATCGAGGGCCGCCCGGCCATCACCTTGAGCTGGATCCGGGAACTACCCGGACTGGGGGCCGCGGCCCGGCCGGTGCAGCGCAGCGGCATGCAGTCGCTGTCCGACCTGCTGATCGCGTTGAGCTCCGGTGCCGGATTCCAGCGCGCCAACCTTCCGCCGTTGACAGCACCGCTCGCCGTGATCATGATCGGCGGGCTGCGCGAGCTGACCGCGATCACCGTCGAAGACGGCCGGCCGGTCCGCGAGGTCATCGAGCCGGCCGTGGATGCCTGCATCGCGCTGCTGGGGCCGCGGCGGTAGCGGCGGATCGCCCGGGCGGCGTCTAGGCTCATCGCAAAAGCCTTACCCGGAAGGACTGCGATGCGGCTATCCACCCGAAACCAGCTCAAAGGGACCATCACCGAGGTCGACCTCGGCACCGTGATGGCGATCGTCAAGATTCGGCTCGACGGCGGAGATCAGGTCGTCACGTCCTCGATCACCAAGGACGCGGCCCAGGACCTCGGCCTGGCGGTCGGTCAGCCCGCGACGGTGTTCATCAAGTCCACGGAAGTCACCATCGGGGTCGAGTAGCGCCGCGGCATGACGTCGACCATGCGCGCCGAGCGCTTCTATGCAGAAACCAAAACCGTTGCCCTGGAAGACATTCCGATTCCCGAACCGGGTTCGGGTGAAGTCCTGGTCAAGGTGGCGTTCTGCGGCATCTGCCACTCGGACCTCAGCCTGATCAACGGGACCTTCCCCGCCCAGGTGCCGGTGGTGACACAGGGCCATGAAGCCTCCGGCACGATAGCGAAACTGGGCCCGGACGTCACCGGCTGGGCCGAGGGCGACCGGGTGGTGGTCGCCGCCGGCCGGCCCTGCCAGGCGTGCGCGAACTGCCGCCGCGGCGACACCGCCAACTGCCTGCGGATCCAGTTGATGGCGTTCGCCTACGACGGCGCCTGGGCCGAATACACCGTGACCCAGGCAGCCGGACTGACCCGCGTCCCGGACAACGTCTCGCTGGAGCAGGGCGCCATCCTGGCCGACGCCGTGTCCACGCCGTACGGGGCGGTGGTGCGCACGGGCAAGGTGGCGGTCGGGGAATCCGTCGGTGTCTGGGGTGTCGGCGGCGTCGGCACCCACATCGTGCAGCTCGCGCGGCTGATCGGCGCGGCACCGGTGATTGCCCTCGACATCAACCCCGCGGTGCGCGAGCGTGCCGTCGAACTGGGCGCGGACTACGCCTTCGACTCCCGCGACGACGACCTACGCGACAGGATCGCCGAGGCCAACGGCGGACGCAAGCTGGACGTGGCCTTCGACGCCGTCGGGTTGAAGGTGACCTTCGAGCAGGCGCTGGACTGCTTGCGGCCCGGCGGCCGGCTGGTGAGCGTGGGAATGAGCGCGGAATCCCCGACCATCGGGCCCACGGCCATGTTCGGGCTGGCGCACAAGCAAGTGCTTGGCCACCTTGGCTATCAGAACCTCGACATCGAGACCCTGGCCAAATTGGTTTCCCTTGGCCGCCTTAACCTTTCGCGCTCGATCAGCAAGGTTGTGGCCCTCGAGGACGTCGCGGCCGGGATCGAGATGCTCGAGCATGCTCAGGGCAACCCGATCCGCATCCTGGTCAAGCCCTGAGAAACGTCCGCAGCCGATCCAGCACCAGCTCGGGCCGCTGCGCGACGATCCAGTGCCCCACCCCGTCGACGAGTTCGACCTTGAAATCGCTGATGCGGTCGGCATATCCGTCCAGCAGCCGCGGCGTGATCACCGGATCGTCGGTACCGCTGAGCCAGCGCACCGGCACCTCGACGCGGTAGTCATTGTATTCTCCGCGCAGCCAGCTGCGCATCTCCGTGGTCTGAAAGCTGCGATACCACCGCGAGCCGGCTTCGGCGTGCCCCGGCTCGCGCATGCACTCGCTGTACAGCCGGATGCTGTCCTCGGGCAACGCGAAATCGCCGCCGACCCATGACCCCAGCATCCGCAGGAACCGCGAGTCCGGATGGCTGATCATGCGGGGCCCGATAACCGGTAGCAGCATCGGGACCTGATACCAGAACCGCCATAGGTCGCGCACCGCGGCCAGATCCAACTTCGCCCACGGCGCCACGGTGTTGAGTCCGAAAAAGCCGGACACCTTCTCGGGATGGCGCAGCATCATGATGAACGCCGCGGGCCCGCCCCAGTCATGCGCGACCAGTTTCACCGTGCCGACTCCCAAGTGGTCCAGCACACCGGCGAGATCTTCGGCCAGCTCCGATTTGAGATACCGCGACCGGGGCGCCGAGCTCCACCCGGCACCCCGCAGGTCCGGACACAGCACGCGGTAGCCGTCGGCGGCCAGCGGGCCGATCAGCTCGTGCCACTCCCACCAGTTCTCCGGGAAACCGTGCACCAACATGACGGCCGGCCCGTCGGCCGGACCGGCGTCGGCGACGTGGATGGTGACGCCGTCGCCAAGTGCTACGTAACGGTGCTCGACGGCGACCGACCCGGGCAGCGCGGGCATAGTGACCATGCCTCGAGAAGGTAGCCCTCACCCGCCCGCGCAACAAGGCGGTGCTGCTGTTAGCTGTCAGTCGTTGGCTTGGCGCTTTTCCTTTTCGGCGTCCGCCAGCTCCTCGAGTCGATTCGCCTGCGACCGCTTCTCCGCGGCTTCGCTGCGCTTCTCCCGAGCCTCGCCGAGTTGTGCGTCGGCCACCTTCGACACGGCCTTTTCGGTGGCCCGCGTCCTGGTCTCCACTTGGCGCCGCGCCGACTCGGCCGCCTTCTTGCGGTCGGCCGCGACCTGATCGGCCTGACGTTTGGCGGCGGCACTTTGCTTTTGGGCGCCGTCGACGGCCGCACGCTTGCGATCCTGCTCCGTCGCGCGTGCCTGCTGGATCTCTTGCTCGGCCGCCGCTTCGGCTTCCTGGCGCTCCTCCACCGCGTTGTCGTGAGCCGCCTTCAGCTTCGCGTCGGCCTTTTCGATCCGGCTGGCGGCCTTCGCGTCCAGCACGGCGGCCTTGCCCAGCGTCTCGGAACGCCGGGCCAGCGCCGCGCCGCGCTCGGCGAGATCGGCATCGCGCAGCGCGTTGCCGACGGCCGCATCCAGCGTGCCCAGGGACCGCTCGTAGGCCAGCCGCGCCGGGGCTTCCGTGCTGATCCGCGTGAAAACGCGGTCCTCGATCAACTGCAGCGGGAACCGGGCTACCTGATAGTGGAAGCGCAGAACTGCGAACGGGACGTCGGTCAATTTCATCGAGTGCTCCTCTGTCTGGCTTCGGTTTCAGCTGTCGGATTCGGCTTGGCGGCGTAGGCGTTCGGCGGCGAGCTTCTCGTTCGCGGCCACCTGTACGTCACTGTGGTGCTCCGCGGCGGCGTCGGTGACTTCGGCTGCCGCAGCATGCTTTTCGGCGCGCTTCTCGGCCTCGGCCTGCTGTATTTCGCGCTCGGCGTCGACCTTGGCCTGCGCCTGTTGCGCGGCCGCACTTTGCTGGGCGGCCTGGTCGGCGGCCCGCTTCTGCGCCGCCCGTTGCGCCTCGATCGAACCCTCGACCGCCGACGCCTGCGCATTGGCGGCCAGGCGTTGTTGAGCGCCTTCGACTTTCGCTTCGGCTTCTTGTGCCCGGGCCTGCTCGGCCTGCTGCTCGGCGACGGCATCGATGGCGTTGGCTTCGCGGCGTTCCTGTGCGTGGGTTTGCTCGAGTTGACCTTCCGCGGTCAGCGAGTCGTTACCGGTCACGGCGCCGACGACCTCTTTCACCTTGCCCTTCACCGAGTCGAGCAGCCCCTTGCGCGCCTGGCCGGACTTACCTTGGTCAGCCATGAAATCTCCTTAGCCCGGACATCCCGGGTTTGTGGGTACACATCCAGCTTTTCCACAGCGCCAGTGGGTCAACCTGTCGGCGACCTCGACCACCCGAGTGGGCGGTGTCTGAGCCGTGGCGAGTGTAGGGTTCCCACTTACCGTCGGACGAATCGAACGATTTGCGCTAGTCCAGAAATCGCTGGACGTACGGCGCGAACCGCTCCCGGATCGCCGCCTCGTCCAGCCCGAACATCGCGAAGGACGTCTTTACGCTGCCCAGCCGGCCACGCCGGTGACCGGCCAGGTACTCGGCGACGGCCTTGCCCGTCTCATCGGTGAACGGTTCGCCCGCCAGGGCAAAAACCCGCTGGGCAACCCCGATTTCGTCGGATATGAACTCGTCGAAACGGATGTCGATGGAGCGATCCGGCCCGATGGTGTCGCGGTCGCGGACCAGCGCGGTCAGCATCTGGTCGAGCCGGTCGATCCAGGACGCGGCGATCTGCCGCACCGGCACCGGGGTGCGGTGCATACGGGCGGAGTAGGTGATCATCGAGATCATCGACAATGCCACCGGGACCGGATCACGATGGGTGAACACCACGATGCTGTCGCCGAACACCCGGTCCAGCACCCGCACCTGTTCGAGATGCTGCGGCGACTTGAGTAGCCAGCGCCGTCCGCCGCGCAGGTACTGCATCGCCCTGAGTTGCGTGGTGAGGTATTGGTAGTGCGGCGTCTGGTCGTGGGTCTGGTAATAGTCACGCCAGCGGGGCACCTCGGCCAGGGTTTCCAGCAGCATGGTCGACACGTCGTTGGCCAGCAGCTGAATCTCCTCGTGCACGTGATCGGTGGTCATCTCGTGCATCAGCGCGAAATGCGGCATCACCGTGTTGATCACCCCGACCGCCACGTCCATCCGGGTGCGGCGCGGATCCGGTTCGCTACCAACCTCGTTCGGCATGGGAAACGGTTCGACACTTTCCCAGTACGGCATGGTGCGAAACGTCGGCGGCGCCGCCAGCAAGTTGTGCAGATGCGTCGTGCCGGTGCGAGGAAGGCCGGCGATCACCACGGGCGCACGCAGTTCGATGTGGTTGATCTCGGGGTGCCGCTTGAGCAGGTCGGCCAACAGCAACCGGTTCTTGAGCACTTGTAACAGCTGCCCGTAGAAGTTCACCCGGCCCGCGTCGTGCAGGCCGTCGATCTCGCGCAGCGCGGCCAGGAAGACCTCGAGACGTTCGCGGTAGTCCTCAGGACCGAAGTCGTGCAATCCGGTCTCGGCGCTGGCCTGGGCGTGCAGCGCATCGGCGGTTAGTGGGCACTGGGCGGCCATCGTGGCCATCATGTCGAGAATCTGCTGGCCCGCCGCGCTGAATCGCGGCCGGGTGAGGTCGTCGAGACGAACTGGGCGAGCGGCATCGGTCACGGGCACTTATGTTACCCTGAGTTTCGTAATGGTTGTGGATTTTGGCCGGCCCCGTGACCCGCGCATCGATGCCGCGGTGCTGCGCGCCACCGTCGAGCTGCTCGCCGAAACCGGGTACGCCGGGCTGCTGGTGTCCGCGATCGCCGCGCGGGCCGGCACCAGCAAACCCGCCATCTACCGGCGCTGGCCCAGCAAGGCCCACCTGGTGCACGAGGCGGTGTTCCCGATCGGCACCGCGACAGAGGTCCCCAACACCGGCTCACTGGCCACCGATATGCGCGAAATGGTCTGTCGCACAAAGCAATTCCTGACGACACCCGCTGCGCGTGCGGCGCTGCCCGGACTGATCGGCGAGATGGCCGCCGATCCCACCCTGCACACGGCGCTGCTGGAGCGGTTCACCGGCATCCTGGCCGGCGGGCTCGCCGCGTGGCTGCACGCCGCCGCGGCTCGCGGTGAGGTCCGGCCGGACCTGACGGCCGGCGAATTAGCGGAGGCACTCGCCGGCATCACCCTGGTCAGCCTGCTCACCCGGCCCGATGCAGTCGACGCCGGGGACGCCTGGATCGACCGCACCACCACGTTGCTCCTGAAAGGAATCAGCACATGACGCACGAATCGACGGCCGCCTGGCAGGAACTGCTCGCCACTCTGGGGGGTCTCGATCGCTCCTTCCTCGACGGTGACCGGGCAGTCACCGACGACCGCCACGTCGCCGACGGTTATCGCATGCTGGCCACCACGCTGGGCGTGGCGTTCGACACCTACTTGTTCCCCGAACCCGGCCGGCCGCAGTTCGTCGCCGTGAATACGCCGTTCCGGCGCGACCGGCGGTGGGGCGGCGACAACACCGACGCGTATTACTTCATCTGCCCGGTCGACCCGGGACGCCGCTACCGCATCAGCGGCAACAAGGGCGACAGCGTGTACTTCTCGGTGACCGCCTACAACGAACCGTCACCCGGAGCCTGGTCGGACCGCATCGTCGCCATCATCCGCGACACCGATCTCGACGTCGACGCCGACGGCAACTTCTCCTTCGAATTTCCCGCCACACCCGATGCCGCGGTACTGATGACCCGCGACTATCAGGCGCACCCACAGGCCGGCCGCCCGGTCGACTGGCGCATCGAGGCGCTCGACGAGCCGGACCCGATCCGGCACGGCGACACCGAGACCGCGGTGCGGCTGCGCGCCGCGGCGGCCTGGATGCGGACGATGTTCGCGATCGTGCCGCTGGCGGTCGGCACGCGGGTGCCCGACGAACACGGTCTGGGCCACGAAACCGCCCACGCCGCAAACGAATTCGCTGACCCCTATCAGGTGCCCGACGCGAACTTCGGCTGGTCGGCACGCGACGCCTGCTATGCCTACGGCAGCTTCGTGCTCGACGACGACGAAGCGCTGGTGATCACGCATCGCCCGCCGCCGTGCCGGTTCTGGAACCTGGTGATCTGGAATCAGTTCATGGCCAGCTACGGCGATCCGGAGAGCCCCGCCACCCGCTCGTCGCTGAACAACCACAGCGCGGTGGCCAACACCGACGGGTCGGTCACCGTGGTGCTGTCTCGCGAGATCACCGCTCACCCGAATTCGTTGACGACACTGGGCTATCCGCGGGGCAACCTGGCGTTCCGCTGGTTCTTGTCCGACGACGTGCCGGACCGCCCCGAGGCGAAGCTGGTCAAGGTCGCCGACGCGCCGAGTTCCCCGAGCTAGGTCTGGCGGACCAACTCGATGGCCCGGCCCAGCGTCTCCAGTTTGGCTGCCAGCGTGTCGCCCGCTGGATAGAGCCGCACGGTGGTGATTCCGGCGTCGCGCCACACCGCGAGGCGGGCGCGGACCATTTCCTCGGTCCCGATCAAGGTGGTGCCCAGCACCATGTCGTCGGTCACCAGTTGCGCGGCGCCATCGCGGTCGCCGCTGCGCCACCGCTCGCGCACCGCGGCCGCAACGTCGGCCCAGCCCTGTCGGCTATAGGCCTGGTTGTAGAAGTTCGTGCGCGACGAGCCCATGCCGCCCAGACTGAACGCGAGTTCCTTCTTGCGGGCCGCGACCATGGCGCGCAAGGCGTCCTCGTCGGCGGCGAACGCGACCTCGGCACCCTGGCAGACGTCGAGGTCCGCGCGGGTGCGGCCGGCCGACGCGAGTCCCGCATCGAGGTGCGCGAAGTACGCCGCGCCGGCGCCCTCCGGAACGAAGCTGGTACCCAGCCATCCGTCGGCGATCTTGCCGGTCAGCCGCAGCATCGCCGGGGACAGCGTCGCCAGATAGATCGGTATGTCGTGCTGGGCGGCGTTGGACACTCGCATCGGCACCGCCTCGCCGGGGCGGGGAATCTGAAACTCTCTGCCCGAATACGAGACTTTGCCGCCGGCGAACACCTGCCGCACGATGTCGACGGTTTCGGCGGTGCGAGCCAGCGGTCGGCGAAACGACACGCCATGCAGGCCCTCGATCACCTGCGGTCCCGAGGCACCCAGGCCCAACAAGAAACGCCCGTGCGACAGGTTGGACAGCGTCATCGCGGTCTGTGCCACCAGCACCGGTGACCGGGTGCCAACCTGCAGGATGCCGGAGCCGAGCAGCATCTTCGTGGTGCGCGCGGCGAGGTAGCCCAACGCCGATGGCGCGTCGGCACCCCACGCCTCGGCGACCCAACACACGTCGAGTCCGAGTTTTTCAGCCTCGACCGCCAGCGTCACGGTTTCGGCGACTTTCTCGCTGTCACCGGACAACTCGATCGTCGTCGCGGTACGCATCAGCGCACCCCTTGCTCGGCCAGCCTCTTGATCGCCGCCAGCGTCTTGCCGACCGCGGCTTCGAACTCCCGCATCCGGACGAAGACGATCTTTTCCTCTTTGTCCGGCATCGAGTCGATCGCCACGGACAGCCCCGAGCGGCCCGGACCCATCTGCATCCAATAGCTCAGGTTGGTGCCGCCGTCGCGGGGCGTCAGCCGGAACCGCCAGATCGACGACGGATGCTTGACATCCCCTACGGCCCAGGCGAATTCCTTCTGGTGTTCGCAGGCCACGATCTGCGAGGTGGTGCTCCATTCGCCGAATGCGTCGTGTTGGCTGTGACCGACGAAGCGCGCCCCCAGCCTCGGGCGGTCGGCTCCGTCGGCCCATTCCACGGCTTGCAGCTCGCTACTAAAGGTCGGCATCAGTTTGATGTCGCAGATCAGATTCCAGACCCGGGCCGGATCGGCGTCAATCCACGTCGAGGCTTCTACCGTCGGCTTGTCCGCATAACGTGCACCGGTCCATTCCACGGTCTCCATTGTTGCCTACCCGGCAGGAGACTCAGGCCGCGACGGGCTGCCGATCCGCCGACTCGCCGGTCTTGAGCTTCGGCAGCAGCGACACCAACGCACCGCGGTCGGGCAGGGTCAGCCTCACGATCTTGCGCACCACGGTAGCGAACTGCCGCGGCAGCGGGCCGCTGTTGTACGGAATGCCGTAGCGCTCGCAGATCTCCTGCACTTCCGGGGCGATCTCCGCATAACGGCGCGCCGGCATGTCCGGGAAGAGGTGGTGCTCGATCTGGTGGGACAGATTGCCGGACAGCAGGTGAAAGATCTTGCCGCCGGTCAGATTTGCCGAACCCAGCACCTGCCGGAAGTACCACTGCCCGCGCGACTCGTCCTTGGTCTCCTCGACCGTGAATTCCTGGGTGCCGTCGGGAAAGTGGCCGCAGAAGATGATCATGTACGACCACACGTTGCGCATCAGGTTGGCGGTGAGGTTGCCGGTGAACACGAACGGCGCGAACGGCCCGGCCAGCAGCGGGAACGCAACATAGTCCTTGAGCGTCTGGCGCCGAGTCTTCTTCCAGATCGCGCGCAGCACGTCGCGCTTGTCGCGCAGCCTGATCTCGCGGGAGCGGATCTTTTCGCTCTCCAGTTCGTGCAGCGCGACCCCGTATTGGAACAGCACCATCAACAGGAAGGCGTATAGCGGGTTGCCCAGGTAGTAGGGGTGCCATTTCTGATCGGGGCTCATTCGCAGGATGCCATAACCGATGTCGCGGTCCATGCCCACGATGTTGGTGTGGGTGTGGTGCATGTAGTTGTGCGAGTGCCGCCACTGGTCGGCCGGGCAGGCCGTGTCCCATTCGAATTCGCGGCCGCAGATAGTGGGGTCGCGCATCCAGTCGTACTGTCCGTGCATGATGTTGTGGCCGATTTCCATGTTGTCCAGGATTTTCGACACGCCCAACATCGCGGTGCCCAGCAGCCAGGCGGGCGGCAGGAATAACAGTGCGCGTCCCCCGACCTCCAGTGCCCGCTGCGTCTTGATGACCCGGCGGATGTAGTCGGCATCGACCTCGCCGAGGTCGGACATCACCCGGTCTCGGATGGCGTCGAGTTCAGCGCCCAACGCCTCGGCCTGCTCGAGGGTCAAGGTGATCATGTTGTCTTGCATGGCAATTCCTCCCATGTGGGTTGAGTCTCAGAGGGAAAGGTCGACGTCGCCGACGGGCACCGATACGCAGATCTGGATGTCCTCGTCGGGCGCGGTCGAGACGGCGCCGCTGGTCAGGCTGCGCACCGTGCCGCCGACCTTCCGGCGTGTGCAGGTGTGGCAGATGCCCATCCGGCATCCGTTCTCCGGGGTCAGGCCCGCCGATTCGGCCTGCTCCAACAGCGATCGTCCGTCATCGACGACGTCAATACCGCTGCCCGCGAAGGTGATTCGGCCTCCGGACGAATTTGCGGGCGCGGTGAGGGCCGGTGGCACGAAGCTTTCGGCGTACACATTCTGGCAGTGTTCGCGCACGGCCTCGATCAAAGTGTTTGGGCCGCAGACGAATACGGCGTCAGGGCTGGGCATCGCGGCGTCCAGGTGCGTGGGCCCGAAGCGGCCGTCGAGGTCGCCGCGTCCCGAGCGGGTGTAGCCGTGCAGCACCCGCACGCCGGGCATCGCGTGCAGCTCGTCGCGGTAGCAGGCCTCCGCGGGTGTGCGCGCATAGTGGATGAACGCGATCTCGCCCCCCTGGCTTTGCAAGTGGCGTTCGGCGACCAGGGTGCGCAACATCGCCATGACCGGCGTGATGCCGCTACCACCGGAAACCAGCAGTATTCGGCGCGGTCTTTCGGGCGAGCCGGGCGCCGGCAGCACGAAGTCGCCGCCGACCCCGGCCAGACCGACCACCATGCCGCGACGGGCTTGCTCGTAGAGGTAATTGGAGACCAGTCCCTCCGCTGCGCCGGTCCCGTGACGGGCGACGGTCAGCTCGAGCTCGGCGCTGCCCTCGACGTTGGCCGGGGAGTAGCACCGCGTGTGCCAGCGACCGTCTATTTCGACGGCGACGTTGACAAACTGGCCCGCCTTGACCGAATGCTTGGTGGTAAAGCTGTCGTTGGGAGCGATGGTGAGCGTGACGCTGCGCGGCGTGCTGCGGCGCACGTCGACGACCTTGCCGCGGGCTTCGCCCTGTGTCCAGATTGGGTCCACCAGCTCGGTGTAGCGGTCCACGCCATGTGGGCCGGTGAGCAGGTCGACCAGGTCGGAACCGAGAATGCGGTCCCGAAAAGTCTTGGCGAAGCTCCGACGTGGCGTCTGACTTCTTTGAGTGAACATATGTACACCGTCCGTCCGGACAGCGCAGCTAGTCAAGTGTTTCCGCAGCTCTGTGGTAGGCTTCACATAGTGAACGGTCGTACTCCTAGCTCACGGTCACACCGGTCTGGTCGGGAACGCACCCGGGAAACCCCGTCACGCGAAGAGCGCAAGGAAGCCACCCGGCGCGCCATCATCGCCGCGGCGCTCAAGCTGCTGCAGGACCGCAGCTTTTCGGCGCTGAGCCTGCGCGAGGTCACCCGCGAGGTCGGCATCGTGCCCGCAGCGTTCTACCGGCACTTCGAGTCGATGGAGGCCCTGGGCCTGGTCCTGATCGACGAGTCGTTTCGCAGCCTGCGCGACACTCTTCGCGATGCGCGCGCCGGCAAACTGGACCCCAACCGGGTCATCGAATCGTCCGTCGAAATCCTGATCGCCAGCGTCGCCGACCGGCGGGAACACTGGCGGCTGATCGGGCGGGAACGCAACAGCGGGCTGAGCGTGCTGCGCTACGCGATCCGCACCGAGATCCGGCTGATCACCTCCGAGCTGGCCACCGACCTGGCCCGGTTCCCGCGGCTGCACGAGTGGAGCACCGAGGACCTCAACGTGCTGGCAACGCTGTTCGTCAACGCGATGATCGTCATCGCCGAAGCCATCGAGGACACTCAGACGGCCGAAGGAATCGAGGACATCCGCCGGCTGGCCGTCAAACAGCTGCGCATGATCGCCGGCGGCATCGCGGGGTGGCAGAGCACCCCCTGACCGCTAGCGCGGGTCCCGCCACATCGCCCACAGCGGCGGCCCACCACCCGGCAGCGGGATCTCCTCCATCACGCTGAACCCGAAACGCTGGTAGTACGGCACGTTTTCGGGCTTGGTCGACTCGAGATAGGCCGGGCAGTACTCGGCGTCGCAGCGGTCCAGTCGTGACCGCATCAGCGCCTGCCCGTAGCCCTGACCGCGAACCGACGGATCGCTGCCGATCGCGGCCAGATACCAGTGCGGCTCTTCGGGATGTTTACGCTTCATCGTTTCCTGGATGGCTCGGGCCGTCCCCGAGCGCAGCCCGAACACCCGCAGAAAGGCCGGCATCATCGCGAACTCCGCCGAGCGCGATTCCCGCCACTGATTCGGGGGGTCCCACAGGGCGGCCGCGCCGATACCACCGCCGCCAGGACCGGCGCCGGTGCCCGGGTCGGCTCCGGGATGGGCCACCTCGACGCCGCCGTGCGGCAGGTGATGGTGGCGGGTCATCGCCGCGAACATCCGGGTCAGGTGTGCCGCCCGCAACCTGGTGTCGGGAAAGATCCACATCATCACCGGGTCGTCGAAGAAGGCTCGGGACATGGTGACCGACAGCGCGTGCAGGTCGGCCTTGCGCGCCGGACGTGCCTGGGCAGCCATGACGTCAGGCTAGTGCCTGTCCCCTCGAATGCATACGGAAACGCGTCGCGCGTGCCGACGGGTACCTTGGTTGCGTGGCGCGTCTCTCACGTCGGACATTCGGTCAGCTGGCGGCCGGCGCGGGCTTGCTGGGCGCCGGAGGCGCGGCCGGGTGTGACCGGGTGAACGAGCGTCGCGGAGCACCGGCCAGTCCGCCGCCGATCACGAAGGGCGTGGGAATTGTGTTGTCCCACGAGCAATTTCGAACCGATCAGTTGGTGGAGCAAGCCCAGGCCGCCGAACGGGCCCGGTTCCAATACGTTTGGGCTTCCGACCACCTGCAGCCATGGCAGGACAACGAAGGCCACTCCATGTTCCCGTGGCTGACCCTGGCGCTGGTGGGCAGCAGCACCAGCCACATCTCCTTCGGCACCGGCGTGACCTGTCCGACCTACCGCAATCACCCGACGACGGTGGCCCAAGCGTTTGCGTCACTGGCGATCCTGAGCCCGGGGCGGGTGTTTTTGGGGCTGGGCACTGGCGAACGGCTCAACGAGCAGGCCGCCACCAACATGTACGGCAAGTACGCCGAACGCCACGACCGGCTGGTCGAGGCGATCTCACTGATTCGTCAGCTGTGGAGTGGAGAGCGAATTTCGTTCGCGGGCCGCTATTTTCAGACCAACGCGCTGAAAATCTATGACCTGCCGTCGACGCTGCCGCCGATCTTCGTGGCAGCCGCCGGCCCCAAAAGTGCACGGCTGGCAGGACAGTACGGCGACGGTTGGATCACGCAGGCCCGCGCCCTGACCAACCTCAAGCTGCTGGGCGCGCTCAACGACGGCGCCCGCGCCGCCGGACGCGATCCCGCAACCCTGGGCAAGCGCGCCGAACTGTTCGCGTTCGTGGGCGAGCCCGACGAAGCCGCTCGCGCGGCGAAATTGTGGCGCTTCACCGCCGGTGCGGTCGACCAGCCCAATCCGGTCGAGATTCAGCGGGCGGCCGAAGCCAACCCCATCGACAAGGTGCTCGCCAATTGGACCGTCGGCACCGACCCGGCCACCCACATCACCGCCGTGCAGTGGGTGCTCGACGGCGGCGCGGTGCCCTTCCTGCACTTCCCGCAGGGTGACCCCATTGCCGCCATCAACTTCTACCGCGACTACGTGCTGCCCAAGCTGCACTAACGCGTTGCCGTCGGACCGCGTTGCGCGGTCCGTGTTTACGATGAGGGAACTCAACGATGCCGGTGCGACGATGCGCCGGGGATTGGTCGGCCACGGTGTGGGATTTCGAAACGGACCCGAAGTATCAGGCGAAGCTGGACTGGGTCGAAAAGTTCATGGTCGACGAGCTGGAACCGCTCGATCTCGTCCCGCTCGATCCGTACGACAAGCAGAACGCCGAGATGATGAGCATCCTGCGGCCGTTGCAGCAGCAGGTGAAGGACCAGGGGTTGTGGGCCGCGCATTTGCGACCCGAGCTGGGCGGGCAGGGCTTCGGGCAGGTCAAGCTCGCGCTGCTCAACGAGATCCTCGGGCGTTCCCGCTGGGCACCGTCGGTGTTCGGCTGCCAGGCCCCCGACTCCGGCAACGCCGAGATTTTGGCGATGTTCGGCACCGAGGAGCAGAAAGCCCGCTACCTGCAGCCGCTGCTCGACGGTGAGATCACCTCGTGCTACTCGATGACCGAGCCGCAGGGCGGTTCGGATCCGGGGGCCTTCATCACGGCCGCGACGCGCGACGGCTCAGCATCCGGGGACTGGGTCATCAACGGGGAGAAGTGGTTCTCCACCAACGCCAAGCACGCGTCGTTCTTCATCGTCATGGCCGTCACCAATCCCGAGGCCCGCACCCACGAAAAGATGTCGTTGTTCATCGTCCCCGCCGAGACGCCCGGCATCGAGATCATTCGCAATGTCGGCGTCGGCGCGGAATCATCCAAGCGCGCCAGCCACGGCTACGTGCGCTACACCGACGTCCGGGTGCCCGCCGATCATGTGCTCGGCGGTGAGGGCCAGGCATTCCTGATCGCGCAGACCCGCCTCGGCGGCGGCCGCATCCATCACGCCATGCGCACAATCGCGTTGGCGCGCAGCGCTTTCGACATGATGTGCGAACGGGCGGTATCACGTAAGACCCGGCATGGCCGGCTGTCGGACTTCCAGATGACCCAGGAGAAGATTGCCGACAGCTGGATCCAGATCGAGCAGTTCCGGCTGCTGGTGCTGCGCACCGCATGGTTGATCGACAAGCATCACGACTACCAGAAGGTGCGCCGGGACATCGCCGCGGTGAAAGTCGCGATGCCCCAGGTGCTACACGATGTCGCGCAACGAGCCCTGCATCTGCACGGAGCGCTCGGGGTCTCCGACGAAATGCCGTTCGTGAAAATGTTGGTGGCCGCCGAATCGCTGGGCATCGCCGACGGCGCCACCGAGCTGCACAAGATGACGGTGGCCCGCCGCACGCTGCGCGAATATCAGCCCGTGACAACCCCTTTCCCGTCGGCGCACCTGCCGACGCGGCGCGCGGAGGCGCAAGCCCGGCTGGCCGAACGACTCGAGCACGCCATCGCCGAGTTCTGACGCGTTCGCGCGAGTTCTGACGCGTTCGCCCGCGACACTTAAACCTCAGCGACGACACGCCGCGGACACTCGCAATGCTTTAAGTCTCGCGGCCGGTCTCGCGGCCGGGCAGTCAGGAAACGTAGCGGACGATGCTTTCGGCCACACAGGCCGGCTTCGGCGATCCCTCGACCTCGACAGTGGTGGACACCGTCGCTTGCACGGTGCCGTTGCCCAGGTCTTCGACGCCGACCAGCGAGCTCTGCGCGCGCACCCGGGAACCGACCGGCACCGGAGCCGGAAACCGAACCTTGTTGAGACCGTAGTTGATTGCCAACTTGATGCCCTCGACGGTGTACATCTCGTGCTGCAGACGGGGCAGCAGCGCCAAGGTCATGAAGCCGTGGGCAATGGTCTTGCCGAACGGGCCGGCGGCCGCGCGCTCCGGGTCGACGTGGATCCACTGATGATCCCCGGTCGCGTCGGCGAACAGGTTGACGTCTTCCTGCGTGATCGTCACCCAGTCGCTCGTGCCGATGGTTTCGCCCGCGGCGGCGGCAAGGTCGGCGACTGACTCGAAGGTGCGCATGCTTTCTCCTCTGTTCGCGGGTAAGCATAGAACTCGTGAGGCTGCTGTTGATTGCCGATACCCACGTTCCCAAGCGGGCCCGCGATTTGCCCGCCCGGGTGTGGGAGGAAGTCGCCGAGGCCGACGTCGTCATCCATGCCGGCGACTGGATATCCCTGGACCTGCTCGACAAGCTGGAATCCCGGGCCGCCCGGCTGGTCGGCTGCTGGGGCAACAACGACGGCCCGGAGCTGCGCGCCCGGTTACCCGAACGCGCGGACGTCACGCTCGCGGGGGTGCGGTTCACCGTCGTCCACGAAACCGGCGCCGCGGGCGGCCGCGAAGCCCGGATGTCGCGGCTCTACCCGGACAGCGACGTGTTGGTCTTCGGCCATAGCCACATCCCGTGGGACACCACCACCCAGACGGGGCTGCGGCTGCTCAATCCCGGTTCGCCGACGGACCGGCGGCGCCAGCCGTTCTGCACCTACCTGACGGCCGGTGTCGAAGACGGCGCCGTGACCGACGTCATGCTGCATCGCCTCGGGACGTAGCCCAGCTAAAGGCGCTACACAGCCCGCACACATATATAGCTCGTAAACAGAGGTATATATGCACGCCCTGACGTCCCGCACCGACCTGGTCGCCGACGTGTTCGCTGTCGTCGGCCGATTCCGCCGCCAGCTGCGCGGATCGGCGGACATCGCCAGGGCGGGCCTCGATTCGGCGCGGTTCAGTCAAGCTCAATCGGAGCTGCTCTGGCTGGTGGGGCGGCGACCGGGCATCTCGGTGCGCGCGGCGGCCAGCGAACTCGGGCTCGCTCCCAACACCGCGTCGACCATGGTCTCCAAGCTGGTGGCCGGCGGATCGCTGATCCGGACCGTCGACGCGACGGACCGTCGCGCCCGCCAACTACGACTCGCGAGGCCCGCTCAGCGGGTCGTCGACGCATCCCGCGCCGCCCGGCGCGCGCTGCTGTCGGAGGTGCTCGACGAGCTCGACGACGACCAGATCGAGGCTCTGACAAAAGGGTTGACGGTCCTTGACACGGTGGCCCGCCGACTACAGGAGAGACGATGACGAAATTACCGATGGCAGTCGACGCCCGGCACCTGAGCTTTCGCTACGGCCAGTTCACTGCGGTGGATGACGTGACGCTGCAGGTCCGCCCGGGTGAGACGCTGGGCCTGCTCGGCCCGAACGGTGCCGGCAAGACCACCCTGGTGCGGATGCTCACCACGCTGACGCCGGTCCAGCAGGGCGAGTTGCGCATCTTCGACCTGGACTCACGACGTCAGACCATCGACATCCGAAGCAATATCGGCTATGTGCCGCAGCAACTTTCGGTTGAGCCCGCGCTGACCGGCCAGCAGAACGTGACATGGTTCGCCCGGCTGTACGGGGTTGCGCGCGCCGAGCGCGCCGACCGCGTCGAACAGGCGCTGGCAGCCATGGAGCTCCTCGACGTGGCCGACCGGACGGCGGGGACCTACTCCGGCGGCATGGTGCGCCGCCTGGAAGTGGCTCAGGCGCTGGTCAATCGGCCGTCGCTGCTGGTGCTCGACGAGCCGACCGTCGGCCTGGATCCGATCGCCCGCGACGGGGTCTGGAATCAGGTGCGCAGCATGCAGGCGCAGTTCGCCATGACCGTGCTGTTGACCACGCACTACATGGAGGAAGCCGACGCCTTGTGCGATCGGGTCGCGCTGATGCATCGCGGCGTGTTGCGCGCCGTGGGCACCCCAGCCGAGCTGAAGGCTCAGGTATCCAGGGGGGCACCGGCCGCCACGCTCGAGGACGTCTTCCGTCATTACGCATCCTCGGATCTCCGAGGCGATTCACCGGCCCCCCCGGAGCAGGCCGAATTTCGCCGAATCCGTTCCAGCAGAAAGGTTGCCAGTCATGCCGGTTGAGCAGAGCCATGCGATCCCGGCCGCGACCCTGGTGCGCGCGCCGCGCGGACGGCAACGGGTCAACGCCATGTTCGGCCGCGTCGGCGCATTCGCAATCGTCGAGCTGCAGAAGCTGCGGCACGACCGCGCCGAGCTGATCACCCGCATGGTGCAACCCGCGCTGTGGCTGCTGATCTTCGGCACCACCTTCAGCAAACTGCACGTCATCGACACCGGATCCGTGTCGTACTTGGCGTTTTTGGCGCCGGGCATTATCGCCCAGTCGGCCTTGTTCATCTCGATCTTCTATGGCATCCAGATCATTTGGGATCGAGACGCCGGGGTGCTGGCCAAGCTGATGGTGACGCCGGCCCCGGCCTCGGCGCTGATCACCGGCAAGGCGTTCGCCGCGGGTGTGCGTTCGGTCGCCCAGGTCGTCGGGGTGCTAGCGCTGGCCTATCTGATGCGTGTCGGCCTGACCGTCAACCCGCTGCGCATCCTGGCGGCCATGGTGATCGTGATGCTCGGCGCGGGGTTCTTCGCGTGTCTGTCGATGACGCTGGCTGGGCTGGTGCGCAATCGCGACCGGCTGATGGGTATCGGTCAGGCCATCACGATGCCATTGTTCTTCGCGTCGAACGCGCTGTATCCGGTCGATGTGATGCCCGCCTGGCTGCGTGCGCTGAACACCGTCAACCCGCTGAGCTACGAGGTCAATGCGCTGCGCGCGGTGCTGATCGGCACCCCGATGAATCCCCTCGACGTCGTCGTGTTGGCGGCCGCGGCGGTGATCGGAATCACCACGGCATCAACGCTTTTGCGTCGCCTGGTCGCCTGAACGGGACGTCCGGCAATAGCCGATATCCCCTCCCGACGCAAGACCTCCGCACGGTTTCGAGCGCCGATCGTGACCCGACCGTGACGATTTCCGCCCGACTCTCAATCGTTAGCCAACCGCGACCTACCGCCCCGGCCGCGACGACCGTGCCCGGCCCACCCGCCGTGTTTGACTCCGGGAGAACAGATTCCACCGCATCTCGCGGCAGATGAAAGTTGGGATGGGTAAGAGCTATGACATTCGTTGAGAAGTTGCGTGGCGCTGCGTCAACCATGCCGCGCCGGCTGGCTATCGCGGTTGTAGGCGCTGCCCTGTTGTCCGGTCTGGTCGCCGTTGTGGGCGGCTCGGCGACTGCGGGGGCGTTCTCCAAGCCGGGTCTTCCAGTGGAGACCCTGCAGATTCCATCACCGTCGATGGGTCGCAACATCAAGGTGCAATTCCAGGGTGGCGGGCCGCACGCGGTCTACCTACTCGACGGTCTGCGGGCACAGGACGACTTCAACGGCTGGGACATCAACACCCCGGCCTTCGAGGAGTTCTACCAGTCCGGCCTGTCGGTGGTGATGCCCGTCGGCGGCCAGTCCAGCTTCTACACCAACTGGTATCAGCCGTCGGCGAGCAACGGCCAGACCTACACCTACAAGTGGGAGACGTTCCTGACTCAGGAGATGCCGCTGTGGTTGCAGGCCAACAAGCAGGTCTCGCCGCTGGGCAACGCCGCGGTCGGCCTGTCGATGTCGGGCGGCTCGGCGCTGATTTTGGCCGCCTATTACCCGCAGCAGTTCCCCTACGCGGCCTCACTGTCCGGTTTCCTCAACCCGTCCGAGGGCTGGTGGCCGACGCTGATCGGCCTGGCGATGAGCGACTCGGGTGGCTACAGCGCCAACAGCATGTGGGGCCCGTCGACCGACCCGGCCTGGAAACGTAACGACCCGATGCTGCAGATTCCGCGGCTGGTCGCCAACAACACCCGCGTCTGGGTCTACTGCGGTAACGGCACCCCGAGCGACCTCGGCGGCGACAACATGCCGGCGAAGTTCCTCGAAGGCCTGACGTTGCGCACCAACCAGCAGTTCCAGAACACCTACATCGCCTCGGGCGGACGCAACGGCGTGTTCAACTTCCCGGCCAACGGGACCCACTCGTGGCCCTACTGGAACCAGCAGCTGATGGCGATGAAGCCGGACATCCTGCAGGTGCTGAACACGGGCGCGGCTCCCGCGGCCTGACACCCGGAACGAGCATCGGCAGCAGCGCACCGGTCAAGCGCTGCTGCCGATGCTTTCTTTTCGGCGCCGGCACTAGTCGAGGACGGCCTGCCGGTCCAAGTGCAGATACGTGACGGCGGTGAACGCTCAAATCACCCCGCTACTAGCTCAATTGCGTGCGGACCGAACCGATCTGTCGATGCCAATCGCGTTGCTGCTTACGTGGCCGTCGGAGTCAGTACTGCTTGACCACCGCGCGTGGCGCTGTGCGCCATGTTCTACTTCCGTCGGCCTGCTGACCGGGCGGTTCGAGGAGCAATACTGCCTGTCCGTCGAGCAGCACCGGACGCACCCAGTCGCCCAGTTCGATCACTTCGCCGCTGCGGGGCTGGCGGTGCATCGCGTCGCGAGCGAGGTCGATGGGTGTCATGGCGAAAACCGTCTCGACGGTGGCTTGGTCGGGCAGTTTGCGGATGCCGGGCAAAGTGATGAACAGCCCGTCGTTGCCGGACAGGTGCAATCCGACCGCGGCGAGTGCGCCGGTCATGCCCTCGCGGGTGCCGCCGTGTCCGGACAGATGCACGCCGAGCGCCGCCCCGAGCTCAGGGGCTTCGTTGGGATGCAACACTTCTTGCTTGGCGCGGCGACCGAATTCGATCAGTCGTGGCGCGGCATCGGAAAGTTCGCTTGCAACGATGACGGCAAGGCCGGGGTCGGCATCGGGAGGGCATACCCGTTCCAAGAATTGTCCGGCGAGTTCGATGATCGCGGTTCGCACCGCGTGCGGATCGCCATCGGGGCTCCGCCACGCAAGGCATGCGCTCGAGTTGTGAGAAGTGTACGCGATGCGGTCGTCGACGAGCAGCTGGTGGCGGGTGGCGCCCGCGGGGGAGCCGAGGCCCGCGGCCTGCAGCTCGTGGAGCAGAGCCCGGGCTCGCCGACCCGTGCCCGGCGTATAGGGGTTGTCGGTGTCGTCGATGCCGACGAGCAGATCCACACCGGCCAGGGCGGTGCCGCCGGTCATGGGTTGATCACCAGGTCGGTGACATCGCGTACCCACCGATCACGGCCGATCTTTGCACCGGTGAGCTTGAGAGTGTTGCGTTTGGTGAAGCCGAGGATGGTCTGATCGTCGAGCTGGCTGGCCGCCAGGGTCTGGGCCGGGTCGCGGCCTTCCACCCGCACCGCGATGACGCCGGTCGCGCCCGCGGCATCGAGGATCGATTGCACGCTGGGCCCCTTCTGGACCTGTGCGCCGTGTGATTGCGCCGTCGTGACCTCCCGCTGAGGGAGCTGCTGCAGCTGCGAAATGGTGAATCGTTGCAGCACTTGGTGATTCTCCTGCACAAACAGTTGACCCTCGGTCTCTGACGCGCCGCAGGCGGCGAGCCCGGTGCCCATGGCCAGAACCGCAATCGCCCGAAACCATCGTCTATTGCTGCGAATTAGCGGATCCTGTCCTGTGAATACGCCGTAGATGCGGATCAGTGTAAATCTTGAAGATTTATGATTGCCGCGTGACCGTGATCCAGCGACCGGCGGACCGGCTGAGTGTCGTCCGGGAGGTGGCGTTCCCGCTGCTGGCGGTCGCCGTCGTCGTAGCCTCTACGGATCTCCGGATTCCGTTGGGTCTGCCGGGACATCGTGGATTGATCTGGGTGACCATGTTGGTGGCGGTTGCGCTGGTGACAGAGCGGCGTGAGACGGTGTTGGCGGTCGGTGCGGCGTCATCGATCGCGGCGTTGCCAATGCATGGGTTGAGCGATCCGTTGTGGAGCAGTCGTTATGTGGCCGGCGCCGTGTTGCTGTATGCCGTGGCGTCCCTCCCCGTGGTGTGGGTGCACCGATGGTTGCTGGTGGTGGCGGCCGCGCCCATTAATCTTGTCGCGCTTGCCAGTTCAATGCTTTCGTGGCGCTCCGCAGGCAGCCTGTCAGCCTGGGCATCGAACGAGATGCTGGAGAAGGCCGGCTGGCATCTAATTTTCGGGTTCGTCGCCGGCCTGCTCGCCTGGCTGGTCGCGGGTTGTGTAAGTCGGCGGCTGCCGGTTCGGGTCGCCGAATTCTTTGCCGGAAGCCGATACAGAAAGCGGCCGTTATGACGCTGCGTGTTATTCCCGAGGGGCTGGTCGCGGCAAGCGCGGCGGTCGACGCGATCACCGCTCAATTGGCGGCGGCGCATGCAGCCGCGGCCCCGGTGGTCTCGGTGGTGGTTCCGCCAGCGGCCGATCCGGTTTCACTGGCGGCCGCGGCGGTGTTCAGCGAACGCGGCAGTCAGCATTCAGCCGCGGCGGCCAAGGGTGTTGAAGTCTTGGGGCGGGCCGGGTTGGGGGTGAGTCTCGCCGGCGTCAACTATGTCGCCGGCGATGCGGCAGCCGCGTCGACATATCTGGGCGCAAGCTGACGATGACCGCGCCGGTGTGGATGGCCCTTCCGCCAGAAGTGCACTCGACACTGCTGAGCAGCGGCCCGGGGCCGGGCCCGTTGTTGGCGGCCGCAGCGACATGGACGTCATTGAGCACCCAATACGATTCGGCGGCAACGGAATTGACAGCCGTGTTGAGCGGGTCGGTGCAGATCTGGGATGGCCCGACCGCCGACAGGTACGTCGCCGCCCACATGCCATATCTGGCGTGGCTACAGCTGGCAGGCGCGTTGAGCGCCGAGGCGGCCGCCCAACATCACGGGGTAGCTAGCGCGTACACCGCCGCACTGGCTGCGATGCCGACGCTGCCGGAACTGGCCGCCAATCATGCGGCCCACGCGGCTTTGGTGGCCACGAATTTCTTTGGCGTCAACACCATTCCGATCGCGCTCAACGAGGCCGACTACGCGCGGATGTGGACTCAGGCGGCCACCACCATGACCACCTACCAGGCGACGACCGAAGCGGTGCAGTTCAGCAGCGCCGCCGGCGCGGGCACCGGCGGCAAGGCGGGCAGCGGTTCGGGAACAGGGGCCGGGACCGGTACCGGAGGCGGAAAGGGGACCGGCGCCGGCGGTGGGACCGGAGCGGGTGGCGGCGGCGGTACGGGGTCCTTCCAGCTGCCCACTCCCGAGGAGATCTGGGAAATGCTGTTCGGGCCCGACGGTGAGCAGATTCCCGGTCAGGGCCAGTCCAACTGGAGCCCATTGCAGTATTTGGAGAACCTGTCGAACT
Source organism: Mycobacterium sherrisii (assembly GCF_002102355.1). GTDB lineage: Bacteria > Actinomycetota > Actinomycetes > Mycobacteriales > Mycobacteriaceae > Mycobacterium > Mycobacterium sherrisii. Next base: position 4,125 of record NZ_LQPT01000121.1, on the reverse strand, counting down.
TTTTCAGCGGCAATACTCAGGCCATATCCTGGCTCGAGCAGAACCTCTCGGGTCTGCTCAATCCGTCCCAGTTCCCGGCGCTGATCACCTATTTCATCGAGTGGCAGCTCTATCGCGTCGTCAACTGGACCCTCCGGACGCTGCGCTTTCTTCTTCAGGAGCTGCCGCTGCTGCTGCAGGTCGGCTTGAGCCTGTCCATCACAGGCCTGGCAGGCCTGGCCGGTCTGGCGGGGTTGACCGGGATGGCCGCACCGGCAAGCGGCCCCGCTCCTGCTGCACTTCCGCAGCCCGCCGGGGTCGGCGTGCAAGCCCCGGTGGTGTCGCCCGCTCCCGCGGCGGCGCCCATGTCCCCGACCAGTCCGGTGGCGCCGGCGACATCGGTGGCGTCGACCCCGGCGCCAGTGGCCTCCGCGATGGCGCCGCCAGCGACTCCGCCCATACCCCCGGCCCCGGTCACCGGAGCCGAGGGCTTCGGCTACATGGTGGGCGTGCTCGGCCTCGGAATGGAATCGAAGGCGCAAACCCAGACCAGAAGCGGGGTACGTGCCACACGGCCCGCAGCATCGCCGACCGGCCTAGTTGCGTCGCAGCAGGCGCAGAGGCCCTCCCGCAGGCGTCCGCGATCGGTCGTAGACCCCGGATACCGCTACGAATTCATCGAAGCCGATGAAGGCTGTGATGCGGTTGCATCAGCATCGCCGAGTCGGTGTCTGCCCTCGGACTCCGGGGGCTCGACACAAGGCTTCACTGGGACGCTACCCAAGCCCGAGGTGCGTGCGGCGGGCCTGAACCCGTTGTCCGGCAAGGAATCCGGCGACGGCGCCGGTATGCCGATGCTGCCACAGAGCTGGGACGGTCGGTAGATTCTGGACCCCGCTGTCGTGCTAACCGAGATGTGCCGACAATACCCAGACCGTTCACGGACTTGCGGGGGATGCCCACATCGCGGACGTCAGTACGCCCAAGACTTGAACGCCGTCCAAGCCCTGATGGGGAACGCAGGACGCACTAGTCGAGGACGGCCCGCCGGTCCAGGTGCAGATACGTGCTAGTGGTGGTCGCCGCCCCGAGCATGAAGCTGGACAGCAGCAGAAAGTAATCCAGCTAATCCAGGCTTGATCGGACTCGGCCCGCTAGGCGAACCGGATTTGCGTTACTACTATGAGCCACAACAGGGTTCGACAGATCGCCAATAGGACGCCCGTCGCTCGAGACGTAGCCACCGTTCGCACCGAACCATCGGCACCGACTGACACCCGATCTAACGAAAGTCCCGGCCAAACCGGGGCCCCGCTTTCACCTGTCCCATTGACAAATGGTTTCTACATGTCAGTTGTTGGCCAGCGCAACAACGGTGACCAAAGACCCCCACCATGGTGGCGTTGCGCCCTTATTCTCGGCCCGACCGTGGCGGCAGGCTCGACATGTCGGGATGCTGCCAAATCGGCATTGAGCAGGTAAGGGACAAAGTGCAGACGGTCACGGGGAAATTCGTCAGGCGCCTGGGCTTGGAGGCCTGGTCGCTGCTGTTGTTTACCCGGTCCGGGGGCCTGCGTTTGGTTCCACCCTCGCGAATGTTGTCCGTGGCACGGGCGCTGGCGCGGTACGGCCTACTGGGCTCAGCGACCGCTATCACCGCGGCTCGAGACCCCGACCGACCTGCGTTGATCGATGAGCGTGGTGCGCTGAGTTTCAGCGACCTGGACAAGCGGACGAACGCCTTGGCCAACGAATGGCGGCAACGCGGACTTGGCCCCGGCGCCCGTGTGGCCGTGCTGGCCGATAATCACAGGGGCCTCCTCGAAACGGTGTATGCCACCGGCAAGTGCGGCGCCACGATCTTGCTGCTCAACACGGGCTTCGGCGGCATGCAACTGGCCGAGATGGTGTCCCGCGAGGGCGTCGATCTACTCGTCTACGACGAGGCGTACGGCGCCGCCGTCGACGGTCTCCGGCCGAGGCTGGGACGGTTTCGGGCATGGGCGGAATCGCACGGTCCCGACACCCTCGAGTCGCTAATTGAGCATGGTGATCCCGGTCCGCCGCCGTCATCCGGTGGTCGCCCCAGAATCGTCATTTCGACCAGCGGCACTACCGGTGTTCCCAAGGGCGCCGCCCGATCCGAGCCTCACTCGCTGATACCTATCGGCGGCCTACTCGGCAAGGTGCCGTTCCGCGGCCGGGAAGTCACCGAATGCTGTGTGCCGCTATGTCATTCAATGGGCTTCAGTCATGCGATGTATGCCATGGTGCTCGGCTCGACTCTGGTGCTACGTCGCCACTTCGATCCTCAGCAAGCCCTGGCCAGCGTCGCCACGCACCGCGCCAGCGCCATGATCGTCGTCCCCACGATGCTGCAGCGCATCCTCGACGTGGGCCCCCAAGCCCTCGCCGCACACGATTTGTCGACGTTGCGCATCGTGTTCGTCGGCGGATCTCAGCTCAGCGGCGCGCTGGCCCTCCGCGCGATCGAGGCACTCGGACCCGTGGTCTACAACATGTACGGAACCACCGAGGTCGCCTACGCCACCATCGCCACACCCACCGACCTGGTGGTGGCACCCGGAAGCGTTGGTGCCGTAGTGCCCGGGTCTGTCGTCAAGATCTTCACTGACGATCGACACGAGGCTGCCCCCGGCACATCCGGACGGATCTTCGTCGGCAACGGAATGACCTTCGAGGGGTACACCGGCGGCGGTACCAAGGAGTCCATCCAGGACCTGATGTCAACCGGCGACATCGGGCATTTCGACGAAGCCGGCCGGCTGTTCATCGACGGGCGCGAAGACGAGATGATCACGTCTGGGGGCGAAAACGTGTACCCGAGTGAGGTCGAGGAAGCGCTCGCGCATCATCCCGCAATCCTCGACGCCGCGGTGGTCGGCGTCGAGGATCAAGACTTCGGGCAGCGCCTGCGTGCCTATATCGTGCTACGACCGGGAACGTCGCTGACCGAGCGCGACGTTAAAGAGTACATACGAAACCGCTTGGCTCGGTTCAAGATCCCCCGCGATGTGTTCTTCGTCGACGCACTACCCCGCAATACGGGCGGGAAGGTGCTCAAACGCTTGCTCAACAACCAACCAACCAAAAGTACGGCAGGTGTGACGTGCCCCGACCCGTCGCGCTGATCACCGGACCCACCTCGGGTCTCGGTGAAGGCTTCGCTCGACGCTACGCCGCCGATGGCTATGACCTCGTGCTGGTGGCACCCGAGGCCGACGAACTACAGCGGGTGGCCGACAAATTGCACCAGGCCCACGGCGTCGCCGGTGACGTCCTGGTGGCCGACCTGGCCGACCCGGAGGGTCGGGCGGCGGTAGCTCGCCGGCTGGCCGACGGTGTGCAGGTGCTGGTTAACAACGCTGGTATTGGTATTGCTGGCGAGTTTTGGACCATCGACCCGGCCCTGCTGCAGACCCAGCTGGACGTCAACGTCACCGCGGTGATGCACCTGACCCGCGCCGCCCTGCCCGCCATGCTGCGGGCCGGGGCTGGCACAGTAATCAACATTGGCAGCATCGCTGGTCTGTTGCCCGAGCGTGGCTCGACCTATTCGGCGTCCAAAGCTTGGGTGGTGTCATTTTCCGAAGGACTTTCCAGCGGATTGGCCGGCACCGGTGTCAGCGTCCACGCGCTGTGCCCCGGCTATATGCACACCAATTTTCATCGACGAGCCGGAATCACGATGTCATCAATGCCATCGTTCATGTGGCTGAACATCGACGACGTCGTCGACCAATGCCTGTCCCAGGCGACGAAAGGCACTGTGGTAATCGTTCCGGGCCTGCAGTACAAGGTGCTTACCACCGGCGGCAGAATGTTGCCGCGCGCCATCACCCGAAGGCTCACCAAAATATGTGGTCAGGGCCAGGGCCGCACGTAAACCGCGCCGTAAGAGCCGATTCAGCCTGGAACTATAACAGCGCCCAGTGGTTCGGCACCGATTGCACAAATGGTCACCGTGCCACGCGGCAGTTCGCAGGTGTCGGCGTCGTCTGAAAACTGACCCCGTGTCGACGCCCGAATTTTGACCCCCTTCGACCGATTCTCGGCTTCTAGCCGAGAGGAGAAGGGAGTTGTTGGCTGTGGAGGATTGGGCTGAGATCGGCAGATTGCATCGAG
>NZ_LQPT01000120.1 GCF_002102355.1 Mycobacterium sherrisii | reverse complement strand
CACCACAGGCACAGCAACAGGACCCGGCATACACCAAGCCTACTATCCGAACGCGAATTAATAACTCACTACACTAGATGCTGCCTCGATCCGCACGGCACGTTTCGATTCCATCATCGAGATCGGCTACCCTAGCCGTGACGCCGCAGCGCGAATCCTGACCAACTATCTTCGCGGTGTGCCCGGCGGGGACAGCGTTGACGTACAGTTCGTCGCAGCGCATTTCGGCACCAATATCAGCGGCGCTGACATCCGGGAGATCGTTCGGCGCACTGTGCTCGGAAGCGGTTCGGCGACGCAAGAGGGCCTGATCGCCACTGTTCGGTCGGGGCGCTTTAAACCACAACTGCCGCAAGGGAACTACCTCTAGCAGTCGCGTTTGTGGAAAACGCCTGGACGCTTGCAAATATTGAAGCGCATGATCTGTATTCAACTAATCATCTCTCTGATCGCGTCAGCAGTCAGGCGCCGGTGATGAATACGTCATGCGGGCGATAAGAGACGCTCTACGCTTCGATCACCGCAGCGACAACGTCGCCAAAACGGCGTTACGTCAGAAACGTCCGACGAACCGATCACCAGCAGTCCAGCTGACCCACCCCATGCGGCCTGCGCGTCGCCCCCCAACCCCTAGCGTCAGACGCGAATGATCCGTAGATTGGCGGCGCCATTGAAAGCAGCGAAGTCGTCGTCCTGGGTGATGACGGGCAATCCTCGCGCCGCGGCGATGGCCGCAATCCACAGATCGTTGACCCGCACCCGGCGCCCCGTCTCGGCCAGATGGATCCGAAGCCGCGCCCACATTCGGGCCGCTTCGTCATCGACTGGCAGCACCTCCACGTCCGCAACGGATTCCAGTGTCGCCAGGCGTTGCGCTCTGATGTCGGACGTCGTCGCGGCCAGCACGCCCACGTGAAGTTCGGCGAGGGTTACGACGGTAGTCGCAACCTCATCGGGGATCAGCGCCTCATTGAGTTCCCTGCCGCTTTCCGTCGCGATAAACACCGAAGTATCAAGTACTCCCGCCGCCTGCGCCGTGCTCATAGGATCGGTCCGAGATCCTCGGTGGTGTCACCCGCGAGGATCGCGAGGTCTTGCCGTAACCCGGGATCGGCTTGGGCGCGACGCAACCGCGACAGAAACTCGGTTTTGCTCAACCAACGCCGACGCTGGGGGCGAACTGCCGTCAGGACCGCGACAGGTCGACCGTTGACCGTGATGGTGACGTCCTCGCCTTCCCTCACGCGGCGAAGCACACCCGCAGTGTCGTTGCGTAGCTCGCGAGACGCCACCTCAGTCATGCGACGAACGTAGCACAATCGTAGGCCGAAGGCCAGTAGTTGTCCCACGGCGCCATAGCAGCACTTTGCGGATACGGACACCACCGCGAAACCCGCTACGTGATCGCCCACCGCCTCGCGCAACCTGAGGGGCGACGGCAGCCAATGCAACTATCCGCTGATGAGGAGCCGGCATAAGCGCGGCCTGCCGGCAAGTGAGCTGAGCTATCCGAATGCGTTGAGCCAAGCCTTGATTGCCGCGCCATGTGAGTGGTCACGACGCACCGAAGGGTGGCGGTATCGTCCCGCTATGGGCACGAAGGCCGAACGCCGCGCGGCGCGCGAACGCGTGGCCGGCTACCACGAGGCGCGCCTGGGCGAGCTCATCGAGCACGTCGCGGCCGCGATCGACGGCTACCGTAGCGGCGAGGTCGACGCCTACGCCGTCGACGAGACAATTCACCACTATCACCGAGCGGCCCGCGCGTTGTGGAAGTTCTGCTGGTCCGGCGCCGGTGGGACGCACATCGAGTCCATCGCCCACCTCCTCGATCAGATGACCACCGACGGCGAAACCATCAACTGGTGGGAACGGGTGACGTCGCGACAACGCTCTTGATCTCGGCACGTGTCCAGGAGAAAAGCGACCAGCACTACGGCCGGGGCGGCAACGCGGAAAGCCACCCGTCCGACAGCAACTCCAGCAGCTGCCCGTCCGGATCCCGAATCATTGCCATGGCGTCGGTCACCGTCCCGTCGACCACCGCTCCCCCGAACGAAGCAACCTGAGCCAGCACACCCGGAAGGTCGGACACCGAGAGTGAAATGTGTGTCAGCCCAATCTGATCCATGACGCGCTCCGCGCCGGCATGTACCTCGCGGGCAGAGTAGTCCATGAGTTCGAGCACGAAGCCATCGCGCACTAAGTAGGTCGCGTGCACACCGAGCGGCTCCGGGAGCTGCACCAGCTTGGCGGTCGGGCCATCGGGTGGGTCAAGCTCCCACCAGAACTGAAAGCCCAACAGGCCCTCGTAGAACCGCCGCGACCGCGCGGTATCGGCGACACACAGCCCGACGTGGTTGAAGACCGTTCGATGATCCATCGCTCCTACTTCAGTTCCGGGCCCAGAAGCTTAATAATGCAAAGATAGTGAGAAAGCAATCGCCCCGCCCCGACGTCGCCGGAGACGCGATCGTCGACTTCGACCACCACTGCGACGCCTTCAACGACAACCAAGAAACCGTCCACGCCGAGCTCAGGCAGAAATGCCCGGTCGCTTGGAACACGAACTACGGCGGGTTTTGGTATCTCAGCAGCTACGACGCGGTCAGCCAAGCGGCCCGAGACGACGCCACCTTCTCCCACAAGTACGAGCCCAACGCGGACAACGGCGTCGATTACCAGGGCGAGATGGGTGTCCCGCGCCCGGAAGGCCAACCGGCCCTGGGCATCGGCGAGGTCGACGGCGAATACCACCTGGCCCTACGGCACGCGCTGGCCCCGTTTTTCTCCCCGGGCGCCGTCGAGAAACTCAAGCCGTTCATGGAGGACAAGGCCCACGAGTTCCTCGACCAGCACATCGACAAAGGCCACATGGACCTGGTGCTCGACTACGCCAGCCCGGTCCCGGCCATCCTGACGATGAAGCTGATGGGACTGCCGCTGGACAATTGGCACCTCTACGCCACGCTTTTTCACAACGTCATGGCCGTGCCGCAAGACAGCCCCGAATACGCCGACGCCATCGCCAAAGTGCCGGCCATGATGGAAGAAGTCCTCCAGCACGCCGCACAGCGCAGGGCCCACACACGAGAAGACCTGACCAGCTTCCTCATCCAATTCGAGTTCGCCGGGCAACACCTCACCGACGAAGAATTGCTCAACATCGTGTGGAACCTGATCGCCGGCGGCGTTGACACCACCACCTCCCAAACCGCGCTCACGCTAAGGCATTTGGGCACGCATCAAAAACTCCGGCAACAACTCATCGACCACCCCGGGCTCCACCGCACCGCCACCGACGAGTTCCTGCGCTACTTCAGCGTCAACCGCTCACTGAGCCGCACGGTCACCAAAGACGTCGAACTCAACGGCCAACGCTTGCGCAAGAACGACCGACTGATCATCAGCTGGCTCTCTGCCAACCACGACGAAAAAGAATTCGACCGACCCGACGAAATCATCCTGGACCGAACACCCAACCGCCACTTGGCCTTCGGGCTCGGCCCGCACCGGTGCATCGGCTCGCATCTGGCGCAGCTGATGTCGCAGGTGATGGTCAAGGCGGTCCTCGACCGCATCCCCGACTACCAAGTCCAAGACGCAGCCCACCAATATCTCGGCAACCCGAGCATGACTGGGCTGAGCAAGCTGCCGGTCACGTTCACGCCGAGGAGCTAGGCCACCGCGAGCACCGGCCAGCGCCCCCGCACCCCGCGCAGTTCGTGAGTCCCGCGGCTATTGAACGCAATTCGCGCTCCGAGCACCAGCGGCGGAATGACGCCGGACACCAGCACCTCGCCGGGCCCGGCCAGTCCCATGATGCGCGCCGCGACATGCACCGCGATCCCGTGCACGTCCCGGTCGGTCATTTCCACCTCACCGGTGTGCAGGCCGGCCCGAATGTCGATGCCGAGGTCTTGCACCGAGTCACGAATTGCGCACGCGCAGTTGATCGCTCGGGCAGGACCGTCGAACGTCGCCAACGCACCGTCGCCGGTGAATTTCACCACGCTGCCCCGTGCGCTCGCGACATGTTTTCGCACGATCTCGTTGTGCGCGCTCAGCGCCACCGCCCACGCGTTATCGCCCAGCGCCGCGGCCCGCTCGGTCGACCCGACGATGTCGGTGAACAACACCGTCGACAGCACCCGGTTGGTCGTCGGCGCCGCGCGCCCGCCGGTGATAAACGATTCGATCTCGTCCAGCACCCGGTCGGCATCCCCGGCGAACCACACGTCGTCGTCCCCGTCGAGTTCCACCAACCGCGCCTGCGGAATGTGCTCGGCCAAGTATTGCCCGTGACCGACCCGCACGTGCCGACTGTCGCGGCGGTGCAGCAACAACGTCGGCGCCTGGATGCTCTCCACGGCGGGCCGAACGTCGGTGCGCAGAAACAGATCAAAGATCTCTTTGAAATAGCCGGGGCCACCCACCAGCCGCTCACCGCGCGCCCACCACCGGCGCTTGCCCGGGTCGTCGGCCCAACTGGGCGCCAAGTTGTCCGTCACCGGACCGCGGCCGACGCTGTCACCGAACGAGTCGACATACCGGCTGAACGCCGGCTCGGGCATCCCGTGCGGATAGTCCGGCGCCCGCAGGAACCGCGGATAGCCGCTCGCCAGCACCAGCGAGCGCACCCGCCCCGGATGGGCCGCGGCCAACAGCATGACCGGCAGCGTCGACTCCGACATGCCGAACACCGACGCACAGTCGAAGCCGACGGCGTCCAGCACCGCGACCAACCCGTCGGTCCACGCTTGCATCGCCGGACGGTCGTGGATCGGCACCGCATCCGAGCTGCCCACCCCCAGCAGGTCGGTGATGACCAACCGGCTGAACGACGCCAGCCGGCGCAGCTGCCCGGCGACCGTCGGCTCATCCCACAACAAATCGATCGGAAACGTCCCGGACGGGACGAACAGCAGGTTCGGACCGGTATCGCCCACGACCTGGTACGCCAGATGGACGTCGCCATCCTTTGCGTAGAGGGTCTCGGGCACGGTCGCCATGCCAGAAAGCATGCCACCGCCGGCCGTCACGGCACTTGACCGGCGATCCAAGCAGGGCCACTGTCGGATGCATGGACGACCCCGTCACGACGCTGGACGACCTCAAGAACGACCTGGCCGGCCGGCACAAGTGGACCCCCAGCAGCGGCGCCCAAGTCGACCCCACGATCGTCGACGCCGACTTGGCCGCCCTGGACCGCGACGGCTACCTGATCTGGGAAAACCTGCTCAGCGCCGACGAATGCCGACAGATCCGCGAGACCGTCAGCCCGTGGCTCGACCACACCGGCCGCAACTCGTTTGAAGGGCATAAAACCCAGCGCATCTACAGCGCGCTCAGCCGGACCCGCGGCTGCGACCGCCTCGCCGATCACCCGCGCGTGCTGGCGGTGCTCGACCGGCTGCTGATGCCCAACTACCTACTTTCGGCCTTGCAGGCCATCAACATCCAGCCCGGCGAGTCCGCGCAGCTGCCCCACCACGACGACGGCTTCTACCCGATCCCCCGCCCCCGCGCGCCGCTGGCCGCCGCGACCATCTGGGCGATCGACGACTTCACGCCCGATAACGGCGCCACCGTCGTCTTCCCCGGCAGCCACCGCTGGCCCGCCCGTCCACCCGGGCCCGACGACGCGTGCACACCGGTCGTCATGCCCGCCGGGTCGTGCGTCTTCTTCGTCGGCACGCTGTGGCACGGCGGCGGCGCCAACACCACCGACCGCGCCCGCCTGGCCGTCACCGCCCAGTATTGCCAACCGTGGCTGCGCCCCATGGAGGCCTTTACGCTGTCCATCCCGCGCGACGTCGCGCGCGTTCTGTCCCCCGACCTGCAGCGCATGATCGGCTACAGCATCCACCCGCCGTTCGTCGGCGCCGTCGACGGCCTGCATCCGCTGCGGCTGCTCGAACAGCCGTAACGCGTTGCGTTACAGGCGAATACGAAGCACCCGCCGGTTCACTTCAGATCGGCGAGCGCCTGACGGGCGGCTTCGAGCTCGGCTTCGAGGGCGGCGACCTTGGCGGCATGCTGGGTGCGGGCCTCTTCGATGACCTGATCGATCGGGACTGAGAGGTCCTCGTGCAGTTCCTTGGCCGCCCGGGAGACGGCGGCGGCCGCGACGGCCAGGTCGCGGGCCAGATAGCTGCTGCCCTGCTTGAGCTCGGCGCGCCACTCGCCGTCGGCGGTGCCGGTGACGGTGAGGGTCAACTCGAGAGTCTTACCCTTCTTGCCCGGCGTCTTCTTCGCCGGAGCCTTCTTCGGCATCTCCGCAGCCGTGGGCGCTTCGGGCGCCGGTGTACGTTCGGGCGCGGGCTTCTCGGCGAAAGAAGTTGCGACTTCCGGAGTGTCAACCTCGGCGGACGACGGTGCGGCTGGCAGAGTGTCAACAGTCATGTGTACGGCGATCTCCTTCTGAACGTCGCCCGCTGTCGACGGGCCGGGTCCGGACACCCATTAGAACATACGTTCGACTGCCGGTCAAATCGGCCGGCGAATTCGGACCACGCGAAAGGCCCTGCGGACCAACAGCTTTGACCGGAAAGGCCCGGTGGCCAGCCGTAAACCTTACGCGGCCGTCGCGTACTGCAGCACCGGCTCCGACGAATCGACGTGACTGCCGCTGAGGATGCGCAGCCGGTCCCGACGGATCTCATACCGTACGCCGTCCACGGGGTTGGTGACGTCGAACCCGTCGGCGACACGCTCGGCGTTCGACAGTTCGATGTGGGCGCCGTCTCGGATCCGTTCACCACGGTAATAGTAAGTGCCGCTGAGGTTTTCACAGATCACCGCCAACGACTTGGCGGTGCGCACCACGGCGGCCGGCGGATTGGCGGGGTCGCAGCGGGCCGTCTCCCCGACGAAGCCCAGCCCGTCGGCGCCCCGCACGGGCGCGGACAAAGTCGGCGTCTTCGGCGGCGGCAGGTTCGCCGGTGACGACGGCTCGGCCGTGGGCGTCGCAGACGGCGTCCCGCCGTTGCCGCCGAACACCGAGACCGCCGCCGCGATCACACCGGCGAGCAACACGAGGACGGCCACCACGCCCAACATGGCCGGGCCAGGCACCACCCGACGCGGCCGCGGTGCCTCCACGGGCGGGAGAAACCCCGAATCGTCGGGGTCGGCTTGAACCGCCGGGAACGGCCGGGTGCGCGGCAGCGGCGGATCGGCGGCGGCCGGCACCGGCTCGTAGGCCGGGGACACCACTTCCATCGCCGCACGGGCAAATGCACCGGCCGAGCCGTACCGCGCGCCGGGCCGCTTGGCCATCGCGGCGGCGATGACGTCGTCGAGCCCCCGCCCGATCCCGCGACGCATGATGCTGGGCCGCGGCGCCGGCGAGAACAGGTGCGCCTCCCGCACGTCGTGCTCGGTGCCCTCGAACGGCGGTTGGCCGGTGAGGCACTCGTAGAGCACGCACGCCAGCGAATAGACGTCGGCCTGCGGCCCGATGCGGCCGCCGCCGAACCGTTCCGGGGCCCGGTAGGCCGGGTCATCCGACGACGCGGTGCCAAAGTCGACGAGGTACGCGCAGTCGTCGGCGGTGAGCAACACGTTCTCCGGGCACACCGCGCCATGCACCAGCCCGGCCGCATGCGCGGCGTCCAGCGCCCGCGCCAGCTGCCCGACGACCGACACCGCCCGCGACGGGTCCAGCGCGCCCCGCTCGCTCAGCCGGTCCCGCAGGCTGGCGCCCGACACCAGCTGCATGTCGACGAACGGCACACCGTCGATCTCGCCGAAGTCATGGATCGCCGCCAGGTGCGGCTCCGACAACCGCGCCGCCGCCGCCACATCGCGCCAAAAGCGTTGCTGGAAACCAGCACTGCGGGCGGTCTTGGCACGCACCAGCTTGAGCGCCACAAAACGATCGTTAACCGTGTCGTAGGCCTCGAACACCTCGCTGGAGTCACCCGCGCCGAGCAACGAACGCAGCTCGTAGGGCCCGAAGCGGGCACCCAGGCGCGCGCGATGCGAAGTGAACACTCGAGCAGTCCTTTCACCGACACGAACAGCGTCAGCCCGCCGGGTTCCCGGTTTCGGCGTCCGTTTAACGTGGGCCGGCTCACGGAGTTCTACAGTGCGTTTATGGGCGACATCACCGCACAGCTCGCAGACATCGTCGGCAGCCACAACCTGCTGACCGGCGACGCCATCCCCGACGACTACGGGCACGACGAGGAGCTGACGCATCCGCCACAGCGGCCGGCCTACGTCGCCAAGCCCGCCACCGCCGAGGAGGTCGCGGCGCTGTTGAAAGTGGCCACGCAGCACCAGATTCCGGTGACAGCCCGCGGATCCGGGACCGGCCTGTCGGGCGCGGCGTTGCCGCGCGGGGACGGGCTGGTCGTCTCCTTCGAGCGGATGAACGCCGTGCTGGAGGTCGACACCACCAATCAGGTCGCCGTCGTGCAGCCCGGTGTGACGCTGGTCGATCTGGACGCCGCCACCGCCCCGCACCAGCTGCGCTACATGGTCCACCCCGGCGAGCTGTCGTCCAGCGTCGGCGGCAACGTCGGCACCAACGCCGGCGGCATGCGCGCCGTCAAGTACGGCATCGCCCGACACAACGTGCTGGGCCTGCAGGCCGTGCTGCCCACCGGGGAGATCATCCGCACCGGCGGCAAGATCGCCAAAGTGTCGACGGGCTACGACCTGACCCAGCTGATCGTCGGCTCCGAGGGCACCCTGGCCCTGGCCACCGAGGTGATCGTCAAGCTGCATCCGCGGCTAGACCACAGCGCCACCGTGCTCGCCCCGTTCGCCGATTTCGACCAGGTGATGGCGGCCGTACCGCTGATCATCGCCAGCGGGCTAGGCCCCTACATCCTGGAATACATCGACAACGTGACGATGGCGGCGCTGGTCCACACCCAGAACCTGGAACTGGGCATCCCGGATCAAATCCGCGACAGTTGCCAGGCATATCTCGTTGTCGCACTTGAGAACCGCACGGCGCAGCGCTTGGACGAGGACGTCGAGCGTGCCGGCGAGCTGCTCGGCGAACTCGGCGCCCTCGACGTCTACGTGTTGGAAGGCGGTTCGGCCCGCAGGCTGATCGAGGCGCGGGAGAACGCGTTTTGGACGCTGAAGGCCGCCCACGCCGATGACATTGTCGACACCGTGGTACCCCGCGGCGCCATGCCGAAATTCCTTGCCGCCGTGCGGGGTTTGGCGACCGCGGCCGGTGGGGGCGCCGTGGGTTGCGGGCACGCCGGCGACGGCAATGTCCATCTGGCGATCTTCTGCGCCGACCCAATGGCCCGCAAAAAGCTGATGACCGACATCTTCGCGCTCGCAATGGAATTGGGCGGCGCCATCTCCGGCGAGCACGGCCTGGGGCGGGCCAAAGCCCCGTACTGGCGGGCGCTGGAAGACCCCGTCAAGGTGGAGCTGCTGCGGCGCATCAAGCAAAGCTTCGACCCGGCGGGAATTCTCAACCCGGATGTGGTCTTCGCCCCATGAGTAACCCCCGACGGGTCGGATCGGATTAACCAATCGCTATCGCGCGCGGGCTTCGGGAAACCGCGGCGCAATAGACACAATGCGGTGCTGTAGCAAGCACACCGCCGCGCGCGGTGCCTTATCCTGCATTCGACAACCGCATACGACAGGACACGAAATGTTCTCACTAACACGACGCCGGTCCGCGGCGGTTGTGTTGGCGACTGTCGGATTGCTGGTGTTCGGCATGCTGCTGTTCACGCGAAGCGGCGCATCGGATCGCTCACTGACCGCCCCGGTGGGGCTCTGGCTCATCAGCGTGTTCGCCAACGGCTGCGCGGTGTACGCCGCGCGGTCCTCCCGGCGTCGGCAGCGACTCGCGTGGACGGTGTTGAGCATCGCGGTGGCGGCCTGGACGGCCGGCCAAGCGGTGTGGTGGTACGTCACCCTGGGCGGCATCCCGCCGACGACAGGCGTCTCGGCGGCAAACATCGGCTACGTGGTGTTGCCCATCTGCGCGCTGGCGACCGCCGTGACGATTCCGAGCCGCGACGATTCGCGGTTCGGCATCGGGCTGCTGCTCGACGGCATCCTTGTCGCCGCATCGCTCCTGATCGTGTTGGCCATCCTGGTGCTCGGACATTTCCGCCAACCTGCGCAAATCGTCAACCTGCCGCAGATCATGTTGGCCGTCGCCACGGCGGTATACGCCGGGCTCGTCATCATCTCGATCATCACGGTGCGCAAATCCGAGCCGGACCGCCGACGCTCCCCGACCTTCATGACGGCGGGCTGGGCGGTCATCGCGGCGACCGGGCTACTGCACGTGTCCGACAACCAGCCCGACCGGGTGCCCGGCCCGGCGATCGTGCTCGGCTGGGCCGCGGGCATGTATTTCATCGCACTGGCGGCGATCGCGTCCCGGCCGGGCCCGGATCTCGACCTCGGTTTCTCCCAGCCGCTGTCCCGGGTGTCGCTGTGGCTGCCGTACTTGCCGGTGCTGCTGGCGATCGCCGTGGGTGCCGTGCACTTCTGGCCGGGCGACCGCAGTGAGGCGTTCATCTTCGCCGCGTGTGTGGTGTTATTCCTTGCCACCGTCGCACGCCATTTGTTGCTGCTCGACCGCAAACAACACCTGCTCGCCGCGCTTTCGGATGCAACCCTTCGGGATCCGTTAACGGGTTTAGCAAATCAGAGGCTATTTAACGATCGGCTGGCTCACGCGGCCCGATTGCACATTCATCATGGGGTCCCGGTCAGCGTGATCGCGGTTAATATCAGCGATTTCAAGATGGTCAACGACACCCTGGGTTATGCCGTCGGCGATGAGTTGCTGCGCAGCGTCGCCGAGCGGCTCTCCACGAATGTCCGCATCACCGACACGGTCGCCCGGATGAACGGGGACGAATTCGCCGTCCTGATCGAGGATCGTCTCGAAGTCGCGGCCCAGGTTGCCCGCGCCCTCGCCGGAGCCTTCAGCGAGGCTCTTGATCTCGAAAATCACCAACTGCACGTACATCTCAACATCGGGGTGGCGTCGGCCGCCACGGACGGCGGGCCGGCGCTGCAGCCGGGCGAGCTGCTCGCACAGGCCACCGCCGCGCGCAGCCGGGCCCGCCAGATGAGTTCGACCGCCGTGCAGACCTTCACCCCCGATATGGGTGCCAAGCTGGGTAAACACCCGACCCACGATGCCAGCATGGCCCGTCTGCAACTGCTGGGTGAACTTCGCCGCGCCATCGACCACGGCCTGCTGACGCTGCTGTACCAGCCCAAATTCGACATGCTGACCGGCGCCGTCAGCGGCGCCGAGGCGCTGGTGCGCTGGCAGCACCCCGATCTCGGCACGTTGGAGCCAGGCGAATTCCTGCCGCTGGTCCGCGATCACGGCCTGATGGACGCGCTCACCGACCTGGTGCTGTCGCAGGCGGTGGCCGACGCCGCCCAGTGGTACGCGGCCGGCGCCGGAATCCCGGTCGCGATCAACCTGTGGGCGCCCTCGCTCGACGAAGACGGACTGCCCGACCGCATCCTGGCGGTGCTCGACGCGCACGGCATGTCGGCCAGTTGCCTCACGGTCGAAATCACCGAGGACCTGTTGGTCGCCGATCTTGCCAAGGCCCGCACCGTGCTCAATCGCTTGCGGGAGGCCGGGATTCGGGTGGCGATCGACGACTTCGGCAGCGGCTACGCCACGCTGACGTACCTGCGCGAACTGCCCATCGACGACGTCAAGCTCGACCGCCAAGTCATCGAGCCGATCCTGCACGACGAACGCGCCGCCATCATCGCCCGCTCGGTGATCGAGCTGACCACCACGCTGGGCCTGGCCACCGTCGCCGAGGGCGTCGGCGATGCCAAAACTGCTCACCGCCTCAAGGACTATGGTTGCGACGCCGTGCAGGGCAACTTCTTCAGCCCCCCGCTGCCCGCCGCCGCCATTCCGCACGTACCGCAGAACGCCACGCTGGCCACGCACTAAGGTGTGCGCCGTGCACATTGACGTGATGACGGTGCCGCAGCCGCTGGCGCAGATCGGCGGCCTCGCCCAGCGCACCCAGGCCGCCGGATTCTCCGGGCTGCTGTTCACCGAGACCGGCCGCACCGCCTACCTCGATGCCGCCGTCGCCTCGCAGGCCGCCCCCGGGCTCGAGCTGTCCACCGGCGTGGCCGTCGCCTTCCCGCGCAGTCCGTTCGTCACCGCCGCCGCGGCGTGGGAACTGCAGGAGGCCACCGGCGGCAAGTTCCGGCTGGGGCTCGGCACCCAGGTCCGCACCCACGTCGTGCGCCGCTACGGCGTCGCGTTCGAACGTCCCGGCCCGCGGCTGCGCGACTACGTGCGGGCGGTCAAGGCGTGTTTCTCGGCGTTTCGCACCGGGACGCTGGACTACCACGGCGAGTTCTACAACCTCGACTTCATCACCCCGCAGTGGAGCGCGGGCCCCATCGACGCGCCCGATCCCAAAGTCGATGTGGCCGCGGTCAATCCGTGGATGCTGCGGATGGCCGGCGAAGTGGCCGACGGCGTGCACGTCCACCCCATCGGCGAGCTCGGCTACCTGAAACGGCACGTGCTGCCCAACATCGCGGCCGGCGCGGAAAAGGCCGGGCGCACACCGTCGGACATCGCGGTCATCGTGCCGGTGATGACGATCGTCGGCGACAGCGACGAAGAACTGCACACCCAACGCGAAACGGTGCGCGCCAGCATGGCCTTCTACGGCAGCACCCCGAACTACGCGTTCATCTGGGACGAGGCGGGATTCGAGGGCACCACCGCCCGGATCCGCGAGAGGCAGAAGGCCGGCGACCTGCCGGGCATGGCGGCCCAGATCAGCGACGAGCACATCGCGGCGTTCGCCACCGAATCGACCTGGGACGGCCTGGCCGACGCGCTGCGCACGAAATACGACGGAATCGCCACGCGCATCGCGCTTTACAGCGCACTGGGCGACGAGGAGCGGTTCCGCCGTTACGGCGAGGTCGCCCGCACGCTGAGCCGCTAACGCGTCGGGCGGACCCCGGCGGCGCGGTACACAAAGTTCGGGTCCACCGGGAAACGCAGCGTGGTGGTCGGCAATTGACCGAGCACCACCTCGGGCACCTCCCGCCGGTAATGCAGCTTCATCGATCCGCTGCACGCCTTGTCGACGCCGCGCAGATCGATATCGATCAGTAGGCCCTTGCGGGTAACGGTCGCGGCGGCCGGGCCCTTGTTAGTTGCCCACGAGCAATCGATCGAGCGCAGATTGGCATCCCTGCGCAGCGGGAAGGTGGCGACCACCCGCGCGGCGCTCAACGCAAACGCGCCGACGTAGTGGGCGACGCCCGCGGCCGAAAAGACGCCCGGCACATGCCCACTGAAATGGCGCACCACATTTACCTTGTCGGCCAAGAAGATCAACCCCTCGGCCTCCAGTTCGCCGTGCAGCTGCGCGGGTACATTGGAGCGCCACACCCAATTACGAAGCAAGCCAAGCACAGCCAGACGCTAGCGGGAGCCATTGCCGCTTCGCTATGTGACTGCCGACAACCCTCGTTGCCTTTACTGCACCGTCACGATCGCGGTGTACTGGCACATCGGGGCGGTGTTCTTGCCGACGAAGCTCGCATAGTTGTTCGAGACCGTCGTCGTGCCGGGCTTGAGCGCGGTGAACGTCCACACTTCGGTGCCGGGTGCGCCCAGCGCGTCGCTGGTGGGCGGCACGTACTGATGGCTCTTTTGCGCGATGACGGAGGAGTCGCGGATCTTCGCGTCCACCGACCAGCGGTACGGCGTGCTGTAGTTCGCGCCCAACACGAGTTTCAGCGTGTTCCCCACCGCCAGCGTGACGTTCTGGGTGATGTTGCTCTGCTTGAGCACCTGGTCCATGGACACGCTCAGCGTCTTTGACGTCGGCGGGTTTCTGCTCGCGAAGTGGCACCCCACCAGCATCGGCGAGACGAGAATCGCGACGGTCACGACGAGCCTGATCTTCACGATAGTCATCACCTCCATTATGGGCGGGGCCCATAACCCCACGTCGGTCCCGGTGTGGGCAGTTAGCGGCGGCGCGCCGACGACGGGCGTGAGCAAGCTCGTCGTTTCGGCGCGCGTTTGCTGTGGGTCGGGTAGCTTCTGGACATGTTCGGCATCATCCGGCCCTGCCGTCATCGACTCGGCGGCGAGCTCGCGGCAGCCTGGACCGCACAATTATGCGGATTGTGTCTGGCGCTGCGCGACGACTATGGCCAGTCCGCGCGGATCGCCACCAACTATGACGGCCTTGTGGTCTCGCTCCTGGTCGAGGCACAAGCGGCCGAGAAGCCAACGCGCCGTAAGGCCGGACCGTGCCCGCTGCGCGGCATGCGGCGCGCCGAGGTCGCCACCGGCGACTGTGCGCGGCTGGCCGCCGTGGTGTCGCTGGCCCTGGCCGCCGCCCGGGTTCGCGATCACGTCGACGACCACGACGGTGTGGTCGGCGCGACCGGCGTGCGGCCGCCGGCGCGGCGCCTCGCCGAACGCTGGGTGCGCCAGGGTACCGAGGCCGGGCACGCGCTGGGCTTCGACACCGGCGTGCTGGTCGCCGCGATGGACCGGCAAGCCGAGCTCGAGGCGTCGGCCGGACCGGGCAGCTCGCTGCTGACGGTGACCGAGCCCACCGAGACCGCCGTCGCGCAGGCCTTCGCCCACACCGCCGTGCTGGCGGGCCGGTCGGACAACCAGGCACCGCTGCGCGAGATCGGTCAGCTGTTCGGGCGGATCGCGCATGTGCTCGACGCGGTCGAGGACTACGACGAGGACCTGGCCCGTGGCAAATGGAACCCGTTGGCCGCCACCGAAACCCCGATCGCCCAGGCGCGGCTGCTGTATGACGACGCGGCGCTGGGCATCGAGTTGGCGCTGGCCGAGGTCGACTTCAGCGACGGCCGGCTGGCCCGTCGGTTGCTCACCCGCGAGGTGCGCCGGGCGATCTCCCGCACCTTCACCAAGGCGGGTCACCCCGCCCGCAACGGCACCCCGCACGGCCAGCAGGAACCCATCAACTTCGGCGCCCAGTCACCCGGCGGCGGCTACCTCAACGCGGGCGGGGTCAACCCCGAGGAGGTGCCCGCCGCGGGCAGCAAGGCCAAGGGCGGCGGCGGTGACGGCGCCTGCGTGTGCTGCTGCGACGGGTGCGACTGCTGCTGCGACTGCGGAGACTGCTGCGACTGCACCTGACCCGCCCATCGAACCCGTTGCGGCATTACATCTTTGTGACGCGCTTCGGCCGGTGCGGTCAGCAACCGAGCCGTACGGCAGGATGGGCACGTGTTTGGGCTCGAGATCATCGTTGCGCTTGTGTCGGTCGTCATTGTGGGAACGGTGCTGGGCCGACGCTATCGCGTGGGCCCGCCGGTGCTGCTCATCTTCCTCGGCACGCTGCTCGGGCTGATCCCCACGTTCGCCCACATCCATATCAACGGCGAGCTCGTCCTGTTGCTGTTCTTGCCGGCGATTCTGTATTGGGAAGGCCTGGGCACCAGCCTGCGTGAGGTCCGAGCAAATCTGCGCATCATCATCTTCCTGAGCGTCATCCTGGTGATCGTCACCGCCGTCGCCGTGGCCTGGACGGCGCGCGCGCTGGGCATGGAACCGCACGCGGCGGCGGTCCTGGGCGCGGTGCTCTCCCCCACCGACGCCGCCGCCGTGGCCGGCCTCGCGAAAAAGTTGCCCCGCCGCACCCTGACCGTGCTGCGCGCCGAAAGTCTGATCAACGACGGGACGGCGCTGGTGCTGTTCGGCGTGACCGTCCACGTCGCGATCGGCGGCGCCGAGATCACCCCGCCCGATCTGGTGCTGCGATTCATCGGCTCCTACGTCGGCGGGATCGCGGCCGGCCTGCTGGTCGGCGGTCTGGTGACGTTGGCGCGCAAGCGAATCGACGCGCCGCAAGAAGAGGGAGCCATGAGCCTGCTGACGCCGTTCGCGGCGTTCTTGCTCGCCGAGGCGATGGGCTGCAGCGGGGTGGTCGCGGTGCTGGTGTCGGCGCTGGTCCTCGCCTACGCCGGGCCGCTGGTGATCCGTGCCCGCTCCCGGCTGCTGTCCTACGGGTTCTGGGACATGGCCACGTTCCTCATCAACGGCTCGCTATGGGTGTTCGTCGGGGTGCAGATCCCCGCCGCGGTGCGCGCCACCAACGACGTTGACGGCGGACTGCGCCACGGCCTTTTCCTCGCCCTGGCCGTCACCGGTGTCGTCATCGGCTCCCGGATTTTCTGGGGCGAGATCACCACCCTGCTGCTGCGGGTGCTCGACCGCCGAGAGGTGCAGCGGGAGCGTCGACTCCCCTGGCGGCAGCGCTTCGTCACCGCCTGGGCCGGATTCCGCGGCGCCGTATCGCTGGCCGCGGCGCTCGCCGTCCCGACGACCACGCTGAGCGGCGCGCCGTTCCCCGACCGCAGCCTGCTCATCTTCATCGTGGTGGTCGTCATCCTGACGACCGTCCTGGTTCAGGGCATCTCGCTGCCCGCGGTCGTCCGCTGGGCGCGCATGCCCGAAGACACCGCGTACGCCGAGGAGCTGCAACTGGCCCGCAGCGTCGCGGCCAAGGCCGCACTCGAGGCGCTGCCCGTGGTGGCCGGCGAGCTGGGCGCCAGCCCAAAAATGTTGGGCCGCTTGCAAAAGGAGTACGACGAACGCGCCGCGATCGTGACGGAAAGCGACGACGGGTCGTCCACCAACGACCTGGCCAAGCGCGACGAGCTGGTGCGACGGGTGCGGCTGGGCGTGCTGGACCACAAACGCCGGGCCATCACCACGCTGCGCAATCAGAAGGTCATCGACGACATGGTGTTGCGCGAGCTGCAGGCCGAGATGGATCTGGAAGAGGTGCAGTTGCTCGCCGAGGTCGACAGCTAACGCCCGGCGTCGGCGGCGGGTCGTACAGTCGGCCGCATGTTGCAAACGGTCGCTGTCCGCGGATACCGGTCGCTGCGTGAAGTCATCCTGCCGCTACGCCAGCTGTCGATCATCACCGGCGCCAACGGCGTGGGCAAGTCGTCGCTGTACCGGGCGCTGCGGCTGTTGGCCGACTGCGGCCGCGGCGAGGTCATCGGCTCACTGGCCCGCGAAGGCGGTTTGCAGTCGGTGTTGTGGGCCGGGCCCGAGCAACTGAAGGGCGCCCGGCGATCCCAGACCGTCGAGGGCACGGTACGAACCCGGCCGATATCCCTTGAAATGGGCTTCGCCGCAGACGATTTCGGCTATCTCGTCGATTTGGGCATGCCGCAGTCGGCGGGACCATCGGTATTCGTGCGCGACCCGGAGATCAAGCGCGAGGTGGTGTTCGCGGGCCCGGTGCTGCGGCCCAGCGCGACGCTGGTGCGGCGGTCGCGGGCGTTCGCCGAAGCCGTCAACGCGGACAACGGTTTTACCGAGCTGTCCCGGTCGCTGCCGCTGTACCGCAGCGTCCTGGCCGAGTATGCCCACCCGCATGCACTGCCCGAAGTCGCCGCGGTGCGGGAACGGTTGCGCGGCTGGCGTTTCTACGACGGCTTCCGTGTCGACGGCGGCGCACCGGCGCGACGGCCCCAGGTCGGCACCCGCACGCCGGTGCTCGCCGACGACGGCAGCGACCTGGCCGCCGCGGTCCAGACGATTCTCGAGTCGGGATCCGACGACCTGAGCCGGGTCGTGGCCGAGGCCTTCGACGGCGCCACGGTGTCGGTCGCCATTCACGATGGCCTGTTCGACCTGCAGTTGCATCAGCGCGGGATGCTGCGGCCCTTGCGGGCGGCCGAATTATCCGACGGCACACTGCGATTCCTGCTGTGGGCCGCCGCGCTACTGAGCCCCGACGCGCCCTCGCTGATGGTGCTCAACGAGCCGGAGACCTCGCTGCACCCCGACCTGGTGCGCCCGCTGGCCTCGCTGATCCGCGCCGCGGCCGCCCGGACGCAGCTGGTCGTCGTCACGCATTCCCGCTCACTGCTGGAACAGTCTGCAGGGGCCGTCGAGGTTGAGCTCTACAAGGATTGGGGCGAAACCCGCATCACCGGCCAGGATTTGCTGAGCACGCCGCGCTGGGACTGGGGCAAACGCTGACCGTATCGAGTGTGCATTCGCGGCGGCCCGGCCCGTCGCGTGTGCATCCTCGGTCTTGCGTGTGCGTCCTGGGCGGCGTGCCGCGGCGTGTCGACGCCGCAAGCGCACACCCGACGCCGTAAACGCACACTCGACGCGCTGCGCCGGCGAGGCGGTTGGAGCATGCTGGTAGGCGAGAGTCCACCCGGCCACCGGCCAGAAAGGTAACCGTTGGTGTCCACGAACCCCGACCCGGCGGTGCGTAGCGCGCAGAAGGTCGTGGATGTGGTGTCGGCGCAGGGGGTCCAATACGTCTTCGGGGTGCCCGGCGCCAAGATCGACGCGGTCTACGACGCGCTGCTCGACGGTGGCCCGCAATTGGTGGTCTGCCGGCACGAGCAGAACGCGGCGTTCATCGCCGGGGCGATCGGCCGCCTCACCGGCACGCCGGGGGTAGTGCTGGTGACATCGGGTCCGGGCACCACCAACCTGGTGACCGGCCTGCTGACCGCGAACACCGAGCAGGACCCCGTCGTCGCATTGTGCGGGGCCGTCGGTCGCAAGGACCGGCTCAAGCGCACCCATCAGTCCATGGACGCCGCGGCGCTGCTGCGCACGGTCACCAAATTCACCGGCGAGGTCAACGACCCGGACAACGTCGCCGAGGCCGTCGTCGCCGCCTTCCGCGCCGCGGTCGGCGAGCCGCGCGGGGCCGCCGCCGTGGTGCTGCCCCTCGACGTGCTGACCGCCTCGACCACCGCGGGCATCACCGGCCCGACGCCGATCCCGCCGCTGGCCAGCGCCCCCGCGCAGGCCGTCCGCCATGCCGGCGAGCTGATCCGCAACGCGCACCGCCCCGCATTGCTGGTCGGCATCCGCGGCGCCGACCCGGCCAGCACCCAAGCACTACGCGCGCTGGTGGCCGCCACCGGCCTGCCGGTCGTGGAAACCTTTCAGGGCGCCGGGGTGATATCGCGCGCGCTGGAAGACAACTTCCTGGGCCGCGTCGGCCTGTTCCGCAATCAACCCGGCGACGTCATCCTCGCGCACGCCGACGCGTTGATCACCGTCGGATACGACGCGGTCGAATACGACCCGGTGCTGTGGAACAACAACGCCGAACGCACCATCGTGCACCTGGACGCGGTGCCCGCCGACATCGACAACCACTATCAGCCGACGGTCGAGCTGCTCGGCGCCGTCGCGGCGAGCCTGACCGCGCTGACGACCGAGCTCGCCGGCCTCGCCCTGACCGATGGCTACCGCGACGAGATCGCCCGACAGCGAAAAGCGCTGCGCGACATCGATATCGCCGAATGTGCACACGTGCCCGACGGGCCGGGCCTCAACCCCGTCGCCGTGGTGTTGGCGCTGCGCGACGAACTCGACGACGAGGCCACAATCGCCTGCGACGTGGGCTCGGTCTACATTTTCATGGCCCGCCATTTCCGCGTCTACGAGCCGAGGCGACTGTTGTTCTCCAATGGCCAACAAACACTGGGCGTCGCGCTGCCCTGGGCGATCGCCGCGTGCCTGGCCCGGCCCGCCACGCCCGTGGTGTCGGTCTCCGGCGACGGCGGATTCCTTTTCTCGGCCCAAGAACTCGAAACCGCAACCCGCCTCGGACTGAACTTCACGCATATCATCTTCCGCGACAACGGCTATGACATGGTGGGCTTCCAGGAAGTCCTGAAGTACGGACGCAAGTCCGGGGTGCAGCTGGGCGACTATGACGTCGTGTCCTACGCAGCGGCGTTCGGCGCCCGCGGCTACCGCGTCAAGACCCTCGACGAGTTCCGCACCACGCTCCGTCAAGCCCTCGCCGAAGACGGCCCGTCGCTGATCGACGTGCCCGTGGACTACCACCGCAACACCGAGCTCGCCGCGCACCTGCACGACGACGCTTTCGAGTAAGAAGGCCAGATGAGCACCAAATCGAACACATACGAGCACTTCAGGCATTGGGCCACAACACTTCTGGAACACCAACGGGAGGCGGCGCACGACGACGAGGTGTACCAGTTCTCGACGATCGGCGCGCTGCTGGACGGCGTCTACGACGGCGATGTCACCGTCGCCGACATCCTGCGCCACGGCGACTTCGGGCTGGGGACGTTCAACCATCTCGACGGCGAGATGGTCATCCTCGACGGTGTGTGTTACCGGTTGCGTTCGGACGGAACCGCCACGCGCGCAGCGTCAACCGATCGCAGCCCGTTCGCGGCGGTGACCCGTTTTCGCACCGATTTCGACATCCACATCTGCAACACCGCCGGCCGCTCGGAGGTGCTCGGCGCGATCGACCGTCAGATCGAAAGCGTCAACCTCATTTACGCGATTCGGATCTCCGGGCGGTTCCGGGAGCTGCACACCCGCACGGTGATGGAGCAGCATCAGCCCTACCCGCCGCTGACCGAGGCCACCGAAGGCCAGGCCGAAACCCGATTCTCCGACGTCTCCGGTGTCCTGGTCGGGTTCCGCACTCCGCAGTTCCAGCAGGGCATTTCCGTGGCGGGATATCACCTGCACTTCCTCAACAGCGAACGCACCGGTGGCGGCCATGTCCTCGATTTCACCCTCGACGAGGGCGTGGTCGCGGTCAGCGGTGCCTCACAACTGCATTTGAGCCTGCCGACCTCGGGAGCATTTCTGGACGCCCGTCTGGCCGGCGATGACGTGTCCGAGCAGATCGACAAGGCCGAGGGCGCCCGCTAGCAAACGGAATTCACGGACTGTTCAGGCATGCGTCAGTCCCTCCTCGTTGACTGCACACAAGCACCGCGTGTCCTCAGGTCATGCGTGTTGTCCAGGTCGCCAACTTCTACGGCCCGCGGTCCGGCGGCCTTCGCACCGCGATCGATCGGCTGGGCGCCGAATACTGCGCCCGCGGGCACGATGTGTTTCTCGTCGTGCCCGGTTCCCGCGCCGAACGCACCCTGCTGCCGACCGGTGTGGTTCGAATCACCTTGCTCGCCTGGCAGATTCCGTTCACCGGCGGATACCGGGCGGTGATGCCCGGCCCCGTCAAGGCGCTGCTGGAGGGACTGCAACCCGACTCCCTGGAGGTTTCGGATCGGCTCACGCTGCGATCGCTGGGGCGGTGGGGTCGCCGCCATGGCGCCACGACGGTGATGATCTCCCACGAGCGGCTGGATCGTCTTGCCGGGCAAGTGCTTCCGCGCCGGCCGGCACGCAGCCTCGCCGACTTCGCCAACGGTCGCACCGCCGCCGATTACGACACCGTGGTGTGCACCACCGGATTCGCGCGGGAGGAATTCGACCGGATCGGTGCGACGAACGTCGTGACGGTGCCCCTCGGTGTGGACCTGAACACGTTTCATCCGAGCCGGCACTCGCCGCTGGTCCGCGGGCGGTGGGCCACCCCCCAGCAGCTGTTGCTGGTCCACTGCGGCCGCCTGTCGGTCGAGAAGCGGGCGGATCGCAGCATCGATGCCCTGGCGGCGCTGTGCGACTCCGGCGTCAACGCCCGCCTCGTCGTCGTCGGCGAGGGTCCGCTCCGGGCGAAGCTGCAACGACAGGCCACCGGACTGCCGATCGACTTCACCGGCTTCATCTCCAATCGGCACACCGTCGCCGAGCTGTTGGCGGCCGCCGATGTCACCCTGGCGCCGGGGCCGCACGAAACGTTCGGGCTGGCCGCGCTGGAATCGCTGGCGTGTGGGACGCCCGCCGTGGTGTCGCGCACCTCGGCGCTGACCGAGATCATCACCCCGGGCAGCGGCGCGTCGGCCGACAACAATCCGGAGGCCATCGCCGAGGCGGTCGGCACTGTGATCAGCCTTCCCGAATTTCACCGCCGGACCTGCGCGCGGCGCCGGGCGGAGAACTTCACCTGGCAGCGCGCGGCGGCGGGCATGCTGGCCACGTTGGGGCCCGTGGCGAACGTTCCCCGCGACGAGCACACCGCCTGAGCCAGCAGCCGGAGGCCGGAAAACTTTGCGCCCGCACCGACTCCGTGTGTGCTCGGCTATCGCCTCACCGAGTACACCCACGTTTGCTGACGTCGGCTCCTTTGCGTCGGCGACTAGGCTCGCGGCAGACCAGGAGGAGGCGTACCAGTGAAACCCCGCGACCAGGTTCTGATCACCACCGGCGAGTTGTCCGGCCTGATCGGCACCGGCAGCCCACCGCGCATTTTGGACGTCCGGTGGCGGCTCGACCAGCCCGACGGGCGCGCGGCGTACCTGGAAGGTCACCTGCCCGGCGCGGTGTATGTGTCCCTCGACGACGAGCTCAGCGATCACACCGTCACCGGACGCGGCCGGCACCCGCTGCCCTCGGGCCCCAGCCTGCAGGCCGCCGCCCGCCGGTGGGGCGTTCGTCAAGATTCGGCGATCGTGGTCTATGACGACGGGAATCGCGCCGGCTCGGCCCGTGCGTGGTGGGTGTTGACGGCGGCCGGGCTGCCCAACGTCCGCATCCTGGACGGCGGCCTGGGCGCGTGGCGGTCGGCAGGGTTGCCGCTCGAGACGGGACAGGTCACCCCGGATCCGGGGAATGTGACTGTGCCGCAACACGATCTGTACAACGGTGCTCGCCCCACCCTGACCGCCGAGCAAGTCGGCGCCGGGTCGATGACATTGCTCGACGCGCGGGCGCCCGAGCGCTACCGCGGCGACACCGAACCCGTCGACCCGGTCGCGGGTCACATTCCGGGCGCACGCAACCTGCCCAGCGGCTCCGTTTTGACCGCCGAGGGTACCTTCCTCGGCGACGACGAGCTCGCCCGGCAGCTGTCCGACCGCGGCATCGACGATTCGGGCCCGTTGGGCGCCTACTGCGGCTCGGGTGTCACCGCCGCGATCGCGATCGCGGCCCTCGCGGCGGCGGGGCGTCAGGCGGCGCTGTATCCGGGGTCGTGGTCGGAATGGTCGTCGGATCCGAATCACCCCGTGGCGCGCGGACCGGAATAGCCTCACGCGCCGGGCCAGCGGCCCAGTAACTCCGCGGTGACCCGCGCGGCGTTGACCGCGGCGACGCGGTGGTAGACGAAGAACTGAAACGGGAAGCCGGGCAGTCGAAGCGGATCGCCCGGCCCGTCGGAGATGCCCCGCACGGCGAGGAACGGCGCCCCGTAAGCCTCCGCGACCGCCTGCACCGCCGCGCTCTCGCTGTCCGTCGCGTCGAACGCCGGGTCCGCGGCCGAGATGATCTTGGCGTTATTGATCAGGCCGTGCCGCAGCCACGGCCACACCGTCTGCCAGAAGTTGCCGGTGTAGAAGAAGGAGCGGTCGGGCGCGGTTCGCGGCTGACAACCGAACACGCCGCCGCCGTGCGGGATACACGGGAATGCCCGCCCGTTGTTGTTGTCGTAACTGCAGCCGTCGCCACCGACCACCAGTTGCGGCTCGTGCCGCATCGCCCGGGTGCTGCGCAGTGTCACCGACAGGGTCGCGGCGACGGCCAACATGGCGGGGTCGACCGGGCTGAAGGTCACGCCGCCGTCCAAGGTCCAGCGCGCGGGCACCGCCACGTCGGCGATGCCGGTGCGCCCGGCGCCGCCCGCGACACCCGAAAACACCACGGCGGCAATGCTACTGGCGAGGTAGGCGAATGCGGTTTCGGCGGCGTCAGCGGCGTTCACCAGGCCGATGCCGGTCATCGCGACGATGACTTTCTTGCCGCGGATCGCGCCCAGATAGAAACGGCGATGGTCGACGGCCACCACCGGATCGGGGTCCAGCACGGTGTGCGTCAACACGGCATCCGCCTCGACCGGGAAGGCCGTCAAGACCAGCGTGCGCTGTTCGGTTGAATCCACCGGCACGATGACCACTTCCTCGGGGTCGGCGGCGCTCAACCATTATCGCCTTTTTGCCCTCGTTTCGTCGATTTAGCCGTTAATCTCGGGCGCGACAAAGGAGTCAGTCCATGCTGGAAGTGATCGACAAGAATCCGGGCCGCGATTCCGCCAAACCGCCGCTACTCTTTGTGCACGGCGCCTGGCACGGTGCGTGGTATTGGGACGAGTACTTTTTGGACTTCTTCGCCGAAAAGGGTTATCGCGCTCTGGCGGTCAGCCTGCGTGGCCACGGAAAGAGCACGGGCCCCAAGCGGAACCACTTCTGTTCGATCGCCGATTATGTCGACGACGTGGACTCCGTCGCCAAGAGCCTGCGGACGCCGCCGATCGTGATCGGTCATTCGTTGGGCGGCTTCGTGGTGCAGAAGTATCTGGAATCGCACGACGCTCCCGCCGCGGTGTTACTCGCGTCCGTGCCGCCGCGCGGGGTCGCCGAATTCATGGCCCACCGGTTCCGCGAGCATCCCTGGTACAACCTGCGTACTTTTTTGACTACCAAGTCATTACAGGGCTTGGGCGGCACACCCGAACTTGCCCGCCAACATTTCTATTCGCCATCCACCCCCCGCAACGACGTGGAGCGCTACACCGCGCACCTGCAGGCCGAATATGTCGGGAAATGGTTCTTCGACATGTTGATTTTGCACCTGCCCAGGCCCGATCGAATCGACATTCCGGTGTTGGTATTGGGCGCCGAGGATGACGGGTGTTTCACGCAGCGCGAAGTCCACGCCACCGCCCGGGCCTACGGCACCACCGCAGAGATTTTCCCCGGCATGGGCCACAACATGATGGTCGAGCCCGGCTGGCGTCTGGTTGCCGAACGGATTCACGATTGGCTGAAAACCACTGTGGCGCAACGCGAGCCCGGCGCTTCGGGACACACGATGGATGCGATGTGACCGGTCGGTTCAGACGTCGCCCTGTCCGGACGATCTGATTCCGGCGACGATCACGTCCAGTCCGGCGCGGAATTGCGCCGCGGTCTGCCGACGGGCTCGGGGTGCCTCGTCAGCCGGACGGCTTTCCTCCAGCGCCACCGAGCCCAGCAGATAGGTGCACAACACCGTATGAGCCGCCGCCGCACGGGATTTCGTCAGCCCGGCCTGCGCGATCAGGTCGCGGCTATATTGATCGAGCCGACGGGCGGGCTCGCTTTCCGGACCGGCCTGCAGGATGTTCGCGACACCGGGAACGCCCAGAATCGACTCCCGGGCATTGCTGTAAAGCTCGACGAGCCGGGTATCCCAAGGCCCGTCCTGCGACGTCGGTATCTCCTCCAGCACGGACTCGGCAACCAGTTCCAGCGCGGCCTGCTTGCAGGGCACGTGCCGATACACCGAGGGCACGGCAGCCCCGAGTTGGGCCGAGAGCGCGCGCATCGTCACCCGCTGTACCCCCACCCGTTTCGCCAGATCGCGCAAGGCGTCCACCACCTCGTCGCGATCCAGGTCGGCCTGGTTGTTGATCACCGTTAACACCTACCCACTATCGGCCGGCTGAATCACCGCTGGTGGGTAATATCTGCCCAATGGCGGGCCGGTTAGCGGGCAAAGTGGCGATCATCACCGGCGCCAGCACCGGCCTGGGGCCCGTCTTGGGCTCGGTTTTTGCCCGCGAGGGCGCGCGGGTGCTGTTGGCGGCGCGCCGCGAGGAGCTGGTCCGGCAGGCCGCCGCGGCGGCCGGGGCGGGCGCCATCGCTATGCGCGCCGACGTCACACGGGAAGACGACGTCGCGGCGATGGTCGGTTGCGCGGTCGCGGAGTTCGGCCATGTTGACATCCTGTGCAATAACGCCGCGGTACCGGGTCAGGACCGGTGGATCTGGGAGCAGACGCTGGACAACTGGAACACCACGCTGGCCGTCGACGTCACCGCCGCGATGCTGTGCACCCGCGAAGTGCTCAACCAGTCGATGCTGCACCGCCGCCACGGCGTGATCCTGAACTTCTCCTCCACCGCCGGCTACCAGGGCATCCCCCGCAAGACTCACTACGTCACGGCCAAGGCGTCCCTGCGCGCCTTCACCATAGCCGTCGCGCTCGAAGTGGGCCCCTACGGCATCCGATGCAACTGCATCGTGCCCGGCGCCATCGACACCGACTTGTGGCGCAACTGGTTGCGGCGCACCGCCGAGGAGCAGGGCGTCGACGTCGCAGCCGTGCGGGCGAAGGCGCTCAAGGACGTTGCGTTGCAGGATATTTCGTCGACCGACGACGTGGCGAACCTGGCGCTGTTCCTGGCCAGCGACGAAAGCCGAACCATCACAGGGCAATCGATCCCTGTCGACGCCGGAGGGTACATGCAGGGATGAACCCCGTGCGGCTGTCGGTGTCCACTCCGGTGGTGATCACCATGCCCCAGGCCAGCGCCGAGTGGGAGCAGCACGCCACCGTCGAGGACCTGGCCACGATCGCCGCGGCCGCGGACCGGCTGGGCTATCACCACCTGACCTGCAGCGAGCACGTCGCCCTACCGGCCGCCGAACAGCAGCGCCGCGGCATGCGCTACTGGGATCCGCTGGCGACGCTGGGGTATCTGGCCGCCCACACTGCGCGAATCCGGTTGGCCACCAACGTGTTGGTGCTCGCCTACCATCATCCGCTGGAAATCGCCAAGCGGTACGGCACCCTGGACAGGGTCAGCAACGGTCGGCTCATTCTCGGCGTCGGCGTCGGCAGCCTGAAAGAAGAATTTGACCTGCTCGGGGTTCCGTTCGAGGACCGTGGGGCGCGCGCCGACGACGCGTTGCGCGCCCTGCGCGCATCCCTGTCGGTTGCCGAGCCGGCCTATCACGGCGAGTTCTATTCCTTCGACGGCATGGTCGTCGACCCGTGCGCGGTGCAGGACCACGTTCCCATCTGGGTCGGCGGACGCACGCTGCGATCACTGCGGCGCGCCGTCACGCTGGCCGACGGCTGGGCGCCGTTCAACGTGACCTTGCCGCAGGCGCGAGAGTGGTTGAGCCGCTTCGATCTTCCGCCCGGCTTTGAGGTGGTGTTGCCGCCACCGGCACCGCTGGACCCAATCACCGCTCCCGACCGCACCCGCGAAATCCTCGCCGACACCGCCGCGCACGGCGCCACCATCGTCAGCACCTGGTTCCACCACCATTCCGTGCAGCACTACCTGGAAAACCTGGATGCCCTGGCCGAGCTGCATACCCCAACCGGGCAGGCACCGGCGTGAACAGGGTCAAGGCGGGCATTTTCAGCCTCACCGCACCGGCCGACCAGGACCCCGCCGAAAACGATTATCTGCGTTGGCATCTGCTGGACCACATGCCGGAGCAATACCAACAGCCCGGCATCGTGCACGGCCTGCGCTGGATAGCCGACGGTGACTATCGCGACCATCGTCTGGCGACCGACGGCCCGTTGGGCGACGTCGGCAACCTGGTGCATTATCTGGTCGGCGACCCCGTCGAAGACACCTTCGACGACTTCGTCGCCCTCGGCCGCACGCTGCGGGACAACGGCCGCTTCCCCGTCACCCGGCCGCTGCTGCAAATCGCGGGGCTCCGGTTGCTGCAGTGGCACGCGGCGCCGCGCGCCCTCGTCGCCGCAGAGGTGGTGCCGTTTCGGCCGCACCGCGGAATCCTGCTGCTCATCGAGGAACCCGCCGACGGCCGGCCCAACGACTGGCTGCAATGGCTGCACGCCGAGCACGTTCCAGCGCTGCTTGCCACCCCGGGCACGGCCGGCGCGTGGACCTTCGGCTCCAGCGCCGGGTGGAGCCGGCTGCCCCGTGGGTGGCGCACCGACCACCAATACATCACCGTCGTCTACCTCGACGATGATCCCCTCGCCACGACCGCCGCGCTGGCCCCGCTCGTCGAACAGCGCTGGCGCTCCCGGGTGGTGCGCCCCGTCTTCGCCGGTCCGCTGCGCAGCATGATCAGTTGGGACGTCTGGCCTTCCGCCGGCACACGCTGAGCAGGGCCTCGGCCGCTACGGTGAGCGCGGGCCGGTGCGGAAACGCAGCGGCCTTTCCGGAAAGATTCCTGGTGACCAACTAGGAGGATGTGCGATGACGAAACCGGATGTCCGGCCGCGGCGCGACCCCCGCATCGGCGGGCTCGGCACGGTTGTGCTGGTGATCGGTCTGTCGGGATGCTCGAGCGGCGGTGGCGGCCAGACCGCGCCGGTCAGCACGACGCCGGCCACCTCGCACACCACCGTCATGATGGATCAGCACTCCCACACGATCACCGCAAAGGTCGAGTGCACCACGACGGCGGCCAATCCGCATGCCACGCCCCCGGAGTCGGGTGACCTGACGACACGCATCAACGTGCACGACGATGCGGCCTCGGTATCGTTGGCCCTGTCCGACGAAAAACCGCCCAGCGTGGACGGCTTCGCCGTTTCGCTCAAGGACGGAAATGCTCAATACCAGTTGCCCTACCAGCCGACCCAAGCGGCCAATCAGGTGCTGGTCACCAAGGACGCCAACAGTTACACGATCACCGGCTCCGGCCAAGGGACGGCACCCGGCCAAAGCGGTATGCGCCAGATCACGTTCGGGATACACGTCACGTGCCCGTGAGCGCGCGCCCGGTTGTCTAACCGCGATCGCCTCTGCGATGCTGGCAGCTTGGACATCTTCGCGGAATGGCAAAACCTCAGTACCGAACTGCGCTGGCGGTCGACGACCGCCGCCAACGATGGGCAAGAAGTCGGGGTGTTCAGTCGCCGCTGTGGGACGCCCGGCGCTCCGCCCCTCGTGCTCGTGCACGGTTTCCCAACCTCGAGTATCGACTTCTTCGACTTAACCCACGAGCTCGCTGACGATTTCGACATGTACCTGTTGGACTTTCCGGGTTACGGCTTGTCGGACAAACCACCCCAGCCGTACGTCTATTCGTTGTACGACGATGCGCGTCTGCTCGTGCACGCCATCACCGAGGTGTGGAAGCTGAGCGAATTCCGGATGCTCACCCACGATCGCGGCAGCAGTGTCGGGATGATCGCGCTGGGCATGTTGGCGGCGCTGGACCCGCCGGTAGCTCCTCTCGACCTGATCTTGACCAACGCCAACATCTACCTGCCGCTGGCGAATCTGACGCTGTTCCAAACCGCGCTGCTCGACCCGGAGACCGGACGGGCCACCGCGGAAGCGACCACGCCCGAGACCCTGGCGGCCGGCATGGGAGCCAGCACCTTCATGCCGAGAAGGAAATTGACCGACCCCGAGATCGACGCGCTGGCGAAGTGCTTTGCCCACAACGATGGAATCCGGGTGTTGCCCGACACGATCCAGTACCTGAACGAACGCGCCGCCGACGAAACCAATTGGCTCCAAGAGCTTTCGGTCAGCCACGTGAATACCACGGTGGCGTGGGGACTGCACGACACTGTCGCGCCGCTGCGCGTCCCGAACTATGTTTGGCAGACCTACCTCAAGGCCAAGCCCGGCCGGAACCGCTACTGGGTGGTGCCGGGCGCCGATCACTACGTGCAATGCGACGCTCCCCGGCAATTGGCCCAAATTGTGCTGCTGACCGTCCAAGAAGAGGACATTTCACTGAGCACGCTCGGCAATCAGCCCGACGGCGCGGTGCTGGTGGACCAAAGCACCTCGTAGACCGCTCGAGCGTGAAGCTATCGTCACGCTGGGCGTCGAAAGTGACAGTATCTTCACGATCGACGCGGGACTAGCTGCTGGGTACCTGTGCGAATCCGCATAAGACACTAATGCATCTATTTCTAGGGTTCACGATCGCTTAAGCTCGCGGCAACGGACCGATTACCAAGCGCCCTGGGTCCGTGACGCTTCGCCGAAAGGAGCTTGCGATAGCTGCTTTCCGAAGGAAGCCAGATGTGGATGTACGGGGCCAACCGTGACCGCGCCAATCTGGATGGCCTTTCCTCCAGAGGTACATGCAGCGCTGCTGTCCGACGGACCCGGCCCCGGACCCTTGACGGCCGCCGCGGGCGGGTGGAGCTCACTGAGCGCTGAATATGTCTCGGCAGCAAGCGAACTCACCGCATTGCTGGGCGCCACACAGGCGGCGTGGGAGGGACCGAGTGCGGCGCAATACGTCGCCGCGCATGCACCATACCTCGCATGGTTGCAGCAAGCCGGCATCGACAGCGCCGCAATGGCCGAGCGCCTTCAGACCGCGGCCGCCGCCTCCACGGCCGCGCTGGCCGCCATGCCGACGCTGGGGGAACTAGCGGCCAACCATGCCACCCACGCGGCGCTGGTGGCGACGAATTTCTTTGGTATCAATACGATCCCGATCGCGGTCAACGAAGCGGACTATGCGCGCATGTGGGTTCAGGCTGCCACGACGATGACCGTCTACCAATCAGTCGCAACCGCCGCGGTGGCGACTGCCCCACAAACCACCGCGGCTCCGCAGATCATGAACTCGGGCATGGGAATGGGCAACGATCCCACCGGACCGATGGGCACTCACCTGCCCACCAATCTCGAAGAGCTGCTCAACGATTTGTTCCCGTTCAATCCGTTCTCGCCGACGTCTCCGTCGGTGCACCCGAGCTTGACGATGTTCATTCCGCGCCTGGAAGCGATGCTGGCCAACTATGCGGGTAACCCCGTACAACTACTCGAGACGGTTCTTTACCTGGGCGTCCAATTCGTCATCCACCGCACCATGTACCTGATCTGGCTGGTGCTCTACGATCCCTTCCTGATCCCCTCCTTCCTGCTCAGCAACCCGGTGTACGCCCTGGGGCTGGCCGCCCCGCTCGCGGCGGTGCCCGCCGCCGCGGCGAGCACCGCCGGGCTGGCGGGTTTGGCCGGCCTCCCGCAACCGGTTCCACCCGGGGTAGCGCCGGCTCCGGTTTTTCCCGCTCCGCACGCCGCTGCCGTCACCGCGCCGGCATCGCCGAGTGTGGCTGTCCCGGCACCGCCGGCGGCGCCCGGCCCCGTCCCCGCCCCGACCCCAACG
>NZ_LQPT01000119.1 GCF_002102355.1 Mycobacterium sherrisii | reverse complement strand
GTGTACCTGCATTCGGCCGTCGACGGGTTCTCCCGACTGTCCTACACCGAAGCCCTTGACAACGAAAAAGCCGTCACCGCAATCGGATTCATGCACCGCGCCCAGGTATGGTTCGCCGTCCATGGCATCGACCGCATCCAGCGGATCGTCACCGACAACGGCGCCTGCTACCGGGCCAAAGACTTCGCCCACGTGCTCCACGGCGCACGCCACCAATTCATCACGCCCTACACCCCGCGCCACAACGGCAAAGTCGAGCGCTACAACCGCATCCTGGCCGAAGAGTTCCTCTACGCCAGGACATGGACCTCAGAAACCCAACGCGCCGAAGCACTCAAAGTCTGGAACATCCACTTCAACTACCATCGACCACACTCTGCCGCCGCAGGCCAGCCACCAGCATCACGACTCGCCACCGGCGTCACCAATGTCATGGCCTCATACAACTAGACGCCTTCGCTCGGCTGTCCGGCGGCGGGCGGCGCGGCGCCGCGCGAGGTTGCTGACCGCCGCGCACGCAACTGCAGCAACCGCGCACCGACGGCCGCGGCAAGGACGGCGATGAGCAGGAAAATGGTCAGCCCGGTCCACGGGAACTCGGGGGTTTCCAGCTCATGCAAAAAATGCTGCGCGGAGACGACGGGATTGCCCGTTTTGGCGATGTCCTCGCCGGCCTCGAGGGTGACTCGGGGGAACTGGGTGCTGTAGGTGCCGACGTAACTGGGGCTCAGGGTCAAGACGGTGGCGTCGTGATAGTCGGCACCGACGACGGTGGAGATGTCGCGCAACGGTGTGTCGTTTGGCGGATTGTGGTCGAGCAGCACGATTTTGAGATTGATACCGGCGGCGTGCGCCTGGTTGACCACCTCGAGCAGGGCCGGCGCCGTCTCTGGCGGCGCGCTGACGTTCGAGGCCGCGACCGCGGCCTTGATCGCCGTCATGTCGACGTCTTGGGGAATGTAGGCGGGCAGGACCGGATGCAAGAAGTAGGTGGTCTGAGGTGATGGGACGAACGAACCCTGCCCGGTCACGATGTGCCTCCTGCCCGCGATAGCGCCTGCGCTACACGAACCGTACGCGACGGGTCAAAGAAAAAGGTTTCAACCCGGCCCCGACCCGAGAAGACTGAAATTGACGTGCCGATGCATTGCAGGACAAGCGTACTGTTAAGGTTGGCATGATCGTCCGGAGCACCGCCCGGCACAGCCCCGCCGGCGGAAGAACTTAATCCCAGGGAGTTGATGTGACCAACCAAGATTCTGTGAACTCGTTCGGAGCCCGCGACACCCTGAAGGTCGGCGACAAGAGCTACCAGATCTACCGTCTGGACGCCGTACCCAACACCGAGAAACTCCCCTACAGCCTCAAGGTCCTCGCCGAGAATCTGCTGCGCAACGAAGACGGCGCCAACATCACCAAGGACCACATCGAAGCGATCGCGAACTGGGATCCCAACGCGGAGCCCAGCATTGAGATCCAGTACACCCCCGCTCGCGTGGTGATGCAGGACTTCACCGGGGTGCCGTGCATCGTCGACCTGGCCACCATGCGCGAGGCGATCGCCGACCTCGGCGGCAAGCCCGACAAGGTCAATCCGCTGGCGCCGGCCGACCTGGTGATCGACCACTCCGTGATCGCCGACCTGTTCGGCACCGCCGACGCGTTCGAGCGCAACGTCGAAATCGAGTACCAGCGCAACGGCGAGCGCTACCAGTTCCTGCGCTGGGGTCAGGGCGCCTTCGACGACTTCAAGGTCGTGCCGCCGGGCACCGGCATCGTGCACCAGGTCAACATCGAATATCTGGCCAGCGTCGTCATGACCCGCGACGGGTTGGCCTACCCGGACACCTGTGTGGGCACCGACTCGCACACCACGATGGTCAACGGCCTGGGCGTGTTGGGTTGGGGCGTCGGCGGTATCGAGGCCGAGGCCGCTATGCTGGGCCAGCCGGTCTCGATGCTGATCCCCCGCGTCGTCGGCTTCAAGTTGACCGGCGAGATCCAACCGGGCGTCACGGCCACCGACGTCGTGCTCACGGTCACCGAGATGCTGCGCAAGCACGGCGTGGTCGGCAAGTTCGTCGAGTTCTACGGCAAGGGTGTGTCCGAAGTACCGCTGGCCAACCGCGCCACGCTGGGCAACATGAGCCCCGAATTCGGTTCCACCGCAGCCATTTTCCCGATCGACGAGGAGACCATCTCCTACCTCAAGTTCACCGGCCGCACCGAGGAGCAGCTGGCACTGGTGCAGACCTACGCCAAAGAGCAGGGCCTGTGGCACGACCCCGACCGCGAGCCGA
Organism: Mycobacterium sherrisii; assembly: GCF_002102355.1. Taxonomy (GTDB): domain Bacteria; phylum Actinomycetota; class Actinomycetes; order Mycobacteriales; family Mycobacteriaceae; genus Mycobacterium; species Mycobacterium sherrisii. The sequence continues at coordinate 91,418 of NZ_LQPT01000119.1, read as the reverse complement.
CCTTCTCCGAGTACCTCGAGCTCGACCTGTCCACGGTGGAGCCGTCCATCGCCGGACCCAAGCGCCCGCAGGACCGCATCGCGCTGTCGGCCGCCAAGGCGACGTTCCGGGAGCAGATTCTCAGTTACGTCGACGGCGACGAGGACGGCAAGCAGGGTTACTCGAAGCTGGACGAGGCCGTCGAGGAGACCTTCCCGGCCAGCGACCCCGGCGCGGTGTCCAACGGCCACGCCGACGACGTTCCCGAGGTGCATTCGGCAGCCGCGCATGCCAAGGGCCGCCCCAGCGACCCGGTGACGGTCAAGTCCGATGGGCGCGGCGAATTCGTCCTCGATCATGGCGCCGTGGTGATCGCCGCGGTCACCTCGTGCACCAACACCTCCAACCCCGAGGTGATGCTGGGCGCCGCGCTGCTGGCCCGCAACGCCGTCGAAAAGGGATTGGCGTCCAAGCCGTGGGTGAAGACCACCATGGCTCCCGGCTCGCAGGTGGTCAACGACTACTACGACAAGGCCGGCCTATGGCCCTACCTGGAGAAGCTCGGCTTCTATCTGGTCGGCTACGGGTGCACCACATGCATCGGCAACTCCGGCCCGCTGCCCGACGAGATCTCGAAAGCCATTAACGACAACGACCTTTCGGTCACCGCGGTGCTGTCCGGCAATCGCAACTTCGAGGGCCGCATCAACCCGGACGTGAAGATGAACTACCTGGCCTCCCCGCCGCTGGTGGTGGCCTACGCGCTGGCCGGCACGATGGACTTCGACTTTGAGTCCCAGCCGCTAGGCACCGACAAGGACGGCAATGACGTCTACCTCAAAGACATTTGGCCGTCGCAGCAGGACGTCTCGGACACCATCGCCTCGGCGATCAACTCCGAAATGTTCACCAAGAACTACGCCGACGTGTTCAAGGGTGACGAGCGGTGGCGCAACCTGCCGACCCCGAGCGGCAACACCTTCGAGTGGAACCCGGATTCGACGTATGTGCGCAAGCCCCCGTACTTCGAGGGCATGCCCGCCGAGCCCGAGCTGGTCGCCGACATCACCGGCGCGAGAGTGCTGGCGCTGCTGGGTGATTCGGTGACGACCGACCACATCTCGCCCGCCAGCAGCATCAAGCCGGGCACCCCGGCCGCCCAGTACCTCGACGAACACGGTGTCGAGCGCAAGGATTACAACTCCTTCGGCTCACGGCGCGGCAACCACGAGGTGATGATCCGCGGCACGTTCGCCAACATCCGGCTGCGCAACCTGCTGCTCGACGACGTGTCCGGGGGATACACCCGCGACTTCACCCAGGAGGGCGGCCCGCAGGCCTTCATCTACGACGCGGCGCAAAACTATGCGGCACAGAACATCCCGCTGGTGGTGCTCGGCGGTAAGGAGTACGGGTCGGGCTCTTCGCGGGACTGGGCGGCCAAGGGAACCCGGCTGCTGGGTGTGCGGGCGGTGATCGCGGAGTCGTTCGAGCGGATCCACCGTTCCAACCTGATCGGCATGGGCGTGATCCCGCTGCAGTTCCCCGAGGGTAAGACGGCTCAGGAACTGGGGCTGGACGGCACCGAGGTGTTCGACATCACCGGCATCGACGCGCTCAACGAGGGCAAAACGCCGAAGACGGTGCGCGTCAAGGCGACCAAGGACTCCGGGGACCCGATCGAATTCGACGCGGTGGTGCGCATCGACACCCCCGGTGAAGCCGACTACTACCGCAACGGCGGCATCCTGCAGTACGTGCTGCGCAACATGCTGAAGTCCGGCTAGTCCGAGCCGAGCCACCCGGCCCATGCCCAAAGTCAGCGAGGACCATTTGGCGGCTCGCCGCCGCCAGATCCTTGACGGTGCCCGACGGTGTTTCGCCGAACACGGCTATGACCGAGCCACGGTTCGGCGGCTGGAACAGTCGATCGGGATGTCGCGCGGCGCGATCTTTCACCATTTCCGGGACAAGGACGCGCTGTTTTTCGCCCTCGCCCACGAAGACGCGGAGCGGATGGCCGACGTCGCCTCGCGCGAGGGACTGATCCAGGTGATGCGCGACATGCTGGCCGCCCCAGAGCAGTTCGACTGGCTGGCCACCCGGCTGGAGATTGCGCGCAAGCTGCGCAACGACCCCGCCTTCAGCCGGGGCTGGTCGGAACGCTCCGCGGAATTGGCGGCCGCAACCCACGATCGGTTGCAACGACAGAAGCAGGCACAGCGGGTGCGCGACGACGTACCCGGTGACGTGTTGCAGTGCTACCTGGAACTGGTCCTGGACGGATTGGTGGCCCGGCTGGCGTCCGGCGAGGATCCCCAGCGGCTGTCCGCCGTGCTGGATCTGGTGGAAAACTCGGTGCGCCGCAACGACTCTGGGCAGCCCTCAACGACCCCAGCGGACGGCCGCGGCTAGCGGTGACGGGTATGGTTGGGGCCGCCCCGGCTGCGCATCGTGGTTCCCGATTCACGCAGCATGCTGTGAATCGACCCGTACGATCTGCCGGTGCTGGCGACGAGTGTCCGAATGCTGGCACCGCCCTCGTAGGCGTTGCGCAGTTCGTGCAGCAATTCGGCACGCAGTTCTTTCGACGTTGGCACTGACCCCTCCACGCTTGAAACTCAAATCCAAGCCCCAAGAGTAAGAAGCCGATGTCCTGCGCGTGTCGATTTCACCGAATTCGCCGGCCGGGACTTGCCGGGCTCAGGCCAGCTCGATGAGATCCCGGTATTCCTCGGACCAATAGTCCTCGGTGCCGTCGGGCAGCAGCACGACCCGCTGCGGGTCCAGCGCCTCGGCGGCGCCGGGGTCGTGTGTCACCAGCACCACCGCGCCCTGATAGCTGCGCAGCGCGTCGAGGACCTGTTCGCGCGAGGCGGGGTCAAGGTTGTTGGTCGGCTCATCGAGCAGCAGCACGTTGGCCGTCGAGGCCACCAGGCCGGCCAACGCGAGCCGGGTCTTCTCGCCACCGGACAGGGTGCCGGCCGGCTGGTCGAGCTGCGGTCCGCTGAACATGAACGCGCCGAGCAGGCCGCGCAGCTCCTGTTCGCCGGACGCGGGCGCGGCGTGCCGGATGTTCTCCCACACGCTCGCATCGTTGTCGATGGTGTCGTGCTCCTGCGCGAAATAGCCCAGGCGCAAACCGTGCCCGGGCTCGATGCCGCCGGTGTCGGGGATTTCGGCGCCGGCCAACAGACGCAGCAGCGTGGTCTTGCCGGCACCGTTGAGCCCCAGCACCACCACTCGCGAGCCGCGGTCGATGGCCAGATCAACCCCGGTGAACACCTCCAGCGAGCCGTAGGACTTGCTCAACCCCTTGGCCACCAGCGGGGTTCGCCCGCACGCGGCCGGGGTGGGGAACTTGATCCGGGCGACCCTGTCGGCGACCCGCTCCTCGTCCAGCGCCGCCATCATGCGGTCGGCGCGACGCAACATGTTCTGTGCCGCAACGGCTTTGGTGGCTTTCGCACCCAGCTTGGCGGCTTGGGAGCGCAGCGCGGTGGCCTTGCGTTCGGCGTTGGCGCGCTCGCGGCGGCGACGCTGCTCGTCGGTGGCGCGGGCGTCCAAGTACTTCTGCCAGGTCATGTTGTAGACGTCGGCCTCGCCGCGCACGGCGTCGAGGAACCACACCCGGTTGACGACGTCGGCGAGCAACTCGACGTTGTGGCTGATGACCACCAGCCCGCCGGTGTGCGACCGCAGGAAATCCCGCAACCAGCCGATCGAATCCGCATCGAGGTGGTTGGTCGGCTCGTCGAGCAGCAGTGTGGTCGACGAACCCGAACCGGCGGCCCCACCTTCCGCAGCGGCGAACAGGATGCGGGCCAGCTCCACCCGGCGACGTTGACCGCCGGACAGCGTGCGCAGCTGCTGGGTCATCACCCGTTCCGGCAGACCAAGACTCGCGCAGATGCGCCCGGCCTCGCTCTCGGCGCCGTAGCCGCCCAGCGCGACGAATCGCTCCTCCAGCTGGCCATAGCGGCGGATGGCGCGGTCGCGGGCGTCGTCGTCGGCCACCTCGGCCATCAGCGCCTGCTGCTTCTCCAGATCGGTCAGCAGGACGTCCAACCCGCGGGCGGACAGCACCCGGTCGCGTGCCAGCACGTCGAGATCGCCCTCTCTGGGATCCTGTGGCAGGTAACCGATTTCGCCGGCGCGGGTGACCGTGCCGGCGTACGGTTCACTCTCGCCGGCCAGAATGCGCAGGGTGGTCGTCTTGCCGGCGCCGTTGCGGCCGACCAGCCCGATCCGGTCGCCGGGCTGGATGCGCAGATCGGGACCGTCGGGTGAGAGCAGAATGCGCGCACCAGCGCGGACCTCAAGGCCCGTAGCCGTGATCACGATCGCTCTCCTCGCTTAACGCTGCTATTCGCCCGGCACCCGGGCCGCTACTTGTCGTCGGTGAACACCGGCGGCCGGCGCTCTGCGCGTGCAGCAACCGCTTCTTCGAAGTTGGCAGTGAGCAGACGGACGAAAAGCTGTCCCAAGCCTTCGGCTTGCATGTGCCCTTCCAGGCTACCGGCGTCCAGTCCACTCCACAGTGTGCGTTTGGTCAATTCGACCCCGGGCCGGGAGAACGCGGCAATGCGGGCGGCGATCGCATAACAGGTGTCCAGCAACTGCCCGTCCGGCACCTGGCAGGACACCAGCCCGATGCGCTCAGCCTCCTCGGCGGTGACGTCGCGGCCGGTCAGCATGATTTCGAACGCGCGCGAGGCGCCGATGGCCCGGGGCAGCAGGTACGACAGCCCCAACTCGCTGGCGGTCAACCCGTTGTTGATGCCCGCCGCGCGAAAATACGCGCTCGTGGCGGCGACGCGGATGTCGGCGGCCAGGGCCAGGCACAGCCCGCCGCCGATCGCGGCGCCGTTCACCGCGGCGATGACCGGCTGGTGCAGGCGGCGCAGCGCCAAGATGACCTCGTCGAGCACCTCCATCGACCGCAGCGCATAGGTCGGGCGGGTAAGCCCGTCGACGTTGGGCACCGATCCCGCGGACTTGTGATCGGCACCCGAGGAAAAGCCCCGGCCCGCCCCGGTCAGCACCACGACCCGCACGGCGTTGTCGTAGGTCACCTCGTCGAGGGCCTTTTTCAGCGGCACCATGACGTCGAACGCCATCGAATTCATCCGCTCGGGCCGGTTGAGCGTGATCAGCGCGACGCCCGGGCGCGGGTGCTCCAGCAGTACCAAACTCACCCGTGAACGGTAGCGCGGGCGGTTGCTGACGACCTATTCGGCGGCGGGCCGGCGGCCAAGTCTCAGCTCTTTTGCGCCTCGGCCGCCTCGACGTCGAAGTCGCGAATCTGCTGTACCAGGTCCTCCAGCGCCGCCGGCGGCAATGCGCCGGGCTGGTTGAACAGCAGTTTGCCCTTCTTGAACGCCATCAGCGTCGGGATCGAGCGAATCTGGGCGGCCGCCGCCAGCTGCTGCTCGGCCTCGGTGTCGACCTTGGCGTGCACGATGTCGGGGTGCTTCTCCGAGGAAGCCTGAAAGGTCGGCCCGAACTGGCGGCACGGTCCGCACCAGGAAGCCCAGAAATCGACCAGGACGATGTCGTTGTTCTCGATCGTCGTATTGAACTGCTCAGCAGTAAGGTCCAGCGTTGTCACATTTCGCCTAACGCCACGTCGTAGCCGGATGTTCCCCGCGCGAATGTCGACCACCGGCATGTTCCCGCGCGAACCCCCCATCCTGCTCCGGCCGGCGGCGAATGGCCAGCGCAGCGCCCGGCCGGGGACTCCCCGTGAGGTTACGGTTGCGGAGGTTTTCCCTGCTCAGACACACTTAGGGCTTGTGATCCGCCGCCGGCGGGCCAGTCAGGGGAGATGTCTTGGGCCACTACATCCCGAACGTCCGTGATCTCGAATTCAACATCTTCGAAGTTCTCGATGTCGGCGCCGTGCTGGGCGCCGGCGAATACGCCGATCTCGACGCCGACACGGTGCGGACCATCCTGGCCGAGGCCGCTCGCCTGGCGGAAGGCCCGGTCGCCGAGACCTTCGCCTTCGCCGACCGCAACCCGCCGGTCTTCGACCCCGAGACGCACAGCATTTCCGTGCCACCGGAGTTGGCCAAGACGGTGCAGGCGATCAAGGACGCGGGATGGTGGCGCCTCGGCTTGGCCGAAGAGATCGGCGGCATGCCGGCGCCGCCGCCGCTGGCCTGGGCGGTCAACGAAATGATCTTCTGCGCCAACCCGTCGGCCAGCTTCTTCTGCCTGGGACCCTTTATGGCACAAGCCCTTTACGCCGAGGGCAACGAGGAGCAGAAGCGGTGGGCGGCCGAGGGCGTGGAGCGCGGCTGGGCGGCCACCATGGTGCTCACCGAACCCGATGCCGGGTCCGACGTCGGCGCGGGCCGCAGCAAGGCGATCGAGCAACCCGACGGTACCTGGCACATCGAGGGCGTCAAGCGGTTCATCTCCGGCGGCGACGTCGGCACCACCGCCGACAACGTCTTTCATCTCGTGCTGGCCCGCCCAGAGGGTGCCGGGCCCGGCACCAAGGGGCTGAGCCTGTTCTATGTGCCCAACTACCTGTTCGACCCCGACACCTTCGAACTCGGCTCGCGCAACGGGGTTTTCGTCACGGGGCTGGAACACAAGATGGGGATCAAGTCCTCCCCCACCTGCGAGGTGACGTTCGGCGCCACCGATGTGCCCGCCGTGGGCTATCTGGTCGGCGGCGTGCACAACGGGATCGCGCAGATGTTCACCGTGATCGAGCATGCGCGCATGACGATCGGGGTCAAGGCCGCCGGCACGTTGTCCACCGGTTACCTCAACGCGTTGGCGTACGCCAAGGAGCGGGTGCAGGGTGCGGACATGACGCAGATGACCGACAAGACCGCACCGCGGGTCACGATCATGCACCACCCGGATGTGCGCCGCAGCCTGATGACCCAGAAGGCCTACGCCGAGGGGCTGCGGGCACTGTACATGTACGCCGCCGCACATCAGGATGATGCGCTGGCGCAACAGGTTTCGGGCGCCGATCACGATCTGGCCCACCGCATTGACGACCTGCTGCTGCCCATCGTCAAGGGGGTGAGTTCCGAGCGGGCCTACGAGGTACTGACCGAGTCGCTGCAGACCCTGGGCGGGTCGGGCTTCCTGCAGGACTATCCGCTGGAGCAATACATCCGCGACTCCAAGATCGACTCGCTCTACGAGGGCACCACCGCGATCCAGGCGCTGGACTTCTTCTTCCGCAAGATCGTCCGCGACCACGGCCAAGCACTGCAATTCGTGATCGCGCAGATCAGCAAGACCATCGACAACTGTGACGACGCGCTGAAATCGCAGGCGCAGCTGCTGCAAACCGCGCTCGACGAGGTGACGGCCATGACGGGCGCGTTGACCGGTTTTTTGATGTCGGCCAGTCGGCATCCCACCGAGATCTACAAGGTGGGACTCGGGTCGGTGCGCTACCTGCTCGCGGTCGGCGATTTGCTCATCGGGTGGCAGCTGCTGGTGCACGCCGGCGTCGCACGCGCCGCGCTGGCCGGCGCTGCGTCGCCCAGTGACGAGGCGTTCTATCGGGGCAAGATCGCCACGTCGGCGTTCTTCGCCAAGAACATGCTGCCGCGGTTGACCGCGCTGCGCCGTGTCATCGAATCCCTCGACGACGACGTGATGCGCCTCTCCGAAGACGCCTTCTGATCGGTCACGGAGCGACCGGCGGGTGCATCTCGTCGAAGCGCACGCTGACCCGCTGAAGTGGTTTGACCCGTTCGGCCTTGGCCCGTTTCGCGTAGGTCCGGCGGTCCGCCCGAGTGAGTTCGGCATCGTCGCTGAAGGCGCTGAGCAACGCGCGCGGGTAGAGCCGCTCGACCAGGACGACGTTGAGCTCGGCGCACAACACCAGCGTCATGGACACCAGGTACAGGAAGGCCAGCATGCCCAGGACCAACGCGAACACGCTGTTGGTGGCGCTGGACGTCTTGACCGTGTGCTGGATATAACCGGTGCCGAACCACTGCAAAATCTGCCAAATGATCGCGGCCGCAACGGCTCCGGGAAGCACCTGCCGATAGGTGAGGTCACGCGCGGTGGTCACACGGAAGGCCACCAGGCAGATCACCGCGTTGATCGTGATGGCCGCCAGGGCAACGCAGATCTTGCCGAAAATACCGAATACCCCGGTGGTCTGACCGATCCCCGACAACACGGTGCCCGCCAACGCCACCGAGCCGAGCACCAACAGCAGCAGCAGACTGCGCAGCCGCGACTGAAAGACGTTGGGGCGGTTGTTCTTTGGTACGGCCCACACCGAATCCATGGCATTCTGTAGCGCCTGACCCACGCCCAGCCCGCCGTACAGCGCACCCAGAATTCCGACGACGACCGCGGTCGCCCCGCCGCTGAGCGCCTCCGGCTGGTGCAGCTGGCTGCCGATGACCGGGAACTGGCTCAGCGCGCTGTGCATGACCTGCTGGTGCAGATCGGGCCGCCCGGCGAGCACCACCCCGAGTCCGGTGGTCAGCAGCAACAGCAACGGAAACAACGACACGAAACCGTAATAGGTGATCAGCGCGGCCAGGTAGCCGCCTTGATCATCGAGATACTTGTAGATGACCGCGACCGCGACACTGACTCCGCGGTTGCGTCGCTGCACTCTATCCAGCCACCCGAACATCGCCGATCACTTCATCCCCCGTACGCGCCGACACCCAACAGTTGGGATGAGGGTTCATACCCGCTTTTGGGGACCACCAATCGCGCCGAGCGCCGACCCGCGGCCAGGTTAGACGGTGAAGCCGAGCGCCCGCAATTGTTCGCGGCCGTCCTCGGTGATCTTGTCCGGGCCCCACGGCGGGTTCCACACCCAGTTGATCCGCAGATCGTCAACCAGCCCGCTGCCGACCAGCGCGGTGCGTGACTGGTCTTCGATCACATCGGTCAGCGGGCAGGCCGCCGACGTCAACGTCATGTCGATGGTCGCGACCGTGCCCTCATCGCCCTCTTCGACGTTGAGGCCGTACACCAATCCCAGATCGACCACGTTGATCCCCAGCTCCGGGTCGACGACGTCACGCATCGCCTCCTCGACGTCGGCGAGGAATTCCTCGCTGGCCGCGGCGGTTTCGCTCATCGCTGGTCCTCCTCGAAAGCATGGCTGGCCTGGGCCAGCGCATCTTTGAACGCCATCCAGCCCAGCAGGGCGCATTTCACCCGGGCCGGGTATTTGGCGACTCCGGCGAACGCGATGCCGTCGCCCAGCACATCCTCGTCGCCCTCGATCGTTCCCCGCGAGGACACCATCTCGGTGAAGGCGGTCACGGTCTTCAACGATTCCCCCACGCTCTGGCCGATCACCTGCTGGGTGAGCACCGAGGTGGACGCCTGGCTGATCGAACAACCCTGCCCGTCGTAGGAGACGTCGAGCACCGTCTGCCCGTCGTCGGACAGCGTGACCCGCAGCGTGACCTCGTCACCGCAGATCGGGTTGACGTGCGACACCTGCGCGCCGAACGGCTCGCGCAGCCCGCGGTGTTGTGGGTGCTTGTAGTGGTCGAGGATCACGTCCTGATACATCTGCTCCAGGCGCACGGCTCACGCTCCGCCGAAAAAGTCCACGGACCGGCGCACGCCGGCCACCAGTCGATCGACCTCGTCGGGGGTGTTGTAAACCGCGAACGAGGCCCGCGCCGTGGCGGCCACCCCGAAGCGGCGGTGCAGCGGCATTGCGCAGTGGTGGCCGACCCGCACCGCGACGCCCTCGTCGTCGAGCACCTGGCCCACGTCGTGGGCGTGCACGCCGTCGACCACGAACGCCACCGGCGAGCCGCGGTCTTGCATCGACGTCGGCCCGATGATGCGCACGGCGTCGATGCCGGACAGGCCGTCGATGGCCTGGGCAACCAGGTCGCGCTCGTGGGCCTCGACGGCGTCCATGCCGAGGGCGGCGAGATACCGGACAGCCGCGGCCAATCCGACCACCTGCGAGGTCATCGGGGTGCCGGCCTCGAACCGCTGCGGCGGGCGGGCGTATGTGGTGGCCTCCATCGTGACCGTCTCGATCATCGATCCGCCGGTCAAAAACGGCGGCAGCGCCTCCAGCAGCTCGCGACGGCCGTAGAGCACGCCGATTCCGTTGGGCCCCAGCATCTTGTGTCCGGAAAACGCGCCGAAGTCGACGCCCAAGGCGGCGAAGTCGACCGGCTGGTGCGGCACCGACTGGCAGGCATCCAGCACGGTGAGCGCGCCCACGGCCTTGGCCCGGGACACCAGCTCAGCCACCGGCGCGACGGCGCCGGTCACGTTCGAATGATGGCTGAAGGCAACAACTTTGACGCGCTCGTCCAGTTGTAGCGAGTCCAGGTCGATGCGGCCATCGTCGGTGACGCCGTACCAGCGCACCGTGGCCCCGGTCCGCCGGGCCAGTTCATGCCAGGGAACGATGTTGGCGTGATGCTCGAGTTCGGTGACGACGATGACGTCGCCCTCGCCGACGGCGCCGTCAAACCGTTTGTCGCCCAACACATACGACACCAGGTTGAGGGACTCGGTGGCGTTCTTGGTGAAGACCAGCTCGTCGACGCCGGCACCGACGAACGCGGCGATGTCGGCCCTGCCCTGCTCGTAGGCGTCGGTGGCTTCCTCCATCAACTGGTGGGCACCCCGGTGCACGGCGCCGTTGGACGTGACGAGGAATTCGCGCTCGGCGTCCAGCACCTGCAGCGGGCGTTGCGACGTGGCACCCGAATCCAGGTACGCCAACTGATTTCCGCTGCGCAGCACGCGCTTGAGGATGGGGAAATCGGCACGGATCGCCGCGAGATCCAGTCGATTCACGGAGGCCGTCATCGTTACGCTCCCGCGGCCGCCGAGGTGAAGCGCTCGTAACCGTGCTCTTCGAGTTCGTCGGCGAGTTCCGGGCCGGCGGACTCGACGATGCGACCGCCGACGAACACGTGCACGAACTGCGGCTGGATGTAGCGCAGAATCCGGGTGTAGTGCGTGATCAGCAGGACGCCGCCCTGCTCGGCCTCGGCGTAGCGGTTCACGCCCTCGCTGACCACCCGGAGGGCGTCGACGTCCAGCCCGGAGTCGGTCTCGTCCAGGATCGCGATCTTGGGCTTGAGCAACGACAGCTGCAAGATCTCGTGCCGCTTCTTCTCGCCGCCGGAAAAGCCTTCGTTGACACTGCGTTCGGAGAAGGACGGGTCGATGCCGAGATCGTCCATCGCGCCCTTGACCTCCTTGACCCAGTGCCGCAGCTTGGGTGCCTCGCCGCGCACGGCCGTGGCCGCGGTGCGCAGGAAGTTCGACATCGATACGCCGGGCACCTCGATCGGGTACTGCATCGCCAGGAACAACCCGGCGCGGGCGCGCTCGTCGACGCTCATTGCCAGCACGTCCTGGCCGTCCAGCGTGATCGAGCCCGACGTCACCTCGTACTTGGGATGCCCGGCGATGGCGTAGGACAGGGTGGACTTGCCCGACCCGTTGGGGCCCATCAACGCGTGCGTCTCCCCAGAGGACACGGTGAGGTCGACACCCTTGAGGATTCCGATGGCATCGGCGTCGTCGGTGCGGGCGACGCTGACGTGCAGATCCTTGATTTCCAGCGTGGTCATTGGTTCTTGCTTCCTTCGGTCAACTCAAGTTCGTGCTCGATGGCCTCGGTGAGCCGGTCCCGCACGGCGGGGACGGCGATCTTCTGGATGATCTCGCCGAAGAAACCACGCACGATCAGCCGGCGGGCCTGGTCTTCCGGGATGCCGCGGGCACGCAGATAGAACAGCTGTTCGTCGTCGAATCGTCCCGTGGCGCTGGCGTGTCCGGCGCCGACGATCTCGCCCGTCTCGATCTCGAGGTTGGGCACCGAGTCGGCGCGGGCGCCGTCGGTGAGCACCAGGTTGCGGTTCGCCTCATAGGTGTCGGTGCCGGTGGCCTCGGCCCGGATCAGCACGTCGCCGATCCACACCGTGTGCGCGTCGGGCCGGTCGGAGTCCGGATCGCCTTGTAGCGCACCCTTGTACAACACGTCCGAACGGCAGTTGGGGTGCGCGTGGTCGACGAGCAACCGGGATTCGAAGTGCTGGCCGTCGTCGGCGAAATAGGTGCCGAGCAGCTGCGCGTCGCCGCCGGGCGCAGTAAACCGCACCGTTGTCGACGTGCGCACCAGGTCGCCGCCCAACGTCACGTTGACGTGCCCGAGCACCGAATCCTTGCCCAGCCGTGCGTGATGCGCGCTGACGTGGACGGCGTCGTCGGCCCAATCGGCGATCCAGATCACTCCGACGCCGGCGGAGTCGCCGACGATGATCTCGACGTTGTCGGCGTAGGTGCCGCTACCGCGCAGGTCGACGACGACGATGGCCCGGGCGAGCTCTTCCACCCGAATCTGCAGGTGCCCGTAGGCGACGGCCCCTTCGCCGGGTCCCGTGATCACGATCTCGATGGGCTCGGCCACCTCGGTGTCGCGGGCCACGGTCACCACCGTCGCGGAGTTGAATGACGAAAAGGCTTGCGCAGCAACACGATCGGTGGGGGCGCCGCCCTGCCCGAGCCGCTCGTCGCCGCGGCGCACGGTCTCGGTCGTCACCCCGGGTTGCTCGCCGACGGTGATCTGGGCCTTACCGGTGGCGCGGGCCGACCCGTCGTGCAGGCCACGCAACCGCTTCAACGGCGTGAACCGCCACAACTCGTCGCGGCCATGCGGAACCTCGAACGCTTCGACGTCGAAGGACGCGAACAATTCGCCCTTGTTGACGGCGGTGAGGGCCGAACCCTGCACCGCCTCAGTCAGGTTGCCCACTAGCCGACCGCACCTTCCATCTGCAGCTCGATCAACCGGTTGAGCTCCAGGGCGTATTCCATCGGAAGTTCCTTGGCGATCGGCTCGACGAAGCCGCGCACCACCATCGCCATCGCCTCGTCCTCGGTCAGCCCGCGACTCATCAGGTAGAAGAGCTGGTTCTCGCTGACCTTGGACACGGTGGCCTCGTGCCCCATCGTGACGTCGTCCTCGCGGATGTCGACGTAGGGGTAGGTGTCGCTGCGGCTGACCGTATCAACAAGCAGCGCATCGCATTTCACGCTGGACCGGGATCCGTGAGCACCCTTGTTCACCTGCACCAGGCCGCGGTAGGACGCGCGGCCACCGCCGCGGGCCACCGACTTGGAGACGATGTTGCTCGACGTGTTGGGCGCCAGGTGCAGCATCTTGGCGCCGGTGTCCTGGTGTTGCCCCTCGCCGGCGAACGCCACCGAGAGCACCTCACCCTTGGCGTACTCACCGGTCATCCAGACCGCCGGGTACTTCATCGTGACCTTCGAGCCGATGTTGCCGTCGACCCACTCCATGGTGGCGCCGGCCTCGGCGCGGGCCCGCTTGGTGACCAGGTTGTAGACGTTGTTCGACCAGTTCTGAATGGTCGTGTAGCGGCAACGCCCGCCCGGCTTGACGATGATCTCGACCACCGCGGAGTGCAGCGAATCGCTCTTGTAGATCGGTGCGGTACAGCCCTCGACGTAGTGCACGTAGGCACCCTCGTCGACGATGATCAACGTCCGCTCGAACTGGCCCATGTTCTCGGTGTTGATCCGGAAGTACGCCTGCAGCGGAATGTCGACGTGCACGCCCGGCGGCACGTAGATGAACGAGCCACCCGACCACACCGCGGTGTTCAGCGCGGAGAACTTGTTGTCCCCGGCCGGGATCACGCTGCCGAAGTACTGCTTGAAGATGTCCGGGTGCTCGCGCAGTCCGCTGTCGGTGTCCAGGAAGATGACGCCCTGGCTCTCCAGGTCTTCGCGGATCTGGTGGTAGACCACCTCGGACTCGTACTGCGCGGCGACGCCGGCAACCAGGCGCTGCTTCTCCGCCTCGGGGATGCCCAGCTTGTCGTAGGTGTTGCGGATGTCCTCGGGCAGGTCCTCCCAGCTGGCGGCCTGCTTCTCGGTCGAGCGCACGAAGTACTTGATGTTGTCGAAGTCGATGCCCTCGAGGTTGGAACCCCAGTTCGGCATCGGCTTCTTCTCGAACGTGCGCAACGCCTTGAGCCGGGCCTGCAGCATCCAGTCCGGCTCGTTCTTCTTTGCCGAGATGTCGCGGACCACCGCCTCGGACAGCCCGCGCTGGGCGCTGGCGCCCGCGACGTCGGAGTCCGCCCAGCCGTAGCCGTACTTGCCCAGGGATGCGATCGCCTGCTCCTGAGTCAGGTGCTCAGAAGCCGGTGTGGTGGCCTCGGGTGTGAGGGTCATACGGACGCTCCTTTGATGCTCGTATGGTGCGGGCGCGGGCTGGGCGCCGCTTGATGCTAGGTCTTGCTTGCTGCCTTGCCCGCCGCCTGGGTCAGCGGGACGTGGGTGGTGCAGGCGCAATCGCCGTTGACGATGGTCGCCAATCGCTGCACGTGGGTGCCCAGGACCTCGGCCATGGCCTCCCGCTCGGCCTCGCACAACTCCGGGAATTCCTCGGCGACATGCGACACCGGGCAGTGGTGCTGGCAGATCTGCACACCGTGCAGCGGCGGACCCACCCGCGTCGTCGTGGCCACGTAGCCGGCCTTGGTCAGCGCGCCGGCCACCCGCTCGGCGGCCGCCTCGACGTCGGCGTCACCGGCACTGCCGGCGGGCTGCACGTCGGCCAAAATCGTGTCGATGCGGCGTCGCGCGAACGCCTGCAGCGCGCCTTGTCCCCCGATTTCTCGCAGCTGGCGCATGGCCGCGGCGGCCAGATCGTCGTAGGCGTGGTCGAGCTTGGCCCGCCCGGCCGGCGTCAGCCGGAAGCGCTTGGCGGGCCGTCCCCGGCCGGCCTGCTGCCACGCCGCGGCAGGTGCGGACTCGGCGTCACCGGCGTCGACCAGCGCGTCGAGGTGGCGGCGCACACCGGCGGCGGCCAGGCCTAGCCGGTCGCAGATCTCGCTGACCGTGATCGAGCCGGATTCCAGCAGCAGCCGCACGATCGCGCGGCGGGTGTGACCATCCGGGACTGCAGCCGCAGCCGCCGCACCGATCGTGGGCGCGGCGCCGTCCTGGGAGGTCGGGATTTTCACAACACCAGTGTGACGCAATTCCGGAAATCGGTCCAGCAAGGGTGCCCTCACCTGCGCACCGCGCTCGCCGATACCCGCGGTTTCCAGCAGCTATGTCACAAGATTTCATTTTGTGACTTCGGCCTCCATCATCCGGTCACCGTGCCTCACGGCGGCCGGGCACCTTCGAGGCGAGCGAGGTCGCGCACAAATGGCCCGTTGCGGTCGGTTACTACCGAAGGTAGTCAGCCAGCGCGTTTCCCATTGCGGCTTCGCCCAATGCGTTCGGGTGCAGTGGCAGCGCCGGATGCGTCACGGTGTAGCCCTCTATGTATCGGTCAGCCGGCGGCGCGCACACGTCGTGGCCGATGGTGAGGGGCCGGGTGTCGAAGTACTCGATTTTCTTGTCGGCCGCGAGTTCCCTTTGCCGGTCGTCGATCTCGTCGATCTTTGACTGAAGGTGGGCGCCGTCCTGTGGGAGAATGGGCTGCTCGGGAAAGCACCCTCCCGGGCGCATATACGTTCCGTAACCGACGACCACGATGCGCGCATTGGGCGCCTTAACTTTCAGGGCATCAATCATCGCAGCCCATGCCGGCACCTGGGCGGCAATCCTTGCCGAAAGCCGATCGCCTCCGCCACGGTATTGATCGGTGCACGGCGCGGCATCGGGCGAGGATGCCCTGCAGTGCATGACAATCGGCCACAATCCGATATCGGCACCGCCAATGCTGACCGTGATCAGTGCGGTGTCACCGCTCACCGCGTCGATCTGCAACGGCACCGGACCCGCCGGTGTGTGCTCTGCCTGGTGCAGGATGTCGTTCGTGGTTGCGCCGCCACAGGTTACGTCGGTGAATTCGCTTGGTGCCAGCCGGCGCGCCAGAACCGATGGGTAGTCGTTGGTCGACTTGCCGCAACCCAGCGGCGGGGCGGGCTCAGGAACCGATGGCGCCGCCGCATAGGAGTCACCCAGGGCGACATATTTGAGCTGCTTGGCTGCCGGCTGCGCGTTCGCCGATGCGGTGCAGGTGATTGCGAGCGCTGCGGCCAGCGCTGAGCCGGCCCGCATCAAAAATGCTGATGCCGGTTTCACAATTGGGATACCCCTCCGTCGACCGCGAGTTCGGCTCCGGTGGTGTACGTCGCTTCAAACGCGAGGAAGGCCACCGCCTTGGCCACCTCGTCGGGATGGCCGAGGCGTTTCATCGGATTATCCTGCGCCATTTGGCATTTCGTCTGCTCGGCGTCCTCTTCGGGCATCGCTTTGGCGAGAATCGTGGTGTCGATCGGACCGGGGCTCACCGCGTTGACGCGGATGCCGCGCGGGAGCAGTTCGATGGCCAGGGTGCGCGCCATCGAGCGCAGCGCCGCCTTGCTGGCCGAGTAGGCGCTGAGCAGTGGTAGCCCCATCACGTTCACGACCGAGGTGGTCAGCACTACCGCGCCGCCCTCGGCCATGAGCGGGACGAATCTCTGCACGGTGAAATACGGCGCCTTGGTGTTGAGCGTCAACAAATCGTCGTAGACCGCCTCGCTCATATCTTGAAACGGCACGAAATGGGTCGAACCGGCGTTGACGAACAGCAGGTCGATACTGCCGAATTCGGCGTTCGCTCGGTCGGCGAGGGCGTCGATGTCGAGCATTGAAGTGGCATCGCTTTGCAGGGCAATTGCATTCGGCCCGAGCGCGTCGCGGGCAGATTGCAGTGCGGGGCCGCCGCCGAGGGGCGTGCCGCTACGCTGCAGTGATGGCAGCGCGCCAGCACACGCTGAGCTCGTCGATCGCCAGTTTGCATGGTGACGAGCAGGCGGTGGGTTCCCCGCTGAATGAGACGGAACTCACCGCTCTTGCGCGCACCCGTTTGTTCGGCGCGACCGGAACGGTCCTGATGGGGATCGGCGCACTGGGAGCCGGGGCCCGGCCCGTCGTGCAGGACCCCACGTTCGGCGTCCGGCTGTTGAACCTGCCGTCGCGCATCCAGACGGTGTCGTTGACGATGACGACCGTCGGGGCCGTCATGATGACGCTGGCCTGGCTGATGCTGGGCCGCTTCGCGCTGGGCAAGCGGCAGATGTCGCGCGGCGAGCTGGATCGCACCCTGCTGCTGTGGATGCTGCCGCTGCTGATCGCGCCGCCGATGTACAGCAAGGACGTCTACTCCTATCTGGCGCAAAGCCAGATCTCGCTCGAGGGCCTCGACCCGTACAAGGTCGGTCCGGCGTCCGGCCTCGGCCTCGGCCACGTGTTCACCCTCTCGGTGCCCAGCGTCTGGCGGGAGACGCCGGCGCCCTACGGCCCCCTGTTCCTCTGGATCGGCCGCGGCATCTCGGCCCTGACCGGCGAAAACATCGTCGCCGCGGTGCTCTGCCACCGCCTGGTGGTGCTAGCCGGTGTGGCGATGATCGTCTGGGCGACGCCGCGGCTGGCCCGCCGCTGCGGGGTCGCCGAGGTCAGCGCGCTGTGGCTGGGCGTGGCCAACCCGCTGCTGCTGATGCACCTGGTGGCGGGCATCCACAACGAGGCGCTGATGCTCGGGCTGATGCTGATCGGCGCCGAGATCGCGCTGCGCGGCATCGAGGCGCCACGGCTGTGGCCCACCTCGTGGCGCCGGCTGGGCCCCGACTGGGAGCCGCTGGGCCTGCTGCTCGCCGGCTCCATCCTGATCACCCTGTCCTCGCAGGTGAAGCTGCCCTCGCTGCTGGCGCTGGGGTTCGTCACGATGGCGTTGGCCTACCGGTGCGGGGCCAACCTGCGGGCATTTCTGCTGGCCGGCTGCGGCATGGGAACGCTGTCGCTGGCCGTGATGGGGCTGGTGGGCTGGGCCAGCGGGCTCGGGTTCGGCTGGGTGTTCACCCTGGGGACCGCCAACGTCGTGCGCAGCTGGATGTCGCCGCCCACCCTGCTGGCGCTGGCCACCGGCCAGGCCGGCATTCTGCTGGGCCTGGGCGATCACACCACCGCCGTGCTGGCGCTGACCCGCTTTATCGGCGTGCTGATCATCATGGTGCTGGTCACCTGGCTGCTGCTGGCCGTCTTCCGCGGCCGCCTGCACCCGATCGGCGGCCTGGGCGTCGCATTGGGCATCTGCGTGCTGCTGTTTCCGGTGGTACAGCCCTGGTATTTGCTGTGGCCCATCATTCCGCTGGCCTGCTGGGCGACCCGGCCCGGCTTCCGGGTCGCCGTCATCGTGATCACCCTGGTCGTCGGCATCTTCGGCCCCACCGCCAACGGCGACCGGTTCGCGCTGTTCCAGATCCTGGACGCCACGCTGGCCAGCGCCGCCGTCGTGGCCGTGCTGATCGCGTTGACCTACACCCGCCTGCCGTGGCGGCCGCTGCTGCCCACACCGCTGCAGGCCGAAGCCGCCGAGACGCCGGCCGATGCCCAGCCCACGCCGAGCCCGCGGGCCACCCCTCGACCCGAGTCGGCACCCGGCGCCTACGCTGACTCGACGTGAGTTCGGGCCCCTCGACAACCCCGGCCCGCGCAACGGTGGTGCGGCTGCGCGGGGTGAGCAAGCACTATGGCTCTACGACGGCCGTTTGCGGCCTCGATCTGGACGTACACGCCGCCGAGGTGCTGGCCCTGTTGGGCCCCAACGGCGCCGGCAAGACGACGACGGTCGAGATGTGCGAGGGCTTCGTACGCCCCGACGCCGGAACGATCGAGGTGCTCGGGCTGGATCCGGTCGCCGACAACGCGCGGCTGCGCGCCCGCATCGGGGTGATGCTGCAGGGTGGCGGCGGTTACCCCGCGGCGCGCGCCGGGGAGATGCTCGCGCTGGTCGCCTCGTACGCCGCCGACCCGCTCGATCCGGACTGGTTGCTGGCCACCCTGGGTCTGACCGACGCCGCACGCACCACCTACCGGCGGCTCTCGGGCGGCCAGCAGCAACGCCTCGCCCTGGCCTGCGCGCTGGTCGGGCGGCCCGAACTGGTGTTCCTCGACGAACCTACCGCCGGCATGGACGCGCACGCCCGGCTGCTGGTGTGGGAGCTGATCGATGCCCTACGCCGCGACGGGGTGACGGTGGTGCTGACCACCCACCAGCTCAAGGAGGCCGAGGAGCTCGCCGACCGGATCGTCATCATCGACCGCGGTGTGACCGTCGCGGCGGGCACCCCGGCGGAACTCATGCGCTCCGGCGCCAAAGACCAGGTGCGCTTCACCGCACCGCCGCGGCTGGACCTCTCGCTGCTGTCGTCGGCCCTGCCCGAGGACTACAAGACCACCGAGGTGACCCCCGGCGAGTACCTGGTCGAGGGCCCGGTCGACCCGCAGGTGCTGGCGACGGTGACGGCCTGGTGTGCCCAGATCGACGTGCTGGCAACGGATCTGCGCGTCGAGCAACGCAGCCTCGAGGATGTGTTCTTGGACCTGACAGGCAGGAAGTTGCGACCGTGACCGACAGCAACGCCCCGCTGTTCCCGGCGGGCACCTTCGCCCCGGACCCGCGTCCCAATGCGGTGCCGAAAATGCTGGCCGCACAATACGGGCTGGAGCTGAAGTTGTTGCTGCGCAACGGCGAACAACTGCTGCTGACCATGTTCATCCCGATCACGCTGCTGGTCGGGCTGACGCTGTTGCCGTTCGGGTCGTTCGGGCACAACCGCGCCGCGACCTTCACCCCCGTGATCATGGCGCTGGCGGTGATCTCGACGGCGTTCACCGGGCAGGCGATCGCGGTGGCGTTCGACCGCAGGTACGGGGCGCTGAAGCGGCTCGGTGCCACGCCGCTACCGGTCTGGGGCATCATCGCCGGCAAATCGCTGGCCGTCATCACCACGGTGTTTCTGCAGTCGATCATTTTGGGGGCCATCGGGTTCGCGCTGGGCTGGCGGCCCGCCCCGGCGGCGCTCGCGCTGGGCGCGGCGGTGATCGCGCTGGGCACCGCCGGCTTCGCGGCCCTGGGCCTGCTGCTCGGCGGCACGCTGCGCGCCGAGATCGTGCTGGCGTTGGCGAACCTGCTGTGGTTCGTCTTCGCCGGCCTGGGCGCCCTGACCCTGGAGACCGACATGATCCCGACGGCGGTCAAATGGGCGGCGCGGCTCACCCCGTCCGGCGCACTCACCGAGGCGCTGTCGCAGGCGATGACGTTGTCCGTCGACTGGTTCGGCGTCGTCGTGCTGGCGGCGTGGGGTGCGGTGGCGGCCCTGGGCGCGCTGCGCTGGTTCCGCTTCACCTGACGGTGGCCCGACTTCTGGCCCCGCGCCGCGACACTTAACCCACGCACACGACACGCCGGCGCGGTTGTCGGTGAGTTAAGTCTCGAGGTAAGCGCGCGATACTACAGGCTGTAGTTTCGGCCGCCACTGGTGGCCTACGATCGGGCGATGGCCGTCGGACGAATGCTGATGCGGGTGGTAGACCTGCTCCCCGACCCCGGCCCGCGCGTCCAGCGGATCATCGCCGCGACCGTGATCGTGTCCCAGGGCGGCATTGCCGTGACCGGCTCGATCGTGCGCGTCACCGCGTCGGGCCTGGGCTGCCCTACCTGGCCGCGGTGTTTCCCGGGCAGCTTCGTCCCGGTGACGGTCTCCGAGGTACCGCGGGTGCACCAGGCCATCGAGTTCGGCAATCGGCTGTTCAGCATCGCGGTGGTGATCACCGCGGCGCTGGCGGTGCTCGCGGTGACCCGCGCCCGGCGGCGGGGCGAGGTGCTGGCCTATGCCTGGCTGATGCCGGTGTCGACGGTGGCGCAGGCGGTGATCGGCGGCATCACGGTGCGCACCGGCCTGCTGTGGTGGACGGTCGCCATTCACCTGCTGGTCTCGATGACGATGGTGTGGCTGTCGGTGCTGCTCTACGTCAAGATCGGCGAGCCCGACGACGGCGTCGTACGCCCGCGGGTGCCCGGGCCGCTGCGCGTGCTCACGGCGCTCGCCGGGGCGAACGTGGCGGCGGTGCTGGTGACCGGGACGCTGGTGACCGCGGCCGGCCCGCACGCCGGTGACCGCAGCCCGAGCCGGACGGTGCCGCGGCTGCAGATCGAGATCACCACGCTGGTGCACCTGCATTCCTCGCTGCTGGTCGCCTACCTCGCCCTGCTGGTCGGGCTGGGCTTCGGGCTGCTGGCCGTCGGCGCCGCGCGCCCAATCCTGCTGCGGTTGGGGGTGCTGCTGGCCCTGGTATGCGCGCAGGCCGCCGTCGGCACCGCCCAGTACTTCACCGGCGTCCCGGCGGCCCTGGTCGCCGTGCACGTCGCGGGGGCCGCGGCCTGCACGGCGGCCACCGCGGCGCTATGGGCGTCGCTGCGAGAGCGGGCCCAGGCCGAGCCGCCGGCAGGCTGACTGCACGGCGATCGCGAACGAGCGCTGGGCCCTCTCCCGCGCGTCCTTGTCCAACAGCCGCCAACCCAGGCACGGCGCAATCACATTCACGTCCACGACGCGCACCGGTTCGCGTGCGGTCACGTCGACCCGCGCGCACAGCAGCTCGCTGCCCTGGATGCCCGCGCGGCCGGCCGCGACCGCGAGGGCGGCGTGTCCGACGTCCCAGGACTCGAACTCGGGCTCCACCGCGCGCGTGTCGGTAACCGCGTGCGATTGCTGGCCGCCGACGAAGATCAGCGACACCGTCTCAACCGTCGTGTCCCCGAACAGGGTTGGCACACCGGCAGTCTCGATGTCCTCCAGGTAGCGCGCAGCGGAATTCCAGATGACGACCGCCGGCGGATTCAACAGGTTTTTCACCCGGCCGGTCCACTTCAGAAACTCTTCACGGCGCACCCGCCAGTCCTGTGCGGCGCGCAGGATCACCAGGTCCGCCTGAAGAGTTTCGCGGAAATCCCAGGACATCCAGCGTGAATGCAGACCGCGGCGGCGCAGCGCCGCGACCAGACCCGCGTCGTCGGCGTCACCGGCGGGCCGCTGCGGGCACCCGGCCAGCACGACACGGGGATGGAAGACATCCGGGCGGGCAAGTTTCATGCCCGGGCATGATATCCGCATGCACGCAATCGAAATCAGTGAAACGGGCGGTCCCGAGGTCCTGCGTTATGTCGACGCCAAACAACCCGAACCCGGCGAGGGTGAGCTGCTGATCCAGGCAGAAGCCATCGGTGTCAACTTCATTGATACCTATTTCCGGTCCGGGCAGTACCCGCGCCCGCTGCCGTTCATCCTGGGCTCGGAGGTGTGCGGCACCGTCGCGGCGGTGGGACCCCGCGCCGACGAAGGTTTCGGGGTCGGCGACCGGGTGGTGTCCGCGGCGGCGACCGGAGCTTACGCCGAATTTGCTGTTGCGCCAGCACATTTGACAGCACAGGTACCCGACGGTATCAGCTCCGAGGTAGCGGCCTCGGTGTTGTTGAAGGGACTGACCGCCCACTATTTGCTGAAGTCGGTTTATCCGGTGCAAGCCGGCGACGCGGTGCTGGTGCACGCCGGCGCCGGTGGGGTCGGGCTGATCCTGACCCAGTGGGCGCACTTGCTCGGCGCCCGGGTCTTCACCACCGTGTCGACGCCGGAAAAAGCGGAGCTGTCGACCAAAGCCGGCGCCGACGAGGTGCTCTCCTACCCCGAGGACCCCGCGCAATTCGGCCAGCAGATCCGGGAACTCACCGGCGGGATCGGCGTCGCGGCGGTGTACGACGGCGTCGGCGCCAGCACGTTCGACGCCAGCCTGGCCAGCCTGGCGGTCCGCGGCACCTTGGCGCTGTTCGGCGCGGCCAGCGGCCCGGTGCCGCCGGTGGATCCGCAACGGCTCAACGCAGCGGGTTCGGTGTTTTTGACCCGGCCGACGCTGGCGCACTTCATGCGTACTCCCCGGGAGTTCAGTTGGCGCGCCGAGGAACTGTTCGACGCGATCGGCAACGGATCGATCAGCATCGAAGTCGGGGGCCGCTACCCGCTGGCCGAAGCCACCCGTGCGCATCAAGATCTGCAGGGACGCAAAACGATCGGCCCGATCGTCTTGCTGCCGTGAGCAATTCGGGTTCGATCACGCCTTGGGGCAGAAGATGCCGAGGATCTGCTGGCAGTTGTCCCGGTTGATCAGGCCCGGTGGCGGTGGCGGGGGCGGCGGCGGTGGATCGTCGCCGTCCCAGATGTTTTGGGCGACGTTGCCCTGCCCGAAGTAGACGTAGTAGTAGGTGTGGCAGATGTTGTTGTCCCAAACCACGGGGTTGGTCACGTGGTTGCCGGTCGGTGGTAGCGGTTGCCCGGGACACCAGTGGCAGGGGCCCTGCGGGTGATCATTCGGGCAGCCGGGCCAGGCGTCCAACGGCAGCGGTCCAGGCGCAGCGGCGGCGATACCCGTCGTGAGGCCGACGTTGGACACGACCAGTGCGCCCGACAGCAGCGCCGCGGCGAGTACTTTGCTGACGATGCGGTGGTTTGCCATGGTCACAGTGTGAGCCGACGGCCGGCTACCGATCCCAAAAACAGTCGCGCCGGCCGGGGCCGAAACAGCCGAGCGGGTCAGAGCAGGGTGGGCAGGGCAATCACCGAATCGACGGCCAGCGCGCAGAACACCACCGCCAGGTAGTTGTTGGACTGCAGGAACAATCGCAGCGGTTTGACCGGTTCGCCGGCGCGGACCCCGGCGTAAAGCTGGTGGGCCATCGCCAAGAACCACACCCCTGCGACCACGGCGACGGCGGTGTACAGCCAACCGGCGGCCAGCGCCAACACCATGGTCGCCAGCACGGTCAGCCAGGTGTAGATCAGAATCTGCTTGGTGACCTGACGCTCGGTCGCCACGGCGGGCAGCATGGGCACCCCCGCCGACTTGTAGTCGTCCTTGTAGCGCATCGCCAGCGCCCAGGTGTGCGGCGGCGTCCAGAAGAAGATGATTGCGAACATCGCCAACGCCGGCCAGCCGATGGTGCCGGTGACGGCCGACCAGCCGATCATCACCGGCATGCAGCCCGCGGCACCGCCCCACACCACGTTCTGCGAGGTGCGGCGTTTGAGCAGCAGTGTGTAGACGAACACGTAGAACGCGATCGTCGCGACGGCCAGCAGACCGGACAGTAGATTCGTCGTCCACCACAGCCAGACGAACGAGCTCACGGTCAGCACCAGCCCCATGACCAGCGCGTTTCGTGTCGGGACCGCCTCCCGGGCCAACGGCCGGCGCGCGGTGCGCTTCATCATCTTGTCGATGTCGGCGTCGGCCACGCAGTTCAGCGTGTTGGCCCCGCCGGCCGCCAGCATCCCGCCGATCAGGGTGTTGAGGATCAGCAGCGGGTTCACCTGGCCCCGGTGCGCCAGCAGCATCGCGGGAATCGCGGTGACCAGCAGCAGCTCGATGACACGCGGCTTGGTCAGCGCCAGGTAAGCCAGCACCGATCCGCGTATTCGGCTCGGCGCTCGGGTTGGCTCGAAGCGCCCGCGAACGCTCACGCAATGACTCCTTGGGGTGCAGCGGGGCGCAGGATCTACTACGCACGATGGTAGACCGCGCTACCACCGCGGCCAGTCACCAGGGTCTATTCACCGAAAATTTCCCGGCGGCGACCCGCAACGCAAGCTTGGTTCCGCCGGAGCGTACGCGGCCAAAGCGGGCGCGGAATACCCCGGATC
This sequence comes from Mycobacterium sherrisii, assembly GCF_002102355.1. GTDB lineage: Bacteria > Actinomycetota > Actinomycetes > Mycobacteriales > Mycobacteriaceae > Mycobacterium > Mycobacterium sherrisii. Next base: position 66,921 of record NZ_LQPT01000119.1, on the reverse strand, counting down.
CCGCACTGCAAACGCCGGCACTCCCGCACTAGGGTGAGGATTGATCGGCGCTACGAATTTCGGCCACCCCAAGGACTGACGCCTGTGACGACACTCGAAGAGATCTCCACGCTGACCCGACCGCACCACCCGGACGACTGGACCGAGCTCGACACGGCCGCCGTCGACACGGTGCGGGTCCTCGCCGCCGATGCGGTGCAAAAGGTCGGCAATGGCCACCCCGGTACGGCGATGAGCCTGGCCCCGCTGGCCTACACGCTGTTTCAGCGCGCGATGGTGCACGACCCCAGCGACACGCATTGGCTCGGCCGCGACCGGTTCATCCTGTCCGCCGGGCACAGCAGCCTGACCCTGTACCTGCAGCTCTACCTCGGCGGATTCGGTCTGGAGCTGTCCGACATCGAGTCGCTGCGCACCTGGGGATCCAAGACGCCCGGCCACCCGGAGTTTCGGCACACCAAGGGCGTTGAGATCACCACCGGCCCGCTGGGCCAGGGCCTTGCCTCCTCGGTCGGGATGGCGATGGCGGCGCGTTACGAACGCGGCCTGTTCGACCCCGACGCGGGGCCCGGCGAGAGCCCGTTCGACCACTACATTTTCGTGATCGCCTCCGACGGCGACATCGAGGAGGGCGTCACCTCCGAAGCGTCGTCACTGGCGGCCGTGCAGCAGCTGGGCAACCTGATCGTCTTCTACGACCACAACCAGATCTCGATCGAGGACGACACCAACATCGCGCTGTGCGAGGACACCGCCGCCCGGTACGAGGCCTACGGCTGGCACGTGCAGCGGGTCGAGGGCGGCGAGAACGTGGTCGGCATCGAGGCGGCCATCGCCAACGCCAAGGCCGTCACCGACCGGCCGTCGTTCATCGAGCTGCGCACGATCATCGGTTATCCCGCACCCAACCTGATGAACACCGGCAAGGCGCACGGCGCGGCCCTCGGCGACGAGGAGGTCGCCGCCGTCAAGAAGATCCTGGGCTTCGACCCTGACAAGACGTTCGAGGTCCGTGACGACGTCATTGCCTACACCCGCAAGCTGGTGGCCCGGGGCAAGGAAGCACACGAGAAGTGGCAAGCGACCTTCGACGCCTGGGCCCAGCGCGAACCCGAGCGCAAGGCGCTGCTGGACCGGCTGACGGCGCAGGAGTTGCCGGACGGCTGGGACGCCGACCTGCCGCATTGGGAACCGGGGTCCAAGGAACTGGCCACCCGGGCCGCCTCCGGCAAGGTGCTTTCGGCGCTGGGACCCAAACTGCCCGAGTTGTGGGGTGGTTCGGCAGACCTGGCCGGCAGCAACAACACCACCATGGACGGCGTCAAATCCTTTGGGCCACCGTCGATTACGACGAAGGACTACACGGCCGACTGGTACGGCAGGACCCTACACTTCGGGGTCCGCGAACACGCCATGGGCGCCATCTTGTCCGGCATCGTGCTGCACGGCCCGACCCGGGCGTACGGCGGCACCTTCCTACAGTTCTCCGACTACATGCGCCCGGCGGTACGACTGGCGTCGTTGATGGACATCGACACCATCTACGTGTGGACGCACGACTCCATTGGGCTGGGCGAAGACGGGCCCACCCACCAGCCGATCGAGCACCTCGCGGCGTTGCGCGCCATCCCGAAGTTGTCGGTGGTGCGCCCGGCCGACGCCAACGAGACCGCGTACGCGTGGCGCACGATCCTGGCCCGCGGAAACGGCAGCGGCCCCGTCGGATTGATCCTGACCCGCCAGGGTGTGCCGGTGCTGGAGGGCACCAACCTCGAGGGTGTCGCCCGCGGCGGTTATGTGCTCGGCGAGCAGAACCAGGAAGACGACGAACCCGACGTGGTGCTGATCGCCACCGGCTCCGAGGTCCAGCTGGCGGTGGAAGCGGCAAAGCTGTTGGCGGACAAGGACATCGTCGCTCGGGTTGTGTCGATGCCCTGTGTGGAGTGGTTCGAGTCCCAGCCGGCGGAGTACCGCGACAGCGTGCTGCCGCCGTCGGTCTCGGCCCGGGTGGCCGTCGAGGCGGGCATCGCCCAGTCCTGGCACAAGCTGGTCGGCGACACCGGAAAGATCGTCTCGATCGAGCACTACGGCGAATCCGCCGACGCCAAGACATTGTTCCGTGAGTTCGGCTTCACCGCGGAGGCCGTCGCTGCTGCCGCGGAAGAAGTAGTCGACAACTGAGAAAAGGTGATTCCATGAGCACTCAGAACCCCAATCTGGCGGCCCTGTCCGCTGCGGGCGTATCCGTATGGCTGGACGACCTGTCGCGTCAGCGGCTGCAGTCGGGCAACCTGCAGGAGCTGATCGACACCAAGAGCGTCGTCGGCGTCACCACCAACCCGTCGATCTTCCAGAAGGCGTTCGCCGACGGCGATTCCTACTCCAAGCAGATCGCCGAACTGGCCGAGCGGGGCGCCGACGTGGACGCCACTGTTCGCACGGTGACCACCGACGACGTGCGCGATGCCTGCGACGTGCTCAGGCGCGAGTGGGAAGCCTCCGACGGCGTCGACGGACGGGTGTCCATCGAGGTCGACCCGCGGCTGGCCGCGGAGACCGACAAGACCGTCGCGCAGGCCGTCGAGCTCTGGAAGATCGTCGACCGACCGAACCTGTTCATCAAGATCCCGGCCACGAAGGCCGGCATCCCCGCGATCACTTCCGTTCTGGCGGAAGGCATTTCGGTCAACGTCACGCTGATCTTCTCCGTCGCACGGCACCGCGAGGTGATGGACGCCTACCTGGCCGGGCTGGAGAAGGCCCGCGAAGCCGGACACGACCTGTCCAAGATCCACTCGGTGGCGTCGTTCTTCGTCTCCCGAGTGGATACCGAGATCGACAAGCGGCTGGAGAAGATCGGCACGCCCGACGCGCTCGCGTTGCGCGGCCAGGCCGGTGTGGCCAACGCCCGGCTGGCGTACGCCGCCTACCAGGAGGTGTTCGAGGACGGTCCGCGTTTCCAGGCGCTCAAGGCCGACGGGGCGCGGGTGCAGCGGCCACTGTGGGCGTCGACCGGCGTCAAGAATCCGGACTATTCCGACACGCTCTACGTCACCGAGCTGGTCGCGCCGTTCACGGTGAACACCATGCCGGAGAAGACGATTGACGCCGTTGCCGACCACGGCATCATCACCGGCAACACCATTGCCGGCACCGCCGAGGCTTCGCAGGCGGTGTTCGACAAACTGTCGGCGGTCGGGGTCGACGTGACCGACGTGTTCGTGGTCCTCGAGAACGAGGGCGTGGACAAGTTCGTCGAATCCTGGACCGAATTGCTGGACGAGACGCAGAAACAGCTGAGCTCCAGCGACAAATGACGCGCAGCGCTGACAGCGGGCAGTGGCGCAATCCACTGCGAGACAAGGACGACAAGCGGCTACCGAGAATCGCCGGCCCGTGCGCCATGGTGCTGTTCGGCGTCACCGGCGACCTGGCCCACAAGAAGGTGGTGCCGGCGGTCTACGACCTGGCCAACCGCGGTTTGTTGCCGCCGATGTTCTCACTGGTCGGCTTCGGGCGGCGGGACTGGGACCACGATGCCTTCGCCCAGGTGATCCACGACGACGTCAAACAGTACTGCCGCACCCCGTTCCGGCAAGCGATCTGGGAACGGCTCGCCGACGGATTGCGTTTCGTGCGTGGCGAATTCGACGATGACGCCGCGTTCGCCAGGCTCGCCGAGACACTCGACAAGCTGGATGCCGAGCGTGGCATCGGTGGCAATCACGCGTTCTACCTGGCGATCCCGCCGAAGTCGTTCCCGGTGGTATGCGAGCAGCTGCACTCCTCGGGCCTGGCGCGTCCGCAGGAAGACCGATGGAGCCGCGTCGTCATCGAGAAGCCGTTCGGCCACGACCTCAAGAGCGCGTGCGAGCTCAACCACGTGGTGAACTCGGTATTTCCCGAAGAATCGGTGTTCCGCATCGACCACTATCTCGGCAAGGAGACGGTGCAGAACATCCTGGCGTTGCGGTTCGCCAACCAGTTGTGGGACCCGATCTGGAATGCGCACTACGTCGACCACGTCCAGATCACCATGGCCGAAGACATCGGGTTGGGCGGCCGGGCCGGGTACTACGACGGCATCGGCGCGGCCCGTGACGTGATCCAGAACCATTTGATGCAGCTGCTGGCGCTGACCGCGATGGAAGAGCCGGTCAGCTTCACCCCGGGTGCGCTGCAGGCCGAGAAGATCAAGGTGCTTTCGGCCACCCAGCTGGCGCAGCCACTCGACGAGACCACCAGCCGTGGTCAGTACACGGCCGGCTGGCAGGGCGGCGAGCAGGTGGTCGGGTTGCTCGACGAGGAGGGGTTCTCCAAGGAGTCCCCGACCGAGACCTTCGCGGCGATCACACTCGAGGTGGACACCCGGCGTTGGGCCGGCGTCCCGTTCTATCTGCGTACCGGAAAACGCTTGGGCCGCAGGGTGACCGAGATCGCGCTGGTGTTCAAACGGGCGCCGCACCTGCCGTTCGACGCGACCATGACCGACGAGCTCGGCGCCAACGCGCTGGTTATTCGGGTGCAGCCGGACGAGGGCATCACGCTGCGGTTTGGGTCGAAAGTTCCCGGCGCGATGGAGGTCCGGGATGTCAACATGGACTTCTCCTACGGCTCGGCGTTCGCCGAAGATTCGCCCGAGGCCTACGAACGGCTGATCCTGGATGTGCTGCTCGGTGAGCCGTCCTTGTTCCCGGTGAATGAAGAGGTCGAATTGGCTTGGCAGATACTCGATCCGGTCCTCGAGCATTGGGAGGCCGACGGAAAGCCGGAGCCCTACGAGGCCGGCACCTGGGGGCCCGCGTCCTCGTTCGAGATGTTGCGCCGAACCGGCCGGGAATGGCGGCGGCCGTGATTCGCGGCGACAAGCATCCGGGGCGTAGCGATGTGAAGGGGCGGCAGTCATGATCGTGGATCTGCTCGACACCACCACCACCGCCGTCAACAAGAAGCTGGACAGCCTTCGCGAGCAGGCCGGCGTGGTGATGATGGGGCGTGTCGGCACGCTGATCATCAAGTCGGACAACGACACTCTGCTCGAGGAAGCCATCGAGGCCGCCAACGCCGCCAGCCACGAACACCCGAGCCGGGTGTTGGTCGTGGCCGCGGGCGACACCGACGGCCGCGACGCACGGCTGGACGCCCAGGTGCGCGTCGGCGGCGACGCCGGCGCCGGTGAGGTCGTGGTGTTGCGACTGTCCGGCCCGCTGTCCGGCCACGCCGCCAGCGTCGTCATCCCGTTCCTGCTTCCCGACATCCCGGTCGTGGTGTGGTGGCCGGATGTGGCTCCCGCCGTTCCGGCCCACGATCCGTTGGGCAAGTTGGCGATTCGCCGCATCACCGATGCGACCAACGCCGACGACCCGCTCGCGGCGATCAAGAGCCGCCTGCCCGGCTACACCGCCGGGGACACCGATCTGGCCTGGGCGCGGATCACCTATTGGCGCGCGCTGCTGACCTCCGCGGTGGACCAGAAACCACACGAGGAGATCGAATCGGCCGTGGTGTCGGGGCTGCGCACCGAACCCTCGCTCGACGTGCTGGCCGGCTGGTTGGCCAGCCGTATCGACGGGCCGGTGCGCCGCGAAGTCGGCGAGCTCAAGGTCGAACTGGTGCGCAAGACCGAAACCATCACGCTGAGCCGGCCGCAGGAGGGCACGACGGCGACGTTGAGCCGTACCGGTCGACCGGACGCTCTGGTTCCCTTGGCGCGCAGGGAAACCCGCGAATGCCTGGCCGAGGACATGAGACGCCTGGACCCCGACGAGGTCTACTTCAGCGCGCTGGAGGGAATCGACAAGGTGCAATACGCGTGAGCACGGTAGTAGAAGTCTTTCCCGACGGCGACGCCCTGGTGCAGGCCGCCGGACAGCGGCTCGTCGAGACCATTGGCGCCGCCGTGGCGGCACGGGGGCGCGCCCTGATCGTGTTGACCGGCGGGGGCAACGGCGTCGGCCTGTTGAAGTACCTGCGCGCCCAGGCCGACCAGATCGATTGGTCGAAGGTGCACCTGTTCTGGGGCGACGAGCGCTACGTGCCGTTGGCCGACGACGAGCGCAACGAGAAGCAGGCGCGGCAGGCGCTGCTCGACCACATCGACATCCCGTCGAGCAACGTGCACCCGATGGCGGCCAGCGACGGCGAATTCGGGGCCGATGTGGCCGCCGCGGCGCTGGCCTACGAGCAACTGCTGGCCGCCAACGCCGGACCCGGCCAGCAGGTGCCGAATTTCGACGTGCATCTGCTCGGCATGGGACCCGAGGGCCACATCAACTCGCTGTTCCCCGACACTCCGGCGGTGTTGGAGACGACCCGCATGGTGGTCTCCGTGCACGACTCCCCCAAACCCCCGCCGCAACGAATCACGTTGACGATCCCGGCAATTCGTCGTTCCCGCGAAGTATGGTTGCTGGTTTCCGGGGCGGCCAAGGGCGAAGCCGCTGCGGCGGCGATCGGCGGCGCCCAGCCGGTGGAGGTACCGGCGGCCGGGGCCGTCGGCCTGGAGACCACGCGCTGGCTGCTCGACCAGGAGGCCGCCGCCAAGCTGCCCGGCCACTCCGGACAGCCGGACTAGCGCTGCCGCGGCGGGGGCCGCGCTCCATCAATTCGGGGTTTCCGGGTTTTCCTTGGTTCCGCCGCGGTCATAATTACCGGCATGGCAGACAAGACGGTGCGCAGCTCCCCCGAGCGCAACCGGATCAAGACCCTCACCCAGGCGGCGTTGAACGCCGACAAGACGGTCGAGCAGGTCGAAGACGTGCTCGACGGGCTGGGCAGGACGATGAACGAGCTGAACAGCTCGCTGACCCGGTTGAATGGCACCGTCGAACGCCTCGAGGGCGGCCTGGACCATCTGGAAGGAACCCTGGAAAACCTCGACGAACTGGCCAAGCGACTCATCGCGCTGATCGACCCGGTGGAGGCCATCGTCGGGCGCATCGACTACATCGTGAGCGTGGGCGAAACCGTCATGTCGCCGCTGTCGATGACCGAGCACGCGGTACGCGGTGTGGTGGACCGGCTGCGGAACCGGCCGTCCCGCTAGCGCCGGGGCCGCTACATCTTGGTCAGCCGGGCCATCGCGAAGCTGTACAAGCCGTAGGTGATGATGCCCAGCGCGGCGGCGAGCAACAGCACCCGTCCGTACGGCTGGGCGCCCAGCGTTTTGAGGGCCCCGTCCAGCCCGGTCGCCCGTTGCGGTTCCGCGTGCACGGCAGCCACCACGACCAGGGCACCCGCAGCCGCGATCACCAGCCCTTTGCCGATATAACCGACGACACCCAGCCGCCGAATCAGACTGCCCGAGTTGCCATTCAGATCGTCCACGAAGTTGCGGCTAGCACCCTTGTAGACGTGATAGCCACCCACCGCGACCACGAGCAGCCCGCACAGCACCAACGCGACGGTGCCGGGGGTGCTCTGCATCAGGCGCGCGCTGATGGTCGAATTCTGTTGGTCGGCCGACCGGCCTGCGCCCCGGGCGAACCCGAGCGCGGAGTACGCGAGCGCAATGTAGACCACCGCGAGCGCAAACGCCTTTGCCCGGTCCAGCGCTCGCGACGAGTGGTCGCTGGAGCGGCCGAGAACGGTCTCGACCAGCCGCCACAAGCCCAGCAGCAGCAGCGCGGCGGCGGCGAACCACAGCGCGACCGGCCCGCCCGGTTTGCCCGCCAAGGCGGCCAGCGCCCCGGTTTGATCCGCGGTGGCGCGCTCCCCGAATGCGAGCCGGGCGGCGAGGTAGCCGACGACCAGATGCAGCAGGCCGCTCACCACGAACCCGGCGCGGGCCAGTCGTTCGAAGACCGGGTGCTGGGCCACCCGCGCCGGGAATCCAGCCGGGGTCTTTCCGGATGACATCGGATCGGGCATGCTACCTCCGCTGGGGCACCTCCCTGCCCTATGCCCGTCATCCGCTGTTGCGTAACGCGCTGGCCAAACCGTTCATCGTCAATAGGATTCCGCGTTTCACCATCTCGTCGTCGTCACCCGAGCGGTACCGCCGCAACAGCTCCACCTGCAGGTGATTCAACGGCTCCAGGTACGGGAAGCGGTTGAACACCGAGATCGCCAGCGCCGGGTTGTCGGCCAGCAGGTCATCGTGACCGGTGATCAGCTTGTGCATCGCGATCGTGCGCTGATGCTCGTCGGCGATCTTGTCGAACACTTTGCGCCGCAACGCTTCGTCGTCGACCAGCTCCGCGTAGCGCGCCGCCAGCCCCAGGTCGCTCTTGGCCAGCACCTGGGCCATGTTGGACAGCACGCTGCGGAAGAACGGCCAGCGCTGATAGAGGTCATGCAGGATTTCGACGCGCACGTCCTCGCTTTCGGGTCCCGCCCCGATCCACCGCTGGAATGCCGACCCGGTGCCGTACCAGCCGGGCAGCATGACGCGCGACTGACTCCACGCCAGCACCCACGGGATGGCACGCAGATCCGCAATCGACTCCGTCGGCTTGCGCGAGGTCGGACGGCTGCCGATGTTGAGCGACCCGATCTCGCTGACCGGCGTGGAGGCCTTGAAGTAGTCGACGAAACCCGGTGTGTCATGCACCAATTCGGAGTAGGCCTGGCGGGCCAGCGCGGCGATCTCGTCGAGCACGGCGTAGGCGGGCTCGGGATCGTCACCGAGTCCCTCCACGTCCAGCAGCGTCGACTCCAGCGTCGCCGCCACCAGACTCTCCAGATTCCGTTGCGCCAGCTGCGGTTCGGCGTACTTGGCCGCGATCACCTCGCCCTGCTCGGTGAGCCGCAGCGCCCCGTTCACCGCTCCCGGCGGCTGCGCGAGGATGGCTTGGTAGCTCGGGCCGCCCCCGCGACCGACGGTGCCGCCGCGGCCGTGAAAGAGCCGCAACCGGATTCGATTCTTGCGGGCCACGTCGACCAGCGCCAGCTCGGCACGGTACACCGCCCAGTTAGCGGTCAGATATCCGCCGTCCTTGTTGGAGTCGGAATAACCGAGCATGACTTCCTGGCTGTCGCCGCGGGCCGCCACGACCGCGCGGTACAGCGGCTGCTCCAGCATCGCCTGCAGGATCGTCGCGCCGTTGTGCAGATCGTCGATCGTCTCGAACAACGGAGAAATGCCGACGGGACAGTAGGGTTGGGGTCCGGAGACGTCCAACAGTCCCGTTTCCTTCAGCAGGATCGCGGCCTCCAGCACGTCGGAGACCGATTGGCACATCGAGATGACGTAGTTGGGCACCGCGGCCGGGCCGTATCGCTTGACGGCGTCAGCGGCGGCCTCCACCACGCTCAACTCCCGGTGGGCCAGTTCGGACAGCTGGGCGCGGTCGGACAGCAGGGGGCGCCGGGTGCTCAATTCGCCGACCAGCAGCCGCACCCGCTCGTCTTCGGGCAGGCAGCGGTAGTCGTCGTGCACCCCGGCCCAGGCCAGCAGTTCGGCAACCACTTCCTCGTGTACGTCGGAGTTTTGCCGCATGTCCAGGCCGCTGAGGTGAAACCCGAAGACGTGCACGCTTTCTCGCAATATGCGCAGCCGGTCGTCGGCGAGCAGCGCGCTGCCGTGGCTGCGCAACGAGCGGTCGATGACGTCAAGGTCGGCCCGCAGTTCGGCGGGCGTACGGTAGGCGTCCAGGCCGAGGTCGAGCAGGTATTGCGGTGGCGCATCGAGGATGTCGGTGGCCGTCGCACTGAGCCGGGCGCGGATTACCCGCACGGCCCGCCGGTACGGTTCGTCGGCCCGGGCTTGTTCGGGGCAGCTTCGCTCCAGCGCGGTCAGCTCGGGGCTGACGGCGACCAGTCGCGCCGACATTGACAGCTCCTGCTCGAGTTCGGTGAGTTCGGACAGGTGATGCGCCAACGCGGTGTAGGCGGCGCTCCCGGTGGCTCGTCGTACCACTGCGGCCGTCACGTTGGGGTTCCCGTCGCGGTCGCCGCCGATCCACGAACCCGGTTGCAGGATGGGTTCGGCCAGCAGGTCGGCGTCGGGCCAGCGGGCGCGCAGCGCGTCCCGCACCCCGGCGTTGACCTGCGGAATAACCTCGAACAACGCGGCCGGGTAATACCGCAGTCCGACGTCGATCTCGTCGGTGATCTGCAGCCGCGACACCCGGTTCAGCGCGGTCTGCCACAGGGTGAGTACCTGCCGGCGCAGCTCGCGTTCGATGCTGCGGCCGTCGGCGGTCTCCCGGTGTCCCTGCGCGTGTAGCCGCATCAGCTCGGTGATGCGGTGCTGGGCGACGAACACGGTGCGGCGGCGAATCTCGGTCGGGTGGGCGGTGATCACCGGAGAAACCAGCGCGCCGTGCAGCGCCTCGGCCACGGTGGCCGAATCCAGTTGCGCGGAGTCCAGTTTCGCGTAGGTGGCGGCCAGGCTGCTGTCTTGCGGCGGTTCGCCGGCGTCGATGTGGATCTTGCGTCGCCGTGCCCGGTGGATGTCTTCGGCGACGTTGGCCAGCAGCGCGAAGTGGCTGAACGCCCGGATGGTCGGGATGGCCATCCGGATGTCGATGCCGTCGAACATGTGCGAGATCTCGGCGCGATCGATCTCGGAGCGACGCACCCGGAATGATTCCACCCGCGCACGTTCGACGAGATCGAAGACGGCGTCACCGTTCTGCTCGCGCACGGTGTCGCCGAGAATGCTGCCGAGCATCCGGATGTCGGCACGCATCGGTTCGGTGGCCTCGCGACCCACTAGGGTGCGCTGCACGCCGCCGATCGGTTCCAGGGTGCCCTCGGATGCCTCAGCCATAGCACCCAGTATCGATGCGAATGTCCGCACCCGCCCGTCGGGAGCGCCCGCGGCGGCCAATCGCCGTGGCGCGTTTCGGCGGGAATGACGGGCCGATCAAGCGCGTTGGTTGCCGACGTGTCCGCCGGAATCATTCTCATGGCCCGCCCCGATGCCGACAACCTGGTCGATGACGTGATTGCCCAAGCCAAACGGGCCCACCAACTCGGGGTCACCCAGGTGTGGCTGCCCCAGCAGCAGAATTACGACGCCATCGCGCTCGCCGCGCTCGTCGGAGCCGCCGTGCCCGGGCTGGGCGTGGGCACCTCGGTTGTGCCGATCAACCCCCGCCACCCGCTGATCGTCGCGTCGTTGGCGCAAACCGCGCAGGCCGCCGCGCACGGCAACTTCAGCTTGGGGCTGGGACTGGGCGCCCGCCTGATGGAACGCCCGGCGTTCGGCACCGACTGGCCCAACACCATCACCCGGTTGCGCGAGCACCTGACGATCCTCGCGTCGGTGTTCGATACCGGCGGCGTCGACTTTCACGGCAGCGAACTCAGCGCCAGTCCCAGTTGGCCGGTGCAGGTGCCGGGCGGCACCCCGATCCCTGTCTATGTGGCTGCGATGGGTCCCAAGGCGCTGCGGGTCACCGGTGAACTGGCCGACGGCACGCTGCCCTATCTGGCCGGGCCCCGCACGATCGAAGAATTCATCGTGCCCGAAATCAGCAAGGCGGCCACCCGGGCGGGCCGCCCGGCACCGCGCGTCATCGCCGCGGTACCCGTGCTGTTGTCCGACGATGTCGAGGACGCTCGCGCCGCCGCGGCCCAGCAGCTGAGCTTCTACGAGGCTATCCCGTCGTATCGCAACGTGATTGCCCGAGAAGGCCTCGCCAGTGTCGTCGACCTTGCCGCGATCGGTCCCGAGGAGTCCGTGGCACGGCAGTTGCGCCGCTACCGCGACGCTGGAGCCACCGACATTATCGTCAGCCCCCTGGACCGCTCCGTCTCGGTAGACCGCGAAGCGCTGTGGAGGCTCACCGCCGCGTTGTGAACGCGCGGGGTAGCCGAGCGATCAGCGGTACTTGATCATCAGGGCGATGCCGATGATGCACACCAGCCAGATTCCCGTGATGAACACGGTCAGCCGGTCCAGGTTTTTCTCCACCACCGTGGACCCCGACAGGCTCGACTGCACGCCACCGCCGAACAGGGTGGACAGGCCACCGCCCTTGGCGCGGTGCAGCAGCACCAGCAGGACCACCAGGATGCTGGTGACCACCAGGGTGATTTGCAGGGCCAATTGCATGCGCCCACCCTACCTAATGCGGTTGCTGGCGCCCTAACCGACGCTCGCGCCGGCTAGGGCCGGCTAGGGCAGTGGTCCGCCCGCGGCGATGGCCGCCAGGGTCGCGAATTGCTCGCCGTCCAGCGACGCCCCGCCGACCAAACCGCCGTCGACATCCTCCTGAGCGACGATCTCACCGACGTTCTTGGCGTTCACCGAACCGCCGTAGAGCACCCGCACGGTATCGGCGATCTGGCGCGACGCCAGCTCGGCCAGCTGGTCGCGGATGGCCTTGCACACCTCCTGGGCGTCGGCGGCGCTGGCCACCCGTCCGGTCCCGATGGCCCACACCGGCTCGTAGGCGATGACGGTGTTGGCGATCTGCTCGGCGGACAGCCCGGCCAGCGACTCGCGCACCTGCCGCTCGCAGTGACTGACGTGCTGGCCGGCCTCGCGAATGTCGAGGTGCTCACCCACGCACACGATCGGCGTCAGCTCGTTGCGCAGCGCGGCGGCGGCCTTGGCGGCCACCAGGGCGTCGTCCTCGTGGTGGTAGGTACGCCGCTCCGAGTGCCCGACGACGACGAAGCTGCAGCCCAGCTTGGCCAGGAAGGTGCCGCTGATGTCGCCGGTGTAAGCGCCCGATTCGTGCGGCGACAGGTCCTGGGCGCCGTAGGTCAGCCGCAGTTTGTCGCCGTCGACCAGCGTTTGTACGCTGCGCAGGTCGGTGAACGGCGGCAGCACCGTGACGTCGACCTTGTCGTAGTACTTGTCCGGCAGCGCGAATGCGATCTTCTGCACCAGCGCGATGGCCTCGAAGTGGTTGAGGTTCATTTTCCAGTTGCCGGCGATCAACGGCTTGCGGCTCATGAATCCCCTTCACTGCGCTGCGGGCTACCCAGCACCTCGATGCCCGGCAGCGTCTTGCCCTCAAGGTATTCCAGCGATGCACCACCGCCGGTGGAGATGTGCGAGAAATCGTCCTCGGGGATGCCCAGGGCACGCACGGCGGCCGCCGAGTCGCCGCCGCCGACCACCGAGAACGCTCCCTTGCCGGTCGCCGCGACGATCGCCTCGGCGACCCCCCTGGTGCCCGCGGCGAATGCGGGGAATTCGAACACGCCCATCGGCCCGTTCCAGAACACTGTTTGGGCGTTGGACAGCAACGCGGCGAAGCGTTTCACCGACTCCGGCCCGATGTCCAGGCCCATCATGTCGTCCGGGATGGCGTCGGCGGTCACGGTCTGCGGCTGGGAATCGGCCGCGAACTTCTCCCCCACCACGATGTCCATCGGCAATCGCAGCACGTCGACGTAGGTGTCCAGCAGCCGCCGACAGGTGTCCACCATCTCTTCTTCGAGCAGCGACTTTCCTACTGAAAACCCTTGAGCAGCAAGGAAAGTAAAGCACATTCCGCCGCCGATCACGATGCTGTCGGCCTTGGTGGCCAGCGACTCGATGACGCCGAGCTTGTCGGACACCTTCGACCCGCCGAGTACCACCGCGTAGGGCCGGGCGGTCGAGCTGGTCAACTGCTCGAGCACCCGGATCTCCTCGGCCACCAGTGTGCCCGCGTAGTGCGGCAGCAGCGTGGCGACGTCGTAGACCGACGCCTGCTTGCGGTGCACCACCCCGAAGCCGTCCGAGACGAAAGCCCCTCCGGGCGAGACTAATTCGGCCAGCTGCCGGGCCAGCGCCAGCCGCTCGCCGTCGTCCTTGCTGGTTTCGCGGGAGTCGAAGCGAATGTTTTCCAACAGCAGGATGTCGCCCTCGGTCAGCCCTTCCGAGCGGGCCAGGGCGTCGGTACCCACGACATCACCGGCCAGCTGCACGTGCCGGCCCAACTGCTCGCTCAGCGCCGCGGCGACGGGCGCCAGCGACAACTTCGGGTCGGGCCCGTTTTTGGGGCGGCCCAGATGCGCGGTCACCACCACCTTGGCGCCCCCGTCCAACAGTGCGCGCAGCGTCGGAACCGATGCGGTGATGCGGCCCGGGTCGGTGATTGCTCCCGACTCGTCGAGTGGCACGTTGAGGTCGGACCGCACCAATACCGGGCGACCCGAAACGCCTTCGGACAGAAGGTCTTCGAGGTTCGGAATGCCCACGGTTAGAGGGACTTGCCGACTAGTGCGACGAGGTCGACGAGGCGGTTGGAGTAGCCCCATTCGTTGTCGTACCAGGAGACGACTTTGGCTTGGTTGTCGATGACTTTGGTCAGGCCGGAGTCGAAGATCGAGCTGTGGGGGTCGGTGACGATGTCGCTGGAGACGATCGGTTCGTCGTAGTACTTCAGGATGCCTTTGAGTTTGCCCTCGGCGGCGGCCTTGAACGCGGCGTTGATGTCTTCGGCGCTAGCCGGCGTGCGAAGTTCGGCGGTCAGGTCGGTGACCGAGCCGGTCGGGATCGGCACCCGCAGCGCATACCCGTCGAGTTTGCCCTGCAGCTCGGGCAGCACCAGGCCGATGGCCTTGGCCGCGCCGGTGGAAGTCGGCACGATGTTCAGCCCGGCCGCGCGGGCCCGGCGCAGGTCCTTGTGCGGGCCGTCTTGCAGGTTCTGGTCCTGGGTGTAGGCGTGAATGGTGGTCATCAGGCCCTTGACGATGCCGAACTCGTCGTGCAGCACCTTGGCCAGCGGGCCCAGGCAGTTCGTGGTGCACGAGGCGTTGGAGATGATGTTCTGGCTGCCGTCGTATTTGTCGTCGTTGACCCCCAGCACGATGGTGATGTCCTCGTCGCTGGCCGGTGCGGAGATGATCACCTTCTTGGCCCCCGCATCCAGGTGGCCCTGCGCCTTGGCGCGGGCGGTGAACAACCCGGTGGACTCCACGACCACGTCGACACCCAACTCGCCCCAGGGCAGCGCCGCCGGACCCTCGCGCACCGCCAGCGCCTTGATCTTGGCCGGGCCCACCACGATGGTGTCCTCGCCCTGCAGACTCACCTCGTGGGGCAACCGACCCAGGATCGAGTCGAATTTCAACAGATGCGCCAACGTGTGGTTGTCGGTGATGTCATTGACCGCCACCACCTCGATATCGGCACCACCCTGCTCCTGCTGAGCCAGCAACGCACGATAAAAATTCCGTCCGATTCGACCAAAACCATTAATGCCTACCCGGACCGTCACTTGTGTCTCCCTCGCCTTCGCCTGGGTCTCCTGGTTAACCCCTGGCCCTCAGCCTAGATCAGCGCTGACAACGGCCGTGGGGCTGGTAGAAGTCCCGGACCTGCGAGGTTCGACGCGTCCGTACACTGCGCGGCTCTGGCTGCGTGCCAACGGCGACGCGGCAATCGTGCGGGCACCCCGCCCGGGTCCGGGCGGGGTGGCGACGGGGGTAGCGCGGCCCTACCGGGCGAGCACCCGCGGTCCCCGCGGGGCGGCCGGGACATCCGGTGCCATCCGGATGGGGAACCGGCGGTGCAGGTTCTCGATCAATGCATCGAGGGTTTCGCGTTCCTCTTCTTCAATGCGTGCCGTGTGCCGGAAGACGGATGCCGTCTCCTCGTCATTCTTGGCTTCGGCCAGCGCGATTGCCTTGTAATAACCCTCGATCCGCTGTTCGATCAGTCGGCGGTTCTGGATGAGCAGCCGCAGAAAGTAGTCGGCCTGGCGTTGATCCGCGGTGTCCGCGGCGGCCGGGCGATCCAATGCAGTGGAGGGCCGGTTCGCGGTCAGCCGTGCGGGCGGGGGACTCGTCGGGCGAACGTGCCCCAAGGGGGGACGGACCACGGCGCTCGGCGGCGGAAAACCGCGCCGGTCCCGGGTACCACTCGGCATGTGCGTTGCAGTCGCAACCGAACGTGTATCCCGTTCGTCGGACAAACCAGCGAAGTCCATTGAGTCTCTCTCAGCCGACGGTTCTGGAGTAAGCGGGCTAACGATAACTCCCGGAATGTGGCCAACGCCATACGATTCGAGGAGTTGCGTATGTCGCATTTTCTCACACTACATACACTTTCGTCCCCTTCTGCCGCGTTGTACCCAGGTCAGCCGCTGAGAGTTTCTGTCTATCAGCATGGAGCCTCCATCGGTGCCATCGCGGGCGGGCCGCGTGGCCTCGTGTCGAGGGCAATTCGGTTGAGCGCTGGCCGGATTGGGCTGGCTCAGCCAGCCTGCTAACCGAATGTATAACGTGGATCACGGGTTTCGGCAATTTGATTCCGGCTGGAATGCCGCCTCGACACGTGCCAGATCGACCGTGCGGTGTAACGGTCCGTCGGGCCCGCGGCGAGACGGCGCGCGAATCCGTTCGCCGCGCGGGTCGCCGGCGGCGCCCGCTCGACGGGCACCCGGCCGACCGTCCAGGCACGGTCGTGCCTGTTAGCCCTGGCCTACGAGGCCCTCGCTACCATCTACAGATTCAGCGCGCGAAATCGCGGGAAATCCTGACCGCCACGAGACGAAGTCACACGACCAGGCACAAGGGGGCGCCGGTGGGCGAAGTGAGCGATACCGACGGTGACGACGCCGAGATCGGCCAATTCGACCCCGGGCTGACCCAACGCCTGATGGGCGTGCTGCGCCCCATCGTCAAGACGTACTTCCGCTCCGAGGTACACGGGCTGGAATCCTTTCCGCCCGGGGGCGCGCTGGTGGTGGGCAATCACTCCGGCGGCATGTTCCCCATGGACGTTCCCATCTTCAGCATCGACTTCTACGAAAAGTTCGGTTATGCCCGGCCGGTCTACACGCTCAGCCACGACATCTTGTTTCTCGGCGTGACCGGAAGCCTGTTCCGCCGGACCGGCTACATCCGCGCCACTCGGGACAACGCGGCCAAGGCGTTGCGGTCGGGCGGTGTGGTCGTCGTCTTCCCCGGTGGTGACTACGACGCCTACCGCCCGACGCTGGCCGAGAACGTCATCGACTTCAACGGCCGTAAGGGATACGTGAGCACGGCGATCGATGCCGGCGTGCCGATCGTTCCGGCGGTGTCCATCGGCGGGCAGGAAACCCAGCTCTACCTGACCCGGGGCACTTGGCTGGCCGAGCGGCTGGGCATCAAGCGACTGCTGCGTAGCGCGATCCTGCCGCTGTCGTTCGGCTTCCCGTTCGGGTTCAGCGCCGCGATCCCGCCCAACCTGCCGTTGCCCACCAAGATCGTCACGCAGGTGCTCGAGCCGATCCACCTCACCGAGCAGTTCGGCGAGCACCCGGACATCGACGAGGTCGACGAGCATGTGCGCTCGGTGATGCAAGAGGCCCTGACCGCACTGGCCGCCAAACGGCGCTTCCCGATTCTGGGTTGAGTGATGGCCTCGATACTGGAGCAACTTCGTGGTGTCGCCGGGGTGGTGGCGACGCTGCGCCGGGCCGGCATGGTCGCGCCGATGCGGCCCGACCGCTATCTGAAAATGGCCGCGGCGATGCGCCGCGAAGGCATGGGCATGACGGTGGGATTCGCCGGCGCGGCGCAGCGCTGCCCCGATCGTCCCGCCCTGATCGACGAGCTCGGCACGCTGACCTGGCGAGAGCTCGACGCGCGGATCAACGCGTTGAGCGCGGCGCTGCAGAGCCTGCCGTCGGGCCAGCCGAGGGTCATCGGGATCATGTGCCGCAACCACCGCGGTTTCGTCGAGGCATTGGTCGCCGCCAACCGGATCGGTTCCGACGTGGTGCTGCTGAACACCTCGTTCGCCGGGCCGGCGATGGCCGAGGTGCTCAATCGCGAAGGTGTCGACGCCGCGATCTACGACGAGGAGTTCGCCGCGACGGTGGATCGCGCACTGGCCGACAAGCCCGATGCCGTCCGCATCGTGGCCTGGAACCAGGACTGTCGAGAGCGCACGGTCGAGAAGCTGATCGGCGAGCATGCCGGTGAGCAGCCGCGGCGGACCGGTCGCAAGGGCAAGATGATCCTGCTGACGTCGGGCACCACCGGAAGTCCCAAGGGCGCCAAGCAATCCGGCGGGGGCGCCGGCATCGGCACACTCAAGGCGATTCTGGACCGGACCCCGTGGCGCGCGGAGGAGACGATCGTGATCGTGGCGCCGATGTTTCACGCGTGGGGCTTCTCGCAGCTGATCTTCGCCGCGTCGATGGCCTGCACGATCGTCACCCGGCGCAAGTTCGATCCGGAGGCCACCCTCGACCTCATCGACCGCCACCAAGCGACCGGCTTGGCGGTGGTTCCGGTGATGTTCGACCGAATCACGGAACTGCCCGAGCACGTGCGCAACCGCTACAGCTGTCGCTCCCTGCGCTTCGCCGCGGCCTCAGGGTCGCGGATGCGCCCCGACGTCGTCACCGCGTTCATGGACCAGTTCGGCGACGTCATCTACAACAACTACAACGCGACCGAGGCGGGCATGATCGCCACCGCTACGCCCGCAGACCTGCGCGCCGCGCCCGACACGGCCGGCAGACCGGCGGGGGGAACCGAAATCCGGATATTAGACCCGGAATTCAACGAGGTGCCGGCCGGGGAGGTCGGCACCATCTACGTACGCAACGACACCCAATTCGACGGGTACACCTCGGGCGCCCGCAAGGATTTCCACGACGGCTTCATGTCCTCGGGTGACGTCGGCTATCTCGACGCCAACGAACGGCTTTTCGTAGTCGGCCGCGACGACGAGATGATCGTCTCCGGCGGAGAGAACATCTATCCGATCGAGGTGGAAAACACCCTTGCCGGGCACCCCGAGGTCGCCGAGGCCGCGGTGATCGGCGTGCCCGACGAACAGTACGGCCAGCGGCTGGCGGCGTTCGTGGTGCTCACCCCCGCGGCTACCGCGACCGTCGAGACACTCCGCCAGCACATCCGCGACAACTTAGCCAATTACAAAGTGCCACGCGAGATTTCGATCGTCGACGAGCTTCCCCGCGGCAGCACCGGCAAAATCCTGCGCAACGAACTGCAATCCCGGGTGGGCGGCTGATGCGCCGACCCAAGCCCAGGCCGCTGCTGCGCGCCGCCGCGGAATTCCTCAACGCCGCCAACGGTTTACGCCCCCTGGCGCGCAAGGGCTACCGCACCGTTCTGGTGTTCGCGTTCGGCTGGCCGACCTCGGAAGTTCCCGGCGTGTACTTCTCCGTTTCGGCGCTCGACGTGCTGCGCCGCGCCCGGCGCGGCGACTTCGCCGGGCGCCGCGGCAAGGCGGCGCTGACGCTGACCGCCGCGTCGTGGCTGATCCTCGCGGTGATCCGCTATCGCGGCGTCACCACGCCGGGACCGGTACTCGAGGCGGGGTTGCGCGAACAACTGGGGCCCGATTACGCCGAGGCCCTGGCCGATCTGCCAGCCACCACACCGCGGCGGCGCGGCCGGCGCAACCTGCCGCTGGGCAACACCGTGGCCCGGCGCCGTTACGTGGCCAAAACCAACGTCGTCAGCTACGGGCCGCACCGCGCCAACCGCGCCGACATCTGGCGTCGCCGCGACCTGCCCCGCGATGGCAAGGCGCCCGTGTTGGTGCAGATCCCGGGCGGCGCCTGGGTGATCGGGATGCGCCGGCCGCAGGCCTACCCGCTGATGAGTCATCTCGCGGCCCGCGGCTGGATCTGCGTGTCCATCGGCTATCGGGTCTCGCCGGTGCACACCTGGCCCGATCACATCGTCGACGTGAAGCGGGCGCTGGCCTGGGTCAAGCAGAACATCGCGCAGTACGGCGGTGATCCGGACTTCGTCGCCATCACCGGCGGATCGGCCGGGGGGCACTTGTCCTCGCTGGCCGCGCTGACCCCGAACGACCCCGCCTTCCAGCCGGGCTTCGAAGACGCCGACACCTCCGTGGTCGCCGCCGTCCCCGTGTACGGCCGCTACGACTGGTTTTCCACCGAGGGCGACGGTCGCCGCGAGTTCGTCGAATTGCTCGAAAAGTTCGTCGTCAAACGGGAATTCGCGACCGACCGCGACGTCTACGTCGATGCCTCACCGATCCGGCGGCTGCGGGCCGACGCGCCGCCGTTCTTCGTGCTGCACGGCCACGACGATTCGCTCATCCCGGTCGGCGAGGCCCGCGAGTTCGTCGAAGAACTGCGTGCGGTGTCCAAGTCGCCCGTCGCGTATGCCGAACTACCCAGCGCCCAGCATGCATTCGACATTTTCAGCTCCCCGCGGGCGCATCGGTCGGCCGAGGCGGTGGCGCGGTTTTTGTCCTGGGTGTACGCGACCAGCTACCTGCGCCGCGACTGACGACTCAGCCTTCGGCCGCGGCCTTTTCCAGCTCGACCAGCGCAGGTTCGACGGCCTTGGCCATATCTTCGATGTCGTTGGCGACCTCGGGTGTCGTCACGAAACCGAAGTCCAGGAACTCGGTGTAGGAGAAGCAGGTGATGTTCAGGGCCACGTCCATCACCGGAGGCCCAAGCGGCACAAGCGATTCCACTTTGGCACCGGCCATGTACAGCGGCATGGCCGGCCCGGGAACGTTGGACACGACCATGTTGATCGGGGCCAGGTTCCGCGACAGACCGGTGGCCGTGTAGGCCCGGGCAGCCAGCTGCAACAGCCCCGGCGGCGTCGTCTCGGTCAGACCCATGATCTGATGCGCCGACAGCGCCTTGGCCATTTCCTTTGCGCTCTGCGTACTTTCGTAGATCGCCAGCAGTCGCTCGGCGGGGTCCTCGATGTCGGTGGCCAGCGAGGCCGTCATCGAGCTGATCTGGTTGCCGACGTCGGACTGCGAGCCGTCGGTGCGGGTCGACACGGGGATCTGCGCGATCAGCGGCTTGGCCGGCAGTTCGCCCCTCTTGTGCAGATACTCCCGGGCCGCCCCGGCGACCAAAGCCAGCACCACATCGTTGAGCTTGACCCCGAATGCGTCCTTGACGGCCTTGGCGCGGGCCAACTCCACGCGGGTGCCGGTGATCCGGCGATGCGGTGAGACCGGGGCGTTGAACCGGGTCTTGGGCGCCTCGAAATAGCGCGGCGGCCTGCTGCGGACGCCCAGCGCGGCGACCTGCTGGCGCAGCGTCTGCTCCACCAGCCGTGCGACGCGGAACGGCGTCATCACCCCGACGTTGATCAGCGCCCCGATCGCCCGCCGCTGCAGGCCGGGCAGCTTGAGACCCACCAGCGAGCCGACCGTCTCCCGCTGCGCCGGCCGGGGCTCGGGCGTGACGTCCAGCAGGATTTCGCCCAGCCCGGCGCCCGAGACGCCGTCGACGATGGCGTGGTGCATTTTGGTCAGAGTGGCGACGCGGCCGCCCTTGACGCCCTCGATCACCCACAGCTCCCACAGCGGTCGGGACCGGTCCAGCTTGCAGGACATCAACCGGCCGACGAGCTCGTCGACCTCGCGCCGCCCGCCCGGGGCGGGGACGCCGATGCGACGAATGTGGAAGTCGACGTCGAGGTCCTCGTCCTCGACGAACCAGGGCCGATCCAGCCCGAGTGGTGATCCGGTGACCCGCCAGCGCAACTGCGGCAGTTCGGGCAGGCGCTCGATCAGCAGTTGGCGGAGCCGCGCAAAGCTGTACTCGGGCGCGTCGGAGGGGTCGCAGATCGCCAGCGCGCCCACGTGCATGTGCCAACCCGCGGTCTCGGCAGACCAAAACGCCGCGTCGACACTCGAAAGCCGCTTCATGCGACGACCGTAGCCCCCGTCAGCAAACCGCGTCGAGGGATTGCGACAATCCTCAGGCGTCTTCGAGCAAATCCGGCGTCACCGCGGATTCGGTGTCGGGAATGCCGTCGACCTTGGCCTTGCGGTCGGCCATCGACAGCAGACGCCGGATACGCCCCGCCACAGCGTCTTTCGTCATCGGCGGGTCGGCGAGCCGGCCCAGCTCCTCGAGCGAAGCCTGGCGGTGCTCGACGCGGAGCTTGCCGGCCGATGCCAGATGGTCGGGAACGCTGTCGCCCAGGATTTCCAGCGCCCGTTCCACCCGGGCGGCCGCGGCCACCGCGGCCCGGGCCGAGCGGCGCAGGTTGGCGTCGTCGAAGTTGGCCAGCCGGTTGGCGGTCGCCCGCACTTCGCGACGCATCCGGCGTTCCTCCCAGATGAGCCGGGTGTCCTGGGCGCCCATCCGGGTCAGCAGCGCACCGATCGCCTCGCCGTCGCGGACCACCACGCGGTCGGCGCCGCGCACCTCGCGGGCCTTGGCGCTCACCCCGAGCCGGCGTGCGGCACCGACCAGCGCCAGGGCCGCCTCGGGTCCGGGGCAGCTGACTTCCAGCGCGGAGGAGCGTCCCGGCTCGGTCAGCGACCCGTGCGCCAAAAAAGCCCCGCGCCAGGCGGCTTCGGCGTCGGCGATGCTGCCTCCGACGACCTGCGCCGGCAGGCCGCGCACCGGCCGCCCGCGCATGTCCAGCAACCCGGTCTGACGGGCCAGCGCCTCGCCGTCGTTGGCCACCCGCAGCACATAGCGGGTGCTTTTGCGAATACCGCTGGCCGACAACACATGCACGACGGCGTTGTAGCCGTACAGGTCGAAAATGTCCTTGCGCAGCCGGCGCGCGATGTTGCCCAGGTCCACCTCGGCCTCGACGACCACGCGGCCGCCCACGATGTGCAGGCCTCCAGCGAACCGCAGCAGGGAGGTGACCTCCGCTCGGCGCGCACTGACCGACTTCACTACCAGACGGCTCAGCTCGTCCTTGACTTCGGTCGTCATCGCCACGCGTCGTCACCCCTTGGTCCGCTGCCGGCCGGTCCGTTCACGGCCGTCGGTGAAGTCTCACCGTCGACCCGAATCTCGGCGGTGGCCTTCGCCGAAGGCGCTGCCGGACCCGCGCGGCCCGTGCGGACCCCGTCCAGGGCCGCCGCGAGCTTGCCCGGGTCATGTAAAGGTGTACCAGGTCGGGCCACGTCGGCGAAGTGGACCTCGGCCCTGAGCAGGGTCGCGGTGCGGCGCAGTTGGTCGCGCTCACGCTCGCTGGGCACCCGATCGGCGTCGATGATGATGTCGTGCACGGTGAACCCGGGCGCATGCTGGACCAGCACGTGCAGGTGCCGTTCCACCGAGAACCCCGCCGTCTCCCCCGGCTCGGCGACCAGGTTGAGCACCAGCGCCCGGCGCGCCGCGGTGGCCCGCAGCGCCGCGGCCAACTCGGGGACCAGCACGTGCGGGATCACGCTGGTGAACCACGAGCCGGGCCCCAGCACCACCAGGTCCGCGGCCATGATCGCGTCGACGGCCTGCCGGGTCGCCGGCGGATCCGGCGGCAGCAGCCGCACCCGGCGCACCTTGCCCGGCGTGGTCGCGATGGCGACCTGGCCGCGGATGGACCGGAAGATCCGGGGATCGGCCTCCAGCCCGGACACGTCGGCCTCGATCTGCAACGCGATGGGGCACATCGGCAGCACCCGCCCCTTGACGCCGAGGATGCGGCCCAGCTCGTCGAGGGCGGCGACCGGGTCGGCCAGCACCTCGGACAGGCCGGCCAGCAGCAGGTTGCCGATCGGATGCCCGGCCAGCGCCCCGCTGCCACCGAATCGGTGCTGCAGGATGGTTGCCCACAACTGACCGTAAGGGCTATCAGATGCCAACGCCGCCAACGCCATCCGCAGATCACCGGGCGGCACCACATCCAGTTCGCTGCGCAGCCGGCCCGACGAACCGCCGTCGTCGGCGACGGTCACCACCGCGGTCACGTAGGGGGTCAGCCGGCGAGCGGCCGACAGCGTCGCGTACAAGCCGTGTCCCCCGCCGAGTGCGACGATGCCCTCGCTGTGTGGTGGGCTCATTCGCGGCCCAGATCCCGGTGCAGCACCCGCACCGACAGTCGGGCCTCGGTTTGCTGGGCCTGCAGCCGGCGCATCAGCGCCTCCGCGATCGCCACGCTGCGGTGTTTGCCGCCGGTGCAGCCGATCGCGATCGTCATGTAGCGCTTGCCCTCCCTGCGATAGCCCTCGACAACAAGGGCCAGCAACCGATGGTAAGCGTCGAGGAATTCCGCCGCGCCGGGTTGCCTGAGCACGTAATCGGCGACCGCCGGGTCTTGCCCGGTGAGCGGGCGCAACTCGTCGACCCAGTGCGGGTTCGGCAGGAAGCGCACGTCCATCACCATGTCGGCGTCCATCGGCAGCCCGTACTTGAAGCCGAACGACTCGACCGTGACGCTGGTGGACAGATCCGTGTCGCCACCGAACGCCCGCTCGATGCTTTCCCGCAGGCCCCGCACCGACAGCGTGGACGTGTCGATGATCAGGTCGGCGGTGGCGCGCACCGGCGCCAGCATCCGGCGTTCGGCGGCGATGCCCTCGGCCAGCGTCTGTCGGCCCTGCAGCGGGTGGCTGCGCCGGTTCTGTTCGTAGCGGCGGACCAACATGTCGTCGGAGGCTTCCATGAACACCACGCGCGGGTTGATGTTGCGGGTGGCCAGTTCGTTGCGCACCTCGTCGAGATCGCCGGTGAAGCCGCGGGACCGGACGTCCATGACCACGGCGAGTTGGGTGATCCGCGACCCGGCGGCCAGTCCGAAATCCACCATCCGGGTGATGAGTTGGGGCGGCAGGTTGTCGGCGACATACCAGCCGAGGTCCTCGAGCACCTTGGCCGCCGTCCCGCGTCCGGCCCCCGACAACCCGGTGACCAGGACGACGTCGATCCCCGCCACCGGCCCCGGCCGCTGGTCGCTGTCCCCGACCCGGCTCGTCATGCCGGGGTTCCGGATTGTTGGGCGTGCCCGGGCGACTCGGGCTGTTCGGCCGGTTGGGGCCGCAGCGCCTCGAGGACGGCCGTGGCCGTTGCCACGCCGATACCCGGAACGGCGGTGATCTGGTCGACGGTGGCCTCCTTGAGGCGGGCTATCGATCCGAAGTGGGTGACCAGCGCCTTGCGGCGGTGTTCTCCCAATCCTGGCACCGCATCCAGCGCTGAGGCGGTCATTCGCTTGGATCGCTTGCTGCGATGGTAGGTGATCGCGAACCGGTGCGCCTCGTCACGCACGCGCTGCAGCAGGTATAGCCCCTCGCTGTTGCGCGGCAGGATGACGGGATCCGGCTCGGCGGGCACCCAGACCTCTTCCAGCCGTTTGGCCAGGCCGATCACCGCGACGTCGGTGATGCCCAGCTCCTCGAGTACGGCGCTGGCCGCGTTGACTTGCGGCGCCCCGCCGTCGACGACGTACAGATTGGGCGGGTAGGCGAACCGGCGTGATTTGCCTTCCGGGGAAAGCATATTGGGGTCGTTCTGCTCACTGAGGTGGCGCGCGAAGCGGCGGCGGGTCACCTCGGCGATGGAGGCGACATCGTCGGAGCGGCCCTGCCCGGCGGCTTCCTTGATCCCGAAGTGCCGATAGTCCGACTTGCGCGGCAGACCGTCCTCGAAGACCACCAGCGATCCCACCACATCGGTGCCCTGCACGTGGCTGATGTCCACGCACTCGATCCGCAGCGGCGCCTCGGCCAGCCCGAGCGCGTCCTGAATGTTCTGCAGCGCAGCGGATCTGGCGTTGAAGTCGCCGGCGCGTTTCAGCTTGTGTTGCTGCAGCGCCTCTTTCGCGTTGCGCTGTACGGTTTCGGCGAGCGCCCGCTTGTCACCGCGGCGCGGCACCCGCAACACGACCCGCGATCCGCGCAGACCGGACAGCCAGCTGGACAACTCGTCGGCGTTGGACGGCAGGCACGGCACCAGCACCTCGCGGGGCACCGGATTAGCCGCCTCGTCGGCCGCTCCACCTAGTTCGGCCTGGTCGCCGTAGAACTGCGTCAGGAACTGCTCGACCAGCTGCTCCTCACCGGAATCGCCTGCATCGGCCGACTTTTCGACGATCCAGCCGCGCTGGCCACGGACTCGGCCACCGCGGACGTGGAACACTTGCACCGCGGCCTCGAGTTCGTCGTCGGCAAAGGCCACCACGTCGGCGTCGGTGCCGTCGCCGAACACCACCGCTTGCTTTTCCATCGCCCGCTTCAGCGCGCCGATGTCGTCGCGAAGGCGCGCGGCCCGTTCGAAATCGAGCTCGTCGGACGCCGCACGCATCTGCTGCTCCAGGTCGCGGGCAAATCGATCGGTCTTTCCGGACAGGAAGTCGCAGAAATCGTCGACGATCTGGCGATGTTGCTCGGGGCTGACCCGGCCGATACACGGCGCCGAGCACTTGTCGATGTAGCCGAGTAGACACGGCCGGTCGATCTGCTTGTGCCGCTTGAACACTCCCTGCGAGCAGGTCCGCGCGGGGAATACCCGGGTGAGCAGGTCCAAAGTTTCCCGGATCGCCCACGCGTGCGAGTAGGGACCGAAATACCGCACACCTTTGCGGCGCGGGCCTCGGTAGACCATCAGCCGGGGGAACTCCTCGTTGAGGGTGACGGCCAGCACCGGGTAGGACTTGTCGTCGCGGTAGCGGACGTTGAACCGCGGGTCGAACTCCTTGATCCAGTTGTATTCCAGCTGCAAGGCCTCGACTTCGGTGTTGACCACCGTCCACTCGACCTTGGCCGCTGTGGTCACCATCTGCCGGGTGCGCGGATGCAGATTCGCGACATCGGCGAAGTAGGACGTGAGCCGGCTGCGTAGGCTCTTGGCCTTTCCGACGTAGATCACCCGGCCGTGCGCATCCCGAAATCGGTAGACGCCGGGCTCGACCGGAATGGATCCAGGAGCGGGACGATACGTGGCGGGATCTGGCACGTATCCAGGCTAGTAGCCGGAAAACCGGCGCCGGCGAACCGGGATCGCGTGGCGGAAATCGGCCGCTTTTCACTCCGCGCGAACGCGTCGCACCGTTTGGGAGGCGTCGGTTCGGGCTAAGCCGTGTTAGCTGTGGCGCTAGAGTGGGTGCAACAGCTGGAGGGAGCTTTCACATGAACAAACGACCGTTGGCCGGGCTGGCCGTGGGGGTTGGTTGTTTGGCGTTGTCGTTGAGCGTCGGTACCGGGGTAGCGTCGGCAACCCCCGACGTCGGCCCGATGGTGAACACCACCTGCACCTACGACCAGGCGATGCGCGCCGTGCACGCGGAAAATCCGATGGCCGCGCAGTACCTCGACCAGTCGCCGCCCAACCTGCAATTCCTGCGGACGTTCATGGCCTCGACGCCGGATGAGCGGCTGAATCTGCTGAAGGCGATTCAGAACAACCCGGGCGCCGACCAGGCCTTCCCGATATTTCGCCAGATGATGATCAGCTGCAAGAACTACTGAGCACGCTTCAGGTAGTTCGGCTGTCGAGTTGGGCGCGCCGCTTGGCGGCCCACTCGCTCATCGGGAACCCGCTTTTGGCGTCGCACACCGAGGCCAGCAAGACCGTCCGCGCCAGCACCACCAGCCCGTAGTCGCACGTCCAGTCCGGACGGGTCATCGTCCACACCAGCACACCGTCGGAGGCGATGGTGAAGTGGCTCAGGCGCATCGGTTGGAAGTCGCCCTGCGGGCTGTGGCCCACGGCGTCGCCGCGGCATTTCGACACCACGCCAAAGCTCTTCCACACCACATCGTGCGGGTTGAGCTTCTTGTCGTAATTGTCGATGGATTCCGCGTACAGGGCGGGCCCGGCGACCTGGTAGGACGACTCGGCGTGATCGGCGGCGCGGGGCGGCGGCAGCGGCGACCCTTTGAACAACAGTGCCGCCGCGCACTCCGGTGGTGTGACACTGGTGAAGTACGTGGCGCCGACCGGCATGGCCGTGGCCGGGCCGAGCGGCGTGGTGTCCCCATTCTGCAGCAGCAAATCCCGCGCCGGAATCGGGGCGAAGACCGGCGAAGCGGATCTGAGGTTTCCGGGCGGGGATTGCCCGGGCGCGCGGACGGCCCGGCCACTCACCGATGTCGTACATCCGCACAGCGCCGCCAGGACCAAGACCGATGCCGCCATCCCCCGCAAATGCCGTGCCATCGGGCGATCCTACGACACTGCCGTCGCGCGCGGCGTCAGCGCGATTCCAGGTCGGGGCGATAGCGGGCAAACAGCGACCGGACGGTGTCCATCGCGGCCACGGCGCGGTCCTTGTCGACGGCCTGAATCGCCATCACCGGAATGTACTCGTCGTCGGGCAGGTCGATGTGCGCCCAGCGACTGCCGGCGGGAAACGATACGCCGACGATCTCCGACCAAGGGATCAGTTTGTCCCCCAACAGGTTTCGAACCGAAAGGCCAGGCTTGCCGACGCGCAGCCGCGGGCGGGCGAACAACAGCACCACCCCAGCGATGACCAGGCCCAGGACGGCGATCGCCACCTGATCCGCCGTTTGGAAGACCACCCCGCTGGAGCTGATCTTGAGCACCACCCCGACGGCGATGTGCGCCCCCGCAATCAGAAGTGCTGCCCCGTAGGCGAATATCGGCGTCCAATGCGGACGCAATTCGGCATCCCAGTCCGCACCGGCCGACGGCCGGCTCACGACCGGGCGCGCAGGTCACGCAGGGCCAGCGCGGCGGTCAGCGCGGCGCCGGCGGCCTGCGCGCCCTTGTCTTCCGCGGACGTCGGAAGCCCCGCTCGATCCAGTGCCTGCTCTTCGGTGTTGGTCGTCAGCACACCATTGGCGACCGGCGTCGAGGCGTCCAGCGAAACCCGGGTCAAACCCTGCGTCACCGCGTCACACACATACTCGAAATGCGGTGTCCCACCACGGATTACGACCCCCAAAGCGATGACGGCGTCGTGATTGCGGGCGAGCTCCTGGGCTACCACCGGGATCTCGATCGCGCCGTGCACCCGCACCACGGTGGGGTTGTCGATCCCCGACCGCGCGACCACCCGCTGGGCACCGGCCAGCAGCGCGTCACAGATCGTGCTGTGCCAGGTGCTGGCGACGATGCCGAGCCGCAAACCGGACGCGTCGAGATGCCCCAGGTCGGGTATGCCGGTGCCACTCATCTTGCGCCGCGTCTCCTCATCACTTGTCGTTCTGCATCGTCGCGGCGCGTCATCTTGCGCCGCTTCTCCTCATCACTTGTCGTTCTGCATCGTCGCGGCGCGACATCTTGCGCCGCTTCTCCTCATCACTTGCCGTTCTGCATCGTCGCGGCGCGACACAATCACAAAGCGCCACCGAATTCGCCTGGCAAATGGACAGATTCGTGAAAATCATCCAGGCCGGCCAGATCGTGCCCCATCCTATCCCGCTTGGTCATCAGGTAACGGATGTTCTCCGCATTGGCGCGCACCGGCAGGGACACGCGCTCGATGATGTGCAGCCCGTAGCCGTCCAACCCCACCCGCTTGGCGGGATTGTTGGTCAGCAGCCGCATCGAGCGCACACCCAGGTCCACCAGAATCTGGGCGCCGATCCCGTAATCCCTTGCGTCGGCAGGTAATCCGAGCTTGAGGTTGGCATCCACCGTGTCCGCGCCGGCATCTTGCAGCTGGTAGGCCTGCAGCTTGTGCATCAAGCCGATCCCGCGGCCCTCGTGGCCGCGCATGTAGAGCACCACGCCGCGACCCTCGCGGGCGACCATCGCCATTGCCGCATCGAGCTGCGGTCCGCAATCGCATCGCCGTGAGCCGAACACGTCTCCGGTCAGGCATTCGGAGTGCACCCGCACCAGCACGTCGTCACCTTCGCCGTTCGGTCCGGCGATGTCGCCGCGAACCAGCGCGACGTGTTCGACGTCTTCGTAAATGCTCGCGTAGCCGATAGCCCGGAATTCGCCGTGCCGGGTCGGGATCCGCGCTTCGGCGATGCGCTCGATGTGCTTTTCGTGCTTGCGCCGCCATTCGATGATGTCGGCGATGGTGATCAACGCGAGGTCGTGCTCGTCGGCGAACACCCGCAGCTCGTCGGTCTGAGCCATCGCGCCCTCGTCCTTTTGGCTGACGATCTCGCAGATCGCGCCCGCGGGCTGCAGGCCGGCCATCCTGGCCAGGT
Source organism: Mycobacterium sherrisii (assembly GCF_002102355.1). Taxonomy (GTDB): domain Bacteria; phylum Actinomycetota; class Actinomycetes; order Mycobacteriales; family Mycobacteriaceae; genus Mycobacterium; species Mycobacterium sherrisii. The sequence goes on along the minus strand of NZ_LQPT01000119.1, from coordinate 37,238 downwards.
CGACGGCGGCCTCGGTGTGACCGGGGCGGCGCAGCACCCCGCCGTCTTTGGCGCGCAACGGGACCACGTGGCCGGGCCGGGTGAAGTCAGTGGCGATGCTGGCCGGATCGGCCAACAGCCGCATCGTGGTGGCGCGATCGGAGGCCGAGATCCCGGTGCCCACGCCGAGCCGCGCGTCCACGGTGACCGTGTAAGCGGTCCCGTGCTTGTCCTGGTTGAGCGCGTACATGGGCAGCAGGCCGAGCCGGTCGCAGATCGCGCCGTCGAGGGGAACGCAGAGGTAGCCGGAGGTGTAGCGCACCATGAAGGCCACCATCTCCGGCGTCGCCTTCTCGGCGGCGAAGATGAGATCGCCCTCGTTCTCTCGTTCCTCGTCATCGATGACGACCACGGCCTTTCCGGCCGCAATGTCGGCAACAGCCCTCTCGACGGAGTCCAACCTCGTCATCTGCGCTGCCTTGCTGTCGTACCGTGCAACACGCGAAGCCCGCGTATTGCATCAAGTATGAACCACGCGGGGCGCGGTGTTATTGCCGCGGCTTTCGGCACCACGTCGATGACGACGTCGCCGATTGGTGCGACGTTCATGGCAGCGCCCGTTGTCCGGGTCGATCCGGGTAGCGGCGGGGACTCTACCTGAGCCGATCGGGGGCTGATCGTGCGCCGCCACCAGGGCCTTTGATCATGGCGGAGGGGTTCGCCGCCGGCTCGGCGAGCGCTGCGCAGTTGTGACGAGTGTTACCAGCGAGTCTGAGTTCAGGCGGCCGTCCGGCGACGCGACGACGTTGACCCGAACGGGTGGTCGGAAATGCTCAGACGATGCGGCGCACCGGCATTGGGATGACTTGCCCGCCCGCGCAGTCGACCGCATAGTGGGCCAGCCAGCGGCCGACCGAACCGCCGGCCTCGATGTAGTGCGTCCACCGGCTGACGGCGGCGGCGACGGCGGGGTATGAGGAAAACCGCCCCAGCGATACGTCGCGGCCGTCCTCGCCGACCAACTCGTAACTGGTGTGATCCCGCACGCTGTGCTCGACGATCGTCAGCGTGGTGTCGTTGACTTCTTTGCTCCACACTGCCCGTGATTGCGCTTCAGCCTTCCGGCCGGCAAGTGTCGCCACCGCTTCGAATGCGAGGTCTTCATAGACAGCCTCGGCCAACCTTTCGACGGACATTTCTGCTGCTCCTTCGCTGAAATGGTGCGGCCGGCCTCTGGGATCGAGTATGGACCTGCGAAGGGCTGCGTGGGGATTTAGAACAGGCGTGTCGCCATGGTGTAGTGCGATTGTGACTATCGTTATGAAACTGTGATCTTGCGCGCGGTGGTCGCGGGGCGAGATTCGGGGCCGCTACCGCCAGCTAGCCGGCAGATCGATGATGTGATTCGGGCAAAAGTCCTGCGCCGCCAGGGAGATCACGTTGCGTGCGTCGGCGGCCGACATCTTTGCGCGCAGCACCATGAACGCGTACTCGGCGGGTTGATAGCCCGCGTCGTGACCCGCCGGATCGTCCATCAGCTGGCAGGCTTCCTTCTCTTCGGTGGCGTCGGCGGCCGCGATACCCACGAAAAGGAAGCCGGCCAGCGCCGCGATCCCCGTCAGGGCGCCGGCCACGAGCACCGCGGTGACCCTCATTGGCCCCGCGCGGTCATCAGCCGTTCGACATATTTGGCGATCACGTCGACTTCGAGGTTCACCCGGGTACCGACCGGGGCGTGCCCCAGCGTGGTCACTTCCCGAGTGGTCGGGATCAGGGAGACCTCGAACCAGTCCCGGGGTTCGGTGCCCAGGCCGGAGATCGTCAGCGAAATCCCGTCGACCGTGATCGACCCCTTCTCGACGACATAGCGGGCGATCGACGACGGAATCTCGATGCGCACCACCTCCCAGTGCTCCGACGGGGTACGGGACACCACGTGCCCGGTGCCGTCCACGTGCCCCTGCACGATGTGGCCGCCGAGCCGGCTGTTGACCGCGGCGGCACGCTCCAGGTTGACCCGCTTCCCGACGTCCAGCGCGCCCAAGTTGGACCGGTCCAGGGTTTCGGCCATCACGTCGGCGGTGAACTGGCCGTCGGCGAGTAGCTCGACGACCGTCAGGCACACCCCGTTGACGGCGATCGAATCGCCATGGCCGGCGTCGGCGGTGACGACGGGCCCGCGGATGGTCAGGCGCGCTGCATCGGTGAGGACATCCCGGCCGGTCACCTCTCCGAGTTCCTCGACAATTCCGGTGAACATTCCACCAGGCTAATTCGCCGGCGCTTTGCCTGGTGAGCGGCCACGATTACGCGACCCGAGGGCCGCCGCGAGGGGCCGGCGAGCCCTGGCGTTTCGGAGGCCGGTCAACAAGACCCTCTACGATGCACGGTATGCAGACACGCCGCCGACTTACGGCCGTCCTCGCTTCCCTGACCGTTGTCACCGCTTTGATCGCCGGTTGCTCGTCGGGTTCGAAGAACAGCGGCGGCCCCTTGCCCGACGCCACGGCTCTGGTCAAGCAATCCGCCGACACCACCAAGACCGTCAAGAGCGTGCATCTGGTGCTGTCGACCGAGGGCAAGATTCCCGGGCTGCCGATCAAGAAGCTGACCGGCGACCTGACCACCACGCCCAGCACCGCCGCCTCGGGCAACGCGCAGCTGTCGATGGCGGGTTCGGACATCGACGCCAACTTCGTCGTCTACGACTCGGTGCTGTACGCCACGCTGACGCCCAACAAGTGGAGCGACTTCGGCAAGGCGTCCGACGTCTACGACGTGTCCGTGCTGCTGAGCCCCGACAACGGCCTGGCCAATGTGTTGGCGAACTTCACCAACGCCAAGGCCGAGGACCGCGAGACGATCAACGGCCAGACCACGATCAAGATCAGCGGGAACGTCGCCCCGGACGCGGTGAACAAGATCATCCCGTCGCTCAACGCGACGCAGCCCCTGCCCGCCACGGTCTGGATTCAAGAGACCGGTGACCACCAGCTGGTCCAGGCCAACCTGCAGAAGAGCCAAGGCAATTCGGTTCAGGTGACGCTGTCTGACTGGGGCAAGCCGGTCACCGTCACCAAGCCCCCGGTGAGCTGATGAGCATGCGAGCAGGACGCGGAATCGCGATCAGCGCCGGCAGCCTCGCCGTGCTGCTGGGCGCCCTGGACGCTTATGTCGTCGTGACGATCATGCGCGACATCATGAGCGACGTTCACATCCCGATCAATCAGCTGCAGCGCATCACCTGGATCATCACGATGTACCTGCTGGGCTACATCGCCGCGATGCCGCTGCTGGGCCGGGCGTCCGACCGCTTCGGCCGCAAACTGGTGCTGCAGGTCAGCCTGGCGCTGTTCATCATCGGCTCGGTGATCACCGCGCTGGCCGGACATTGGGGCGACTTCCATCTGCTGATCGCCGGGCGCACCGTGCAGGGCATCGCCAGCGGGGCACTGCTGCCGGTGACGTTGGCGTTGGGCGCGGACTTGTGGGCGCAGCGCAACCGCGCCAGCGTGCTGGGTGGCATCGGTGCCGCCCAGGAGCTCGGCAGCGTGCTGGGTCCGTTGTACGGAATTTTCATCGTCTGGGTTTTCCACGAATGGCAGTACGTGTTCTGGATCAACGTTCCGCTGACGTTGATCGCCATGGTGGCGATCCAGTTCAGCCTGCCGTCACACCAGCAGGTCGACGAACCCGAACGGGTCGACGTCGTCGGCGGCGTGCTGCTGGCCATCGCTTTGGGGCTGGCGGTCATCGGGCTGTACAACCCGCAGCCCGACGGCAAGACGATCCTGCCGAGCTACGGACTGCCGCTGGTGATCGGTGCCGTCGTGGTGGGCGTGGTGTTCATCCTGTGGGAGCGCTTCGCCCGCACCCGGCTCATCGACCCCACCGGCGTGCACTTCCGGCCGTTTTTGTCTGCGCTGGGCGCCTCGGTGTGCGCGGGCGCGGCGCTGATGGTGACGCTGGTCAACGTCGAGCTGTTCGGTCAGGGCGTGCTGCAGATGGACCAGACGGCCGCGGCCGGGTTGCTGCTGTGGTTTTTGATCGCGCTGCCGATCGGGGCGGTGCTGGGCGGGTTCATCGCGACCCGCATCGGCGACCGCGCGATGACGTTCATCGGGCTGCTGATCGCGGCATACGGCTATTGGCTGATCCACTACTGGCGCATGGACGTGATGAGCCAGCATCACGACATTTTCGGCGTCAGCCTGCCCCTGGTCCACACCGATCTGCTGGTGGCGGGCCTGGGACTCGGCCTGGTGATCGGGCCGCTGACCTCGGCCGCCCTGCGGGTGGTTCCGTCGGCTCAGCATGGCATCGCGTCCGCGGCGGTGGTAGTGGCCCGGATGACGGGCATGCTGATCGGTGTTGCGGCGCTAAGTGCCTGGGGCTTGTACCGCTTCAACCAGATCATCGCGGGGCTGACGGCGAAGATCTCGCCGGATGCCACCCTGTTCGAGCGGGTCGCGGCCCAGGCCACGCTGTATCTGAAGGCGTTCGCCATGATGTACGGTGACATCTTCGCGGCCACCGTCGTGATCTGCGTGGTGGGCGCGCTGCTGGGCCTGCTGCTCGGCAGCCGCAAGCATCACGCCGAGGAACCCGCTTTGCCCGAGCAGGAGACCGTCGCGCTGGGCGAGCGATAGTCAGCCGCTCTGCGGCACCAGGCTCAGCAACAGATCCGGGCCGATCCGGTCGGCGCCGTCGAAGCGCCACCGCAGTGCCCGCGCGATCGTCGGCACGCCGACGTCGTCGACGGCGGTGACGGGCCCGCCCACCAGGATCGGTGCGACGTAGGTCAGGATCCGATCGATGGCGCCCTCCCGCAGGAACGCACTGGCCAGCGTCGGACCGCCCTCCAGCAGGATGTCGGTGCGGTCCGACAACGCCTTGAGCACCTCCATCGGGTCGCGGGTGCGGATCACCATGGTGCGCGAATCGTCGTTGAGAACCTTTGCCTCGGGCGGTATTTCACGGGTGCCGACCACTACGCGCAGTGGCTGCTTGTCCGCCAGGGATCCGTCGGGCAGTCGGGCGGTCAACGCGGGATCGTCGGTCAGCACGGTGCCGGTGCCGACGATAATCGCGTCGGCGGCGGCACGGCGGCGGTGCAGGTCGTGCCGGGAGGCCTCGCTGGAGATCCACTGGCTGGTGCCGTCGGCGGCGGCGCTGCGGCCGTCGAGGCTGCTGGCGTACTTCCAGGTGACGTGCGGCGAGCCGGTTCGTTGTTTGTGCAGCCATTCCCGCAACGGGCCGCCGGCGACGTCGTCGGCCAGCACGCCGGGCTGCACGGTCACCCCCGCCGCGGCGAGCCGGGCCGCGCCGCCGGCCGCGATCTCGTTCGGATCGGTGACGGCATAGACGACGGTCGCGACGCCGGCCGCGAGCAGCGCGTCCACACAGGGCGGCGTTTTGCCGTAGTGGTTGCACGGCTCGAGGGTGACCACCGCGGTCCCACCGGCCGCCAGGCTTCCCGCGCGGCGCAGCGCCAGCACCTCGGCGTGGTCTCCCCCGGCGGGCTCGGTGCCGCCGACGCCCACGACCTGGCCGCCGGCGTCGAGGATCACCGCCCCGACCGGCGGGTTCGGATAGGTGTGACCCTTGACCAAGTTGGACTGCTCGATCGCCAAACGCATTGCGGCGTCGAGACTTTCGACGGGTTGACCGCTCACCGGCGCAGGTGCGGCGACGCGGCGCGGGCCTGGCGCCGGAGTGCCTGCACCGCCGCCTCGGGGTTCTCGGCGCCGTAGACCGCGGAACCCGCGACGAAGCAGTCGACGCCGGCCTCGGCCGCCTGCTCGATGGTGTCCGCGTTGATGCCGCCGTCGATCTCGACCAGGATGGTCAACTCCCCGGCGTCGACCAGCTTGCGGGCGGTGCGGACCTTGCTGAGCACCTCCGGGATGAAACTCTGGCCGCCGAAGCCGGGCTCGACCGACATGATCAGCAGGGTGTCGAAGTGCGGCAGGATTTCCAGGTACGGCTCCAGCGGGGTGCCCGGCTTGACGCTGATGCCCGCCTTGGCGCCGGCAGCGCGGATGTCGCGGGCCACCCCGACCGGGTTGTCGGTTGCCTCGGCGTGGAACGTGACGTTGTAGGCGCCCGCCTCGGCGTAGGGCGGCGCCCAGCGGTCGGGGTTGTCGATCATCAAGTGGCAGTCCATCGGAATGCGCGTGGCGGCCAGCAGGGCCTGCACCACCGGCAGACCGATGGTCAGATTGGGCACGAAGTGCCCGTCCATGACGTCGACGTGCAGCCAATCGGCGCCCCGCACGGCGGCCGCCTCGTCGGCGAGCCGAGCGAAATCGGCGGCCAGGATCGACGGCGCTATCAGGGGTCCTCCGGTGCTGCCAGCCATGTGCGCCAGACTACTGAGGGTCGTCGAGACGGCGCAGCGCCGCTCCGAACATCGCATCGGTGCCGTGCCGGTGAGGCCACAGCTGCACGTGGGGCCCGTCACCGGACTCCGCCGGCTCGAAGAGCGGCCGGGCATCCAACGCGGACACCGGATGGCGGCGCTGCGCGTCGGCCACCACCCCTATGGTCTCCGCCAGATGCGGCGAGCACGTCGAATACAGCACCACACCGCCGGGCCGGGTCAGCGCGATCGCGGCGGCCAGCAGCTCGCGCTGCAGCTTCGCCAACGCCGGCACGTCGGAGGGCTGACGGCGCCAGCGCGCCTCGGGTCGCCGGCGCAGCGCCCCCAGCCCGGTGCACGGCACGTCGACCAGCACCCGGTCGAAACCGGGCTCGAGACCGCTGGCCCGCCCGTCGACCCGGCGCACGTCGACGTCCAGCCCGCGGGTGTTCGCGGTCACCAGGTCCGCGCGGCCCTGCGACGGTTCGACCGCGGTAACCCGCGCACCGCGCTCGGCGGCCACCGCGGCCAGCAGCGCGGTCTTCCCGCCCGGCCCGGCGCACAAATCGAGCCAGCGCCCGGTGTCGCCGTCGACCGGCGCCAGGGTGAGCGCGCGGGCCACCAACTGGCTGCCCTCGTCCTGCACCAACGCCTGGCCGTCGCGCACGGGCGCCAGCCGGCCGGGATCACCGCCCGGCAGGTACACGGCGTACGGCGAGTAGCGGCCGATGGTGCCCCCGACGGCCTCGGCGAGCCCCACCGCACTCAGCACGCCCGGGCGGGCCGCCAGGTGCACCTGCGGCCGCTCGTCGTCGCTGGCCAGCACGGCGTCGAGGTCGGCGGCGTCCGCGCCCAGCGCGTCGGCGAAGGCCTGGGCGATCCAGCGGGGGTGGGCATGCACGAACGCGGCGTGCCCGATCGGGTCGCGCGCCGGGTCGGGGGCCAGCTCGTCCAACCAGGATTTCTCGTCCCGCCCGGCGATGGTGCGCAGCACGCCGTTCACGAAACCCGCGCGCGCCGAATCGAATTCGAGCCCGGCCTGTTCCACGGTGGTGGACACCGCGGCGTGCGCGTCGACGCGGGTGCGCAGCAGTTGGTAGGTCCCCATCCGGAGCAGGTCGAGCAGCACCGGGTTGATCGACTCCGGCGGCCGCCCGGCGGCAGCGCCGATGACCGCGTCGAGCAGCCCCCGGGTACGGCAGGTGCCGTAGGTCAGCTCGGTGGCGAAGGCCGCGTCGCGCCCGCTGATGCCGCGCTCGCGCAGCAGCGCCGGCAGCGCGAGGTTCGCGTACGCGTCCCGCTCGCTGACGGCGCGCAGCACCTCGAACGTGGCGGCCCTGGCCGGATCCAGCGGCTTGCGCCGCCGCGGCCGGGCGGGCCGGCGCTGGTTGGGAGCCGGGCTCATGATGCCCGTGCGTCTGCGTCCAGGCGCGCCCCACGCGCCCAGTCGACAGCGTCCATGAGTTTCTTGCCGGGCGGCTGAATCTTGTTCAGCCGCACCGGTTCCGACCCGGTGCCGATGCGCACGCAGTTGCGATCGACCTGAATGACGCCGGGTGGCAACGACTCCGGGGCCTCGGTGTCGATGTGCACCGGCCCCACCTTGACCCGCAGCTCCCCGATCATCGTCCACGCTCCGGGATTGGGGGTGACCGCGCGGATCCGCCGCTCCACCGCCGGCGCCGGCAGGTCCCAGCGCACCCGGGCTTCCTCGACGGTGATCTTCGGCGCGATGCTGACACCGTCGGCCGGTTGCGGTTGCGGCGTCAGGGTGCCGTCCTCGATGCCATCCAGCGTGGCCGACAGCAGTGCGGCGCCCGAAACGGCAAGTCGCTCAAGCAGATCGCCGGCGGTGTCGGTGGCCTGGATGGTCTCGGTGACGACGCCGTAGACCGGTCCGGAGTCGAGGCTGGGCTCGATCCGAAACGTCGTCGCCCCGGTGATCGCGTCGCCCGCGGCGATGGCGGCCTGGACCGGCGCCGCCCCCCGCCACGCCGGCAACAGCGAGAAATGCAAGTTGATCCAACCGTGCGGCGGCACCGCGAGCAACCCATCGCGCAGCAGCGCACCGTAGGCCACCACCGGGCAGCAGTCCGGCGCGAACTCGGCCAGCTCGGCGACGAACTCCGGCGAGTTCGGCCGCGATGGCCGCAGCACCGGGATGCCGCGGTCGAGCGCCTCGCGGGCCACCGGCGACGGCTCGGGCTTGCCGCGCCGCCCGGAGGCGGCATCCGGCCGGGTCAGCACGGCAGCCACGTCGTGGCGGGGCGAGTCGATGAGGCGGCGCAACGCGGGCAGCGCCGGCTCGGGGGTTCCGGCGAAGACTAGACGCACCCAGACAGTCTAGGAAGGACGAGATCGTCGGTGTCGGCAACGTCTGGCTTCCGACGCCCGGACGGTGTCGCGCGCCCCGACAGCGGATCGCTCACGCCCCTGCGGCCGTGACGGCAACGTCACCGACGAATGCGTCGGCGTCGATGTCGTAGACGTAGCCGACCACGTCGACCGACGCCGGGACGGCCGGTGAGTCCCGCACGATCTGAACGTCATGGCGCAGCGTGCAGATCAGGTGATCGATGGCCAGGCTTTGTGTCTCGTACACGCCGGTGATGTCAATACCCTGCTCCTGCCGATAGGCATCCAGCAGTCCCTGACTGGTGAAACTGCTTGTGCCGCAGTTGGTGTGATGCACGACCACCACCCGCTCCAGGCCGAACAAGTGGTGGGCGATGGTGATGGATCTCAAGGCGTCGACGGCGCCGCCTCCCGCCACCACGACCGGGAAAGTCGTCGAGGTCGAACCGGCCTTCTTGCCGTCGCGGTCGTAGATCACTTCCCCCGGATAGACCTCGCCGGTCAGGAACTTCGCGAGGCGGAACGGAATTTCGGCGGCACGGGGGTCGTAACAGTAAGTGACCACCGTCCGCAAGGGCACGGCATCGTGGAAAGCCCTCCGCACGTCGCTCTCCACATATCCGGGAGTCTGCGAGTAGACGAACCGGTCTAGATCGCGGCGTTGCATGTGCTGCTCGCTTCCTCCGTCGGCGGCGGCCTATGGCTCACCCGGCCTTACACGAATCGCCTTATGGCAATGAGATTTCCGCGTACCCTGTCGCCACCGCACTGACCCACATCCGCTCGCGGAACAAGCGGCAATCTCCGATGACTGTGATCGCCGTCGACGACGAATACGCGTCCCGCTCGTTGTGTTTTTCAGAGATCGAGAACAACATTTTCTGCCGGCGTGGACACGCACAGCAGGACGTTGCCCCCCATCGGGTCCGGCCGGGATGCGCACCGTGATCGACTGGCCGGGCAACCATTGCGGTAGCGGCTCGCCTTCGGTGTCACCCAGCGACACCGAGCGCACGCTGGCGCTTTCGTCGTGCGTGGCGGTTACCCGCAGTGGCCGGAAGCCCGGCCAGGCCGGCGGCGGCGCGCTGCTGCCGGTCAGGCCGCTGTTGCCGGTCGAATTGGCCGTGCCCGGGCCCTGGTCGGGCAGCTGCTGCAACGACCACTTCCATCCGGGACTCAGCGCCGGGATGCGCTGCGCGCGCTGCAGCGCGTCGCGCGGATGGCCCGGCAGGTAAAGCAGCGCATCGATTTCGGCGACCGTCACCCCTTCGGGCCCCGCGGCGATCTTCTCGATGGTCTGCCCGGCCTCGACTTCGCCTTCGGTGAGCACGCGGCAATAGAACCCGGGGCGCCGATGCGAAACCAGCAGCGACGGCATCCGGGGTTCACCGATCCGGATGCCGACGCGATAACACGTCACCCGCGGTTGGGTGACTTCGACGACCACGTCGCCGATGCGGTAACGATCCCCGATGCACACCTCGTCGTCGGGCAATCCGTCGACGGGGAAGTTCTCCCCGAACGCGCCCGGTTTCAGGTCGTCGCGACCGAGTTCGGCAGCCCAGTGGTCGTAGGAGGCGACTTGATACACCAGCACGGCGCGGTTCTCTCCGCCATGGCCGTCTAAGTCACCCTGGCCGTCGCCGTCGATGTTGAGCCGGCGGACCATGCGCGGTCCGGCCACCGGGGCCTTGCAGATCCCCGTGTGGACCGTGCGTCCCTGCTAAGAAACGTCTTCGGCTTGGCCACGTTCACCGAGACCAGCTTCGCCATGCTGCAATCCTTCTGAAGAATAACGCTCCCTTCAGCAGGCACGCTCGGACCAAAGGGGTCCGGCGATCGCCGCCGTCGATACCAGCCCGACTGGAAGCGGTCGGGCTGATCGGGTGGGTCACTTGCTGACATCAGTGTCCGGTAGCGCGCCTTGGTTCCTGCTCAGCCGATGAAATGCGTAGCGGTGATATCTCCGGGCAGGCGGTTCGAGCGCGCGAACGGTGTCAACGTCGCTGCCCGCGCCGATGCCGCGGCATATTCGTACATTGCGGTGACATCCTGCGCCCACATCTCGGCGTACTCCGCGTCGGTGGTTGCGATCGCCGGCGTATTTTGGCCGAGCACATTGCCGGCGACCAGGGACACCCACAAACTGCGGTTGGCCGCAACGACCTGCGGCGGCACCGTCATCGCGAAAACCGTGCCGAAGGCCGTTGCCGCTGCCCGTGCTTGGCCCGCGGTCCGCTCGGCGCGCCCGGCGGTCGCGATGAGCCACGTGATGTGGATCGTGACGGCGGCGGCCATCGACTGCGCGGCCGGCCCGCGCCACGGACCCGCCGTCAGACTCGTCACGACGGACGTGTAATCAGTTGCCGCGGAATACAATTCGCCAGCAATCACATCCCAGGCCGTCACAGCGGAAAGCATCGGTCCTGCACCGGGACCGGAATAGATGCGGGCAGAGTTGACTTCCGGCGGTAACGCCGCAAAATCCATTGCAGACACTTCCCCGCTTTCGCCGGTGGTCGGCTCACACCGTCCACCCGCGAAAGTCGGTGCATGAAGCTACAACCGACCGAGGAAGTCGCGGATGTAGCCGCTGATCTCTTCCCCGTGGGTCTCGAGTGCGAAATGCCCGGCGCCGAGCAGGTGGAATTCGCCGTTGGGCAGGTCACGGCGGAACGCTTCCGCCCCAGCGGCACCGAATATTTCGTCGTTCTTGCCCCACGTCACCAGCAGCGGTGGTTGGTGAGTGCGGAAGTACTCCTGGAACTTGGGGTAACCGTCGAGGTTGAACTGGTAGTCCCAGAACAGCTGTAACTGGATGGCGTCATCGCCTTTTCGGTCCAGGCCCGCCTGGTCGAGCAGCCAAGTCTCCGGGGCGATGCGGTCGAGCCGGTCGGCCGGCACGCCGTGGGTGTATTGCCAGTGCGTCGTGTGGAGCGTGAAGTATTCGCGGACCGAGTCCTCGTTGGCCGCAGGGTCTTTGGCGTGGGCGAAGAGCCTGTCCCAAAAGGGCGTGAACCCTTCCATATAGGCGTTGCCGCTCTGGGTGATGATTGCGGTGATGCGTTGCGGGTGTGCGCTTGCGATACGCAGTCCGATCGGTGCGCCGTAGTCATGGATGTAGATGGCGAAGCGTTCCAGTCCCAGGTGCGTGATCAGCTTTTCGGTGATCTCGGTCAGCCGGTCGAAGCTGTAGGTGAATTGGTTGACCGAGGGCATCGCGGAACGACCGAAACCGATGTGGTCGGGCGCAACCAGGTGGAAAGCGTCGGCGAGCGAGTCGATCAGGTTGCGGAACATGTGCGAGCTGGACGGAAAGCCGTGCAGCAGAAGCAATGTGGGCTTAGACCTGTCGCCGGCTTCGCGATAGAAGACGTCGAGGCCGTCGATGGACACAGTGTGATAGCGGGTGCTGAATTCGGTCATGGTTCCCTCACGGATAGGCGTCGGTCGCGTGCCTACATATTGCGGTCTGCGCAAGAAGCGAAAAAGCAGCAATGCGCAATCGCTGTCATCGAGGGATGGAATCAATGCGACCGTTGACTTGGAATTGTCACGCGGGCAAGACTTGCCGGCGTGACATCAAGCCAACGACGCGGTCGCCTGGTCGAAGACGTCGACATCGCCAAGGGCGCGCACAAGGATCATCGCACCTTCCAAGGTTGCGACGATTTGAAAAGCCCGCGAGCTTCGGTCCGATCCCGTGAGCCGTTCCGCGATGTCATCGGTCACGCGTTTGAAAAAGTCGCGTGATGCTTGTGCAACCTCCGGCGGGAGACCGCCGGCTTCGGCGCCGAGCGCCCCGCCCATGCACATCCGTCCGGTTGTCCGCAACACGTTTCGGAACACCGAAAGGTAGGCCGAGACGACATCGGCCCCTTCGTCCGTTGCCGCGGCTACTGCCGCGAGGACATTGTCGGTGTACCGGTGCATCACCGCGACCGTCAGCGCCGCCTTCGTGGGGAAGTGGTGGTGAACACTGGAGCTTTTGATGCCGGCTTCGGCCGCCAAGTCGCGGAAGCTGTAGCCATTGTAGCCGGCGTTGCTGATGTGCCCCTCGGCCAGATCCATCAAACGGTCGGCAGTGTCCTTCATCACCCTCCCTACCGGTAGATAAGTTTTGACAACCCTAGCGCCGGGCCGTAAATCAGGGTAGCTATCTATCGATAGGTAGAGCCGACGAGAACGGTGGATCGCCGTGGAGCTGCGCCAGCTGGAAGCCTTCGTGGCGGTCGCGACGGAGCTGCACTTCGGGCGCGCCGCCCGCAAGCTGCACATGGGCCAGCCGACGGTGAGCGACCTGGTTCGGCGGTTGGAGCGCGAGGTGGGCGCGCAGCTGATGACCCGTACCACCCGGCGGGTGACGTTGACCAGCGCCGGGAGCGAACTCTTGGGTCGGGCGAAGGTCATTCTCGACGAGGTGGGATCGGCCTGCGCGGCGGTGCACCGCGTCTCCGCCGGTCAGGCCGGTACGGTCCGCCTGGGTATCACTCCCCCGGTGGCGCCCATGTTGGCGCCCCACCTCGCAACCGCGCTGGAGCGGGCCGCGCCGGACGTGCACCTGGTCACTCGACGTTTGTGGCTACCGGATCTCGCGCGGGCCATCGCCGATGGTTCGGTTGATGTCGCATTAACCTGCGGGTCGTTCGAGGAACCGCCCGGCATGCTCGGGGAGATCGCGGGGGAGATCGTCGGGGAGATGTTCTGCGGTGAACCGTTGCTGGTGGCGCTGAGGCCCGATCACCCCCACGCACGACGGGATGCGGTAGCGCTGGACGAACTCGCCGATGAACGCCTCGGCATCCACAGTGCGGCGCTTTTTCCGGCGTGGGCGCGGGCGCATCAGCAGGCCCTGCGAGCAGCGGGGGTGTCGCCGCCGATGGTTGAGCTCGCGGACACCGACTTGTTCGCCCGGTGCTGGCCGGCGCAGCGCGAGGTCGATTGGATCCTGACCACCGCGTCGATGGCCGCGATCGGATTGACCACTCCGACGCGTCCGGTGTGTCCCGCCCAAGTCATCCCCTACACGTTGCAGTGGAATCCCAGCCGAGCCGCCAACGCGGCGGTGGGCCGTTTCGTGCACCTGGCGCTGACGACCGCCGTGCCCGAGGGCTGGGTGACACTGGCCGACCACCTGCGCCACCAGTGCTGACCGCAACGCTGCAGGACGGGTAGCGCTTACCCGCAGGGCCTGAACGTGTAACTGTCGCCGTGCGCTAGGTAAACGAAATCGGTTGTGGCACTGGATGCCTCGGCCGCCCTCTGGAAGTCGTCGAGCCCCGACAAGAACACCGAGAAGTCGTTGTAGTGGATCGGGATCGCGGTACGGGGCTTGGTAATCTCGACCGCCCGTACCGCCTGCTCCCCCGTCATCGTGACGACCGTGACGAGAAAGGTTGTGCCGCCGGTATGAATGAGGCCAAGGTCGATGTCGGGGTAGCGGCGAGGGATGTCCGCCAGGCTGTCGACGAGCATGGTGTCGCCCGTGATGTACAGCCGGTACAACAGCTCACCGTCCCTGCTGAAGTCGAGCAGGTGGCCGTTGACCGGCATGAGGAGTTCCTCGACCGCATCCTCGGCGGCATGCTTGGCCGGCATCGCCGTGATGGTCAGCGTCATTTCGCCCTTATGCACCTGCAAGGACTCCCAGGTGTCGAGAGGATGACCCCGGTCGAAACCGAGCACCTTCAGCTTGTCCACCGCGTCGGCCGTCGAGACGATGGGCAGCGTGTTGTCGAGCTCCCGGGCAGCGACGTCGTCGAAATGATCGCCGTGGTAGTGCGATAGGACAATCAGGTCGATCGGCGGCAGGTCAGCGATTTGACAGGCGGGCTCGACTTCGCGCCGTGCCCAGATACCGTGCCCCAGGTACACATGCTCGCCCTTGTGCAGGAATGCCGGGTCGGTCAGAATCGTCAGCCCGCCAAAGCGGATCAGGGTGGTGGCGTTGCCGATGAAGTAGACGTCGCCCTCGGTGAAATCCGCTGTCTCACCGGCCGGCAGCTGCAGCGATGTCATGTCGTCACTCTCCTCGAATTGTGTTGCCTACGCCGCGATTTCATTGCCGCCACGATCTCGCCGGTAAAGACGCGTCGTCTTGTCGGGCAAACTTACTCCTTTGCCGGGCCAGCTTCACCACAGCGGGATGTCGTAGTTCAAGTCACGGTCGCAGTCGGGCCGCGGTCCGAAAAACCGGCGCTCGGATTCGTCGATGGCTACGTCGTTGATGCTCGCCTCGCGCCGGCGCATCAGCCCGTTCTCGTCGAACTCCCACAGCTCGTTGCCGTAACTGCGCCACCACTGCCCGGCGGCGTCGCGGCACTCGTATTGGAAACGCACCGCGATCCGGTTGCCGCGGAAGTCCCACAAGCTCTTTCGCAGGGCGTAGTCGAGTTCTCTTTTCCACTTGCCGGTGAGAAAGTCGACGATCTGATCCCGACCGACAATGAATTGATCGCGGTTGCGCCACACGCTGTCCGGAGTGTAGGCCAGACTGACCCGGTGGGGATCGCAGGTATTCCATGCATCCTCGGCAGCCTGCACCTTTGCCAGCGCCGTCGATAGGCCGTACGGCGGGAACGGCGGGCGGGACTCGTTCATCGGTTGGCATCCTTCCTGGGATTCTGGCGGGATCCTGGCGGGATCCTGGCGGGATCCGCTTGACGACAGCAAGGGTGCGCCAGGACGGCGACTGGATAAAGGGGCAAACGGCGATGAGATCCATCGCGAGTGCCGATCATTTGTCGCAGCGCCCGCGTTCCCAGCGGGCTTTCAACCGGCAATCAGCGCACGCCAATGTTACCCACATATATTGTTGTCGATACATACTATTTCTAAAGGGCATAGTTGGTCGGTTTGGCCGGTGCCCTCTCCCCCGAATCAGGAGGTCTGATGACGCTCGACACCACCACGCACGAGGAGCTCGCACCCATGCATCGGGCGCTGTGGGCACTGGGCGACTACGCCCTGATGGCCGAGGAAGTGATGGCACCATTGGGCCCGATCCTGCTGTCCGCCAGCGGAATTGGGCCCGGCGTCCGGGTGCTCGACGTCGCCGCCGGTTCGGGCAACATCTCGCTGCCCGCGGCCGCGAGCGGTGCCGCCGTGGTCTCCACCGACCTCACACCGGAGCTGCTGGAGCGCTCCCGGGCGCGGGCCGCCGGGCGGAATCTGACGCTGGACTATCGAGAGGCCAACGCGCACGCCCTGCCGTTCGGCGATGGATCCTTCGACGTGGTGATGTCGGCGATCGGCGTGCAATTTGCCCCGAACCACCGACGTGCGGCCGACGAGCTGGTGCGGGTCTGCCGGTCCGGCGGGACGATCGGCCTGATCAGCTGGACCCCGGAAGGATTCTTCGGTCGGATGCTGGCCACCATCCGGCCGTACCGGCCGAGCCTGTCGCCGGCCGTGCCGCCGGCGGCGCTGTGGGGGCGCGAACGCTACGTCGCCGGGCTGCTGGGCGAGCGGGTGCACAGCATCGTGACGGTGCGCGGCACCCTGAATGTCGACCGATTCGATTGCGCCACAGCGGTTCACGAGTACTTCAAGAATCACTACGGACCGACGATCGAGGCCTACGCAAACATCGGCCACGACACGGTGCTGGCCGCCGAACTCGACGCCCAACTCGTCGAACTCGCCGAGGAATACCTCGCCGACGGCACCATGGGCTGGGAGTACCTGTTGGTCACCGCGCAACGGCGGTGAATCCCCTAAAGGTCCCTAAAGGTCAATGTCGATCGAGGCGTCGGGTTCTCCGCCGGCCGCGGTGAACGCCGTCAGGGCCCGCACCAGGCCCTGACGCTCAGCCGCCGGCATCTTCTCCACGATCGCGGCGATCTCGGCCCGCCGGTACGCGGTGACCCGACGGACCACCTCGCGGCCCCGCTTGGTCAGGGCGGCGATCAGCTCGCGCCGTGAGGTCGGGTGAGGCAGGCGATCGATCAGGCCGGCGGCGACCAGCCGATCGACCATCCGCCCGGTGGCCGACGGCTGCACCCCCAGCAGATTGGCCAGCGTCGCCAGGTTCACTGGGCCCCGATGAGACAGGATCACCAGGGTGCGAAACTGCGCCATCGTGATGGTGTCGTCGACCTGGGCAATCGATCGCGCGGAGATGCCGACCAGCAGCCGGGAGGCGGTGAGCAGCGCATCGGTGATGACATCCAGCGAGTCGGCGACTTCCGTCGCGTTCTCCGTGGTCATTCAGCGTTCCTTTCCCGTGCCCGCAACGGGCTGAACTGTTCAAAGTGCACCGCCCACGAATGACGTAGGGAGGGACTATTTCTCATGCATACTATCGCCGCACCGGCCCGGCCGCGCGGCCAAGGGGCAGATTGTCCACTGCCGGTCCGCTAACCAATTTGTAGCGGGTCGATCTGCACCCGAACCGGTTCATTCGTCTGCCGGGCACTCACCACGCCGACGCCGCGGCGCAGGCTCGTCGCCAATTCCAGGCCCTGCTCGCGGGGCACCCGCACCAGCATCCGGGTCACCGGCACCCCGGTCGGGGTGCCGGGCGGGCGGCGCACCCCCGGCGGCAGGTCGACGGGGCCGAGCAATTGGGCTCCGGTCGGCAGCCGGGCCTCGTCGAGCAGGGCGGCCACCGCGCCGGCCGACCCGTCGATGGTGGCCATGTGCACCGCGGGCGGCAGGCCGACCTCGGCCCGCGCCGTCAACTCCGCCTCGGCGTGACCGACCGGATCCCACCGGATCAGCGACTGCACGGTCGGGATGACCGAGTCGGCGATCACCGTCACCACCCCGCCGTCACCGCGGGCACGCACCAGCGCCGCGGCGCTCATCCAGCGCCACAGCGTGTCCTCGGCGGCCCGCAGGTCCTGGCGGCCCAGCAGCGCCCAGGTGTCCAGCAACAGCGCCGCCCCGTAGCCACCGTCGGCGCGGGGCTCGGCGCCCGGGGTGGCGACCACCAGGGCGGGCCGGGCGGCGACCTCGGCCACGATCGCGTCGCCGGCCGAGGTGACGACGGGTGTCCCGGCGAAGGCACGACCCAGCTCTTCGGCGGTGCGCCGGGCCCCCACGACCACCGCGCGCACCGCCTCCGACCCGCATCGCGCGCAGCGCAGCACCGGCTCGCCGCGGCCACACCACCGGCACACGGCGCCCGGTCCGCCGTCCCGCTGCGACTCGGCCAGTGAGAGGGGCCCGGTGCAGTGCCGGCAGCGGGCGATCGTCCGGCAGCGCGCGCATGCCAGCGAGGGGATGTAACCGCGGCGCGGCACCTGCACCAGCACCGGCGCACCGGCCTGCAGCGCGGACCGGGCCGCGCGCAGCGCGATCGACGGAATCCGAGCGGACCGGGCGGCCGGGTCGCGTTCGTCGGCGTACCCGGTGTCGTCGAGCGCGACCACCCGCGGCGTGCAGGCGCGCACCACCGGCCGGGTGGCGACGATGTCGTGCGCCCAACCGCTGCGCACCAGCGCGTGCGCCTCGGCGGTGCGGGCGTAGCCGCCGATCAGCGCCGCGCACCGGGCCTGGTGCGCGCGCAGCATCGCCACCTCGCGGGCGTGCGGGTACGGCGCGCGCGGCTCGGCCAGGCTGTCGTCGGCATCCGACCACACCATCACCAGGCCGAGGTCGGTCAGCGGCGCGAAAACCGCGCTGCGGGTGCCGATCACCATCCGCGCCGTTCCGCGTAGCGCCGACAACCAGCGCCGATACCGGGCGGCCGGGCCCAGCCCCGCCGACAACGCCGCCACGCTGTCGGCGTCGATCCGGGCGGTCGCGGCCAGCCACAGGGCGTCCAGATCGCGCTGATCGGGCACGATCGCCAGCACGGCGCGGCCGGCGCGGACGGTTTCCGCGGCGGCCTCGGCGAACCGGTCCGCCCACTGCTCCCCCGGCAGTGCCTGCCACACGGCACGCGCGGCGCGCGATTGGGCCAGCGCGGCCAGGAACTGCCCACCGCGGCCATAGGCCTCCCAACCGCACGGGTCGACGGGCCCGACGGGCGCGGCGGACCGAACCGGGGCGACCTCGCGCTCGACCCTGGCGTGCCGCGCCGGGATCGCCAGCCGCAGCACATCCGGGCGGGTGCCGGCGTAGCGGGCGGCCACCGCGTCGACGAGCCGGCGGATCTCCGGGGTGAGCACCGGCTCGGCCGAGACAACGCGGTCCAACCAGCCCAACTGGCCGACGTGGTCGGTGTGGTTGCGGCGTTCCAGCACGAACCCGTCGACCAGCCGGCCGTGAAACCGGACCCGCACCCGCACGCCGGGCTGGGCGTCGTCGGACTGCTCGGCCGAAACCAGGTAGTCGAATTCGCGATCCAGGTGCGGGACCGACAGCATCGGCAGCACGCGGGCGATCGGCTCCACCTCGACGGGTGTACGCGCGCTCACGCCGCCCTCGGGTCAGCCGTCGACCGGCTTGGCGTCATCGCCGGAGGCGGGCCGCTCGGCCGGCGCGGGGGTCGTGGCCGCTGCGGGGGCCTCGTCGCGGCCGAAGAAGAACCCGGCGGTGATCAAGACCAGGGCCGCCGCGTACAGCCACCAAATCGGCACCGCCAACGCTTCGTGGCCCAGGATGAACCGGCTGATCGCGATCATCGCGTCGGATGCCATGAAGCACACCGCCCCCACCGGCACCCAGATCGTCGGCAGCCGCGCCGCCAGCGCCGTGCATGCCATCACGGTCAGCACCACGACGTAGACCGTCACCGGAAGCGTCAAATGATCCTGACCCAGATGCGGCCAGAACCACACCAGCAGCCCGACCGCGCTCACGGACAGCAACACCATCACCGCGATGCGGGCCCGCGACAGTACGCCTCTGACCACCAGCGGCGACAGCGCGCCGATGAAGCACAGGTGCGCGCACAGGAACGCCGCCAGCCCCAACACGAACGACATGGTCCACCACGGGATGGCCAGCAGCCAGTCACCGGTGGCCGACAGCAACAGCGCCGGCATCAGCCAGCGCCGTTCGCTGACGATGGGGTGGGCGAACGCGGCCACCGTCAGCAGCAACGCCATCGAGGCCTTGAACGGCGGCTGCAGAACCCACTGTCCGGTGAGCGCCGTGCCCGGCGCGGACTGCACCGCGACCACGGTCAGGTAGACGCCGTAGGCGATGCCCGCCCAACAGGCCGCCACCCAGCCGCCCGCCAGCACCCGGGGTGCGTACGGTACCTCCATGCCCCGCTTCGACAAAGCCGACGAGAAACCTCCTATCGACCCCATCTTGCTGAAGGTACTCGACGCGGTTCCGTTCCGGCTATCCACCGACGACGGCATCGACGCTGCACGACAGCGGTTTCGCGACCTGCCGCGCCGGCGGGTGCATCCCGAACTGCGCGTCGAGGATCGCACCATCGAGGGCCCAGCAAGTCCCCTCAACATCCGGATCTATTGGCCGCCAACCGATCTCGAGGGTGCGGCGCTGCCCATCGTGGTGTACTTCCACGGCGGCGGGTTCGTCATCGGCGACCTGGACACCCATGACGGCACCGCCCGCCAGCACGCGGTGGGCGCCGGGGCCGTCGTGGTGTCGGTGGAGTACCGGCTGGCACCCGAGCACCCGTATCCCGCTGCGGTGCAGGACGCGTGGGCCGCGACGCGGTGGGTGGCCGCGCACGGTGCCGAACTCGGTGCCGATCCCGCCCGCATCGCCGTCGCCGGGGACTCGGCGGGCGGAACCATCGCCGCGGCGGTCGCACAGCAGGCCCGCGACGAAGGCGGCCCGGCGCTGGTCTTCCAGCTGCTGTGGTATCCGTCGGTGACCTGGGACGCGACGCTGCCCTCGTTCACCGAAAACGCCGACGCGCCGATCCTCGACACGAAGGCGATCGCGCAGTTCTCCCGCTGGTACGCCGGCGATGCGGACCTGTCCCACCCGCCGGCGGGGATGGCGCCGGGGCGCGCGGCGCACCTGGCCGGGCTGCCACCGGCCTATATCGGGGTCGCCGGCTACGACCCGCTGCGCGACGACGGCCTGCGGTACGGTCAGCTGCTCGCCGCCGCCGGCGTGCCCACCGAGGTGCACAACGCCGAAACCCTGGTGCACGGATATCTCGGTTACGCCGGTGTGGTGCCCGCCGCCACCGCCGAATTGGACCGCGGGCTGAGCGCGCTGCGCGCTGCGCTGTACCGAGCATCGCCGGTTGTACCGTGGACTGATGAGTGAGTCCCCCCTCGCCCGACCGGAGATCGATCCGACGTTCAAGGCGTTGCTCGACGCGTTCCCGATGACCTTCAGCGCCGACGACGGTGTCGAGCTCGCCCGCGAGCGGCTCAAGCTGCTCAAGGTGCCGCCGGAGATGCTGCCGGATCTGCGAATCCAGCAGCACACGATCGGCCACGGCGACCTCACCGACATCCCGGCCCGCATCTACTGGCCGCCCACCGCCGCCGACCGTTCGCCCGTCGTGGTGTTTTACCACGGCGGCGGCTTCTGTCTGGGCGACCTGGACACCCACGACCACGTCGCGCGCGCCCACGCCGTCGGCGCCGAGGCGATCGTGGTCTCGGTGGACTATCGGCTCGCCCCGGAGCACCGGTATCCCGCCGGAGTCAACGACTGCTGGGCCGCCCTGCAATGGGTCGGTGCGCACGCGGCCGATCTGGGCGGTGACCCGAGTCGGATCGCGGTCGCCGGCGATTCCGCGGGCGCCAACCTCGCCGCGGTCATGGCGGTGCTGGCCCGCGACCACGGCGGCCCGCAGCTGGCATTCCAGCTGCTGTGGTATCCCGTCGCAACGGGTGATCTGTCGCTGCCGTCGCACACCGAGAACGCCTTCGCGCCGATTCTGGACCGGGAGGTCATCGATGCCTTCCTGTCCTGGTATCTGCCACCCGAGATCGACTTCAGCGACCCCACGGTGCTGCCGATCACCCTCGCCCCGGCCAACGCTGCCAGCCTGGCGGGTCTGGCGCCGGCCTTCATCGGCACGGCCGGGCACGACCCGCTGCGCGACGACGGGGCACGTTATGCCGAGATGCTGGCCGCTGCAGGCGTTTCCGCCGAACTGAGCAACGAACCGACGCTGGTGCACGGCTATGTCAGCTTCGCGCCCGTGGTTCCCAGCGCGGCCGCGGCAACCGAACGCGGCCTTACGGCGCTACGAAAGGCGTTGCACCCCTAGGGAAACGGAGCCGTCGATGAGCCCGCAGTCGAAACCCGACTACGAGACAGTGATCGTGGGCGCCGGGTTCTCCGGCATCGGCGCCGGGATCAACCTCGATAAGGCCGGGCTGCATGACTACCTGGTGATCGAAGCCGGCGACGGAGTCGGCGGCACCTGGCATTGGAACACCTATCCCGGTATCGCCGTGGATATTCCGTCGTTTTCCTACCAGTTCTCCTTCGAGCAGAGCCGGCATTGGTCACGCACCTACGCGCCGGGCCGAGAGCTGAAGGCTTACGCCGAACACTGCGTCGACAAGTACGGCCTGCGGTCGCGAATCCGGTTGAGCACCAAGGTCGTTGCTGCCGAGTTCGACGACGAACTCGCGCTGTGGCGCGTGGAAACCGACCCGGGCGGACAGATCACGGCGCGATTTCTGATCTCGGCCAGCGGCGTGCTCACCGTGCCGAAAATGCCAGACATCGCCGGCGTGGACTCGTTCGAGGGCGTCACCATGCACACCGCCCGCTGGGATCACGGCCAGGATCTGACCGGCAAGCGGGTCGGCATCATCGGCACCGGGGCGTCGGCCGTGCAGGTGATCCCGCAGATCGCGCCGATTGCCAACCGGCTGACCGTATTTCAGCGCACGCCGATCTGGTGCTTCCCCAAGTTCGACGTTGCGCTGCCGGCGGCGGCGCGCTGGGCGATGCGGATTCCTGGCGGCCAGGCCGTGCAGCGGCTGCTCAGTCAGGCCTTCGTCGAATTGACCTTCACCATCGCCGCGCAGTATTTCACGGTGTTCCCGCTGGCCAAACGGATGGGCGAGGCCGGTCGCCGCTACCTGGCCCAGCAGGTTGACGATCCGGACGTGCGCGAGCGGCTCACCCCGCAGTACGCGGTGGGCTGCAAGCGGCCCGGTTTCCACAACCAATACCTGGCCACCTACAACCGCGACAACGTGCGGCTGGTCACCGAACCGATCGACAAGCTCACCCCGGCATCGGTGGCCACCACCGACGGCGAGCATCACGAGATCGACGTGCTGATCCTGGCCACCGGTTTCCACGTGATGGATCCCGACAGCATGCCGACCTTCGCGATCACCGGGACCGGCGGTGTGACTCTCGCCGAATTCTGGAGCCGGCACCGGCTGCAGGCCTACGAGGGTGTCAGCGTTCCGGGCTTTCCGAACATGTTCAGCGTGATGGGGCCGTACGGCTACGTCGGTTCGTCGTATTTCGCGCTGATCGAGACGCAGACCCACCACATGGTGCGGTGCATCAAGCGGGCCCGCCGGCTCGGCGCGTCGCGCGTCGAGATCACCCGGCAGGCCAACGACCGCTATTTCGCCGAGATGATGCGCAAGCGGCACCGGCAGATCTTCTGGCAGGACAGTTGCAAACTGGCCAACAGCTACTACTTCGACAAGAACGGTGACGTCCCGCTCCGTCCGTCGACCACGCTCGAAGCGCATTGGCGCAGCCGCCGTTTCGACCTCGACGACTACCGTTTCACCAGACGTTAAGCTGCAGGCATGGCCAAGGAATTTGCGCGTCTGGACGAATCGCTGCGCGACTTCATCGACGGCCAGGCCATGTTCTTCGTCGCCACCGCACCCACCGAAGGCGGCCGAATCAACCTGTCCCCCAAGGGATATCGGGACACCTTCGCAGTCCTCGACGACCACACCGTCGCCTACCTGGACCTGTTCGGTAGCGGGGTGGAGACGATCGCCCATCTGCGCGACAACGGCCGGATCACGCTGATGTTCTGCTCGTTCAGCCGCAACTCGCGGATCCTGCGGCTGTTCGGTACCGGGCGGGTGGTGCGCCCGGACGATGCCGAATTCTCCGGTCTGCTGGCGCATTTCGGCGGCCAGCACGCCGGAGTCCGCGCCGCGATCGTCGTCGACGTGGAACGCATCGCCGACGCGTGCGGATTCGCGGTGCCCTACTACGAACTCGTCGACGAGCGGCCGGTGCTCGACACCTATCACGCCAAGGCGGACGAGCACACCTACGTGCGAGCCGTCAAGCGCAACCAGCACAGCATCGACGGGCTACCCGCGCTGGATCCGGATCACCCGCTGCCGGGCTAGATGGCGCGCTTGAGGTCGTCGACCTTGTTCAACTGCTCCCACGGCAGGTCGACATCGGTACGGCCGAAGTGACCGTACGCGGCGGTCTGCGCGTAGATCGGGCGCAGCAGGTCCAGGTCGCGGATGATCGCGCCGGGCCGCAGATCGAACACCTCGGGCACGATCTTCTCGATCTTGACCGGGTCAACCGTGGCGGTGCCGAACGTCTCGATGAACAGCCCCACCGGGGCGGCCTTGCCGATCGCGTAGGCCACCTGCACCTCGACCCGCTCGGCGAGCCCGGCGGCGACGATGTTCTTGGCCACCCAGCGCATCGCGTAGGCCGCCGACCGGTCCACCTTGGACGGGTCCTTGCCGGAGAAGGCACCGCCGCCGTGCCGCGCCCAGCCGCCGTAGGTGTCGACGATGATCTTGCGGCCGGTCAGGCCGGCGTCGCCCATCGGACCACCCAGCACGAACTTGCCGGTCGGGTTGACCAGCACCCGCGTCGACGTCGAGTCCAGGGTTTCGTGGGCCAGCTCGTCGAGCACGGTCTTGAGCACGTGCTCGCGGATGTCGGGGTCGAGCTGCTTTTCCAGGTCGATGCCGTCGGCGTGCTGGGTGGAGACCACCACGGTGTCCAGCCGGACCGGGACGTCGTCCTCGTAAGCGATGGTGACCTGGGTCTTGCCGTCCGGGCGCAGATACGCCAGCGTCCCGTCCTTGCGGACCTCGGTCAGCTTCCGGGACAGCCGGTGGGCCAGCGCGATCGGCAGCGGCATCAGCTCCGGGGTGTCGGCGATCGCGTAGCCGAACATCAGGCCCTGATCGCCGGCGCCCTGGGAGTCCAGCGGGTCGGCCGCGCCCTCGACGCGGGCCTCGTGGGCGGTGTCGACGCCCTGGGCGATGTCGGGCGACTGCGCGCCGATGCCGATGTTCACCCCGCAGGACGCGCCGTCGAAGCCCTTCTCCGACGAGTCGTAGCCGATGTCCAGAATTCGCGCGCGCACCGTGTTGGTGATGTCGGCGAAGGCCTCCTTGGCCGTCGTGGTGACCTCACCGACGACGTGCACCTGCCCGGTGGTCACCAGCGTCTCCACCGCGACACGTGAGCGGGGGTCCTGCGCCAGAAGGGCGTCGAGGACCGAGTCGCTGATCGCGTCGCAGATCTTGTCGGGGTGCCCCTCGGTCACCGACTCACTGGTAAACAGCCGACCCTTTTCGCTCACTGCGTCATCCTTCCGTACTGACTAATGTTAGTTAGGCAAATTATTTTAGGCGCCCTTAACTCAACCGGCTCAGCCGGGCGATTGCAACCGAGCGCTATCCGCTGTCCCCATGCAAAAACGTCACGATCGCGTCGACGATGCGACTGGCCATCAGCGTCTTCGACCCGTGCTGCAGCGCCGATTCGGTGCCGTCGGACGCCAGCAGCCAGCCGTCGTTGTTGTCCACCTCGAATGCCCTGCCATCGCCGACGGCATTGACGACCAACAGGTCACATCCCTTGCGGCGCAACTTCGCCCGAGCATGGAACAACACGTCGCCGTTGGCGTCGCCGGTCTCGGCGGCGAAGCCCACGATCGCCCGCATGTTGGGCAACTCGCCGTGGGCCCGGGCACGCACCGCGCCAGCCAGCACGTCGTCGTTGCGCACCAGCCGAATCGTCGGCGGTTCGTCTTTGTCGTTCGGGCCCTTTTTGATCTTCGCGGCGGCAACCTGCGCGGGCCGGAAGTCGGCGACCGCGGCGGCCATCACCAGCACGTCGGCAGCGGGCGCGTGCTTGGACACCGCGTCGGCCAGCTGCTGTGCCGAGCTGATGTGCACCACCTCGACGCCCGCCGGATCGACCAGCCCGACGGTGTGCCCGGCGATGAGCGTGACCTCGGCGCCACGCTGGGCGGCGACGCGAGCGACGGCGTAGCCCTGCTTGCCCGAGCTGCGGTTGCCGATGAAGCGGACCGGATCGATCGCCTCGCGGGTGCCGCCGGCGGTCACCAGCAACTTGCGCCCGGCGAGGTCGTACGGCAGCGCCTCGGGACGTTCCAGCAGCAGCTGGGCCAGGGTGGTGATCTCCTCGGCCTCGGGCAGTCTGCCCTTGCCGCTGTCGCTGCCGGTGAGCCGCCCGAAGGCCGGTTCCAGCACCACGGCGCCGCGGCGGCGCAGCGTGGCGACGTTGTCGACGGTGGCCGGGTGCAGCCACATCTCGGTGTGCATGGCGGGCGCCAACAGCACCGGGCAGCGAGCCGTGAGCAGTGTGGCGGTCAGCAGGTCATCGGCGCGGCCGTGGACGGCGCGGGCCAACAGGTCGGCCGTGGCGGGGGCGACCACCACCAGGTCGGCCTGCTGCCCCAACCGGACGTGCGGCACCTCGGGCACGTCGGAGAACACGCCGGTGTGCACCGGCTGGCCGGAGAGCGCCTCGAAGGTGGCGGCCCCGACGAAGCGCAACGCGGATTCGGTGGGGATGACGCGGACCTCATGGCCGGCCTCGGCGAGCTGTCGCACGACCGTGCACGCCTTGTACGCGGCGATCCCCCCGGAGACGCCGACTATGACCCGCTTGCGATCCACCTATGCCGGCCCTTCCTCGCTGGAGCGGCTCCCCATGACGATCACGGCGCGCCCGGCCCCGACCCGCTATTCGCCTTCGGTGTGTTCAAGCAGGTCGCCGTGGATCTCGCGCATCGCGATCGAGAGCGGCTTTTCCTGCAGTCCCGGCTCGACCAGCGGTCCGACGTACTCGAGGATGCCCTCGCCGAGCTGGTTGTAGTAGTCGTTGATCTGACGGGCGCGCTTGGCGGCGTAGATGACCAGCGCGTACTTGCTCGAGACGCGGTCCAGCAACTCGTCGATGGGCGGATTGGTGATGCCCAACGGGGTGTCGTAGGCGTGCTGGACGCCGGAGGACGGATCGAAATGATCCACGGCGGACAGCGATGTGTCGGACTGCGGCATGCTCACGAAGACTTTCTCCTGGCGCTTGATCTGTTCAAGAGCGGTTGAAACAGCGAAAACTTTGATTCTCGATCGCGCCTGGCCGGTCGGCTCATGCCGGGCCAGGCGCGTTGCCCACCAGCAAGGATACCAATTCTGCGCAGGCAGACTCCAATTGCCTGTTGACCACCACCTGGTCGAAGTCATCCTGGGCGGCCAGTTCCACCCGAGCGGTTTCCAACCGGCGCGCCATCGCCTCCGGCGTCTCGGTGCCTCGCCCGGCGAGCCTGGCCTGCAAGTCTTCCCAGCTCGGCGGGGCCAAGAACACGGTGATGACCTCGGGCATGGCCTTCTTGATCGCCCGGGCGCCGGCCAGATCCACCTCGATGAGTACCGGTAATCCCGCGCGGGTCGCCGCCAGCACCGGCGCAGCCAAGGTGCCCGACCGCTGCAGTCCGCCGTGGATTTCGGCCCACTCCAGCAGAGCGCCCTCGTCGATGAGTTCTTGGAAGCGGGCGGGGCTCACGAAGTGGTAATCGACTCCGTCGACCTCTCCCGGACGCGGTGCCCGCGTCGTGGCCGAGACGCTGAAATGCAGGTTCGGTATGCGCTCGCGTAAGCACCGAACCACGGTCGACTTGCCGACCGCCGAGGGACCGGACAGCACAACCACACGACCCTGGCCAGCTGGCTCAGGACGCGCGACATGCTCGACGTCCGGTCCCCCATCGGCGCTCACTGGCGCGCCTCGACGGGCGCGCCCACAGGCCCTGCGGCCTGCATTGTCGGCAAGCTAGGCGGAGCCGAACTTTTCCAGCAGGGCCTTGCGCTGGCGATCACCGAGGCCACGCAGGCGGCGGGTCGGGGCGATCTCGAGCTCGGTCATGATCTCCTGCGCCTTGACCTTGCCCACCTTCGGCAACGCCTCCAGCAGCGCGGACACCTTCATCTTGCCCAGGACCTCGTCGCTCTCGGCGTCCTTGAGAACCTGGGTGAGGTTGGTGCCGCCCCGCTTGAGGCGGTCTTTCAGCTCTGCTCTGGCTCGACGTGCGGCAGCCGCCTTCTCCAACGCGGCCGCGCGCTGCTCGTCGGTCAACTGGGGAAGGGCCACGATTCCTCCGTATCTGATCAATCTTTTGTCTCTGCCGGGCGCTTGAGCCCAGCGGAGACGACCGTACTCACGGTCCCTGACGAAATCTAACCCGACCCCCAGGTTATGAGGTCAAATGCCCAGCTTGTGCCCGGCCTCCGGGTGCGGGCCGGGGTGGGCCTGGGCATCGCTGGCACCGGCTGTATCCCGTGCTCGCCCGGTCGCGGCGTCCCCCGCGAACGGCCCGACAATCCGGCTTCTACCTGCACTTTTAGGGCGGTTTGCCGGGCAGGCGACGGCGGCTCTCGAAGCCCGGCGCAAGCCTCTCGGAGGTAGCCGTGCAGGCCGGTGCGCCGGATCACGATTTGCCGCGGCGTGTCGCGCGTGTCGCGCCGCGGACAAAGCGCAGGTCTACGCGTCGATGCGGGTGGAAGTGTCTGCGCGTGTGGTTAACCGGGCAACCGTCGGCCGCCGTGATCGGGCGCCAATCGCGTGTCTCATCGCGTGGCTTATCGGGTGGCGAGGTAGGAGACGGCGTCGCGCATCCGCTCGCCCGCGGCGCGCAGATCCGACACGTTCGGGCCGGCCCGCAACACCTCGCGAGCCACCGCGGGCAGCAGCTGGTCCGGCGCGGCCCCACCGAGCCCGCCAAGCGCCTCGGGACGCCCGCCCTGCGCTCCCACCCCCGGGACCAGCACCGGTCCCCCCAGCGCGCTCACGTCGGGCGCCTCGAAGACCGTCGCGCCCAGCACCACCCCGACGTAGCCCGGCCCTGGCGGGTGGGCGGACCGGTTGACCACCGCGGCCTGGTCCACGACCAGTTGGGCGACAGTGCGCCCGTCGAAGGTGGCGCGCTGCACGGTCCCGCCCTCCGGATTGGAGGTCGCGGCCAGCACGAATACCCCCCGGTCGTGTGCGACGGCGGTTTCCAGCAGCGGCCGCAACGAACCGAAGCCCAGATAGGGCGAGGCGGTCACCGCGTCGGCGGCCAGCGGCGAGTCGCCGGCCCAGGCCTGCGCGTAGGCCGCCATCGTCGTCCCGATGTCGCCGCGCTTGGCGTCGGCCAGCACCAGCACACCGACGTCGCGCAGCGCCGCGATGGTGTGTTCCAGCACCGCGAAACCGGCGGCGCCATAGGACTCGAAGAACGCCACCTGCGGTTTGACGACGGCGAAGCCGGCGAACGCCTCGACGCAGATGTCGCAGAACTTGGCCAGCCCGTCCGCGGTGGCCGGTAGCTGCCATGACCGCAGTAGTTCCGGATGCGGGTCGATGCCCAGGCACAACGGCCCGCGGTTCGCCTTCGCTTCGGCCAGCCGGATCCCGAACCCGGTCACGCCGGGTCCCGTTCCGGATTGCTGCCCGGCCCGATCAGGCTGTGCAGCTCCTGCAGCGACCGCACCCCGATGTCGCCGCGAATACCGGCCTCGATGCCCTGCACGGCGGCCGATGCGCCCTGCACGGTGGTGACGCAGGGGATGTTGACCGACACCGCGACCGAACGGATTTCGTAGCCGTCGATGCGGGGGCCGGAGTTGCCGTACGGGGTGTTGATCACCATGTCGACGTCACCGGCCCGGATCGCCTCGACCGCGGATATCTCGGGACGGCCGGGCTGCGGCGCCTCGAAATGCTTGCGAACTTCGTCACACGGGATTCCGTTGCGGCGCAACATTTCCGCGGTCCCCTCGGTGGCGAGTACGCGGAAGCCCAGATCGGCCAGCCGCTTGACCGGGAATACCAGCGATCGTTTGTCCCGGTTGGCGACCGAGACGAACACGGTGCCCTCGGCCGGCAGCGAACCGTAGGCGGCGGTTTGGCTCTTGGCGAAGGCGGTGCCGAAGTCGCGATCGATGCCCATCACCTCGCCGGTGGATTTCATCTCCGGACCGAGCAGCGAATCGATGGCCGCTCCGTCGGCGCGCCGGAACCGGTGGAACGGCAGCACCGCCTCCTTGACCGCGATCGGAGCGTGCGGCGGCGCGTGGGCCCCGTCCCCGGAGGCAGCCAGCATGCCCTCGTCGCGCAGCCCAGAAATGGCGGCGCCCAACATGATCCGGGCGCACGCCTTGGCGAGCGGGACGGCGGTGGCCTTGGAGACGAACGGGACGGTGCGGCTGGCCCGCGGGTTGGCTTCCAGCACGTAGAGCACGTCGTCCTTGAGGGCGTACTGCACGTTGAGCAGCCCCACCACACCGATACCGTGCGCGATGGCCTCCGTTGCGCGCCGCACCTTCTCGACGTCGCTGCGGCCCAACGTCACCGGCGGCAGCGCGCATGCCGAGTCCCCGGAGTGGATGCCGGCCTCCTCGATGTGCTCCATGATGCCGCCGATGTAAACCTCGGAGCCGTCACACAACGCGTCGACATCGATCTCGACGGCGTCCTCGAGGAACCGGTCGACCAGCACCGGGTGCTCCGGCGAGAGCTGGGTGGCGCGGGTGATGTAGCTCTTCAGCGTCTCCTCGTCGTACACGATCTCCATGCCGCGACCGCCCAGCACGTAGGAAGGGCGGACCAGCACCGGGTAGCCGATCTCGTCGGCGATCCGCCGTGCCTGCGCGAAAGTCGTTGCGGTGCCGTACTTCGGCGCGGGCAGCCCCGCGGTGGTCAGCACATCGCCGAACGAGCCGCGGTCCTCGGCCAGGTCGATGGCCTCGGGCGGGGTGCCGACGATCGGAACACCGGCGTCGGCGAGGCGCTGGGCCAGCCCCAGCGGGGTCTGACCGCCGAGCTGGACGATGACCCCGACCACCCCCGGCCCGCCCTCGGCCGATTGCGCCTCGGCCCGGTAGACCTCGAGGACGTCCTCGAACGTCAGGGGCTCGAAGTAGAGCCGGTCGGCGGTGTCGTAGTCGGTGGACACCGTCTCGGGGTTGCAGTTGACCATCACCGTCTCAAAACCGGCCTGGCTCAAAGTGGTTGCCGCGTGCACGCAGCTGTAGTCGAACTCGATCCCCTGCCCGATCCGGTTGGGTCCGGACCCCAGGATCAGTACCTTGGGCTTCTCGGTCTGCGGCGCGACCTCGCTCTCCGCGGCGGGATCTAGTTCGTAACTGCTGTAGTGGTAGGGCGTCTTGGCTTCGAACTCGGCCGCGCAGGTGTCCACCGTCTTGAACACCGGGTGCACGCCGAGGCGCGCCCGAAGCGAACGGACCCCGGCCTCGCCGGCCAACTCCGGTCGCAGCGCCGCGATCTGGCGGTCGGACAGTCCGCTGTGCTTGCCGCGGCGCAGCAGTTCGGCGTCGAGCACGGGGGCCGCGGTCAGCTCCGCGCGCAGTGCCACCAGCTCGCCGATCTGGGCGACGAACCACGGGTCCACCCCGCTGGCCCGGGCGACCTGTTCCACCGACGCACCCAGCCGCAGCGCGAACTCGATGTCGTAGAGACGTCCGTCGGTCGGCGTCTGCAGCCGGGTCAGCACCTCCTCGAGGTCGCCGTCGGGTTCGGGCCCGGTCCAGAAACCGGCCCGGTCGGTCTCCAGCGAACGCATTACCTTGCCCAGTGACTCGATGAAGTTGCGGCCCAACGACATCGCCTCGCCAACGGATTTCATCGTGGTGGTCAGGGTGGGATCGGCGCCGGGGAATTTCTCGAACGCGAACCGCGGCGCCTTGACCACGACGTAATCCAGGGTGGGCTCGAAGCAGGCCGGTGTCTCTTTGGTGATGTCGTTGACGATCTCGTCGAGGGTGTAGCCGATGGCGAGTTTGGCGGCGATTTTGGCGATCGGGAATCCGGTGGCTTTGGAAGCCAGTGCACTGGACCGGGACACGCGCGGATTCATCTCGATGACGATCAGCCGGCCGTCGGCCGGGTTGATCGCGAACTGGATGTTGCAGCCGCCGGTGTCGACGCCGACCTCGCGCAGGATCGCGATGCCCAGATCGCGCATCCGCTGGTATTCCCGGTCGGTGAGCGTCATGGCGGGGGCGACGGTGACGGAGTCGCCGGTGTGCACGCCCATCGGGTCCAGGTTCTCGATCGAGCACACCACCACCACGTTGTCGTGATGGTCGCGCATCAGCTCGAGCTCGAATTCCTTCCAGCCGTAGATGGATTCCTCGATCAGCACGTTGGCGCTCGGGCTGGCGGCCAGCCCGGCGCCGGCCATCCGGTCGACCTCCTCGACGGACCGTGCCATGCCCGAGCCCAGCCCGCCCATCGTGAAGCTGGGCCGCACCACCACCGGCAGGCCGACCTCCTCGACCGTCTCCCGGACTTCGTCCATGGTGAAACACACTCGGCTGCGCGCGGATTCACCGCCGACCTTGGCGACGATGTCCTTGAACATCTGCCGGTCCTCGCCGCGCTGGATGGCGTCGAAGTCGGCGCCGATCATTTCGACGCCGTAGCGCTGCAGGGTGCCGTTTTCGTACAGTGCGACCGCGGTGTTGAGCGCGGTCTGTCCGCCCAGGGTGGCCAGCACCGCGTCGATCTTGTTGCCGCGCTCGGCCTGCTGGGCGATCACCTTCTCGACGAACGCCGGGGTGATCGGCTCGAGGTAGGTATGGTCGGCGTACTCGGGGTCGGTCATGATGGTGGCCGGGTTGGAGTTGATCAGACTGACCTGCAGACCCTCGGCGCGCAGCACGCGGCACGCCTGGGTGCCGGAGTAGTCGAACTCCGCGGCCTGCCCGATCAGGATCGGCCCGGATCCGATCACCAGCACGTGGTTGAGGTCGGTGCGGCGTGGCACTAGCGGCCCCTTGCGCTTTGTTGGGCAGCCATCAGGTCGATGAACTGGTCGAACAGATACTCCGCATCGTGCGGGCCGGCGGCGGCCTCCGGATGGTACTGCACCGAAAACGCCCGCCCGCTGGTGAGTTTGACGCCCTCGACCACCCCGTCGTTGGCGCAGGTGTGGCTGACGATCGCCTCGCCGAACGGGGTGTCGAACCGTTGACCGGCCTCCCCCTCCAGCGCGAAGCCGTGGTTCTGGGCGGTCACGGCGACCCGGCCGGTGGCGTGGTCCATCACCGGGATGTTGATGCCGCGGTGTCCGAACACCATCTTGTAGGTGGACAGGCCCAGCGCCCGGCCCAGGATCTGATTGCCGAAGCAGATGCCGAACAACGGGATTCCGGCGTCGAGCACCTGACGGGTCAGCGCGACGGTGTGGTCCGCGGTCGCCGGGTCTCCGGGCCCGTTGGACAAGAACACGCCGTCCGGTTGAATCTCGGCGATCTGCTCGAAGGACGCCGACGCCGGCAGCACGTGGCTGCGGACGCCGCGACGGGCAAAATTACGCGGCGTGTTCGTCTTGATGCCCAGGTCGAGTGCGGCGACCGTAAACCGTTGAGATCCTTCGGGTTCCACAATATAGGTTTCGGGGGTGCTGACTTCGCCGGCGAGATCGGCGCCGAGCATCGACTGCTGGTTGCGCACCCGCTCCACCAGTTCGGCGGGCTCGGCGAGCGCCGCACCGGAGAACACGCCGGCCTTCATCGAGCCGCGGCTGCGCAGGTGCCGCACCACGGCGCGGGTGTCGATACCGGCGATCCCGACGATGCCCTGACGGATCAGCTCGTCCTCGAGCGTCGACGTGGCACGCCAGTTGGAGGGCCGCGGCGAGGGGTCGCGGATGGCGTAACCGGCCACCCAGATCTTGTCGCCGCGGCTTTCGGCGTCCTCGGCGTTCCAGCCGGTGTTGCCGATCTGCGGGGCGGTGGCGATCACGATCTGGCGGTGATAGCTGGGGTCGGTCAGCGTCTCCTGGTAGCCGGACATCCCGGTGGAGAACACTGCCTCCCCGAGGGTTTCGCCGATCTTGCCGAATGGCCGGCCCGTGAAGACGCGCCCGTCTTCGAGTACCAGCAGAGCCTCGGTGGTCCCCGTCACGCGGCGTCCTCCAGCCAGCCGTCGTAGTTGTCGCGGTTGCCTGCCCGGAATCCGGTGTCGATCTCGACGCCGGACGGGAGTCGCCAGCGGATGGCCAGTATCCCACTGCGGGCCGCGACCTTGCCGGCCATGACGCGTTCGGTTCGCACCTCGATGATCGCGCTTTGCGGGATCCAGATCGGGTTGGCGCGGACGCGTTCCAGCAGAATCCCTTCGGGATACCGGCTCAGCACGGCCTTGCTGCGATAGCCGAGGTCGCCGGCCGTCACGCGCTCGTTGCGTTCCGGCGCCATCGTCGAGCCGACATACACCCCGCGCAGCGTGGTGGTCGCCGTGCCGACCTCGTCGGGCACCGGGGGCAGGGTGCCGATCAGCTCCTGCTGGCGCTGCGCCCGGCGGCGCCAGCCGAGCATCATCACCTGAATCACCACTGCGATCGCCACCACCAGCACGGCCGCGAAAATCAACGACCCCACCAGCGTTCCCGAATTCATGCCGGACTCTTCCCGTCGCGGGCGGTGATCTTCCCGCGCAGCAGTGTGGCGGTCACCACGGCGGGCAACGTCATCGACTCGAACGGCGTGTTGGACGACCGGCTGGCCAGGTCCGGCCCGGTGACCGTCCAACTCGCGTCGGGGTCGATGACCGTCAGGTTGGCCGGCTCCCCCACCTCGAGCGGACGGCCCTGGTCCGGCAATCCGACGATACGCGCGGGGTTTTCGCTCATCACTCGCGCGACGTCCCGCCAGGTCAACAGGCCGGGTGTGACCATCGTCTGCACGACCACCGACAGCGCCGTCTGCAACCCGAGCATGCCGGGCCGGGCGGCGGAGAATTCGCAGCATTTCTCGTGCTCGGCATGCGGAGCGTGATCGGTGGCCACACAGTCGATGATTCCGTCGGCCAGCGCCCGGCGCAGTGCAACCGCGTCGGCGGCTTCGCGTAGCGGCGGGTTGACGCGGTTGACCCCGTCGTAGTCGACCAGCCTGGTGTCGTCGAGCAACAGATGGTGCGGTGTCACCTCGGCGGTGATCGAAATGCCTTGGCCCTTAGCCCATTTCAGCAGTTCGACGGTCCCCGCGGTGGAGGCGTGACAGATGTGCACGCGGGCGCCGGCATCCCGGGCCAAGAGCGCGTCGCGGGCGACGATCGATTCCTCGGCGGCCCGCGGCCAGCCCGCAAGCCCCAGCCGGGAGGCCGTCGGCCCCTCGTGCGCCACCGCGCCGACGGTCAGCCTCGGCTCCTCGGCGTGCTGGGCGATCAGCACGCCCAGCCCGGTGGCGTACTCCAGGGCCCGGCGCATGATCAGCGGGTCGTGCACGCAGGTGCCGTCGTCGGAGAACATGCGCACCTGCGCGGCGCCGGCCGCCATCATGCCCATCTCGGTGAGCTCGGTGCCGGCCAGCCCGACGGTGACCGCGCCGACCGGATGCACATCCACCAGGCCGACCTGCTGACCGCGGTGCCAGACGTGATCGGTGACTACCGGACTGTCGGCCACCGGCGTGGTGTTGGCCATCGCGAACACAGCGGTAAACCCGCCCAAAGCGGCTGCGGCCGAACCGGTTTCGATGTCCTCGGCGTATTCGCGGCCAGGTTCGCGCAGGTGGGTGTGCAGGTCGACGAACCCCGGCAACAGCACCTGACCGGTCGCGTCGATGACGTCGGCGGTGTCAGGTGGCCGCAGCCCGGTGCCGATCTCGGCGATCTGCCCGTCATCGATGCGGACGTCCACCCGCTCGCCTTCGCCGTACAACCGAACGCCGCGAAGCAGCACCGTCACGAGGCCCCCTCTTTTCCATCCGCCCCGTCCGGGTCCGTTCCGACCAGGACGTGGAACAGCACGGCCATCCGCACGTGCACACCGTTGGAAACCTGTTGCAGCACCGCGGATTGCGAGGAATCCGCCACCGACGACGCAATTTCCATGCCCCGCACCATCGGGCCCGGGTGCAGCACCACGGCATGTCCCGGCAGTAGCGCCTGGCGGCGGTCGGACAGCCCGTAGCGCACCGAGTATTCGCGTACCGAAGGAAAGAAGCCGCCGTTCATCCGCTCGGCCTGCACCCGCAGCATCAGCACGGCGTCGGCGGCGGGCAGTTCGGCGTCGAAGTCATAGGAAACGGTGGCAGGCCAGCCGTCCACGCCGACCGGCAACAGCGTCGGTGGCGCCACCAGCACCACCTCGGCGCCCAGGGTGGCCAGCAGCGTGACGTTGGAGCGGGCGACCCGGCTGTGCAGGATGTCGCCGACGATCACGATGCGGCGGCCCTCGATGCCGCCGAGCCGCTGCCGGATGGTCAGGGCGTCCAGCAGCGCCTGGGTCGGGTGCTCATGGGTTCCGTCGCCGGCGTTGATCACCGACGGGCCGGCCTCGTCATCGCGGGTCCAGTCGGCCAGCAGATGCGCGGCGCCGGAGGCCGGGTGCCGGATGACCAGCGCGTCGGCGCCGGCGGCGTGCAGCGTCAGCGCGGTGTCGCGCAGCGACTCCCCCTTGCCCACCGAGGATCCCGAGGCGTTGACGTTCACCACGTCGGCACTCATCCACTTCGCGGCCACCTCGAACGACACCCGGGTGCGCGTGGAGTTCTCGTAGAACATCGTGACCACGGTGCGCCCGCGCAGCGTGGGCAGCTTCTTGATCTCGCGGCCGACCAGGGCCTGCGCGAACCGGTCGGCATCGTCGAGAATCGCCGTGGCGTCGTCACGGCTGAGGTCCGCGGCGGTCAACAGGTGTCTGGTCATCAGTCCCCATCCCGTGCGAGGACGACTCCGTCGCGGTCGTCGTGCTCGCGCAGCAGGACGTGCACGCTCTCGGTGCGGGAGGTCGGCACGTTCTTGCCGACGTAGTCGGCGCGCACCGGCAGTTCACGGTGGCCACGGTCGACGAGGACGGCCAGTTGCACGGCCCGCGGACGGCCCACGTCGCGCAGGGCGTCCAGCGCGGATCGCACCGAGCGGCCCGAATACAGCACGTCGTCGACCAGGATCACCAGCGCGTCGTCGATGCCGCCGGCGGGAATCGACGTGGCTTCCAGCGGGCGGGGCGGTTTGATGTTCAGGTCGTCGCGGTACAAGGTGATGTCGAGTGCCCCATAGCCGACCTGGACGCCGCTGAATTCACCGATGTGGGTGGCGAGTCGGGAGGCCAGGATCACGCCGCGGGTCGGGATGCCCAGCAGCACCACCCGGGGCGCGTCGGGGCCACCGTCGAGCGCGGTTTTTTCGATGATCTGGTGCGCGATACGGGAAATGGTTCGACCGACGTCGGCCGCCGACATCAATTCGCGACCGGTTGCGGAATCACCCGCGGCACTCATGCGAAACCTTGACCTCCTTCTCCGCCTCTCCGGACGGATCGTTAAAGGATGTCGACTGCCCGACAGCCTAGCACCTCGCGACGTGCGGCGCGGCCGGCCCAAAAAGTTTGTGTCGGCTTGTTGCCTCACGTCAAGATGCGCGCGAAGGGTGGTTTGTTGCCTCACGTGCGCGTGCGCGCTTGGTGACT
>NZ_LQPT01000118.1 GCF_002102355.1 Mycobacterium sherrisii | reverse complement strand
GGGTTGGCCGGAGTCTTGGCGGCCTTGGCGGGGCCTTCTTGGCCGGCGCCTTTTTCGCCGGAGCTTTTTTCGCGGCGGTCTTCTTCGCGGGCGCCTTCTTGGCCGGGACCTTCTTGGCCGGAGTCTTGGCGGCCTTGGCGGGGGGCTGCTTGGCCGGCGGCGGCACCGCGCCGTCGGGTCCGGTATCGGGGGAATCTTGAGGGTCTGCCATGCGGCCGCTCCTTTACAGCTTTTTCTCGGCCATTCCTAGCGCCACCAGAAATTACTTCGAACCCATCATGCCAGGAGCGGGCATGGCGCCTTTTCGACCCAACCGGTCAGAGCTTGCGCCGCCTGAACCACCACAGGCCGATGGCGACAACCAGCACGACGACACCGACCGCCGGCCATACGGGCCCGCTGTCGGTGGGCTCCCCGCCCGCAGCGCGGGGACCGGGCGTCCCGGTGCCCGCGACACTCAGCCGAAATGACCACGACCCCGACACGACGTGGCCGTCGGCGGAGGTCACACGGTAGTTCACCGTGTAGGTGCCGACCGGTCCGAGTGGCCGCAGCTCCACCTGCGCGACCGCGCCCTGCACGGTGGTGTCGCCGCGGGACCAGATGTTGCCGTCCGGTCCGACCACCGTCATCGCGGCGAAGGTGGTCTCCAACTGTTCATTGAAGGTCGCGCTCACGCGTGCGGGACCCGTCGTCAGGACCGCGTTGTCGGCGGGGTCGGTGAAAAGCCGGACGGCATGGGCCGACGCGGCCGGCGCCAGCAGGGCCCCGACCGCCAGCATGCCCGCGAGCAGCAGGCCCGCCCTGGTGACGAGTCGTCTCATGTGCGGCGGCGCAACAGCACGAGCACCATGCCGATGGCCGCGACCGCCAGGGCGGCCCCACCCAATACCCGCGCCACGGCATCGCCCGAGGTGGCCGTGCCGGCGTGCGCGGCGGGCAGGTTGGCATGGTGGTGATGGGCGGTGGGCCCGGCGCCCAGGGTCAGCATCGGCGCGGGATGCTCGGGCTCGCCGCCGCCGGGTAGCGGTGGCTGATCCCACTTCACCACCGTGCCGTCGGCATAGGTCTGGGTGGCCGGGAAACTGACGGTGTCGGCATCGGGGAGCTTCACCGAAACCCGGAACAGCGCGAACTGGTCGACCCCGATGCCGCCGTTGGGGGCGGCCGTCCAAGTCACCGAGCGCACGGTGCCGGCCGACACGTCGCGGTCGAGCTTGGCCGTCCAGCCCGGCATCGCCTCGGTGCGCGCGGACGCGACGTCGGGGAGTGCGACGGTCAGTGCCGTGGTGGCGGCACCCTTATCCGATTCGTTGGGCACCTCAAACGTCACCAGCGCCATGGCCCCCCGGGTCGCAGTGTCGGTGCTGGCGTGCACATGCGCCCACGCCGGCGGGGTAAAGCCCACCGCACCGATATAAAGGGCGGCCGCCGCAGCCACGACGATCGTGGCCCGCGACAGCCGTGCAGCGTGAAATGACATGTGTGGACGCAACTTTCAGCTCAAGCCGAGGCGAGCCATCAGGTCGGCCTCGATGCCGTCGAGTTGAGTCGAGATCGCCGAGTGGGCGGCCCGGCGGCGCGCCGCGGGCATGTGCTCGGCCGCGGTGACGGCCGCGGACAGGTCGGCCAGACGCTCGGAGATGGCCGCGACGAACTGCTTGGTCTCGGCATCTTTCGGCTTGCGTTCCTGCACGGTCCGCAACGACTTCTCGGCCCCGGCAATGCGGGCCGACAACTGCGCGCCGTGCCCGGAGAACTGGCCGATCTGAGCCAACGGAACGCCCAATTGGTCGGCGCGGCGCTGGTCGATCACCCCGCGGGCGGCGACGGCCGCCCGGTAGATCACCGGCGTCAGGATTGGGGCCAGCAGCCGCGCCACCGTCAATACGCGGCGAATCCG
Source organism: Mycobacterium sherrisii (assembly GCF_002102355.1). GTDB lineage: Bacteria > Actinomycetota > Actinomycetes > Mycobacteriales > Mycobacteriaceae > Mycobacterium > Mycobacterium sherrisii. The sequence goes on along the minus strand of NZ_LQPT01000118.1, from coordinate 11,017 downwards.
GGTTGGCGACAACAGCTTGCCTTCCCGGGCCGCCTTGAGCTCTGCCTCGGCGACCTTCAACGCCGCCCGGTCGCTGTCGCGCTGCGATTTGATCTGCGCCTTGAGGGCCTTCTCGGCCGCGCGCTGTTCGTCCTTGAACCGCCGGGCCTGATTTTTGGCACTCAGCTTGGCTTCCAGCTTGGCCCGGGCCCGGATTGCGCGGGCTTCGGCACGACGCGTCGCCCGACTCTTTCGCTTGCGAAACAGGCCCATGGCCGGCCGCCTCCCGGTATCTCGTGGCTATCGCCGCAGCGTGCGCGCGATCCGAGAACCAACCCTAATCGGAACGGGGCGGTGGCCACCCAACAGGGCGGCGCGACGTCGTCAGCTAGGCGTCGAGGTGTTCGGCACGGCGCAGCTCGTCGACGCGCTCGACGATGTCCTGCTGGGCCTGTGCCGACAAGCCGACCGCGCGCAGCGCGATCTGGCGCACGCCGTCCTCACGCAGGCTGGCCATCCACGACAACTCTTTGTCGAGCTTCTCGTAGTACTCGTCGTCGGTGAAGTAGGCCGGCTTGATCCGGAAGAAGTTGGCCAGGGCCGCCATGGTGGCCGACGACGGGTTCGTGCGATTGCCGGAGCGTAGCTGCGACAAATAGGGAGCCGACATCGTGATGCCCTCCGCCTTGAGTGCCGCAATCACCTCCGCCGAAGTGTGCGGCCCGCGTCCGGGTGGATACACCGTGTCGAACAAGCGGTTCAGGCGGGCGGCGAATGTCGTGCTCATCGATATGACCTCCACTGGGCTGTAGAAGTTAACTGTTTACCTATGTGTATTTGCTGATCATGGTAGCGAGTCTTGGTGTCCTCAACCAGGTGCAAACCGGACGGGCTTCGCTGCACCACGCACGGACGCTCGCTATTTCCCCACACGAAGAGCCTCCAACTAAATCACGGCAGTGTCCACAACGGCAGCGAAACTCACAGGTTATCCGCAGAAAACGCCGCGCCAGACCGGGCGGTGGCCCGCACGGGCCACGAGTGGCGGACGGGATCGCCAGATGGTATCGGGCGACGTTCTCGCAACCATTCGACAACGCGTGTTCCCAAAACAAAAGATTTGCTGCAAACCAGGGGGAATTTGCGGTATAGGGCCCGGGGCGTGCGTGGTGGGTCACGGGGTTCCTCGGGTGGCCGCGGTGTGGCTCGGGTGGCGCGGCGCGGTGTCGTCACCGCACCAGCTACAAGGTGTCCGTCGACCTGTCGCCCATCGAGCCTCGCAACCGGCGCCGTCGCAGCGTTTGCGCGGTCGTCACCAGGGCGCGGCGACCGGACCGCCGCGGTGATCGCGACGGCCGTCGAGCGCCAGCCCTGCGCGTTGTCGAAACCCGACGAACGATGCGAACAGCACGTCCCCGGCCCGCGCAGCAGGAAGACGGCCGTGCAACATCATGCAGCGCGAACGTCGCGTCGCGGCGGCCCGCGCGGCGGGTCTGCAGCCAATCGCGCCCGAGCCACCGCGGACCGCATCCGCGGCGATGGCGAGCCAGAAATAGCGCAACGCCGCACCGGAACCGCAACGCGTGGGTCACGGCGACGACTCCCAGGCTGCGCCGCGGCAAGATCCGACGATTTTCGACGCGTTGTTGACAATCGGCGTCGTCATTGCGCACCGTCGACAGTCGCACCACCGATCGTCGAGATCGGCTCGGCGGCCGGACTTTTGACGGTATGTCGACGCGACGGGGGCCGGACGAAGATGTTCGAATTTCCCTACGCCGCAAGCAGCATGGCCAGAATTGCGGTGTCGGGATGGCTGATGGGATCGACCCCAACGCGGCTCACCATGGAGGTGATGGTGCCGTCGGCTTCCGCCTCGACCCATGCCGCGCGGTGCTCCAGTCCCAGATAGGGCAGGCCTGGCAACAGGACACAGCCCGACGCGGCGCCGTTGCACTCCGGCAACGACGGCGTCGTCTCGGACGGCGGATGCAGCATCAGCAGCGCGGGCGGCTGATGATCGGCGAAATAGCCTGGCTGGATTGCGGATTCACCAAACACGGTGCCCTCGGCCAACACCAGGCCGACGGTGTCGGGCTCGGGCTCGTCGGGTAATTCCTCGCGGGCGCCGAACACGGTTGTGGTGGAGAGCAATCCGGGTAAAGAGGCCACCCGGACCGCGACCATCAGCAGCTGTGCCCATTCTTTAGTCGAGTCGGGCCAGCGGCCGGAGATCACGAACCCCTTCAGGGCACCACGAGCATGGAAAGGGGAAACCCCGATGGGCCGGTCAGAACCAGTCTCCATGTCGACCTCCGCGCGACGCCTCCGTCCGATTAACCACGCTGGTAACTGAATAATTAAGCATGCCTGCGGGTTCGGTGCCGTGCAACCCGACACGGCTTGTTGGCGAACATGTTCTCGGAATGCCCAATCCGGGGCCGAACAAACGGCGGGGGCGCCGCCCAGCCGCGCGACGCCCCCGCCGTTCAAGGTGGACTCAGCCGAAAATCAGACCCTTGGTCTTCGACGTGGCGGCCTCGTAGCGCGACTGCACGTCCGCCCAGTTGACGACGTTCCAGAACGCCTTGACGTAGTCGGCCTTGACGTTCTTGTACTGCAGGTAGAAGGCGTGCTCCCACATGTCGACCTGCAGCAGCGGGATGATGCCCAGCGGGACGTTGGCCTGCTGGTCGTACAGCTGGAAGGTCAACAGCCGATCGCCGAGCGTGTCGTAGCCGAGCACCGCCCAGCCCGAGCCCTGCAAGCCGTTGGCGGCGGCGCTGAATTGCGCGCGGAACTTGTCGAACGAGCCAAAGGCGTCGTCGATGGCGGCGGCGAGTTCGCCGGTCGGCTTGTCGCCACCGTTCGGGGACAAGTTCTTCCACCAGATGGAGTGGTTGACATGGCCGCCGAGGTGGAACGCCAGGTTCTTCTCGTTCAAGAAGATCGCGGCGTGGTCGTCGTTGGCCCGTGCCTCTTCGAGCTTGGCGAGAGCGTCATTGACACCCTTGACGTACGTCGCGTGGTGCTTGGTGTGGTGGATCTCGTTGATCTGCCCGGAGATATGCGGTTCCAGTGCTGCGTAGTCCCAGTCCAGGTCGGGCAGGGTGTATTCAGCCACGGCATTCCTTTCCTCGATGATCGTCTTGACGCGCCTTCGCGCGGAGTCCGCCGCGCGGCAGGCTCAGCGTAATCAACCCTGCTCCAAGACCGCGCGCCCCGCAAGGACGGCCCCTGGGGCCGAACCGGCGGATACCCGCTCGGTGGGATTTCAAGACCGAAGGGTCAAGACAAGACGATGAGTGCGAGGACCGCGAGGAGCGCCAGCGCGATCAAGCCGGCGCGCAGGGCGGCAACGCTGTAGCTGTGATTCCAAGCAGGCGATCCGGAATACGAGTTCGACGGGGCCGGGGCGCCGGGACCGAACGAATGCGTCGCCATCAATCGCCTTTCGTGAGCCAGTCACCCGCACCAGTGAGGTGAGTCACAACACTTTTGGTGATGGCGATCATAACTCGATGTGATGGCGTTTAAAAATGAGCCCGGCAGCAAATCCGCTGAGCTGCGGATTCGCGGCGCCACCAGACTGCGGCGCGACGTTCCATCCGGGACCGATGCGTACTCAGCCACTTGCGAACCGCGGGTTCGCCGCGTTCGCTCAGCCACTCATCGGCCTGTCGATGACGCACAAAAAACCCGCACCTGTTATCCACAAATGAGAGAAGGGTTAACCGCAAGTTGCTGATCGATTGCCTCCGTACCCCGGGCCGCGGTGTGGATAAACCTGTGGAAACTGTGGATAGCGACAAAGTAGCTGTAACGTGCGTAACACCTGCGGTGGGCGGTGTCGGTGTCGGTGACGCTGCTCCTCAGCCGCGCGCCGCATCGTCGCAGCGGGTGTGGGACGACGCTGCTCCTCAGCCGCGCGTGTGGCCGCGCGCCGCATCGTCGCAGCGTTAGGCTGGCCCCGTGATCCAGGTGTGCTCCCAGTGCGGCACTCGGTGGAACGTGCGCGAGCGTCGTCGCGACTGGTGCCCCCGCTGCCGCGGCGCGCTGCTGGCACCCCTGCCGGACGGGCCGGCCGCCGATCCGCGGTGGAGCACACTCGCCAGACCCGCACCACCCGCGCGACCGGCGGCCCCGCCGCGGCTGCCGCCCGGATTCCGGTGGGTCGCTGTCCGCCCCGGCGCCCCGCCGCCCACGCGGCGAGGACGACGGCCGCTCGGACCGACGCCCCGCTACACCGCGATCCCACGTTGGGGGTTGGCCGACCGGGTCGAGCAGGCCCACACCCCGGGCGCCGCGCCGCCGCGGGAAGGCCCGTCGGCCGCGACGGTGCGCCTTTGGCTGTTCATCAGCGTGCTGGTGCTTGGCGGGGCTGCGCTGGTGTACGTGCTGCGCTACATCCTGCTGGTCATCAATCGCAAGACCCTGCTGAATTCCATCGTCGCCACCGTCGCCGACTACCTGGGATATCTGGCCAGCGTCGCGGCGGCCGGGGTGTGGATCGTGTCCGGTGTGCTGTTGGTTCAGTGGCTGATCGCGCGACGCGCCGCCGTGTTCTCCCACTACGGCATGCCGGACCAGCGTTCCACCCGTGCGTTGTGGGCGGGCTGCCTGGTGCCGCTCGCCAACCTGCTATGGGCTCCGGTCTACGTCATCGAGCTGGCCGCCCTCGAGGAGCATTACCACCGGTTGCGACGACCGATCTTTGAGTGGTGGAGCGCCTGGATCGGCAGTTACGCCGTGTCGGTCTGGGCCATGGTCACCAGCTTCGCTTCCGATCCCCAAGGCATCGCCAATAACACCGTGCTGATGGTCTTCGGTTATCTGCTCGCCGCGGCGACGCTGGCCGCCGCCGCCCGCATCTTCGAGGGGTTCGAGCGCAAGCCCGTGGCGCGGCCCGCGCACCGCTGGGTGGTGGTCGCACCCGATCGGCCCGATGGTTCCGGCGGGCCGGCCTCGAGTGTCCCGGTTGAGATGAAGGGGCAGGAACCGGCAGCATAGGGGTATGACGTGGGCCGACGAGGTGCTCGCCGCGCACCCGTTTGTCGTCGCTCACCGGGGCGCATCGGCCGCCCGCCCCGAGCACACGCTGGCCGCATACGATCTCGCTCTCAAAGAGGGCGCCGACGGCGTCGAATGCGATGTGCGGCTGACCCGCGACGGTCATCTGGTATGCGTGCACGACCGGCGACTCGACCGGACGTCCACCGGAGCCGGGTTAGTCAGCACCATGACACTCGCCCAGCTACGCGAACTGGAATACGGTGCCTGGCACGACAGTTGGCGGCCCGACGGCGCCCACGGTGACACCAGCCTGCTGACGCTAGACGCGCTGATTTCGCTGGTTCTCGACTGGAACCGACCGGTGAAGATTTTCATCGAGACCAAGCATCCGGTCCGATACGGCTCGTTGGTGGAAAGCAAGGTGCTGGCGCTGCTGCACCGATTCGGGATTGCCTCGCCGGCGTCCGCCGACCGGTCGCGGGCGGTGGTGATGTCGTTCTCCGCGGCCGCGGCATGGCGGATCCGGCGCGCAGCACCCTTGCTGCCCACGGTGCTCCTCGGCCGAAACGCGCGCTACCTGACAAGCAGCGCGGCCAGCGCCGTCGGCGCGACCGCCGTCGGGCCGTCGGTGAGCGCGCTGAAGGACTACCCGCAGCTGGCCGACCGCGCCGCCGCACAAGGCCGCGCCGTCTACTGCTGGACGGTCGACGGTTATGACGACATCGATTTCTGCCGCGACGTCGGGGTGGCGTGGATCGCCACTAACCACCCCGGTCGCACCAAGACGTGGCTGGACAACGCCCGGACCCCGGGGCGGGGCTAGTTCGAAACGAGGTATCCACCGGCGGCCGGAGGCGCACCGGCACTGACGGCGGGGGCTGGCACCTCACGCGCCACGAAGTTCTCCAGCTCGAACTCGTTGGCGGCGGCCCGCTCGGCGACCCGAACCAGGGTCCTCATCAGGCCGACCTCTTCAATCTGCTCCTTGAGGAACCACTGCATGAACTGCTCACCGAGGAAATCGCCTTCGTCGCGGGCCACGGCGGCCAGCCGGCTGACCTGCTCGGTGACGGCTCGTTCCTGGTCGAGCGCCAGCACCAATGCGTCGCGCGGGTTGCCGAACTGACTGCGCACCGCGCCGCTGCCGGGAATGTCGACGTCCACGTCGCGGTCGAGCAGATGCTGCACCAGCATCATCGCGTGGTTGCGCTCCTCGACCGCCTGGCTATAGAAGTGCTTCGCCAATTGCGGTAGCTCGGCGCCGGAAAAGTAAACGGCAATGGCGATGTATTGCTGGGAAGCCGTGAATTCGTTGAAAATCTGTTCCTGCACCAATGCGTGGAATTTCGTCCGGGGGTTCTCGGTTTCGGTCACGGCTGCAGGCTAATCAGCATAAATCGGTGTCGCAACGAAGGTGTGGCTTACGAAGGCCAGGCTTTCCTGACGCTGAGACCATTCGACAGATGAATTTGCTGGAGCGATTTCTTGGCCGTGCCGTCGGCTTGTCAGCGGCTACGATTGCCCATCGAGGACGGGGCCGGGCACCGGGGCGTCGGAGCCCAACGCGTCGAACAGCTGACCGGCCAACTCGTGGTCCCACACCACAACCGAGCCCGAGCCGTTGCTGGTGAAGTCGGCGATCGGAACGGTCAGCGTGGTGGTCGACGCGTGCAGGCTCCAGCCCAGCCGAGCCAGATCCCACACGTGATCGCCTTGGTCGACGGTCAAGGCGTCGGCCGCGGCATGGGGCACGGCGTACCAGCGCCATGGGTTGAGCCAGACCGACGGGCCGGCGGCACGTTGCAGCAACGCCGAGATGAATAGCCGCTGGTTGACCATGCGGTCCAGATCCGCGCGCGGGGTGTCGCGGGTCCGGACATACCCCAGTGCCGCACGTCCGTCGAGTTGCTGGCAGCCGGCGGGCAGGTCGATACCGGCCAGCGGATCCTTCATCGGCGTGGTCGGGCACATGGTGACGCCACCGAGGGCGTCGACCAACGCCGCGAACCCGCTGAAACCGATCTCGGCGTAGTGATCCAGCCGAAGTCCGGTGGCCTGCTCGACGGTCTGGGCCAGCAGTGCCGCCCCGCCGGCCGCGAAGGCCGAGTTGATCTTGTCTTTGCCCTGCCCCGGGATCGAGACGAACGAGTCGCGCGGAATCGACACCACCGTCGCCGCGGTGCTCGATCCGATCGCGGGAAGGTGGATCAGCAGCATCGAATCGGTTCGACTGCTGCCGATATCGCCGCCGGTCGCCAGGTCCTGTTGCTGTGCGGCGGTCAGGCCGTCGCGACTGTCCGACCCGACCAGCAGCCAGTTGGTGCCGCGCCCGGCTGCAGGGCGATCGGCATAGTCGGTCAGCACGGGCTTGCGATGCAACGTGTCGTCCAGCCAGATGCCGCCGCCCACGACGCCGATGCCGGCCAGCAGCACGGCGATCACCAGGGCTGACGCGATGCGCCGGCCCCAGCGTCGCTTTCGGCGGCTGCGGACCGCGCGCGGTGGCGGGGCGTCGGCTGGTGGCTGTCTCGGAGGTCTTGGCGGTGCGGGCCTCGGCGGTGGCGACACCGGTCTCGGGGGTGGGGCGGAGCTCGGTGCAGGACGGGGCGGCGCGACGCGCGGCAGCGGCGCCGTGTGGTCGGACGCCGATGGCGGCACGGGACGGCGTGGAATCACCGGCGGCGGCTCGGGATCCCGCCGGGGCGGTGTCGATCCCGGGCGTTGCCCACGATCGGGTGGTCGGTCGCCGTTCACCTGGTTAACGTACGCGGGCCGGCCCGTCGGCGGGTGCGTGCAATGCGCGCAGCGCGGGACTGTTACTGCCGGGCGCGCAGGCCGTTGATGAAGGGGCAGCCCATCAGCACCCGGATGGCCTGGCGCAGCCCGGTCATGTCATCGACCGGTTTATGGAAGGGCAGCCGGATGTCGTGGTCACCGTCGCGTCCTTCGACGCGGAAGCGCACGCCGTATCGGTCCAGGCCCAGCGGGCGGACCTGCCCCCGCCGCAGCGGTGCCGGCAACCGGGACACCAGCCGCGCCACCACGTCGCCGTGAGCGCTGTCCAGGTGCCACAGCAGCGTCGACTCGATTTCGCAGAACGGGTCGGGCCGTGCCGCGAGCAGGTCGTCGACGCTGACCGGCTCGGCGCCGGTGGCATCGGTGACCACGACGGAGGCGATCTCGAGCCGCAGCAGGGTGTAGCGCTCCTCGTCCGGGCCGGCTGCCGGACGTTTGGGTGTGTCGACTTGGAGCAGGGCCGCTTGAGGGCACTCGCTGGCGATGACGTCGAGGGTGCCCGTGATTTGGGCCGACGGCACCGGGCGCAAGCGGCCGCGCACCCACACCAGTGAACGCACCGGCTCGCGTAGCGGCAGGGGCGCGTAGTCGGTCAGCTCGAGCAGGGCCTGCGATTCGATCCGCCCGCCGCTGACGTGATCGGCGGGAAGCGCGACGGCAAATGTGCCGTCCTGCAGCAGGTGGTGCACCGGCGTGGGTACCGGGTCCTCGCGCTCGATGGCCAGCAGGGCGCCGCCGGCCCGGGCACAGGCACTGCGGATGCGTTCGGCGGTCGTCGGCGCGGCGCTGGTCAGCGAAGACATCGTGCTCCTCACATTAGGTAAGCCTAAGTTAACTTACGACCTGAGGCGAAGCAAGGCCCGATTTACATCGACCCCACTAGGGTTGTGGGCGTGGTCGCCATTACTTACCTCGGGCCCGAGGGGACCTTTACGGAGGCGGCGCTACTGCAGATGATCGACGCCGGACTGATTCCCGACCAACATCTCGGCCCGGTCCAGCGGCTGCCGGTGGACAGCACGCCGGCAGCGTTGGAGGCGGTCCGCAACCGCGAAACCGACTACGCGTGCGTGCCGATCGAGAACTCGATCGACGGATCGGTGACGCCGACGCTGGACAGCCTCGCGATCGGCTCGCCTCTGCAAATCTTCGCCGAGACGACGTTGGACGTGGCGTTCAGCATCGTCGTCCAGCCCGGCCGCGGCGCCCGCGAGGTGCGTACCGTCGCGGCCTTTCCCGTGGCGGCGGCCCAGGTGCGGCACTGGCTGGCCGCAAATCTTGCCGACGTCGAGCTTCGGCCGGCGTACTCGAACGCCGACGCGGCTCGCCGGGTCGCCGAGGGGGAAGCCGACGCCGGGGTGACCTCGCCGCTGGCCGCCGCGCATTGGAAGCTGGCCGCGCTGGCCGAAGGCGTGGTCGACGAGAGCAACGCCCGCACCCGCTTCGTGCTGGTGGGCTTGCCGGCGCCGCCGCCCGTGCGCACCGGGGCCGACCGCACCTCGGTGGTGTTGCGCATCGAGAACGCCCCGGGCGCACTGCTCGCCGCGCTCGGCGAGTTCGGCATCCGCGACATCGACCTGACCCGCATCGAATCTCGGCCCACCCGAACAGAACTCGGTACCTATCTGTTCTTCGCCGACTGCGCCGGTCATATCGACGACGACGCCGTCGCCGAGGCACTCAAAGCGCTGCGCCGTCGTTGCATCGAGGTGAGGTATTTGGGTTCCTGGCCGACCGGCCCGGCCACCGGGATAGGGCCGCCGCCACCCGACGAGGCCGCGTGCTGGCTAGCCCGGCTGCGAGAGGGCAAACCGGACGACGACGCGGGGGCGGGGGGAGCCGACCGATGAGCGGACGTCTGGTGTTGCTTCGGCACGGCCAGTCCTATGGCAACGTCGAGCGCCGGCTGGACACCCGGCCGCCCGGCGCGGACCTGACGCCGACGGGGCGCGATCAGGCACGGGCTTTCGCCCGTGAATCTAAAAGGCCGGGGCTGCTTGCACATTCGGTGGCCAACCGCGCGTCGCAGACCGCCGCGGTGATCGGCCAGCAGGTGGAGGTGGCGCCGCAGGAATTCGCCGGTATCCACGAGGTCCAGGTAGGCAAGCTGGAGAACCGCAACGACGACGAGGCCGTCGCAGAGTTCAACGCCATCTACGAGCGCTGGCAGCACGGCGAACTCGACGTGCCGTTGCCCGGCGGCGAGACCGGCAACGACGTGCTGGACCGCTATGTCCCGGTCCTCACCGACCTGCGGCTGCGCTACCTCGACGACCAGGACTGGCGCGGCGACATCGTCGTGGTGAGCCATGGTGCGGCGATCCGGCTGGTGTCGGCGGTGCTGGCCGGTGTGGAGGCGACGTTCGCGCTCGACAATCACCTCGGCAACGCCGAATCGGTGGTGTTAGCTCCGATCACCGACGGACGGTGGAGTTGCGTGCGGTGGGGAACGCTCACGCCGCCGTTTTACCCCGAGCCCGAGGCCACCCCGATCATCGACGCGGTGCGCTCCAGCAGCGACCCGATGGGGTGATCAGACGGCCAGCGCGATCAACTCCGTGCACGTGCAGCCGACGGCGTCGCAGTCGATGACGAAGGTGTGCGCCAGCAACTCCGGACTGACGCAATCCGGTTCGGTGCATTCCGAACGACGCAGCGCGTGGCGAATGATGGTGCCGTGGCAGTGTTCTAGGCCTGCCAGGCAGTCGCGGCAGTCAGCACTCATACGACGTTCCTAACACCGGGCGCCGACAAATCCGAGCTGCCGCGCCCGGCCGGCCGGCGTTTTCTCCGGCGCGCCTCGCCCAGGTGTCAGCCCCAGCCCAGCTCTTCCAGCCGGGCGTCGTCGATCCCGAAATGGTGCGCGATCTCGTGGATCACGGTGACCGCCACCTCGTCGACCACGCCGGCCTCGTCGTCGCAGATGTCCAGCAGCGCTTCGCGATAAATCGTGATGGCGTCGGGCAGCGAGCCGCCGTAATCGGAGTCGCGCTCGGTCAAAGCCACACCCTCGTACAGACCGAGCAGGTCGGGCTCGTCGGGGTGGCGATCCTCGACGAGGACGACGACGTTGTTCATTGCGGCCGCCAGCTGCGGCGGAATCAGGTCGAGCGCGTCGGCGACCAGCTCATCGAACCGCTGCGGATCCATCCGCACGGGCACCGGCTAGCCTCCGGGTGCCGGCTCGGGGGGCGGCGGCGCACCCGGTGGGGGAGCGTCCGGCATGGGC
>NZ_LQPT01000117.1 GCF_002102355.1 Mycobacterium sherrisii | reverse complement strand
CTCCCGAGCCCGCCCCCGCGCCGAAGGCCGAGCCGGAGCCGGCGCCCCCGAGCGCGGGCGGCGGTGACGCGACACCGGTGCTGATGCCGGAGCTCGGCGAGTCCGTCACCGAGGGCACCGTCACGCGCTGGCTGAAGAAGGTCGGCGACTCGGTGCAGGTCGACGAGGCACTGGTGGAGGTGTCGACCGACAAGGTGGACACCGAGATTCCGTCACCGGTGGCCGGGGTGCTGCTCAGTATCACCGCCGACGAGGACGCCACCGTGCCGGTGGGCGGTGAGTTGGCCCGGATCGGCAGCGCTTCGGCAGCGCCCGCCGCGGCCGAGCCTTCCCCCGCGCCCAAGGAGCCCGAGGAGCCCGAGCCTTCCCCTGAGCCCAAGGAGCCCGAGCCTTCCCCTGCGCCCGAGCGCGAACCCGCCCCGCAGACCAGGGCCGCGGCCCCGGCCGCGCCGAAGCCGGAACCCGCACCGGCGCCGGCCCCTAAGCCCGCAGCGGCCCAGCCTGCGCCGGCCGCGCAGGGCGACGGCACTCCGTACGTCACCCCGCTGGTGCGGAAACTGGCCAGTGAACACAACATCGACCTGGTCGAGGTGAAGGGCACCGGCGTCGGTGGCCGCATCCGCAAGCAGGACGTGCTGGCCGCCGCGCAGCAGAAGCAACAGGCGCAGCAGGCGCCCGCCGCCCCGGCTGCGCCGGCCGCCGCCGCGCCGCCGGCCAAGGCTCCGGCGGCCGCGCCGGCCCCGTCCCCCGCGCTGGCCCACCTGCGTGGCACCACGCAAAAGGCCAGCCGGATCCGCCAGCTGACCGCCAAGAAGACGCGCGAGTCGTTGCAGGCGACCGCGCAGCTCACCCAGACCCACGAGGTCGACATGACCCGCATCGTGGGCCTGCGGGCGCGGGCCAAGACGGCGTTCGCCGAGCGCGAGGGGGTGAACCTGACCTACCTGCCGTTCATCGCCAAGGCGGTGATCGACGCGTTGAAGGCGCACCCGAACGTCAACGCCAGCTACAACGAGGACACCAAGGAGATCACCTACTACGACGCCGAGCACCTCGGCTTCGCGGTCGACACCGACCAGGGCCTGCTCTCCCCCGTGGTCCACAACGCCGGCGACCTGTCGTTGGCGGGGCTGGCCCGCGCGATCGCCGACATCGCCGAGCGAGCCCGGTCGGGCAACCTCAAGCCCGACGAGTTGTCCGGCGGCACGTTCACCATCACCAACATCGGCAGCCAGGGCGCGCTTTTCGACACCCCGATCCTGGTCCCGCCGCAGGCGGCCATGTTGGGCACCGGCGCCATCGTCAAGCGGCCGCGGGTGATCGTCGACGAGTTCGGTAACGAGTCGATCGGTGTGCGCTCGGTGTGCTACCTGCCGCTGACCTACGACCATCGGCTGATCGACGGGGCCGATGCCGGACGATTCCTCACCACGATCAAGCACCGGCTTGAAGAGGGAGCGTTCGAGGCCGATCTGGGGCTCTAGAAAGGCTTGCTGAATTGGCCAAGCCCGTCATCGCTATCGCGGGTTCCTCCGGCCTGATCGGTTCCGCCCTGGCTGCGGCGCTGCGCGCCGCGGATCATCGCGTGTTGCGCATTGTGCGCCGCACCCCGGCGAATCCCGATGAGCTGCACTGGAATCCGGAGAACGGCGAGTTCGATCCCGACGCGCTCGCCGCGGTCGACGCCGTCGTCAATCTGTGCGGCGTCAACGTCGGGCAGCGTCGGTGGTCGGGGGCCTTCAAGCAGAGTCTGCGGGACAGCCGCATCACCCCCACCGAGGTGCTGGCGGCGGCGGTCGCCGACGCCGGTGTCGAGACGCTGATCAATGCCAGCGCGGTCGGGTTCTACGGCGACACCAAGGACCGTGTCGTCGACGAAAACGACCGCGCCGGAACGGGTTTCCTGGCCCGGCTGTGTGAGGACTGGGAGGCGGCGACGTTACCGGCGCAGTACGGCGGGGTGCGCGTGGTGCTGGCCCGCACCGGCCTGGTGCTGGCCGCGGCGGGTGGGGCCGTGCGCCGGATGCGACCGTTGTTCGCGCTGGGGCTGGGCGCCCGGCTGGGCAGCGGCCGTCAGTACATGTCGTGGATCAGCCTCGAAGACGAGGTCCGAGCCTTGCTGTTCGCGATCAGTCACCCGTCGCTGTCCGGTCCGGTGAACCTGACCGGGCCGGCGCCGGTCACCAACGCCGAGTTCACCACCGCATTCGGCAGCACGGTCAATCGTCCGTCGCCGATGGTGTTGCCCGCCTTCGTCGTGCGGGCCGCGCTCGGCGAGTTCGCCGACGAGGGTCTGCTCACCGGTCAGCGCGCCATCCCGTCGGCTCTGGAGCGGGCCGGTTTTCAGTTCCACCACAACACGATTGGCGAGGCGTTGGCGTATGCCACCGCCCGGCGCGACCACGACTAAGCCGCTGGTGGTCACGGAGTTGCGCCCTCGCGTCGCTCCCGGGACTTCATCGCTACGCGCCTTCGTCGTCGTCTGGCTGGTGGAGCAGTTTATCGGGGTGGTGATAGGGGTTGACGCGGGGTTGGCCGCGGTCCAAGTGCGGCGGCGGGATCCATTCGGTATCGCCGTTGGCACGCTTGCGGGTGGTCCAGCCGCGCGGCCGCAGGAGGCGATGGTGAGGCCCGCAGGCCAATGTCAGGTTGTCGATGCCGGTGCTGTGGCACTGTGCGTAGTCCGTGACGTGGTGGACTTCGCAGTAGTAACCGCCGACGTCGCAGCCGGGTGCGCTGCAGCCACGGTCTTTGGCGTAGAGCACGATGCGTTGTCCCGGTGAGGCCAGGCGTTTGGTGTGGTACAGGGCCACGGGTTTGGCGTTGTCGAATACGGCCAGGTAGTGATGGGCATGCCGGGCCAGCCGGATCACGTCGGTGATGGGCAACCGGGTGCCGGCGCCGGTAATGCCGTGCCCGGCAACGGCTTCGAGCTCGTCCAGGGTGGTCGTCACGATGATGGCGGCCGGTAACCCGTTGTGCTGCCCCAACTGACCGGAGGCCAAGACCGCGCGCAAGGCGGCATTGAAGCCATCGTGATGGCGTTGGGCGGCCGAGCGGGGATCGTGATCGATCGCGTCTTGAGTGGGCGCACCGTCGACACATGGGGTTTGGTCGTCGGGGTTGCACATGCCGGGGGCGGCCAGTTTGGCCAACACCGCCTCCAGCGTGGCGCGGGCCTCCGGGGTGAGCCAACCGGTCAGGGCGGACATGCCATCGGCCTGCTGCTTGCCCAGCGTCAATCCGCGCCGATGGGCACGGTCGTCGTCGGTGAAGCTGCCGTCGGGGTTGAGGCAGTCGGTGAGGTGCTCGGCGAACCCGACCAGCTGCTCGGGCCGATATTGCGTGGCCAATCGGGCCAGGTCGGCTTCGGCTTGCGTGCGGGTCTCGCTGTCGATCCAGCCCGGCAGTTGGTGGTAGAACCGGCGAATGATCGCCACATGCTCGCGGCCCAACTTTCCGGACCGCAGCTCCTTGGCCGTCGCGGCCAACACCGGTGCCAACGGTTCACCGGTCAATGCGCGCCGCTCGCCGAGATCAGCGGCTTCGCGAACCCGCCTGCCGGCCTCGGCGCGGCTGATCAACGTCGCGTCGGCGACCGCGTGGGACAGCTTGCCGCCCAACTCCTCGGGAGTGGCCTCTTGGGCGAGCTGGTTGATCAGCGGGTGCTCCCCCGCGCACAGCAGCCGACGCACGCGCTCGTAGTGTCGCAGCATCGTCAGCCGTTCCCGGGTGTGCAGCATGTGGGTGTCGAGCCCCAGCACGGTGTCCAGCGCGGCATACAACCCCTCGAACGCCGCGGTGGCGACGTCGTCGTCGGCGACAACACTGGTGCTCATATCGACGAAACTAAGCCCGCCCACCGACAAAAAGCCGTCCGGTGTGATTACAGAAACGTAAGTGGCACAAGAGATTACCGAGTGTGAACCCACGGCGATTTGTCGCTCAAAGGCGGGCAAAAACACACATGCCCTCCCGTCGATCCGACCGACGATCCGCCGACCAAGCCCACCCGAGTAACCTCGCGACCATGACTTCAATCCGGTCGCAGACCGGCGCGATCGACGTCCGCCAGCTCGGCACGGTCGACTATCGCACCGCCTGGCAGCTGCAGCGCGATTTGGTCGACGTCAGGGCCGACGGCGGCCCGGACACGCTGCTGCTGCTCGAGCACCCGCCCGTGTACACGGCCGGACGGCGCACCGAGCCGCACGAGCGGCCGGGCCCCGACTTTCGAGGCACCCCCGTCATCGACACCGACCGGGGCGGCAAGATCACCTGGCACGGCCCCGGTCAGTTGGTCGGCTACCCGATCATCGGGCTGGCGGAACCTCTCGACGTGGTGAATTATGTTCGGCGACTTGAGGAGTCGTTGATCAAGGTGTGTTACGACCTAGGCCTGGATGCCGGCCGGGTCGAGGGCCGCTCCGGCGTGTGGGTACCCGGACGGCCCGCCCGCAAGGTCGCCGCGATCGGCGTGCGGGTCTCGCGGGCGACGACGCTGCACGGCTTCGCGGTCAATTGCGACTGCGACTTGAGCGCCTTCACCCCCATCGTGCCCTGCGGCATCAGCGACGCCGGCGTGACGTCGTTGTCCGCCGAACTCGGCCGCACCGTCGCCGTGGCCGACGTCCGCGCCGCCGTTGCGCAGGCCGTCTGCGACGCCCTCGACGGCGTCGTGCCGGTGCAAGCCCATGACTTACCGGTGGGAAGCGGCGGCGCTGCCCGCGTAGCATCGAGATCGTGACTGTCGCTCCGGAAGGCCGCAAACTGCTGCGGCTGGAAGTGCGCAACGCGGCGACCCCGATCGAGCGCAAGCCGCCGTGGATCAAGACCCGAGCCCGGATGGGACCGGAGTACACCCAGCTCAAAAGCCTGGTGCGGCGCGAGGGTCTGCACACCGTGTGCGAAGAGGCCGGCTGCCCCAACATCTTCGAATGCTGGGAAGACCGCGAAGCGACCTTTCTGATCGGCGGCGACCAGTGCACCCGCCGCTGCGATTTCTGCCAGATCGACACCGGCAAGCCCGCCGAGCTGGACCGCGACGAGCCGCGCCGGGTCGCCGAAAGCGTGCAGACGATGGGGTTGCGCTATGCCACCGTCACCGGCGTCGCCCGCGATGACCTGCCCGACGGCGGCGCATGGCTGTACGCCGAAACGGTGCGAGCGATCAAGGCACTCAACGGATCGACCGGCGTCGAGCTGCTGGTGCCCGACTTCAACGGCGCGCCCGAACGGCTGGCCGAAGTCTTCGACTCGCGTCCGGAAGTGTTGGCGCACAACGTCGAAACGGTGCCGCGTATCTTCAAACGGATCCGCCCCGCCTTCAGCTACCAGCGCAGCCTCGGCGTGCTCACCGCCGCCAGCCAGGCCGGGCTGGTCACCAAGAGCAACCTGATCCTCGGGCTCGGCGAGACCGCTGACGAGGTGCGCACCGCACTGACCGACCTGCACGAGGCGGGCTGCGACATCGTCACCATCACCCAGTACCTGCGCCCGTCGCCGCGCCATCACCCGGTGCAGCGCTGGGTCACACCCGAGGAGTTCGACGAGTTCGCACGGTACGCCGAAGGGCTGGGCTTTGCCGGCGTGCTGGCCGGACCGCTGGTGCGCTCGTCGTACCGGGCGGGCCGGCTCTACGCGCAAGCCATGAGCAGCCGCGCCACGGACGCCCTGGGGTGACTCGAAGCCGCCGGTGACCGTCGGCTACGTATCCTTGGTGATTATGGCTAAACCCCGCACCGCCGCCGAGAACAAGGCCGCCCGAGCCGAAGCGACCGCTGCCCGCAAGGCCGCGGGCAGGGAGCGCCGGGCCCAGCTCTGGCAGGCGTTCAACGTTCAACGCAAGCAGGACAAGCGCCTTCTGCCGTACATGATCGGCGCCTTCGTCGCGATCGTGGCCGTCTCGGTGACGGTGGGCGTGCTGGTCGGCGGGTTCACCATGTTCACCCTGATCCCGCTCGGCGTGGTGCTGGGCCTGTTGGTGGCGTTCATCATCTTCGGGCGGCGGGCCCAGAAGTCGATCTACCGCCAGGCCGAGGGACAGACGGGCGCGGCGGCCTGGGTGCTGGACAACATGCGGGGCAAATGGCGGGTCAAACCGGGTGTAGCGGCCACCGGCCACTTCGACGCCGTGCACCGGGTGATCGGCCGGCCGGGTGTCATTCTGGTCGGCGAGGGGTCACCGGGACGCGTGAAACCGCTTCTGGCACAAGAGAAGAAGCGCACCGCACGCCTGGTCGGCGACGTGCCGATCTACGACATCGTCGTCGGCAACGGCGACGGTGAGGTGCCGCTTTCCAAGCTGGAGCGGCACCTGACCAAACTTCCCGCCAACATCAGCGTCAAGGCCATGGACGTCCTGGAGTCGCGGCTGGCCGCGCTGGGGTCGCGGGCCGGGGCGGCCATGATGCCCAAGGGGCCGCTGCCAGGCGCCGGCAAGATGCGCGGCGTGCAGCGGACCGTGCGCCGCAAGTAAGCGCTACCGGCGCACCACGGCGGTATTGGTCACCCGGTCCTGAATGCCGCGGCCGTCCCAGTCGGTGAACAACGCCGGGATCACGAGCGCGACCAGCACACCGCGCAGCGCAACGCGGCCCAGGCCCAGTCGGTCGTCCAACGCCGCCACCCGCAGCCCGAGCGCCAGCTGGCCGGGCGTGAAACCGAACAGCCGCAGCGCCACCACGCCGAGCAGGAACCAAATCACCAGCACCGCCGTCGACAACATCCGCTCAGAGAAGACCCCGAGCGCCAGGCCCAACGCCGCCAGCCCATAAGCGATCAGCCAGTCGATCAGCAGCGCCGCCAGTCGCCGCCCGATCGACGCCAGCGAACCCGGCCCGGCTTTCGGCAGGCCCAGCGTCTCCCCCGGGTACGCCGGGCGCGATTCCGGCATCAGCGGACCCTGCCCGAAAGCCGGGACACTCTGGTGCGCGCGCGGGACAGACCGGATACGATCTTGCGATCCATGGGCCTCACAATAGAACCCGCCGGTGCTCCGCTTGAGTTTGTGAGACGCATGGTCACGTAACCTGCGCGCAACACGGGGTTGACGAGCGGGCAACATCATCTCCATAGCGTCAGGCCGCGGATTACATAGCAAAGGAGCATTCAGTGACGGAAAAGACGCCCGACGACGTCTTCAAGCTCGCCAAGGACGAGAACGTCGAATTTGTCGACGTGCGGTTCTGTGACCTGCCCGGCATCATGCAGCACTTCACGATCCCGATCTCGTTCTTCGACGAGAGCATCTTCGAAGACGGGTTGGCCTTCGACGGCTCGTCCATTCGCGGATTCCAGTCCATCCACGAGTCGGACATGCTGCTCCTGCCCGATCCCGCGACCGCGCAGATCGACCTTTTCCGTGAAGCCAAGACGCTGAACCTCAACTTCTTCGTGCACGACCCCTTCACGTTGGAGGCGTACTCGCGTGACCCGCGCAACGTCGCCCGGAAGGCCGAAAACTACCTGATCAGCACCGGCGTCGCCGACACCGCGTATTTCGGTGCCGAGGCGGAGTTCTACATCTTCGACTCGGTGACCTTCGACTCGCGCACGAACGGCTCGTTCTACGAGGTGGACGCGATCTCCGGCTGGTGGAACACCGGCGAGCCCACCGAGGACGACGGCACCCGCAACCGCGGCTACAAGGTCCGTCCCAAGGGCGGCTACTTCCCGGTTGCCCCCGTCGACCATTACGTCGACCTGCGCGACAAGATGCTGTCCAACTTGATCAAGGCCGGCTTCACCCTGGAGAAGGGCCACCACGAGGTGGGCACCGGCGGCCAGGCCGAGATCAACTACAAGTTCAACACCCTGCTGCACGCGGCCGACGACATGCAGCTGTACAAGTACATCGTCAAGAACACCGCATGGCAGCACGGCAAGACCGTCACCTTCATGCCGAAGCCGCTGTTCGGCGACAACGGTTCGGGCATGCACACCCACCAGTCGCTGTGGAAGGACGGCAGCCCGTTGATGTACGACGAGACCGGCTACGCCGGGCTCTCGGACACCGCTCGCCACTACATCGGCGGTCTGCTGCACCACGCCCCGTCGCTGCTGGCGTTCACCAACCCGACGGTGAACTCCTACAAGCGTCTGGTCCCCGGCTACGAGGCCCCGATCAACCTGGTGTACAGCCAGCGCAACCGGTCGGCCTGTGTGCGTATCCCGATCACCGGCAGCAACCCGAAGGCCAAGCGGCTCGAGTTCCGTTGCCCCGACTCGTCGGGCAACCCGTACCTGGCGTTCGCGGCCATGCTGATGGCCGGCCTGGACGGCATCAAGAACAAGATCGAGCCGCAGGCTCCGGTCGACAAGGACCTCTACGAGCTCCCGCCGGAGGAGGCCGCGAACATTCCGCAGGCACCCACCCAGCTGTCCGCGGTGATCGACCGGCTGGAAGAGGACCACGAATACCTCACTGAGGGCGGCGTTTTCACGCCCGACCTGATCGAGACGTGGATCAGCTTCAAGCGCGAGAACGAAATCCTGCCGGTGCAGATCCGCCCGCACCCGTACGAGTTCGCCCTGTACTACGACGTGTAAGTCGGCTCCGGGCTGTCAGCTGCGTAAACGCACCTGATTCGGTATTGCGTCCGCAGCAGTTCCGATTGAGTCCATCCGCTTGGCGATCACAGCACCGATCGCCGAGCGGGTGGACTCATTGGCTGCTACGCACCAGTTACTCGGACGCGACGGACGTCATTCATCGGCGCACACCATTAGTACGCTGAAACAGGTTGCGGTTTAACCATTCCAGGACAGCCGACCATAGAGAGCAGCTGTCCGCGATCCAGCACCGGCCTTGTGTTCTCGCATATCACCACATCCGGGATGCCTGGCAGCCTATGCTAGCTGCCGTGATTACCGCCGCGCACCCGCTGGTTCCGGCCACGCAAACACCTGATCCGGCTGAAGCCGTCTCGCAGTGGACGTCGCTTCAAAAGCTGGCTTTCCGACTGCTTTTCACTATTGGTGGTGGATTGCTGTTCGCAGTCGGTGGGGTGATTTTACTGGTCACGGTGGACGTCAGTGTGGTGAAGGACGATGTGGGCCGGTACCCATTCGAACCGGTGATCTGGCTGCTCTCGCAGATCGGCAGCTATTTGACCCGAGGTCGCGGTGTCGAGATCACCAGGTCGGCCGGCTCAGACCTGCTGTGGTTCTGGTGTTTGCATCTCGGTTGGATTGTGGTGGCACTGCTGATCACCGCGTTGTGGACGGTCATGGATCGGCGGCGCTCCGACTACCGGCGTCTGGCCGCCTCGCTGATCGTGTTCGCGCGCTTCGGGTTGGCGGTGGTGATGATTCTGTACGGAATGGGCAAGGTGATCCCCGTCCAGATGGGGTTCATGGCGCTGCCGGATCACCAGTTGCAGTTGGTGGGCGATACCAGCCTGTTCGAGACAATGTGGGGTTTCGTGGGTGCCTCCGAGCTGTATTCGGTCATTACCGGGCTGATTGAAGTGGTCTCGGGAATACTGCTCCTATGGAACCGCACGTGGCTGCTGGGAGCAATCGGATCTGTGATCGCCACGGCGCAAATATTCATGCTGAACATGATTTACGGAGTACCGGTCAAGCTGGTCGCCGCCGAATTGTTCTTGCTGGCAATCGCTATCACTTCGCCGTACTGGTCGAACCTGGCGCGCGTGGTGTTCAATCGCGGCGAGACTCGCCCGGTTGAGCTTTGGTCACCACTAGGAGCGGATAGACGGTGGCTGCGGCTAACGGGCGTGGTCGCGAAGTTCGGCATCGTCGGTATTTTGCTGATATTCACCGCAGTCGGAGGCACCACCTTATACAGCGTCTATCACACTCCCGGCTCAACTCTCGACGGGGTTTGGCGTGCAACGTCATTCACCATCGACGGCCGCGAAGCCACGCTGAACGAGACGAGCCCGCAGCCGTGGACCAATGTGGCGATCGCCGACCGCAACAAGGTGCCCGAGCTCGGCGTGGTCAGGTTTGTCAGCCAGGCGCCAGCGGGTTACACCACCGTGTGGCTGCTCAAAGTCGACGGGGATCGCCTCGAGCTGCGCAAGCGCGAGTCGGACTCCATGCGCGTCGTGCTACGCGCCACGCAGCCGGACAAGGATCACCTGGTCCTGACAGGCGAGTTCGACGGCAGCCAAATCAAGGGCATATTCGAGCGCCGGGTGATGGAACGCAGCAGGTCGGGTTTCCGGCTCATCAGTCCGCCAATACCGCTGGATTCGGTGCGCTAGCGCTGGGCGGATCAAACAAATGCGGCTGTGCGGCAAGGAATCTCGCCGCAGCTGGTCCCCTGGCCCGTGTCGAGTATGGCCGCGGCACCCCGGCCGTCTAGGCGCCGAGTCCGAGGTCCTTACGGAACCGCTGCATGCCGTCGATCTTGTCGTCGAGTGTGGCGTCGGGTCCGGAATAGAACATCCACGGCATCGTGATGATGCCGCTGACACCGGCCTCCTCGACACGTCGATAGTCCGCGGTGGTAAACGCATCGGTCAACGGGGTCAGAATGGTGAAATCGTGCATCGTCAAACCATTTTCGCGGCGCAGCTCGCGCAACTTGCCCACCGCTTCCAGGGTGCGTTCGGTGTTGATCAGATCGCCGATCCAGCCGTCGTTGCGGGCGGCCCGGCGCAGCGCGGCGTCGCTGAGTCCGCCGACGTAGATCGGAATCGGCGGCGGTGTGGGCTGCATCTCCAGCCGTGGCGCGGAGTAGAACTCGCCGTCGAACTCCGTCCAACCGGGCGACCACAGCGCCTTCATCAGCTCGATCATCTCGTCGGTGCGTTTGCCACGTGCGTCGAATTGTTCACCCATCAACGCGAACTCCTCGCGACACCAGCCGACACCGATACCGAGCTCGATTCGGCCGGCGGCCAGAACCGCGGCGGTGCCAATGGCTTTGGCCGCGAGGTAGGGGTTGCGCATCGCGGGGATGTAGACGGTGGTGACGAACCGCAGCCGGGTGGTGACCTGTGCCAGCGCCCCGGCGAGCACCCACGGGTCCAGCCAATCGGTGAATGGTTGCCAGCGCCGCTGTCCGTCTTTGGTGTACGGGTACGGCGTCTCGAGGGTTTCCAGGTTGACGACATGATCGGGTATGCCGATGCCGTCGTAGCCGAGCTCGTCAGCGGCCTTGGCGATCTCGATGATCTCCCGGCTGTTCAAAAAGGCACTGCTGACGTAGAACTTCACCCGGTCTCCCGCGCCCAGGCTGGCTCGATGAAGACGCCTTCTGCCTCCACCGTCACCCCTTGCGCATCCGAAATAGTGCCCTTGGCAAAGACTTTCACACCCTCGGTACGGTCGACCCAGGCATCACAGCGCAGCGGCCCGAGTGGGGTGCCGCGCACATATTTGACGCTGATGGTGCCGGTGAAACGCGCCTTGCACAGTCCCTCGCTGGCCGCCTCGCCGAGCATGTGGTCGAGCACCAGCGCGCTGACGCCGCCATGCACCAGCCCGGGCGGGCCCTCGTAGGCCAGACCGAGGACGAACTCGCTCCAGCAGCGCCCACCTTCCTCGTGCTGCACGGTGAGCGGCGGCGCGATTGGGTTGCACGGGCCGACAACGGCATTGCTCAACGGCAGCGGGCGGCCGTCGACGCGGAAGCTCACTCCGGCCGGTCTGGCTCGCCGGCGCAGCATCTCGGTGACGTCCTCGATCGCACCGCGCGCAGCGGCGATCACCTCACCGTCGGCGTCGGTGCGGATGGTGGCGTCGATCAGCGCGCGCACCGCCTCGGCCAATGGCGCGTAGCGGGCCGTCACCCGGTCGGCCTCGGTGGCGTCGAGCACCTCAAACTGCGCCTCGAACGCGCTTGCTTCCCGACTCAAGTCCCAAACACCTTACGTACCACAGCTTTTGCACGGCGTGTCACGCGTAAGTAGTTATCCAAGAACTCACTTCCATCGTCGTTGTGCCAGCCGGCCGCGACCGCGACCGCATTGAGCGCACGCCCGGGCCCGGGCAGCTGGTCGGTTGGTTTGCCCTTGACCAGAACCAGCGCGTTGCGGGCCCGGGTGGCGGTCAACCAGGCCTGGCGCAGCAGGTCCACCTCGTCGGCGGGCACCAGCCCGGTCTCGGCGATCACGTCCAGCGACTCCAGCGTCGAGGTGTTGTGCAGGCCCGGAATGTCGTGCGCGTGCTGCAGTTGCAGCAGCTGGACGGTCCACTCGACGTCGGCCAATCCCCCGCGCCCCAGCTTGGTGTGTGTGTTGGGGTCGGCGCCGCGCGGCAGCCGTTCGGATTCGACGCGGGCCTTCATCCGCCGAATTTCGTGCACCGCTTCGGCGGACACCCCGTCCGCGGGATAGCGCGTCTTGTCGGCCATCAGTAAGAACCGCTGACCCAGCTCCTGGTCGCCGGCCACCGCGTGGGCCCGCAGCAGCGCCTGGATCTCCCAGGGTTGCGCCCATTGTTCGTAGTAGGCGGCGTAGGACCCCAGGGTGCGGACCAGTGGTCCGCTACGGCCTTCGGGTCGCAGGTTGGCGTCGACCTCCAGCGGCGGGTCGACGCTCGGCGTCCCCAGCAGGGTGCGCACCTGCTCGGCGATCGACGTCGCCCACTTGACCGCAACCGCGTCGTCGACACCGTGGGCCGCTTCGCAGACGAACATGACGTCGGCGTCCGACCCGTAGCCCAGCTCGGCGCCGCCCAACCTGCCCATGCCGATCACCGCGACCGTCGCCGGCGCCGTGCCATCCTCGGGCAGGTTGGCGCGGGTCAACGCCTCCAGCGCGGCCTGCAGCACCGCGACCCACACCGACGTCAGTGCCTTGCAGACGTCGCGGACCTCGAGCATACCGAGCAGATCCGCCGACGCGATCCGGGCGAGTTCCCGGCGGCGCAGCGTGCGGGCGCCGGCGATGGCTCGTACCGGGTCGGGGTGCCGGGCGGCCGAGGCGATCAGCGCGCGGGCCACCACTTCGGGCTCGGTCTCGAGCAGTTTCGGCCCGGCCGTGCCGTCGCCGTAGTCCTGGATCACCCGCGGGGCGCGCATCAGCAGGTCTGGCACGTACGCCGAGGTTCCCAGCACGTGCATCAACCGCCGGGCCACTGCCGGCTTGTCGCGCAGTGTGGACAGGTACCAGCTCTCGGTGGCCAGCGATTCGGACAGCCGCCGATAAGCCAGCAGTCCGGCATCCGGGTCCGGGGTGTAGGACATCCAGTTCAGCAGGCGAGGCAGCAGCACCGACTGCACGCGGCCGCGGCGGCCGCTCAGGTTGACCAGCGCCGACATGTGCTTGAGCGCGGTCTGGGGCCCCTCGTAACCCAGTGCGGCGAGCTGACGCTCGGCCGCCTCAGCGGTCATGCCGTGCGCGATCTCCAGCCCGGGCGGACCGATCGATTCCAGCAGCGGCTGGTAAAAGAGCTTGGCGTGCAGCTGGGACACCCGCACGTTCTGGTGTTTGAGCTCCTCGCGCAGCACCCCGGCCGCGTCGTGCCGGCCGTCCGGGCGGATGTGGGCCGCGCGCGCCAGCCAGCGCACCGCCTCCTCGTCGTCGGCCTCCGGCAGCAGGTGGGTGCGCTTGAGGCGTTGCAGCTGCAGCCGGTGTTCGAGGAGCCGCAGAAACTCGTACGAGGCCGTCAGGTTGGCCGCGTCCTCGCGACCGACATACCCGCCGGCGGCCAGCGCGGCTAGGGCATCGACCGTCGAAGCCACGTGCAGGGATTCGTCGCTGCGGCCGTGCACCAGCTGCAGCAGCTGCACCGCGAACTCCACGTCGCGCAGCCCGCCGCTGCCGAGCTTGAGTTCCCGGTCGCGGACCTCCGACGGCACCAGCTGCTCGACCCGCCGCCGCATGGCTTGCACCTCAGCCACGAAGTCCTCACGCTCGCAGGCGATCCAGACCATGGGCATCAACTCGTCCAGGTAGCGCTTGGCCAGTTCGGCATCACCGGCGGCGGCCCTGGCCTTCATCAACGCCTGGAACTCCCAGGTTTTCGCCCAGCGCTTGTAGTAGGCGACGTGCGACTCGACCGTGCGGACCAGTTCACCGCTGCGGCCCTCCGGGCGCAACCCGGCGTCCACCTGGAAGCAGGCCGTCGACGCCACCCGCATCATCTCGGTGGCCACCCGGGTGGACAGCGCGTCGGCCTGCTCGGCGACGAAGATGATGTCGACGTCGCTGACGTAGTTCAGTTCGCGGGCACCGCATTTGCCCATCGCGATGACGGCCAGCCGCGGCGGGGTGCGATCGCCGCACACCGTCGCTTCGGCCGCCCGCAGCGAGGCGGCCAGCACCGCGTCGGCGGTGTCGGCCAGCTGCGCGCCGACCAAGGGGAACGGCAGCACCGGTTCGTCCTCGACGGTCGCGGCCAGGTCGAGCGCGGCCAGCACCACCAGTTGGTCGCGGTACAAGGTGGCCAACGCGGGCACCACCGAGTTCGGCTCGGGCAGCGCGTCCTCGACGCACAGGATGAATGCCTGGTGCAGCTGGTCACGAGTGGGCAGTTTGACGTTGCCGCGCAGCAGTTTCCAGGACTGCGGGTTGGCGACCAGATGGTCCCCCAGCGTCAGCGACGACCCCAGCACCGAGAACAGGCGCCCGCGTAACGGGCGTTCGGTCAGCAGGGCGGCGTCGAGCTCGTCCCAGTCGGCGTCGGGATTCTCGGCGAGCCGAACGAGGGCCCGCAACGCGGCGTCGGGATCGGGCGCGCGCGACAACGCCCACAGCAGGTCGACGTGCGCCTTATCGTCCTGGTTGGTCCAGCCCAACTGTCGCAGCCGATCACCGGCGCGCGGGTCGACCAAACCCAGCCGACCGACGCTGGGCAGCCGGGGGCGCTCGGTGGTGGGTTTGGTCACGCCCAAACGGTAGCGCAAAGCCACCGGCGGCTCGGACGTACCGGTACCGCGCGAGTCAGAGTGAGAGGTAGGTGCTCAGCTCGAAGGGCGTGACGTGGCTGCGGTAGTTCGCCCACTCCGTGCGCTTGTTGCGTAGGAAGAAGTCAAAGACGTGCTCCCCCAACGTTTCCGCGACCAGCTCGGAGGCCTCCATGGCGTGCAGCGCGCTGTCCAGGCTGGTGGGCAGCTCGCGGTAGCCCATCGTGCGGCGCTCTTCGGGGGTCAGGTCCCACACGTTGTCCTCGGCCTGCGGTCCGAGCACGTAGCCCTTCTCGACCCCGCGCAGCCCGGCGGCCAGCAGCACGGCGAACGCCAGGTACGGGTTGCACGCCGAGTCGGGGCTGCGCACCTCGATGCGTCGCGACGACGTCTTGTGCGGCGTGTACATCGGCACCCGCACCAGGGCGGACCGGTTGGCGGCCCCCCACGACGCCGCGGTCGGCGCCTCGCCGCCGTGCACGAGCCGCTTGTAGGAGTTGACCCATTGATTGGTGACGGCGCTGATCTCCGAGGCGTGCTCGAGGATGCCGGCGATGAAGGACTTGCCGACGTCGGAGAGCTGCAGCGGATCGTCGGGGCTGTGGAAGGCGTTGACGTCGCCCTCGAACAGGCTCATGTGGGTGTGCATGGCCGAGCCGGGGTGCTCCCCGAAGGGCTTGGGCATGAAGGACGCGCGCGCACCGTTTTCGATCGCGACTTCCTTGATGACGTAGCGGAACGTCATGACGTTGTCGGCCATGGAGAGGGCATCGGCGAAACGCAGGTCGATCTCCTGCTGGCCGGGCGCACCCTCGTGGTGGCTGAATTCCACCGAGATGCCCATGAATTCCAGCGACTCGATGGCGTGCCGGCGGAAGTTCGATGCGGAGTCGTGGATCGCCTGGTCGAAGTAGCCGGCGTTGTCGACGGGCTCGGGCGGTGTTCCATCGTTCGGGCCGGGCTTGAGCAGAAAGAACTCGATCTCGGGGTGGACGTAGCAGGAGAACCCGAGGTCGTTGGCCTTCTGCAGCTGGCGGCGCAGCACGTGGCGCGGGTCGGCCCACGACGGCGAGCCGTCGGGCATGGTGATGTCGCAGAACATCCGGGCCGAGTGGTGGTGACCGCTGGGCGTGGCCCAGGGCAGCACCTGGAAGGTGGACGGGTCGGGGTTGGCGACGGTGTCGGATTCGGAGACGCGGGAGAACCCCTCGATCGAGGAGCCGTCGAAGCCGATGCCCTCCTCGAAGGCGCCCTCGAGTTCGGCCGGGGCGATGGCGACCGACTTCAGGTAACCGAGCACGTCCGTGAACCAGAGCCGGACGAAGCGAATGTCCCGTTCCTCCAGCGTGCGGAGGACGAATTCCTTCTGTCGATCCATACAGCGAACCCTAGGCAATTGCTGTTAAATCCGTGTTACACGGGTGCTTACTACTCGGCACTGCGGTTACAGCCACCAGCACAAACGGCGCATCTGGGCGCCCGCGGGCAGTTCCGGCTTATCGACGCCCCGCGCGTGGCGGTGTGATGGGTCCGCATGGTCGCCGGCTCTCACCCGAAATACATAACCGGTTCAAGTGGTTACGCGGGGCACGCTATTCGAGCAGGAGGGACCAATCGTGATCGCCAAACTGTTAACCGTTTCAGCGATCGGTCTCGGTTCGCCCTGGAGCAGGGCGCCAGCAGTGCCGCGCCGGCCGTCGCCGATCCCGCATTCAACGACCTGACGTGCAGCTGCCAGACGCCGGCACCACCGCCGCCCAGTCAGACCAGCGCAGACCGGATCAACGAGGGCCTGCACGACGCGTTCACCCGCTAGGTCAGCCGCGGCACTGTAGTCCCGCCGGCGGCGGGGTTCCGGCCAGGAAATACCGGATCACCGTGCCGTCCACGCACTGATTGCCGCCGAGCACGGCCGTGTGCTGTGTGCCGTCGAAGGTGATCAGCGGCGCGCCGAGCTGGCGGGCCAGGCTCACCCCCGATTGGTACGGCGTCGCGGGGTCGTGCGTCGTGGAGACGACGATCACCTTGCCCGGCGCGACGGGCGCCGTCGCGTGCGGCGCGCTCGTCGCCGGTACCGGCCACAGCGCGCACAGGTCGCGCGGGGCGTGGCCGGTGAACTGCCCGTAGCTCAAGAACGGCGCGGCCTGGCGGATCTTCTGATCGGCCGAAATCCAGACCGACGGATCGGCCGGCGCCGGCGCATCCACGCAGCGCACGGCGTTGAACGCGTCCTGGTCGTTGTCGTAGTGGCCCTGCTTGTCGCGTCCCTGGTAATCGTCGGCCAGCAGCAGCAGGTCGCCGGCGTCGGTGCCGCGCTGCAAGCCGAGCAGCCCACTGGTCAGGTACTTCCAGTGCTGCGGGGTGTACAACGCGTTGATGGTGCCGGTGGTCGCGTCGGCATAGCTGAGACCACGCGGGTCCGACGTGCGGCCCGGTTTCGTGACGAGGGGGTCGACCAGGGCGTGGTAACGGTTGACGAACTGGGCCGGGTCGGTGCCCAGCGGGCAGGCCGGCGAGCGGGCGCAATTGGCGGCGTAATCGTTGAAAGCCGTTTGAAATCCCGCGGTTTGGCTGATGTTCTCCTGGACCGGGTCGACGGTCGGATCGATGGCGCCGTCGAGGACCATGGTCCGCACATGATCGGCGAATTTCTCCAGGTAGGCGGTGCCCAGCTCGGTGCCGTAGCTGAAGCCGAGGTAGTTGATCTGGTCCTCACCGAGCGCCTGACGCACGACGTCCATGTCGCGCGCGACGGAGGCGGTGCCGGCGTTGGCCAGAAACTCCTTACCCATCCGGCTGACGCACTCCTGCGCCAACTGCCGGTAGATCTGCTCGATGTGGGACACGCCGGCGGGGCTGTAGTCGACCATCGGCTCGGTGCGGTAGGCATCGAATTCCGCGTCGGTGCGGCAGCGCAGCGACGGCGTGGAGTGGCCCACGCCCCGCGGATCGAATCCGACGAGATCGAAGTGCCGGCCGATATCCGTGTTCTGCAGATTCGGCGCGATCCCGGCCACCATGTCGACGGCCGAGCCGCCCGGTCCGCCCGGGTTGACCAACAGCGACCCGATCCGCTGACCGGACGCCGGAACCCGGATCACCGCCAACTTCGCTTGCGCCCCAGTCGGATTGTTGTAATTCACCGGCACGGACACGGTGGTGCACTGGGCGGTGGAAAGGCCGCTGGTGCCGCTCAGGATCTGACCGCAACTACCCCAGAGCTGACGCGCCGCGGCGGCCGGCGGCGCCGGGCTCACGGTTTGGCCCGCACCGGGTTCGGGAGTTGCGCCGGCCGCCGGCAACGCGATCGGCAGGGCCTGTTGCCCCGCGGCCAGCAGTCCTAACGACAGCAGCGCCGAGCTCAACGATCTCAGGCGCGACATGGCTGTCAATCGTGGCAGCCCCGCATACCCGTGACGGCGCGAATCGGTCACGCCTTGGTCTCGGCACGGCGGACTCGGGGGCTCGCCGCGGTGGTCAGCGGTCGGCGCCGGCTAGCACTTGGCGCCGTTGGGCGGCGTGGTGCCGCCGATCAGATACGCCGTCACGTAATCGTCGATGCAGCTGTCGCCCTGGAACACCACGGTGTGCTGGGTGCCATCGAAGGTGAGCAACGAGCCGCGCAGCTGGTTGGCCAAATCCACGCCCGCCTTGTACGGCGTCGCAGGATCGTGGGTGGTCGACACCACCACCGTCGGCACCAGGCCGGGCGCGGAGACGGTGTGTGGCTTGCTGGTCGGCGGCACCGGCCAGAACGCGCAGGTGCCCAGCGGGGCGTCGCCGGTGAACTGGCCGTAGCTCATGAACGGAGCGATCTCGCGGGAGCGCCGATCCTCGTCAATCACCTTGGCGCGGTCGGTAATTGGAGGCTGGTCGACACAGTTGATCGCGACCCGCGCGTCGGTGGCGTCGGAATAGTGGCCCTTCGAGTCCCGGCGCATGTACATGTCCGCCAACGCCAGCAGGGTGTCGCCGCGATGCTCGGTCAGTTCGGTGAGTCCGTCGGTGAGGTGATGCCATAGCGTCGGCGAGTACAGCGCCATGATCGTGCCCACGACGGCGTCGCTGTAACTCAGGCCGCGTGGGTCCTTGGTGGGCACCGGCCTGCCGAGCAAAAGGTTGTTCGGGTCGACCATCGGGTCGATCAGGCTGTGGTAGACGTCGACGGCCTTGTTCGGATCGGTGCCCAACGGACAGCTGGGCTGCTTGGCGCAGTCGGCGGCGTAGTCGTTGAAGGCGTCCTGAAAGCCCTTGGCCTGGCGCAGGTCGGCCTCGATCGGATCGGCGTTGGGGTCGACGGCGCCGTCCAGGATCATCGCCCGCACCTTCTGCGGGAAGGCCTCCGCGTAGGCCGCGCCGATTCGGGTGCCGTAGGAGTAGCCCAGGTAGGTCAGCTTGTCGTCGCCCAGCGCCGCACGAATCGCGTCCAGGTCCCTGGCGACGTTGACCGTCCCGACGTTGGCGAGAAAGTTCTTGCCCATCTTGTCGACGCAGCGGCCGACGAACTGCTTGGTCTCATCCTCGATGTGCGCCACGCCCGCCGGGCTGTAGTCGACGTTCGGCTCGGTGCGCAGCCGGTCGTTGTCGGCGTCGGAGTTACACCAGATCGCCGGCCGCGACGACCCCACCCCGCGCGGATCGAATCCGACCAGGTCGAATCGCTCGCGGACCCGCTTGGGCAGCGTTTGCAGCACACTGAGCGCGGCATCGATACCGGACTCGCCGGGGCCGCCGGGGTTGATCACCAGCGAACCGAGCTTGTCGCCGGTCGCCGGGAACCGGATCATCGCCAGCGTCGCGACGTCACCCCCGGGTTGGTTGTAGTCGACGGGCACCGCGAGCCTGCCGCACAGCGCGCCGCCGGGCAGCTTCACCGAACCGCTGGCAACCCGGCACGGCGTCCACTCCACCGGCTGCCCCAGCTTGGGTCCCGCCATCAGCGGGTGCCCGCCGACGACGTGCGTGCAACCGCCCACCAGCAGCGCGACGGCAGTGATCACCGTCGAGACCAGCAACATGCGCGCGGCCTTGCCGCGGCGAGTCAGACCCATGCCACCATATGCTGCCAGAGAATTCCTGAGACTTTCGTGAGCAGCCGCCGCGTGCCCGCAAGCGAGCGGCTACCACCTACCCGCAGCCGTTGCACCGTCGCATCCGGCCCGGCGAGCCGCATGCGCAGAATGGCATGTCTCACACTCGCGCACCGGTGCAACCGCGCCGCCCAGGTGGCAGAATCGGTCACGTCAGTCGAACCCGGGGACCTCATCCGGCCACGAGGATCGAAGCGACCACCACTAGGGACGATGATGTCTGAACAGAACGTTTATGGTGCCGACGGTTCCCGCGAAGCTAGCCACGCGCCGCGCACCAAGACCCGCATCCACCACCTGCAGAAGATGAAGGCCGAAGGCCAGAAGTGGGCCATGCTCACGGCCTATGACTATTCGACCGCCCGCGTCTTCGACGAGGCCGGCATCCCGGTACTGCTGGTCGGCGACTCGGCCGCCAATGTCGTCTACGGCTACGACACCACGGTGCCGGTCTCCATTGACGAGCTGATCCCGCTGGTGCGTGGTGTGGTACGCGGCGCCCCGCACGCGCTCGTCGTCGCCGACCTGCCGTTCGGCAGTTACGAAGCCGGACCCGCTGCCGCGCTGGCCGCCGCCACCCGGTTCATGAAGGAGGCCGGCGCGCACGCCGTCAAGCTGGAGGGCGGTGAACGGGTGACCGAGCAAATCGCCTGCCTGACCGCCGCGGGCATCCCCGTCATGGCGCACATCGGCTTCACCCCGCAGAGCGTGAACAGCCTCGGCGGCTTCCGGGTGCAGGGCCGCGGCGACGCCGCCGAGCAAACCGTCCACGACGCGATCGCCGTCGCCGAAGCCGGCGCGTTCTCCGTCGTGATGGAGATGGTGCCCGCCGAATTGGCCACCCAAATCACCGGGAAGCTGACCATCCCGACCATCGGGATCGGCGCCGGACCCAACTGCGACGCGCAGGTCCTGGTCTGGCAGGACATGGCCGGCATGAGCGGTGGCAAGACGGCCCGATTCGTCAAGCGCTTCGCACAAATCGGCGACGAATTGCGCCGCGCCGCTACTCAATACGCGCAGGAAGTGGCCAGCGGAGTATTCCCCGCCGACGAACACTGCTTCTGATCTGGCGGCCCGTCACTGACACCGATTGTGGAAATCGGTAAGCGGCTGGCGAATTGCTTCCAAATCGGCGTGTTCCTGCGGATGGGCATCCATGTACTGCTTGAGCTGATCGCCAATCTCGCCGCGAGGCTGGCCTTTCAGACTGGTGAAGTAGGCGTTGACGTCCGGGTGGCTGAACAGGTACACCGACGTCGCCGCCGCGACCCCCGACGAGACCTGGGCGAGGTCGGCGGCCGTGCAGTTCGGCGGCGGCGCTTCGGGGTCCGCGGCGGCCGGCCCGGCCGCGGCGACCGCGGCGAAAAGCATTGCGCCGCCCACGGCACCGGCGGCGATACCGCCGACGACCACACGCGAAGTGGCGAGTGCGAATGAGACCATCGCTAACACCTCCGTCAGATATCCGAGAGTTTCCGGCACGCAAACCATAAGCGTTTTCGCGGCGGTGCAGGCCGGAATTCACCGAGGTGGCAAACACGGCGAAATGCCGTCGGGGTCGTCTGGCGGGTCGATATACTCGCGCCATGAATCGGCGCCGCTGTATCGGGGCACTGCTGGTGATGTTGGCGACGACCGCGATTCCGCAAATCGTCGTCGCGATGCATTCCGCCGGGCAGGCCGACGCCACCGTCTGCGTCGGCGCCGGCCGGCGGGTGTCGGTCAGCGGGTGTGCCAACATCGCCGACACCGTCCAGCGCTACGTCCCGCCGCCGGCGGAGTATGCACCGCTGCCGGAAGACACGCCGCCTCCCCCGCCGCCCCCGTAGCCGGGCGCCGTCACCCGGGCGGACCGTTCATCGCGGTGTGGCAGGCTATAAAAACTCACCGACGAGCGTCGGTCACCCGCCGAGTCGGCCTCGACGCGCCCCTACGGAGTCACGCATGCCAGAAACGACGCGCCACCTGGAGGTGGAGCGCAAGTTCGACGTCCTCGAATCCACGGTCGCTCCGTCGTTCGAAGGCATCGCGGCGGTGGCGCGGGTGGAGAAGTTGCCGACGCAGTCGCTGGACGCGGTGTACTTCGACACGCAGACGCAAGACTTGGCGCGCAACAAGATCACGCTGCGGCGGCGCACGGGTGGCCACGACGCGGGCTGGCACCTGAAGCTGCCGGCCGGGCCGGACGCTCGCACCGAGGTGCGCGCCCCGTTGGGGTCCGCCGACGACGACACCGTGCCCGCCGAGTTGGTGGACGTGGTGTTGGCCATCGTTCGCGACCGCCCGCTCAAACCGGTCGCCCGGATCACCTCGGAGCGCGAGAGTCAGGTGCTCTACGGTGTCGACGGCGCTCCGTTCGCGGAGTTCTCCAACGATCATGTGCGCGCCTGGTCGGCGGGCGCGACCGACGGTCTCGCCGCGGGGCCGGTCGAGCAGGAGTGGCGCGAGTGGGAGCTCGAGCTCGACGAGTCAAGCGGCACAACGGATGCCGAGCTGCTGCAGCGGCTGAGTAACCGCCTGCTGGATGCCGGCGCCCAGCCCGCCGGTCACGGCTCCAAGCTCGCTCGCGTGCTGGGGGCCACGGTGCAGACCGAGCCGATCAGCGAGCCGCCCGAGGATGCGGTGCAGCGCGCGGTGGCCGAGCAGGTCGAGGAGTTGTTGGTGTGGGATCGCGCCGTGCGCGCCGACGTGTTCGACGCCGTGCACCAGATGCGGGTCACCACTCGTAAGATCCGTAGCCTGCTCAAGGACGCCCAAGCGGCGCTGGGCGCCTCCGACGACTGGCCGTACGCCTGGGTGCTCGACGAGCTGCGCGAGCTCGCCGGCGTGCTGGGTGTGGCCCGCGATGCCGAAGTGCTCGAGCAGCGCTATGAGCAGGAGCTGAACCGGCTGGCACCGGAGCTGGTGCGAGGCCCGGTGCGGGAGCGCCTGGTCGAGGGCGCCAAACGCCGGTATCAGTCCGGGCTGCGACGGTCGTTGATCGCGATGCGCTCGCAGCGCTACTTCCGGATGCTCGACGCGCTCGACGCGATCGTGTCCGACGGCTTCACGGCAGCGGCCGGGGAGAAGCCGACGGTGACCATCGATGCGGCCTACAAGAAGGTCCGTAAGGCCGCGAAGGCCGCCGTGAAGTTGGAGCAGTCTCACGGCGACCATCGCGAGGGCGACAGCGATTTTGCCGCTGGCCCCGACGCCGACGAGCATGCCGACAAGGACGACTACAAGGACGACTACGAACACGACCACGATGAGGCGCTGCACGCGATCCGTAAGCGCGCCAAGCGACTTCGCTACACCGCGGCGGCCACCGGCGCCGATGACGTGTCCAAGCAGGCCAAGGCCATCCAGTCGTTGCTCGGCGATCATCAAGACAGCGTGGTCAGCCGCGAGCACCTGATCGAGCAGACCGACTCGGCCTACGCCGCGGGCGAAGACACGTTCACCTACGGCCTGCTCTATCAGCAGGAGGCCGACCTGGCCGAGCGCTGCCGTGCGCAGCTCGACGAAGCGTTGCGCAAGCTCGACAAGGCGGTGAAGAAATCGCGCTGACCGGGCGGGGCGGACGAGTTGGCCTGTAAGCCGGATTCTGTGCCCCGCCGCCGCGGCAAAGCCAACGGCGGCGCGGTGGCGACCATCCATCTGGACACACCGTCGCCGGGTGCCTCGAGCGGTCTACCCGCAGGCTCGGGCGAGCAACCCTCAATCGCCTGCGCGGCCGCACCTTTCGGTGCGGCCTTCTTGACCTTGCTTCGGGTGGGGTTTGCCGAGCCACCCCGGTCACCCGGGGTGCTGGTGCGCTCTTACCGCACCGTTTCACCCTTACCACCGCGCGGGTGGCGGTCTGCTTTCTGTGGCACTTTCCCGCGAGTCGCCTCGGATTGCTGTTAGCAATCACCCTGCTCTGTGAAGTCCGGACTTTCCTCGACTCCTCGCCCCGAAGAGCGCGAGCCGCGGCCGCCCGGCCAACTCGTCCGCACGAACACGGTACTCGCTGGCGAATCTGGTGGCCAGCGGCTAGCTGGTCCGACGGGCCAGCGCGTGCCAGGCCAGATCGGCGATGGCCGCGCAATAGTCGTCGCCCACCGGGGCATCCGAATACAGCGCGCGAATGTTGATCGGCGCCATGACTATCTGGATGGCTGCCACCGCGCTGACGCCGTCGCGCAGATCGCCGCGCTCTCTGGCCCGGTCGATGATGGTGCGAACCACGGCAAAACGCGCCTTCCAGAACATCGCCCGGGTCTCTTCGTCATGCGGGCCACGCTGTCCCATCACCAATGCGCGCAGGAACGTGCGACCGACCTCGGTGTTGACCCGGCCGGCCACGTTGCGCGCCAACGCCTCCAGGTCCGTGCGCAACGAGCCGGTATCGGTTCCCGCGTCCCAGGTTTCGAGGTCTGCCAGGGCCGCGTCGACGATCAGGCCCTGCCGGTCGCCCCAGTGCCGGTAGATCATCGCCGCGTCCAGCCGGTGCCGCTCCGCCAGCGCCTCGATGCTGAACCTTTCGACGCCCCAACGCGCCAACTCCTCGAGCACCGCCGGCATCACCAGCGCCCGGGTCTGCGCGGGAACCGCTTTTCGCGAAGCGTCGGCTGGCGACGGCATGTCTGGCTCCTTGGTGACTACAGGTAGCCGGTCTGATTCACCAGCCGCACCGACGATGCGCCGTCCGAATAGAACTCGGCGATGCTCAACGATGCCAGGTCGAGGTGCAGCCGGTACAGGATTCCGGGTCCGGCGTCCAACGCCATCCGCAGCACCATCTTGATCGGCGTCACGTGCGAGACGACGAGCACCGTGGCCCCGGGATAGTCGGCGATGATGCGGTCGCGCGCCCGCAGGACCCGCTCGAGTGCGGCATCGAAGCTTTCCCCGCCGGGCGGCTCGGTGCTGGTGTCGCGCAGCCAGCGGGTGTGCAGTTCTGGATCGCGTTCGGCGGCCTCGAGGAACGTCAACCCTTCCCACGCACCGAAATCCGTCTCGATCAAGTCGTCGTCGACGATCACGTCCAGGCCCAGCGCCTTGGCCGCCGCCGTCGCGGTGTCGTAGGCGCGCTGCAGCGGCGAGGAGATCACCGCGGCGATACCGCCGCGCGCGGCCAGATACCGCGCCGCCGCCTGCGCCTGCTGGCGGCCCACCTCGGTCAGCTCCGGGTTCCCCCGCCCGGAGTATCGGCGCTGCACCGACAACCCGGTCTGCCCGTGCCGCAACAACAGCAGCCGGGTCGGGTGGCCGCGCGCCCCGGTCCAGCCCGGCGATGACGCCGCTTGCGGTACAACGTCTTTCGACTCAGATTCGGGCTCGGGGGTCTCGGTGTCGACCTCGGCGGCCGCGTCCATCGCCTCGTTGGCCAGCCGATCGGCGTGCTTGTTGCGTTCGCGCGGAATCCAGGTGTAAGTGATCCGGTCGAATCGGGCGGCCAGTCTTCGGGCCTGGGCGTGCAGCTCGGCGAGGTCGGGGTGCTTGACTTTCCACCGTCCGGACATCTGCTCCACCACCAGCTTGGAATCCATGAAGACGTCGACCTCGCTGGCGTCGAGCCGCGCCGCGTCTTCCAAACCGGCGATCAGACCGCGGTATTCGGCAACGTTGTTGGTCGCCCGGCCGATGGCCTGCATGCTTTCGGCCAGCACGGTCGCCCGGTCGGCGCTGTGCACCACCGCGCCGTAGCCGGCCGGGCCGGGGTTGCCGCGGGATCCGCCGTCGGCCTCGACGATCACCTTCACCGCCCGACCGCCTTGACCCGCAACAGGATCGCGCCGCATTCCGGGCAGCGCACCACGTCGTCGTCGGCGGCCGCGGAGATGCGGGCCATTTCACCGCGATCGATCTCGATGCGGCAGGCGCCGCAGCGGTGTCCGAGTAACGGTCCCGCCCCCGGCCCTCCCCCGGCCCGCTGCCGTTCGTACAGGGCGGTCAAGGCGGGGTCCAGCTCCGCGGCCAACCGGTCACGCCGCGACGCGAGATCGGCGCGGGTTTCCTCGATTTCGGCGAGCGCAGCGTCGAGCGCCTGCTGCGCGCCGGCGAGGTCCGCTTGCAGGGTTTCGATCACATTTTGCTCGCCGTCCAGTTGTGCCTGCAGTTCCTCGCGACGTTCCATGACTTCCAGCAGCGAATCCTCCAGGCTGGCCTGACGACGGGTCAGGGTCTCCAGTTCGTGCTGCAGGTCGGTGAGCTGTTTGGCGTCGGTGGCACCGGAGGCGAGCAACGACCGGTCGCGGTCCTCGCGCTGGCGCACCGACGCGATCTCCGACTCGTAGCGGGACACCTGGGCGTCCAGATCCGCGACCGCAATCCGCAGGGCCCCCAGCCGGTCGTTGGCGGCGTCGCGTTCGCCGCGCATCCGCTCGATGGCCTCGCGCTCGGGCAACCGGGTGGCCCGGTGCGCGACCCGGGTCAATTCGGCGTCCAATTCGGACAATTCCAGCAGCGAACGCTGCTGCGCCACTTCGGCTTTCATGACTGATCTCCACAAGAGTCGGGCCCGGCCTGCCCCAGGTTCCACGGGTCGGTGCGGGTGGTGGACACGCGTACCTGCAGCGCCGCACCGAAGCGGGACCGCAGCACTCCGGCGGCCTGTGCGCACCATGGGAATTCGCTGGCCCAGTGCGCCACGTCGATCAGCGCCACCTCGGAGGCCCGGCGATGCTCGTCGGCGGGATGATGACGCAGATCGGCGGTGACGTAGGCCTGCACGTCGGCGCGGGCCACGACGCTCAGCAGCGAATCCCCGGCGCCGCCGCACACCGCGACCCTGGACACCACTCGGTCGGGATCGCCAGCGGCGCGCACCCCCCAGGACGTCCGCGGCAACGCGGCGTTGACGCGGGAGACGAAGTCCCGCAACGGTTCCGGTTTCGCCAGCGTGCCGATGCGACCCAGCCCGGTATCACCGGGCGGCGGCACCAGGGCGAAAATGTCGAACGCGGGCTCCTCGTAGGGATGGGCGGCGCGCATCGCCGCCAACACGGCGGCGCGGGCCCGCACGGGCGCGACCACCTCGAAGCGGTCCTCCTCGACGCGCTCGACGGCGCCGACGCTGCCGATCGCCGGGTTGGCCCCGGCGTGCGGCAGGAACTGCCCGACGCCGCTGACGCTCCAGCTGCAGTGCGAGTAGTCGCCGATGTGACCGGCGCCCGCGTCGAACACGGCGGCCTGCACCGCCTCGGCGTTCTCCCGCGGCACGTAGATCACCCATTTGTCGAGATCGCCCGGTGGGCAGGCCGGTTCGAGCGCGGCTTCGACGGACAGGCCCAGGGACTGCGCCAGCGCATCGGAGACACCGGGGTTCGCGGCGTCGGCATTGGTGTGCGCGGTGAACAGTGAGCGTCCGGTGCGGATCAGCCGGTGCACCAGCGCTCCTTTGGGAGTGCTGGCCGCGACCGTGTCGACGCCGCGCAGCAGCAACGGATGATGCGCCAGCAGCAACCCGGCCGCCGGGACTTCGTCGACCACCGCCGGGGTGGCGTCGACGGCGACCGTGACCGACTCGAGTTGGTCGCCGGGGTCGCCGCACACCAGGCCCACCGAATCCCACGATCGGGCCAACCGCGGCGGGTAGGCCTCGTCGAGGGCGGCGATGACGTCGGACAGCCGTACGCTCACCGCCGTCTCCCGTTCGACACCGGCACCGACTCCGCGATCGCCTGGGCCAGCAGCGGCCATTCCGGCCGGACCGCGGCCCGCAGATAGTGCTCGTCCAAACCGACGAAGGTATCGCAGCGTCGCACGGCAATCCCCTTGTCCTGCAAGTCATTCCGAATCCGCACTGCGTGGGGGCTGCGGAACAGCACGAACGGGGCCGCGCCGTCGATCACCTCGGCGCCCAGCGCCGCCAGCCCGGCGACCATCTCGGCGCGCAGCCGGATCAGCCGTGCCGCGTCGGCCGTCGCACTGGCGACCGCATCGGGCGCACAACACGCCGCGATCGCGGCCAGCTGCAGCGTGCCCACCGGCCAGTGTGCACGCCGGGCGGTCAACCGCGCCAACAGCTCCGAAGTGCCCACGGCATAGCCCACCCGCAGACCGGCCAGCGCCCACGACTTGGTCAGGCTGCGCAGCACCAGCACATCGGGCAGCGGATCGGGGGCCAGCGACTCCGGCTCGCCGGGTATCGAATCCGCGAACGCCTCGTCGACCACCAGGATTCGTCCCGGCCGGCGCAAGGCCAGCAACTGCTCGCGGCGATGCAGCACCGAGGTGGGGTTGGTCGGATTGCCGACCACCACCAGGTCGGCGTCCGGGGGCACCCGCCCGGCCTCGAGCGCGTCGTCGAGTCCGAACGGCGGCGCCAGCACGACGTGGTGCACGGGAACGCCGGCCGCGCTCAGCGCCACGGCCGGCTCGGTGAACGCGGGCGCGACGATCGCCGCGAGCCTGGGCCGCAGGTTGGGCAGCAACGCGAACCCCTCGGCCGCCCCGGCCAGCGGCAGCACCTCCTCGCACGCCCGGCCGTGCCGCGCGGCGGCGGCGTCCTGCGCCCGGTGCACGTCGTCGACGCTCGGGTAGCGGGCCAGGTCCGGCAGCCGCGCCGCCAGCCGCTCGGTCAGCCACTGCGGCGGACGGGTGTGGCGGACGTTGACCGCGAAGTCCAGCATCCCCGGCGCGGCGGCCTGATCACCGTGATAGCGCCCCATCATCAGCAGGCTCGGGTCCGGACTCGCCATCCGTGAAACACTAGTGCGCCCGTGCCGGGCGGCGAACCCGGCCGATCACGCGACCCTGAATGCCGGGCAACGCGCCATCTAGGAGAATGGGGACGTGACAGGAGCAGCTTCGGCCGACGGGCAGCCGCCTCAGCTGGTGATCTTCGATCTCGACGGCACCCTGACCGATTCCGCCGAAGGCATCGTCGCCAGCTTCCTGCACGCGCTCAGCCACATCGG
Organism: Mycobacterium sherrisii; assembly: GCF_002102355.1. GTDB lineage: Bacteria > Actinomycetota > Actinomycetes > Mycobacteriales > Mycobacteriaceae > Mycobacterium > Mycobacterium sherrisii. The sequence continues at coordinate 18,631 of NZ_LQPT01000117.1, read as the reverse complement.
CGCCCCGGTTCCCGAGGGCGATCTGGCCGCCCGCATCGTCGGGCCGCCGATGGACGAGACGTTTCACGCGATGGGCCTGGGCGAGGACACCGACGCGGCATTCGCGGCGTTTCGGGCCGAGTACGGCGCGCGGGGCTGGGCCATCAACACCCTGTTCGAGGGCATCGAGACGCTGCTGGCCGATCTGCGGGCGGCCGGCGTGCGGCTGGCGGTGGCCACCTCCAAGCTGGAGCCGACCGCGCAGCGCATCCTCGCCCATTTCGACCTCGACCAGTATTTCGAGGTGATCGCCGGTGCCTGCCCGGACGGCTCTCGTCGCAGCAAGCAGGAGGTGCTGGCGCACGCGCTGGCCCAGCTGCAGCCGCTACCCGAGCGGGTGCTGATGGTCGGCGACCGCAGCCACGACGTCGACGGGGCCGCCGCGCACGGCATCGACACCGTCGTGGTCGGCTGGGGCTACGGGCAGGCCGATTTCGCCGACGGCGTCGCCGCGGCCGGCGTGACGCACGCCGCGACCGTCGCCGAGCTGCGGAGGGCGCTGCGTGTCTAAGCCATTGCACGTGACGTTCGTCTGCACCGGCAACATCTGCCGCTCGCCGATGGCCGAGAAGATGTTCGCCCACCAGCTGCGCGAGCGCGGTCTGGGTGACGCGGTGCGGGTGACCAGCGCGGGCACCGGCAACTGGCATGTCGGCAGTTGCGCCGACGAGCGCGCCGTCCGGGTGCTGCGGGCGCACGGCTACTCCACCGACCACTGCGCGGTGCAGGTCGACGACGACCACCTCAATGCCGATCTGGTGGTGGCCTTGGGCCGCAACCATCTTCGGATCTTGCAACAGCTGGGCGTCGACCCCGACCGGATCCGGATGCTGCGCTCGTTTGACCCGCGCTCGGCGGCCTATGCCCTCGACGTCGACGACCCGTACTACGGCGACCCGGCCGACTTCGAGGACGTGCTGGCCGTCATCGAGGCCGCCCTGCCCGGGCTGCACGCCTGGGTGGACGAGCGGCTGGCGGAAAACGGGCACCGCGATGGCTGACGGCCGGTCGCGCCTGGCCTTTTTGCTCCGGCCGGGTTGGATAGCGCTGATCCTGGTGGTCATCGCCTTCACTTACTTGTGTTTCATGGTGTTGGCGCCGTGGCAGCTGGGCAAGAACACTCGCACGTCTCGGGAAAACCACCAGATCGAAACCTCGCTCAACACGGCTCCGGTACCGCTGAAAACCCTTCTACCCCAGCAGGATTCGTCGGCGCCGGCCGAGCAGTGGCGACGGGTCACCGCGACCGGCCATTATCTGCCCGACGTCGAGGTGTTGGCCCGGTTGCGTGCGATCGAAGGCGATCAAGCCTTCGAGGTGCTGGCGCCGTTCGTGGTGGACGACGGCCCGACGGTCCTCGTCGACCGTGGGTATGTGCGGCCCGAGCCGGGTTCGCACGTGCCGCCGATCCCCCGTCCGCCGCACGACACGGTGACCATCACGGCGCGGCTGCGCGACTGTGAGCCGCTGGTACGCGACAAGGAGCCGTTCTCCAGAGACGGTGTGCAGCAAGTGTATTCGATCAACACCGAACAGATTTCGGTGCTGACGAAGGTGCCGCTGGCCGGGTCGTATCTGCAGCTGGTGGAAAACCAGCCGGGCGTCCTCGGCGTGATCGGCGTGCCACATTTGGATGCGGGGCCGTTCCTATCCTACGGCATTCAGTGGATCTCGTTCGGCATCCTCGCGCCAATCGGGTTGGGCTACTTCGCCTATTCGGAGATCCGCGCCCGTCGCCAACACAAGCAGCAGACCGCGGCCCCGATGACGGTCGAGGAAAAACTTGCCGATCGCTACGGCCGGCGGCACTGACCGCGTTGCCCGTTGCCAAGGGTGGCCGCGACGCCCAGCGCGGCCGCCAGCTGCACCAGCCGTGACAGCACCACCGCCCGGCGCAGGTCGGCCGCGCCGGGCGGGCACCCGTCGCCGAGTGTGGGGCGAATCTGCAGCTCATGGTGATAGTGCGTGGGCCCGCCCAGCCGCACCCCCAAAGCTCCGGCGAACGCCGCCTCGACGACGCCGGCGTTCGGGCTGGGATGGCGGGCCGCGTCGCGCTGCCAGGCCTGCACGGCCGCGACCGGCGATCCCCGGACGAGCGGCGCACACAGCACCACCAGCACCGCGGTCAGCCGGGCCGCAGCATAGTTGGCCAGATCATCCAATCGCGCTGCCGCCCAACCGAATCGGCGGTACCGTGGCGAGCGGTGGCCGATCATCGCGTCCAAGGTGTTGATCGCGCGGTACACCAGCACGGCGGGCAATCCGCCCGCAGCGGCCCACAGCAGCGCAGCGACCTGAGCGTCGGAGGTGTTCTCGGCGACGGACTCCAACGCCGCCCGGGTCAGCCCGGCGAGGTCCAGCCGGTCGGGGTCGCGCCCGCACAGCGACGGCAGTAGCCGCCGCGCGGCCGCGACGTCGCCGCGGTCCAGCAGCTGCGCCATCTCCCGGCCGGTGCGGGTCAGCGACGTTCCGCCCAGTGCCACCCAGGTGGCCGCGGCCGTGGCGGCGGTTGACCACAGCGGGCTGCGGGCGGCGCTTCGCTGCACGGTGGCGCCCAACAGGCCGACCGCGCCGACCGCGAGGCTCACGTGCAGCGCTCCGGCCAGCCTGGTATCGCGATACGTCAACCGCTCGAGTTGCGCTGCCGCTCGCCCGAATACCGCGACCGGGTGGCCTCGTTGCGGGTCGCCCAGCGCCAGATCGGCCAGGCAACCGGCCAACACGCCGACGATCCGGGTTCGGCTCGCACGCACCTCGGCAGCGTCTCACATGCGCGCGGACGCCGGTCCCGCTAGGCCAGCGACACCACGATCAGCACCGCGGCCACGACGGCGATGGTCCCCAGCACCCACCACAGCAGTACGGAGGTATCGAGTGTGCCCATGCATCTGCGTCTGCCCACTTTTTCCGCGCAACTAACGTTCGGGCGCGTTATTCGCAGTCATACTCGAAACCCATGGCGTTGGCTACGGCGTGCTGGAAAGCCCGGTGGACAGCGGCAACGTCTACCAGCACCCGTTCCAGCGGGCCCGCACCACCGGCACCTACCTCGCGGTGGCGACCATCGGCACCGCGGCGGACCGCAAGTTGATCCGCGAGGCCGTCGCCGTCGCGCATCGCCAGGTCCGGTCCGCCCCGTCCAGCCCCGGTGTCCTACAACGCGGGGTGGCCGCCCTGGCGTTTCTGCCGTGGCCGTTGCGCGCGCTGGCTGGTCCGCTCAACCTGTTTGCGACGACGGGCTTTCTGGCACCGGAATTTCGGGCGCTGATGCGGCTGGACTGGTCGCGGGCTCAGCAACGCCGATTCGAGTGGCTGTTGTCCACGCTACGACTGGCCGACCAGCTCATTCCACACCGCGCCTGGCTCTTCGGCTACCAAATTTATTTGTGGGACATGCGATTCCGGGCCCGCCGCGGTCGCCGAATCGTGTAGTGGATCACTGCCTCGGACCCCCGGACGACTACCGTAGGCGCATGCCTTTCCCTGCTCTCAACCATGTTGCGGTGACGGTGCGCGACCTCGGCGTCAGCGGTCCCTGGTATCGCAATCTCCTCGGCGCCGATCCGGCCTTCGACGAACACACCAATGCCGGCTTCCGGCACCAGGTGTGGCTGCTCGACGGTGGCACGATCTTCGGCATCCATCAGCACGACCAGCCGGCGCCGGACGAGAAATTCAGCGAGTACCGCGTCGGCTTGGACCACTCGGCTTCGGCTGCGCGGACCGCGCCGAGTTGGAGAGCTGGGTCACCCGGCTCGACGAATTGGGCATCGCGCACGGCGGCATCGTCGACGAGCCGTACGGCTCGGGACTGAGTTTCCGCGATCCCGACGGCATCGCGCTGGAGTTCTTCGCCCCGCCGAGCTAACCGCTCAGCGGATGGTGGCGAAGAACGCGCGCACGTCCTCGACGAACAACTCGGGCTGCTCGAATGCGGCGAAATGTCCGCCGCGCGGCATGTCCGTCCAGTGCGTGATGTTGTAGCCGGGCTCGCACCACGACCGTGGCGACTTCAACAGCTCGCCGGGGAAAGCTGCTACGCCGGTGGGCAATTCGACTCGGCCGCCGCCACCCCAGACGTGGAAGCTCTCCCAGTACATGCGCGCCGACGATGCCGCCGTGTTGGTGATCCAATACACCATGACGTTGTCCAGCAGCTCGTCCCTGCTGATCGCGTTCTCGGGGTGTCCGTCGCAATCGGCCCAGTCCCAGAACTTTTCGACAATCCAGGCGAGCTGACCCACCGGTGAATCGGCCAGGCCGTAGCCGAGGGTCTGGGGGCGGGTGGACTGCTGCTTGGAATAGCCGGTGCCCCACTTGCGGTGGTTGGCCATCGCGGCCAGGGCGGCCTTTTCCTGTTCGGTCGGGTTGTCCAGGCCGCCGGGCAAGCCGATGGGCATGTTCAGATGAATACCCTTGCAGTGACCGACATTTCGGCCGATCTGGGTGGTGACCGCCGCACCCCAGTCACCGCCCTGCGCGCCGTAGCGGTCGTAGCCGAGCCGCACCATGAGCTGATCCCAGGCCTCGGCGGTCTTCTCCACTCCCCAGCCGGTGCGGCCGGGCTTGCCGGAGAAGCCGTAGCCCGGCAACGACGGGCACACGACGTGGAAGGCGTCCTGCGCGCGTCCGGATGCCGGATTTGTCAAGGGCTCGATTACCTTGTGGAACTCCACGATTGACCCGGGCCAGCCGTGCGTGATCACCAGCGGGAAGGCGTCCGGGTGCGGGGATCGTTGGTGGATGAAATGGATGTCCAACCCGTCGATGTCGGTGATGAACTGGTCGAAGCGGTTCAGCGCGGCTTCACGGGATCGCCAGTCGTACCGGTTGGCCCAGTAATCGGCCAGCTCGCGGGTGTACGCCAGCGGGATGCCCTGGCTCCAGTCGTCGACGGTTTCGGCCTCGGGCCATCGGGTGCGCGCGAGGCGCGACCGCAAATCGTCGAGCACATCATCGGGGACGTCGATTCGAAACGGCTTCACGGATTCCTGCACGCATTCATAGTGCCGCCGAGGACGAATCGGCCGTCATCCGCCCCGTCGTGGTGCCCGGGTCAGGGTGCCAGCTTGACGTAGCCGGGCGCCTTGGGTGGCGTGCTCGGGGGTGGCGGTGCGGGGGCGGGTGGCGGCGTCAGCTGTTCGGGCGGCGCCGGTGGCCGCTCACCCGGTGGGGCCGCCTGCGCCGGGCCAGGGGCGGGTGCCTGCGCCGGGGCCGGGATCTGCTGTGGCCGCGGCGGCTCCTGTTGCGGCCGCGGCGGCTGCTGTGCCCGGGGCGGTTTCACCGCCGCAGGCGGCGCCTCGAGATGCGCCACCGATGGCGGCTCCGGAAGGTTCGGCGGCTTCGGCTCGGCGATCCCGGCGGGGGGCATCGCGCCCACCAGCGACGCGAGCGCCACGTCATCGGCGCACAAGCCCACCAGGCGGATTTCGGTGGCCCGCGGGTCGGTAGGCACGACCCATCCCGCGCTGGGGTGGTCGGCGCGGGTGACGAGGCTGTTCAGCTTGCTCTGGTTGTGCGGGCAGTAGGCGCCCACCGATGCGATGACGAACCGCGCTTCGGTGCGAGCAAGTCGGCCAGGCGCGATTTCGCGCTGACTCGGATCGTTGGTCACCGCGTAGTGGACCAACGCGTCCACGACGTGATGCGCCGGCGTGCCGGCGTCCAGCGCGTGACACACCTGGTGGGCCGTCTCGACGAGGCTGGGCACGCCCTCCATGGCGGGGATGCCCTGATCGGCGAGCAGGTCAAGAAAGTGGTGGTCGGCGTTGGGGTCGGCCGCTGCCACGCCGCCGCCCAACAGGGCGGGCCCGCTTAGCAACACCATGGCGGCCGCCGGAATGCCGACGAGGCTTCTCATGTCAGTCAATCTGGGAATGCCGGTGAACATGAGTGGACTTCCATTCTGCAAGAGCCCGTCCCGAACGGACTTCGAATAATCACCTATGCCCCAGGTGCAATCGCCTGCGGCTGTCATTTGGCCGCGCCACGTAGAAACGCCTCCACGCGACGGGCGGATCCGTCTCTTTAAGGAGACATCGGTAATAGGCGTCGCCCACGAAGACGCCGATGCCGCCAACCAAGCGGGAATGGTGGTCGAGGCAAATCTCGTGCATCCCAATACATTCCAGCGGTATGACGATGCGGGCAGCCATCGGGCTGCCGTCAGCCAACGGCATATTGAGATCGTACATCCAGTGTTAGCTATTTCGTTATATGAAATTCACTTGAGAAATTTTTATTTCGCATCGTGAAATTCGTAACGAGAAGCGCTATTCGACCAAACAACGCCATTCACGGGCGCCGCCGGTGTTATCTCCGTGTCGTGTCTTCACTCCGACGTGCCGGTGGGAATTGACACGTGCACTATGGTGCCTCCGCCGGGCGGGCTGACGATCTGCAAGTTGCCGCCGAGGGCTTCCACTCGGTCGATCAACCCGATCAGCCCGGACCCCTTTCGGCTGTCAGCTCCCCCGACGCCGTCATCGCGTATCGAAAGCACCAGGTCCGCCCCGTCGATGCCGGCGTCGACGTCGATCCCCGTGCCGCGCGCGTGCCGGACGGCGTTGGTGATTGCCTCGGCCACAACGTAATACGCCGCGACCCCGGCCGACTCCGAGATGTTCCCCTGCAGGTCTAGCGCAAGTGTGACCGGAACGGTGCTGCGCCGTGCGAGCACCTTCAACGCCGGACCCAGACCGCCTCTGGACAGGATCGCCGGATGGATGCCCCGGGCAAGCTCTCGCAGGTCGTTCGACGCTTCGACCAGACCGGCCACAGCATCGGCGATCTTGTGCTTGACACAACCGAGTTCGGATGGGATTTCGGCTTCGATGGAGCGGAGCTGAAGTGTCAGCGATATCAGCCGCTGCTGCGCTCCGTCGTGCAGGTCCCGCTCGATGCGGCGTCGGGCTTGATCGGCCGCTGTAACAATGCGCGCGCGAGAGGCGCCCAGTGCCGCACGGGCTTCGGCATTGGCTATGGCGGTCGCGACGAGTTCGGTGAACTCACCGACCCGCTGCTCAGCGTCTCGTGGCAGGACCTCAGCCGGGCCGGAGCCGACAACGGCAACACCCCACAACCGGCCCTGCACCATGATCGGCGCCCCAGCGCCGCCGCGTAACCCGAGGCGGCGGATGAGCGCCGCCACGTCACCGAGGGCTCTTTCATGACTGTCCATCCGGGCGGGTTGACCGGAAGCGGCGACCATGGCGGCGATGTTCTGACCCTCCACTCGCCAGCTGGTTCCGATGGGCATCTGTTCGCTTTGCTCGGGATCATTGCAGGCTGCGAGGAGTGTTGCGGTGCCGTCGGTTTCGTAATGCCACAGGGCTGCGTTGGCAACACCGAGTGATCTGGCCAGCTCGCGGGTGACGGCCGGGAACACCTCGGCGGCGGGAACCCCACTGGCCACCAGAGTCGCGACCCGGCGCAGCGCCGCTTGTTGTTCGGCCAGCACCCGAAGCGCTTCGCGACTCGTCTCGGCTTCCTGTCTGCGTTCTTCTGCGGCGGCCGCGCGCACTCGCGCGGTGCGCGCCAAGCTTTGCGCCACGAGCCCGACCACCACGAAGACGCACAGCACCGCCCAGGACTGCGGCTGGGTCAGCGCCATGCCGTAGTCCGGCGAGCTCCGGAAGTAGTTGTAAGCGATGGCGCTCAGCAGGGCCGTCAGGACCGCCAGCCCCGGGCCCCAGCGTGAGGCGACGATCAGGACGCCGATCAGGTAGAGCACGCCGAAGGCATTGCCGGGGACGAGCAGTTTGAGGAGCAGCATCACCGCTGTCTCCGCCGCAATGCACCCGACTGCCGTCACGAGCCCTACCAGGGCACGCGATGGTTCCCCCGATAGCAGCACGGCCCCCAACCGGTCCGCGGACCGATGCTCAGTTTTCGTCACTGTCGCCGCTCACCCCCTGACCGATCAGCGTGCTTCAAGGAAGGTGATTACGGCACGAACGCGTCGGTGATCGTCGGGGGTTTCGTAGAGGTCCAGCTTGCCCATGATGCTGCGAACATGTTTTTCGACAGTGCCCTCGGTCACCCACAGCCGACGGGCGATGCCGACATTCGAGCGTCCCTCCGCCATGAGGGCAAGCACGTCCTTTTCCCGCGGGCTGAGCACCGCCAGGGGGTCGTTGTGCTTGCGCGCGTCCACCAGTTCCTGGACCAGGGCGGGGTCGACCACACACGCACCGTCGGCAATGCGGGCAACCGTGTCGAGAAATTCGCCGACATCTGTTACTCGGGTTTTCAGCAGATAGCCCACACTGCGGCCGCTGGCCAGGAGTTGCATCGCCTGTTCGACGTCGACGTGTGCCGAAAGGATGACCAGCCCCACCGCCGGGTGCTCTTCCCGGATGGTCATCGCGGCTTCCAGGCCGTCGGCGGCGTAGGTGGGCGGCATCCGGATGTCTACGATCGCCAGATCGGGTTTTTCGGCCCGGACGAGTTCGATAAGGCTGCTGGCCTCCCCGACCCGACCGACGACGCGGTAACCGGCGCTGGCCAGGAGGCTAGCCACGCCTTCCCGCAATAGCACGTCGTCGTCGGCGACGATGACCCGCAAGTTGGACTGCTCTGGCTGCACCTAGACAGCGCTCCTTTCGCGCCTGACGCTACCCGGCAGCATCGAGGTAATTGCAGCTAGCAGGTATGCCGGGCCGACTGTCGCTATGTGACGATGTTATGAGCATCGACCGCCGCCCCGGGATCCGGTCACGGTGACCTCAGCGACTCCCCCCGCCGCGAGCTGGTCAGCCGTCCACCGCCGCGATAACCGCCAGAGTCAAGACAACAAGCCCGAGCAGGACCAGACCACTTGCCAGCAAGGCTGGGATGCGATGGTGCGGTAGCCCCTCGGCACACCGAATGGCGCGATCGACGCGCCGCCACCGCACCAGGCCGGCGCCTGCGCTGACCACAGCGAGCGTCCCCAACACGGGTGCCACGAGATATTGCATCCCGTGGACCGCATGCCCGGGAACGAGTTGCAACAGCGCCACCGTCGCGGCCAACAAACCCAGCGCCGTGCGCTGCCAGGCAAGGAAGGTTCGCTCATTGGCGAGGATAAAGCGGCAGTCGACCTTGTTCTCGGCTTGACGGATCATACGACTGATAGTTCGCCGCGGCGGCTCGTCTGGGTAGCAGGCTCGTTGTTGTGCACCCACAAATCTTCTTTGTGGCGGTGCGTGTCCGACAGCGGCTCCCCGCCGCTGCCCGGCGTGAATTAGCGCCTCCGGCAATGGCATTCGTACGACCAACAGGAGCGCGAGCGCACGCCCGAGTTGGCGTCTTGCTGCACTAGTGGAATTTGCTCTGCGATACGACAGCAGATCAGCGTGGTGGGTGTCAGCCCCCCGAGGGGTAGTGGACCATCACCGTGGTGCGAGCGCGAGCGCGCCGGGCCAACGAGTTGCTCCCGGCTGCTGATCGGAGCACGGGGGCCATGCTCATGTCGCTGATCACCCCGGTGGGGCTGGGGGCCGCGCTAAGGGGACTGGCAGCGCTGGTCAGGGTGGTAGCGCTCCGGGTCGGCCGCACTTGATCCGCCGGGACCGAGGTGGCCCAGGTCGGAGGCACGCTGAGACCGCCCGCCAGGGCGGCGCGGCCCACCTGCGCGCTGACTGGCGTGGCGGCGCTGTCGGTGGCCGGTCTCGATAGATCGGATTGTGTTGCCGGGCCGGTTAACCCGACGGTCCGGGCAGCACCGGGGACAGCGACTGCGCTGGCTTTGGTGAACGCCGCCGCTTGGATGCCCAGCCTGGTGGTCGCGATGGTCGCGCTGTAGGGCGTCAACAAGCTCAGGTATTGCAGCGGCGATGCTGACAGCAGGCTGGACAGCGGACCGCCGGCACCCGAGGCCTCCGGTGCGCCGCCTTGGGCGAGTTGTTGCAGGGCGAGTGGTACTTCGGTGAGCAGGCGCGACATCGCCGAAAGGACGTTCTGAGTGCTGGCGGCGCCCGCGGGGGTGCCAGTAGCTTGGGCGAGTGCGCCGACTTGTGCGGCCAGGCCGGCCGGTTTGGTGACCGGCTCGGGCGCCGTGAACGGTGTCAACGTCGAGGCGGCTGCCGAAGCGGCGGCATAGCTGTACATCGCGGTGGCGTCTTGTGCCCACATCTCGGCGTAATCAACCTCTGTGGCGGCGATCAACGGGAAGTTTTGGCCCAATACGTTCGTCGCGATCAACTCCTGCAGCAGGCTGCGGTTGGCGGTGATGACCGGCGGGGGCACCGTCATCGCGAAAGCCGTGTCAAAGGCCGCCGCGGCAACCCTGGCTTGAATGGCGGCCTGCTGGGCCTGCGCCGCGGTCGCGACGGTCCACTCCACAAATGGTGCCGCCGCGGTGGCCATCGCTGTCGCGGCCGGTCCCGACCAAACTTGATTGGTCAGCTCGGAAATGACGGCGCGATCAGCGTTGGCCGCGGAGTAGAGATCGTCTGCGAGGCCGTCCCAGGCCGCGGCCACAGCCGTCAACGGCGCCGATCCCGGACCGGCGTAAATGCGACCGGAATTGACCTCGGGTGGAAGCATCGCGAAATCCATTGGGAACCAGCCCCTTAACCGAACCGTGCGACGGCATCGGGAGTCGCGGGAGTCGCGGGAGTCACGGTATCCGCCAAGCACGTAATGGTGGCGGGCAATCTCGTGGCGACCAACTCGCAAAAGACCGGCGTGCCCAAGCGCCGCGCCGCGGCGACCGGCACGGCGCGGAAAGCCCGCCTGCTGGCCACAATCACGTCGAATTCGTGCCGGGGCTTGGTTTGGCTGATCATGGTGTTGATGTTGCTCGTCGCGGACAACCGCTGGTAGCAGGCCTGTTTTTGTGAAGACACAAAGCCGCCTTGTGCTTAGATGAGCTATGGCGTTGAGCGCACGCATGCCCGAACTGTCCGCCCTGGAAGTCTTTTTGACCGTGGCCAAAACTGGCAGTCTGGGTGCAGCGGGACGCGAACTTGGGCTGACCCAGCAAGCCGTTTCAGCTCGGCTCACCTCGCTGGAAGGCCAAACCGGTGTGCGGTTGGCGATCCGCAGCGTGCGGGGTACGCAGCTCACTCCGGCGGGTGTCGTCGTCGCGCAGTGGGCGGACCGGCTGCTCGAGGTCGCCGGCCAGGTCGATGTCGGACTAGCGTCGCTGCGCAGCGAGACCCGCAGCAAGTTGAAAGTGGCTGCGAGCCTGACGATCGCCGAACAGTTGATGCCACGCTGGCTGGTGTCGCTGCAAGCAGCGGCCAACCGACGTGGCCGCACAGCACCGGACGTTATCCTCAATGCCACCAACAGCGAACACGTGATCGCTGCGGTGCGCGAAGGCGCCGCCGACCTTGGATTTATCGAACGCCCCGGTCCGCTGTCGGCGCTGCGGAGTCGAGTTGTTGCTCACGACGAGCTCGTGGTGGTCGTGGCAGCCGAACATAAGTGGGCCCGCCGGTCCAAAGGCGTAACCGCGGCCGAGCTTGGCCGGACCCCGCTGGTTGCTCGCGAGCCAGGATCGGGAACCCGCGATTCCCTGACTGCGGCGTTGCGACGTGCCCTGGGGGACGATTTTGTCCAGGCCTCCCCCACGCTGGAGCTGTCCTCGGCAGCGGCGGTACGCGCCGCGGTACTCGCTGGTGCGGGGCCCGCGGTAACTAGCCGTCTCGCAGTCGCAGACGATCTGGCGGTAGGACGCCTGCGTGCGGTGCACGTACCGGATCTGAATCTTCGTCGTGCGCTGCGGGCCATCTGGGTAGGTGGGCAGACACCGCCGGCCGGCGCAGTCCGAGACCTGCTAAGTCATATCGGTAGTGCCGGCCCGGCGTAGATCGTCGTCTAACGGTGTGGTTGGCGCTGCTAGGTGCCGTAGCGAAACCACAGCGGTAATCCGGTCTCGAGTCGCTGCATGAACTTGTGCAGGCCGACCCGGTATTGGCCGCCGCCCAGTGGGTCAATCCAGTACTCGGGGAAGGCAATACCGATCCCAAAAAGCCCGGGCGCGAGGATCCCGTTGGTTGGGTCGTATTGCAATGACCCCCATTGGGGAGTCAGCGGGAGGTGCCTACGCTCGAATCCGATGGTGTAGACGACGTGGTCACACGCCTGAAGGATCTCTTCGAATTCCAGATGCGTAACCGAATATGTCTCGAGCCGTTCTGGGCAGGTTCCGTCGATGTTCTCCCGCGCCCATTCCGCGGCTTGGCCCTTCAGGCCGGTGTCATCGTACATTATCCAATCATCAAGAAACACCGCGTATTTCAAGGGGCTGCGGTAGAAATTGACCACTTTCTTCACCGGGGTGTTCAACAGATTCGGCAGGGCGATCATCGCCGAGTGTGAGGAGCCGAACACGGCGACCGTGGCGCCGTCGAGCGGCAGCTGCGCGAGTTTTGCCGGATCAAGGGCGGTCTCGATCGCAATCTCATCGAGTCCAGCGTAGGACAGCTTTTTGGGAACCGCGCCGACGGCAAGAACCACATTTTTTGACGTGACCACCTCGCGTTGCGTGGTCACGGTCCACTGTCTGTTCACGAGTGCCAGTTCGGTCGCGATCGTGCAGAAGGTATCTACCCGTTGGCGCAGATGCTGGGTGATCCACCGCAGGGGTTCGGCGACGACCCGCAGCAGGCAGGTCTGCTGCGGGTCGAGCCGGTTCAGCTCGAACGACGGTGCTTGCGCAAAGCGAAACGACGGCGAGGCGGCGAGGTAGTCGAGGAAGAGCCTGACACGGGTATTGCTGGGCACCGCACCCCATTTGGCACCGAAGTCTCCCACGCCGAACTCGGGGTCGATCCAGGCGATTTGCTCACCCGCGACGCCGTGGTCGAGTAGCCGCCCTACAGTGGCGATGCCTGCCGGCCCCGCTCCGATCACAGTCCAGCTGTACTGAGTCATGTTCTGCCTTTCCGGTATTGGTTTGTCGGCGAGGGAACGCTTCTGCGGGCGACCCAAAGTCGTAGTTGTCGAACCGCTGGACTCGATACTTCCCCGAACCAGGCAGCCCGCTGTAGGTCCGCCGTCCTTGTCAACTCACAAACCCGGCTTGTGGACCGCGGGGAAGGCGCCGTCGACGATATGCAAGTTCCGATCAACACCTCAGCAACGACATCCGAAACGCTCGGCAGAAACCGCGCCGCGGATTCGGATTACGCGCCGAACTACCAGCCCCCGGTGTGATGTGCGCGACGGTGGATGAGCTCCTGGGGGTTGGTGCGGCCGATACGCCGGCCCGAATGTCGATTCGGATCAACGACGGCACCGCTTCGCTCCGTAGCGATGGACACCGATCGAGTGTCCGCCCAGCCTAACGGACTAAATTGCAATCAGTGACCCAGGACACTAGTGCCCGATCACCAGGTACCGCTACCTGATAGCAGCTAGCAGGGATGCGCTCGGACCTAGCCGCGGACAACATAGTTAGCGGCGGCCGCGAGCAGCGGCGGCACAAGCAGCGGCGCTTGAGGAAGGCAACGTATTCGCGCGCTCCATGTTTGGTGAGGCGTGCCTTACTGACGCCTTCCTCGCGCCGGAGCACCGCCGACACGTTGACAAACAAGCGCAGTGAGAAGGGTTATGCGAGCCATGGTTTCGAGGCGTACCGAGGACAGCTCGACTCCGTACCGCGCCGCCCTTCTCGATGGATTCGTCGGATATCGGCTGCCCGGTCAGTCACGGCCAGCGCGCGCACGACGGTCCCCCGCGGCCGGCACGAGCCACGCGATCGCGATCAGTTAGGAGACTGCCGCACAATGGATTTCGGATTGCTACCGCCGGAAGTGAATTCCGCGCGCATCTATGCGGGCCCCGGACCGGGGCCGATGATGGCCGCCGCGGCAGCCTGGGACGGAGTGGCCGACGAGTTGGGCGCGGCGGCCTCCTCGTACGCGGCGACGGCCTCGGGGCTGACCGCTGGTCCCTGGTTGGGCCCCGCATCGACGTCGATGGCCGCCGCGGCCTACACCTGGGTGGCGTGGTTGAATACCGTCGCCGAACAGGCTGAACAAACGGCGATCCAGGCCAAGGCCGCTGCGGCCGCCTACGAAGCAGCACTCGCGGCAACAGTTCCGCCGCCGGTGATCGCGGCTAACCGTGCGCTGCTACAAGTGCAGGTGGCCACCAACTTTTTCGGTCTGAACTCCGCGGCGATCGCCGTGACCGAAAGCGACTACGCCGAGATGTGGGCCCAGGACGCAACCGCGATGTACACCTATGCGGGCATGTCGGCGGCGGCCGCGACTCTGACTCCGTTCGCGCCGCCACCCCAAACCACCAATTCGGCCGGGATGGGCGACCAAGCCACCGCCGCTAGTGCCGTCGCCCACGCCACGGCAACATCCGTTACCAGCACGCAAGCGACGCTGTCACAGCTAACCTCTGCCGTGCCCGCCGCGCTGCACGGACTCTCCACCGCCTCGTCGCCGACCGCCGCACCGTCCGCGACCGGGCTGCTCACGGGTTTACAGAATTTGGGCCTGGTGTCGCCGTCGACCGTCATCGAACCCGCGAGCGTGGGTCTGGGCGCCTCGGAATTGAGCACAGCGTCAGGGGCGTGGGCATCCGCATCGGATGGAGATACCGCGATCTTGAGCCTTGCCCACAATATTCATGCCGATCTGGGTGCGTTCAGCGGCCGGATGGTCGGGATGGAGCATCGAATTCTAGGCCATTTGAAGACTTTGGGAGCAATACCGTCGGGGTCACCGGGCTTGGGCCGCGCCGTTTCGGTCGGGGCGTTATCGGTGCCGCCGGCGTGGGCTGCGGCCGCGCCCACGATCAAGCTGGTCACGGCGACGCTGCCTGCCGTCGGCGGCAACGCTGCTCCCGCAGTGCTATCCGGCTTCCCAGGGACGTCGATGGGTGAGATGTCACTGGCGAGCACTGTCGGGAGTCTGGTCGGCGGCGGCGCCAAGGCTGGTGGGCGCGAGCGCACCAAGATGACCGCTGCCGTGCATCTGGTGTCGCCCGGCACGGACACGCCTGCGGTCGCCGTCGAGATGCAAGAACTCGTTGGACTGCTGCGCGAACTCGGCGCACTGCGCGACGGTGGGATCCACGACGGAGACCTCAACTAGGCCGAAACACGCGTTGCCGCAGCAATTCAGGTGCCATCCGTCGTCCGCACGGTGCGATGGCGGCGCGTCGGTCAAACACAAAGTGCTACAATAGACTTCACTTACGAATCGTTGGCGCCACCGGATCTGCAGAGCACTATGGCGCGTCGTTGTCCGCCGCGTTGCGATCCGCCCGTGCGGCCAACCGGTCACTCGTGGCGCGCTCGCGGTGCTGCTCGGCGGCGGCGCGATGCTGGGCGGCGTCGCCGATGCCGGTCGCCGCAGCGTCGTCGTGCACCCGGGCGGCTTCCTCGTGCACTTGCGCGGCGGCTTCGTGCCGCTCGGCGGCCCGTGTATGTGCAGTTGCGGCGCGCTCGTGGGCTTCATCGGCCCGCTGTGCCGCACGCTGCGCGTCGGCCTCGGTCACTGGCCCACCCTGCTCCAACGCAGCGTGGCGCTCTTGCAACTCCGCAGCCCTTGCGGCCGCGCGCTCCCTGGCCTCGTCGGACATTAGCTCAGTCTATTGCGCACCGAAGGCATGGTTTGCAGCTCGGCACACGCCGCCGGCCCGCTAGAACCTCGATTGAGGACTTCGAAATCATCGGATTATGGTTCATCTATGACAGGGTCGGCCGCCGAGAGCGCACCGGACGGTATCGCGCCTGAGCGCGTGGGTTGGTTCCGGTTCTACTTCGATGACCAGAGCTGGGAGTGGTCTCCCGAGGTCGAACGCCTGCACGGGTACAACCCCGGGACGGTAACCCCGACCACCGAGTTAGTGCTGTCCCACAAGCATCCCGAGGACCGCGACAAGGTCGCCGCCACCATCAACGACATCACTCAAACGCACGGAGTCTTCAGCGGCCGACACCGGATCATCGACACGGCCGGCCAGGTGCACGCGGTACTCGTTGTCGGAGACCAATTCTGCGATGACGACGGCATCGTGGTCGGCACCCACGGGTTCTACGTCGACGTCACGCCCAGCGAACAAATCCGCGAGGACATGGTGACCGAAAGGCTGGCCGACATCGCCCATCACCGGTCCATCATCGAGCAAGCCAAAGGCATGCTCATGCTCATCTACGACATCGACGAGGACGCCGCATTCGGCTTGCTCGCGTGGCTGTCGCAAAAGAGCAACATCAAACTCCGGGCGCTGGCCGAAGGGCTCGTCCCGCGACTACGGGCTGTCTCGGCGAACGCGATTTCCGACAAGGTCAAGTTCGATCACGCACTGATGACTACGCCTGAGCACGTCGCCGGGGGCTGACGCAGCGAGCGCCCCGCCGGGCCCTACCCGGTTGCGCGGCAACGGGATTGACGAACCGCCGACACACCCCACGTCGCCGCCGGCAGCGGACGGTCCTCGCATGCGTCGCCACGGGCGTCGACCATTACCTTGGTGGACCTTCCCAAGCGATTCTCAAACACCCGTCCGGCGTTGCGAACCCTGATTTCCCATGTTCTCATGGGGTCTGATGGGCGGCGTCCACGGGCGCGGGCGTCCGAGAGGCACGATACGCGTGGTCCGGTGGCGAAAAATCGGGTGCAGTCTCAAACACGATTGCGGCCTGCGAGGCGGGCTGAGCTGATCGCGGACTACGAGGCGGGGATGCCGGTCAGGCGATCAGCGCGAAGTACGGGGTACACCGTGGCACGATCCCGGCGCTTGTCCGGCGCGCGGCTGTCGCGATTCGGGTCGCGGGCTTGGATGCCGAAGAACGGGCACGAGCGTCATCCCTCTACGAGAGCGGGATGACGCTCGTGCAGGTCGCCCGGCGCATCGGCATCGGTGATGACGCTGTGCGCCAGGCGGTGCTGGATGAGGGCGGTCAGATTCGACCCCGGGGGCGTCGCCCGCGGGCGCTGTCGTAGCGGCCCCGCACCTGGGTCGCTGACGCACATCGCGGCCATGACTTGCACGGTGTAGGTCGAAGGATCGTTGAGCGGTCGCGTGCCGATGTTCGCGGCGCAGACGTCAACGCCAGCGTGCGCTCCGGGTGTAGTTCACGACGCTCATCAGCCAACGCCCGCTCCCGCATAGGTATCCGAATCCATCGCCTCGCTCAGTCGGCGTCCTCGACGGCGAGCAGCGGCCTCTTGGACGCGGACGCGGATCAGGAGAGCGAGACTGACCGGCCCCATGATGAGGAACTTCATCCCGTTCCAGATGAACAGGATCACGAGGATGTTCAGCCAGGCGGGCGCACCGTCTGCGATGAGGTTGGTGCAGATGCTCGCGGCGAGGAGGTAGGGCGCGGCCAGGAGCGTCGCGGGGAGGCCCCATTTGAGGCTGCGGCGGGTGCGGATCAGGTCGAGCAGGATGTTGGTGGGCATATAGCGCCGCAGGAAGTAGCGGGTGCGGATGCTCAGAGCCCAGAGCAGGCGGATCATTGTGCTGTCCTCTCATTGCACGGACAAGTGACGAGACAGTGCGTAGAGACTGGCCCGAGGGCCCGTCCGAGAGGACGCCAGATCAAGGAAGAATCTGCCTCGCTTTCAGGGTACGACTCAGTGGCGACATCCGTAAGAGGAGGTTTGCGCTCTGGTCTGGCGTCGACCACCCGCGCACGGTCCTACGCCGGCCAGAGTTGGATAGGACGCCTACCAGCGATGTCGCCTCTCATCCCTACGCTTGGGGCATGACACTTCCTGAGTCAACCTTAGGCCGTCATCGGCAGTCTTTGCGTCCCTCCGTGGAGGTTGGGGTCGTAGGGGTGTTGGTCGTGCCAGCAGCGGTAGATGACACGGGTCCAGGCGCGGGCCAGGATGCGGACGGCGTGGGGGTGGTCGTGTCCGCGAGCGCGGGCTTGGGCGTAGATGGCGGCGGCCCAAGGGCTTTGGTGGCGGCTGTTGTCGGCGAAGGTGGTCAGTGCTCGTCGGAAGCGTTTGTTGCAGGCCCAGCGGAAGTGCACGGCGTGCTGTTTGCCGGATGCCTTGGTGACCGGGGTGACCCCGGCCAGAGCGGCTATGGCGTCGGGTCCGTCGTAGGCTGCGCGGGAGTCGCCCCACTCGGCGAGCACCTGGGCGGCGTTGATCTGACCCGACCTTGGCAGCGACGTGAAGATCTCGGCGTCCGGGTGCTCCCCGAGGCGGGTGAGGGTCGACCGGTCGAGGGCCTTGCCGGCGTTGTTAAGTGCTTCCAGGACGGTGACCAGCGCCAGCACGGTGTCGTGGACTGCGGTGGTCAGGACGGGATCGGTAGTGCCCCGGGGGGCTTGGCGCAGGCGTGTCAGCAGCACTGCAGCCGGGCGGCGGCCAGAGTAGCCGTGTTTGGTCAGGAACGCCGCGAGGCGTTTTTCGCCCACGTGAGCAGCGGCGGCCGCGGTCGGGTAGTGGCGCAGAAACGCCAGGCTGATCGGGGACTCCACGTCGGCGAAGATCGCTTTGGCGCCGGGCCAGTGGTCCTCGAGCAGGGCGCTGAGTTGGTTGGTGGCCGTTACGCGCATACCGACGATGTCGTCGCGGGTGCGCACCACCGTGCGCAGCGCCTTGGTCTGGGCGCTGTAGGGCGCCACCGGACGCAGTCGATGGTGGCGCAGCCGCAGGTACTCGGTGATCACCAG
>NZ_LQPT01000116.1 GCF_002102355.1 Mycobacterium sherrisii | reverse complement strand
TCTGGACCAAGACCGCCGACCAAATCCTCGAATCCATCGCAAATTACTGCAAGCGAATTAACGACTCACAACACTAGTCCCACTAACGCAGCGGGGCGAACGCGAAATCCCGTAAGCCGTCGCGCGGATCGATCGCCGCGCGGAAGCCCAGCACCTTGGCCGCGCGGGCCGGGTCGGCAACGATATGCCGCACGTCGCCGCTGCGATACTGCCCGGTGATCACCGGAGACAGCGACCGATCGCGCGCCTCGCACAGGGCGGTGGCCACGTCGAGGATGGAGATGGGTCGCCCCGAGCAGACGTTGACCGCGGTGAAACCGGTCCCGTCCGCCGCCAAGTGCGCGACGGCCGCCAGGTTCGCGACGGCGACATCGTCGACGTGGACGAAATCGCGCATCTGGCCGCCGTCCTCGAAAACCCTTGGCGGCTCCCCCTTTTCCAGCGACGAGCGAAAGATCGCCGCCACCCCGGAGTACGGGGTGTCGCGCGGCATGCCGGGGCCGTAGACATTGTGGTAGCGCAACGCCACCACCGAGCCGCCCGCCGACTCCGACCAGGCCAACGCGTAGTGCTCCTGGGCCGTCTTGCTGGCCGCATACAGGCTGCGCGGGCGCAGCGCGGCGTCCTCGTCGACCAGCCGCCAGGACAGCTGCTCGCCGCCCAGCGGGCACCGATGTTCGAACGCCCCGGCATCCAGGTCGGCCCGCCGCCGCGGCAGCGGGTCCACCAATCCGTGTGCGGGACAGTGATATCGGCCCTGCCCGTAAACCACCATCGAGGACGCCAGCACCAGTCGTTGCACCCCGGCGGCGAACATCTGCGCCAGCAACACCGTGGTGCCGTAGTCGTTGTGGCCGCCGTAGGCCGGGGCGTCGGCCGCGTCGACCCCGGCGCCTACCATCGCGGCCTGGTGACACACCACATCGACACCGTCCAGCAGTGGCGCCAGCGCTTCCCCGTCGCGGATGTCGACCCGCCGACATCCCCTCGGCAGCACCGATTTCGGACCGTGCGCCGCCGGCAGTAACATGTCGACACCGATCACCTCGTGACCGGCCGCGCGCAGCGTCGCATCCACGCGCGAGCCGATGAAGCCGGCCGCGCCGGTCAAAAGCACCCTCATGGCAGCTCGATCGGCAGCGTGACCCCGGTGTGCGCCAGGCAGTGTGTGCAATCACGCTCGGCGGCGACCCGGCCGATCGCGTCGCGCACCAGCTTCTTGAACGGCTCGATGTTCTTCTCGAATTGCATCAGCACGTCCACCGTCTTCACCCCCTCCCCGGCGCGCACACCGGCATCCAGGTCGGTCACCAAAGCTATTGCTGCATAGCACATTTCAAGTTCACGAGCCAGCACAGCCTCCGGGTAGCCGGTCATGTTCACCAACGCGAAACCCGCCGCGGCAAACCACTGACTTTCCGCGCGGGTGGAAAACCGCGGCCCCTGGATCACGACCATGGTGCCGCCGTCGACGACGTCCGGCAGTCCGGTGGCCGCCGCCCGCAACGTCGGGCAGTACGGGTCGGCGAAGTCGACGTGAATGGCGCCGGAATCGAAATAGGTGTCGGGGCGGCCGCTGGTGCGGTCCACGAGTTGATCGGGCACCACCACGGTGCCCGGCCCGTAGGCGGGTTTGAGGCTGCCCACCGCGCACGGCGCGAAGATCCGTCGCACGCCCAGGGCGCGCAGCGCCCACATGTTGGCGCGGTAGGGCACCGTGTGCGCCGAGTATTCGTGCCGGACGCCGTGCCGCGGCAGGAACGCGACCTCGTGCCCCCCGATGGTGCCCAGCGTGATCGGAGCGGCAGGTGGCCCGTAGGGGGTGTCCAGCGCGACGTCGCGGACGTCGGAATCGAAGAACGCGTAGAAGCCACTACCGCCGATCACCGCGAGCATCTGCACCGGTCCTTTCCCTCGTCATTGTGGTGCATAGGGCAGGATGCCCTGGTGGCCAGTTTTGCGCAGTGGATCTCCGGTGCCCGCCCGCGGACGCTGCCCAACGCGGTCGCGCCGGTGGTGGCGGGCACCGGCGCCGCGGCGTGGCTGCATTGCGCCCTGTGGTGGAAAGCCTTGCTGGCGTTGGCCGTCGCGCTCGCGCTGACCGTCGGCGTCAACTATGCCAACGACTACTCCGACGGCGTTCGGGGCACCGACGACGTCCGGAGCGGGCCGGCGCGGCTGGTCGGCTCGCGGCTAGCCACGCCGCGGTCGGTGCTCACCGCCGCAGTGTGCGCGCTGGCCGTCGGCGCGGTGTCGGGTCTGGCGCTGGCGCTGCTGTCCGCACCGTGGCTGATCGCGGTCGGGGTGGTTTGCCTCGCCGGCGCGTGGCTGTACACCGGCGGATCGCGACCCTACGGCTACGCCGGTTTCGGCGAGGTCGCGGTGTTCGTGTTCTTCGGCCTGGTGGCCGTGCTGGGCACGCAGTACACCCAGGCGCTGCGGGTGGACTGGGTGGGTTTGGCGCTGGCGGTGGCCACGGGCGCGCTGTCGTCGTCGGTCCTGGTCGCCAACAACCTGCGTGACATCCCGACCGATGCGCAGGCGCACAAGATCACGCTCGCGGTCCGTCTCGGCGACGCCCGCACCCGGCTGTTCTACCAGGCCCTGCTGGCCACCGCCGGGGTTCTGACGCTGGTACTGATGCTGGCCACGCCGTGGTGCGCGGCCGGGCTGATCGCCACCCCGTTGGCCGTGCGCGCCGCCCGGCCGGTGCGGTCCGGCCGCGGCGGTCCCGAACTGATCCCGGTGCTGCGCGACACCGGCCTGACGATGCTGGTGTGGGCGGTCGCGGAGGCGGCGGCGCTGACGCTGGCGCGCTGACGGCCTTTTCGGTGTGCGGCCCCGGCGTTCGGTGTGCGCCGTGGGCGGGCCCGGTCGGCGCGTCGTCGCCCTGCATGCACGCGGACCGCGAAGCTCGTTCGCCACCCTCGTTCGCCAAGTCCTCCGCGATTCGTGACAACAAGCGTTAGCGTCGGATGTGACCGCCCTTACATCCCGACCTGGATGACACCGAGCGAGGAGCGCAATGCAGCAGATCGCCGCCGCTACCAGCGGGCCCACCAACATCGGACTGCTCAGCGTCGGTGCCTACCGGCCCGAGCGGGTGGTCACCAACGAGGAACTGTGCCAAAACATCGACTCCTCCGATGAGTGGATCTACAGCCGCACCGGCATCAAGACGCGCCGATTCGCCGCCGCCGAGGAATCCGTCGCGTCCATGGCCATCGAGGCCAGCCGTCGGGCGCTGGAACGCGCGGAACTGTCGGCCGGCGACATCGATGGTGTGATCGTGGCCACCAGCACCCAATTTCTGCAGACCCCCGCCAGCGCACCCACGGTCGCGTCGGCCCTGGGCGCCGCCGGCGTGCCGGCCTTCGACATCTCGGCCGGCTGCGCCGGCTTCGGTTACGCGGTCGGCGTCGCCGCCGACATGATTCGCGGCGGCAGCGTCGCCAAGATGCTGGTGATCGGTTCGGAGAAACTGTCCCCGACCGTGGACATGCTCGACCGCAGCAACTGCTTCATCTTCGCCGACGGCGCCGCGGCGGTCGTGGTCGGCGAGGCGGCCGAACAAGGGGTCGGGCCCACGGTCTGGGGCAGCGACGGCGAGCAGGCGTTGGCCATCCGCCAAGACATCGACTGGATCGCCTACACCGAGAACCCGACCGGCCCGCGCCCGTTTTTGCGGCTGGAGGGCAGCGCGGTGTTCCGGTGGGCGGCATTCGAGATGGGCAAGGTCGGACGCCAGGCGATGGACGCCGCGGGCGTCAGGTCCGACCAGATCGACGTGTTCATCCCGCATCAGGCCAACGCACGCATCAACGAGGTACTGGCCAAAAACCTCAACCTGCGGGCGGACGCGATCGTCGCCAACGACATCGAACACACCGGGAACACGTCCGCGGCATCCATACCGCTGGCAATGGCGCAACTGCTGGACACCGGGGCGTCCCAGCCCGGGGATCTCGCGCTATTGATCGGCTACGGCGCGGGGCTCAGCTACGCCGCGCAGGTCGTGCGGATGCCCAACGGCTGAACTCATTGCGGGTCGGACTCGTCGTGGGGCACCGCCACGTCCTCGCCACGCAACCGGGCCCGCAACTGTTCACGTTCGGTGCGACGCCGTTCCCCGGCGACGGCCAACGAGGCGGTGGCCCGCCGGCGCAGCGGCGTGAACACCCAGATGCCCAATGGCATCGCGATGATCAACGCGAACAACGCCGCTACGACAATCGGAAACGGGCTGACCCCCAATAATTGCGCCGCGAGATAAATCACTGCGGTGAGTACCACCGCCAACAGCAATCTCGCCGCGGCGTAAAGCAAGACGTCAACCACGACGCGTTCCCGGGCACGGTCTGCCGCGGGCTCCCCTGTGCCCCCAGTGCTGTTGTGGCTCGGCTCTTCTGACACAGCACGAGCGTACGGCGCGAGTATATTCGCTCAAAGGAGGTGTTGAGTGCTCTACCTGGTGGTCGTCCTGGTTTTGGGGACGCTGATCTACGTTGGCTGGCGCGCGGCGCGATCGCAGGCCCAGCGGCCGAAGACGCGCGTCATCGGACCCGACGACGATCCAGACTTCCTGCGCCGGTTGGGAAACGGCGGCAACGGCCCGTACTGATCGCGGCTACCCAACCCCGAGGTTGGGCTGCTCGCCCGGAAACCCTTCTGCCACAGCGGCAGCCAGCGCGGTGAAGGCCTCCCGGGTCTCCCGCCGCAGCTGATCGACTTGGATCTCGGCGCCCTCATCGAGATGGGCGTCGAACGGCACCAACCGCACCGCGCGGCACCGTCGCGAGAAGTGATCGACGACCTTGTTCATGTCGACCTTGCCGCTGCGCGGGCGTACCGCGTTGATGACGGCGATCGAATTTCGCACCAGGGCTTCGTGGCCGTGGGCGTCCAGCCAGTCCAGCGTCGCCGACGCGCTGCGCGCGCCGTCGATCGAGCCCGAACTCACCACGATCAACGCGTCCGCATTCTCCAGCACCGACGACATGGCCGAATGCAGCAAACCCGGCCCGCAGTCGGTGATCACCAGACCGTAATAGCGCTCCAGGATGCCCAGGGCACGGGTGTAATCCTCGGCGTCGAACGCCTTCGAGACCGCCGGATCGCTGTCGGACGCCAGGACTTCCAGACCGCTGGGCCCCTTCGACGTGTAGCGGCGCACGTCGCTGTACCGCTCGACGGTGCCGGCGTCCTGTAATAGCTGGCGAACCGTCGCCGCGGTCTCGAGCGGGATCTTCTGGCTCAGCGTGCCGCGATCCGGGTTGGCGTCGACGGCCACCACCCGGTCGCCGCGGATGGCGGCGAACGTGGCGCCCAGCGCGGCCGCGATGGTGGTCTTGCCGACGCCGCCCTTCAGCGAGATCACCGCTACCCGGTAGGAGCCGCGCAGCGGGCGGTTAACCTGCGCCACCAGGTTGTTCTGCCGGGCGGCGCGTGGGCTTTCGCCGAGGTTGATGGTGCGGCCGGACAGCACATAGATCAACCGGCGCCAGCCTTCCGACGGCGGCGGCTTGATCGGCCGCAGCAGCATGCCCGTGGACAGCTCCGGGTACGGCGTGTGCGGCAGGTGGTCGGGGCGGTACGGGGTGTGCGGGGCTTGGGGCGCTTGGGGCGCGGCCTCGGCCCGGCCGTTGTAGTAGGCCCCGTAGGCGGTGGGGTCGACGCGCGGGATCCCGGTCACCGGCGTGGAATCCCAGGGCGGCATCCCGGCCGGCGGCGGCGCGGCGGGGGGGACCTCTCGCCGCTCGGCGGCGGGTCCCCGGCGTTCGGTCCGGAACCCGGCAAAGGCTCGCGTCGGCGCGTCGGCGCCGGGGTTGGCGGCATCGCCGGCGTGTGGCGCGGGCTCCTGGGGCGACAGCTCCGTCGTCGGATGTTCGGGCGCCCCCACGCCGCTATTGGCTTGCTCAGACACGTGCATTCCCCCTCGTTGCGGTGTCGATTCCGACTCGTCAGCCCACGCCGGCGTACGAATGCAGGCCCACGGTGACCAGGTTAACGAAGAACAAGTTGAAGACCATCGCCACGAATCCGACCACGTTGATCCAGGCGGCCTTGCGGTCCCGCCAGCCCGCGGTGGACCGGGCGTGCAGGTATGCCGCGTAAACCACCCACGCGACGAACGACACCGTTTCCTTGGGGTCCCAGCCCCAGTACCGGCCCCATGCCTCCTCGGCCCAGATGGCCCCGAAGATCACCCCGAATCCGAACACCGGGAAGGCGAAGATCGTGGTCCGGTAAGCGATGCGATCCAGCGTCTGCGCATCAGGCAGCCGTCGCACCAGCCGCGCCAGCGGGCGCTCGACGCCATCGGTGGCGGATTCGGTGGCCGATTGGGTGGCCGATTCCCCCAGCGCGGAGGTGCGCAGCAAGAACAGGATGCTGGCGACACCGGCGACCAGAAAGACGCCGGAGCCCAGACTGACCACCGACACGTGGATGGGCAGCCAGTAGGACTGCAGGGCCGGCATCACGGGGGCGGCGTTGGTGTAGAGCCAGCGACCGGAGACCGTCAGCAGGATCAGCACCGGCAACAGCAGGAACACCCACAGCGGCCGGAATTGCGGGCGGCGCAGCACGACCGCACCGGCGATCAGGCCGCACAGGCAGGTGAGGTTGATGAACTCGTACATGTTGCCCCACGGCACCCGCATGGTCGCCAAACCGCGCAGCACGAGGCAGCTGAACAGCAGGCCGATGCCGAGGTAGGCCACCGCCAGTCCGGCCCGCCCGACGCGTTCGTCGAGCGGGCGACGCGGGCCGTCGTCGACGATGCCGGGGGTGGGGCTGTCGGCGGTGACCCCGCCGGCCAGGACCTTCGCCCGGTTGTCTGCCCGCCGCCCGCCGACGTAGGCCAATTCGAACGCCAGCAGCAGCAGCGCGACCACCAGCGCCACCACCGCCGAGGTGAATGCCCAGTCGGAGTAACGCGCCAGGCCGATGTTGACGTGCAGTGTGTTCATGTGACGTCCACCTGAGAGCTCCTTGCCGACGCTGGGGACTCGCCGAGGTCGGCTACCAACCGCTCGGTGAGCCTTTCGAACTCGTCGCCCCACCCGGAGTTGTCGGTGCGGGCCAAGCCGCCCAGCTCGACGTTCACCGTACCGGGGACTTCGGCGACCGGGATGAGCCGCACCCAGATCCGGCGCCGGCGCACCAGCAGCGACACCAGCAGCCCGGCCATCATCGTGATCGCGAAGACCAGCACCCAGACCTGCCCGGGGTCGTGGGAGACCTGCAGGTTGACGAACGGTACGGCCCCATCGAAGCGGATGGCGGTGCCCGCGGCCGGCCCCTGGTCGAGCCGCACCTGTTGGCCGACGCGCAAGTTCACCCGCTTCTCCTTGGTCAGCCGGCCCTGCTCGATCAGCCGGTGATCCAGGGTGAACAGCGACTGCGGGCGCCCGGTGTCCAGGCCGGTGTCGCCGCGGTAGATGTCGATGGCTACCGCGGGGTTGTTCAGCGCCGGGAACCGCGACGACAGCAGGGTGCCGTCGAGTTGCTCGGTGGGCGCCAGCAGCCCCTGGATCGCGATCTCGTGTTGGCGACGTTCGGCGGCGCTCGGGTAGCTGCCGGCCGGCGGGTCGATGCGCATTACGCCGGAGGAGAGCAGCGTCTGCGGGTTGTCGGGTCGCCACTGCACGGTCGCGGTGCGCTGCTGCCCGTCGGGGAAGGTGACCGTGAAACTGGGCGCGTAGCCGTGGCCCTGCAGGTACACCCGGTCGCCGCCGACCCGCAGCGGGTGGTTGACCTCGAGACGGTAGGGCCGCCACGTGTCCGCGGCCAGGTCGGCGCCGTCCTGGTAGTCGATGTCGGCGGCGAACGAGGTGGCCTGCCCGGATGGCAGATAATGCGCCTGAAAATCGTTGACCCGCACGCAGATTGGATGCAGCGATGTGCCGTCGACGGTGTTGCCGGCGCGGAACGAGTCGAACGCGGCCGGCGACGCCGAACAGAACCCCGGGCCGCCGTCGGCGATGACGATGACGTTGCCCTCGTAGCCGAACAGCTTGCCGGCGGCCACCGCGACCAGCAGGCCCAGCAGCGAGAAGTGGAAGACGATGTTGCCGAACTCCCGCAGGTACCCCTTTTCGGCGGACACCTCCACGGTGTCGGGGGCGGCCGCGCTGTCACCGGGGTGGCGGATCGCGGTGCGCCAACCGTGCAGCCGCCCGGCGACGGTGTTGGCGACGGCGTTCAGGTCGGCCTCGTCGGCGAGCGTCAGCGTCGTGGTGGCGTGCTTGGGCAGCCGGGCCAGGTTGCGCGGGGCGGCGACGGGGGTGGCGCGCAGGCTGCGGGCATGCTCGAGCATCCGCGGGGTCAGGCAGCCGACCAGGGAGACGAATAGCAGCACGTAGATGGCGGTGAACCAGAAGCTGGAGAACACCTCGAAGGCCTGCACCCGGTCCAGCCACGGGCCGATCGTCGGATGCGCGGCCAGGTAGTCGTCAACCTTGCCGGCGTTGAGGCTGCGCTGCGGCAGCAACGCGCCCGGTATCGCGCCGAGCGCCAGCAGGCACAGCAGCACCAGCGCGGTGCCCATCGAGGTCAACGCGCGCCAGGTGTTGCGCAGGTACGCGACTGCCAGCGGGATCAAATCGGCAACCTCACGTCGGACACGAAGGCGTCGCGCACCCAGGCGATGAAGTCGTTCCAGACGCCGGTGACCAGCAGCACGCCGACCGCGATCAGCAAGGCGCCGCCGAGCATCTGGATGGCGCGGGTGTGCCGGCGCAGCCAGCCCAGGCCGGCGACCGCTCGCGCCGAACCGAACGCCAGCAGCACGAACGGGATGCCGAGCCCCAGGCAGTAGGCGATCACCAGCAGGATGCCGCGGGCGACGTCGGCGCCCTCGGTGGCCGAGGCCACGGTGATCACGCCGGTCAGTGTCGGCCCGAGACACGGCGTCCAGCCGAGCGCGAACACCGCGCCCAGCACCGGTGCGCCCGCCACGGTCGTCAGCTGTTGCGGGGTGAACCGAACCTGGCGCTGCAGGGCCGGGATCAGGCCGACGAACACCAGCCCCATCACGATGGTCAGCACCCCCCCGGCCCGCTGCAGCACCAGCTGGTTGGTGATCAGCGTCGACGTCATACCCAGCACGGCCACGGTGCCCAGCACGAACACCGCGGTAAAGCCGGCGACGAACAGCAGCGCCGAGCCCGCAACCCGCCACCGGGCCCTCGCGGGGGCTTTGATCACGCCCGACGGCGATTTTCCGTCGGTCTGGTCGGCGCGGCCGTCGTCAACCCCGGCTTCCTCCCCAACCAACGCGGCCAGATACGACAGATAGCCGGGGACCAGCGGCACCACGCACGGCGACGCGAAAGACACCAGGCCCGCCAGCACGCAGGCGCCGAGCGCCAGCACCAACGGCCCGGCGGCCGCGGTCTGCGCGAACCCGGTCACTTTTCTGCGTCCAGCTTCTGGACGACGGGCTGCAGGTCGGAGGCCAGCAGCTCGCGCAGAAACACCGCCGCCACCCGGTGTTGCCGGTCCAGCACCAGCGTGGACGGGATGACGGTGGTGGGGTATTTGCCGCCGAAGGCGATCAGCGTGCGCATCGCCGGGTCGTAGATCGACGGGTAGGTCACCGCGCGATCGTTGACGAAGTCCAAGGCGGCCTGCCGGTTGTTGTCGCGGACGTCGATGCCCAGAAACGACGTCCCGGAGCCGCGGCTGGCGTCGTGGACATGCTGCAGTTGGGTGACCTCGGCGCGGCACGGCCCGCACCACTGCCCCCAGACGTTGATGACGACGACGTTGCCCGCGAAGATCGGATCGTCCAGCGACAGTGTGTGGCTCGGGTCGGACAGGTCTGGTCCGGACAGCGGGCCGGGCCGGCCGCGGCTGGCGGGCGGGTCATAGAGGATGTCGGTCTTGCCGCCGGGTGAGACGAATTCGAAGGTGCCACCTTGGGCGACGGCGTCGTGCCCGGCCGAGCAGCCGGTCAGCAATCCGCAGATCGCCGCCACCGCCCCGGCGAGCACGGGCCACCGTCTTCTGGTCATGGCGCTGGTCGGGAGTATTCGACGTCGACCAGCCGGTCGCCCTGGTAGACCAGGGTGGTCAGCGAGGCGAGGTCGCACTCGCGCCGCCGCGGGTCGTGCCAGAGCCGGCGGCCGGTCAGGTGCAGCCGCAGCGTCCACACCGGCAGTTGGTGGCTGACGCACACCACTTCGTGGCCGGCGCCGCGGGCGCGGGCCTTGTCCACCGCGGTCGCCATCCGGTCGGCGATCTCGCGGTAGGGCTCCCCCCAGGACGGGCGCAGCGGGTTGCGCAGCTGCCACCACCACCGTGGGTCCCGCCACGCCCCGTCGCCGGGGCTGACCCGGCGGCCCTCGAAGAAGTTCGCCGATTCGATCAGATCGGGATCGGTGTCGATGGTCAGGCCGTGCTTGTCGGCGATGGGCGCAGCGGTTTCTTGGGCCCGCTGCAGCGGGGAGGCGATGACCGCGACGATGTCGCGGCCGGCCAGCGCGTCGGCCACCGCCTGCGCCTGCGCCCGGCCCCGCTCGGACAGGTGGAACCCGGGCAGCCGCCCATACAGAATGCCGTCGGGATTGTGCACTTCGCCGTGCCGCATCACGTGCACGCGGGTTTGCTCGGTCATCAGGACTTCTCCTCGGTGGCGTGCGCGGCTGCGCGGGCGGCGGCGGGCAGCGCCTCCGCGATGCGCTCGAACGCGGTGTCGTCGAGGGCGGTCGAGACGAACCACGTCTCGAAGGCGCTGCACGGCGGGTAGACGCCGGCGTCCAGCAGGGCGTGGAAGAACGGCGGGTAGCGCCAGGTCTGGCTGGCGCGAGCCGACGCGAAGTCGGTGACCGGGGTGTCGGTGAAGAACACACTGAGCATGTTGCCGGCCCGCGAAATCTGGTGGGGCACACTGGCATTGGTCAGCGATTCGGAGAAGAGCCCGGCCAGTCGGTCGGCGTTGGCGTCCAGCGTGGCATAGACGGCGTCGTCGGCGGCGCGCAGTGTGGCCAGCCCGGCGGCCATCGCGACGGGGTTTCCGGACAGCGTGCCGGCCTGATACACCGGCCCCAGCGGTGCCAGCCGTTCCATCACCTCGGCCCGGCCGCCGAACGCGGCGGCCGGCAGTCCACCGCTCATCACCTTGCCGAAGGTGAACAGGTCGGCGGCGACCGGATCGATTCCGTACCAACCACTTCGGCTGACCCGGAAGCCGGTCATCACCTCGTCGATGATCAGCAATGCCCCGTGCTCGGCGGTGATCGCCCGCAATGCCGCGTTGTAGCCCGAGGCCGGCGGGACGACACCCATGTTGCCGGGGCTGGCCTCGGCGATCACAGCCGCGATCTGGTCCCCGAACCGGGTGAACGTTTCCCGCACCGCGTCAATATCGTTGTAGGGCAACACAATCGTGTCGGCCGCGGCGGCGCCGGTGACGCCGGGCGTGGACGGCAAACCCTGTGACGATCGCAAGCCCGGCGAAGCCGGGTGCGACGGGTCGTCACACAAACCCAGCGTCGCGACACCGGAGCCGGCGGCGGCCAGCAGCGCGTCCACGTGGCCGTGGTAGCAGCCGGAGAACTTGATGATCTTGGCCCGGCCGGTGAAACCGCGGGCCAGCCGCACCGCGCTCATGGTGGCTTCGGTGCCGGAGTTCACGAAGCGGAGCCGCTCGACCGGGGCGACCCGGTCGATGATCGCCGTGGCCAGCTCGGTCTCCCGCGGGGTCGGCGCGCCGAACGACAATCCCGTCGCCGCCGCCCGGGTGACGGCGTCGACCACGGCCGGGTGGGCGTGGCCGAGGATGATCGGTCCCCACGAGCAGACCAGGTCGACGTAGCGGTTGCCGTCGGCATCGGTGAGCCAGCAGCCCTGCGCTTCGGTGATGAAGCGCGGCGTCCCGCCGACGGCGGTGAAGGCCCGCACCGGAGAGTTCACTCCACCGGGGATGACCGCGCACGCGTCGGAAAACAGCTGCGCCGACGCCGCCGCCCCGCCCCGGGTGTGCGCGATTGCCTGGTCATTGCTAGCCATGCGACCAGTGTTCCAGCTCCGGCGAGCCGACCAACTACAGGGTGTAAGAGTCGAGGTTGCGTCTTGAAGCCGCCCGCGCCGGACGAGTTGGATGGGACTATGCAACTCCCGCAGCGCCTGGCCCGCTTCAACCGCCGCGTCACCAACCCGATCCAGCGGCTGTGGGCCGGCTGGGCCCCGACGTACGCCATCATCGAGCACACCGGACGAAAGTCCGGTAAGCAGTTCCGCACCCCGGTCAGCGCGTTCGAGGCCACCGTCGACGGCAAGCCCGGCATCGCGGTGCTACTGACCTACGGTCCCGACCGGGACTGGCTGAAAAACCTCACGGCCGCGGGCGGCGGACGGATGCGCCGCCACGGCAAGACGTTCGGCATTTCCGCCCCGCAGATCATGAGCCGCGACGATGCGGCGCAACGGGTGAGCAGCGGGGCGCGCAGGGTGTTCGCCCGGATGCCGTTCGAGCAGGCGGCGCTGTTCACGAAGACGGGCTAGGTGATAGCAGCCCGGCCACGGCGGCGGATGAGGGCGTAGATCGCCAGCACCACGGCCCACGACAGCAGGCTCAGCCACAGCTGGCTGCGCGCCTTGTGGTCGAACGCCATCTGAACCAGCACCGCGGTGATGCCGGCCAGCGTCAGGATCGACAGCACCGGGAAAAACCGCATCTTCACCCGCAGCTTCTCCACCGGAGTGCGACGGCGCAACACCAGCTGGGACAGCGCGATCAGCCAGTAGACGAACAAGATGATCGCGCCCGAAGAGTTGAGCAGGAAGAGAAACACGGTGTGCGGCGCCAGCCACGCCATGATGACGCACAGGAACCCGATCGCCGACGAGAACACGATGGCCAGATGCGGCACCCCGCGGCCGCTGAGCCTGACCAGCCGCTCCGGCGCCTCGTTACGCACGGCGAGGACGAACAGCATCCGCGACGCCGTGTAGAGGCCGGAGTTCAGGCAGGACAGCACCGCGGTCAGCACGACCGCGTTCATCACCTGATCCGCTCCGGGCAGGCCCAGCTGCTTGAACGCGGCGACGTACGGCGAGGCTCCCGGTTCGACCGAATTCCACGGCAGCATCGCGACGATCAAAAACACCGAACCGACGAAGAAGATCCCGATCCGCGCGACTACCGACCGGGTCGCCCGCTGCACGGCGCGCACCGGGTCGCGGCTTTCGGCCGCGGCGACGGTGACGATCTCCGCACCCACCATCGAGAAGATCACCACGACGATCGCGGCGAAGACGGCGCCGACGCCGTGCGGGAAGAAGCCACCGTGGGCGGTCAGGTTGGCGAACCCGCCGCCGTGACCGGGCCACAGCCCGGCGACGAACACCGTGCCGACGCCGAGGAATACCACGATGGTCGCGACTTTGATTCCGGCGAACCAGAATTCGAACTCGCCGAACGAGGTCACCGAAAACAGGTTCGTCGCCGTCATCAACACCATCAGGCACAGCGACAACGCCCACAGCGGGGCGTGAAACCAGTAGTTGAGGACCTTGCCGCCGGCGACGGCCTCGAAGCCGACGACGATCACCCAGAAGTACCAATACAGCCAGCCCACCGAAAACCCGGCCCAGCCGCCCAGCGCCCTGGCCGCATAGTCGGCGAAGGAGCCCGTCGACGGGTTCGCGGCCGCCATCTCGCCCAGCATCCGCATCACCAGCACGACCAGCACGCCGCACACGGCATAGGTCAGAAACGCCGCCGGCCCGGTGTCGCTGATCACCACGCCCGACCCGACGAACAACCCGGCGCCGATCACCCCGCCAAGCGCGATCATACTTAGCTGTCGCTGCGAAAGACCTTGGCGCAGTTGGTGATTGGGCATCGACGACGCGCCTTGGCCCTCGGTGTCGGTGTCCCGGCCCGGCGTGCGCGACATGCCCGGACGCTAGCCGGGTTCACCCTCGGCAGCAACCGGCCGCCCGCGTCAGAGGTACAGGTCCGCGTCGCGGATCAGCGCCGTGGCGATCACGCTGATCACCGCCGTCGCCACCAGATACCCGCACGCCAGCCACGGCGCGCCGCCGACGGCGGCGATCAGCGCGGTCAAAATCATCGGGGTGACCCCGGAGGCGTACACCCCGGAGAACTGGTAGACGAACGACAAGCCGGTGTACCGGGTGCCGGTGGGATACAGCGACGAGTACAGGGTGCCCTGCGCCCCGTAGAACAGTGCGTGCACGACGCCGAACACCAGCACCATCGCCAGCCCGAACCACAGCAGGTTTTTGGTGCCGAACAAGGCGAACGCCGGGAACGCCGCGACGCCGTAGAGGGCGACCCCGGCCAGGTACACCCGGCGGGCGCCGTAGCGGTCGGTCAGCGCCCCCGACACCGGCAGCAGCACCGCCATCAGCAGGGCGGCGACGGTCACCACGATCAGCACCGACACCTTGTTGAAGCCCAGCGCGCCGGTGGCGTAGCTGATCGCGAAGACGCCCCAGGTGTTGAAGGCCGAACCCTCGGCCCAGCGAGACAACAGTCCCAGCACCGTGTTTCGCCGGGAGCGAGGTTCGCGGACGATGTCGCGGATCGGCACGGTGGCCGCGGCCTCGAGGTCGCGCAACTGTTGAAACGCCGGCGTCTCGTCCACCCGTAACCGCACCACGATGCCGATGACCACCAGCACGATGCTGAGCAGGAAGCCGATGCGCCAGCCGTAGGACAAGAACCGGGCCGGGCCCAGGGCCACCTGCAGGACCGCGAAGATGCCGGTGCCCAGCGCCAGGCCGAGTGCCAGGCCGACCTGCGGGACGGCGCCGTAGCGCCCGCGCCGGTCGCCGGGGCTGTGTTCGACGGCCAGCAGCACCGCGCCGCCCCATTCACCGCCCAGGGCGAAGCCCTGCAGCACCCGCAGCGCCAGCAGCAGGACCGGCGCCCAGGCCCCGATCTGGGCGGCGGTCGGTAGCGCCCCGATCAGCGCGGTCGCCCCGCCCATGATCAGCATGGTCAACGCCAGGCTGCGCTTGCGCCCGATGCGGTCCCCGATGTGGCCGAACACCAGGCCGCCGATGGGCCGCATGACGAACCCGACCGCGAACGTCGCGAACGCCAGCAGGGTGCCGACGAAGGAACTGGCGTCGGGAAAGAACACCTTGTTGAAGACCAGGCCGGCGGCGGTGGCGTAGAGGAAGAAGTCGTACCACTCCACCGTGGTGCCGAGCAGGCTGGCGGCGACGACGGTGCGCAGGCGCCGACGGCGGTCGGCGTCGGACTCCTCGGCGGTCTGCGGTGCCGCCGCGCCCGAAGCTCCGGCCCCGGCGGGCAGGGTTGTCGCCACGATTACTGCGCCGACGCGGCCGCGAACGGCGTCGCCGCCGTCGGCTGGGCCTTGGGGTTGGGGTGCTTCCACACGCCGCGGCGCTCGAGTAGCGGCAGCACGCCTTCGCCGAACCAATACGCCTCTTCCAGGTGCGGGTATCCCGACAGGATGAAGTGGTCGATGCCAAGACCGGCGTATTCGATCAGCCGCTCGGCCACCTCTTCGTGCGACCCGACCAGGGCCGTGCCCGCGCCGCCGCGCACCAGGCCGACGCCGGCCCACAGGTTGGGGGCGACCAGCAGCTCGCCGCTCTTGCCGCCGTGCAGGTTCAGCATGCGGCGCTGGCCCTCGGATTCGCTGCGCGCCAGGCTGCTCTGCACCCGCTCGATGTCCGCGGGGTCGATGGCCGCCAGCAGGCGGTCGGCCTCCGCCCACGCCTGGGCGGCGGTGGGCCGGCTGATCACGTGGACGCGCAAGCCGAATTGCAGCGTCCGGCCGGCTTGGGCGGCCAGCCCGCGAATCCAGTCCAGCTTCTCCCCGACCGCCGCCAGCGGTTCCCCCCAGGTGAGGTAGACGTCGGAGTACTTGGCGGCCACCGGGCCGGCCGATCCGGAGGATCCGCCGAAGAACACCGCGGGTGTCGGGTCGGGCGGGTTGTTGAGCTGCGCGCCCTCGACGTGGATGTGCTCACCGGCGAAGGTCACCGGGTCTTTCGAGGTCCACAGCCGGCGCACCACCTCCAAGAACTCGGCGGTCCGGGTGTATCGCGCTTGCTTGTCCAGGAAGTCGCCGTAGGCCCGCTGCTCGTGGGGTTCGCCACCGGTGACGACGTTGAGCAGCAGCCGTCCCTGGGAATGCCGCTGGAAGGTGCCGGCCATCTGAGCGGCCAGGGTGGGGCTGAGCAGCCCGGGGCGGAATGCGACCAAAAACTTCAGCGTCTCGGTGCGTTCGATCAGCATCGCCGTCGTCAACCAGGCGTCCTCACACCACAATCCGGTCGGGGTGAGCACCGCCTCGAAACCGTTGTCCTCGGCGGCGGCGCAAATCTGGTGCAGGTAGCGCAGAGTCGCGGGCCGGTCGCCGTGCATCGCGGTGCCGTGCCCGCCGGCGACGAGGTTGCGGGAATCCCCGTACGTCGGCAAAAACCAGTGAAACGCCAGGCTCATCCAATTCCTCTTTCGCTCTCGTTTCGCTCTCTAAGCCATGCACGGAGGTCCAGCGTGCCGAAGCCGCCGGCGGCGTGCGAGGGTTGAAACCTGGCAGATTCGATCCGCATGACTGGCGGGTGCACGCGGACGGCATGCGTAACCGGCCGATGACTGCCGAATCACAATGCCCTTGCAAACTCGGCGACGGGCTCGGAAAAGTGCTCTGCGGGCGGCATTATCACGTCGTGCCTGATCTCAACCGCCGCGCGGTGCTGCGGATGGGCGCCGGTGCCAGCGTCGCGGCCGCGGGCGCGTGGGCTTTGAGCGCCTGGCTGGATCCGCTCGCACCACAAGCGGCGCCGCTGCCGTCCCCGTTCGAACCGTCCACGGCGAGCAGCAACCTGCCCAGCCGGCTCACCGGGTCGTTCATCTCGAAGGCGCGCGGCGGCGTCAAGACCAACTGGGTGATCGCGTTGCCACCCGGTCACACGTCGCAGAGCGGATTGCTGCGCCCGGTGATCGCGCTGCACGGCAAGGACGGCGACGCGAACATGATGCTCGACTGTGGGGTCGAGGACGCGCTGGCCCGGCTGGTCAAGGAGGGCAAGCCGCCGTTCGCGGTGGTCGGCGTCGACGGCGGCAGCGACTCCTACTGGCACAAACGGGCCGACGGCACCGACTCCGGCGCGATGGTCCTCGACGAGCTGCTGCCGATGCTGGGATCGATGGGCCTGGACACCTCCCGGGTAGGCTTCATGGGCTGGTCCATGGGCGGCTACGGGGCGCTGCACCTGGGCGCCAAGCTGGGGGCGGCACGGACCGCGGGGATCTGCGCGATCAGCCCGGCGCTGTACACCTCCTACGCCGACTGCGCGCCCAAAGCGTTTGACAGCGAAGAGGACTGGCTGAGCAACAGCGTGATGGGCCTGCCGGTGCTTTCGCAGATTCCGCTGCGGGTGGACTGCGGCACATTCGACCGTTTCTATCCCGCGACACGCCAATTCGTGAGCCAACTCAAAACACCTCCGGCGGTAAGCTTCACCGTCGGCGGCCACGACATGACGTGGTGGCGCTTGCAACTACCCGGCGAGCTTTCCTGGCTGGCGACCTAGCGGAGGCACCCCAACAAAGGCATGGCAGTCCGGCAGGAAACCATCGCCAACCCGCCTCCGGACGCGGGTGGTAGTCCCGACCGGCAGCTGGTGCGACGCGGATTCCGCCCCGACATCGAGGGTTTGCGCGCCGTCGCGGTCAGTGCCGTCGTGCTCTATCACGCCGGCATACCCGGCACCGAAGGCGGTTTCATCGGCGTCGACGTCTTCTTCGTGATCTCCGGCTTCCTCATCACCGGACTGCTGTGGCGCGAGGTCAGCACCGCGAATACCGTTGCGCTGGGCCGGTTTTACGGTGCCCGCGCCCGCCGCCTGATGCCGGCCGCGGCTACCGTAGCCGTGCTGACCGCCGTCGCGGCGGCCGTCGTGCTGCCGCCGCTGCAGGCGCGCACCGTCTTTCTCGACGGCATCGCCAGCGCGCTGTACGTCGGCAACTACCGGTTCGCCAGCCAAGGCACCGATTACCTGGCCGCGGACGTGCCGTCGCCGTTCCAGCACTACTGGTCGCTCGGCGTGGAGGAACAGTTCTATCTGGTGTGGCCGATGCTGATCATCGCGACCGCCTGGCTCGTCGCCCGGATCCGGCGCGGCGCCGATCCCGATGCCCGGGCCCAGGCGTGGCCGTACGCGGTGGTGCTGGCCGTGGCCGCCGCGGCCTCGCTGACGGCCGCCGTGCTGTGCACCCGCACCTCGCCGCCGTGGGCATTCTTCTCGCTGCCCACCCGCGCCTGGGAGCTGGCCGTCGGTGGCCTGGTTGCGCTGTCGATCCGGCAGTGGCGACGGCTACCGCTGCTGCCGGCAACGATCGTCGGGTGGGGCGGGCTGACGCTGATCGCGCTAACCTGCACCCAGCTGGGACCGGCCACCCCGTACCCCGGCACCGCGGCGCTGCTGCCCGTGCTGGGCACCGCGCTGGTGATCGGCGCCGGAACGGCCACGGGCAGCCTGGGCGTCGGCCGCCTGCTGTGCCGGCCGGCGATGCGCGCCGTCGGGCGGGTGTCCTACGCCTGGTATTTGTGGCACTGGCCGGTGCTGTTGCTGATGCCGCAGCTGCTGGGCGACCCGGCCGGCTTGCCGGCCCGGCTGGCCGCGACCGCCGTCTCGGCCGGTCTCGCGGTGCTGACCTTCCATCTGGTGGAAAACCCCGGCCGGTTCGCCGCGGCCCTGCGCCGCTCGGCCAAGGCGAGTCTGGTTGTCGCCGGGGTCGCCAGCGCGGTCACCGCGTCGGCCTGCATGTTGCTGCTGACGGTGATTCCGATTCCGGTCGGCCACGGCCCGGCCGCATCGAAAGCCACCATCTTGGCGTTGCCGTCGGCGGATCCGCACGCCGCCGATCCGCACGAGGCCGTCGTGCAGCAGGCCGTCGCACAGGTGCGCGGTGCCGTCGCGGCGGGTGCGGGCCTGCACGCCGTACCGTCCAACCTGGACCCGCCGCTCGCCGCGGCGCCGGGCGACAAGGCCGCCGTGTTCGTCAACGGGTGTGTGCGGTCGTGGCGCGACACCGGCCAAGCCGAGTGCGCCGCGGGCGACACCTCGTCGCCGACAACCGTTGCCCTGATTGGTGATTCGCACGCGGCGATGTGGAGCCCGGCCCTCGAGCAGGTTGCCGAACAGCGACACTGGCGGTTGGAAACCATGGCCAAGGTGACCTGCCCTATCCAGGACCTACCCATCGACAGCCCGTATCTGGGTCGCGAGTACACCGAATGCGAACAGTGGCGCGGCCAGGTGCTGGCCCGGGTGGCCGCCGAACAGCCCCGCCTGGTGGTGCTGGACATGAGTCGGCGCTACGGTCGCGATTTCGGTTTCGAGTCCTACGACTCGGCGTGGATCGAAACGTTGGGCCGCACCGTCGCGCAGCTGCGCCGCACCGGGGCGACGGTTCTGGTTTTCGGTCCGGCGCCGGACCCGCAAGCCGCGGTGCCCACCTGCGTGTCCGGGCATCTGGACGACGCCGCCGCGTGCGCGCCGAGCCGGTCGGCCGCGGTCAACGAGGGCGGCATCGCCGCGGAGCGCACCGCGGCGACCGGAAACGGCGGCCACTATGCGGACCTCACCGACCTGTTCTGCACCGCCGAGCGCTGCCCCGTGATCGTCGGTAACACGTTGGTGTTTCGGGACGACAACCACGTCACAACCGAATACGCGCAGCTGCTCGCACCGGTGTTGGGTGCACTGGTCGATCGAGCCATAACGGACGGATGACGTTGCGATGACTTTCTTTGCAAATGAACCCCGCGACAAAACCGAACGTGTTAGGAATGAAAGGGTTTTGGAGGTTTGAAATGTCCCCGCTGTTGCTGGTTTGCATCGCGGCTGTTACGCCAGTCGCCGGAATTGGGTTGATGCACCTGCAAGCACGCCTGGAACAGTGGGACTACGAGCGGCACGCGGAGGACTAGCGCCATTATTGACGCGAAATCCGTTGCGCAACGGGCTCTTTGACGGCGGCTATACCGCCGGGAATCTTTATGCCGGGTTA
Source organism: Mycobacterium sherrisii (assembly GCF_002102355.1). Lineage (GTDB taxonomy): Bacteria > Actinomycetota > Actinomycetes > Mycobacteriales > Mycobacteriaceae > Mycobacterium > Mycobacterium sherrisii. Next base: position 9,824 of record NZ_LQPT01000116.1, on the reverse strand, counting down.
GGGCCGGGTTAGGTGAGCAGTTGCGTGCGAATCAGCGGCGCAATCTTGTCGGCCAGGTATCGATGTCCAGCGTCGTTGGGGTGCACGCCATCCGGGCCGATCAGATCGGGACGGTCGACGAACCAGCGCGCGCTGATCGGATCGGCGAACGACGCTCCCGCGGCCCGCGCCTCGGAGTTCAGCACGTCGCGGATCTGCAGGATGTCGGTGGGCACGTCGGCGGTCGGCCAGGGCGGACCGATCACCAAGAATCGGGCCGTCGGGGCCAGGATGCGCGCCAGGGTGAAGGTGTCGCGGACCCTCCCGGCCAGCAGGCCAAGATCGGAGCCCTGGTCGTTGCGGGAGCCGAAGAACACCACCAGCACGTCCTCGGACTTGGCCACCCGCGCCGTCAGGTCCTGGAAGATGCTGCCGTGGTCGCCGGGCACGACGTACCCGGCGCGACCCTCGGCCGCGACGTCGGGGGCGATCTGCATCCCCCGCTTGGTAAGCGCCTGCCAGGTCAGCGCGGTCCACGCCTTCGGTCCCAGACCGCCCAGGTCGGTGCCGGTGGTGTAGGAGTCGCCGACCACCGCGATGTGGGACAGCCGCGAGCCCAGCGTGACGATGTGGTAGCCGCGCGCGCCCGGGTTTTGCGCGACGACCGCACCGATCGTCGCGGCCACCAGGGCGACATTCACGGCGAACGCGGTCAGTCGACTCACGCGTGCCTCCCCCTGTCCCCGGTCCAACGCGATCAGCACAGGACAAACTACCAGTGCGACGCGCCCGCCACAGCCGAATGCGGCCCCGAGAGGTCGTGGGGCACAGCGTGATTCGTCAGGGAAATGAGGCGCTGATCACACCGCGCGGGCGGAGACCGATTCCCGCCCGCCGTCGATGGGGCGCACGTTGGCCGGTTCTGCGGACTCGGCGGGCGGATTGGCGGGCCGGACGTCGACCATCCGGCGCATCCAGCGTCGAGCCGGCTCCTCGACGAAGTGGTACAGCAGGCTGGACAGCGCCAGGGCGATCGCGATGAGACCCAGGATGTTCCACTTCCAGGGCGAGTCGGACTCCCAGGGGGTGAGTTCGAACTGCTCGACCGCCCATCCCCACGTGGTGTGCACCAACTCGTGCACCATGTACAGGCAGAACGAGATCTGACCGCCGTAGACCATCACCCGGGTGGACAGCAGCCTCGGCAGGCTGCCCAGGCCGACCGCGAGGGTGATCACCAGCGGAATGAACAGCACGTCGACCACGCCGCCGCTGTCGTTTTCCACCACACCGCTGATCGGGTGGGTGCTGAACCAGTACAGGACGCCCACCACGGCGGCCACCAGCAGCAGCGACAGGTAGCCGGCGATGTGCCGGCCACGATCGGTCAGCCGCAGGCGCCGTACCGCCGCGCAGGCCAGCGCGCCCGCGGCGAACTGCGTCACGATCCGGGGCAGCCAGCTCCACGGGGTATAGAAATGCCCGCTGGCCAACAGCAGCACCACCGGCGGCAGCGAGGCCGCCACCGCCAGCCACATCAACGTCCGCGCCCGGGTGGCCAGCTTCATCCGGAACACCACCAGCGCCAGCACGCCGAACAGCAGGTAGGCCAGCCATTCCGCGCTGATCGACCAGGCCGGTCCGTCCCAGCTGGTCCCGTCGAAGAACGGCTCGAACCACAACTGCACGAGCAGCACCTGGCGCACATAGCTGATGGCGGTGAGGTCGCTGGCTTCGGGCAGCGGGACGTGTCCCACGTGCAGCGACAGGATCACCAACAGCGCGGCCAGGTGCAGGGTGACCAGGTACACCGGCCACACCCGGGCCAGCCGCAACCACAGGAAGTGCAGCGTCGCCCGGGTGGACCAGGACCGTCCCATCCGGTCCAGGTAGTTCCACGTCAGCACGAACCCGCTGAGGATGAAGAACAGGTCGACTCCCTGCGCGCCGCAGTTCAGCACCGGCGCGAGGCTTCCCCGGAAATCGGGCGAGATGTCGCTGAGCATCGGCCGGAAGTGAAACAGCACCACCCACACGGCGGCGACGATGCGGAGTCCCGTCAGGGCTCTGATCTCGCCTTTGATCTCGCCCGGGGTCTCTCGGCTGGGCACAGGGCTTTTCTTTCGGTCCGGACTCTGCAGTTTCGTTCGCTTCACCCCGGCTGACCGGGCATTACGCCCTATCACAAGCCCCCCGACTCGCAACCGGCAGCCAAAGCAGCCTAACAGCGTGGCCGGCCGGATGGTGTCACGGCGACGGCGTGGCCGCGGCGTTGCCGGCTCGGCTGGGGCGGGGCCAGCTTTTTAGCAAACAGTTAGAGGCGGCTTCCGGTCCCCTTAGGTTTCGGGGGCACCGTAGGAGATAGCTTCGGTCGGCGTGGTGTCGGCCTTCGCCAGAGATAGGGGCCTTGATGACGATGGCAATTTCGGCTCGACAGAGAAACGGCAGCCTGGACTGCGGTGGCGCCCAGGTCCGCGCCCACTGCCGGCATCTCGCGACGGTGGTGACCGTCGGAGGTGAGGTCGACGCCGTGAACGTCGAGCGGGTCGCCGACTGCCTTCGCCATTTCATCGTCGGGGACAACCCCGTCGTCCTCGACATCAGCGGCACTGAGCATTTCGCCGGCGCGGGGTTGTCGCTGCTGTCCACGTTCGACGAGGAGTGCCGCCGGGCCGGCGTGCAGTGGACGTTGGTCGCCGGCCCGGACGTGATCGCGCAATTGACCGACGGCGACGGCGAGTGCGTGTTCCCCGCGGCGGGCTCGGTGCCCGAGGCCTTCGCCGACCTGGCCGACGCGGTGGTCTTCCGGCGCCGTCTGGCGCTGCCGCTGATCAGGAAGTCGGCGTAGCGGCGCGAGCACGTCGCCATCGGGCGATCCCGAGGACCGCCGACACCGCGGCGATCATCGCCAACAGCATGGCCAGCAGCAGGAGCTGGGGGTTATACACCAAAGCCGTGGTCGACGGCTGTCCGTCGGTTATCGGCCCGACGCTGACGGTGTGGCGCCCGTGTAGCCAGCAGGCCCCGACGCCGACCAGCGCCACGCCGGCCAGGCCGAGCTCGACCAGCGCCCGCACGCGGGCGCTCACGGCTGGGGCCCGTCGTCGTCGCGCCGGTCCAGGTCGGCGGCGTCCGATGGGGCCGGCTCCACGCGCTCCTGCACCAGCGGGGTCAGCGCCTCGCGCAGCTGGCGGTGGCGTTTCGCCCACGCCTGCGCGGTGCGGCCCTCGGTCAGCTTCAGGCCGATACCGGTGCGGCCGCGGGGGACGCCGAACAGTTCGCCGAGCGCCCGCGACGACTGCCACTTGGCCAGCTCCTTGTCGGAGTTGGCCGGATTCTCCGGCTCGGGAAAGACCTTGACGATTTCGCGCACCAGCAGCGTCTCGGTGCCCTGGCGCAGCGCGTCGGGCGTCAATTCGACCGACACGTGGATCCGCGCCGCCTTCACCTGCAGCGAGATGAAGGCCGACACCATCACCAAGAAAATGGCCGGCACCCACAGCGATATCGGGGCGCCGCTCCACACTTCGATCAGGATCATCGCCGCCGCGGCGGCCGGGCCGGACAGCACCCACAGCCAGCTGGCGCCGGGTTCATAGAACAGCGGCCTGGCGTGGACATCTTTGGCTGTGGTCATTGGCGCCTCATCCCCGTGATTGTTACCGCCGATGTGGCCGTTAGGAAAGCCAACCCGCCGCGTCCGCGGCCCAATAGCTGAGCACGATGTCGGCCCCGGCCCGGCGGATGCTGATCAGCGATTCCAGTGCCGCCGCGCGTCCATCGAGCCAATCATTCTGGGCCGCAGCACATATCATCGCGTATTCGCCCGAAACCTGATAGGCGGCCACCGGTACCGGCGACACCTCCGCGGCGGCGGACAGCACGTCGAGATAACCCAGGGCGGGTTTGATCATGATGATGTCGGCGCCCTCGTCGAGGTCCAGTTCGATCTCGCGCACCGCTTCCCGGGCATTGCCGGGCTCCTGCTGGTAGGTGCGACGATCGCCGGACAGGCTCGAGCTCACCGCTTCCCGGAACGGCCCGTAAAACGCCGAGGCGAACTTCGCGGCGTAAGCCAGGATCACCACGTCGGTGTAGCCCGCGGCATCCAGGCCGTCGCGAATGGCTCCCACCTGACCGTCCATCATCCCGCTCGGGCCCACCACATGTGCTCCCGATTCCGCTTGTGCCACAGCCAGTTTCACGTAGCGACTCAAGGTCGCGTCGTTGTCGACGCAGCCCCGGTCATCGAGCACGCCGCAGTGACCGTGATCGGTGAACTCGTCGAGGCAGGTGTCGGCCATCAACACCGTCGCGTCACCGAGGTCCTTGGCCAGATCGCGCAGTGCCAGGTTGAGAATGCCGTCGGGATCGGTGCCGGCCGAGCCGGCCGCGTCCTTGTCTTCGTCGCGCGGCACACCGAACAACATCAGCCCGCCCACGCCGGCGGCCACCGCGTCGGCGGCGGCGTGGCGCAGCGACTCGCGGGTGTGTTGCACCACGCCCGGCATCGACGGGATCGGTCGCGGCTCGTCGATGCCGTCGGCCACGAACATCGGGAGCACCAAATGCCTTGGCTGCAAGGATGTTTGCGCAACCAGGCGACGCAGGGCGGGAGTCGAGCGCAGCCGGCGCGGCCGGTGGCGCGGGTACGCCATCGGTTAGCGCCTGCGGCTCTTCTTACGCGGCGGCGGCAGCGCACCCTCGGCACGCAACCGCGCGGCGTGTTCGGCCAGCGCGTCGACCAGCGGGCCGATGGCCGCCGTCTCGGGCTGCACATCCACCCGCAGCCCGAATTCGGCCGCGGTCTCGGCGGTCTTGGGGCCGATGCAGGCAATGATGGTGCGCGCGTGGGGCTTACCGGCGATGCCGACCAGGTTGCGCACCGTCGAGCTGGAGGTGAAGCACACGGCGTCGAAGCCGCCCGTCTTGATCATTTCCCGGGTGGCCGCCGGCGGCGGTGCCGCACGCACCGTCCGGTAAGCGGTGACATCCTCGATCTCCCAACCACGCTCGCGCAGCCCCTCGGCCAGCGTCTCGGTGGCAATGTCGGCGCGCGGCAGCAGCACCCGGTTCACCGGGTCGAAAATGCTGTCGTAGGGCGGGAAGTCGTCGAGCAGCCCCAGCGAGGACTGCTCCCCGGCCGGCACCAGCTCGGGGCTGATCCCGAATGCCCGGACCCGATCGGCCGTCGACTCACCGACGCAGGCGATCTTCACACCGGAGAATGCGCGGGCGTCCAGACCGAACTCGCCGAACTTCTCCCACACCGCGCGCACCGCGTTGGTGGAGGTGAACACCACCCACTGGAACCGGCCGTCGACCAGTCCCTTGACGGCCCGCTCCATCTGGGCCGGGCTGCGCGGCGGTTCGACGGCGATGGTCGGGACCTCCACGGGCAGCGCGCCGTAGGACGTCAGCCGCTCGCTCATCTCCCCCGCCTGGTCCTTGGTGCGCGGCACCAGCACGGTCCAGCCGTACAGTGCCCGGCTCTCCCACCAGTTCAGCTTCGACCGGCTGTGCACCGTCTTGCCGATGGTCACCACCAGCGGCCCGGTCAACGGACCGGCCGGGTCGCCGGCACCGGCCACGACGGCCGGGTCGGTCAGCCCCTGCAGCGTCGTTTCGACCGAGCGCTGCTGACAGGTGGTGCCCTGGGCGGTCACCACGCACGGCGTGGATTCGGCCAACTCGTGCTCGATCAGGGTGCGGGCCGCGTCGGCCAGATGCGTCGGGGTGGCCTGCAGGATCAACGGTCCCGGAGCCGCCGCCAGCGCCTCCCAATCCACGTTCGGGTCGCGCACGTCGGCCACCGTGTGCGAGGAACCCAGCGGCAGGCCCGCGTAGGTCGGCACCGCGCTGGTCGGTGCCAGCCCGGGCACGATCTCGACGTGCAGGTGGGTACGCGCGACGGCGTTCACCTCGCTGATCACCGCGTCGAGCGTCAGCGGATCACCGGCCACCAGCCGCACCACGTCGACGCCCCCGCGGGCCTCGGCCGTCAGCGTCTTGGCCACCTCGGCGGGCTCGCCCAGCGCCGGGCGGATGTCGGCACCGCCGGACAGCACCGCGGGCGCGGCCTGCGGGGCATCGCCGTCGGGTGAACCGTCAGCGGTTGCCGCGGGCGGGTCGGCAGGCGCCGGGCCCGACACGGGCGGCAGGTCCGTACCGATCAGCGCCAGCACCGGCTCGGGCACGTCGGGATCGGTGAACACCAAGGCCGCGTTGGCCAGCACGGCGGCCGCCCGCGTGGTCAACAATCCCGGGTCACCGGGGCCGGAGCCCACGAACGTGATGCGGCCCGGTCTCGGCTTGCGCCCTCGCGTCGTCATTGTCGCTCCCAAGTCATCCTTTTGAGGTCATTCAGTTCTCGTGCGCGGGATCGCGCCGCGCTTGCCCGATCAGCTCCCCCGCGCCCAACTCCAGCAGCTCCGCAGCCACCGAGAGCCCCAGTTCCCTGGCCCGCTCGGGAGCGCCGATGCCGGACGCGCGGATCACGTCGGATCCGTCCAGTGCCGCCACGCAGGCGCGCAGCGACAGCTCGTCGAAGACCCGTCCGTCCTCATCGATGGACTCGACCACCTCGGCGATCGCCCCCACCGGTGCCGAACAGCCGGCCTCCAGTTCGGCCAACAGGGCTCGCTCCGCGGTGATCGCCGCGCGCGTCTCCGCGTGGTCCAACTCCGCCAGCACCGCCGCGAGCCGACTGTCGTCGGCGCGGCACTCGACGGCGAGCGCGCCCTGAGCCGGTGCTGGCAACATTTGCACCGGCTCTAGCGTCTCGGTGACATCAGCGAGGCGGCCCAGTCGGGCCAGTCCGGCCCGGGCCACCACGACGGCGTCAAGATCACCACTGCTTACCCTGTTCAACCTGGTATCTAGGTTGCCTCGTAGGGGGCGGATTTCCAAACCGAGACCCAATGCTCTAAGCTGCGCGGCTCGCCGCGGGGACGATGTGCCCACCAGCGCGCCCGCCGGCAATTCACCGAGCACCAATCCGTCCCGCGCCACCAGTGCGTCGCGAGGGTCGTTGCGCGGCGGTATCGCCCCAATCGTGAACCTTGGGTCGTCGGCGGTGGGCAAATCCTTGTGCGAGTGCACCGCGGCGTCGACGCGGCCGTCCTGGATGGCCTCGCGCAGCGCGGTGGTGAAGGCGCCCACACCCAACGTTTCGATGGGGGCCGACGAGCGGTCACCGGCCGTGCTGATGATCACCAACTCGGCGAGGTGGCCGTTGGCGATGAGTGCGTCTCTGACGACGGAAGCTTGGGTGCTGGCCAAGAGGCTGCCCCGCGTGCCGATACGGATCACGTGCGCCAATCGGTTACTCGGCGGATTGCTGTGTGCCGGCGTCGAATCCCATTGGTACCGCTGGCAATTCGGCCGCGGCCACGGCGGCTACGGAGTCGATGGCGGTCTGGTCGAGTTCGAACAGCTCCCGCAGCGCCTCGGCGTAGCTGTCGCCGCCGGGAGCGCTGGCGAGTTGCTTGATGCGGACGGTGGGCGCGTGCAGCAGCTTGTCGACCACCCGGCGGACGGTGCGTGCCACCTCCTCGCGCTGGGCGCTTTCCAGACCCGGGAGCCGGTTTTCCAGCCGCAGCAGTTCTGCTTCGACGACGTCGGCGGCGCGCTGCCGCAACGCCGTCACCGTCGGGGTCACCTCGGCCATCCGCTGTCCCGCCAGGTAGGCGGCCACTTCGGCGGCCACGATGTGGCGTGCCTCGTCGACGTCGCCCGCGGCGGCGTGCGCGGCGGGTTCGTGTTGGATGCGGTCGACGTCGACGACCCACACGCCGGGCAGCCCGGCCACGGCGGGGTCGACGTCGCGCGGCATGCCCAGGTCGCAGATCAGCAGCGGACGACGAGTCTCGTCTCGCTGCCCGGCGGCCAGCGCGTGGTGCACGTCGGCCAGGGAGACGACCGGACTCACCGCACCCGTACAGCTGACCACGACGTCGGCGTCGGCCAGCGCATCGGCCAGTCGATCCAGGGTCAGCGCCTGGGCGCGCACACCCGCGTCGCGGATCTTGCGGACCAGCCGTTGCCCGCGAGCCGACGAGCGGTTGACCACCAGGATGTGGTCGACGCCGGCCCGGATCAGGTGGGTCGCCGACAGCGCGCCCATCGACCCGGCGCCCACGACCACGGCGGTCTTGCCGGTCAGCCCGCCCCCCTTGCGGTCGGCCATGCCCAGGGCGACCGAGACCACCGAGACGCCGGCGGAGTCGATGGCGGTTTCGGAATGCACCCGCTTGCCCACCGACAGCGCACGCTGGGCCAGCTCGTGCAGCACCCGCCCGACGGTGCGGTTCGCCTCGGCGGAGGTGTAGGCGCGGCGCACCTGACCCAACACCTGCTGTTCGCCCACCACCGCGGAGTCCAGGCCGCTGGCGACGGAGAACAGGTGCTCGACGGCGGCCTCGCTGTAGCGCACGTAGGCGTACTTGGTCAGGTCGGCCATCGACATGCCGGAGTAGTCGGAGAGCACCTGACCAATGACCGCCAGACCGCCGTGGAATGCGTCGACGACCGCGTAGACCTCGACCCGGTTGCATGTCGAGAGCACCATGGCCTCGGTGACCAGCGGGGACTGCAGGACGCGCTCGATGATCTTGTTGCGATCGGATTCGTCAATACTGAGTTGTTCCAGGACGGAGACCGGCGCACTACGGTGCGAAACCCCGAAGAGCAGGATGCTCACGGCAGCATCACCTGGCCAGCTCCCTCGCTACTCCAGTAACTGAACTGCTGTCTACGGTAAACGTTTATTCGGTGGGCTACCAAATATTGAGTCGGCAACCACAACGCACCCGGTCCGCGGCGTCATCGGGCGAGGTCGGCGCGCAGCCGCGGCTCGTCGATCTCCCAGTAGCTGTGCTCCCGGCCATCCAGCAGCACGACCGGCAGCCGATCGCCGAACTCGGCGCGTAGCCCGGGGTCACCGGCCGCCGCCGCGGCGTCGACGTCGGTGCTGGACAGGTCGAAGTCGAGTTCGCCGGCCAGTTCGGCCAGCCGTGCGTAGGCCTGCGCGCACAGGGTGCACCCGGCGCGGGTCAGCAGCTGCACCGTGGGGCGGTTGGTCATGGCACCAGTGTGCCTGTGCGCAGTCGACGGTGAATTGTGGGCGGACCCGGCACTTACTAGGTTGCGGCTATGGCTGCAGGCAACGAGCTGCGTGTCGACGCGAGGATGATGAACGGGTTCGCCCAGGCGCTGGTGGGTGCCGCCGCGGCGCACGGCAACGACACCGGCGCCATGTGGTCGTGAGGTAGTGGCCCAGGGGTTCGGCGGTATGAGGGACGACCATTTGCCGGCCAATATGACGCCGAGAAGTTGTTCGCTACTACAACCGGTACTGGGCCAAACAACGCTGGACGCGGACGACAAATCTAGGTTTCCGCACAGTCGAAGGGCTGGAAAATGAAGACGCTTCTAGAGTATTTCGTTAAATACTTTGACGTGTTATACCTCGATCCTCGCTACCGCATTACGGATTCGCGCACGATCGGTGTGTCGTCGAATAACGCCTCCTTGACGATCACCGGACCTATCCTCAGCTGGGAGCTCTGCAACGACAGAGGCCAGTTCCTGCTTGGCCTGGCCCCCACCGCGCTCGCAACATCCGATAACTGGTTCACCGCGTCTCTTATCAAGCAGTACTTGAATGGACAGGATGAGGTCGAGCACGCGTCAGCGGCGGATGAAATCACTGGATTCGCGCGAATGGTGAACGCGTCGAAGAACTTTTTTCCAACGTGGCCGATATCGGGCTCTTCGCAGTTGAGGGTGTAGGGGTGGTCGGCGCGTCGTTACCGGGATAGGGGTCGAGGTCTCTCGAAGATGAA
>NZ_LQPT01000115.1 GCF_002102355.1 Mycobacterium sherrisii | reverse complement strand
TGGCCGGACCCCGTGAACTGGTCCACGGCGAACGAGAGTCCTTCATCGGTGGATACAGGTGGCAGCGTAGCGGGCCGGGGCTTGGTAGCCCAGCGATGAGTGGCGTCGGTGATGGTTGTACTCGTGTTTCCAGTCGCCGATGACGACGCGGGCCTGGGCCAGGGACCAGAAGCTGTTGATGTTGAGGCATTCGTCGCGGATGCGAGAGTTAAACGATTCCACGTAGCCGTTGCGCCAGGGCTCGCCCGGCGGGATGAAGTGCAGCCCGACCTGGCCGCTGGCCCAGTCGCCCATTGCGCCGCAGGCTAATTCGGGACCGTTGTCGCAGCGCAGCACCGTCGGGTAGGTGCCGCGTTGGGTAGCCAACCGGTCGAGTTCGTCGATGAGGTGATCGCCGGTGATGCTGCGCTCGACCATGCCGCCGAGGCATTCACGGGTGTGCTCATCGATAATCGACACGATCTTGATTGGCCGCCCGTCGGTGGTGACGTCGAACTGGAAGTCCACCGCCCATACCCGGTCGGGCGCATCGGCCACCACGGTCGGTGCGGCCGTGGAGGTGCCGTGGCGTTTACGCTTTCGGCGCTGCGGTACCCGCAGGCCTTCCTCACGCCAAAGGCGTTGGACCTTCTTGTGATTCACTGCCCAGCCCTCAGCTCGAGCGTCATGGTAAGCCGGCCGAAAACCCCGGCGGGATGCTTCTTGGCGTAGGTCCGCAGCCAGTCCCGCAGGGCGGCGTCCGGATCGGCGGGAGTCGCCGCGACCGGTTCATGGCGTTGGGTGGCGCGGTGTTGCCCGGTGACGCGGCAGGCGAACCGCTCGCTGACCCCCAGCACGCGCTGGAGGTGACGAACGGCTGCCCGCCGGCGTTCCGGGCCTAGAAGTTTCCCTTCGCGATCTCCTTGAGCGCGTCCTTTTCCAACTCGGCGTCGGCCAGCAGCCGCTTGAGCGTGGCGTTCTCGCGTTCGAGGTCCTTGAGCTTCTTGGCGTCCTCGGCCTTCAAGCCGCCGAACTGATTGCGCCACCGGTGATAGGTGGCCTCGGAAACACCAAGCTCGCGGCAGACCGCCGCGGTGTCCTTACCCTCGGCCAACAGCCGGTCAGCGGCCATCAGCTTGCGCACAACCTGTTCTGGACTGTGCCGTTTCCTCGTCGCCATGATCTTGTCGAGCCTTCCTGCCCACAACCTGGGCCGCAAGACTCTCATAAGCCATGGATCAACGGATCGGGGTCAGGTCAA
>NZ_LQPT01000114.1 GCF_002102355.1 Mycobacterium sherrisii | reverse complement strand
TGCCCTGACCGCGATTGTTTGATCCACGGCATATGAGAGTCTTGCGGCCCACGACGTGGGCGGGAAGGCTCGACAAGATCATGGCGACGAGGAAGCGGCACAGTTCCGAGCAGGTTGTGCGCAAGCTGATGGCGGCCGACCGGCTGCTGGCCGAGGGCAAGGACACCGCAGCGGTGTGCCGCGAGCTGGGTGTGTCCGAAGCGACCTATCACAGGTGGCGTAACCAGTTCGGTGGGCTGAAGGCCGAGGACGCCAAGCGGCTCAAAGACCTCGAGCGCGAAAATGCCACGCTCAAGCGGTTGTTGGCTGATGCAGAGTTGGAGAAGGTCGCGCTCAAGGAGATCGCGAAGGGAAACTTCTAGGCCCGGAACGCCGGCGGGCAGCCGTTCGTCACCTCCAGCGGGTGCTGGGGGTGCGCGAGCGGTTCGCCTGCCGCGTCACCGGGCAACACCGCACCACGCAGCGCCACGGACCCACCGCGACGACACCGCAGGACCCAGACGCCGCTCTGCGGACCTGGCTTCGCGCCTATGCCAGTGACCATCCACGGCGTGGATTTCGACCCGCTTACCACGATGCTCACGCCGAAGGTTGGGCAGTCAAGCACAAGAAGGTCCAACGCCTTTGGCGCGAAGAAGGACTGCGAGTGCCGCAGCGTCGACGCCGAAAGCGCCACGGCAGCTCCACCGCGCCACCCGCCGTGGTCGCTGTGCGCCTAATCAGGTGTGGGCGGTGGACTTCCAGTTGGATTCCACCACCGACGGGCGGCCGGTCAAGATTGTCTCGATCGTCGACGAGCACACCCGCGAATGCCTGGGCGGGATGGTCGAGCGCAGTATCACCGGCGAGCACCTGATCGCCGAGCTCGACCGCCTGGCCGCTCAACGTGTCACCTACCCCACGGTGCTGCGATGCGACAACGGCCCCGAATTGGCCTGCAGCGCAATGTCCGACTGGGCCACCGGACAGGTCGGCCTGCATTTCATCCCGCCTGGCGAGCCGTGGCGCAATGGCTACGTCGAATCGTTCAACTCCCGCCTCCGCGACGAATGCTTAAACATCAACAGCTTCTGGTCACTGGCCCAGGCCCGGGTGATCATCAGCGACGCGAAACACGAGTACAACCATCACCGCCGGCATTCGTCGCTGGGCTACCAACCGCCAGCCCGCTACGCCGCCACCTGTACCCACCAATGAACGACTCTCGTTCGCCGTGGACCAGTTCACAGGGTCCGGTCA
>NZ_LQPT01000113.1 GCF_002102355.1 Mycobacterium sherrisii | reverse complement strand
GGGACTGTCTGAATAACGGTGGATCTGGTCTTGGTTTGACACGCCGAGCGTGAGCTTGGTGGGGAGGACTGACGATGTCAGAAACACTCGAATCCGTGGCGAATGATGTGGATCAACGCCAGCTCGCTGAGCAGCTGCTGGCGCAAGCGAAAGAACAAGGTGTTGAGTTGGTCGGCCCGAATGGCCTGCTCAACCAGCTGACCAAGAACGTGCTCGAGACCGCGCTGGATGCGGAGATGACCGAGCATCTGGGCTATGACAAGCACGATCCTGCGGGGCGCGGCAGTGGCAATTCCCGCAACGGCACTCGGGCCAAAACGGTATTCACCGAGATCGGTCCGGTCGAGATCGAGGTGCCACGCGATACCAATGCCAGCTTCGATCCGCAGATCGTGCGCAAGCGCCAACGCCGCCTGACCGGCATTGATGAGATCGTGCTGTCGCTGACGGCCAAGGGGCTGACCACCGGGGAGATCGCCGCCCATTTCGATGATGTTTATGGGGCGACGGTGTCTAAGGACACCATCTCCAAGATCACCGATAAGGTCGTCGAGGAGATGACCGAGTGGTGCAACCGGCCCTTGGAGCCCGTGTATCCGGTGGTGTTCATCGACGCGATCTTGGTCAAGATCCGCGACGGACAGGTCACCAATCGGCCCGTCTATGTGGCCATCGGGGTGACCTGCACTGGTGAGCGCGACATCCTCGGGTTGTGGGCCGGCGATGGTGGCGAGGGTGCGAAGTTCTGGCTCTCGGTGCTGACCGAGATCAAGAACCGCGGCACCGCAGATGTGTGCATCGTGGTCTGCGACGGACTCAAAGGGCTGCCCGAGGCCGTCAACACCGTCTGGGATCGAGCTGTCATCCAGACCTGTGTGATTCACCTGTTGCGCAACACGTTTCGCTACGCATCCCGAAAGTACTGGGACCAGATCGCCAAGGACATTCGGCCGGTGTACACCGCGGCCACCGAGGCTGCGGCCAAGGAACGATTCGTCGAGTTCACCGCCAGCTGGGGTGCCCAGTATCCAGCGATCATCAAACTCTGGGAGAACGCATGGAGCGAGTTCGTGCCGTTCCTGGACTACGACGTCGAGATCCGCCGCGTCATCTGTAGCACCAACGCAATCGAATCACTGAATGCCCGTTATCGCCGGGCAATTCGGGCCCGTGGGCATTTCCCGACCGAGCAGGCAGCGCTCAAGTGCCTCTACCTGGTGACCCGATCCCTAGACCCCACCGGCCGAGGTAAGGCACGATGGGCAATGAGGTGGAAGCCCGCACTCAACGCGTTCGCGATCACCTTCAACGGCCGGATCACTCCGACTG
>NZ_LQPT01000112.1 GCF_002102355.1 Mycobacterium sherrisii | reverse complement strand
CAGCGGCACTGACCGCCTAAACCATCAAGTCGAAGAATCACCCGACGGCCTCGTACACCACGTCCCTGGACTTGACCCCGCACTAGGCCGTCGAGCGCCTCTTTCGCCAATAGGGGCTCTTGACGGCTTCCAGGGCCTCGATCACATAGCGGTCCAGGGGCCGTCGGGGCGCCGAGCGCCGTACCCACTGCTGGAACGCGAAATCCGCGGCGCCGAACGCGAGATGGATCAGCAACCCGGGCCGCATGTCGGTATCGGGGTTGGCGCCCATGCGTTCAGCGACGAGCTTCATCGCCCGCTCCTTGTCCGCGGGTGTATGGATGGTGGCCTTGTCCAGTAGACCGGGGGCGACCAGCAGGGCGGCACGCCACTCCTCGCAGTCGGCGCGGTCGAAGGAGCGGGTCCGGGTGATGATCGCGTTGATCAGCGCAACGTCGGGCGCCTCGGTGGCCGGACGCTTTTCCAGCAGGTTGACAATCGCGGCACCACCATGGCGCACCGGGGCCAGCAGCAGCTCCTCTTTGGTCGGCACGTGTCGGAACAGGGTGCGCGGGGAAACGCCTGCGGCCGTGGCGATCTCTTCCGTTGTCACGGTGTCGTATCCACGTTCGACAAACAGCCGGAACGCCGCGCGGCGGATGTCGGCGCGGATCTGCGCGCGCTGTCGATCCCGCAACGAGCCGTCGGTCACCGGAAGCAGCCGATCCCGCCGTCGACGTGAATGGTCTGCCCGGTGATGAACGTCGCGTCACTGCTGAGCAGGAACGCCACCAGCGCGCCCACGTCGCTGCGGACATCGCCGATGCGCTTCATCGGCACCCGCCCCACCGCCTTGTCATACTCCTTGGGTGCGAACGACTTCCAGAACTTGACCCCATCCGATTCGGCAAAGGGACAGATGACGTTGACGCGAATGTTGTCGCGGCCCCACTCCAGCGCGGCCACTTTCGACAGCCCGCGAATGCCTTCCTTGGCGGCGGCATAGCCGCCCCACTTGGGCTCACCGCCGGTGCCCGTTCCCGAGCCGAGGTTGACGATCGACCCGCCGCCGGCCGCGACCATGTGCGGGTAGACGGCTTGCATCAGAAGGAATGTGGCGCGGGGGCCGACGTCGTGGCCGAGGGCGAAGTCATCGAGGGTGATGTCGACGAATGCCTTGGGCTCGTTGGTGGCAATGGCGTTGTTGACCAGGCCATGTACGGTGCCGAACGCGTCGACCGCGGCGGCGGCGATGCGCGGCGCGCTGTCCGGGTCACGCAGGTCGGCGACCACGCTTTCCACCGGGCCCAATTCCTTGAGTTCGTGGGTTGTCGCTGCCAGAACGTCGGCTTGGATGTCGGCCAGCACCACCGATGCGCCGCGCTCCAGCAGCGCGGTCGCGGTGCCCTTGCCCACGCCTTGGGCGGCGCCGGTCACGATGGCGACGTGTCCGCGCATCGAATCGGCGTGCCAGTAGCTCATCTGTCCGGCCCCATTCGCAGCGGTACACCCCGGTGCATCTCGTATGTGCTGCGTGCTCCATCGGGTAGCTCGATGAATTCCACCGGCGTTCCGTCCGGGTCCTTGACGAAAAACATTCGGACTCCGCCGATTTCGAACGGCTCCTGGTCGGGGGTGTACCCGGCGTCGACGATGCGGCGGTGGGCGTCGTCAAGATCGGTCACCGACAAGGACACGTTGTGGATTCCGGTGATGCCACGCCGGCCCGGCTTGCTCTCCTTTGGCGGGTGCGCGCCGATCGAGAGCAGCTCGATCATCAACCCGCCCAGCAGGCCGCCGACCACCCGCCCCTCCTGCTTGCGGGTCGCATGCAGCACGGCGTCGAAAGGTTCACCGGAGATCAGGGATTCGAAGACTACTTCCAGGCCGAGAAGGTCACGGTAGAACGTCAGCGCCCGATCCATGTCGGTCACGCCGACGACCAGGTGGCAGAACGCAAGGTCGTCCAGCACGCCTTCGCCGATCATGCCGGCTGGGTGAGGCTGGGTGCCGGGCGTCCCGCGAACAGCGGTAGATCAAGGTAAGTCTTGATACCGGGTTCGGCGGCGCAGACATCGGGGATCGCGTTGACGCAGTGGTTGGCCGTGACCACCACGCCCGGGTTTTTCACCAGCCCCTCCTCGATCGTCTCCGGTTGCAGACCCTTGAAGGTGAGTTTCACGTCGGGGTCACCGGTGATCTCGACCTCGAATCGCTCACCGATCCCTCCGAAATTCCATGCGGGATTCAGGTTTTCCTCACCCATCAGCCAGTTGACCGCCGCGGTAATCACGGGCTCGCCGTCGACGAGTGCCTGCCAGCGGAACCGGCGCGCGGCCACGGTGCCCGCGGTGATCGGGAAGGGGTCGTAATCGATCTGGGCGGTCGCCACCGCCACGTCTTGAATGGTCCTGATGTTGGGATCGATGCGAAAACCCATGTGGTCGGCGATCATTCGCACCGACTGCTTGAAGCCCGCGTCGAGCAGGCCGGCCATCGGACCCTGGGTGGCTTCTTCGGGGGTGCCGCCGAAGCCCATGATGTGGCGCACCACATCGGGTGCGTTGTAGGTGCGGATGTCGGAAAACTCCTCGGCGCGCACGTGGGTGATCGCAGACGACAGTGAGGAGATCATCAGCGGGAAGCGCTCCGTGATGCCCCCGGGGTGGATGCCCGAACCGTGAAGCGTCACACCGCCTTCCAGCGCGGCGGCGGCCGCGGCCTGATGCCGTTTGTTGGCCGGGTCGGGATAGACCCAGCCGACCGGGGTGACGACGTTCTTGCCCGAGCGCAGGATCGCGATCACCTCGTCGT
The DNA here is from genome assembly GCF_002102355.1 of Mycobacterium sherrisii. GTDB lineage: Bacteria > Actinomycetota > Actinomycetes > Mycobacteriales > Mycobacteriaceae > Mycobacterium > Mycobacterium sherrisii. Next base: position 49,862 of record NZ_LQPT01000112.1, on the reverse strand, counting down.
CATTCGGGATCAGCGGGCTGTACACGACGCAGTCGGCGTCGAGCGCAAAGATCTCGTCAATGCTCGAGGTGGCCGTGACGCCCAGGTCCTCGGTCCCGATGATCCGCCCGACGTCGAGGCCGTTCTTCTCGGCGCTGTGCACCCAGCAGCCGGCGAGCTCGAGCTGCGGGTGATTGAGCACGCAGGCGATGGCTGCCTTGCCGACGCCTCCGGTCGCCCATTGGATTACGCCCAGCTTCGACGAACTACTCATCGGTGTCCTTCCGATTGTGCGCCTTTACACGTCAACGGCCGAACTGGCACCGTATGACTCGGTGGCAGTCACTGTCAACTGTGCATCGACGGACTTGACTGGACGCCCACGGTGCCGACACGCCGACCACGCCCACCGCCAGCCCACGATCAACGCCATCGGTGCACACCGCGAAGCCGCTATCGATGCCACCCGAGATGCTGGCGGGTGCTTCCCGGTAGGGGTCTAATTGGTGGATGGAACTGATGAGCCCCATCGACGGGATCTTTCTGCTCGGCGAATCCCGTGAGCACCCGATGCATGTCGGTGGCTTGCAGCTCTACGAGCCCCCCGAAGGAACCGGCCGAGAATTCGTGCGGGAGTTCTATGACGCGCTGGTGGCCCAGCAGGATTTCCAGCCCACCTTCCTCAAGCGTCCGGCGACGTTCCTGGGCGGCATCGCCAACCTCGGGTGGTCCTACGACAAGGACCTCGACATCGACTATCACGTCCGGCGCTCCGCCCTGCCCTCGCCGGGTCGGGTCCGCGATCTGCTCGAGCTGACCTCGCTGCTGCACAGCAGCCTGCTCGACCGGCATCGCCCACTGTGGGAGGCGTACGTGATCGAGGGCCTCAAGGACGGCCGCTTCGCGATCTACACCAAGATGCACCACTCGCTCATCGACGGCGTCTCGGCGCTGAAGCTGATGCAGCGCGCACTGTCCAACGATCCGGACGACGGCGAGATCCGGGCCCCGTGGAGCCTGCGTAAACCCAAGCGCGCCAGTACGCGGTCGTCATCGCGGCTGAGTTCACTGCTGCATGCCACCGGATCGCTTGCGGCACTTGCCCCTTCGACGGTGTCACTGGCCCGGGCGGCGCTGTTCGAGCAGCAGCTGACCCTGCCGTTCGGCGCGCCGCGAACCATGCTCAACGTCAAGATCGGCGGCGCCCGCCGGTGTGCCGCGCAGTCCTGGTCGGTGGACCGCATCAAAAACGTCAAGAACGCGGCCGGGGTCACGCTCAACGACGTCGTCCTGGCGATGTGTTCGGGTGCGTTGCGTTATTACCTGCAAGAGCAGAACGCGCTGCCGGACACGCCGTTGTTGGCGATGGTGCCCGTCAGTCTGCGCCGGGAGGACGAGGCCGACGCCGGCGGTAACCTGGTCGGCGCCATCCTGTGCAACCTGGCCACCGACATCGAGGATCCCGCCAGCCGGCTGGAGACGGTCAGCGAGTCGATGTACAAGAACAAGACGGTGTTCTCGCAGCTGCCGCGGGTCCAGGCGCTGGCGCTGTCCGCGGTGAACATGAGCTCGCTGGCGCTGGCCACGGTCCCCGGCTGGGTGACGTCGACGGCACCGCCGTTCAACCTCATCATTTCCAACGTCCCGGGACCCCGGGAACAGATGTATTACGGCGGGGCCCGCCTGGACGGCAGCTACCCGCTGTCGGCGATTCTCGACGGGCAGGCGCTGAACATCACCCTGGTCAGCAATGCCGACACCCTCGACTTCGGTCTGGTCGGCTGCCGGCGCAGCGTGCCGCACCTGCAACGGCTGCTCGCGCATTTGGAGTCGTCCCTGAAGGACCTCGAGCGCGCCGCCGGAGTCTGACCTCGGTGCCGAAACTCAGTGCCGGCGTGCTGTTGTATCGCGTGCGCGACGGCGTGGTCGAAGTTCTGATCGCGCACCCGGGTGGGCCGTTCTGGGCGCGTAAAGATGACGGGGCTTGGTCGATCCCGAAGGGCGAGTATGCCGACGACGAGGATCCCTGGGCCGCCGCGCAACGCGAGTTCGCCGAGGAGCTGGGGCTGCCGACGCCGACCGGACCGCGCCTCGATCTGGGTGCGCTGAAACAACCGGGCGGCAAGGTTGTCACCGCTTTCGCCGTGCGCGGCGACCTCGACATCACCGGGGCGCACAGCAACACCTTCGAGCTGGAGTGGCCGAAAGGGTCGGGCCGGATACGGGAATTCCCTGAAGTAGACCGGGTCGAGTGGCTTCCGGTGGCGCGGGCGCGCGACAAACTGCTCAAGGGGCAGCGCGCCTACCTCGATGTGCTGATGGCGCAACCGGAGTTGGCGGGCTACACCGAAGGGGCTTGACCGGCGGCGTATGTTGCTGGCATGCAGACGTTGCGCACGCCCGACGCTCGATTCGATGGTCTCGACGATTTCCCGTATCCGCCAAGGTATTCCGAAGTACCCGACGGCGAAGGCGGGACGCTGCGGATCGCGTGGGTGCAGGACGGGCCCGAAACCGCCGATCCCATTCTGTTGCTGCACGGCGAGCCGTCCTGGTCGTATCTGTACCGCAAGATGATCCCGGTGCTGGTCGGTGCAGGGCATCGGGTCGTTTGCCCGGACCTGGTGGGGTTCGGTCGATCCGACAAGCCCACCCGCCGTGAGGACCACAGCTACGCGCGCCATGTCGAATGGATGCGGGCGCTGGCCTTCGACGTGCTTGATCTGCAAAACGTGACCCTGGTTGGTCAGGATTGGGGCGGGTTGATCGGATTGCGGCTGGCCGCAGAGCATCCCGAGCGATTCGCCAGGATCGTCGTCGCGAACACCGGGCTGCCCAACGGGGAGCAGCCGATGGCGGAAGTCTGGTGGCGGTTTCGCGAGGCCATCACCACCGTGCCGAAACTGGACGTCGGCGCGTTCGTGCAGTCGGGATGCCGGCGCGGGCTGAGCGCGCAGGCGCGCGCCGCCTACGACGCGCCCTTCCCCGACGACCAGTACTGCGCCGGCCCGCGTGCCATGCCCGGCCTGGTGCCGACCGCACCGGAGGATCCGGCGGCGCCGGCGAACAAGGCCGCGTGGGCCGCCCTGTCGGCGAGCTCGACGCCCATGCTGGTCGCATTCAGCGACAGCGATCCCATCACCGGCCCAATGGCGGCGATCTTCCAGCGCGAAATGCTTGGGGCTCAAGGCATCGACCACCGCGTCATCCGAGAGGCCGGGCACTTTCTGCAGGAGGACGCCGGCGAGGAGCTGGCCGGTCACATCGTGGAGTTTCTGCGCCGCTAAGCGCGTTGGCGCCTGCGGACGACCACTAGCACCGTCACCGCGATCGCCGCAACCATCCAACGACCGACGCGACCAGCTCGACCGGGATGACGACGTCGCGGTCGACGTAGATCACCCGGCGATACGAGTCGTCGCCGGCGGCGTTGCCGAACGTGAAATCCGCTGAGATCCGTTGCGGCTGGGGGATGTTCACCACCATTTTAGTCAGGTAGCCGCCGTGATCCGCAGTCAATTCGCGCAGCAGCGGGTCGTGTACGTCGGCGGCGATGTTGCCGGCAAATTGCACCTGCACGGACTGCCCGGACCGGGCGTCGGCATCGGTGCGCTGCTGGCGGTGGTCGGACAGCGTGAAGACGGTGACTTGCTGCGGACCCTCGGCCGCGGCGGAAAGCCGCATGGGATAGACGAATTGCGGCGATGCGAACCTCATCCGCACCGGCTTGAGGCCACCGACGATCGGCGCCGAACCGACCAGGCGGATCGCGACAAACGACCAGCCGTCACGGACATACGGTCCGAGCGCCTGGGACACCGCCGGACGGATCGCGTAACCGTTGTCCTCCAACCATTTCCGCAATCCGCTCAGGTCGCCGCCCGCCAGCGTGGTGGCTTCCAGCGGTCCGAGGCGGACCTGATCGATCACGGTGGGGCCGCGCGGCGCGCCCGCCTCGAGCGTCGTGCGGGCCGCGGGTTCGGACGTGCCCAAGACCCAATGCCGACGCTGCTGTACTCGGGGCGCGGTGAGCTCGTCCAACTCGGTGAACGTGGCCTGGTCGGCTTCCGTGACCGTCGCCGCCGCCGGGGTGGGCACCACCAGCGCGACGTTGTCCGTGTCGGCAGCCAGGGCGAGCTGCATGACGACGGTTTCGCTGGATCCGTTCCAGTGCGCCAGCGCCACTTCGCGGTTCATCGTGGCCTGGCTACCGACGGGAGGGGCCACCGCACCGCAGGCGCAGGCATACCCCGGGGCGGCCACCGCCACGTTCGCCAGCGTTGCCATGGTGACGGCGACGAGGCCCAACCCGCACGTGCGGGGCATCTTCATGTCGCACATCGTAGTTGCTGAGCTGGCGACAATCCGTGGCTTTCGGCGGCGGGTTTCGCGGCGGCAGGCACAATGTGTGCATGACGACTGCGCCGATTCACCCGGCCTCCGGCCCCGCCGACCCAGCCGAATCGCAAGGGTTGCTCGTCCAATTGCTCGATCCGGCCACCCGGGCCGATCCCTACGGGCTGTGTGCGCAATTTCGTCACCGCGGACCGCTGCTGCTGCCCGACGCGCATCTCGCGGTGTTCTCCAGCTACCGGGACTGCGACGACGTGCTGCGGCATCCGTCGTCGAGCAGCGACCGGATGAAGTCCACCCGCGCCCGGGAGCAGGTCCAAGCGCAGATCAAGGAGCTCACCGACGCCGGCTTACCGGTGCCCGCACCAGTCCCGCCGGGATTTCTGTTCCTCGACCCGCCCGATCACACCCGGCTGCGCAGATTGGTCAGCAAGGCGTTCGTGCCGAAAGTGGTCAACGCGTTGCGGCCGGACATCAGCGTGCTGGTGCACGGCTTGCTGGACCGGATTGCCGAGAACGGCCGTTTCGACGTCGTCGACGACTACGCCTACCCGTTGCCGGTGGCGGTGATCTGCCGGCTGCTGGGAGTCCCACTCGACGACGAACCGCAGTTCAGCCGCGCGTCCGGACTGCTGGCCCAGGCGTTGGACCCGTTCGTCACCTTCACCGGCTCGGCACCCGAAGGCCTGCAGGAACGATTGGACGCCGGGGCGTGGTTGCGGCACTACCTGCACGGCCTGATCGACCGACGCCGCGCGCGACCCGGCGACGATTTGATGTCGGGGCTGATCGCGGTCGAGGAGTCCGGTGACCAGTTGACCGAGGAAGAGATCGTCTCCACCTGCTTGCTGCTACTGGTCGCCGGGCACGAGACCACGGTCAATCTGATCGGCAATGCGATTCTGGCGATGCTGCGCCGGCCCTCGCAATGGGCGGCGCTGGCCGCCGATCCCACCCGCGTCCCGGCGGTCCTCGAGGAGACGCTGCGGTACGACCCGCCGGTGCAGATGGTCGGCCGAATTGCATTGAGCGACATGATGATAGGAGACGCCACGGTGCCGGAGGGGGACGTGATGATGCTGCTGCTGGCCGCGGCGCACCGCGATCCCGCCGAATTCGAACGGCCCGATGTCTTCGATCCTGATCGAGGGCCGTTGCGGCACTTGGGTTTTGGTCGTGGGATTCACTATTGCCTGGGCGCGCCGTTGGCCCGGCTGGAAGCCGGCATCGCCCTGTCGGAGCTGACGGCCCGCTTTCCCGCCGCGCGGTTGGACGGCGAGCCACGGTACAAGGCAAACGTGACGCTGCGGGGGCTTTCGGAGTTGACGGTCGCGGTGTGATTGCCTGGCTGCACCGCAACCGAGGTCAGTGCCCCGGACCCAGCTTGGGCGCGTACTGCGGACAGTAATAGGTGACCGATGCGGCGACGAAGAAGGCGGACTGGTTGCGGTTAAGGCCGGAATGCTGATCGAGGTATTGGTAGGCCGACTCCTGATAGTCGAGCATGTCGCACACCTCCTGCGCGTCCTCGACCAAGCTGGCATCGCTTACGTTGAGCCCGATCCCGTTGGCCCGCACCTGTCGCACGAAATCGTCCGTCGGGGTCGCGTGCGCGATCGGCGTCGTGCCGAGCAGCAGCAGCGTGGTAGCAGCAGACATTCCCGCGAGCTTCTTCAGGGCCGCTGCAGCAACGTTCATTCGGTCACTTCCTTCGGAGTTTGTACACATGAAATCCGCTTTGCCGCGGTACCGCAAGTTGTTTGTCGATCCTGATTTCGACGGCCCGCCATTCGCCGCCCAAGCGGTAGCGTCGTCGGTAACGGGTAGTCGTCGACGGCAGTTGCCACCGAGTGCTCGCGACGCGCGAGTGATCCGACGGGAGAGTCGGGAAGCACTGCTCTATGGGAGGACCCTATGGGAGGAACTATCAGAGGAACTATCAGACGAATTGTGGGAGCAGTTGCCACCGTCTTGATGGCCGGGGCGACGATCGCCGCGGCGCCGCCCGCCGCCGCCGGCTGCCAGTACGGCGGGCCCGTTATCAGCAAGTGTGACGGGCCGACTCAGCCCGACGGCACCTGGCAGCGGTGTGTGGTGTCCAAGAACTTGGTGCTCAACGGCGCCAGTTCGTTTCTGGTGCCCGAGCGCCGTTGCGATACGGTCGGCCCCGGTCAGCCGTTGGCCGATCCGCCGACGCGCATCGACGACTGACGCGCAACCCGGCTAGCGCTAGCCCAGCCCGGGAACGATGTCGCTGAGGCTGAACGTAACCGGTTGCTCGAGTTGTTCGTACGTGCACGAGCGCGGATCGCGATCGGGACGCCAGCGGTTGAATTGCGCGGTGTGCCGGAACCGGCGACCTTCCATGTGGTCGTAGCGAACCTCGACGACCCGCTCGGGCCGAAGCGGGACGAACGAGAGATCTTTGCCGGCATTCCACCGCGAAGTCTCGTTCTTCCGCGGGGTGCGCTCGCCCGCCTCGTGGGCGGCCCAGTTCCACGGGTGGTGGTCGAACTCGGTGACCAGCGGCTGCAGCTCGCTGAACAGCCGACGCCGTTCGGCCATCGGGAATGCGCCGATCACGCCGACCGAGGCGAGCTGGCCGTCGTCTTGGTAGAGCCCCAGCAACAGCGACCCGATGGCTTGAACTTCCGGGCCGCCGGATTTGTGCACCCGGTAGCCGGCGACCACGCAATCGGCGGTCCGCTCATGCTTGATCTTGAACATCACCCGCTTGTCTGGTTGGTAGCTACCGGTCAGCGGTTTGGCGATGACGCCGTCGAGTCCGGCGCCCTCGAACTCGTCGAACCACTGGTGCGCGGTGTCCCAGTCGGTGGTGGCCGGTGTGACGTGAATCGACGGCCCGGAGTCGGCCAGCGCGTCGACGAGGGCGGCGCGCCGCTCGGTGAAGGGTCGCCGGGTGAAGTCCGTGTCGCCCAGGGCCAGCAGGTCGAACGCGATGAAGGAGGCGGGGGTGGTCACGGCGAGCATCCGCACTCGCGAATCGGCCGGATGAATGCGCTGCTGCAGTGCCTCGAAGTCCAGGCCGTGATCGGTGGCAATGACGATTTCGCCGTCGATGACGCAGCGCCGCGGCACCTCGTCCTTGATCGCCGCGACCAACTCGGGAAAGTAGCGGGTCATCGGGCGTTCGTTGCGGCTACCCAGTTCGACCTCGTCGGCGTCGCGGAAGCAGATCGACCGGAAACCATCCCACTTCGGCTCATACGAGGCATCGGGCGGTATAGACCGAACCGACTTGGCCAACATCGGCGACACCGGCGGCATGACGGGCAACTCCATCTGGCCATTGTGCTGGAATCAGTCCATGGCTGCGGCAGCAGAAGAGCTCGAGGTCGATGGTGTCTCGGTACGGCTGACCAACCCGGACAAGATCTACTTTCCACGGCTCGGCTCCAACGGCACGAAACGACGACTGGTCGAGTACTACCTCGCCGTGGCGGCCGGCCCGATGCTTTCCGCCCTGCGTGACCGCCCCACCCACCTGCAACGCTTCCCGGACGGCATCGACGGCGAGGAGATCTACCAAAAGCGGATACCGCAGCATCACCCTGACTACTTGCAGACCTGCCGGATCACGTTTCCGTCGGGACGCACCGCCGACGCGTTGAGGGTGACCCACCCGTCCGCGATCGTCTGGGCCGCGCAGATGGGCACGATCACGCTGCATCCCTGGCAGGTGCGCTGCCCGGACACCGATCACCCCGACGAGCTGCGGATCGACCTCGATGCGCAGCCCGGAGTCGGCTTCGAACAGGCGCGTTCGGTGGCGGTCGACGTGCTGCGGCCGTTGCTCGACGAGCTCGGGCTGGTCGGCTATCCGAAGACCTCCGGGGGGCGCGGGATCCACGTGTTCCTGCGGATCGCCGCCGAATGGGACTTCATCGCCGTGCGGCGGGCCGGCATCGCGCTGGCCCGCGAGATCGAACGGCGCGCACCGGACGCGGTGACCACCTCGTGGTGGAAAGAAGAACGCGGCGAACGGATCTTCGTCGACTTCAACCAAAACGCCCGCGACCGGACCATGGCCTCGCCGTACTCGGTGCGGCGCACGCCCATCGCGACCGTCTCGACGCCGTTGACCTGGGATGAGCTGGCCGGGGCGGAGCCGGACGAGTACACCATGGCGACGGTGCCGGACCTGGTGCGCCGGCGTGCGGATCCGTGGGCCGGCATCGACGAGGTGGTGCAGCCGCTGGACGTGTTACTGCAGATGGTCGCGGCTGACGAAGAGCGCGGCCTGGGCGATATGCCCTACCCGCCGAACTATCCGAAAATGCCCGGCGAACCCAAACGCGTGCAACCGAGCCGGGACACCGACCTGACCAGAAAGAACCGGCCCCGCGATTAACCGCTCTTGATGGGGGAGACGCCCTTGGGCAGCAACATCACGGTCACCGGAAATTTCAGCGCCGCACCACCCTGGGAGATCGTGCAATAGACGATCTCCACATCCAGCGGAAGCTGCCGGACGGGCCGGGTCTGCATGTCCAGCCGCGCCCGAAGATAGTGCGGGGTTGACAGCCAGTTCAGACCGCGTTGGATGGGCTCGACCAGGTTCATCCACCCAACTGTACGCCAAGCTTGAAAGCCGGTTATTCGCAAGGCTTTTGATCGGCAACCGTGACTACGGACGCGCCGGTTGCGGCATCGGCTGCCCGGACCGCGCCCGCGCCTGGTCACGCGACGGCATCAACCAGGTGGCGACCAGGGCGATCAGCGCCCCGGTCGCGCCGGCCACCGGCATCGCCCCGGCGGGGCCGCATAGCACCAGGTATCCGAAGACCGAACCGATGGCGAGCAATACCGAAGGCACGAGCGTCCACCGCGCAATCGACCGCAGCCGGAAGGACAATGCGATGCCGAACAGCAATGCGACGACGTGACCGACAGCGGTGAAGTCCGCGCCGCTGGCCGCGGCGAGGGCATTGCCCAGCCACCAGCCAATCCAGACCGGGCGCCACTGTGCAGGTATCGATCCGGTGAGCGCGCCCAGGACACACACCGCGCCGTAACTCATCCCCACGTCGGTGGCGTGCGCGAGCGACATCGGCAACCATCCGGCGGTCAGAGCGGCGGTCAGCCACACGGCCACCACCAGCGTCGCCCCGATATGGCCGAGTGCGAATGTGACGATCAAACCTGTACTGCGCCAGACGAGTTCACCCAAGCCCAGCAGGCACACCAGGCCCGGAAGCCAGAACAACATGTCCCCGCCGTCGCTGATGAAGGCGCTGCCGACCAGCGTGACCACATGGCCGTGTGCCAGATTGTGCAAATTGGTGCTCATTTCGCGGACCGCGACGTCGTGCGGGTGCGAACCGAGGCCGGCCAGCAAGACAGCCACCGCGAGCAGTGTCGCGGCGTACCCGAGCGTCACGGGCAACGCGGCCGCGACCGACAACACCCGTAATCGCACCGCTGTCCAAAGATTTTCGTTGCGAAGCACGCCTATTCCCCGCTCGCTCGGCCGGTATCTATTGTGCCGGGCCGCCCGCCACGCCGCTGGTGAGACCAGTCACAGTCACGCGACAGCAGATCGGCGACGGTCTCCCGGCGCACGAGGACGCGGGCCTGACGATCGGCGACGGCGATCAGCGGCGGCCGGCCCACCATGTTGCAGGTCGACCCCATCGAATGGTGGTAGGCGCCGGTACAGGCCATCGCCAGTAGATCGCCGGGGTGGACATCGGTGGGCAGCGCGACATCGCGTGCGATCTCTTCGCCGCATTCACCGTGGCGGCCCATGATGGTCACGGGTGTTGTCTTCGTGGGGACATGCCGGTTGGCTAGTGCCACGGTGTGTTTGACGCGCCGCAACGTCTCGTGCGGATTGTCGGGCAGTCCGCCGTCGACGATGACGAGGGTTGGCCCGCCGGGCTGGCGCTTGACGGAGACAATTCGGTAGAGCGTCAACCCAGCACGACCGGCGATGGCCCGGCCCGGCTCGATCACGAGCTGCGGTCGCGGATAGTTGAATTCGGTACACGCGCAGGACACGGCGCTTTCGATGACCGCGGCAAGCGCGCGCGGGCTGAGCTCGGGATCGCCGGAGACGTAAGGAGTTTCGTGTCCCCCGCCGAGGTTGAGCTGGCCGAGCACGGCGCCATACCGGTCGCGCACGTCGGCCATCAGCGCGACGAGTTGACGAATCGCCGTGCCGTACGGCGCCGGATCGGCGATCTGTCCGCCCAGGTGGCAGTGCAGCCCAACCAAATTGAGCCAGGGCTGGTTGAGGACGCGTTTGATGGCGCTGGCAGCCCGGCCGTCGGCGAGGGTGAAGCCGAACGCGGCGCCGGCCTGGCCGTCGACGTCGGGTATCACTCGGATCAAGACGTCCTGGCGGCGCCGTACTCGTGCTGCCAGCAGCGCGATTTCGTTCGGTGAATCGATGACGATCCGGCCGACCCCACTGCCGACCGCGACGTGCAGTTCGTCGGCGGTCTTGGCGTTGCCGTGCACGACGATTTGTGACGGCGGCACGCCGGCGGTCAGCGCGGTGGCGAGCTCGCCGGGTGAGCAGACGGCCAGCCCGGCGCCCTCGGCGGCCGCCCAACCGGCCACCGCGGTGCTGACCAGCGCCTTGCCGGCGTAGACGAGTTCGATGCCGGGCAGAGCGGCGCGATAGCAGCGCAGCCGCGTCCGAAAATCCTCTTCGTCCAGGACATAGGCGGGCGTCCCGAATTCCGCGGCGATCTCCGTGACGGGCATCCCGCCCAGACACAACCGGCCGAGGTCGTCGATGTAGCTGCCCAACGGCCAGATTGCGCGGTCGAGATGCGGATTCAACCCGTGCCGCAGCGAGGGAAGCAGCTCGAACAGGGTCATGCTTCCACGTTGAGGTCTGTGCGGATGCGCCGCCTCGTTCTTAACGAATCTTTCACACCCGGGCGACCAATCTTCACGGTTCCCGGCCCAACACGCCTCGTCTGAGGGTTACGGCATGACAAAGGGGACGTCGTCGTTTGCCGCCTTCCGGGCGGCCATCAGTGCCCGGGCGGCGTCACCGATGGGTATGCGCAGTGGCAGCCGATCTGTGTCCGCGGCGTCAACGACCGCGGTGGCGACCTGTGCGGGACTGATCATGCCGGCGCGCGGACCGCGGCCCTTCAAGAACGCGGTGTAGGGATCGGAGGGCAGGGTGTAGGTGGTGACATTCTCCAGTCCGCCGGAACTGACCGCGCCCGGTTCCAGCAGCGTCGCCTGAATGCCGAACTGCTCGACCTCGATGGCCAGCGCCTCGACGAGCGCCTCCAGGGCCCACTTGGTGGCCGCGTAGGCGGCATTCGGAGAGCGCACCACGCGGCCCATGACACTGGACATGAACATCAGCTTGCCGGCGCCACGGGCCCGCATCTGCGGCAAGACCGCCTGCGCGACCCGGATGGCGCCAACGGTGTTCAGGTTCAACAGGTGTTGCAGCTTCGCCGTCGGGATCGCCTCGACGGCCGCGTAAAAGATCTGCCCGGCATTGGCGACCATGACGTCGATGTCGCCGGCGGCTGGACCGCTTCCCGGACGCTGGCATCGTCGGTGACGTCGAGCGCTAGCCGTTGGTGGGCGTCGACGTCGGCCAGCGTGGCGGGATCACGCGCGGTGGCCACCACGCGATAGCCGCGACGGGCGAACTCGTCGGCTACGGCGCGGCCGATCCCGCGGTTGGCCCCGGTGATCAGAACGGAAGACATGACGCTGTGCTCCTTGATGATTCGTGTGGACTCACGTGCCGGTGGGCGACCCGGCGAAGTCGGACAGATTATTCCGGATGAAGTCGACCAAGCGCACGGGTTCGCGGCCGGGTACTGCGGCCAGCGCTTGCGGATCTGGCGGGACGAGCGGCTCGGCCCGCCGGGACAGCGCGGCGCCGACTGTTGAATATGTTGAGCCATAGCCATATTGACAGGACCGCCCGGATTCGCCTGGGCCGTACCTTCCAAATGCCGGCGCCACTGCGCGGCCGAGATCGACTCGTATCGAATGTGTCGACCGGTTTCGGCCGAGATGATGCGGGCCACCTCGCCGTGCGTCATCACCTCGGCCGGGGGCGGATAGCTGATCCTGCTCGACTCCGGCGGTGGCTCCACGAGATGGGCCACCGCGATCTCGGCCGCGTCATCGCCACCGATCCACGGCGTCGGACTGTCACCAAAACTGTTGGCTATCAATCCGTTCTCTCTGATCGTGGTGCCGTGCAGCAGGCTCAGGTTCTCGTGAAACAGGGCACCGAACCGCAGCACGGTCGGGTGCAGGCCGGCCCAGCCGAACACCTCCTCGGCGACCGCCTGAGCCTGACCCAACTTGCTGGGACTGTCCACCGCGGACACCGCCATCGACATCACCACCAGATGCGCGTCCGGGCTCACGGCCAGCAGCGTGGACGACAGGTTGGCGGCAGCCGAAACAATGCCCGCTGCAATCGGATAGGTGAAATAGACCGCCCGCACGTCGCGTACCGCGTCGAGAAGCGACGCCCGATCGTGTAGGTCGCCCACCACCGTCGTCACGCCGAGCCCGCGCAGTCGTCCGGCCCGCGCGTCGTCGGCACGAACCAATGCGCGCACCGCGTGCCCATCGCGCAAGAGGTGGTGCACCACGGTCGTTCCGGTGCCGCCGTGTCGGCCGGTCGCCCCGACGACCAGAATGGGCGCGGTCACCGGGGCAGCTCGGAGATCAACAGGGTGGTGCTCGCCGTGGCGATCAGCTTTCCGGCCGCGTCGGTGACCTCACCCTCGGCGAACCCGATTCGCGACCCGGCCTTCACCACCGATCCCACCGCGGTCAACGGACCGCTGTCCACCGTCACCGGTTTGAGGTAGTTGACCTTGATCTCGACGGAGGTGTAGCCGACTCCAAGCGGCAACGTGGTATGCAGCGCGCAGGCGGCGGCGGTGTCCAAGAGTGTGCACACGGTGCCGCCGTGCACCATTCCGAGCGGGTTGTACATCGAGGCATCCGGGCTGCAGCAGAAAGTGATGCGGCCCTGCTCGACCGCGACCACGCTGGTCCGCAGCAGCTCGGCCATGGGCGGAGCGGGCAACTGCCCATCGGCGACCGCCTGCCAGTAGGCCAACCCACTCATCGAGGCCGCCGCGGACTGCGTTGCCACCGGGTCACGCCAGGTGACCGTCCGGGACTGCTGGGCACCCCACGATGGCGCGCCCGGGACGGCGGAGCGCGAAACGTGCGGAAGCGGCATGCGCATCCCCCTGACAGTTTTGAACGCCTGGAAAGCCCTACTCGCCTTGCGAGCCGAAGGAAACCGACCGGTATATATGAGCGGGAATGGTTGGTCGGGGCACCGATCGGGCACGCGGATCGACGCCCCCCGGCACTCTTGACTAACGCGGGGTGGTGCTGCTACACGTGGCCTGCACTAATTTGAGCGATCGCCCAAGAAATCGGTGGAGGCTGCGTTGGACGACACCGAGGTCTATTACGACCCCTACGATGTCGGCATCAACGCCGACCCGTATCCGACCTACGCGCGGCTGCGTGAGCACGCCCCCCTCTACTACAACGAAAAGTACGACTTCTGGGCCATATCGCGGCATTCCGACGTCGAGTGGGCGCTGGCTCATTGGGAGACGTTCTCCAACCGGCGCAGCGACATCCTCGAGCTCGTCCAGTCGAAGTTCGATATGCCGCGCGGCGTCATGATGTTTCAGGACCCGCCCGAGCACACCAGGTTGCGCGGGTTGATGTCGCGGGTGTTCACCCCGCGCCGGATGGCCGAGATCGAGGATCAGATCCGCCGCTACTGCATCCGGTGCCTGGACCCTCTGGTGGGTTCGTCGGGGTTCGACATCATCGCAGAACTCGCGTCGATGATGCCGACGCCGAGAACCGGCACCTGCCGCAAAACCAGACCCCGATACGATACGGAATCCGCTGCCAGCCATGGGTTTCGATGTATACGAGGTCAAGGTCTCATCGAAAGATTCGGCGTCATCACAGCTTGCCGAGTCCGCGGACCACCTTGTTGAACGCGGTCAGCGAAGCCAGCCCGGCGCGCAAACTGGGTTGCACCAGGCTCATATTGCTGAGCACGATGTAGCGGACCCCGCAGTCGCGCCAGTGCGCGATCTGGTCGATGACCTCATCGGGTGTTCCGGTGAGGAGGAACTCCCGCACCACCGACGGCGGTATTTTCGCCGCGTAAGACAGGGCGGTGTGTTCGTCGATTCCCTGTGGAAGCAGGTCCTGGGCACCCGAGAAACCGGCTCCCAGCGGATGCTGCGACCCGTGTCGGACAAATAACTCGTCCGGCGCGTTGAGCGCGAAGGAGCGCAACACGTCGGAATCGAGAGCCGCGTCGATCTCCTGTCGATTCCGCCCCGTGACAACGAACGCCTGAAGTGCCGGGATGATCGACAGCGGATCGCGACCCGCATCCGAGGCGGCCGACCGAACGACATCGAGGCGCTCCGCGTATTCCTCCGGCAGGTGCGCGAAGCTGGGAAAGTAGCCGTCCGCGTAGCGGCCCGCGGCGCGCAGCATCCGCGGCCCATGGGCGCCGATCCAAATCGGCGGCCACTTACCGCGATACGGCGGCAGTTCGAAGACCGCGTCCCGCAGCGGAAAAAAGGGTGAGTCGCGGTTGACCAGTGCACCGCCGGAGTTCCACAGCACGCGGATGGTGGCCATGGCTTCCTCGAACCGCGCGACCGGCTTGGACCAGTCGACACCGTAGGGCTCGTTCCCTTCGCGTTCGCCCGGGCCGATGCCCAGAATCGCCCGGCCCCGGCTGATCAGATGCAGCGTCGCCGCGGCCTGTGCCGTGACGGCTGGGTTGCGTCGGCCGCTGTCGGTCACCCCACGCCCAGCCGCAGCCGGCCGATGCGGTTACGGGCCGCGATGTGGCCGAGCATGGTCCACGGTTCCATGACCGCGTCGATCTTCGGCACCAGTTTCGTTGCGCCGCAATACTTTGGCTGCCACAAGGACCGTGGCAACAGCTGGTTGAGGTGATCCGGAACCCATAGTGAGTCAACGCGGTTGGCGACGGCGTTGAGGTAGGTGGCTCGGGTGAACGTGTCGGCCGCGGGTCGAGCCACCAGCAGCGGGTCCCCCACGCCCACGCGAAATCCGGTCATCACTGTCCTTCCCGACACTGGGGTGCACGACGGTTGGAGTATCACCTGAACGACGTGAGTTTGCTGGCGTAATCGGAATAGTCGCGTGATGATGACCGGGATTAGAGAATTGACGATCGGGGAATGGTCCGGGGGACCCCATACAGATAGGACAAGGCGTGGCTTTGAATTTCCAGGACGTGATCCAGTCCAAGTATTTGCTGTTGACGACTTTCACCAAGGATGGCCGGCCCAAGCCCACGCCGGTCTGGGGGGTGCCCGAGGGCGACAAGCTACTCGTCATCACCGACGACGGCTCGTGGAAAACCAAACGGATCAACAACACCCCCCGCGTCACGATCGCCAAGAGCGCGGTGCTGGGCAAGCCCAAGAGCGAAGAGGTCGAGGGAGTCGCCCGGGTGCTGCCGAAATCGGAGACGCGACGGGTCTACAACGCGGTGCTCAAACGGTACTGGTATCACGCCCCGTGGTTCTACGTGCACTCGATCGTGCGTGGCGGCATCGACAAGGTACATGTCGGGCTTGAGATCAAACCCGCTCCGTAGCAACGCTTCCCGGTTGTCCGTCGGCCGGCCCGGCTAGCCGCCGGCGCTGCGCAGGGTGTCGACGGTGTCGAACACCGTTTCCCGCGGATCCCGGTAGGTGATGCCGCGGGTCGCGGAGCACTGTGATTCACCGAATTGGCGCCTCGACAGCGTGACCGGTAGGTTCTCAGCGTCATTGCAGCCAACCGCGGCGCGGGGGCTCTGCCGATGCCGACGCCGCCCATACGAGAATCTGGGGCATGCTCGAGGTAATCGACAAGGGATCCTGCAGCGAGTCTCACCCGGTGCCGTTGCTTTTCGTCCACGGCGGCTGGCATGCCGCGTGGTGCTGGGACGAACACTTTCTGGACTTCTTCGCAAACGAGGGTTACCGCGCACTGGCAGTTAGCCTCCGCGGCCACGGAAACAGCCCGACACCCAAGCCGCTTCGGTGGTGCTCGGTCGCCGATTACGTCGACGACGTGGCGTCAGTGGCCGACAGCCTGCCCACACGACCGGTGGTGATCGGCCACTCGATGAGCGGCTATGTGGTGCAGAAGTATCTGGAGTCGCACGCAGCTCCCGCCGGCGTGCTGGTCGCCTCAGTACCCCCGCGAGGAGCCGCCGGCTTCCTTCTCCGCTTTACGAAGCAGCACCTGGGGCGACTCACCGCAGCGCTCATCACCGGCAAGGCGTCGGCCCTGTTCAAGACTCCCGATGCCGTCCGTGAAAAGTTCTTCTCCGCAAGGACTCCCGACTCAACGGTCGCGCACTGCGCCGCTCGGATCCAGGACGAGAGCACACGAATTATGCTCGACGCGATGGTTCTCGACCTCCCGCGCCCAGAGCGCGTGACCACACCGTTGCTCGTGCTGGGCGCGGAATGCGACGACTGCTTTACTACCAACGAAGTGCGTTCAACAGCACGTGCATATCGCACCGAAGCACAGATCTTCCCCGAAATGGGCCACAACATGATGCTGGAGCCGGGATGGGCCGCTGTCGCCGAGCGAATTCATGTATGGCTCAGAACACGGGATTTGCGGCTCGATGACGAGGGAACAAGTTAGCAATTGGGCGGTCAGTGGTCAGCCAGTCGTTGGCTTCGCTAGCGCCGGGCGGGCTGGCACAGGGGCGAAAAGGACGCAGTGCCCCCGCATCCTCGATGGCTTCGGCGGTCCACCCACGAATCCGGTTCGCCGGTGATCAGGGTGCGCAGCCGGCCATGCCTCACAGGTGGCTGACGGTGAAGTTCGCGGCCTGTCCCGCCATGCCGTTGACGACGTACGACGCGTGCGCCGCACCGTCGTTGCCGCCGCCGCAGATCGGGTCGCCGGGGGCGCAAAGGCGCAACGTCTTGGCCTGATACGCCGGTCCGATGGCGATCGCCGGGGCGCCGTAGTGCTCGAGGAATTGATCCGACGGCGTGCCGAACAGGACGACGGCAGCCACATGGCTGGCCACGTCCGGGGGCATCGGTTTGGGCACAGCGGCCGGAGAGATGCCCTTCGGCACGGCCGCCGAGGTGACGAAACCGGCCACCGCCGCGCCCTGCGAAAACCCGCCCAGCACTTCCCTGGTGTGCGGGCAGTTGGCCGCCATGGTCTCGAGGTGCGAACTCGCATCGCGAATCCCGTCGATGAAAGTCGCCGGGAAGTCCGGATTGCCGAAGTCGCTGCTGGCCGGGTAGTTCACCGGGTACACGGCGACCGATCGCCCGGCGAGCTGCCCGCGCAGCGCGTCGACGAAGCCGGAACCAATGCCGCCGACGCCGGGCGGCTCGCTGGTGCCGCGGGCGAAAACCACGTCCACGTCCGGGCACGGTTCGGCGTTGGCCCGCGCCGCAATGCTGCTGGCGCCGGTGCTGCTTAACAGCACCGCCGATGCCGTCAGCGTGGCGGTGGCGGCGGCGGCCGCGAGCGTGCGCATTCGGCTGTTGAACGAATTCACGACTTTCACCCTCATCTCGCCCGTTGCGTCGAGCCCTCCCATTATTCGACGCAGGTGGCGGTAGGGATTGCCCAAAGCATCACGTCTCAATCCCCGGCCTGGCCGAACCCGGGGTGCTCCGCTCAGCGGGGCGAGAGCCGCGATACCGGAATGTGGCGCCCGATCGCCTCGGTCGCGGCCCGGTAGTCGCCATAGCCCGGATAGGAACGTTCGGCCAGGCCGTACAGCCGCTGATAATCGGCGGGATCGGTGACCTCGGCCGCCCGGAAGCGCTCGCCACCCAGTTCGCACTCCGGGTGCGCGACCAGGTTGTAATACCAACCGGGGTGCTTGTCGCCGCCGAAGTTAGACGCCACGGCGATCACGTCGTCGCCGTCGTGGAAATACGAGATTTGCGCCGTGCGCCGCTGCCCGCTCTTGGCGCCGGTGCTGACCAGCGTCGCCGACGGCACCGCGAACATTCCCCAGGACAGCTTGCCGCCCGAAGCCCGCATCAGCCAGGGATCGGTGCGCGCGGCGACATGTTGGGCGAGGAACTTCCCCGATCTGCTCCGAACGAGCTTGGTCATGACGCGATTGAAACCCGACGTGTGGCGCTCGGGGTCGACGAACGGCAGCGGCATGAAACGACGATAATCCGCCCTACTTCTTGAACGCGTCCTTCACCTTCTCGCCGGCATCCTTCAGGCTCGATTTCGCCTGATCCCCGCGGCCCTCGTTCTTGGTGTCGTCGTCGCCGGTGACCTTGCCAATGGCCTCCTTGGCCCGTCCGCCCAGGTCCTCGATTTTGTTCTTGATCTTGTCTTCGTTGCTCATGGGTTGTTCCCTTCTGACACGAGTCGTGGCTGAGTCACTGCTGGATCGTTCTGGCCCTGGCTACCCGCGAACCTCCGGCGGTGAAACCCCGAACCGGACACACCCGCAAACAGGCTGCCCACCGGCTGCGAACCGATGACCCACAATGAGTGGATGAGCACTGCAGCGGTGGTGACGATCGTCGTCGTGCTGATGCTGCTGGGCCTCGGCATCGTGATCAACCAGCTGCTGCGGCTGCGTAAGTACCTGCGCGATGCGCCCCCCGGGGCGGACGCGGACAACCCTCCGCATCGCGATCTGCCGGGTTGATCCGCACGTTTTCCTGGGCTGATAACTTACGTCTTCGTAATGGCACCTCAGCGGGGAGGAGCCGCTGCGGCGTAGCTGGCCCCGTGCACATGAGCCCGGGGGCACAATGACAACGTCGACAACGCCGACTCTGCTCACCACCGGCGATGGCTTGCCCCGCGGCATGTCAGGGGCGGCCGACCCGCATTTTGCGAACGTGGTGAAGAAATTTGCCCAGCAGTTCGGTGGACGGCGCCTCGGCGGCGGCGCGCTGTGCGTCTACCTCGACGGCGTGCCCGTCGTGGACGTGTGGATGGGCTGGTCGGACCGGGCCGGCGTCCAACCGTGGACGGCCGACACCGCAGCGATGGTCTTCTCGGCGACCAAGGGCGTCGCCTCGACGGTGATCCACCGGCTGGCCGACCGCGGCCTGCTGTCCTACGACGATCCCGTTGCCGAGTATTGGCCCGAGTTCGGGGCCAACGGCAAGGGCGGCATCACCGTGCGCGATGTGTTGCGGCATCGGGCGGGGCTCTCGCACCTGCGGGGCGTCACCAAGACCGAGCTGATGGACCACCGGGCCATGGAGGCGCGGCTGGCCGCGGCGCCCGTCGACCACCTGCGCGGCGTGCAGGCCTACCACGCGCTGACCTACGGTTGGCTGCTGTCCGGCCTGGCCCGGGCGGTCACCGGCAAGGGGATGCGCGAACTGATCCGCCAGGAGGTGGCGCGCCCGCTGAACACTGACGGCCTGCACCTAGGGCGGCCGCCGCAAGGGTCGCCCACCACGCCGGCGCAGATCCTGATGCCGCAGATCAGAATGCCAACCCCGGTGCTCAGCTTCATCGCGCCGCGGGTGGCCAACATGCGGTATTCGGGCGCGCTGGGCGCGATGTACTTCCCGGGGATCATGTCGCTGATGCAGGGCGACACCCCGTTCCTGGACGCCGAGATCCCCGCGGCCAACGGCGTGGTGACCGGCCGCGGCCTGGCCAAGATGTATGCCGCGCTGGCCCACGACGGCCGCATCGACGGCAAGAAGTACCTGTCCAAGGATTTGACGCGCGGCCTGACCGGGCAAGCACGCATGAAGTGGCCGGACGCAAACATGGTGGTGCCCATGCCTTTTCACCTCGGGTTTCACGAATCGCCGGTACCGGGCCTGCTGCGCGGCTTCGGGCACGTGGGTCTGGGTGGGACGCTTGGCTGGGCCGATCCCGAGGTCGGCGGCGCGTTCGGATACGTGCACAACCGGCTGTTGACCTCCCGGTTGTTCGACATGGGATCGTTCGCCGCATTGGCGGGTCCGCTGCGTTCGGCCATGGCGGCCGCCCGCCACCACGGCCCGCTCGAGGTGCCGGCCTTGGGCGCGACGTACGCCAAACCCGGTCGGCGCCAAAAAGTTTCGCCGTCGGGGTCGACTCAGGCTGCCTCGGAGGTGAGCTAGACCTTGGCGAAACCCCTCGGCAGTGTCAGCGGCAGATTGGCGTAGGTGGCGATGCCCGGTGCCGCGGCGACGACGGCCGGGATCGCGTTGATCGCGGGCACCGCCGTCATGATGTGGCCGAGGTCCATGAATTCCTCGAGCGTCGTCGCCTCGAAGTACGGCGGCGGCAGGAAGCCGACCTTGGTCGTCACCGTCGGCTGGCCGTCGATCTGAATCACCCAGCCGTCCTGCTCGATCTTCCAGTCGGGCTCCAGCGTCTGGCCCTTGCGCCACCGCACGTTCAAATCGATCAGGGGGCTGCCGTTTTTGATGCCTTGCCAGCTGATGTAGGTGCCCGCCACGTGCCCCGCCGGGATGGTCCACGACGCCATCACCAGATCCTCGGTGGTTTGGGCGAACTCGGCGACACATTTGACTTCGTCGAGTTCGACCCCGAGCGCGTCGCCCACCAGCCGGACGGCCTCGCCGAAGATCGCCGTCCCCTGCGCGGCCATCGCCGGCAGGTCCGGGTGGTCGATCGGCTGCCCGAAGCCGACGGGCTTTTCCGTTTCGGGGGAGTCGTAGAACGTGGTGTCGGCGGCCTCGTTGACGGTGACCTTGTCGATCCGGTTGCACACCATCGCCGACACGATCGCCAGCAGCTCGGCGAAGCCCGGGCTGACGCCGGAGCCGAAGATCGTCGCGCCGCCCAACTCGGCGGCCTCCCGCAGGCGGTCGCGGCCCTCACCCAGGTTGTGCCCGGTGATGAACGAAGCGGTGGTCACCACGTTGACGCCGGCGGACAGGATACGCACCAGCTCGTCGACGTTGATCCACATCGGGTTGTAGACCACACAGTCCGGTTTGAGCGCGAGCAGTTCGTCCACGTCATTGGTCGCGGCGATACCGAGCCGGGCGATGCCCACCAGCTCGCCGGCGTCGCGGCCGACCTTGTCCGGCGACCACGCGTAGCAGCCGACCAGCTCCAGGGTGGGGTTGTCGGCGATCGATTTCAGCGAGCTCTTGCCCACGTTTCCGGTGTTCCACTGAACGACTCGATAGTTGTTTGGCACTCGCTCAGCATAGGGAATAGTGACTGGTCTTAGTAGGCGGATTCGGCAGCCAAAATCTCGGCGAGGAAGGCGTCGGAGGTGTCGAGGGCCAAGCGGTCCAGCCGGGCGCGGACCCAGCGCCGAATCCGGTCCCGGGCCTCGCGAGTTTCGGTCGTCTCGGCTCCGACGGTGACGGTGGTGCCCGCCCAGTCGTGATCCCAGGCGGCGGACTCGGTGATCGGGCGCTGCTCAATGTCGATCAGCGGCAGGATCGCGAGGCCGTCAGCGTCCAGGACGTCGGCGCCGCTGACGGTTCCCGAGCGCAGCCGCACCACAATGCCGGTGGCCGGGTCGGGCCCGACGAGCGCGGCACCGACCACCGCGACCGCGGACGCGCCCGCCGCTTCGATGCGCCAACTGACGGTGTCCTCACCCGCGTCGAAGATGGCCGGCGGCACCGCGGTCCAATTGATGGACGCGACCCCTCGGGCGATCGGAGACGCACCCCGAATACCCGCGTCCGAGCCGGCGGCCAGCGCGTAGTCGCCGCGGACCCCACTCGGCTCGGCCAGTGTCGACGCCATCGCGGTGCTCGAATCATCAAGGGCGACAAACAGTTCGGTCCACGCGTTCTCGTCGCCGCCGACCTGGCCGACCTCATCGGCCAGGTCGGCGGCCGCGCGGACCAGGTCGGTGACCCGGGGATCACCGGCGCGGGCATGGACCAACAGTGCCGGGGCATGCGGAGCCAACAAGCCGGCCACATCCGAGTCCAGCGTGTCGTCGGTGAAAAAGCCCTGCGCCCCCACGGTCAGCAGTGCCAGCTCGGCGTCCAGGAGGGCGCGGTCCAGGCCGGCGATGCCGTCCTGCCGGCTCGCCGGCCACCAGCGCCGCAACCAGTGGCCGACGGCGAGCCGGCGCAGCGGGGCCACCGATCCGGGCAGGATGTCGACACCGGTGAGCTCGATGCTGCTTTGGCCGGCCCCCTCCTGCGTGGCAGCGGCGAG
Organism: Mycobacterium sherrisii; assembly: GCF_002102355.1. GTDB lineage: Bacteria > Actinomycetota > Actinomycetes > Mycobacteriales > Mycobacteriaceae > Mycobacterium > Mycobacterium sherrisii. The sequence goes on along the minus strand of NZ_LQPT01000112.1, from coordinate 27,353 downwards.
CGCGACGTGCCCGGCCTCGCCGAACACCCGCCACAGCCAGTCGGCGCGCGACAGCTCGGTGATGGTGATGTGGACTCCCGCGTCGTCGGGGGGATCGTCGACCGTCCAGGACAGCAGGGCGCCGCTGATTTCCAGCACCGCGGCCAGCGGCGTCTTCGCGGCGGCTGGCCCGACCGTCCACAGCCCGGCATCGGCGACGAGCCTCATCCGGCCACCTGCAATTCGAGCATCGCCTTGATGCGTTGCCGGTGGTCAAGGCTGACCGACCGCGCCACCCCCTCCAGCAGCGACCGCATCTCGTCGACGTCGTCGCACGGCTCCTGCCAGACGTCGCGGCCGTGCAGGCGGGCCCACAACCGGCTCAGGTAGAGCGGAGCGTAGGCCGCCAGGTCATCGACCACCTGCCGTTGCCGGGGATGGATCGGCCCGCCCTCGGCGAGATAGCGCCGGGCGTGCAGCACGTACGCCTCCTTCCGTAACCGCGCCTGGATCTGGGCGGCCAGCGCGTAACGGCTGGTGACGGAGCGGTCCAAGGGCGCCAGTTCGACCGCGACCTCGATACCGGCCACCAGCGTGGCCTGCTTGTCCTCCGACAGCAGGCCCCACGGCGCGCACGCGCGGTCGACTTCCTCCTCGCAAAGCAACGGGATGTCGGGCAGGGCGTCCCGGTCGAGGGCGCGCCGCAATGTCGCGCGGACCCGGTCGACCACGCTGCGGTCCAGGGGGCGGTCGCTGTGGTCGCGGTCCAGGTCGCCGGTGAGGGGTGGCGGCCGGAGCGGCACCGCCGAGCTCAACCCCAGCCCGACGATGGACCAGGGCAGTGCGGCCGGGTCGACCCGTGCCAGGGCGCCCAGGTTGTAGGGCGCGGCGTCGTCGATCATGGCCGACCAGAGCCGCTGTCGTGCCGCGGCGGCGTTGTGGCCGTGCGCGGGCCCGAGCACCACGCCGAGCTCGGCCAGGAAGCGGTCCGCCCCGGTGTCACCGGCCCGCACGTCACGCCAGCTGCGGTCCAGCTGCTCGGTCAGCGCGGCGACGACGCCGGGACCCGCCACGTATTGGTGCAGCACCTCGATCCCGGTGCGGTCGCGACCCTGATGGATATCTGCGAGCACTCCGGCAGCGGTTTCGCTATCTTCCGGCGCCGGTGGACCTTTGGTGACTGCGAGCTCGAAACATACCGGGAAGTAGAGTTCCTGGGCATTGCCGCTACGGATCCGCTGCCTGCGGCGTTCGAGCTTGAGAACCGCGAACCATGCTGCCGTGGAACGCAATTCGGACGCAGTGGACGTTATCAGATCGTGCATGGCCGCGGCGGTGGCGGCGTCGACGAGGGGGGCCGAGTACTGCGGATTGGCGCGCAGCCGCAGCACCAGCGGGTCGATGATGCGCTTGACGGTCCGGGTCAGCGGGCCGCCGTCGTCGCTGCTAAGCACCTCGACTCCGGGACCCAGCGACCGCCACGCCTGGTCGATGACGGACCGGCGTGGATGGCCCGCCGCCACGTTGGTGGCCAGCTGGGACTCGGCACTCATCAGCACAGAATAGGGGCATTTCGCGGCGAGAGGCAGCGAAAAAGTTGGGTTCGGTAGCCCGGGCGCACCACCAGCCTGGACGCATGAACAAGCTGATGTCAGTGCTCGGTCGGGCCGGCGAGCGGCAGGTCTTCATCGAGGTGGTTGCCGCGTCCGGCGAGACGTTCATCGGTCGGCTCGCGAGGGGTGAGGACGATCCGGACGTATCGTTGCTGCGGCCCGGCCTGGTGGTGCTGGTCGCGTTCGATCCGGCTGCGCGGGAGAAGCTTTCGCTGCCCGACGATGTTTTGGCTGTCCACGCGGCCTGGTTGGCCGCCCTCTGAGTGCTAACGGACACCGTCGACCGCGAACGTGATCAGCGCGGCCCAGTACAGAGGGCTCGCGGCGACGTCGCCCCCGCGCCACCGGCGCAATTGCTCACGCTGCCACCGGTTGATCGCAGATCCCGCCTCGGCCTCTTCGTGGGCGCGATCCACCGCGACAACCGCATCGGCCATCGGATCGCCTTGCGCAGCAGTGAATTGGCGGTAGGCGGCCGTGGTGGGAAGCGACCAGAGCGTCGCGGTCACCAGTTGTGCGCCGCTGAGGATCATCGCGGCGACCAGACCGGTCGCCTCGTCGAAACGGTAGTCGCCGCCCGATCCGCAGGCCAGCAAGGCGACCCGCGGCGGGATCGTCAACCGCAGCGCCATCAGGTCCGACGCGGTCAGCGGGCGGTGGTCGCCAATGGCGTCGGCATCGCCGGGGGCTGCCGCCCTGCAGGCCAGGTGCAGGGCAGCCCGGTCGGCCTGGGCGCGATGATCCGGGTGTGTGTCAGCCGAACTCGCGTGACCGACGTAGAACAGCCGACTCGGCTCCTGCCTGAGCTGTTCGGCCAGCCACGCGCGGTCGGCGTCCGGCCGGCGGAACAATTCGATGACCTCGTCAACCCTGGGCAGCACCGACCGACGTACCCGAAGTGCACAGAAATGTTGTGCTACGACAGTTTCCGAGGATGGACGGCCCAGCACGGAGCCTAGCGCCGAGTCCGGGCGCTGCCCCGGCACGCGCGGGTCCAGGACCAGCAGGGGCGGACCGTCTTTGCGGGCATGCCAACTGTCCGGTGTGCGGGGCGCGTGCACGATGTTCGCCGGAACCGCCATCAGCACGTCGACCAGCTCCACCAGCCGCTGTCCGTCGGTATGCTCGCCGATATCGGCCAACTGCCAAGGGATCCGGGCCGCGACGCGACCGCTGGCCGTGATGGCCTCGTGGCGGGCGCGCACCAACTCCTCCTTGCTCGGGCCCGACTTCGGCACCGCCAGCAGGCCCCACGGCACGCGGGCCAGACGAGCGCTGGGCGACACGAACAGCGCCGCGCGCGGCGAGGCGGTGAACTCGGCCAGCAGTTGCCAGCCGGCCATGCCGATCAGCAGCACGCCCAGGATGTAGGCGACGGTAAGCTCGCTGTCCGGTGCGGCGAAAGGCCCTGTGGCCAAGGCTCGCTCGATGGCTGCGCGGCGGCTCTCCGGCCCGTCCGGTTCCGGGATGGCGTTGTCGAGTTCCGCCAAGGCCGCCAGCAGGATGGGATCTTCGATCACCCAGTTCACGGTCCGCGACGGCTGCCCGACGACGCGCAAACTGGCGTAGGTGGCGATACCGACGTCAGCGTACCGCAGCACGAGGGTAGGCCGATCCCGTTGGGTCATGGCCAGGTCGACCAGGCGGGCTCGGCGGCGGTGACCGGGCGGCCATAACGCTGCCGGGCCAGTTCGCGATAGTGACTCATGATCGGCGGGCTGTCGGGCTGCATCTGCAGCGGGGGTAGCGGGCCAAGCCGGGTGAGCGAGCGCCCGGCGCTCACCGCCGGCCCGGACGCGGCCAGGGCCGGCTCCGGAGCGGCGTCGACGAGCACCGTGGCGGTACCGGTCGACGCCCACTCGCCGATGGCAGCGCGCTGCGAGTCGGTGTCGAAAGTACCTCGTGCGCTGTGGTATTCGACGAGCTCACTGATCAATTGGGTGTTCTCCCACTCCCAGGCGACGGCGAAGGCGCCGGCCAGGATGGGTGCCGAAATCGTCGCCGCCCAGCGCGATCTGGCGTCGGCGTCGGCAATCGAGAACCGCACCGAGTCGACGGCCAGGGCGGCCGGCACTTTGAGTTCGGCGGCTTGTTCGAGTTTGGTCATCGCGCGCCAATATTCGGGCGTGCCGACCTCGCCGCGGACGATCCCGATGCCCTCGACCTGCCGCGCCTCGGTCTCCTGCAGTGTCTCGTCGGGGTCGCCCGAGCTGTCGAATCCGAGGTCTGCCAACGCATCCGCTCGCCACACCGTGCCGAGGTGATTGTCCAGCTGGGCGTACTGCAGCCAACTGCTGCGTGGTGAGGAGTCGAGGAGTTCGCGGGCCTGGGCGATCAATTCCACCGCGTCCGCGAACCGACTCCGAAAAATCGCAATCCAGCTGCGCTGCAACAGGATACGGTGTAGGCGTAGGGGCTTGCCGAGTTCGCGCCAATGTCGTTCGGCGTGTTCCCAGCACTCATTCGCGGCTTCCAGCGCCCCGGACGCCAGCCGGATCAGTCCCAGGTACAACCAGCAGCGCGCGACGTCGTGCGCCCGTTCATACCGCGCGATGACGGGGTAGGCTTGCGACACCAGCTGTTCGGTCGTGGTATGGTCACCCACCAGCCAGCTGGCCGCGGCCCGCTCTAATTGCGTTCTGGCGTCTGCCAATTCCCATCCCCGCGGCCGAGCTCGGGCACCGGCGCGGCGCAGCCACGGCTCGGCATCGCCGAGTCGTCCGGTCTCTACGCAGAATCTGCCGTACGCCGTGCCCGCGTCCACCCGCACCCGGTCGTCGAGCTCGGAATCACCGAGCCCGTCGAATGCGTCGACCACCTTCTCCCACAACGGAACCGAATCCATGTGCAGGTCGTCGTCGCACAGCGCGGAGGCGCACAAAACCTGCGCCTGCACGACCAGCCGGACGTGTTCGGCGGCCAGTTCGGGGAACGTCTCGTCGGCGTCGCGCAATGCGGCCAGTGCCGTCGCCGCGCCCTCGTGCTCACCCAGCGCGGCGGCGACTCCCGCCCGGAGAAACCGAGCGCGGCGCGAATAACGACGGATCATTCGCACAATGTCGGTGCCGGGCATCGTGGTCTGCCCCGCGGCCTCGGGCATGGTGCCGTCCACAATCCCGGAGTAGATCGCCAGGCAGTCGTCGATGCGCCGGATGCATTCGTGCACCGCGTCATTCGCGCCGCGGGCGAGGTAGATTTCACCCAGCTGCGCGAAGACTTCCAACAGCTCGTCGTCGCGGTCCCGCCGCTCGATTTCGGGCACCAGGGACAGCAGCAGTTCGCGGGCGCCGGCCTCGTCGGCGGCCAGCGCCAGGCGGCGTGCCCGCTCTAGATCGTCGGAGATCGCCACGGCTGCATCATAAGACAGCCTGGCACGGCGGGCGCGTGAGTGAAGCACGCCCGCCGCGCCAGGGTCGAGCCGATCAGCCGCATGTCACCTTGATGCTGAAGTCTTTGGTGATCATCCCGGCCATCGGGTTTTTCAGGTCGGCGCCCTGCGCCTGCCCGGTGATGGTGTAGGTCTTACCGTCCACCACCACGTTGGCCGACCCGACCCGAGCGCCCATATTGTTGGCGACCGACAATGCGTTGCCGTCCACCACAAGTGCCAGCGACTCGACCTTGGGGGTGGCTTCGTCGGTCAGCACCACGGCCAGTGCCTGCTGGGCGCCGCCGGTGGATCCGCTCCCGATGTCGATCTTGCCGCCTTGCTTGACACAGGTCACCGATGCCGGGTTCACGCCCGCCAAGTCGGCTCCGCCCACCTTGACCTGGGCACCGCTTCCGGAGCCGATGCTGGCTGCGGGGCTGGACGCCGGGCCGGCCGTGTGGCCGCCGCTCGAGCAACCCACCACGGCCGTCGCCAAGCCAAGGGTTCCGATTGCACCCGCGAGAAGACGTTTCACTTCTGATTCCTTCCGTCATGCTCCGCCCGAGTGGCGTCGTCATGGCAGCCAGTGCAAGACCGAGTCCTTGCTACCGATCCCAATTTTTGCGGCGTATCCGGGCCGCCGCGGTTGGCGCTCGCTAGGTGAAAGCATTTGAGCCACAGGACTTTTCGGAGCAGCCGCGGCTGTGGGCAGGCCCCACGAGCGGTGCCGGTGCCGGCGGGTGCTTGAGTGGGACTGTGATTGAGATCCAGACTGTGCAGACCGAGGCGGCGTCGGTGCGGGTGTTGACCCTGTCGTCGGGGCGTGTCAATGCCCTTGATGTGGAAGTGCTCGGCGAACTCACCTCCACCATCCGTGAATTGCAGAATTCGGATAACAGCCCGCTGGTCATCACTGGGGCGGGCCGGGTGTTCAGCGCCGGGGTCGATCTGAACCGCGTGGTGGACGGTGGACGCGACTACACCGATCGGCTGGTGCCGGCGCTGTCGCAGGCCTTCGACGCGCTGTTCGGCTTTCCGTGGCCGACCGTGGCTGCTATCAACGGCGCCGCCATTGCCGGGGGATGCGTGCTGGCCTGTGCGTGCGACCGTCGCCTGATTTCGCCCGACGCCGGGATCGGAGCCGCCGAGGTTCGGGTCGGCGTTGCGTTCCCGGTCGCCGCGCTGGAGGTGATGCGCCACGCCTGCGGGGACCGCGCCGAGGAGGTCCTGCTGGGCGCGCGCACCTACAAAGGTGTCGAGGCGATCGCCCGGGGGCTGGCCCACCGCGTCGTGGCCGACGATGTGGTGGACGCCGCGATCGGGGAGGCCGCCGAACTCGGTGCCCTGCCCGCCGATGCGTATCGGGATACGAAGATCCAGCTGCGGGCCCCGACCGTGGCACGCATCCGCCGGGGCGAAACCATCGATGCCGGCGTGCGGCAACTGTGGGGCGCGGACGAAACGCAGCAGCGCATTGCCGGCTACGTCGAGGGACTCAAGCGACGGGACTGATCACTCGTCGAGTGCGACGCCGCCGCGAGTGCGCCTGCGGCGCATGCGGTGTGAGCCCTTGCCCGTCGGCCGGCGGTTGCGCAATCCGCTGCGGGGCTCCTCGCCCTCGTCGGCGGACTCGGTGACTTCAGTGTTTTCAGTGTCTTTGGCGGTGTCTTTGGCGTCGTCTTTGGCGTCGTGAGTTTCTGGAGTGTCTTCGGTTGCCGGCTTCTCGGCCTTGACGGCCTCGACGGCCTTGGCGGTGGGCTCGACGGATTCCTCCGCGGTGACGGTCTCGGCTTCTTCGGCTTCGGCCTCGGTTTTGGGAGCCTCCTCCGTGTCTTCGGCCTCGGCGCCCTTCTTGCCGCGCAGACGGCGGCGTTTCGCTTTCTTCGGCTTGATCGGTTTCGGCGGGGGCGGCGGCAGCTCGGCGACAAACGAGAGGTAGAACGCGAAAATCCCGAGCAGGCCGATCGCCGCGGCCGCGCCGTAAATGCCGAACAAATACTTCCCGGCCGCGTCCAGGCTCAGCCAGAGCTCGCTGATCGTCGTGCCGATGATCAACACGCCGGCCAGCACGTGGGCCACGATCGACCAGAGCCGCAGCGTCAGCGCAAGCTGCGGAGTGCCCAGCTCGGGCTTGCGGGTCCGCAGGTGGGTGAACACCACCGGCAGGGCAGCCAGCGCGATCAGCGCGCCCGCGCCGATCCGCCCGGCTATCCCCAGCGCGCGCGGTGTGTCGCCCATGAGCTCCGACCAGCGCGGGAGCACGCAAAGGAAATAGAGGACGCCGGCACCGACCGAGAACAACATGTGCCACGGTATGGCGACCTTGCGGCCCATACGCCTCCTCCTGATGGTGAGCCCACGCCAGCCTAGAGGCAGCCAAAACCGATTCCAACAACCGTGTGGCCGCGTCCGAGGCCGCGTGCACCCAATTTGCGGAGGATGCGGGATTTGAACCCGCGAGGGCTGTTAACCCAACCCGCGTTCCAGGCGAGCGCCATAGGCCACTAGGCGAATCCTCCGTGGGCCATGGTAGCGGCTGGGTCAACGCCGAATGAGCTGCGGCCGGCCCCGGCCGATGCGCGCCAGGTATTACACTCGCCATGGACCCCGCGCGGCGTCTATCCTGTGAACTCCCCCAGGGCCGGAAGGCAGCAAGGGTCAATGGGCTCTGTCGGGTGCGCGGGGTCCCCTATGTCGGGGCCGCGCAACCAGTGCTTCTATTGCTCGCCGGCCCGTCACTTCCGGCGTTCGACAGCGAAAGGCCCGCGAAAAGCCATGGCGGCGTTCGATTCTCTCAGCCCTGCGGAGCTCACCGCACTGCACACGCGCCACCAGCACAGCTACGCGGAGTTGCAGGCCAAGAAGCTGCACCTGGACCTGACCCGGGGCAAACCCGCCCCGGAGCAGCTCGACCTGTCCAACCCGCTGTTGAGCCTGCCCGGCGACGATTTCCGTGACGCCGAGGGCACCGACACCCGCAACTACGGCGGCCTGCACGGGTTGCCCGGTCTGCGGGCCATCTTCGGCGAGCTACTCGGCATCCCGGTGCCCAACCTGATCGCGGCGAACAACTCCAGCCTGGAGCTCATGCACGACGTGGTGGCCTTCTCGATGCTGTACGGCGGGGTCGACTCGCAGCGACCCTGGAAGGACGAGCCGAGCGTCAAGTTCCTGTGCCCCGCGCCGGGCTACGACCGGCATTTCGCCATCACCGAGACCATGGGCATCGAGATGATCTCGGTCCCGATGCGCGATGACGGCCCGGACGTCGATCTGATCGAGGAGTTGGTGGCCGCCGACCCGGCCATCAAGGGCATGTGGACGGTGCCGGTGTTCGGCAACCCCACCGGCGTCACGTACGCGTGGGAGACCGTGCTGCGGCTGGTCCAGATGCGCACCGCGGCGACCGACTTCCGGTTGTTCTGGGACAACGCCTACGCCGTGCACACGCTGACGCATGACTTCCTGAGCCAAATCGACGTGCTCGGGCTGGCCGCGGCGGCCGGCAACCCCAACCGGCCGTATGTCTTCGCGTCCACGTCGAAGATCACCTTCGCCGGAGCTGGCGTCAGCTTCCTCGGCGGCTCGCTGGGCAACATCGCCTGGTATCTGCAGTACGCCGGCAAGAAATCGATCGGCCCGGACAAGGTCAACCAGTTGCGGCACCTGCGCTTCTTCGGTGACGCCGACGGGGTCCGCCTGCACATGCTGCGACACCAGCAGATCCTGGCGCCGAAATTCGCGCTGGCGCTGGAAATCCTCGAGCAGCGGCTCGGCGACTCAAAGATCGCGTCCTGGACCGAACCCAAGGGCGGCTACTTCATCAGCCTCGACGTGTGGCCCGGCACGGCCCGCCGGACCGTGGCGCTGGCCAAGGACGCCGGCATCGCGGTCACCGAGGCAGGCGCGACGTTCCCGTACCGCAAGGACCCGGAGGACAAGAACATCCGGATTGCGCCCACCTTCCCGTCGCTCCCGGATCTGCGCGACGCGGTCGACGGCCTGGCAACGTGCGCGCTGCTGGCGGCGTCGGAAGCCCGGGTCGGCGCCGCGGCGCCCACTGTGAGCTGACGGCGTTCGTCGTGCGCCGGGGGCGTCGAGTGTGCGCTGACGGCGTCGAGGGTGTGCTGACGGTTTGTGGCGTTGCGCTAGGGCGGCCCGCCCCGGCGTGTCGTCACCCTGGGCGCACACTGAACGCCGCCGGCGCACACTCGATAGCCAGCCGGGCTCTAGTCGGCCGGCGCCGGTAGCCTGCTGACCGTGGCTCTCTACCGCAAATATCGGCCGGCTACCTTCGCCGAAGTGGTCGGGCAGGAGCACGTCACCGAGCCGCTGTCCGTCGCCCTGCAGGCCGGGCGGATCAACCATGCGTATCTGTTCTCCGGCCCGCGCGGCTGCGGCAAAACCTCCTCGGCCCGGATCCTGGCCCGATCGCTGAACTGCGCGCAGGGGCCGACGGCCACCCCGTGCGGGGTGTGCGACTCGTGCCAGGCGCTGGCGCCCAACGCGCCCGGCAGTATCGACGTGGTGGAGCTCGACGCGGCCAGCCACGGCGGCGTGGACGACACCCGGGAACTGCGCGACCGGGCCTTCTATGCGCCCGCGCAGTCCCGGTACCGGGTGTTCATCGTCGACGAGGCGCACATGGTCACCACGGCCGGGTTCAACGCGCTGCTCAAGATCGTCGAGGAGCCGCCCGAGCACCTCATTTTCATCTTCGCCACCACCGAACCGGAGAAGGTGCTGCCGACGATCCGATCGCGGACGCACCACTATCCCTTCCGGTTACTGCCACCCAAGACCATGCGGGCACTGATCGCGCGGATCTGCGAACAGGAAGGCGTCGTCGTCGACGATGCCGTCTATCCCTTGGTCATCCGGGCCGGCGGGGGCTCACCCCGCGACACGCTGTCCGTGCTGGACCAGTTGGTGGCCGGGGCCGACGATAACCACGTCACCTACCCACGGGCGCTGGGGTTACTGGGCGCCACCGACGTCGCGCTGATCGACGACGCCGTCGACGCGCTGGCCGCCGGGGATGCCGCCGCGCTGTTCGGGGCGGTCGAATCGGTGATCGACGCGGGCCACGACCCGCGCCGCTTCGCCACCGACCTGTTGGAGCGGTTCCGCGATCTCCTTGTGCTGCAAGCGGTTCCGGATGCGGTGAGTCGCGGGGTGGTGGACGCTCCGGAGGATGTGCTGGACCGCATGCGCGAGCAGGCGGCCCGGATCGGGCCGGCGACGCTGACCCGCTACGCCGAGGTGGTGCAGGCCGGGCTCGGGGAGATGCGCGGAGCGACGGCGCCGCGGCTGCTGCTCGAAGTCGTCTGCGCGCGCCTGCTGTTGCCGTCGGCGAGTGACGCCGAGTCGGCGCTGCTGCACCGCGTCGAGCGCATCGAGACGCGACTGGCGATGTCGTTGCCCGCTTCGGAAACGGCCCCGTCGGTAAGGGCGCCCGCAGCGGTCCCGCCCGTCTCCGCGGCACCGCAGCGCAGGGCGAAGGCCGAGCGCACGCCCGCACCGAAGGCCCAGCCCACACCCGAGCCCACCCCGCCCATGGCCGAGCCGCCACCGCCCGCTCCCGAACCGGCCGCCCAGCCGGTCTCAGCACCCGCCGGGGCCTCGGGCGAACTCAACGCCGCCGCGGTGCGCACGATGTGGCCGACGGTGCGCGACAAGGTACGCCAACGCAGCCGCACCACGGAGGTGATGCTGTCGGGGGCCACCGTCCGCGCCATCGAGGGCGACACCCTGGTGCTCAGCCACGAATCGGCACCCCTGGCCAAGCGGTTATCCGAGCAGCGCAACGCCGACGTCATTGCCGAGGCACTCAAGGACGCGCTTGGGGTCAACTGGCGGGTGCGCTGCGAGGCGGGCGGGCCGGTGGCCGCGGCGGCGGAACCGCCCGCGCGCGGCGGCGGCCCCATCCCGCCCCCGGCCGAGGAGCCGCCTCCGGTGACCGCCGCCGAGTCGGCTCAACGCGACGAAGAGGAGCGGATGTTGGCCGAGGCCGGTTCCACCGATTCGTCGGCGCCCCGGCGTGATCCCGAAGAGGTCGCGCTCGAGTTGTTGCAGAACGAACTGGGCGCCCGCCGCATCGACGGCGGCTAGGGCTGCCACCACGGCCGCAGCGGCAGACTGTCCGTGCCCCGTGGCTCCACATTGGCGGCCAGCACATGATGGAGCTGAATGTTGTTCTGCTCGAACGCCACTCGTGACGCCGCCATGTACAAGCCCCACACCTTGGCGACCGGTAGCGACACCTCCTCGACCGCGGCCTCCCAATTCGCCACGAGATTGCGGCACCAGTCGCGCAGCGTCATCGCATAGTGGTGGCGGAAATTCTCCACGTGCAGCACCTCGAAGCCGCAGTCCTGGACCTCGGTGATGATGCGCCCCGAACCCGTCAGCTCCCCGTCCGGGAAGACGTAGCGGTCGGTGAATCCGCCCGCGAACGAGGTCTGCTTGTTGTCGTGGCGGGTGATGCAGTGGTTGAGCAATAGGCCACCGGTGCGCAGTTTCGACTTGAGGCACGCGAAGTAGGCGGGATAGTTCTTGACCCCGATGTGCTCGGTCAGCCCTATCGAGGAGACCGCGTCGAACCCCGTCTCGGGGACGTCCCGGTAGTCGCAGTGCCGCACCTCGGCCAATGCCGAAAGCCCGTCGGTCTCGATCGCCCGCTGGGCCCACTTCGCCTGTTCGGCGGACAGGGTGACACCGATCGCGCGGACACCGTGGCGGGCGGCGTAGCGCACCATGCCGCCCCAACCGCAGCCCACGTCCAGCAGGCGGTCGCCCGGTTGCAGCCGCAACTTGTCGAAGACCAGCCGGTACTTGTTCTCCTGTGCCTCCTCGAGGGTGGCGTCGGCGTGCGGATAGACCGCGCAGGTGTAGGTCATTGACGGCCCAAGCACCCACTCGTAAAACGCGTTGGAGACGTCGTAGTGGTGGTGGATGGCCTCGGCGTCCCGCGTCTTGCTGTGCATCAGGCCGTCGGCGACCCGCAACCACCGCGGCCGGGCCTCCTGCGGCGGCGGCGGGATCGGTACCAGCCGCTCGATGCCGATGGACCGGATCACCTGGGCCAGCGTCCACGCCGACGGCCGCTTGAAGTCCACCCGGTCGGCCAGCATCTTGAGCAGTTCGTACGGGTCGCCAGGGTGCACCCCGTAGGGCTGCAGATCCCCTGAGATGTAGGCCCGGGCGATGCCGAGTTCCCCGGGTGCGGTGGCCAGATAGGTGGCGCCGCGTGGCGAGCAGAGGTTCAGGCCGAGTTCGGCGTCTTCGTGTCCGGCGACGCTGCCGTCGTACGCCGTGAACTTCAGCGGATACCGTCCGCTGGCGGTGAAGACCTCCACCACCTCGGCCATGGTGAGCTTGCCGCCGATACGGGTGGAGCGGTCGGGCTGTTTGGTTGTCGTCATCGCCGTTGCACCGCCTTCGCGTAGAGATCGAGCAAACGAGAATCGGGGTCGTAAGACTTCTTTACCGTCTTGTAGGCCTCGCCGCCGTACAGCTGGTCAAACTCCTCCCGGCTGTAGAAGGAGTCGGAGTACAGCGACTTGTGGCCGTCGAGCTCGCCGACCTTGGCCTCGATCGCCCGGTTGGTCGCGCCCGTCCGGTCCCCGGCGGGCACCGACGACCAGAAGCCGATGTTGACGTAGGTCTGCTCGGGCGCGATCGGGTACAGCGGCCAGCCGTGATCGTCGCGAAGTCGCAACGGGCACAGCCAGATCGGGGTGATCGGAACGCTGTCTAAAAACCATTCCAAAAAGTTGCAGGCACGACCGACCGGGACCTCGACATCCTGAACCACCCGTTCGCGGGGCGGACGACCGTGGCGCTGCTCGATGCGATCGGAAATCCCGAAGCGGCGATCCAGGGCGACCAGCTTGGAGTACACGCTGCTGCGCCGGTACCGCCGCGGCCACCACCGCCGCACCCGCGGGTTCTGAGTCCCGAATGCACGCGAGCACCAGAACCAATCGGTGTCCCATCGCCAGAAGTAGTCGTGCATGGTCAACCGGTCGTCCCTGGCTTTTTGGGTACTGGGCGCGTCGTGCCGCATCGACTGGTAGTAGATGCGTTGCCCGGTGTAGTCGCTGACCGGCCCCGCAGTGGTGGTGCGCCGGCCCAGGCACAGGTAGCTTTCGTCCGCGGCGAAGACCACGCCGTCGAGGTAGTCGACGGCAAGGTCGTCGTGCCCGCCGGTGTCGACGATGCGTTCCATCGCCGCGATCAGCTCGGGCACGGAGCCGAACCGGATGTGCCGCAGCGCCACGAACGGCGTGACGGGCTCCAATTCGATCCGGAGCCTCGTCGAATACCCCAGCGTCCCATATGAATTCGGAAAACATCGAAACAGGTCGGCGTTCTGGGTCCGTGACGCAGTGACCAATTCACCAGCGCCGGTGAGGATATCCATCTCCAGCACCGATTCGTGTGGCAGGCCATTGCGGAACGACGCCGATTCGATACCCAGTCCGCTGACCGCGCCGCCCAGGGTGATGGTCTTCAATTGCGGCACGACCAGCGGCGAAAGACCGTAGGGCAGCGTCGCGCGCACCAAATCCTCGTAAGTGCACATGCCCGCCACATCGGCGGTCCGGGTGTCCGGATCGATACCGAGAACGCCGGTCAAGCCGGACGTGTCCAGGCCCCGCGCATCCCGTTTTGTCCGGGCGCGGAACAGATTTGACGTGGGCTTGGCGAGCCGGACCGCGGACGTGGCGGGGATGGAACGATAACTCGCCATCAACCGATCAACGCCCGATGTATGCGTCGAGTGTGCAGATCCTGAGATTGGCACCAGCTATACCCTAGTCTTCGACAACACCACGTGCACCCGCGTGCGGGCGGCATCACAACAGAGGAGTCGCGCCTGATGGCACAGGTCAGCGCAGCCAGCACGATCCTGATCAACGTTGATCCCGCGGCCACGCTCGCCGCGGTTGCGGACTACCAGAACGTCCGCCCGAAGATCCTGTCCCCGCAGTACAGCCAATACCAGGTGCTGCAGGGCGGGCAGGGCCAGGGCACCGTCGTCAAATGGAAGCTGCAGGCCACCAAATCGCGCAGCCGCGACGTGCAGGCCACCGTCGACGTGGCCGGTCACAGCGTCATCGAGAAGGACGCCAACTCGTCGATGGTCATCACCTGGACGGTGGCCCCCGCCGGCCCCGGATCCAGCGTGACCGTCAAGACCAGTTGGACGGGCGCCGGCGGGATCAAAGGCTTCTTCGAAAAGACGTTTGCGCCGTTGGGGCTGAAGCGAATTCAGGGCGAAGTGCTGGCCAACCTCAAGAAGGAGCTCGAAGGCTAGGGCTGGTGTGGCGCCACCGCGCCTGCCACAAACAGCCGCAGGTGTTCCGCGTAGCCGCTCAGCGCGTCCGCGGTCAGCATCTCCAGGTGCGTGCTGTCGACGGAGTACGTGACGATGTCGCCGGCGACATAGGGCCGCCACACCCGTTGCTGCGCGCGGGCCGCGCGTCCGGTTCGCCGTCCCCGCCACCGTGACTTCGGACGCCCGCCGCCACCGTTTTCGCTGCTCGTGCGGGCCGCGGCGAAGATGACCAGGTCGCCGTCGAACACGCTGGGCACGTGTTCGGCCAGCCGACCCTGGTTTGCCTTGACGCTGTGCACCAGGAACTCCAGCAGCCCCGCCGACTGCGCGGGGAGGTCGACGCCGTTGCTGCGTAAAACGTGGGCCACGGTCTGGCCGTCGAGTACCGGGTTCTTCGCTGCGGCCTTGGCGGTTAGCATCGCGGCGAACTTATTCGCGGTGAAGACCGGATCGAGCAGGATCAGGCTGTGCACCGTGCGGCCGCGGCGCTGCAGTTCGACGGCGACTTCGTGGGCGACGACGGCGCCGAACGACCAGCCGAGAATTTGGTACGGCCCGTCGGGCTGGCGGGCCTGTATCCGGTCGGCGTAGTTCGCCGCCATGCCGCGAATCGAGGTGTCGCCCGCCTCGCCGTCCTGCGCGACCTGGTTGATCCCGATGATCGGGCAATCCAGATGCTCGCCCAGCGCCCGATACGACCAGCTCAGGCCGAGCCCGTCGTGAATGCAGAACAGCGGCGTCCCGGTGCCCTGCCGCAGGACGTCGACCGGGACGACCTCCGACCCGCTGTCCGCGGCACCCAGCTGCTCGCCGAGGCTGCGCACGGACGGCGCGTAGAACATGGTGCGCACCGGGAGATGGACTCCGAGCGCGGCGTTGACCGCGGCGATCACCCGCATCGCCGACAGTGAATCCCCGCCCAGGTCGAAGAAGGAATCGTCGGCGCCCACCCGCTCGATGCCCAGCACCTGCGCATAGATGCCGGCGATGACGCGCTCGGTCTCGGTTTGCGGGGCCTGGAACGGCGTGGCGGCGAACACCGGGGCCGGCAGCGCCTTGCTGTCGATCTTGCCCGACGAGGTCACCGGGAACTCGTCGAGCACCATGATCTGCGCCGGCACCATGTACTCGGGCAGCCGCGCGCTCAGCCGCTGGCGCACGGCGCTGATCTCCATGTTGGTGTTCGGGTTGTTGGCGTGGACCCCGCGCGTCGCACGCGGCAGGTAGATGTCGGTCAGGGCGCGCTCGGCTTCGGCGGGGGTGAGGAAGACGGCGTCGAGGACGCCGGGCTCGGCGCCCCAGGTGACGGCGACCTGGTAGCCGGCGTTGGCGCCAAGCCGGTGCAGCTGTTCGGGGGTGACGGTGTCCGGTGCCGCCGCGGGCTGGGTCAACGCGTCGGCCAGCGGCCGTCCGTCGGCGAGCGCCTTGTCGATGCGGACCTCGGCGATCAGTCCGGCCCGGGGGATCTCGGTGACGCGCACCGCCGCGGGACGGGTGGCCGCCAACCGGGCGTGCAGCCCGAGCAAACCGCCGCATTCGGTCCACGTCCATGCCGTTGCGGCGGCCACCGAGCGCACCGGTGCGGGGGACTTGTGGATGACCACGTCATAGCGGTACCGGTTCAGTTCGTTGTCCGCCAGCCCGCGTTTGACCTGGATGTCCGCCCCGGCGGTGTCCGGACGGTCGTCGGCCCACGCGGTGAAAAACTCTGGCGCCAACAATAATTCGGGCTCGCTGACGATCGCCCGGTGGACGCGCTGGCGGATTTCGGCGGCGTCACCGGTGGTGGTGCGGGCCAGCGCGACACCGATCTGGAAGGCGTCCTGCAGGGCGTGGTTGCGAATATCGCCGATGAACAAGGCGCCGCCGGGGGCCAGCAGTTCCATGGCGCGGTCGATCAGGTCGGTCAGATAGCCGGCGTTGGGGAAGTACTGGACGACGGAGTTGACGACGACGGTGTCGAAGTAGGCTCGCGGCAATCCGGCCATCATGTGCGCGGGCCGGGTCAGCAGCTGGACCCGATCGCGCCACGGGAGCTGCAGCCGGTCGAGCGCGCGGGCCAGGTTGTCGATGGCCACCGCCGACATGTCGGTGGCAACGTAGTGCTCGGCCAGTGGGGCGATTTGGGAGAGCAGCAGCCCCGAGCCGGCGCCGACCTCCAGCACCCGTTTCGGGCGCAGCGCCGCGATCCGCTCCACGGTGGCCGCGCGCCACTCGAGCATCTCCTCCAACGGAATCGGTGCACCGGTGTAGCTGCTGTTCCAGCCGCGGAAGTCCATGCCGAACTGCGGAGTCTGCTCGGTCGGGTGGTACAGCTCGTCGTACACGCCCTGCCACTGTTCGACGATCTCGGCGTCCTGGTCGTCGCTGGTGGTGTCGCCCAGGGTGATGTAGGCGATGAGGTGGTCGCCCGCGTCGCCGTGGTGCACGGTGGTGACGGCCTGGGTGACCTGCGGGCACGCCAGCAACGCGCTGTCGATCTCGCCGAGTTCGATGCGGTAGCCGCGGATCTTGACCTGTTCGTCGGCGCGCCCGACGTAGCGCAGTTGCCCGTCGGCCTGCCAGGCCACCAGGTCCCCGGTGCGATACATCCGTTCGGCGGGCCTGCCCGGGTCGACGAACGGGCAGGCGACGAAGCGCGTGGCCGTCAGGTCGGGTCGGCGCGCGTATCCATTCGCCACCCCGGCGCCGGCCACGTACAACTCGCCGACCACGCCGAGCGGCACCGGCCGCAACCAGGCGTCCAGTACGAAGAACGCCAGATGCGCCAACGGCTCGCCGATGGGGCTGACCGGGCTGTCGACGTCGTCGTCGGTCAGGATCCGCAGCGAGGCATGCACCGTGATTTCGGTGATGCCGTACATGTTGATCAGCCGCGGTATCTGCGGATGACTCTGCATCCAAGTCCGAAGTCGTTGTGGCTCAAGGGCTTCACCGCCGAAAACCACCGTCTGCAGCTGCAGCCTGTCGGCGAGTGCGGGTTGCAGCGCGTCGGCGGTTTGCAGCGCGTAGAACGCCGTTGGCGTCCGGCTCAGCACACCCACGCCTTCCGCGGCCAGCAACGCGTGGAAGTCCTCGGCCGAGCGGGCCACGGATTCGGGTACCACCACCAGCCGACCGCCGTGTAACAAGGCGCCCCAGATCTCCCACACCGAGAAGTCGAATGCTAACGAATGTGCCTGTGTCCACACCTGTTCCAGGCCCAGCTCGCCGGACAGCGATCCCAGCAGCGCGATGACGTTGCGGTGCGGGACGGCGACCCCCTTGGGGGTGCCGGTGGTGCCTGAGGTGTAGATCAGGTAGGCAAGGTCGTCGGCGCTCGGCATTGGCAATGCGGTGCCGGGGTAACCCGCGATGCGGGGGTCGTCGACCGTGACGACGGGCAGGTTGTGGCCGTCGAGCCGGTCACGCAGCGCCGCGGTGGTGATCGCGATGACGGGCTGGGCGTCGGCGAGCATGAAGCCGATCCGGGCGTCGGGGTGCGCGGGGTCGATCGCCAGGTAGGCCGCACCCGTCTTCAGCACCGCCAGGATCGCGATGATCGCCTCGGTGGATCGGGTGAACAGCAGCGCCGCCACCCGTCCCGGGCCAGCGCCGTGGGCGACCAGTAGGTGCGCCAGCCGATTGGCATCCTCGTCGACCTCGAGGTACGTCATGGACAGGCCCGCGAACGTCACCGCCGGGCGGTGGGGTGTGCGGCCCACCTGCGCGGCCCACCGGCCCGGGATGGAGCCCAGCGCCGGCACGGACCGGTCCAGGACCGCCCGGTTGCCCCAATCATGTAGGCGCGCAACCTCGTCGGCCTCCAGCAGATTCACCGACGACAATCGCCGCACGGGATCTGCGGTGACGGCCACCAAGACCCGGTGCAGTCGGTCGATCACGGTGCGGATTGTGGTCTCGTCGAACACGTCGGTCCGGTACTCGACCCTCCCGTTGATCCCGGCGGGTGCGCTCGCGTCGCTCCAGTGCTCGGCCAGGTGGAACACCAAATCCATTCGGGCGGTCCGGGTATCCATGGTCAGCTGGCTGACCTTCACATCATCCAGGTCCAGTCCGGACGCGGCGTCGGCGCTGTGGCCCAGGACGCTCTGCCAGGCCAGCATCACCTGCACCAGCGGGTGATGGGTCAGGGAGCGGGTGGGGTTGATCCGCTCGACGAGAACCTCGAACGGTACGTCCTGGTTCTCGTAGGCGGCCAGGCTGCGCCGGCGGACCTGGGCGAGCAGCTCGGCAAAGGTGGGATCGCCGGTCACCTCGACGCGCAGTACCAGGGTGTTGACGAAGAAGCCCACCAGCTCATCGAGTGCCGGGTCGCGCCGCCCGGCGATCGGGAAGCCCACCGCAACATCGGAACTCGAAGTCAGCGTGGACAGCAGTACCGACAAGGCGGCCTGCATCACCATGAAGCTGGTGGCGTTGTGCTCGCGTGCCACCTCGCGCATCCGCTGCTGCAACTCGGCCGGCCACTGCAGCGTCACCTGGGAGCCGTGGTAGTCGGCCACCAGCGGGTAGGGGCGGTCGGTGGGCAGCTGCAGCCGCTCCGGCATGCCCGCCAGCGTGCCCTCCCAGTAGGCGAGCTGCCCCGCGATGGGGCTGTCGGTGTCGGCAAGGTCGCCGAACTGCGCTCGTTGCCACAGCGTGTAGTCGATGTACTGCACCGAGAGTGCGGCACGCTCCGGCGCCCCGCCGCGGCGCCGGGCCCGGTACGCCTCGCCGATGTCGCGGGCCATCGGCGCCAGCGACCACCCGTCAAAGGCGATGTGGTGCACCACAATCCCGACGACATGATCCTCGGGGCTGAGCGAATAAATTTGCGCACGAATCGGAATCTCGGCCGACAGGTCGAACCGGTACGTGGCCAGCGCGGTCAACTCGGGCAGCAGCTCCGCGCCCGGCAACGACCGCACCGCGTCGTTGCCGCGCCGCCACAGCCCCGGCGCGGCCGGCAGCACCTCCTGGTAGGGCACACCGTCGATGTCGACGAAGATGGTGCGCAACGCTTCGTGGCGGGCGACCACGTCGTCAAGCGCCGCGGCGAGCGCCGCGACGTCCAGGGCGCCCTCGATACGGAATGCGGTCGGCATGTTGTAGGTCGCCACCCCGCCCTCGAACCGGTACAGGAACCACAGCCGAGATTGCGCAAACGACAACGGAATCAGCGCCGGCCGCTGCCCCGCGACCAAAGGCTTGCGTCGCCCGGCTGTGGTGGTCGCGATGCGCGGCGCCAGCCGGGCGATCGTGGGCGCGTCGAACAGGCAGTGCACGTCTAGATCGGTGTCCAGGCCGGAGTTGATCGCGGTGATCAGCCGCATCGCGGACAGCGAGTCCCCGCCTAGGTCGAAGAACGAGTCGTCGACACCGACGTGGTCGAGGCCCAGGACGCGGGCGTAGATGCCGGCCAGGATCTCTTCCACGGCCCCGGCGGGGGCGCGGTAGTTACCGGTGTCCCCGAAGTCGGGGGCCGGCAGGGCGCGGGTGTCGAGTTTCCCGTTCGTGGTCAGCGGCAACGTCTCCAGCACCACGACGGCCGCGGGCACCAGGTATCCGGGCAACTTGTCCGCCAAGCGGTTTCGCAGCTCGGCCGGGTCGGCCGTCCCGGTGACATACCCGACCACGCGGGTGCCGCCGAGCCCGTCGTCGCGGGTGACTACCGCGGCCTGGGTGACGCCGTCCGCGGCGGCCAGCGCGGCCTGGATCTCGCCGGGCTCGACGCGGTAGCCGCGGATCTTGACCTGTTCGTCGGCCCGGCCGACGTAGTCGAGTTGGCCGTCGGGATGCCAGCGAACCAGGTCGCCGGTGCGGTACATCCGGGCGCCACGCTCAGCGAACGGGCAGGCCACAAACCGCTCCGCGGTCAGCCGGGCGCGACCGAGGTAGCCGCAGGCGACGCCGGCGCCGGCGACGTACAGCTCGCCCACCACGCCGATGGGCACCGGACGCAGCCAGCCGTCCAACACGAACAGCGCGGCGGTGGGTACCGGCGCGCCGATCGGTGCCGCGCCCGATCCCGCCGTCAGCGGCGCACTCATCGAGGCGTAGACCGTGACCTCGGTGGGACCGTAGGCGTTGATCACCACCCGGCCGTCCGCCCATCGGTCCACAACGTCGGCGGGGCAGGCCTCCCCGCCCAGCAGCACGGCCACCGAGTCCAGTCCCTGTGGTGTCAATATCGTTGCCGCCGAGGGTGTTTGAGTAAGCACGGTGACGCCCTCGTCGACCAGCAAGGTGTGGAAGTCCGCCGGGGAGGCGGTCACCGACTCGGGCACCACGACCAGGCGGGCGCCGCCGAGCAGCGCGGCCCAGATCTCCCAGACCGAGAAGTCGAAGCCGTAGGAGTGGCATTGCGTCCACACCTGCGCCAGCGGCAGGTGGTGGGGTTCTGAGGCGGCCAGGTGGGCCAGGTTACCGTGAGTCACCGCAACACCTTTGGGCGTTCCGGTGGTGCCCGAGGTGTAGATCAGGTACGCGATGTCATCGGCGGTCGGCGGCGGCGGACTGGTGGCGGGCTGACCGTTCAGCGCCGGATCGTCGATGTCGATGGCGGGCACGCCGTATCCGTCCAGGCGCCCACGCAGTCCGGCGGAGGTCAGGGCGGCGACCGGTGCCGCGTCGGCGAGCATGAAGCCGATCCGGGCGTCGGGATGGGCCGGATCGATCGCCAGATACGCCGCCCCCGCCTTCAGCACTCCCAGCATCGCGACGATCGCCTGAGCACAGCGGGAAAACAGAAGCGCCACAACCTGTCCCGGACCGGCGCCGTAGTCGGCGAGCAGGTGGGCCACCCGGTTGGCGCCCTCGTCCAG
The DNA here is from genome assembly GCF_002102355.1 of Mycobacterium sherrisii. Classification (GTDB taxonomy): domain Bacteria; phylum Actinomycetota; class Actinomycetes; order Mycobacteriales; family Mycobacteriaceae; genus Mycobacterium; species Mycobacterium sherrisii. The sequence goes on along the minus strand of NZ_LQPT01000112.1, from coordinate 6,242 downwards.
CTCGCGGTAGGTGTGGGCGCGGCCGTCGTAGCGCACCGCCACCGCGTCGGGGTCATGGTGCACGTGTTCGGCAAACAGTTCCGGAATCGACAGCGGCGCGGGCGCGGGCCGGGTCAGTAGCCGCCGGTTGCCCAGCTCATCGACCAGCGTCTGCTCGTCGGGATTCAACAGCGGAGTCGACGACAACCTGCGGTTGGGCTTGGCGATCATGTCCAGCAACACTTGGTGCAATTGCTCGATCAGCGTCTCGATACTGTCCGTCGCGAAGACGTCGGCGTTGTACTCGACCCGCAAACCGAGCTCGGCGCCCGGCATGGCCTGCAACGTCAGGGGATAGTGGTTGTATTCGCGAGCCGCCATCTTGCCGATGGCCAGCCCGTCGACGCCCACCAGGTTCGCGGTGTCGATCGGATAGTTCTCGAACACGAACAGGGTGTCGAAGAGTTGATCGTGCCCGGTGACACGATGGATCTCCGCGAGTGCCAGGTGCTGGTGCTCGAGAGTGTGGTGGTTGGCGCGGTGCAGTTGCTCGAGCAGGTCGGCGGTCGTGGTCATCGGTGTGCACCGGGCCCGCACCGGCACGGTGTTGATCAGCAGGCCGACCATCGCCTCGGCGCCCGGGACCTCCGTCGGTCGACCCGAAACCGCGGTGCCGAAGGCGACGTCGGGTCGGCCGGTGAGCCACATCAGCAACTGCGCCCAAGCCACCTGCAAGACGGTGTTGACGGTCGTGTGATGGGTCCGGGCGAGCTGCTGCAGCGCCTCCGTCGTGCGCGCGGCGACACGCGACATCTGTACGCCGCGGCGGCCCAAGCCCATTCGCGCCGGCGGGCCCACCAGGGTGGGAGTCTCAAAGCCCTCGAACTCCTCGCACCAGGCTGCCTGCGCCGCGGCGACGTCGCGTTCGGCGAGCCAGTCGACGAAGCGGCGATACGGTACGGCCGCGGGTAGCCGCTGTCCGAAGTAACTGGCGAAGATTTCCTGCGCGAGGATCGGCAACGACCAGCCATCGAGCACGATGTGGTGGTTGGTGAGGACCAGCCGGTGGTGGTCCTCGGCGACGCGGATCAACGCGGCCCGGAAAGCCGGCGGCACGGTGAGGTCGCAGACCGCGGCGCGTTCCGCGGCGGCCACTCGGTCCACCTGACGCTCGCCATCGCCGAATTCGAAGTACTGCCAGGCCGCTTCGGGGTCGGCGGGGATGATTTGAACCGGCTGGCCGAACTGGCGAGAGAATCGGGCGACCAGGTTGGGGTGGCGGCCGACGACGGCGCGCACGGCGTCGCGCAACCGGTCCGGGCGCAGCGGGCCGGTGATGGTGATGTCGAGCTGCATTGCATAGATGTCGTCGCCGCTGTTACGCATCGTGTCGGCGTGGAACAACAACCCCTGTTGCAGCGGCGTCAGCGGCAGGATGTCGGCGACGGACTGCTGGCGGGACAGCTCGTCGATCTGGTGCTGGCTCAGCAGCGTCGGGGCGATATCGGACGGGGTGAGCCCGCCGCCACCCCGTTGCACGTGCGCGCAGATCCCGGTCAGTGCGTCGAACCACAGCCGGTTCAGCCGGTCGATGTGGGCGTGGTCCACCGCCGAGGTCGCCCAGGTCCAAGCGGCGTGCAGGTGCGGTCCCGTCCCGGTGTCCATGACGACAGAGTTGAGCTCTACGCTGTGTCCCAATCGAATTGGCAGCGCCGAGGCCCGCGCTGCCAGCGCAGCGGCCTCGGGGCGGATGTGCCACGCGTCATCGGAGAGCTCCGCGGCGCCACCGAGCCGGCCCAGGTAGTTGAATCCGATGGTGGGGTCGTCGCCCGTCAGACCCGACTCCGGGCTGAGGTAGCGCAGCAGGCCGTAGCTGAGGCCGTCGGGCAGCGCGCGCAGTTGTTCTTTGGCATCCTTGACGACCGCGCCCAGCGCGGGGTCTCCGCCGGCCACCTGCGCCCAGGTCAGATTTCCGACGCTGAGGGCAACCGGGTATTTGGTGGTGAACCAACCCACGGTGCGGGACAGGTCGACGCGGCCGGACAGGTCGTCGTGGCGGCCGTGGCCCTCGATGTCGATGGCGAGCGGGGCACCGCCACCGGCCAGTAATTCGTTGCAGGCCAACGCAAATGCGATCAGCAAGATGTCCTGAACGCCGGCGTGGAACGCCGCCGGTACCTCGGCGAGCAGTGCTTGCGTGGTTTCGCCCTGCAACTGACGGGTCAGCTGCCCCGCGGTGGCGTAGGTATCGCCGGGTTGCGGCGCGGGCAGCGCCCGCGGGACCGCCAACACCCGCGCCCAGGTGTGCAGCTGGTCGGTCACGGTGTGGGTGTGCTCGGCGAGCAGGGACGACCAGCGAGCGAACGAGGTGCCACCGGCGGGCAGCGCGATGGGTTGTCCGCTGCGCTGCTGGGCCCAGGCGATGTTGAGATCCTCCAACAGGATTCGCCACGACACGGCGTCGACCGCCAGGTGATGGATGACCAGCAGCAGCTGACGGGTGGACCCGGCCCACACCGCGCTGACCACCACGCCGTCGGCGGGGTTCAGCCGGGCCCGGGCCGCATCGAGGATGTCGTCGTCGAGGGCTTCGACGGTCCGCATGCAGTCCCGGGCGTCCACCGCGCCCGGCTCGGGTATCCGCATGGCCCAGTCGTTTTCGACGCGCAGTCGCAGCATGGCATGCCGATCGAGCAACGCCTGCAGGACCACCAACGCCTGGGCTTCGGTGACCGCGCCGGGGGCCTGCACCACCATGGTCTGGTTGAACTGCTCGATGGGACCGTCCACGCTCTGCAGCCAGCGCATGATCGGGGTGGCCTGCACGGGCCCGATGCCCCCGTCGACGACGTCGCTGTCGGTGGCGATGGTGACGACGCGGGCCAGCCGCGCAACGGTCTGCTCGACGAAAATGTCGCGCGGACGGCACAATACGCCCGCCTCCCGCGCTCGGGCGACAACCTGCATGGACAGGATGCTGTCACCGCCCAAGTCGAAGAAGGAGTCGTCGACGCCGACCCGGCCGAGACCGAGCACCTGGGCGTAGATCGTGGCCAGCGTCTCCTCGAGTTCGCCGGCGGGGGCGCGGTAGTGCTCGGTGTTGCCGTAGTCGGGGGCGGGCAGGGCGCGCGTATCGAGCTTGCCGTTCACCGTCAGCGGCAACGAGTCCAGCAACACCAGGGCCGACGGGACCAGGTACGGCGGCAGCCGTTCGGCGAGCGCGGCGCGGGCCTGTGCGGGGTCGACGGTGCCGGTGATGTACCCGACCAGCCGAGTGGTGCCGGGGTGGTCCTCGCGGGCGAGGACCGCCGCGTGTTCCACGCCGTCCAAAGCCAGTAGTGCCGAACGGATTTCGCCGAGCTCGATGCGGTGGCCGCGGACCTTGACCTGATCGTCGGCGCGGCCGAGGTAATCTAGTTGGCCGTCGGCGCGCCAGCGCACCAGGTCGCCGGTGCGATACATGCGCGTTCCGGGGGCACCGAAGGGGCAGGCCACAAATCGAGACGACGTCAACCCCGAGCGTCCGAGGTACCCGCACGCCACCCCCGGGCCCGCGATATACAGTTCGCCCGTCACGCCCACCGGTGCCGGGCGTAACCACCGGTCGAGCACGAACAGCGCGGCGGTGGTCACCGGCGCGCCGATCGGCACCACCGTGACGCCGGGCGTCAGCGGTGCGGTCATCGAGGCGTACACGGTGGCCTCGCTGGGGCCGTACGCATTGATCACCACCCGGCCGGGCGCCCACCGATCCACCACGTCGGGTGGGCACGGCTCGCCACCGAGCAGCAAAGCCGGGGCCGGGATCCGCTGCGGCGCCAAACCGGCGACCGCAGAGGGGGTTTGGGTGAGCACGTTGACACCCTCGGCGAGCAGCAGGGCATGGAAATCGTCCGGCGAGGCGGTCACCGACTCGGGCACCACGACCAATCGACCGCCGCCGAGCAGCGCGGCCCAGATCTCCCACACCGAAAAGTCGAATGCGTACGAATGGCATTGCGTCCACACCTGGCGAGCCGGCAGCGCGCCGGGTGTCGACGCCGCGAGGTGGGCCAGATTCCGGTGGGTGACGGCCACACCCTTGGGTGTACCGGTGGTGCCGGAGGTGTAGACGAGGTAGGCGATGTCGTCGGGTGACGGCGCGGGCAGCGCGGCCTCGGGCGCTGTATCCGGGGCGGGGTCGTCGATGTCGAGGATGGTCAGGTCGCGTCCGTCCAGCCGGCTGCGCAGGGCCGCGGTGGTGATCGCGGCGGTGGGTGCGGCGTCGTCGAGCAGGAAGCCGATTCGGGCATCCGGAAGTGTGGTGTCGATGGCCAGGTAGGCGGCTCCGGATTTGAGTACGGCCAGCATCGCGACGATCGCCTTGGCGGAACGTTCCAGCAGCAGCGCCACGTAATGACCAGCCCGCACGCCACACGCAACTAGGTTGTGCGCCAATAGGTTCGACGCCACGTCAAGCTCATGGTAGGTGAGGGTGCGGGCATCGAAGCTGACCGCCGCGACCTCGGGCGCCCGGGCCGCGTGTTCGGCGAACAACTCCGGAACGGACAACTCGGCGGGTTCGGTTTCCAGCGCCCGCCGATTGCCCAGTTCGTCCAGGCGGGCCCGCTCGTCGGCATCGACCACGGTGATCGCGGAGATGCGCCGGCCCGGGTCGGCGGTGACAGCGTCCAACACGTGCTCGAATCGCCGCAGCAGCGTTCGGACATTGTCGGCGTCGTACACGTCGGTCCGGTATTCCACCGTGCCAGAGATCCCGGCGGGTTCGCCGTCCTGCGTCCAGCGTTCGACCAGCGAGAACGCCAGATCCATTCGGGCCGTGTGGGAATCGATCGGCACCGGGGTGACGCGAACATCGCCCAACGCCAACACGGCGGCGGGGTCGTCACCGTAGTGGCTCTGCCAACCGAGCATGACCTGGACCAGCGGATGATGGCTGAGGCTTCGGGTGGGGTTAAGGCGTTCGACGAGGACCTCGAAGGGCACGTCCTGGTTTTCGAAGGCGGCCAGACTTCGTCGGCGAACCTGCGTCAGCAGATCGGTGACGGTGGGGTCGCCGGCGACGTCGACCCGCAGTACCAGGGTGTTGACGAAGAAACCGATGAGCGGGTCGAGGGCGGGATCGCGGCGCCCGGCGATCGGAAAGCCGACCGCCACATCGGAACTGGCGCTCACCGTCGTCAGCAGCACCGCCAGCGCTGCCTGCACCACCATGAAGCTGGTGGCATCGTGGTTGCGCGCCAGCGCACGCACCCGCTGCTGCAGGTCGGCCGGCCACTGCACCGTCAGGCTGGCTCCTCGCTGATCGGCCAGCGGCGGATACGGCCGATCCGTCGGCAGCCTCAGGCGCTCCGGCAGGCCGGCCAGGGCCTCTTGCCAGTAGGACAGCTGGGCCGCGATCGGGCTGTCCGGGTCGTCGAGCCGGCCGAACTGGGCGTGTTGCCACAGGGAGTAATCGGCATACTGCACCGGCAGTCGGGCCCAGCGCGGGCGCTCACCCGCCACCCGGGCGGCATAGGCCTCACCCAGATCGCGCACCAGTGGACCAACCGACAGGCCGTCGGCGGCGATATGGTGCACCACACCCACCAGCACGTGCTCGTCGTCGGCGAGCCGGAACAGCGCCGCCCGTAACGGGATTTCGGCGGCGAGGTCGAAGGTGTACCGGGCCGCGACATCGATCGCCGCCTCCAGCATCGTCGTCGACCAGTCGCTGGCATCTATTGTCTGCCAGTCAAATTCGGCCACATCGGTGGCCAGCACCAGCTGCTGCGGCGTGCCCTCGGGGGCGACGATCAGTGTGCGCAGGCTCTCGTGTCGGGCGATCACGTCGCGCAGCGCCGCGGCCAGTGCGTCGGCGTCGAGATGGCCGGACAGCCGTAATGCAACCGCCATGTTGTAGACGGGTGAGGGGCCCTGCAACTGGTCGAGGAACCACAACCGGGTTTGCGCAAACGACAGCGGCACCACTGCCGGCCGTTCGGTCGCCGACAGCGGTTCCAGCCAGCCGCGGCCGGTGCCGATGCGCGGCGCCAGTTGGGCGATCGTGGGCGCGTCGAACAGGGTGTGCACCTGCAGGCCCGCGTCGAGCCCGGAGTTGATCGCGCCGATCAGGCGCATGGCCGACAACGAGTCGCCGCCGAGGTCGAAGAAGGAGTCGTTGGTGTTGATGTGGTCGTGGCCGAGGATTTGGGCGTAGATGCCGGTGAGGATTTCTTCGATGGCGGTGGTGGGGGGTTGGTTGATGGTGGGGTGTTGGGGGG
>NZ_LQPT01000111.1 GCF_002102355.1 Mycobacterium sherrisii | reverse complement strand
TCTGGACCAAGACCGCCGACCAAATCCTCGAATCCATCGCAAATTACTGCAAGCGAATTAACGACTCACAACACTAGCACCCCCGCGCGGCTAGCCGTGGCCCAAATACGCCAGCGCGAGCGCGGCGGCATTGGCGCCGCACATGCCGTGTGCACCCGGGCCCGGTGGAGTCGCCGCCGAACAGATGTACATGCCGGGCACCCCAACGCTGTAGGGCGACAGGGTGATTCGCGGACCGAACGTCAGCTGGCGAATGTCCTTGGCGCCGGTCATGATGTCGCCGCCGGCGTAGTTCGCATTGAACGTGGCCAGCTGCGTCGTGGTACGCACCGCCTGACCGACGATGCGGTCTCGAAAGCCGGGGGCGAACCGCTCGATCTGCGCGATGATCGCCTGCGTGGCATCGCCGGTATAGCCGTTGGGGACGTGGGCGTAACTCCACAACGGGTGGATGTCGCCCACCGACCGTTGCGGATCGGCGAGATACTGCTGCCCCACCAACACGAACGGCCGTGCGGGCATGCGTCCGGCGTGTACATCGCGTTCGGCCGCGGCGAGTTCGGCGTAGTTGCCGGCCACGTGCACGGTGCCCGCCAGGCGCGCGTCCGGGTTGGTCCACGGCACCCCGCCCTCGACGGCGAAGTCAACCTTGAACGCACCCGGACCACGCCGGAACCTGGTGAAGGCACTGGCAATTCGGCGGGGCAGCCGATCGCCGAGAATCCCGGCGATCGCGCTGGGCGCCAGGTCGAACATGGTGACGTCGGCCGGCGGCAGCTGCGCGGAGTTCTGCACCCGCACGCCGGTTTCGATCGTGCCACCCAGGTCGCGCAGCAGCGACACCATCGCGTCGGCGATCGCCTGCGACCCGCCCTGCGCCACCGCCCAGCCGTGCCGATGCCCGGCGGTGATGATGCCCATCCCGATGGCCGAGGTCATCGGGTAGTGCAGCGGCCGGAAAGCGTGCGCCGCAACACCTCCGAACAACGCCCGGCCCGCCTCGGTCCGGAACACCCGCGCGAACGTCGAGGCGGGCAACAACGTGGGCGCACCGAACCGGGCCAGCGTCAGCGGGTGACGTGGGACGCGCAGGAGTGGACCCATGATGTCGTCGCTGAGCGCATCGAAATGGGCGGCGGGGGAGCCGAACACCAGGCGCCACCGCGGGCCGTCGCGGCCCAGCCCCGCCGCGGTCTGATGCACCGACCGGTGCAATACCCCGGCGCGGCCGCCGTCGAGGGGATGGGCGCAATCGATCTCCGGCCAGCGCCATGACAATCCGTACCGCTGCAGGTTGAAACGCCCCACGAACGGGGAGCCGACGGCCATCGGGTGAATCGCCGAACAATGGTCGTGCAGCAGGCCGGGAACGATGGCCTCGGCGCTGCGGGTGCCGCCGCCCACCGCGTCGGCCGCCTCGAGCACCGTGACCTGCACTCCCTTGGCGGCCAAGCAAATGGCGGCGGCCAACCCGTTGGGTCCACTGCCGACTACCACTGCCGTACTCATCGTCTTGTGCACGTTACCGGCGGCGTTTTGAATACTCGTCCGCGATGCGCAATTGTGTCGCCACGGACATATTCTTTTCATCAATTGTGGCTAATCATATGAGGATGACTATTCGCGACGACGACACCGTTTTCGAAGGTCCTCTTCGGCAACTTGCCAGCAGTGCCTGGCAAGTGCTCCTCCTCACCGGCGTCCTGGCCATCGCCCTGGGCATCATCGTGCTGGCCTGGCCGGGCCGGACGTTGTTCGTGGCAGGCGTCCTGTTCGGCATCTACTTGGTGTTTTCCGGAATCGGCTACGTGTTCGCCGCGTTCGGCACGCACGCCGGCGTTGCGATGCGGGTGTTCACCTTCATTACCGGCATCGTGTCGCTGATCCTGGGATTCTTCTGCTTCCGTGAGGAATTCGAGGCGGTGACACTGCTCGCGATCTGGATCGGCATCAGCTGGCTGTTCCGCGGCATGACGTTGTTGGCCGCGGCCCTCTCGCTGGACCACATGCCCGGCCGGGGTTGGCAGGTGCTGTCCGGGTTGATCATCGTGATCGGCGGCGCCGTGTTGATCATCTCACCGCTGCGGTCCATTGCCGTCCTCGCCCTGGTCGCCGGCTGCTGGCTGATCGCCATTGGCGCCGTCGACGTGGTCAGTGCGCTGCAAGTTCGCAGCCGGACGAAAGCGGCCTGACCTGCAGTACCGAATCCGGTCCACAACGCCGGTCCGTGTGACCGGCGTTGTGTCCTGGCGGACGGGCCGTCGGATAGACTGGCGGACGAAATTCGACAAACTTTGGTCGAATACCGCAAAGCCCGTTTAAATCCGACTGTCGAAGGTTGTGCCTTTTGTCCTCCAAGAAAAGCGAAACCCCGGAATTGCAACCGTATTTCGAGGACGTCCAGGCGCACTACGACCTGTCCGACGACTTTTTTGCGCTTTTCCTGGATCCCACCCGCACCTACAGCTGCGCGTATTTCGAGCGTGACGACATGTCGCTGGAGGAAGCGCAGTACGCCAAGGTCGACTTGTCGCTGGGCAAACTCGGGCTGCAACCGGGCATGACGTTGCTCGACATCGGCTGCGGATGGGGCACCACGATCGTGCGCGCCCTGGAGCGTTACGACGTCAACGTCGTCGGCCTGACACTGAGCCGCAACCAGCAGGCGCACGTCCAGCGGCGGCTGGACGGCCATCAGTCGTCGCGCACCAAGCGGGTGCTGCTGCAGGGGTGGGAACAATTCGACGAGAAGGTCGACCGCATCGTGTCGATCGGCGCCTTCGAACACTTCGGCCGCGACCGCTACGACGAGTTTTTCAAGACCGCCTACGCGGCGCTGCCGGACGACGGGGTGATGATGCTGCACACCATCATCAAGCCCAGCGACGAGGAATTCGCCGAGCGCGGATTGCCCATCACCATGACCAAGATCCGGTTCATGAAATTCATCATGGACGAGATCTTCCCGGGCGGTGATCTGCCCAACGCCAAGTCCGTCGAAGAGCATGCCCGGCGCGCCGGCTTCACCGTCCAACTCGTCCAGCCGCTGCGTCTGCACTACGCCCGCACCCTGGACCTGTGGGCCGCCGCTCTCGAGGCGCGCCGCGACGAGGCCATCGCGATCCAGTCGCAGGAGGTCTACGACCGCTACATGAAGTACCTGACCGGGTGCGCCGACCTGTTCCGCGAGGGCTACACCGACGTCGCGCAGTTCACGCTGACCAAGAACGTGACCAAGAACGCCACCAAGAATTAGGTGCGAATGGCTGCGGTCACCGCGCCGGTGAGGCGGATCAGGTCTTGCGGAGCCACCGCGATATCCCAGCCGCGCCGACCGGCGCTGCAGAACATCCGCTCCCAGCGGAGCGCGCTGGAATCGACCACCGTGGGCAGCCGCTTGCGCTGGCCGAACGGCGATACCGCCCCCACCACGTAGCCGGTGGTCCGCTGGACCAGCGCGGGGTCGGCCATCGACGCTTTCGGCGCGCCAAGTGCGGCCGCGGCGGCCTTGAGTGAAAGCCGCGCGGCGGCCGGCACGACCGCCACCGCCAGCCCGTCGGGCACCGCGATCACCAAGGTCTTGTAGATCTGCTCCGGCGCGACGCCGGCCTGGGCGAGTGCCTTGACGGCTTCCACCCCGAACGACTGCTCCCGCGGATCGTGGCCGAACTTCACCACCTCGTGCGGCACGCCGGCCCCGGTCAGCGCCGCCAATGCCGGCGTCGCGGCCACGGCGCCCGCCCTAGGGTCCCGTATATCCCGGCGGATTGACGCCGTCCACCCAGAAGTCGCGGCCGAGCTGCCCACCGGGCACGCAGTTGTACACCGAGAGGTCGGTGACGCCGGAGTCCACCAGCACGTCCTCGCACAGCAGCATGTTGCCGGTGAATTCTTTCGATGGCTTGTTCAGGATGACGTAGGCCGCGTCGGCGTAGATCTCCGGCTTGCGGGCGCGCCCCATCGCCTCGTCGCCGCCCAGCAGGTTCTGCACCGCGGCGGTGGCCACCAGCGTGCGCGGCCATAGCGTGTTGGACGCGATGCCCTCCTCGCGCATCTCCTCGGCGATACCCAGCGCGCACAGCGTCATGCCGAACTTGGCCATCATGTACGCCGTCGGCTTCAGCCACTCCTTGCCGAGAAGCACCGGCGGGGACAGCGTCAGGATGTGCGGGTTCTCCCGGCCTTTCAAGTGCGGGATGCACGCCTGCGACACGGCGTAGGTGCCGCGCACCTGGATGCCGTTCATCAAATCGAAGCGCTTCATCGGCACCTCGGTGATGGACCCCAAGTTGATCGCCGAGGCGTTGTTGACACAGATGTCGATGCCGCCGAACTGCTCGACGGTCTTTGCTACGGCGGATTCGACGGAGTCTGGGTCGCGCACGTCTCCCACGATCGGCAGGGCCTGGCCGCCGGCCTCCTCGAGCTCCTTGGCGGCGGTGTACACGGTGCCCGGCAGCTTGGGGTGCGGCTCCGCGGTCTTGGCGATCAGGGCGATGTTGGCGCCGTCCTGAGCGGCGCGCTTGGCGATGGCCAGCCCGATGCCGCGGCTGGCGCCGGAGATGAACATGGTTTTGCCACTTAGAGACATGGCGTCACAGTAACGTCCGGCGGGTGCGTATTGAACTGCGGGTGAATCCCGGGACGGCGCCGATCGCGCCGCGACGGGAAATAGCAGATCGGCCCGCGCTGTTGATTCTGACGGTCTGAAAAACACGTGTCAGCGACCCGGGCAGAGCCCGTCGGTCGCAGCCTTTAGATTGGGAGGGGTACTCGGTGTCAACGGCGACGTGCCTGCTAGGCCCACCACGCAGGGACGAGCAGTTGGCTCGCTTCTTTGCGAGCCAGTTGCCGCCGACGGCGCGGCCGGGTGGCGCTGCAATAGAAGGGACCGTGTTGATCGAGATGGCCGACTCCGAGGATGGCCCCGACCACGTCGAGACGGCGGAAACGCCGGTTGTGGCACCGGTTCACCAGGCCGAAGAGTCCGACGAGGAACTGACCGCGCGGTTCGAGCGCGACGCGATTCCCCTGCTGGATCAGCTTTACGGTGGCGCGCTGCGGATGACGCGCAATCCCGCCGACGCCGAGGACCTGCTGCAAGAAACGATGGTCAAGGCGTACGCCGGGTTCCGGTCGTTCCGCGCGGGCACCAACCTCAAGGCGTGGCTCTACCGGATCCTGACCAACACCTACATCAACAGCTACCGCAAGAAGCAGCGTCAGCCTGCGGAATATCCGACCGAAGAGATCACCGACTGGCAATTGGCGTCCAACGCCGAGCATTCCTCCACCGGGCTGCGGTCGGCGGAGGTCGAGGCGCTGGAAGCGCTACCGGACACCGAGATCAAGGCGGCCCTGCAGGCCCTCCCGGAAGAGTTCCGGATGGCGGTGTATTACGCGGACGTCGAGGGTTTCCCGTACAAGGAGATCGCCGAAATCATGGACACGCCCATCGGGACCGTCATGTCGCGGCTGCACCGCGGCAGGCGCCAGCTGCGCGGCCTGTTGGCCGACGTCGCCAAGGAGCGCGGTTTCACCCGGGGCAGGCCGACGCACGAGGAGGTGTCGTCATGAGCGAGTATTCGCCCACCGACCCCTCGGCGAGCGCGGGGACGCCGCGCACCAAGGCCGAGTGCGCCGAACTGATCGCCGAGGTATGGACGCTGCTGGACGGTGAATGCACGCCCGAAAAGCACGAAAAACTCAAACGCCACCTCGACGAATGCCCGCCATGTCTGCGGTTGTTCGGGATCGAGGAGCAATTCAAAGCGCTGATCGCGACCAAATGCAGCGGCGAAAAGGCCCCGGAAGGCCTCCGCGAACGGTTGCGACTGGAGATCCGCCGCACCACGATCATCCGCGAGGTCCAGTCTTAGCGGACTCGGGTGCGGCCGCGCTACCGGTTAGGAGTTGGGCCGTTTGCCGTGGTTGGCCTTGCTGTGTTTGCGATCACGCTTCTTACGGCCGCGCTTGGCCATGGGGAAACCTCCGTCGCTCGTTCATGATTGGGGCGCCCGGCGCCCATCAGATTGCCCACCATTGTCGCACGGCCCGGTGCCGCCCATTTCGCCCCACCGGCGGCGCCCGGTGTTCGGCGATCCCCGATGATGTTGTGGTTCGATATACATGAGCTTGATGCAAGCCCAGACCAGTCAGCATGCGGAATGGCCGAGACAGTGGGGTGAAGATGGCCGAGGATGTTCGTGCCGAGATCGTGGCGAGCGTGCTCGAAGTGGTTGTCAACGAGGGCGACCAGATCGGCAAGGGCGACGTCGTGGTGCTGCTGGAGTCGATGAAGATGGAGATTCCGGTCCTGGCCGAAGTCGACGGCACGGTCAGCAAGGTGAGTGTGTCGGTGGGCGACGTCATCCAGGCGGGCGACCTCATCGCCGTGATCAGCTAACCGTTGAGCCGCTCATAGCTACCGCCGTTCGACGACGCGGGAGTACTTGATGTCCACTCTCGGTGATTTGCTGGCCGAGCACACGATGCTGCCCGGCAACGCGGTGGATCATCTGCACGCGGTGGTCGGCGAGTGGCAGCTGCTGGCCGATTTGTCGTTCGCCGACTACCTGATGTGGGTGCGTCGCGACGACGGTGTGCTGGTGTGCGTCGCGCAATGCCGGCCGAACACCGCGCCGACAGTGCTGCAAACCGATTCGGTGGGCAGCGTCGTGCCGGCCGAGCGGCTGGCGCTGGTCGCCGACACCTTCTCCTCGGGCGTCGCGCGACGTGAAATCACTGCAGCCCAACAGGATTCGTGGCAGTTGCCCGGACCGCATGTCGCGGCTTCCCCGGTGCGCTACGCGGACCAGGTGGTCGCCGTGCTCACCCAGCACCAAACCGTGCTGACGGCCCAGGAAAACTCCGGCCACTTAGAGACCGCCTACCGCGAATGCGCCGCCGAGTTGGTGAACATGTTGTCCGAGGGCACTTTTCCCGATGTGCGCGACGTCGCAATGTCGCGATCCACGCCGCGCGTGGGCGACGGATTCATCCGGCTCGACGTCGACGGCGTGGTCGCCTACGCCAGTCCCAACGCGCTGTCGGCGTATCACCGGATGGGATTGACAAGCGAACTCGAGGGCCACAATCTGATCCGGATCACCCGACCGCTAATCTCGGATTCCTTTGAGGCACAGGAGATGGCCGAGCACGTGCAGGACCTGCTGGCCGGCGGTAAGAGCATGCGCATGGAGGTCGACGCCGGCGGCGCCACCGTGCTGCTGCGGACGCTGCCGTTGGTGGTGCACGGTGCCAGCAAGGGCGCCGCGGTGCTGATTCGCGACGTGACCGAGGTGAAGCGGCGGGACCGGGCGCTGATCTCCAAGGACGCCACCATCCGCGAAATCCACCACCGGGTGAAGAACAATCTGCAGACCGTGGCCGCGTTGCTGCGACTGCAGGCCCGCCGCACCGCCAACGCCGAGGGCCGCGAGGCGCTGATCGAATCGGTGCGCCGGGTGTCGTCGATCGCGCTGGTCCACGACGCGTTGTCGATGTCGGTCGACGAGCAGGTGAACCTCGACGAGGTCATCGATCGGATCCTGCCGATCATGAACGACGTGGCCTCGGTGGACCGCCCGATCCGCATCAATCGGGTCGGTGATCTGGGCGTACTGGACTCCGACCGCGCGACCGCGCTGATCATGGTGATCACCGAGCTCGTGCAGAACGCGATTGAGCACGCGTTCGACCCCGCAATCCAGGAGGGCGCGGTGACCATCAGCGCCGAACGGTCGGCGCGCTGGCTCGACGTCGTCGTGCACGATGACGGCCGGGGCCTACCCGAAGGGTTCAGCCTGGAAAAGTCCGACAGCCTGGGCCTACAGATCGTGCGGACGCTGGTGGCCGCGGAGCTGGACGGCACGCTGGGCATGCGGAAAGCGCCGCGCGGCGGCACCGATGTGGTGCTGCGGGTGCCGATCGGCCGCCGGTCCAGGTTGTTGCTGTGAATGCTCACGCAACAGCGCGGCCCCGGCGTTTGCCGGGGCCGCGCTGTTAAAGACTGCGTCAGACTCCGCTGCGGGCCTTCGTCCGAGCGTTGCGGCGCTTCAACGCACGCCGCTCGTCTTCGCTCATACCGCCCCACACGCCCGAGTCCTGGCCCGTGTTCAGCGCCCAGCCGAGGCACTCTGTGGTCACCGGACACCGACTGCAGACCAGTTTCGCGTCAGCGATCTGCGCGAGTGCCGGACCACTGTTCCCTACCGGGAAGAACAGCTCCGGATCCTCGTCGCGACAGACCGCCTTGTGGCGCCAATCCATAAGTCGTTACTCCTCACTATGTGCGCAGCAGCGCGCACTCGCGTTATTTCGTCGGCTCTTAACGCTTGCATGAGTAAGGGTCCGTCGGGCACCCCTACAAAATCTCTGCATGCAACCTTTCGATCGTTTCACAGGCTCAACAGATGTCAATAGGATCAGTTCGCTCGTGGGGTATCTCACTTTGGTCACGGCGACGTCGGGCCCTTAATCCGTTGTACTACACTCGCCGCGCCCAGCGCCGCCCCGACGACCGATAATTGCGTCGTTTGCGCAGTTCAGACGTGTTTATTTGGGTGGCGGCGCGGCGACGGGCAGGGCCTCGCGCACCGCGCGGAACGTCATGGACTCCCGTCGCCCCAAATACTCCCCGTCGTACTGGCTGGCGACCGGACCGTCGGCGCACGTGATTCGCAAACAGGCCGCGTCATCGTCGCGGACGAGTTGTTTGGCGTCCGGATCCGCGCCGGTGGCGAGAATCTGCCGCAATAATCTCAGCGTCGGAATCACCTTCATGTTGGTGACCGCGAATACGCCGAGGCCCGATTCGAAGCTGCAACCCGGGTTGGTGACCATCGGACGGCTGTTGCTGTAGGTCCACGGAGTCGTGTTGGACACCCAGGCGAACTGCACGCCCGACACGGGATCGCGGCCGGGCAGCTCGAGGGTCATGCTGGGGGCGCGCCGGCTGTAGCCCACCGTGATCGGCACCGCGACCCGCCAATACCGCAACGGTGTGACCTTGACGCCCTTGTTGCGCTGGGCCTCCACCGCGGCCACCACCTCGGCGTCGACGCCCATCCCCGCGTTGATCACCGCCCATTGCTCGCCGCAGTCGATCAGGCTGATGCGGCGCCAGGTCTGGTGGCGGCGGTAATCGTCGATCAGCTGGATCAGCTGGTTGGTCGCGGCCACCGGATCCCGGGAGATCCCGAGCGAGCGCGCCAAGACGTTGGCCGACCCTCCCGGAACCACGGCGACGGCCGGCAAATGGGCGGGCCGCGGCGCGTCCGGGCGGCCCAGCAAACCGTTGACGACCCCGCTGACCGTGCCGTCGCCGCCGTGCACGACGACCAGGTCCACGCCATCCTCGACGGCGGCCTGACCGAGTTCGGTCCCGTGGCCGTGGTGGTTGGTGTGCTCGACGGTGAGCTCGAGCCGGCTTTTGAGCGCGTGGGCCAACAGATCGCGGCCGGCCGAGGTGGTTGAAGTTGCTGCGGGATTCACGATCAGCACGGCTCGCATGATGCACGAGCTTATGCGGCACGGTTATGGGCCCGCTGTGGGGGAAGCGCCGGCTCGCGGCGCCCGCCGCGGGCGTGGCTACGCTGACGCTGTGAACCGCCCCTCGAGCAGACCGGCCACACCGCCGCCATCGGCCGTCCGCGGCGCCGGGTTCATCGTCGCGGCCCAGGGCCTGGCCGCGGTGGCGACGGCCGCAATCCTGGTGGTGCGGGCAATCGCGGGGGCCGACCAGCGAATCGTCAACGGCCTGGGCACCGCGGTGTGGTTCCTGCTGATCGGCGGTGTGGTGCTGGGCGCTGGGCGCGCATTGGTGATCGGCCGGCGCTGGGGCCGTGGGCTTGCCGTGTTCACTCAGCTGCTGCTGTTGCCGGTGGCCTGGTATCTGGCGGTCGGTTCGCATCGACCGGTCGTCGGCATTCCCGTTGCCGTGCTGGCGTTGACGGTGTTGGTGTTGCTGTTCAGTCCGCCGGCGCTGCGCTGGGCCGCCGCGGGCGATCAGCGCGGCCCGGCCAGCTCCGCCAGCGCCGACCCGGATAGCCGGTAAGTGGTCCACTCGTACTGCGGCTGGGCACCGACCCCATCGTAGAGCGCGATCGCGTCGACGTTCCAATTCATCACCGCCCAGGACAGCCGCGTGTAGCCGCTGTCGACGCATTCACCGGCCAACGTGGCCAGCAGCCGGCGGGCCAGGCCGCGACGGCGAAATGCGTTGCGCACGAACAGGTCCTCCAGGTAAATGCCGCCGGCTCCGTCCCAGGTGGAGAAGTTGACGAACCACAGTGCCATCGCCGCAACCACCCCGTCGACCTCGGCGACGTGGGCGTGGGCGATCGGCGTGTTACCGAAAAGGGCTGTGTGGATTTGATTTTCGGTAACCGTGCACTGATCGGCGGCGTGTTCGAATTCGGCCAGCGCGTGGATCATCTCGGCGATGTCGGCGGCGTCCGCGGGCGCGGCGCGGCGGATGATCTCGCTCACTGCTGAACTCCTAACGCGGTGAGTATCGTGGCGAATTTCGTGGTGGTTTCCCTTACTTCATCGTCGGGATCGGATTCCGCGACGATGCCGCCTCCGGCGCGGGCCGTCGCGGTCCGGCGATCCGCCGACAACTGCGCGCAGCGGATGGACACCACCCAGTAGCCGTCGCCCGCGGCGTCGCAGGAACCTACGGCCCCGGCGTAGAAGCCTCGGTCACCCTCCAGTTCGGCGATCAGCTCGGATGCCGCCTTGGCCGGAACCCCGCCGACAGCGGGGGTCGGGTGTAGCGCCAACGCGAGATCTATTGCGGTGGTTGCGGTGTCGCGCAGCCGGCCGCTGATCGGGGTGCACAGATGCCAGACGGCAGCGGTGCGGCTCAGCTGCGGTTCGGGCGCGATGGTCAGCTCGCTGCACAGGGGTTCCAGTGCCGTGCGCATCGTGTCGATGACCAGCTGGTGCTCGTGACGGTCCTTTGCGGAGGCGGCCAGCGCGGCGCCGTTGGCGGCGTCGCGGTCGGGATCCGCCGCCCGCGGGGCCGACCCGGCGAACGGCTGGCACATCACTCGATCGCCGACGCGCGCGACCAGCAGTTCCGGGCTGGCGCCCACCAGCGCCGCGCCCGCGTAATCCGGTCCGGCCGAACCCAAGTCGACCAGGTAGCCGTAGGCCGCGGGATCGTTGGCGACGAGCCGGCGCAGGATGGCGCGGGCGTCCAGCTCCCCGTCGGAACTCAACCGCAATGCGCGCGCCAGCACCACCTTGCTCAGTGCGCTGTCCGAAGCGGCCAGCTCGTCGCGGGCCCGGCTGATCCGGGCGCGGTAATCGGCCGGGGACGGCACAGCGGCCGCGATGCGCACCGCGGGCAGCGGTCCCATCGGCCAGTCGGGCAGCCGATCGCCGCGGCGCACCTCTTGGGGCACTATCAGCGCCGCTGGCCTTTCGAGGTTAAAAGGCAAGGCGCCCAATACTATTGGAACCGAGCCGGTCGTCAACGCGGCTTGCGCCGCGGCCAGTTCGCCGTAGCGCGCCCGCACACCTTCGCCGATCAACGTGCCGCGCGGGCCGCACAACGCGAACGGCGGCTCGGGACTTGGCTGCTCGGGGTTCACACCGTGTGACCGGTCAGCCCGAGCGCCAGCAGCTGCCGTACGCCGTGCTCGAAACCGCACACCGCCACGGAGGCGGTGCGCATACCGAATCGTCGGCCCTCCACCAGCGGCAGCTCGACCCAGCGGGTGATCACCGCACGGGAGAAGTGGCCGTGGCTGACGAACACCACGTCGCGCGACTCCAGCTGGGGCAGCGCCATCGCGATCGCCCGGTCGGCGCGATCGCTGACCTGCGCGACGCTCTCACCGCCGGGGCAGCCGTGCGTCCACACCAGCCAATCGGGCACGCGTTGGCGAATCTGTTCGGTTGTGCGGCCCTCGTATTCGCCGTAGTCCCACTCGGCGAGCAGCGACGACACCTCCTCCGGCGTCAAGCCCGCCAACTCCGCGGTGACCACGGCGCGTTGCCGCGGGCTGGTGATCACCAGCGGGTTGTCCAGGCTCAAACCGTTGAGCACTCCGCCGGCCAGCTTGGCCTGCGTCCGGCCAACCTCGGTCAGGCCGATCTCGGTGGTGCCGGTGTGCTGGCCGGACAACGACCACTCGGTTTCGCCGTGCCGGAGCAGGAGCAAGCGATGGCTGTGCAGGCCCATGTCGACTGATTCTGCCTGACGAGTTGCCGGCCCCCGCGATCGAAGTCCGTAGCGACGGCGCCGAACGTGCCAGGATGGCAGGTGTGAGTGAAACGCGAGTACTTGCGGTGGCCAACCAAAAGGGCGGAGTCGCCAAGACGACCACGGTTGCCTCGCTGGGCGCGGCGCTGACGGAAAGCGGCCGGCGCGTGTTGCTCGTCGATCTGGATCCGCAGGGCTGTCTGACGTTCTCGCTGGGCCAGGATCCCGACAAACTGCCCGTGTCGGTGCACGAGGTGCTGCTCGGTGAGGTCGAGCCGAGCGCCGCGCTGGTCAGCACCGTCGAGGGAATGACGCTGCTGCCGGCCAACATTGACTTGGCCGGCGCCGAGGCGATGCTGCTGATGCGGGCTGGCCGCGAATACGCGCTCAAACGCGCGCTGGCCAAGGTCGCCGACCAGTTCGACGTGGTCGTCATCGACTGCCCGCCGTCGCTGGGAGTGCTCACGCTCAACGGGCTGACGGCCGCCGACGAGGTGATCGTGCCGCTGCAGTGCGAGACGCTGGCGCACCGCGGCGTCGGGCAATTCCTGCGCACGGTCGCCGACGTCCAGCAGATCACCAATCCGGAGCTGCGGCTGCTGGGCGCGTTGCCGACGTTGTACGACTCGCGCACCACCCACACCCGCGACGTGCTGCTCGACGTCGCGGACCGCTACAACCTGCCGGTGCTGGCGCCGCCGATCCCGCGCACCGTGCGATTCGCCGAGGCGAGCGCGTCCGGCTCGTCGGTGATGTCGGGCCGCAAGAACAAGGGTGCGGTCGCCTACGCGGACCTGGCGCGGGCGTTGATGAAGCACTGGAAGACCGGCAAGCCGCTGCCGACGTTCACCGTCGACGCCTGAGCGGGCCCGGCCCCGCGTCACGCGCCTTCCTCGGGGTGCGCTGGCGGCGTTGCGTGTGCAGTCGCGGTGCCAGGCCCCGGCGTGTCGCCGCCCGCGGCGCACTCAAAACGCCACGGATGCACACGCAACGCCCGGAGCCGGTCGACGCGTACGTCAGCCCAGGGCCACGATGGAGCCGCCGCGCTGTTCGAACACCTTGGAGCCGGACACGGCCGGCACCACCGGGGCGTCGCTCGGCGTTCGGTGGACCGGGATGTAGCGCTCGCTGGCGCCGGTGACGGGGTCGTAGACGCCGATCGCGCCGGTGACCGGAATCAACAGCTTGCCGGCCATCATGGCGCCGGGCCCGATCGGCACGGTCTGCGGGCCCGCGGCGATGGTGTAGCGCAGGGTCAGGCTGCTGGCCTCGAAGACCAGCACGGAATCGCCGGTCCACCACGTCACGAGGTTGCCGGCCTGCGACACCACCGACTTCGACGGCGGCTTGGGCAGCAGCGTGCTGCCCACGGTGGTGCCCGTTTCGTCGACCACCTCGACGCGTGGTTGCGTGCCCGAGACGCCGGGCAGGTACACGGCCGTGCTGCTCTGCCACACCGTGAGCACCTGAGCGCCCGAGTTCGGCCCAAGCTTGGGTTCGGCGACGAAATGTTGCTGGGGCTCGTCGTCTTCCTTACCCGGACGCAGCAGCGCCAGGCGCAGGTCTGCCTGATTCGCGCAGGTCTCGAGCACCGAGACGGCGAGCGAGCTGGCCGCCCCGGAATGCAGCGTGCACCCGGAGTGCAGCCCGCGCGCCGACGGCTTCACCCGGGCATCGGTCTCGCCGTAGGCCAGCATCCGGACCATGTCCGAGCGCCACAGCTCCAGGCGGGTGGCGCCGACCGACAACACCGTGGTGCCGTCCGACGACAGGTGCACCTGCGGGTCGGCGTAGCTGCTGCGGGCGGGGCCGCGCCGGCCCGTGGACCCGTCGATGGTGCTGACCTGTCCGCAGCCGCGGTCGTCGTGGTAGACCGCGACGGCGTAGTGATAAACCCAGGACAGGCCGCACAAATCGGTGTCACGCGCGTAGCTCCAGCGGGGCCGACCGGTGCCGGGATCCCGCCCGGTCACCTCGCGTCCGTCGGCGGTGACGACCGTTCCGCCCACGATCACCGGTGCGGTGGAAGCGGAGCTGGCCGCGGTCCACAACTGCTTGAGGCTGCCCGGCACCTCGCGCGCGAGGCTCGGGTTGGACGCCGGCGTCGCGGCGGGCCGACTGATCGTCGCCCGGGCGTCGCTGGTCCACCAGATCAGCGCCGCGGTGACCGCCACAACGACCGCGATCGCCGCGGCGGCCAGCAGATCGCCCCTCGTGCGGCGTTCGGGTTTGACCATGTCTGCGCTGTCGGTCAGTTGGCTTGGGTGGTGGCTTCTGCGGGCTTGCGGCGACGGCGACGCCGGCTCTTGCCGGCACCGTTACCGCCGTTGCTGCCGGCGCTGCCGTTGGGCGATCCCGCGCCGGACACCGTCTCGGCGGCTGAACCGTCGCCTGCACCGGCCGAGCCGGTGCTGCTGTCCGGGTGGCCGGTGACGGGCTGCCCCCCGCGGGTGCGCCGCCGGCGATTTCCCGACCGGGGTCGGGCGGGCCGCTCGGATGTCGAGGTGCGCTGCTCCGGCTCGCGCCGCTTGACCGGCGATTTGCGTGGCGCGCCGACCGTGCCGCCGGCGTCCGCGGGAATACCCAACTCCGTATAAAGATGCGGCGAGCTGGAGTAGGTCTCGGCCGGGTCGGGGGAGCCCAGGTTCAGCGCCTTGTCGATCGCGGTCCAGCGCGGCAGCTCGTCCCAGTCCACCAGGGTCACGGCGATGCCGGTTTTGCCGGCGCGACCGGTACGGCCGATGCGGTGCACGTAGGCCTGCTCGTCCTCGGGGATCTGGTAGTTGATCACGTGCGTGATGTCGTCGATGTCGATGCCGCGGGCGGCCACATCGGTCGCGACCAGGACGTCGACGTCACCGGCCCGGAAGGCCTTGAGCGCCTTTTCGCGGGCGATCTGGCCGAGGTCGCCGTGCACCGCGCCGACCTTGAACCCCCGCTCGGCCAGCTCGTCGGCCACCTTCTGCGCGGTGCGCTTGGTGCGGGTGAAGATCATCGTCGCGCCGCGGCCTTCGGCCTGCAGCACTCGGCTGACCAGCTCCACCTTGTCCAGCGCGTGGGCGCGGTAGACGAACTGCTCGGTGGTGTCGTGGGTGGCCGCCGAATGCGGGGCCTCGGCCCGGATGTGGGTGGGCTGGTCCATGAACGTACGGGCCAGGGTGATGATCGGATCCGGCATGGTCGCCGAGAACAGCATCGACTGCCGGTCGGCCGGAATCTGGCGCAGAATGCGCTCGATGTCGGGCAAGAAGCCGAGGTCCAGCATCTCGTCGGCCTCGTCGAGGACCAGCACCGACAGACCGCCGAGCTGCAGGTGGCCCTGCTGGGCCAGGTCGAGCAGCCGGCCCGGCGTGCCCACCACGACGTCCGCGCCGACGCGCAGCGCGTCGAGCTGCGGTTCATAGGCACGTCCACCGTAGATGGACACCACCGACAGCGGGCGGTCCTCCTCGGCGATCAGGTACTTCGCGGCTGCGGCCAAGTCCTCGGTGACCTGCAGGCAGAGTTCGCGGGTGGGCACCACGACCAGCGCGCGGGGCGTGCCGTTGAGCGGTCGCACGCCGACGCCGTTGGTGATGCGCTGCAGCAGGGGGATGCCGAAGGCCAGGGTCTTGCCCATCCCGGTGCGGGCCTGTCCGATGACATCGTCGCCGGCCAGCGCCATCGGCAGGGTGAGTTCCTGGATGGCGAACGCGTGCTCGATGCCCTTCTCGGCCAACGCCCGGACGATTTCGTCGCGGACGCCGAGTTGGGCGAAAGTGGGTTCAGTTTTGCTTGTGAGTGCAGTCATGCGTGGGGGATGTACCTTTCGGTGACTATTCGATTGGGTCGGTTTTCTGTCGCGGTCACGCGCGCACGAATTCCGACTCCCGAGTCGCCGAGTCGCTGGTCCCCGCTGAATTGAGGCGGGCCAACTGTGCACGCACATTTCGCCGATAGCGACGGCAGAAGGAAATACAGCCACTATCTATCTGCATGATAGCTGGTCGACAGCTCGGACCCATCCTCGTACAAGTCCGCCGACTACAGTGATGCCCATGACTTCGGCCTCCTCTGCCGACCAAGTGGACGATCCGGCTTCCCCAGGAATCAGCGCGGATCACCCCGGCATCAACGAACTGTTCGCAGTGCTCGCCTACGGCGAGGTGGCCGCCTTCTACCGGCTGACCGACGAGGCCCGCATGGCCCCTGACCTGCGGGGACGCATCTCGATGGCGAGCATGGCGGCCGCCGAGATGATGCATTACGAACTGCTGCGCGACGCCCTGGAGAGCCGCGGTGTCGACGTGGTTGCGGCGATGTCGCGGTACGTATCGGCGCTGGAGAATTACCACCGGTTGACGATGCCCAGCACCTGGCTGGAAGCGCTGGTGAAGACCTACGTCGGCGACGCGCTGGCCGCCGACCTGTACCTCGAGATCGCCGACAGCCTGCCCGACGAGGTCGCCGATGTGGTGCGGGCGGCGTTGGCCGAAACCGGGCACTCGCAGTTCGTCGTCGCCGAGGTCCGGGCCGCGGTCACCGCCAGCGGCAAACAGCGCAGCCGGCTGGCGCTGTGGGCGCGCCGGTTGTTCGGTGAGGCGATCACCCAGGCCCAATACCTGCTGGCCGACCACGATGAGCTGGTTGACCTGGTGGTCTCCGGAGCGGGTGGCCTGGGCGCGCTCGGCGCGTTCTTCGAGCGTATGCAGCAAACGCACGACCGGCGGATGCGCGAGCTCGGTCTGAGCTGACCGTTACCGCGTGCAGGTCGCCAGGTTCGAGTTGTTGGCCGAGGCCACCTCTACCTGGCCCTCGGCGTTGACGATCGCGCAGTTGAGCCGGCCCACGATGCTGGTCGCGACGACCGATCGGGTGGTCACTCCGGGATTGAGTACCACCACTTTGGTCCAGGGCAGCGACACGTTGAACTCGGTTTGCGGGTAGCCACGAGCGTCGGTGTAGACGACGTTCACCAAATCGAGCAGTTGCTTTGTTCCGGTCACGCTGTAGTAGACGGTGTTCGGATCGACTGTCGCCCTTGGCGATACGACCGCCGGAGGCGGGGTGACCAGGGGCGGCACGGTCGGGGCCGCGCTCGGCGTGGTCACCGTCGTGACGGTCTCCGGGGGTAGCTGCCCCCCGACGGAGGTGCTCGGCGACGGGCTGCGCGAAACACTCGGCGCGCTGGAGGTCCGCGGCGCCGACGTCACGGTTGTGGCGGCGGGGCCCACCGTGCCCTTGGTCGAGGCGCTGTCGCCGCTGTTGATGATGACGGCGGTCGCGACGGCGCCGATCGCGACGATCGCGCCCAGCAGGGCGACGGCCGGGCGCCAGCTGCCGACGGGCCAGAGCAGCTCCCTGTACTCGTCGTACTCGTCGTACTCGTCGTCGGCGTAACCGTCTTCGTCGTAGCCGTCATCCCCGTAGCCGTCGTAATTGGCTCCGGCGTAGGTGTCGTCCTCGGGGTAGTCGTGGGCGCGGCCACGGGCTAGGCCGGGACGATCGTCAAGCGTGTTTCTGATGGTGCCGATGTTACTGACGTGAAAATGCCGGCAGCGGTCCCGAACGGCCACCTTGACCCAGCTGAGAACGAATCGTTATCTGCCGTTAGAAACGGTTTCGCTTACCGCGAACTCGCGCCGGTGACCAGCGCACCGGTCGCGTCCACTAACCTGCAGCTGACACGCCTGCGACGAAGAACAACGGAAGGGGCCATCGTGGAGGTCAAGGTCGGTATCACGGACAGCCCGCGCGAGCTGGTCTTCACCAGCGCGCAAACGCCCGCCGAGGTTGAGGATGCCGTCAACGCCGCGCTGCGCGAGGGCCCAGGTCTGCTCAGCCTGACTGACGAGAAGGGCCGCCGCTACCTGATCCAGACCGCCAAGATCGCCTACGTCGAGATCGGCGCCGCGGACAGCCGCCGGGTTGGCTTCGGCATCGGTTTGGGCGCCGACCCGAAGTCGAGCGGGAAGGCCCGCTAAGAGCGGGTGAGCGGCACGTGGGACAGCCCGCCCCACGCGAACGCGACGGTGCCGTCGACGGCGTCCGACTTGGAAATCGGGCGATCGGAGTCCAGCCAGTAGCGGGCGCAATCGACGCTGATGCCGACCAAACCGACCGCGATCATCCGGGCGCGGTGCGGATCAAGGCCGGAATCGGCGCTGATCAGCGCGAACACCGCGTCGATGCACGATTCGGTGGCTGCCCGCACCTGCGCGGCGACCTCAGGCTCGGTGACGTAGTCGTTCTCGAAGATCAGCCGGTAACCCTGGCTGTCGTGCTCGATGAAGTCGAAGAAGGCCTGGACCGCCGCATGCAACCGCTGCCGGTTGTCGGTCGTGGTGCTCAGCGCATTCTGCACGCCCGACACCAAGTTGTCGACGTGCCGGTTGAGCACCGCCAGATACAGCTCTAGCTTGCTGGAAAAGTGTTGGTATAGAACGGGTTTGCTTACTCCCGCTCGGTCGGCGATCTCGTCCATGCCGGCGGCGTGGTAGCCGTGGTCGACGAAGACGTCGCTGGCCACCACCAGCAATTGGCCGCGACGCTCGTCGCGCGGCAACCGGTTACCCCGCCGGTTCGAATTCGCGATGCCGTCACTGGGCCGACCGCGGTCACCCGATCTGACAGCACGCCGTGCCGCCGACTTGGCGAGATCGCTCACTTGGTCCTCATTTGGATTGTGGCCGGCCATCCGACAGGCCGGCCGCGCTTCGCTCGTCGCACAGACATTACTACCCATCATGTGCCCACTATCGGCATCGCCGCCGTCGGCGCAGGCGGAACGAGTGTTGTCGGGCGCGCCAGGGGCGCCTGGGCTCGCGGCTGTGCCATTCTGGGGCAATGACGTCCGAGCCGCCGACGCACGGCACCGGCCGGGTGCCCGTGCTCCGCGACGAGTGGCGGGAGCCGCTTCGGGCGCTGCGTGACCCCATCGCGGCGGGCCCCGGACGACCGCGCGCCGACCGGGAGCGCCCCCGGCGCTGGCGCAAGCAAACCTGGCTGGGGCGTTTCGTCTCCACCTACGGCTGGCGCGCCTACGCGCTGCCCGTGCTGGTGGTGTTGACGGCGGTGGTCATCTATCAGACGGTGACGGGCGTCGGCGAGCCCAAACCGACCGCGGTCAAACCCATTGAGGGCCCGCCGGCGATCGGCGCGACGGGTACGGCCATCCTCGACGCGCCGCCGCGCGGCCTGGCCACCTTCGACGCCAACCTGCCGGCCGGGACATTGCCCGACGGCGGCCCGTTCACCGAAGCCGGCGACAAGACCTGGCGCATCGTGCCCGGCACCACCCCGCAGATCGGGCAAGGCACCGCCAAGGTGTTCAAATACAGCGTCGAGGTCGAGAACGGCCTGGACCCCGCAATGTTCGGCGGCGACGACGCGTTCGCGACCATGGTCGATCAGACGCTGGCCAACCCCAAGGGCTGGACGCACAACCCGCAGTTCGCCTTCGTCCGGATCGACGGATCCACCGGGGTCAAGCCGGATTTCCGGATATCGCTGGTGTCGCCGGTGACGGTGCGCGAGGGCTGTGGCTACGAGTTTCGGCTGGAGACCTCTTGCTATAACCCCGTCTACGGACCCGACCGTCAGGCGCGGGTGTTCATCAACGAAGCGCGCTGGGTGCGCGGCGCCGTGCCCTTCGAAGGGGACATCGGCTCGTACCGGCAGTACGTCGTCAACCACGAGGTCGGCCACGCCATCGGCTACGTGCGCCACGAACCCTGCGACAAGCAGGGGGCGTTGGCCCCGGTCATGATGCAGCAGACGTTCTCAACCTCCAACGACGACGGCGCCCAGTTCGACCCGGAGAGCGTGAAGGCCGACGGCAAGGTCTGCCGCCCCAACCCCTGGCCGTATCCCATCGCCTAGCAGTGGCGATACCGTGCGGGGAAGCAATGCCGGCGATCGAGGCGTTTACTTCAATTAGGTGAGTCGCGCAGTTGACCGAGGAGATATTCGGTGTCCGCATCGTTGCCGCCATTGGTAGCACCCGCCGGCGAGTTGAGCCGCGACGAAGTCGCACGGTACAGCCGTCACTTGATCATCCCCGACGTGGGCGTGGACGGGCAGAAGCGGCTGAAGAACGCCCGGGTGCTGGTGATCGGCGCCGGAGGCTTGGGCGCGCCCGCATTGTTGTACCTGGCCGCGGCCGGCGTCGGGACCATCGGCATCGTCGACTTCGACGTCGTCGACGAGTCCAATTTGCAGCGCCAGATCATTCACGGCGTGGCCGATGTCGGCCGTCCCAAGGGCCAGTCGGCGCGCGACTCGATCCACGCGATCAATCCGCTGGTCGAGGTGCGACTGCACGAATTCCGCCTCCAGGCGGACAACGCCGTCGACCTCTTCGCGCAGTACGACGTGATCATGGACGGCACCGACAACTTCGCCACCCGCTATCTGGTCAACGACGCCGCGGTGCTGGCCGGCAAGCCCTACGTGTGGGGCTCGATCTACCGCTTCGAGGGCCAGGTCTCGGTGTTCTGGGAGGATGCTCCGCCCGACGAGGCCGGCAATCAGCGCGGCCTGAACTATCGCGACCTCTACCCGGAGCCGCCGCCGCCGGGCATGGTGCCGTCGTGCGCCGAAGGAGGCGTGCTGGGCATCATCTGCGCGTCCATCGCATCGGTGATGGGCACCGAGGTGATCAAGCTGATCACCGGCATCGGCGAATCGCTGTTGGGCCGGTTGATGATCTACGACGCGCTGGAGATGAGCTACCGCACTATCACGATCCGCAAGGACCCGTCGACGCCCAAGATCACCGAATTGATCGACTACGAGGGGTTCTGCGGCGTGGTCTCCGAGGACGCGGCCGAGGCGACCAGCGACTCCACCATCACCCCGCAAGAGCTGCGTGAGCTTTTGGACTCGGGCAAAAAGCTGGCCTTGATCGACGTTCGGGAGCCGGTTGAGTGGGACATCAACCACATCGACGGTGCCCAGCTGATCCCGAAGTCGTTGCTCAGTTCCGGCGAGGGACTGGCGAAGCTGCCGCACGACCGCAAGGCGGTGCTGTACTGCAAGACCGGCGTGCGCTCCGCCGAGGCGCTGGCCGCGGTGAAAAAGGCCGGCTTCTCCGACGCCGTCCATCTGCAGGGCGGGATCGTCGCGTGGGCGCAGCAGATGCAGCCCGACATGGTGATGTACTGACGCAATACCGCAGCTGGGCTGCACTAGGCTAACCCGCGTGAGTGTCGAACCGCCGCCGGAGCACGTGCTTTCGGCATTCGGTTTGGCCGGGGTAAAGCCCATCGCGCTGGGCGCCAGCTGGGAGGGCGGCTGGCGTTGCGGCGAAGTCGTGTTGTCCGTCGTGGCCGACCACGCCCGCGCCGCGTGGTCCGCGCGGGTACGCGAGACACTGTTCGTCGACGGCGTGCGGCTGGCCCGGCCGGTCCGCTCGACCGACGGCCGCTACGTGGTGTCGGGTTGGCGGGCGGACACCTTCGTCGCCGGGACACCCGAGCCCAGGCACGACGAGGTGGTCTCCGCCGCCGTGCGGCTGCACGAGGCCACCGGCAAACTGGAACGTCCCCGATTTTTGACCCAAGGACCGACCGCGCCGTGGTCAGACGTCGACGTCTTCATTGCCGCCGACCGGGCCGCGTGGGAAGAGCGTCCGCTGCAATCGATTCCGCCCGGAGCGCGCACCGCCCCGCCGACCGCGGACGGTCAGCGCTCGGTCGAGCTGATCAACCAGCTTGCGACGCTGCGCAAGCCGACCAAAAGCCCCAACCAGCTGGTGCACGGAGACCTTTACGGGACAGTGCTTTTCATCGGAACCGCCGCACCCGGCATCACCGACATCACGCCGTATTGGCGGCCGGCGTCGTGGGCGGCCGGCGTCGTCGTCGTCGATGCCCTGTCCTGGGGCGAGGCCGACGACGGGCTCATCGAACGCTGGAATGCGCTGCCCGAATGGCCGCAGATGTTGTTGCGCGCGTTGATGTTCCGTTTGGCGGTGCACGCGCTGCATCCGCGTTCGACGGCGGAGGCCTTCCCCGGTCTGGCGCGCACCGCCGCGCTGATCCGGCTGGTGCTCTAGTCCGAGGGGAACTCGTAGCGAACTTCGCCGAGCGCGATTCTGCCGTCAACGGCCAGAACCCCTTCCGCGCGCAACAGTTCGAGTTGCCGGGTGGTCAGGTGCCGGGCCGGACGCCCGGAGGCCGTGATCACTCGGTGCCAGGGCAGGTCCGACGAGTCGGTGCGCATGATCCAGCCGACGACGCGCGGGCTGGAAAGGCCTGCGACAGCGGCAATGTCGCCGTAGGTGGCGACCCGACCGGAGGGGATGGCGGCCACCAGGGCGCGCACCCGCTCGACTTGCTGGTCGGTCACCGGCGGCACGGTCAGCGCGCCTGCAACTGCTTGCGGATCAGGGCGGCGACCTCGGTCGGCTTCGCGCCGGCCACCATGTGGTTGCACTCGAAGGTCAGCGCCTCGAAGTCCGAACCCAAACGGTCCTGCAGCCCCGCGACGAGCTGGTCACTGACGTAGGGCGGCGTCGTCCACGCCGCCCGCACCAGAACGGTCGGCGTGCCCGCCGGCGGATACACCACCGGGCGGGCCATCTGGCTCCAGTAGGACAGCACCGCCGGAACGCTGATTCGCCAGCGGTACCGCCCATTCGGCAGCTGGATCAGATGCTCGTCGAGTTCCGCATCGAGCGCGGCGGGGTCCACGTCGGCCCACGAACCCGTGGCCTTTTCCGCTCGCGCCTCGGCGGGATCGGGGTAGTCGGGCGAGGCGAACATCCGCTCGGCGATGTCGCGCATCCACGCGCCGTCCAATCCCACTGCCGGGTCGAGCAGCACCAGCGCCGACACCAGGTCCGGCCGCGCGGCGGCCAGGTGCATGGCCAAACCCCCACCAAACGAATGCCCGACGACCAGCACCGGGGCCACCGCCACGTCCTCGAGCAACGCGGCCAGCGCCGCGACATTGGCGTCGATGGTCCACGGCGCGTCCCAGGACGACCTGCCGTGGCCGATCAAATCCGGAGCGGCAAAGGAGATCTCGGGCAGGTATTCGCTCAGATGCTTCCAGCGCTCACCGTGGCCGGTCAGTCCGTGGAGGGCGAGAAACTGAATCGGGGCGGCGGGGCCGAAGCGGTGCACGTACAGATCGGTGGTCACGCCTCGATGATGCCAGGCCCGGCCGACACCCGTGGTCGTCGCCGGGCCGACTTGTCAGACCCTCGTGATGTCATGCCGGTATGTCGTTGACCTGGGATGCCGAGGCGAGCGCGGTGCTGACGCCGGGCGCGCGCGGCGTGATCCGCATCCTCGGCGGCCCGGGCACCGGAAAGAGCAGCTTGCTCGTCGACGCCGCGATCGCGCGGGTCGCCGCCGGCGCAGACCCGGAATCGGTTCTGCTGCTTACCGGCTCGGGACGGATCGGGACGCGGGAACGCAGCGCGTTGACGATGGCGGTGCTGCGAGCGACCGATGCGAGCCGGTCGGCGCTCCGCGAACCGTTGGTCCGCAGCGTGCACGGCTACGCCTACG
The DNA here is from genome assembly GCF_002102355.1 of Mycobacterium sherrisii. Taxonomy (GTDB): domain Bacteria; phylum Actinomycetota; class Actinomycetes; order Mycobacteriales; family Mycobacteriaceae; genus Mycobacterium; species Mycobacterium sherrisii. Next base: position 29,318 of record NZ_LQPT01000111.1, on the reverse strand, counting down.
CGGTCTTGCGCCGCGCGGCCGAGCGCGCCGGTGACGCGCCGCCCCGACTGGTCACCAGCGCCGAACAGGATGCGATCATCCGGGAGTTGCTGGCCGGAGACCTCGAAGACGGCGCCACCCGGTGGCCGGCCCAGCTGCGGCCCGCGCTGAGCACCACGGCGTTCGCTAGCGAACTGCGAAACCTGTTGGCGCGCTGCGCCGAACGTGGGGTAGATCCGCAGAAGTTGCAGCGGCTCGGCCGGTTTGCCCGGCGGCCGGAATGGACGGCGGCGGGTCGATTCGCGCAACAGTACGAGCAGGTGATGCTGCTGCGCGCGGCGGTGGGAACCGCGGCGCCGCAGGCGACGACGCCGGCGATGGGTGCGGCCGAACTCGTCGGCGCCGCCCTGGAAGCTTTCGCGGTCGACCCGGAGTTGCTGGCCGCCGAGCGTGCCCGGATCCGGGTTTTGCTGGTCGACGACGCGCAGCAACTCGACCCGCAGGCGGCCCGCCTGGTCCGGGCGCTGGCGGCCGGTAGCGAATTGGCGCTGCTGGCCGGGGATCGAAATCAAGCCGTGTTCGGCTTCCGGGGTGGCGAGCCGGCCGGGCTGCTTGACGGCGATACGCCCGCGGTGACGCTGGCCGAATCGCATCGGTGTGCGCCCGCGGTGGCGCGTGCCGTCAGCGCCGTCGCGCAACGACTTCCGGGCAGTAGTGCGGGCAGACAGGTCAACGGCACCGGCGCGGAGGAAGGGTCGCTCACCGTGCGCCTGGCGGCGTCGCTGCATGCGGAGGCCGCGTTGATCGCCGACACGCTGCGGCGGGCTCACCTCGTCGACGACGTGCCGTGGTCGCAGATGGCGGTGATCGTGCGGTCGGTGCCGCGTGCCGGCGCCCGGCTGCCCAGGGCGCTGGCGGCCGCCGGGGTGCCGGTGGCCGCACCGGCCGTCAACGGGTCGCTGGCCGAGGAACCGGCCGTCCGGGCGATGCTCACGGTGCTGGAAGCGACCGCCGACCGGCTCGACGGTGACCAGGCGCTGGAGCTGCTGAGTGGACCAATCGGCCGGGTAGACCCGGTATCGCTGCGCCAGCTGCGCCGGGCGTTGCTACGTGACCGATCCGCGGACGCATCAGCAACTTTCGGGGACCTGGTGGCCGCCGCGCTGCGGGCCGAGTCGCCCCCGCGTGCGGGTTCGCGCGCCCTGAAACGGGTACGCGCGGTGCTTGAGGCGGCCGCGCGCTGTCACGCCGACGGTCAAGATCCGCGCTACACGCTGTGGGCGGCGTGGCAGCGGTCCGGTCTGCAGCGCCGCTGGCTGGCCGCCAGCGAGCGAGGTGGCGCGGCGGGCGCTCAGGCCACCCGCGACCTCGACGCGGCGACCGCGTTGTTCGACGTCACCGACCAGTACGTGTCCCGCACCCCCGGGGCGTCGCTGCGCGGTCTGATCGAACATGTCGCGGCGCTGCAGGTGCCGGGCGCGACGACCGAGCCCGCGGCGGCGTCGGAGCAGGTCCGGGTGCTCAGCGCGCACGCGGCGCTGGGGCACGAGTGGGACCTGGTGGTGATCGCCGGTCTGCAGGATGGGTTGTGGCCCAACACCGTTCCGCGCGGAGGTGTGCTGGCCACCCAACGATTGCTCGACGTGGTCGACGGGGTATCCGCGGACGCATCGGTACGGGCGCCGCTGCTCGCCGAGGAACGCAAGTTGCTGCTCGCCGCGATGGGGCGGGCCCGACGGCGATTGCTGATCACCGCCGTCGACAGTGACGCCGGTGGTGCCGACAACGGAGCCGCGCTGCCATCGCCTTTCTTCTTCGAGGTCGCCCAGTGGGCCAGTGCCGACGCGGAAGAGGCTGCGGTTCCGCCGGTTTCGTCGCCGCGCGTGCTGTCGTCGCCAGCGCTTGTCGGTCGGTTGCGCGGCGTCGTCTGCGCCCCGCCCGGCGCCGTCGACGACGACGCGAGACGTTGTGCCGCAACACAATTGGCCAGGTTGGCGAAGGCCGGTGTGCCGGGCGCCGACCCCTCCGCCTGGCACGGGCTGACCGAGGTCAGCACCAGCGCTCCGCTCGCCGATGCCGGTGCTGCCGTCACCCTGACGCCGTCGACGCTGCAGACGCTCAGCGACTGCCCGCTGCGCTGGCTGGTCGAGCGGCACGGCGGAACCAACCCGCGCGAGCTGCGGTCCACTCTCGGATCGGTGCTGCACGCGGTGATCGCCGAACCGGGCAGAACCGAATCCGAGATGGTCGCGGAGTTGGAACGGGCTTGGCAGCACCTGCCTTTCGAGGCCCGTTGGCATTCGCGGAACGAGCTGGCCCGGCACCGCGCCATGATTTCGGCGTTCGTCGAGTGGCGTACCCAGACGCGTGGCGAGTTGCGGGAGGTCGGCGTCGAGGTGGACGTCGACGGGGCCCTGCAGACACCGCGTGAGGGAGGCGGGGAGGTCCGGTTGCGCGGCCGCGTCGACCGGCTGGAACGCGACGCGGCCGGGCGGCTGGTCATCGTGGACGTCAAGACCGGCAAATCGCCCGTCAGCAAGGACGATGCACAACAGCACGCCCAGCTGGCGATGTATCAGTTGGGCGTGGCCGACGGCCTGATGGCGGACAGTGCGCCCGATACCGAGCCAGGTGGCGCCCGGCTGGTCTACCTGGGCAAGACCGGGTCGAGCGGGGCCACCGTGCGTGAGCAGGACCCCCTGACGCCGGCCGCCCGGGACGCGTGGCGCGAATTGGTCAAGCGGGCCGCCGACGCCACCGCCGGCCCGCAGTTCGTCGCCCGGCGCAACGAGGGTTGCCCGCATTGCCCGCTGCGCCCGTCCTGCCCCGCCCATCTCGAAGGGAGCCCGTGATGACCCTGCGTCCGCGTTATAGTCCGACCGAATTAGCTTCGGCGCTAGGGCTTTTCCCGCCCACCGAGGAGCAGGCCGCCGTGATCGCCGCGCCGCCGGGCCCGCTGGTGGTTATCGCGGGAGCGGGGGCAGGTAAGACCGAGACGATGGCGGCGCGGGTGGTGTGGCTGATCGCCAACGGTTACGCCGATCCCGGCCAGGTGCTGGGATTGACGTTCACGCGCAAGGCCGCCGGTCAGCTGTTGCGCCGGGTCCGTTCCCGGCTGGCCCGGCTGGCCGGCATCGGCCTGGGGGCCCTGGGGTCGCTCGACACCGGCGCGGCGCCGACCGTCAGCACCTATCACGCGTTCGCGGGATCGCTGCTGCGTGACTACGGCCTGTTACTGCCGGTCGAGCCCGACACCCGGTTGCTCAGCGAAACCGAGCTCTGGCAGCTGGCCTTCGACGTGGTCAACCGCTACGACGGACAGCTGAGCACCGATAAGACCCCGGCCGCGGTGACCGCGATGGTGCTGCGGCTGTGGGGCCAGCTCACCGAGCACCTGGTCGACACCGACCAGCTACGCGACACCCACCTGGAGTTGGAGCGGCTGGTGCACGCGCTGCCCGCCGGCCCGTACCAGCGCGACCGCGGGCCCAGCCAATGGCTGTTGCGGCTGTTGTCCGCCCAGACCGAGCGCGCCGAACTGGTGCCACTGCTCGACGCATTGCAGGACCGCATGCGCGCCGGGAAGGTACTGGACTTCGGCGGGCAGATGGCGGCGGCCGCCCGGCTCGCGTCGGGCTTCCCGCAGGTCGGTGCCGACCTGCGCAGCCGCTACCGAGTGGTCCTGCTCGACGAATACCAGGACACCGGTCATGCCCAACGCATCGCACTGTCGGCGCTGTTCGGCGGCGGCTCCGGCGTCCAAGACGACGGATTGGCGCTCACCGCCGTCGGCGACCCCATCCAGTCGATCTACGGCTGGCGCGGCGCTTCGGCGACCAACCTGCCGCGGTTCACCACCGACTTCCCGCGCTCCGACGGCACGCCGGCGCCGGTCCTGGAACTGCGCACCAGCTGGCGCAACCCGCCGAGCACCCTGCACATCGCCAACGCTGTTTCGGCGCCGGCGCGGCGCCGGTCGGTGGCCGTGCACGCGCTGCGTCCCCGTCCGAACGCCGCGCCCGGCACGGTCCGGGTCGCGTTGCTGGCCGACGCGCAGGCCGAACGCGACTGGATCGCCGACCACCTGCACGGGCATTACCAGCGGGCGGCGGCCGCCGGCGTCAGCCCGCCGACAGCGGCGGTGCTGGTGCGCCGCAACGCCGATGCCGCACCGATCGCCGAGGCGCTGCGCGCGCGGGGCATCCCGGTCGAGGTGGTCGGGTTGGCCGGCCTGCTGTCCGTCGCCGAGGTCGCCGAACTCGTGGCGATGCTGCGGCTGGTCGCCGATCCCACCGCCGGCGCCGCGGCCATGCGGGTGTTGACCGGCCCGCGCTGGCGGCTGGGTGGGCGAGACCTCGCTGCGCTGTGGCGGCGGGCGCGGGCGCTGTACGCGGGACACCCGGTCGCCGGGTCCTCGGCCCAGGCGATCGCGGAGGCGGCCAGCCCGTCGCGCATCGACGACACTGCATGCTTGGCCGACGCGATCGACGACCCCGGCCCGGCCACCGCGTATTCGGTTGCGGGATATCAACGCATCACCGCGTTGGCGACCGAGCTGACCGCCTTGCGCGGGCACTTGGGGCATTCGCTGCCCGATTTGGTCGCCGAGGTGCGGCGCACGCTGGGACTGGATTGCGAAGTCCGCGCCGCCGCGGGCCACCTCGCCTGGGCCGGCGCTGAGCACCTCGACGCCTTCGCCGACGTGGTTGCCGGGTACGCGGAACGCAACAGCACGGGTGCGTCGGTCCTGGGTCTGCTGGCGTATCTGGACGCGGCCGAGACCGTCGAAAACGGTTTGGCGCCTGCGCCGTTGGCGGCGGCCCGTGACCGCGTGCAGGTGCTCACCGTGCACTCGGCGAAGGGACTGGAATGGGAAGTGGTCGCGGTAGCCCACCTGTCCGGCGGAACGTTTCCGTCGACCGCGTCGCGCAGCAGCTGGCTCACCGATGCGGCCGAATTGCCGCCGCTGCTGCGCGGCGACCGTGCCTCCGCCGGGTCACTGGGCATCCCGGTGCTGGACCTGTCGGACGTCACCAACCGTAAGCAGCTGTCGGACAAGATCTCCGAGCATCGCCGCCAGCTGGGGCAGCGGCGCCTCGACGAGGAGCGCAGGCTGTTGTACGTCGGCATCACCCGGGCCGAGGACACACTGTTGGTCTCCGGTCATCACTGGGGCCCCACCGGGATCAAACCGCGCGGACCGTCCGAATTCCTCTGCGAGCTCAAAGAGATCATCGACCGGTCGACGGCGACCGGCGATCCGTGCGGGGTGGTCGAGCAGTGGGCTCCGCCGCCATCCGATGGAGAGCGAAATCCGCTGCGCGACAAGGTTATCGAAGCAGTATGGCCCGCCGATCCGCTGGCCTCCCGCCGCGCCGACGTCGAGCATGGGGCGGCATTGGTGGCGGCGGCGATGGCCGCCGATGCGCCGCAGGACTGCGTCGATGTCGAGGGCTGGACCGGCGACGTCGACGCGTTGCTGGCCGAGCGTGCGCGGTGCGAGCGGCGGACCGCCCGAGGGCTGCCCAGCCAGCTGTCGGTCAGCGGGCTGGTCGATTTGGCCCGCGACCCCGACGGCGCGGTGCAACGGCTGGTGCATCGGTTGCCGACCCGGCCCGATCCACATGCGTCGTTGGGCAACGCGTTTCATTCCTGGGTGCAGCAGTTCTACGGGACAGAGGCGCTTTTCGACGTGGTCGATCTGCCCGGTGCCGCGGACTCCGGGTTCGGCCACACCGAGGAGCTGGCCGCGCTGCAGCAGGCATTTACCCGATCGCGGTGGGCGGCCCGCACCCCGATAGCCGTCGAGGTGCCCTTCGAGATGCCCATCGCCAACACGGTGGTGCGCGGGCGTATTGACGCCGTCTTTGCCGAACCCGGCGGCGGCGCTACCGTGGTGGACTGGAAGACGGGAGAGCCGCCGCGGGGCCCGGAAGCGATGCGGCAGGCCGCCGTCCAGCTCGCGGTCTACCGCTTGGCGTGGGCCGCGCTGTCCGGATGTGCGGAGTCCTCGGTGCGGACGGCCTTCCACTATGTGCGCACCGGCGTCACGATCACCCCGGACGAACTTCCCGACGCGAACGCGCTGGCCGGGCTTGCCCTGGCGGGCGCGATGACGCCGCAGGTGAGCGATGTCGCGGTCTGAGCCGATCGAGTGTCTGCCCGCCGCGGATCGTGGTTACATTTGATTCGTGCGTGCCCATGCGGCGGGATCAAACCGATGACGGACCAGCGTGGCCAAAGGTAGCTGGCGGCGGCTGCGGCGCCTCGACGAGAGGTTGACCGTCCAGCCCAGTTACGCCCTCGTCGGCGTGCTGCGCATCCCGCAGGGGCATGCCAGCCCCGCCCGGATCATCTCCCGCCGGATAGCGATTGCCGTCGCCGCGTTATTGCTCGGTGCCGTCACCGTGTACCTGGACCGCGACGGCTACCACGACGCACAGGGTGACCGCCTGACGTTTCTGGACTGCCTGTACTACTCGGCGGTGACGCTGTCGACGACCGGTTATGGCGACATCACGCCGATCTCGGAGTTCGCGCGCGCAACCAATGTCTTGATCGTGACGCCGTTGCGCATCGCCTTCCTGATCTTGTTGGTCGGTACCACGCTCGAAGTCGTCACCGAAACATCGCGCCAGGCCTGGAAGATCCAGCGTTGGAGGAGCAGAGTGCGTAACCACACGATCGTGATCGGCTACGGCACCAAGGGCAAGACGGCCGTCGCGGCGATGCTCGCAGACGAGGTGCCCCCGGGAGAGATCGTCGTCGTCGACACCGACCAGCCGGCACTGGACCGTGCCGCTTCCGCCGGCCTGGTCACCGTGCACGGCGATGCCACGAAATCCGATGTGCTGCGGCTGGCGGGTGCCCAGCACGCCGCGTCGATCATCGTCGCCTCCAGCCGGGACGACACCGCGGTGCTGGTGACGCTGACTGCCCGCGAGATCGCCCCCAAGGCCAAGATCGTGGCATCCATCCGCGAGTCCGAAAACCAGCACCTGCTCGAGCAATCGGGCGCGGACTCGGTGGTGGTCTCTTCCGAGACCGCTGGCCGGTTACTGGGCCTGGCCACCACCACCCCCAGTGTCGTGGCGATGATCGAGGATCTGCTCACTCCGCAGGAGGGGCTGGCCATCGCCGAGCGCGAGGTCGACAAGGACGAGATCGGCGGATCGCCGCGCCATTTGCGCGACATCGTCCTCGGCGTGGTGCGAGACGGGCGACTGCTGCGCATCGGGGCGCCCGAGGTGGACGCCATCGAGGCCAGCGACCGGCTTCTCTACGTCCGAAACGCGGAAAGCTAGTGGATTTTCAGCTGCGCAGCGTCCCGCTGCTCTCGCGCGTCGGCGCGGACCGGGCCGATCAATTGCGCACCGACGTCGACGCGGCTACCGCCGGATGGGCGACCGCCGCACTGCTGCGGGTGGATTCGCGCAACCAGGTGCTGGTCGCCAACGGCCGGGTGGTGCTCGGCGCCGCAGCCGAACTGGGCGAAAAACCCCCGACGGACGCGGTTTTCCTTGGCCGCATCGACGACGGCCGACACGTCTGGGCGATCCGGGGCGCCCTGCAAGCGCCCGAAGACCCCGACCTGAAAACCGAGGTCGTCAACCTGCGCAGCCTCGGCCCGATCTTCGATGACACCAGCAGCCAGCTGGTGTCATCGGCCGTCGCGTTGCTGAATTGGCATGAGCGAGCACGGTTCAGCGCGATCGACGGAGCGCCGACCAAGCCGGCCAGGGCGGGCTGGTCGCGCGTCAACCCGATCACCGGGCACGAGGAGTTTCCGCGCATCGACCCGGCAATCATCTGCCTGGTCCATGACGGCCGCGATCGCGCGGTGCTGGCCCGCCAGGCGGTGTGGCCGGAGCGGATGTTCTCGCTCTTGGCCGGATTCGTCGAAGCCGGCGAGTCTTTCGAGGTCTGCGTGGCACGGGAGATCCGCGAGGAGATCGGCCTGAACGTGCGCGACGTCCGCTACCTGGGCAGCCAGCCGTGGCCGTTTCCGCGGTCGCTGATGGTGGGGTTCCATGCTCTGGGCGACCCCGACGAGGAGTTCTCGTTCAATGACGGTGAGATCGCCGAGGCGGCGTGGTTCACCCGCGACGAGGTACGCGCCGCCCTGGCGGCCGGTGACTGGGGCAGTTCCTCGGAGTCGAAACTGCTTTTGCCCGGGTCGATTTCGATTGCACGGGTGATCATCGAGTCCTGGGCGGCACTGGACTAGGCGCGAACCGCCTCAGCCGTTCACCGCGGCCAGCTTCGCCTTGACCTCGGCGGCGCTGGGGTTGGTCAGGGTCGACCCGTCGGCGAACTTCACCGTGGGCACCGTCCGGTTGCCGCCGTTGACCGAACCGACGAACTCCGCGGCCGCCGGGTCGTGTTCGATGTCGACCGCCTCGTAGGGGATGCCGTTGGACTTGAGCACGGTCATGAGCCGGTGGCAGTAGCCACACCATGACGTCGTGTAAACGGTGATCGGAGCGTTGCTCATAAGTCGATAACGTAGCCGGGCGGCGATGCGTTCCACGCCAGGGCCTCGGCCACGGCGCCGATTTTGCGGGTCGGCGTGGCGACACGCCGGGTTTGTCGGCCACCGCTGCCAAGATGGACGCCATGCCGGTGGTGGCCGACCCGTTGATCGCGGGACTGGATGACGAGCAGCGCGAGGCCGTGCTCGCGCCGCGCGGGCCGGTGTGTGTCCTGGCCGGCGCCGGAACGGGCAAGACCCGCACCATCACCCATCGCATCGCCCAACTGGTGGCGAACGGGCACGTCGCGGCCGGCCAAGTCCTTGCGGTCACCTTCACCCAGCGCGCGGCGGGGGAGATGCGATCTCGGCTGCGCACGTTGGGTGCCGCCACGCAGAACGCGGCGGGCGTGGGCGCCGTGCAGGCCCTGACCTTTCACTCGGCCGCACACCGCCAGCTGCGCTACTTCTGGCCGCGGGTGGTCGGTGACACGGGCTGGCAGCTGTTGGATACCAAATTCGCCGTCGTCGCCAGGGCGGCCAGCCGCATCAGGCTCAACGTCAGCACCGACGACGTGCGTGACCTGGCCGGGGAGATCGAGTGGGCCAAGGCATCGCTCATCGGGCCCGAGGCGTATCCGGCCGCGGTGGCCGCCGCGGCCCGAGACATTCCGCTGGACGCCGGCAAGATCGCCGAGGTTTACACCGCCTACGAGGCCCTCAAGGTGCGCGACGAAGCGGTGACGCTGCTCGACTTCGACGACCTATTGCTGCACACCGCGGCGGCGATCGAGAACGACGTCGCCGTCGCCGAGGAGTTCCGCGACCGTTACCGCTGCTTCGTCGTCGACGAGTACCAGGACGTCACGCCGTTGCAGCAGCGCGTGCTGTCGGCGTGGCTGGGCGATCGGGACGACCTGACGGTCGTCGGCGACGCCAACCAGACCATCTACTCGTTCACCGGGGCTTCGCCGCGTTTCCTGCTCGACTTCTCGCGGCAGTTTCCCGACGCCACGGTGGTGCGCCTGGAACGCGACTACCGCTCCACGCCGCAGGTCGTCTCGCTGGCCAACCAGGTGATCGCCGCGGCGCGCGGGCGCGTCGCGGGCAGCAAGCTGCAATTGTCCGGCCAGCGGCCCCCGGGCCCGGCGCCGACATTTCACGAGCACCCGGACGAAACCGCCGAGGCCGCCGCGGTGGCCCAGAGGATCGGCGGGCTGATCGAGTCCGGCACCCCGCCGTCGGAGATCGCGGTGCTTTACCGCGTCAACGCCCAATCCGAGATCTACGAGGAGGCGCTGACCGAGGCCAACATCGCCTACCAGGTTCGCGGCGGCGAGGGATTTTTCACCCGCCAGGAGATCAAGCAGGCGATGGCGGCCCTGCACCGCGCGGCCGAGCGCGCGGGCGACAACCCGGTCAAGGCGCCGCTGCCCGACCTGGTCCGCGCCCTCCTCGAACCGCTCGGGCTGACGGCCGACGAACCGGTCGGCACCCGGGCGCGTGAGCGCTGGGAGGCGTTGAGCGCCCTGGCGGAACTGGTCGTCGACGAGGTGGCGCAGCGGCCCGAGCTGGACCTGCGCGGGCTGGTGGCCGAGCTGCGGATCCGGGCCGATGCGCGGCATCCGCCGGTCGTCCAGGGCGTCACCTTGGCGTCGTTGCACGCCGCCAAGGGGCTCGAGTGGGATGCGGTGTTCCTGGTCGGATTGGCCGACGGCACCCTGCCCATCTCGCACGCCTTGGCGCACGGGCCCGAGAGCGAACCGGTGGAGGAAGAGCGCCGTCTCCTTTACGTCGGAATCACCAGGGCCCGAGTGCATTTGGCGCTCAGTTGGGCGTTGTCGCGCAGCCCGGGCGGCCGGCAGAGCCGCAAACCGTCGCGGTTCCTCAACGGCATCGCGCCGCAGGCCGGTGTGGCGGCGGGGCCCGGCAAACCCCGGCGCAAACCGGGCGCTTCGCGGTGCCGGATCTGCAACAGCAACCTGACCACCCCGGCGGCTGTCATGCTGCGTCGTTGCGAGACGTGCAGCGCCGACATCGACGAGAAGTTGCTGTTGCGGCTCAAGGAGTGGCGGCTTGAGGTCGCCAAGGAGCAGAAGGTGCCCGCCTTCGTCGTGTTCACCGACAACACCCTGATCGCCATTGCCGAGCTGCTGCCCGACGACGAGGCCGCGCTGATCGCGATCCCGGGCATCGGCGCGCGCAAGCTCGAGCAATACGGCGCCGACGTGCTGCAGTTGGTGCATGACCGTTAGGCGCGAACGCGCAGGTCAGAAAATCGGTTGTCAGCGTCGGCTGCTAGCATCTACCCTCGTATTCGCGTTTACGCTGTCGAATGCCCAAAAGGAGGTGGCCGCGATGATCAACGACACGTTCGGACTCGCCGTGGCCGCCGCGCTGCCCGCGGGCACCTTCCACGCCGCCCACGCCGCCGCCGTACCGGCGGCCGGTGCTAAGCATCGCGCCGCCGCGACTGACGCGTCCGTGGATCGGAGACGTACGTAACCGCTACGTAACCGCCCACTAATGGCCACGGACCCGAAGTCAAGGATCCGTGGCCGTCGTTTTGGGACTGAGTAATCAAGCCCGCAACCTGGTCCGGATCACCAAGAGGACACCCAACCAGGAAGCAGGTGAGCAGGACATGTCGATACCGACAGTCCCCAGACAACCGCAGCCGGTGTTGCCATGTCACGCCGGCGATCCCGATCTCTGGTTCGCCGAGACCCCGGCCGACCTGGAGCGCGCCAAGACGCTGTGCGCGGACTGCCCGGTGCGGCGGCAATGCCTGACGGCGGCGCTAGACCGCGCCGAACCGTGGGGAGTCTGGGGCGGCGAGATTTTCGAGCGCGGCGCGGTCGTGAGCTACAAACGCCCACGCGGACGTCCGCGCAAGGCCACGGTCGCGGCCTAGAGGGCGGCGGCGTCGGGTTCGGCGAAGCCGGGAACCAGCTCTTCGGACAGCTTTTTGATCGGCACCCGAGCGTCCAGCTGGCACAAAATCGCCGCCACCGACATGATCACCCGCATCGGGATCACCAGCTTGGGGGGCAGGTCCATCTGCCGGGCCGTCCTGATCTGCGACACCGATCGGTCGATCTCGATGGTGGACATCTTCTGCAGCCACTTGCGGGTGTAGTGAAACACTTCGACCTCGACCGGCTCGACGTACTGGCGCAGCATGTCGTCGATGTCGCGCACCGACACCTGCTGGCCCTTCTGGATGAACCCGGCCTTCTCCATCGTCGGCAGCAACAGGTCGTAGTTCTTCTCGCGGGCCAGCCGAATGGTCATTCCGAGCTCGACCGGAAAACCCCCGGGCATCGGCGCGACGGCGCCGAAGTCGATGACGGCCATCCGGCCGTCGGGCAGCAGCATGAAGTTGCCCGGGTGCGCATCGCCGTGCAGCATCCCCAGCCGGCGCGGCGCGTCGAAGGTGAGCTCGAGCAGCCGGGTGCCGATCAGGTCGCGCTGCTCGCAGGTCCCGTCGCGGATGATCTCGGCCATCGGTACGCCCTGAATCCATTCCTGGACAACGACTTTGGGCGCGCTGGCCACCACTCGGGGCACCGCGAAGTGCGGATGGTCGCGGTAGGCCTTGGCGAACGCGCGCTGGTTGTCGGCCTCCAGTCGGTAGTCGAGTTCCATCTCGGTGCGTTCGATCAGCTCGTCGACCACACCTTGGACATCAGCCCCCGGGGCCAGCTGCTTGGCCACCCCGACCAGCCGCTGCATCGTCTTGAGGTCGGCTCGCAGCGCCTCGTCCGCGCCCGGGTACTGAATTTTGACGGCCACCTCGCGGCCGTCCGACCACACCGCCTTGTGCACCTGGCCGATGCTCGCCGAGGCCACCGGGGTGTCGTCGAATTCGCTGAATCGGTCCCGCCACTTGGTGCCCAGCTGCGCGTCGAGCACCCGGTGCACGCGGTCGGCCGGCAGTGGTGGGGCGTCCTTTTGCAGCTTGGTCAGTGCTTCGCGGTACGGCTCGCCGTACTGCTCGGGGATCGCGGCTTCCAACACCGACAGGGCTTGGCCGACCTTCATCGCCCCGCCCTTGAGCTCACCGAGCACGGTGAACAACTGATGGGCGGCCTTCTCCAGCAGCTCGGCCTGGACTTCGTCTTTCGATTTGCCGGTCAGCCGCTTACCGAAGCCGAGCGCGGACCGCGCCGCAAAGCCGACCGGAATGCTGGCCAACCTGGCGTTACGCGCCGCCCTGCCCCGTTTGATGTCTGCCACAACGTCCATCATCCATGTCCATCATCCATGACGGGCCACCCGCCCCGGGGTTGATCTAGGCAACAGTGCGGTGACGAGACGACCGGTGGTCACACGCCGTCCGGGGCCGATCAGCAAGAACACAACGGGTGGCGGGTCCACTGTCGGGCGACGATCGCGCCGGCGCGGAGGTCGAACTCCAGGGTCGCGTTGAGCGCCTGCGGCGGGTCGGTATCCGGTCCGGCGTCGTCCCCGCGCACCGCGGCGATCACCCGGTTCACCTGGCTGAGCGCCAGCGCGGCGGTAGCCAGCAACGTGGCCCGATCGGCCACCCCGACGGTTTCCCGCAGTTGCGCCGCGACCGCGGGCCAGGCGGCGTCGCGGTCGTTGCGGTGCAGGTCGGCGCACCCCAGGCAGCTGGTCACGCCGGGGATGACCAGCGGCCCCACCAGGCCGGTGCCGTCGCGGACCCGCACCGCCAGATGGGCTACGCCCTGGCTGTGCAGGTCGCGCACCATGCGCGGGTCGGCTACCAGGTAGTCGGCCAGCACCACCAGATCCACGGCGGCGCGCGTGACGGCGGCGTGCGGCTGGCTGCTGTGCGCTATCCGGGCCCCGGAACACCGCAGCGCCTCCATCAGCAAGTCCGACAGCGGGCCGCGGCCGTGGATCCGGATGGAGGCCGCCCGCCCGCCGGTTTGCCGGAACCCGCGAGTCACCACCCCGGCGCGCACCAATTGCGCGAGCAGCTGGGTCATGCCGTCGACGTCGGCCAGCCCATGCCCGACGGCTTGGCGATGCAGCTCGGCGAGCGGCAGGGGAGAGCGCATCGCGCGCAGCAGCGCGGCCAGCGTCGCGGCGGCGAGGCCACGGGGTGGGCGCACCAAAACGGCCCGGCGGGGATCCCAGCCGACCTGGACGGCGCCGTCGGGGCGCAACAGCACGGGCATGGCCGGGTCGAGCGCATAGAGCGCGGCGCGCGGCATGTGTCGGACTGTGCCACGGCGCGGGCAACGGTCCGTGCAGTTATCCACAGGGGGGTCAGCCGGGCGGCGCTGTGACGATGATCGTTTGCTGCCCGTTCTTCCACGCGGGCACGGAACCGGCGGCGCTTTCAGTGGTCGGCAGAACCGCCGTCAGCCCCGGGGTCTTCCTCTTCGAGGCGGGCGATCGCCTCGTCGATGCCGGTGGTGTCGCCGCCGACGACCCGGTCGATGAAGCCGGCCGGATCGTCGAGATCGTCGGCGCCGGGCAGCAGATCGGGATGTTGCCAGACGGCATCGCGAGCGTCGGCGCCGACGGCCTCAGTCAGTCGCTCCCACAGTGCCGCGGCCTCGCGCAGCTTGCGGGGCCGCAGCTCCAGGCCGACCAGGGTGGCGAAGGTCTGCTCGGCCGGGCCGCCGCTGGCCCTGCGCCGGCGCAAAGTCTCACTGAGCGCGGCCGTTCCAGGGATCCGATCGCCCAGCGCGGCGGTGACCACGATCTGCACCCAGCCCTCGATGAGCGCGAGCAGGGTCTCGAGTCGTTCCAGCGCCTGAGTCTGCGCCGGGGTGGCCTTCGGCTCGAACACACCCTGCCCGAGCAGGTTTTCGATGGCCGCCGGATCGGCCAGCGACGCGGGGTTGAAATCGCGCGCGAGCTCTTCGATTCCGCTCATGTCGATCTGCATGCCCCGGGCGTAGGCCTCGACGGCACCGAGCAGCTGGCTGGCCAACCAGGGCACGTGACTGAAGAGGCGATGGTGGGCCGCCTCCCGTGCCGCCAGAAACGTCATGATCTCGCTGCGCGGTTGCTCGAGCCCGGCGGCGAATTCCTCCACGGCGTCCGGCATGACGGCCGCCACGCCTTTGGGACCCAGCGGCAGGCCGATGTCGGTCGACGTCAGCACTTCCCGCGACAACCGGCCCAGCGCCTGGCCCAGCTGCGAGCCGAATGCCATGCCGCCCATCTGCGACATCATCGCCATCAGCGGGCCCGCCATGCTCTTGGCCTCCTCCGGCAGCGACTGCGCCCACACCGACGAAATCTGTTGGGCCATCGGGTCGCACAGCCGCTTCCAGGTCGCCAGGGTGTTGTCCACCCAGTCGCTGGGGCTCCAGCCGACCGCCTTGGTGGCGCCGGAGGGCAGCGCCGTGACGCCGTCGAGCCAGGTGTCGGCCAGACGTACCGCGTCGCCGATCGCCGAGTTCGTCGACGCCGGAATGGGAGCGACGAAGCCGATCGAGCTGGACGCGACCTGCCGGGCCAGTTCATAGTTGACGGGCCCCGACTGCCCGCCGGCCGTCATCGTGCCGGCGTTGCTGAACATCTGACCCAGTTGCGTGAAGATTTGGCCTAGGTCACCCATGCTGAAGTCCCCGCTCATGCCGAACGCGCCGAGCGGGTTTGACGCACCCGAGCCGGACTCGGGATCGTTCTTCCCATGCTTGTCGCGCTCGGGGTCTTCTCCGGAGGAGAAGCCGAAGGGCAGGTCAGCCATAACCCCAACGGTACTCACCACGGAACCGGCTGGCGCCATCAGTTGTCACGCTTGTAGCTGAACCGGCGTGCGGCCGGCCCGGTTAGGGTAGCGGCGTGAACAGGCGGATTCTGACCTTGATGGTCGCGCTGGTGCCGATCCTGGTCTTCGGCGTGTTGCTCGCGGTGGTGACGGTGCCGTTTGTTTCCCTGGGGCCGGGGCCCACCTTCGACACCCTGGGTGAGGTCGACGGCAAGCAGGTGGTCGACATCGAGGGCACCCAGACGCATCCGACGACCGGCCACCTCAACATGACGACGGTGTCCCAGCGTGACGAACTGAGCCTGGGCGAGGCGCTGACCCTGTGGTTGTCCGGGCAAGAGCAGCTGGTGCCCCGCGACCTGATCTACCCGCCCGGAAAGTCGCGCGAGGAGGTCGACAAGGCCAACAACGCCGATTTCAAGGACTCCGAGGACAGTGCCGAGTACGCCGCCCTGGGCTACCTGAAGTACGCGCCCGCAATCACCATCGCGAGCGTCACCGACCCCGGACCGTCGGTGGGCAAATTGAAGGTCGGTGATGCTATCGACGCGGTCAACGGCACCCCGGTCGCCAACGTCGAGCAGTTCACCGGACTGCTGAAGAGCACCAAGCCCGGGCAGGTGGTGACGATCGATTACCGGCGCAAAAACGAGCCGGCCGGCGTCACGCAGATCACCTTGGGCACCAACAAGGACCGCGACTACGGCTTCCTGGGTGTCGCGGTCCTCGACGCGCCGTGGGCGCCGTTCTCGGTGGACTTCAACCTCGCCAACGTGGGCGGGCCCTCGGCGGGCCTGATGTTCAGCCTGGCGGTGGTCGACAAGCTCACCACGGGCGATCTGGCCGGTTCGACGTTCATCGCCGGGACGGGCACGATTTCCTCCGATGGCAAGGTCGGCCAGATTGGCGGGATCACGCACAAGATGGTCGCCGCGCACGAGGCCGGCGCCACGGTGTTCCTCGTGCCCGCCAAGAACTGCTACGAGGCGGCTTCGGACAATCCAGACGGCTTGCGCTTGATCAAGGTCGAAACCCTTGCCCAGGCGGTGGAGTCCCTACACGCCATCCAGCAGGGCGGCCAGGCACCGAGTTGCTAGTCCCT
The DNA here is from genome assembly GCF_002102355.1 of Mycobacterium sherrisii. Lineage (GTDB taxonomy): Bacteria > Actinomycetota > Actinomycetes > Mycobacteriales > Mycobacteriaceae > Mycobacterium > Mycobacterium sherrisii. Next base: position 13,049 of record NZ_LQPT01000111.1, on the reverse strand, counting down.
CATTTCGCGCACGGCGGTGCGTACAGTTGTGACCGTCCCGGCCACATTGATCAGGGAGCGTAACCAGTGGGGATGCGGCCCACCGCAAGAATGCCGAAGCTGACACGACGCAGCCGGATTCTGATCATGATCGCGCTCGGCGTGATCGCGCTGCTGCTGGCCGGCCCGCGGCTGATCGACGCGTACGTCGACTGGTTGTGGTTCGGCGAACTCGGGTACCGCTCGGTGTTCACCACCGTCCTGTGGACCCGCATCGTGGTGTTTCTGATCGCGGGCCTGGTCGTCGGCGGCATCGTGTTCGGCGGCCTCGCGCTGGCCTACCGCTCACGCCCGGTCTTCGTCCCGAGCAACGACAACGACCCGGTGGCCCGGTATCGCGCCGTGGTGATGACGCGGCTGCGGTTGGTGGCCATCGGTGTCCCGACGGCGATCGGCTTGTTGGCCGGGGTGGTCGCGCAGAGCTACTGGGTGCGCATCCAGTTGTTCCTGCACGGTGGCGACTTCGGCATCAAAGATCCGCAGTTCGGCAAGGACCTCGGCTTCTACGCGTTCGAGTTGCCGTTTTACCGGCTGGTGCTCAGCTACCTGTTCGTGTCGGTTTTCTTGGCTTTCTTGGCGAACCTGTTGGCGCACTACATCTTTGGCGGCATCCGGTTGTCCGGTCGCACCGGTGCGCTGAGTCGCTCCGCCCGGATTCAGTTGATCAGCCTGGTCGGCACGCTGGTTCTGCTCAAGGCCGTCGCCTACTGGCTGGACCGTTACGAGTTGTTGTCGCACACCCGCGGCGGTAAGCCGTTCACCGGCGCCGGCTACACAGACATCAACGCGGTGTTGCCGGCGAAGCTGATCCTGATGGCGATCGCGATCATCTGCGCCGCGGCCGTGTTTTCCGCGATCACGCTGAAGGACCTGCGGATCCCTGCCATCGGGCTGGTGTTGTTGCTGCTGTCGTCGCTGATCGTGGGCGCCGGGTGGCCGCTGATCGTCGAGCAGATCAGCGTGCGACCCAATGCCGCGCAGAAGGAAAGCGAATACATCAGCCGAAGCATCACCGCGACGCGGCAGGCGTACGGACTCACCTCCGACGTGGTGACCTACCGCAACTACAGCGGCGACAGCCAGGCCACCGCCCAGCAAGTCGCCGCCGACCGCGCGACGACCTCCAACATCCGGCTGCTGGACCCGACAATCATCAGCCCGGCATTCACCCAGTTCCAGCAGGGCAAGAACTTCTATTACTTCCCCGATCAGCTCTCGATTGACCGCTACCTGGACCGCAACGGCGCGCTGCGCGACTACGTGGTCGCGGCCCGAGAACTCAACCCCGACAGGCTGATCGACAACCAGCGCGACTGGATCAACCGGCACACCGTCTTCACCCACGGCAACGGATTCATCGCGTCGCCGGCCAACACGGTGCGCGGTATCGCCAACGATCCCACCCAAAACGGGGGCTATCCGGAGTTTCTGGTCAACGTCGTCGGAGCCAACGGCGGCGTGGTCTCCGAGGGACCGGCACCGCTGGATCAGCCCCGCATCTATTTCGGCCCGGTCATCTCCAATGCGTCCGCCGACTATGCGATCGTCGGCAAGAACGGGCCCGACCGTGAATACGACTACGAGACCAACACCGAAACCAAGAATTACACCTACACCGGCCTCGGTGGGGTCCCGATCGGCGACTGGTTGTCGCGCAGCGTGTTCGCCGCCAAGTTCGCCGAACGAAATTTCTTGTTCTCCAACGTCATCGGCAGCAACAGCAAGATCCTGTTCAACCGGGATCCGGCGGCCCGGGTGGAGGCCGTGGCGCCGTGGCTGACCACCGACAGCGCCGTATACCCGGCGATCGTCAACAAGCGCCTGGTGTGGATCATCGACGGCTACACCACGCTGGACAACTACCCGTATTCGGAACTGACGTCCCTGGAATCCGCGACCGCGGATTCCACCGAGGTCGCCTTCAACAAGCTCGGTCCGGACAAGCAGGTCTCCTACATCCGTAACTCGGTGAAGGCAACGGTCGACGCGTACGACGGGACCGTGACGCTCTACCAACAGGACGAGCAGGATCCGGTGCTCAAGGCCTGGATGAAAATTTTCCCGGGGACGGTCAAACCCAAGAGCGACATCACCCCCGAACTTGCCGAGCACCTGCGCTATCCCGAGGACCTGTTCAAGGTGCAACGGATGCTGCTGGCGAAATATCACGTCAACGACCCGGTGACGTTCTTTTCCACGTCGGACTTCTGGGACGTGCCGCTCGATCCGAACCCCACCGCCAGCAGCTATCAGCCGCCGTATTACATCGTCGCGAAAAACATTGCAAAGAACGACAATACGTCGTCGTATCAATTGACGAGCGCGATGAACCGATTCAAGCGCGACTATCTGGCCGCCTACATCAGCGCCAGTTCCGACCCCGCGACGTACGGCAAGATCACGGTGCTCACCATTCCCGGCCAGGTCAACGGGCCGAAGCTGGCCAATAATGCGATCACCACCGACCCGGCGGTCTCTCAGGACCTCGGTGTGATCGGGCGTGACAACCAGAACCGGATACGGTGGGGCAACCTGCTGACGTTGCCGGTAGCGCAGGGCGGGTTGCTCTACGTCGAACCCGTGTACGCCTCCCCGGGAGCCAGCGACGCCGCGTCGTCGTACCCACGGTTGATCCGGGTGGCGATGATGTACAACGACAAGATCGGTTACGGCCCCACGGTCGGAGATGCGCTGACCGGATTGTTCGGGCCCGGGGCCGGGGCGGCCGCCACCGGAATCGTGCCCACCGATGCCGGCGCACCGGCGAATCCGCCCGCCAGTCCGCCGCCGCCGGCCGCGGCGCCGGGCAATGCGCCACCACCGGCGGCGGCACCGCCGGCTCCCGACGGGGCCACTACGTTGTCGCCTGCGAAAGCCGCAGCGCTGCAAGATATTCAGACGGCGATCAACGCCGCGCGGGACGCGCAGAAGAAGGGTGATTTCGCCGGCTATGGGGCGGCACTGCAACGGCTCGACGACGCGATCAACAAGTACAACAACACCAAGTAGGCCGCCCGCAGTTCAATCAGGTGAGGATTTGTCGACGGTAGGCGGTCGGTGTCACTCCGAGGCGTCGGCGCATCACTACGGCAAAATGTTGAGAACTGGCGAATCCGCATTGGTGTGCGATCTCGGTGATCTTCAGCGCGGGGTTGGCAAGCAATTCGCATGCCCGGGTGAGACGCCGGTTCATCAGCCACCGGTGCGGTGTCTCGCCCGTGCCCTGGCGGAACAGTTCCGTCACTCGTCCCGCCGACAACCCCACCACGCCGGCGATCTCCTCGAGGCCCACGTCGGCCGATAGGTGAGCCTCCAGATAGTCGATTGCCCGGCGTAACCGCCAATCGCGATAGCTCAGAGCACTTTTCCCGCTGGAGGCGACCGATCCGGAAACGCTCGAATGCTGCCGCAACAGGCGAACGGCGAGTTGATTGCCCAGCGACTCGATCATCATCCGCGAGCACCCGTCGCGTTGCCTCAACTCGCGAACGATGCCCCGGCAGATGTCCTCGACGAGCGGACTCCAAGAACACATCGGATCGATCAGCGTGACGGTCCGCCCCGCCTTGATCGCTCCACTCTCGACGGCGATGCGCTCGATCATGGCGTGCGGGACGTACACGTGCAGATAGCTAAACGGCCGCTCTGATTGGAAGATTCCTCTGGGTTCTTCGCCGGCGACGACGATGTTCATGTGAAGAGGCGGGTGTGCCCGGCTCCATTTGCGGCGACCGTTGCCGAAATACGTGTGGTGATGCTGCCCGCTTATCGGAATCGAGACCAGGTCCGTGTTTTCGACCGCGGGACCGCGTAGCTCGTACACGGGGGCGTCGGCGAAGTTCCAGATGGCTGCCGAAAGCGTGCCGCTCGACGCCGTCATGCGTTCTGCGGGTGCGAAACCGAGCCAATATGACACGTTTTCGGGCGTTGTGAATACCGGCGCCTGCATACGGCGGTGCTCGGCCGGACTGGTGCCGCGCTTGAGCCCGGGTGCTCGTGCAACCACTCGCACAGTGTCCGACCTGAGATGAATTGGCGGCCAGTGAAAATCGGACGCGTTGCCCACAAAAACCGACATGCATCGAACGCCAACCAAGGCAACCGAACCCGAAGTGTGTTTCATGCACACCCCGGACGCCTCAGGTACACCGATGACTTCGATTTCGCGTAGACCGAACTGACGAAGGCCCGCCTCATCGAAGAAGGAAGCGCATTGTGTCCGAATCCAGCTCAACCGCAGTGGTTCTCGGGGCCAGCATCGCGGGGTTATTGGTCGCCCGGGTGTTGAGCGACTTCTATAGCGAGGTCACCGTGGTGGAGCGGGACGCCTTGTCCGATCAGCCGGTTACCCGCCGCGGTGTGCCGCAAGGCGTCATGCCCCACATTCCGGCGGCCCGTGGCATGCGGATCATGGATGAGTTGTTCCCGAAATTTCTCGACGAGTTGGTTGTCGCCGGCGCCAGGATCTGGAACGACGGTGACCTCTCGCGACTGTGCGTCACGTTCAACGGCCACCAGTTCCAACGAGTGCGGACAATTCCCGACCCTGGGCGGCTCGCCATGTACTTCGTGCACCGGCCGTTCCTGGAGTGGCGGCTGCGCCGCAGGGTGGTGGCCCTGCCCAACGTCGAGATTCGCGACGGCCACGACGCGGTGCGACTGGCCTCAACCGCCCGGCGCGACCGGGTGACCGGAGTCGTGGTGGCTCATCGGGATTCCGGCACGGAGGCGACGTTGACAAGCGATCTCGTCGTCGACGCAACCGGCCGCGGCTCACGGACACCGGTATTCCTCGAACAGCTCGGCTTTCGGCGTCCGAAGGAAAGCGAGCTGACGGTGCATGTCACCTACGCCGGGTTGCCGGTCCGGCTACCCCCCCGGTGCGCTGCGCGAATTCATCGCGTTTGCCGCGCCGCAACCAGCCCGTCCGCGTGGGTACGCGATGTTCGCCGGTCAAGACGACACCTACATGCTCGCCGTGCAAACCGTGGCGGGGGGCCGTGCACCTTCCGATCACCCATCGTTGCTGAACTACCTGAGCGAGTTGGCGCCCCCCGCACGTGCTGGCTGCCGCGCGGTGCGCTCAACCACTGGCGGATGTCGCCCAGTACCGATTTCGGTCCAACCGGTGGCGTCGCTACGACAAACTGACCGCGCTGCCTGACGGGCTCATTGTCATCGGCGACGCGTTGTGTAATTTCAATCCGCTTTACGGGCAAGGTATGTCGGTCGCCGCTATCGAGGCGCTGGTGTTACGAGATTGTCTTAGCCAAGGCCGTGCGGGGCTAGGGCCACGGTATTTCTGCCACTCGGCCAGACAGATCGGTGTGGCGTGGCGTGCGGCGGTGAGTTCGGACCTGGCGTTGCCGCAAATACCGGGCAAGCGGTCGGCCTCCATCCGTCTCACCAATGCCTACCTGGACCGGGTGCTGGCGGCAGCCGAGGTCGATCCCGCGCTGATTCAGCAATTTCTGCTTTCACTCAACATGATTGAGCCGCCTTCTCGGTTGTTGCGGCCCGCGGTGGTCGCCCGGGTGATCAACGCATCGCGGCGGAGAACGGCTGATTCCCATGCTTAAGGTGGGACTGATCGAGCAGCCGCTGCACACCCGCTACGTACCGGCGGCGCTGATCGGCCTGGGTTATCTGACCGCGATCGGTACCGGGGCAGACTCGTACTGGGTGCCCGACCACATCAACTCGCTGTTTCCCCCGGCAGTGATGACGGCCAAGTACGTCGGGACCGCGCGACTGGTCTCGGACATCGAGGCCCATTACGACCCCTGGACGGTACTGGGACATCTGGTCGCCCGAAACCGCTGGGGCAGACGTCGACTTGGCATTGGGGTGACCGATACCGGCCGTCGCAACCCCGCCGTGATCGCCCAGGCGGCCGCCACATTGCATCTGCTCACGCGCGGACGGACGATCCTCGGAATCAGGACGGTCGCACGAGCGAGTAACGAACCCTACGGCGTGGACTGGTCAAAGCCGGTGGCGCGCTTCGAAGAAGCCGTCGCGACCATTCGAGCGCTGTGGAATTCCGGCGGCGAACTGGTTACCTGGGACTCGCCATTCTTCCCGCTGCACAACGCGGCGTTCAGGTTGCCTCCCTATCGAGGGACGTGGCCGAGGATGTGGATTGCGTCCCACGGACCGCGTATGTTGCGCGTGACGGGGCGCTACGCGGACGGATGGTTCCCGGCCGCCTTCCATTACCGACCGAAGGACTATGCCGGTGGCCTGCAATCGGTGCGCTCCGCGGCCAGCGACGCCGGACGGGATCCCCTCTCGGTAACCGCCGCCGGTATGTTTTTCGTCTTGACCGGCCACCGCCGCGACCACATCGACGAGGCACTGGACTCGCCTCCCATCAAGGCGATTGCGCTGAACACATCCGCACGCGTGTGGGCCCGCCACGGCGTGAGTCACCCGCTGGGCGAGCACTTCACCGGCGCCCAGGACATCATCCCGCAGGTGTTCGACGAACAGACGGTGCTGTCGCTGACCGCCGACGTGCCGAGGTCGCTGCTGCGAAAGACGCTTCTCACCGGAACCCCGGCCGAGATTGTCGACCAGGTCGCCGAATGGCGGGACCACGGCCTGCAATACGTGGTATTGAGCAATCTCAGCGGTATCCAGCGCAGCCTGCGCCGAGGACTTTCGGCGAACCTTCCGTTCGGCCGCATCCTGCACGGGCTGCGCAAACTATGAATAGCGACACCGCCCAGCCTCTGACATACGTGCTCATCCCCGGGGCTTGGCAGGGGGCATGGTCGTGGTGGCCGGTCGCCAAACGGCTTCGCGCCCAAGGGCATCGGGCCGTTCCCCTGACATTGCCGGGACTGCACCACGGCGACGACCCGGCCGGTCATCGCCTTCGCGACGCGGTCGACTACATCGTCAGCGAGGTTCACCGACTCGGATGCGACAACGTGTGCCTGATCGCGCACAGCTGGGGCGGCTATCCCGCCACCGGCGCAGCGCATCTGCTTGCGGACGCCGTGCGCAAGGTTATCTACTTCAACGCCCACGTGCCCGTTGGCGGCGCCGGGTTGGCGGATGAAAACCCGCCTCACATACGGGAACTGATGCTCCGGCTGATCGACGAATCTCCGGACGGCGCGATTGCGCCGATGCCCGGGTACGTCGAGCAGAAATTGATGCAGGGCGTCTCGTCGCCGCTGCAGAGACTGGTAGCGGAACTGCAGACACCGCACCCTGGACGATACTTCCTCGATGCCCCCGACGTCGGCGGGGCGGAACTCGGGGTTGTCAGTGCCTACGTGGCCGGCGACAGTGATCGTGCGCTTCCCCGACCGGCCGCGGAATACGCCGGGAGGCTGGGGGTTCGGCCCACGGTGGTGCCCGGTACCCATAACTGCATTCTGACTCACCCCGATGAAGCGGCTGCGGCGATTCTGGCCACCTGAATGCCCTCGGCCGCAGCGACTTTCATGCGCAGGCGCTGCGGAACCGGTCCCGGTAGGCTTTCGGGCTGATGCCCAGGTGCTGGACGAACACCCGGCGCAGCGTTTCGATGCTGCCGAACCCCGCCAGGTGTGCGGCCTCGGTGACGGTCCGGCCGGATTCCAGTCCGGCCCGGGCGAAGTCGACTCGTACCAATTCGACGTAGCGGGCCGGGGTCATGCCGAGTTCGGACTGAAACAGCCGGGTCAGTTGTCGGGTGCTCAGCGACGCCCGGGCCGCAAGCTTTTTCACGCTGTGATCGGACGCGGGGTCGGCCGTGATCGCTTCGGTCACCGTCCGCAACGGCGAGCCCGGCGGTGGGTCGGCCTCGACGAGCACCGAGAACTGCGACTGGCCGCCCGCGCGTTTGAGGTAGACGACCAACCAGCGCGCCACCTCGCGGACCAGTTTGGAGCCATAGTCCATTTCCACCAGCGCCAGCGCCAGGTCGATGCCCGACGAAATGCCGGCCGAGGTGAACACGTCGTCGTCCCGGATGAAGATGGCGTCCGGCTCCACCGTGGTGTCCGGGAAGGCCCGGGCCAGCAACCGCGTGTCATGCCAGTGCGTGGTGGCGCGGCGGCCGTGCAGCAAGCCGGCTTGCGCGAGCAGGAAGGACCCCGTGCATACGGAGGCCACCCTTCGGGATCGCGCCGACAGTGCCCCGATGGCCGCGACGAGTGCCGGGTCGAGCGGACGCGCCGGCAGGGCGTCGCTCCCGGCGACCAGGACGGTGTCGGCGGCCTCGATGGATGAGATGCTGTCGGTGACGCCCAGCGCGGTCCCGAGCGAGGTCGTCACGTCGCGCCCGTCCAGCGACGCGATTTTGAGCTGGTAATCGGCGCCGAACCGGTTGGCTTCGACGAAGACTTCACCCACTCCGGCGACGTCCAACAACGTCACTTCGTCGTACACGACGATGACCACCACTCGTGACCGCGCTGCAGCTTCAACCACGAACTCATTGTGTCGCTTTTTGTGGAAAAGACGACCGGAACGACATGCGTCGGACGGTATGAGCGGCCGCACACTGGCTACCAGGCCCAACCAGGAGGCGCACCGATGACCGCTCAATCCGTCGAGACCATCGCCGGCATCGCCATACCCGAGACTTCGCTGGTACGCGAGATCACGGCCCACATCCGCGAGGCGGAGGACGACTTGCTCTTCAACCACTCGCGCCGGGTGTTCCTGTTTGGCGCATTGCAGGGCCGCCGCCGCGGGCTCGAGCCGAATCTGGAACTGCTCTACGCCGGGGCGATGTTTCACGATCTTGGCCTGACCGAGCGGTACCGCAGCTCGACACTGCGCTTCGAGGTCGACGGCGCAAATGCGGCGCGAAACTTCTTGTTGGAGCACGACGTTGCTCAAGCCGACGCCGACAAGGTGTGGTTGAGCATCGCCTTGCACACCACGCCCGGCATCCCCGAGTTTCTGGCGCCGGAGGTGGCTTTGGTCACTGCCGGGGTGGAAACAGACGTGCTGGGCATCGAGCGTGACGCCCTGCCGCCCGAAGCGCTCGCCGCGGTCACCGCCGCGCACCCGCGCCCACATTTCAAGCAGCGCATCCTGGCCGCGTTCAACGACGGCATGAAACACCGCCCGCACAGCACGTTCGGCACCGTCAACGACGACGTGCTCGCGCACTTTGACCCGTCGTTCGTCCGCGACAATTTCGTCGACTTCATCCTGAACAACACGTGGCCCGAGTAGATGGAAGAAATGGCGAAATGGATATCTACGAAGCGCTTTACACCACCAGGATGATGCGGCGGTTGCGGCCGGACCCGATCCCGCTAAAGGCGCAGGCCCGCATCCTCGATGCCGCTGTGCGCGCCCCGAACGGGGGTAACACCCAGCGCTGGCACTTCGTCGCCGTTGACGATCGGGACCTGATCCGCCGGTTCGCCGCGCTGTTCCGTCAGGGCCGCGCTTTGGAATTCGCGAAGTTCGCGTCCGGCGCCGGGCCCATGGCCGCGCCGGCACCCGGCGCCGACACGGCAGCTCACGCCGAGACGATGCACCGCATGAAGGGATCCGGTGACTACCTGGCCGACCATTTCGAAGAAGTTCCCTTGTTGCTCTTTGTCTTTGCCATCGATGATCTCGGCGGCGCCAACATCTACCCGGCGATCTGGAGTGCGTTGCTTGCCGCCCGAGCCGAGGGGGTTGGCGGGGTCATGACGATGGTGCTTCGCAACTTCGCGGACGAGGTGAACGAGCTGGTGGGTGTTCCGGTCGAGCAAGGCTGGAAGATGTCGGCCATGCTGGCCCTCGGCTATCCGCTGGGCAGGTGGGGGGTCGCGGCCAATCGGCGTCCCGTGCATGAGGTTTCATCTCGTAACGGCTGGGGCAAGCCGTTCGGGGTCGAGGTGCCGCAGCCACTGTGGCCGTCGCAGAAAGCCTCGACCGGGAGCGCAAATGAGTGACCTAAAGCCGATCGGGGTTTCGGTGGTGCAGCCCGGCGAGGGGGACTATGTGGCCATCCCGGGCTTCGGGGCGGCCTTCAAGCTCTCCGCCGCGAACAACAATGGCGAGGTGTCCATCGTGGAGCATCCGTTCGAGGTCGGCTTCATCTCCGCGGCGCACCGGCACACCCGTGAGGACGAGCACTCGTTCGTGTTGGCGGGCGAGATCGGCTTCCGATCCGATGACAGTGAGGTGGTGCTCGGGCCGGGCGGTTACATCACCAAGCCGCGCGGGCAGATGCATGCGATGTGGAATGCCGGCACCGTGCCGGGCCGCATCATCGAGATCATCACGCCGGGCGGGTTCGAGAATTACTTCCGGGAGCTCGGCGAGTTGTTGTCCGAGCACACCGGAGACCGGTCCGGACGGCCGCTGCATGAGCTGCCCGAGTTCGGCGAACTCGCCGACAAGTACGGCCTGACCTACGGGTCACCGGCGTGGATGGACGACGTCGCGCGCCGTTACGGGCTGCAACCACCCACCCATTGATCCGGCCAAAACCCCCGCTGAGCGTGCGATTTGGTCGGCTCGACACAGGTTCGGTAACCTGGGATTCACCAACGCGGGGTGGAGCAGCTCGGTAGCTCGCTGGGCTCATAACCCAGAGGTCGCAGGTTCGAATCCTGTCCCCGCTACGAATGCGGTGTCGCAAGACCCCGGAATAGCCCTGAACCTACGTGAGGTTCAGGGTTTTTTCCGTGTGGGCCTTCAGTAGTTCCTGGCGGGGCGAGGGTTCGGCAACGGGCCACCCCGAGCGTGCCTAGTCGACTACTTGACTGGCGTCGGCGACTCCCGTTGGCTGTGCGGCCGGTTTCTATGCCTTGGGTATGAGGCTCTCGACGCCGTTTGAGAACGACAATCGTTTTCAATTATGTTCGGTGAGTCCGTAGCCCGCTAACGCCGAGGAGGTGCCGATCCCGATGGCACCTACCTGGCTGGCCTTCCCGCCGGAGGTGCATTCGGCGTTGCTGAGCAGCGGACCGGGCCCGGGATCGCTGTTCGCCGCGGCCGCGGCGTGGAGCGCGATGAGCACCGAATACCATGCGGCGGCAGCAGAACTCGCCGCCCTGGTGGCCTCGGCGCAGGCCGACGCATGGCAGGGGCACGCTGCAGAGTCCTACGCCACCGCGCACGCCCCGTACCTGGCGTGGTTGGCTCAGGCCGGCGCCCGAAGCGCCGCGGCGGCCGCGCAGCACGAGGCGGCGGGCACGGCCTACACCTGCGCGCTCGCTGCGATGCCGACGCTCGCGGAGCTGGCGGCCAACCACGCGGCCCACAGCGCGCTGGTCGCGACGAATTTCTTTGGCGTCAACACGATTCCGATCGCCGTGAACGAGGCCGACTATGCCCGGATGTGGGTGCAGGCCGCCGGCACCATGGCGACATATGACGCCGTCGCCACGGCGGCCCTAGCGGCCACGCCGCGGGCCGAGCCGGTGCCGCAGATCTTGAGATTCGACGCCGCACCCGAACACGAACACGAACACGAGGACGACGACCACCACGATCACGAGCACGGATTCGACAGCCCGCTCAATCGGTTGGTCGCGCAGATTCTGCGCCTGTTCGGTATCGAATGGGATCCGGTCGAGGGGACGCTCAACGGCCTGCCGTACGAGGCCTACTCCAATCCGGGCGACCTGCTCTGGTGGGTGGCACGGGCGCTGGAACTGTTCTCGGACTTCCAACAATTCGGGTCGCTGTTGCAGGAAAACCCGGCGGCCGCGTTTCAGTTCATCACCAACCTCATGCTGTTCGACTGGCCGACGCATCTGGCCCAACTCGGCAGCTGGCTGCCGCTGCAGCCGCAGCTGTTCCTGGTTCCGGCGCTGCTGGCCGTGGCCCCGCTCGGCGCGCTGGGTGGCTTAGCGGGCCTGGCCGCGCTGGCGCCCTCCGCGGCGCCCTTGGCTCCGCCGCCCCCGCCCGCTGCGGCGGCGGCGAGCCTGCCAGCCGCGCCCGGTTTGGCGTCGATCACCGCGCCGGGCGCGGCTCCCGCGTCGGCGCCGGCATCCACCCCGACCGCTTCGGCGAGCACCGGGTCCAGTGCGGCCGCGCCGGCGTCACCCGCCGGGCCCGGTTTCGCGCCGCCCTACGCCATCGCGCCGCCGGGCGTCGGGTTCGGCTCAGGCCTGAGCGGCAGTGCGGCAGCGAAAAGGAAAGCGCCGGAACTGGATTCGTCCGCTGCGGTAACCGGCGCGGCGGCACGAGAGGCGGCGCGTGCCTGGCGGCGCCGTAAAGCGCGGCAGCGCGGGCATGGCGAGGAGTATCTGGACATAACTGTCGGCGTCGACCCCGACTGGCAAGAGACAGCGGTGACGGCCTCCGATCACGGCGCCGGGAAGCAGGGCTTTGTCGGCACCGCTCCAACGCGACCCGCCACGGCCGCGGGTCTGACCACCCTCGCCGGTGACGAGTTCGGTGGCGGGCCCAGCCTGCCGATGGTCCCTGGCACTTGGGACCCGGAGAACGGCGCGGGCTGACACTCCCGGGGTAGGCGTCGCGCCTATCGGGGGAGGACGGCCTCGATGGCGTCGATGACCTCGGGTGCGTCGGGCTCGGTGCGGGGCCGGAACCGGTTGGCTACGGCACCGTCCGGGGCGAGCAGGAACTTTTCGAAGTTCCACTGAACGTCGCCGGCGGCGCCTTCGGCGTCGGCGGTCTTGGTCAGCTCGGCGTACAACGGATGGCGGCCGGCGCCGTTGACGTCGGTCTTGGCCAGCAACGGGAACGTGACCCCGTAGGTCGTCGAGCAGAACCCCTGGATTTCCTCCGCGGTGCCCGGCTCCTGGCCCATGAACTGGTTGCACGGGACGCCGACGACCGTCAGACCGCGGTCGCGGTAGTCCTTGGCCAGTTTCTCCAGTGCCGTGTACTGCGGCGTCAGCCCGCATTTGGAGGCGACGTTCACCACCAGCGTTGCGCCCTCGGACAATTCGGCCACGGTAGTCGGCCGGCCATCGAGAGTGGTCAGGGGAAGGTTTTTCAGCGTCACGCGTTTCTCCTATGTCAAGTCGCTGCCGTTTGGCAAGGCTGTGTTCGGGTGTGGTGGTCGGTGTGGAGGTGGCCGAAGA
>NZ_LQPT01000110.1 GCF_002102355.1 Mycobacterium sherrisii | reverse complement strand
GTGTACCTGCATTCGGCCGTCGACGGGTTCTCCCGACTGTCCTACACCGAAGCCCTTGACAACGAAAAAGCCGTCACCGCAATCGGATTCATGCACCGCGCCCGGGTATGGTTCGCCGTCCATGGCATCGACCGCATCCAGCGGATCGTCACCGACAACGGCGCCTGCTACCGGGCCAAAGACTTCGCCCACGTGCTCCACGGCGCACGCCACCAATTCATCACGCCCTACACCCCGCGCCACAACGGCAAAGTCGAGCGCTACAACCGCATCCTGGCCGAAGAGTTCCTCTACGCCAGGACATGGACCTCAGAAACCCAACGCGCCGAAGCACTCAAAGTCTGGAACATCCACTTCAACTACCATCGACCACACTCTGCCGCCGCAGGCCAGCCACCAGCATCACGACTCGCCACCGGCGTCACCAATGTCATGGCCTCATACAGCTAGCCGATCACCCGGGATCAGAAGGGCAGCTTGACGCGCGAGCTCTTGACCTGTTCCCCGACGCGTTCGCGGGCCACGTCGGCCAGCTGGTTACCGTGAACGCGGGCGGCCTCCGCCAGTTCCTCCCTGCGTTCCCGGGCCTTGCGCGCCAACGTCTCGCTGCGCTTGCGGGCCTTCTTCGCCAGCGGCGCGGCCCGGTCGGCGGCCTCGTCGGCCAGTTTCTCGCTGCGCTTGCGCGCCTTTTCGGCCTTCTCGGCCAGCTCGTCGGCGAACTTTTCGCCGCGCTCACGCGCCTTTTTGGCCAGCGGGGCGCTGCGCTCGGCGGCGGCGCTAGCCAGTTCGCGGCCCCGGTCGAGGGCCACCTCCGCGTAGGGTGCGCCGCGTTCGGCCGCCGTGCTGGCCAACTCCCGGCCCCGTTCGGCGCCGATCTGCAGTCCGTGCGCGATCCGCTCGCTCAGCTCGCCGAGGTCGGCGTCGTCCGAGCCGGGCAGTGCCGAGGAGACCCGCTCCGAAAGTCGCTCGGCGGCGCGGCGGCTGCGCCACCCCAGCGACGGCTTGCCCGCCGTGTCGGCGGCCGCGATCAACAGACCACCGACCAGGCTGAGGTCTTTGAGGAACTCCCGGCGCAACGCGGCCTTGCGCTCGGGATCGGTCTCCGTCCAGAAGGAGTAGCTGCCGAAGTTGGCGGGCAGCACGGTGACGGCCAGCACCGCCGACGCGAGCCGCGGCAACTTGCCCGTGGCGAGCAAGAGCCCGCCACCGATCTGGACGGCGGCGGTGATCTGCGCGAATGTCTCGGGATCGTTCGGGATGCTTCGAGCCACCGGATCCGGCAATGCCTGCAGGCCGTCCACGGCAGGTGCTGCGGCTTGCGCAGCTGACTTGGGATTGAGGAGGGATTCAACACCCTGGCCGATAAATGCAACCGACAGCAGCGGCCGCGCGATTCTGCGGATCAACATGGCACGGGGATTACCCGACGGGTCGGCAAACAAACCGTCGGCGTCGCCGCGGTTGATGGGCCGATATGGTGGAACGCGTGCGGGCGCTGATCATCGTCGACGTGCAAAACGATTTCTGCTCGGGCGGCTCGCTGGCCGTCGCCGGGGGTGTCGAGGTGGTGCGCGCGATCAGCGCATATCTGGGCGGCAAGCCGGGATATCAGCATGTCGTGGCGACCAAGGATTTCCACGTCGACCCCGGCGATCATTTCTCGGATCACCCTGATTTTTCGTCGTCCTGGCCGCCACACTGTATTGCCGGGACTCCCGGCGCGGACTTCCGGCCCGAACTCGACACCAGCCGGATCGAGGCGGTGTTTTGCAAGGGCGCCTACTCGGCGGCCTACAGCGGCTTCGAGGGGGCCGACGCCAACGGGACGTCACTGCTTGTCTGGTTGCGCCGGCACGGCGTGGACGAGGTCGACATCGTCGGCATCGCCACCGACCAGTGTGTGCGGCGAACGGCCGAGGACGCGGCCCGGCACGGTTTCGCGACCCGAGTCCTGGTGGATCTGACGGCGCCGGTGGCACCCGATTCGATCGACGCGGCATTTGCCGAAATGAGAAGTGCCGGAGTCGAGTTAGTCGGGAAGCCGTGATGGCGGCACCGAATCACGAAGCACTGCTGGCGGCCGTCGAGCGGTCGCCACAGGCAGCCGCGGCACACGACCGCGTCGCTTGGGTGGGGTTGTTCACCGGCGACGGCCGCATCGAAGACCCGGTGGGATCTCGCCCGCACCGAGGCCGAGTCGAGATCGAAGACTTCTACCACACTTTCATCGGCCCACGCGAAATAACCTTCCACCGCGATCTCGATATCGTCTTCGGCACGGTGGTGTTGCGCGACCTCGAGCTCGAGGTGTCGATGGGATCCACCGTCACGATGTACATCCCCGCCTTTCTGCGCTACGACCTTCGAGAGACGAACGGCGCGTGGCAGATTGCTCGGCTGCGGGCGTATTGGGAGCTGCCCGCCATGATGCTGCGGTTTCTGCGCAGCGGACCGGGCGCGACATGGCCCGCCCTGCAGCTGACGCGAGATCTGTTGAGCAATCAGGGGCTAGCGGGCACGGCAGGTTTCCTGCGCGGCTTTCGCCGACCCGGCGGGCGGCACAAGAAGCTGCTCGATACCTTCCTGCGGGCCGTTGCCGGCGGTGCTATTTCGGCGGCCGAGGATACGTTGTCGCCGTCTGCGGCAATCACTTTGGGCGATGACCAGACGCTGGATCTTGCCGAACTCGCGGTCGAGCTCGGCGGCGCGCGCCGGCTCAAGATGATCGGGGCCGGCGCTGTGCTGGCCATTTCACTGGATTCACGTCACGGGCGCGGCATCATGTTCGCCGAGCTGGCTCGGCACGGCAAAGCGATCAACGGTATTCGCTATTTTCCTGCCTGACCCCGGGTACGAATCCGTTCCGGCCGGCGCTGGCCGCGGGCGCGCAGGTCACGACCGTTGTCACCGCCGTCAGCACACCATGACGCATCTATTGCCGTGGGTATGACCGGTGCCGTAGAAATAGCTGTCAAGGAACGGAGGCAACCGATGAGCGTGGTGCGAAACGTGGGCGTCGGAGTAGCGATCACCGCCCTGTTGACTGTGACGGCGGGCTGCGGCAAAGACGAGAAATCTTCGTCCACGTCGTCATCGACCTCGAGCTCCGCGGCGTCGCCGAGTTCGAGCTCTTCTTCGTCGTCATCGAGCGCGCCGTCCTCCGGTTCGGCGCCGCTGGCGGACTATTCCAATCTGTTGATCTCGGCCGAGGACATCGGCGCCGACACCACCTTGGGCCCGCCCCAACAGAATCCTGGCGGCGTGGCCGGAGTGGCGGTGACCTTCAGCAACAACTCCAAAACCCACACCATCACCGACCTGCTGGTGGTCTTCACCGATGCGGCCGCGGCGGCCGAGGAAGCCAAGAACCGTCCCGCCGCGCTGAGCAAATACGTCACCGGCACGCCGCAGCCGTTCGAGGTAGGCACCAACGGCGTCATCGTCGTCGGCCCCTCGCCGGACAACACCAAAGCCGTGACCTACGTGGTGTTCTCGGAGGGCAAGGTGGTCGTCGACCTCGAATTCGACAGCGCGCCCAACGACAACGCTCCGCAGGACTTCGTGCTCGACGTCGCCAAGAAGCAGGACGAGGCCGTCAAAACCCGCCAGACCAGCTAGTAGCGCATGGCGACCAGCAACGCCAACGACGCCGCGGACAAGCACAGATACGCGCCCGGAAAGGCGATGTTGTACAACACGCGCGCCCTGAGGTGAGCCACGACCGCGCCGACGAAGAACAGCACCAAACCGGTAGCGGCCGCGAGCGCCAACCCCGGTAGGCCCACCAATCCGGTAAGCAGTCCCACCGCGCCGGCCAGCTTTGCCGTTCCCAGCGCCGGTAACCACGACCGAGGCACGCCAACCTCGGACGAGTTCGCCAAGACGAACCCGGCGGGGATGAAGTCGGGAAGAGCGACCCCGGCAATGCTGATTGCGGTGATCAGGGTGATCACAAGATATGCGGTGTGCATGCGAATCGAGTCCTTCCTTCGTCCATTCCGTTGTGGTGCAGCTCTTTTCCGCACCGGTGAGCCGCATGACCGTGCCGCGTGCCGCGGCGCACAATCGATGCGGTCATCTCCTTGACGACCGCCGTGCACAAAAGGTGACGCCATGAACGCAACCGAAAATCGGCCACATCTCGCAGAGCTGGCGGCGCGGTTCGAGTCGGACCGCCAGCATCTGCGGGCGGTGGCATTCCGGCTGCTCGGCACGCTCGCCGACGCCGACGACGCGGTCCAGTCCGCCTGGCTGAAGGCCAGCAGTGCGGACGGCGTCGGCGACGTCGGCAACCTGACCGGCTGGTTCACCACGATCACCGCGCACGAGGCGTTCGATCAGCTGCGCGCGCGCAAGCGACGCGCCGAGCGGCCCGTGGCCGATGTCGACGAGTTGGACCGGCTGGCACCGTCGGCGTCCGCACCGGCGGACGAGGACGTGCTGCTGGCCGAGTCCGTCAGCAGTGCCGTGCTGGTCGTACTCGACCGCCTCTCGCCCGCGCAGCGGGTCGCGTTCGTCTTGCACGACGTCTTCGCCGTGCCGTTCGAGACGATCGCTGAGGTGCTAGACCGTTCCCCGGCTGCGGCGAAAAAGCTGGCGAGCCGGGCCCGTTCGCGACTGCAGCACGAGCCGTCCGGCGACCCCGGCCGCACCGCCCGCCACCTCGAGATCGTCGAGGCCTTCCTGGCGGCGTCGCGCGGTGGTGACATCGCCACGTTGCTCGATTTGCTGGCGCCCGGTGTGGTGCGCCGCGTCGATCCCATGCTGGTTCCCGCGGGCGTGCCCGACCAGTTGGGCGGAGCCCGTGCGGTGGCCGAGGAGACCCGTCGATTTGCTCGCCGTGCGCAGGCCGGCGTCGTCGTGCTGATCGGCGGCGCGCCCGGCATTGCGATCGCGGCGCGCGGACGCGCACAAATCCTGCTGCAGATCGAAATCGGGGCCGACGACCGCATTCACGCGATCGACATCACCGCCGATCCGGACCGTTTGCGCCGGGCCGTGCTGACACTGCCGTTTCCGGCACACGCCCGTCTCATCGGGTACCAAGGACATGGGACAAGGCCGGCGGGGGCGCCGGCCTCCGGGTGAAAACGGGAGCCGGATGCTCGACAAGCCGTTCGCACGGCGCCACCTCATGCGGGGCGCCGGCGTGTTCGCCGCTGCCGCCGTGGCGCCTTGGGCCAGCGGCTGTGCGCACGACGACGACGCCCTAACGTTCTTCTTCGCCGCCAATCCGGATGAGGCCGCCGCCCGGATGCGGGTCGTCCACGAATTTCAGCGGCAACACCCCGACATCAAGATCCGTCCGGTGCTGTCCGGACCCGGCGTAATGCAGCAGCTGTCCACGTTCTGCGCCGGCGGTAAATGCCCGGATGTGCTGATGACCTGGGACCTGACCTACGCCGAACTCGCCGGCCGCGGGGTGCTGCTGGACCTGAACACCATGCTGTCCCAGGACACGGCATTTGCCGCGCAGCTGAAATCCGATAGCATCGCGGCGCTCTACGACACCTTCACCTACGACGGCGGACAGTTCTCGCTGCCGGAGCAATGGTCCGGAAACTACCTGACCTACAACAAGGAACTGTTCGCCAAGGCCGGCGTGCCGGCGCCCCCGACATCGTGGGAAAACCCGTGGAGTTTCGCGCAATTCGCGGATGCGGCCACCGCGCTCACCCGCCGCGACCGGTCCGGCCGGGTCACGCAGTGGGGCTTCGTCAACACCTGGGTGTCCTACTATTCGGCCGGACTGTTCGCCATGAACAACGGCGTGCGTTGGTCCACGCCACAAAAAAACCCCACGCACTTCAACTTCGACGACCCCGCGTACATGGAGGCCGTGCAGTTCTATGCCGATCTGGCCAACAAGCTCAAGGTGGCACCGAACGCGTCGGAGGTGCAGTCGATGTCGACGCCGGACCTGTTCGCCACGGGTAAGGCCGGAATGGCACTCGGCGGTCACTGGCGATACCAGACGTTCATCCGCCCGCCGGGCCTGGACTTCGACGTCGCACCCCTGCCCGTCGGCCCGGCACTGCCGAAAGGACATGGCGCGTGCTCGAATATCGGCACCACCGGGCTTGCAATCTCCGCGAGCAGCCGACGCAAGGAGCAGGCTTGGGAATTCGTCAAGTTCGCGACCGGCCCCGTCGGGCAGGCAGTGACCGCTGAGACGTCGCTGTTCGTCCCCGTGCTGCGATCCGCCCTGGGCTCCGCCGGCTTTGCCGCGTCGCATCGCCGGTTGAACAACGTGGGCATCCTTACTGACGGTCCGTGGCGCTCTCAGGGGCTTCCGGTCACGCCGGCGTGGGAGAAGATCGTCGCCCTGATGGACCGCAACATGGGGCCCATCCTGCGTGGCGCGCGGCCCGCGACGTCGCTGGGTGGACTGTCCGACGCCGTCGACGAGGTGCTGCGTAACCCATGACCTCAGCCAACAGAGCCGTCGGGCTCGCGTCACGTTCCGCCAAGCAACGCCCCCGGGGACCGTATCCGTCGCGGCGGCGCGCCTGGGCGGGACGCCTGTTCGTCGCGCCGAACCTTGCCGCCGTCACGGTGTTCATGTTGTTCCCGCTCGGGTTCTCGCTCTACATGAGTTTTCAGCAGTGGGACGTGTTCCAGCCACCAAAGTTTGTGGGCCTGAAGAACTTCGAGGACTTGTTCACCTCCGACCCGTTGTTCCTCATCGCCATCCGCAACACGGTCGTCTTCACACTCGGCACGGTCATACCCACCGTCGCCATCAGTCTCGCCGTCGCCGCGGTGCTCAACCGGAAAGTCAAGGGCATCAGCATCGTTCGGACCATCGTCTTTTTGCCCCTGGCCATTTCGTCGGTGGTGATGGCGGTGGTATGGCAGTTCGTCTTCAACACCGACAACGGGCTGCTCAACATCATGCTCGGCTGGATCGGGGTGGGTCCGGTGCCGTGGCTGGTCGACCCGAATTGGGCGATGGCGTCGCTGTGCATGGTGGCGGTGTGGCGAAGCGTCCCGTTCGCCACCGTTATTCTGTTGGCCGCGATGCAAGGAGTGCCCGAAACCGTATACGAGGCCGCCAGAATCGACGGCGCGGGCGAGATACGGCAATTCCTGTCGATCACGGTGCCGCTGATCCGCGGCTCACTGTCGTTTGTCGTCGTCATCTCAATCATCCACGCGTTCCAGGCCTTTGACGTCGTGTATGTGCTCAACGGCGCCAACGGCGGCCCGGAGACGTCGACTTATGTGCTGGGTATCATGCTGTTCCAGCACGCCTTCTCGTTCCTCGAGTTCGGGTATGCATCCGCCCTCGCATGGGTGATGTTCGCCATCTTGCTGGTATTAACGCTGGTGCAGATGCGGCTATCTCATCGGCGATCATGGGAGGCGTCTCGTGGCCTTGGTTGAGGGAGTGTTCAAACGCACTGTGGTTCGGACCGTCCCGGTTTACGCGGCACTGATCGCGATCGCGTGGTGCTGGCTGTTCCCGGTCGCCTGGGCGGTGTCGGGGTCGTTGAAGAGGGAGGGGGAGATCAGCGAGCCCCGGCTGCTGCCCGCCCATCCGCAATGGTCAAACTATGCCGAGGTGTTTCGGGTGATGCCGTTCTGGCGAATGTTCTTCAACACCGTGTTGTACGCCGGGGCCGTCACCGCCGGGCAGGTCTTCTTTTGCTCGCTGGCCGGATATGCGTTCGCGCGCCTGCAGTTCCGGGGCCGTGACACCCTGTTCGTGTTGTACCTGGGGACGCTGATGGTGCCGCTGACGGTCACCGTGATCCCGCAGTTCATCCTGATGCGCACGGTGGGTTGGGTCGACACCCCGTGGTCGATGATCGTGCCCGGCCTGTTCGGTAGCGCGTTCGGCACCTACCTGATGCGGCAGTTCTTCCAAACGCTGCCCGGCGATCTCGAGGAGGCCGCGATTCTGGACGGCTGCTCGCCGTGGCAAATCTACTGGCGGATCCTGTTGCCGCACGCTCGCCCCGCGGTGATGGTGCTCGCCGTGCTCACCTGGGTCAACGTCTGGAATGACTTTCTGTGGCCACTGCTGATGCTGCAACGCAACAGCCTGGCCACGCTGACCCTCGGGTTGGTGCGGCTGCGCGGCGAGTATGTGGCCCGGTGGCCGGTCATCATGGCCGCCTCGATGCTCATCATGGTGCCGTTGGTCGTCATCTACGCGGTTGCGCAGCGCTCCTTCGTCCGCGGCATCGCCGTGACCGGGCTGGGTGGGTGAGCGTGGCTTCGGTCAGTTGGGAGCGGGCAACGCGGCGGTATCCCGGCGCGGACCGTCCAGCGCTAAACGGCCTCGACTTGTCGGTCGCCGACGGCGAATTCGTCGTGCTGGTCGGGCCGTCGGGATGCGGCAAGACCACTTCGCTGCGCATGGTGGCCGGGCTAGAGACATTGGACGACGGCTGCATCCGGATCGGGGATCGCGATGTCACCGATCTCGATCCGAAAGATCGTGACGTGGCGATGGTGTTCCAGAACTACGCCCTGTACCCACACATGACGGTCGCCCAGAACATGGGTTTCGCGTTGAAGATCGCCAAGGCGTCGAAGACCGAGATCCAAGAACGGGTACTGGATGCGGCCAGATTGTTGGATCTTCAGCCGTATCTGGATCGCAAGCCCAAGGACCTTTCGGGTGGGCAACGGCAGCGGGTGGCGATGGGACGGGCGATCGTGCGCCGCCCGCAGGTTTTTCTGATGGACGAGCCGTTGTCCAATCTCGACGCCAAATTACGTGTGCAAACCCGCAATCAGATTGCCGCGTTACAGCGCCGCCTCGAGACCACGACGGTGTACGTCACCCACGACCAGGTCGAGGCGATGACGATGGGGGATCGGGTGGCGGTGTTGCGCGACGGTGTGCTGCAACAGTTTGCCGCGCCGCGTGAGCTTTACCGCAACCCAGCCAACGTTTTCGTCGCCGGATTTATCGGATCCCCGGCCATGAACCTGTTCACGCTTCCAGTCGTCGATTGCACCGTGTCGCTGGGTGATTGGCCCATCAGACTGCCCCGGGAGCTCGCCAACGGCGCGAGCGAAGTCGTGGTGGGGGTGCGTCCGGAGCACTTCGAGCTGGGTGGGCTGGGCGTCGAGATGGAGATCGACGTCGTCGAGGAGCTTGGTGCCGACGCCTACCTGTACGGACGAATCACCGACTCTGCCAAGGGAAATGACAAACATGTCGTTGCCCGCGCCGACGGCCGCAATCCGCCGCAGAAGGGCAGCCGGGTGCGGCTGCATCCCGAGCCGGGACATTTGCATTTCTTCGACGTCGAGGGGGAGCGAATGCGATGAGCACCTCACGCGCGGATCTGGTCTTCCAGGGCGGCGGAGTCCGGGGTATCGGGTTGGTCGGGGCGGTGGACGCGCTGACCGCGGCGGGCTATGAATTCCCCCGCGTCGCCGGCACCAGCGCCGGCGCGATCGTCGCGTCGCTGGTGGCCGCGCTGCAAGCGGGTGGCGAACCGATGTCCCGGCTCGCCGAGATCATGCGGTCGATCGACTATCGAAAGTTCTTGGACCGCACCTTGATCGGACACGTTCCGCTGGTGGGCGGGGGTCTTTCGCTGCTGTTATCCGAGGGTGTGTACCGCGGGGATTACCTGGAACGGCTGCTGGCCGGGCTGCTGGCCGACCTCGGCGTGCGGACATTCGGTGATCTACGCACCGGCGAGGGACCCGAACAGTTCGAATGGTCGCTGGTCGTCACCGCCAGCGATCTGTCCCGCCGCAGGCTGGTGCGGATTCCGTGGGACCTCGACTCCTACGGCCTGGACCCGGACGAATTTCCGGTGGCGCGGGCCGTGCACGCCTCGGCGGCGATCCCGTACGTGTTCGAACCGGTGCGGGTGGCCGGCGCAACCTGGGTCGACGGTGGCCTGCTGTCGAGTTTCCCGGTGGCCCTGTTCGACCGGACCGAGCCGCGCTGGCCGACCTTCGGGGTCCGGCTGTCGGCGCGGCCGGGGATTCCGCCGACCCATCCGGTGCATGGGCCGGTTTCGTTGGGGCTGGCCGCAATCGAGACGCTGGTGAGCAATCAGGACAACGCCTACATCGACGATCCGTGCACGGTCCGGCGCACCATCTTCGTGCCGGCCGAGGATGTCAGCCCGATCGACTTCGACATCACCGCGCAGCAGCGTGACGCGCTGTACGACCGCGGACTGCACGCAGCCCAGGAATTTTTGGCCGGGTGGGACTACCCGGCCTACCTCGCAGCCTGCGGCCTCCCGCGAGCCCAGGACTAGGCCCGCGCCCCGGCGTCACGTTCGCGACCCCGCGCGAATTGTATTGTGACAGCTGAAAATTCGTTATCGCAGCCGCGTCGGGGTAGCAGTGCGACCAGCGGAACATAACCGGTCGGCGGCATCTCGGGCGGGTAGCCCTCCCGCAGAAACCGGACTGTGCGCGAGAGCAAAGTCGACATTCCCATGTCTTCACCCCCGGTTATCCGAAGCGACTTACGTGTTGCTGAAAACGTAGCAGCGGCGAAATGGTGGGCGCCGCTACGGCAACGCCGTCCTTACGTGATTCGGGTCGATCTTTTCGGTTTACTAGCGCTGCTCGCCCGGGCGCGCCATCACCCTGTTTGGCCGCAACCGTTCCTAGGATGGCCCGGGTGACGGATCGCTACGGAATCGATGTCTTGGCCGCCGACCGGCGCAAACCGCGCTCGACCGAGCACCCTGCCGAATTGGGTCTGGTCGTCGAGGACGCGCAGACCGGGTATGTCGGCGCCGTGGTCCGGGTCGAGTACGGACGCGTCGACCTGGAGGACCGGCACGGCCGCGTCCGCGGCTTTCCGCTGGGGCCCGGGTACCTGCTGGACGGACGTCCGGTGATCCTGACCGCACCGCGGCGCGCGGCTCCCGCGCCGACGACCCGGACGGCCTCGGGTTCCGTCGCGGTGCCGGGGGCACGCGCGCGGGTCGCGCGCGCCAGCCGGATCTACGTCGAAGGGCGCCACGATGCGGAACTCATCGCTGGGGTATGGGGCGAGGATCTGCGTATCGAGGGTGTCGTCGTCGAACATCTCGGTGGCGTGGACGATTTGGTGGGCATCGTGGCAGAATTCGCCCCCGGCCCGGGCCGTCGCCTCGGGGTGCTCGTCGATCACCTGGTGGCGGGTTCGAAGGAGGCACGCATCGCCGAGGCCGTGCGCCGCGGCCCGGGCGGCCCGCACACCCTGGTCGTCGGTCATCCCTATGTGGACATCTGGCAGGCGGTGAAGCCACAGCGACTCGGCCTGACGGCCTGGCCCGACGTGCCGCGACAGCTCGAGTGGAAGCACGGCGCCTGCCGGGCCCTCGGTCTGCCCCACGCCAACCAGGCCGACATCGCCCGGGCCTGGCGGCGCATCCGCTCCCGGGTGCGCGACTGGAACGATCTGGAACCCGAGTTGATCAGCAAGGTCGAGGAACTCATCGACTTCGTGACGGAGCCGGGTCGCTGACCCGCCTCGGTGCGGTCGACCGCGCCGGCAGGCCCAGAGCCGCCGAACACAGCAGCACCCCGCCCAGCGCGATCACGTTGAGCACGGCGTCACGGGTTCCATACATGTGCAGCATCCTCAGGTGAAAGATCAGATGCAGCAGGTTGAACATCGTCCAGGTCGCGGCCGTGACGAGCCGCAGCGTCCGATTCGAAAGCTGAACCAGCGTCAGCACACTCAGGACGGTCAGGCCCAGGTACATCCCGCCGACATCGGTCACCAGATGCTCGTTGTACGGCCCGAGCACGGGAAGCCAGCTCAGGCCCATGCCCGGAAAGGTGTTGTACCAGTTAAGCGGGGCGAGATACGCCCAGCAGCCGACGGTGACGCCGGACAGCGCCAGGACTGACAAACACGCGCGGTAGCGGAGGAGTTCATGAGATCTCATGAGATCTCATGAGATTTAGAACGGCACAAGTCCGGTAGATGTGACAGGGCGACCTCCCAGACGTCGACTTAGGCTAGGCTAAGTCGACGTTCCCGGTGGCGGGACAGGAATCGGATGTATGAACGGCGGATTCGGCGTTTTCGGCGTTTTCTTCGGCACGTTTCTCATCGGGCTGCGCGAGGGCCTGGAGGCAACGCTGATCGTGAGCATCGTCGCCGCGTTTCTGCAGCGGAACGGTCGATCGCCCCGTCCCATGTTCGTCGGCGTGGCCCTGGCCGTGCTGATCAGCATCGCGGTGGGCGTCGGCCTGGATCTCTTCTCCGCGACGTTGCCGCAGGTGCAGCAGGAAATGTTGGAGACGGTCATCAACGCCGTCGCCGTGGTGTTCGTGACGTCCATGATCGTCTGGATGAACCGCAACGCCGCGCGACTCAAGGGCGAACTCGAGCGGGAGGCGCAACAGGCCCTGAATCGTGGCGGCGCACTCGCGCTGGGGATGATGGCATTCCTCGCCGTCCTCAAAGAGGGGTTCGAGACCTCGGTGTTCTTGTTGGCGGCCGCCCAGACCTCGCACGGCAATCGATGGTTCGCCGTGCTGGGCGGCGCGGCGGGCATCGCCACGTCGATCGCGGTGGGGATCGGCTTGTACCTCGGCGGGCTGAAACTCAACCTGGGCCGCTTCTTCCGGATCACCGGCGTGTTCCTGGTACTGATCGCCGCCGGACTCGTCCTGGCGGCGCTGCGCACCGCGCATGAGGCCGGCTGGGTGACGCTCGGCCAGCAACAACTGCTCGACTTCTCGCACTGGTTACCGAGCCAGTCCGTCCTGGGCGCAGTGCTGGCCGGAGTGTTCGGCATACCGACCGATCCCCGCCTGATCGAGGTGCTGGGCTGGCTGTTGTACGCGATGCCCGTGCTCGTCATCTTCCTGTGGCCACCGCGTCTTGCCGCGGCGCCCCGAACCCGGTGCCGACTGCTGGTGGCGACGTCGGCGGTGCTGACCATCGGCGCCGCGGTGCTCGCGATCGCGGGTCCCGGCGGCACCCGGCCGGGGCCGCACCCGCGCACCGTCACCGACCGGGCCGGGCACACCGCCCGGGTCTGGCTGGACGTCGAGCCGCGCGGATGCACGCTGGTCGTCGCCGAGGACGGCGGCGCGACCGGCCACCGCATCCCGCTCGCGCCGGCCGGCGACCAGATCGTCAACGGCTTGCCCGTTCAGCAATGGCAGGCATCCGAGGCAGCCGGGGCCGACGGTGCGCCGGACGTCACGCTGGATCAGTTGCGGAGCATGACGGGTGGGCGGCTGCCCGTCGGTCTCGCGCCCTCCCGCACCCCCGGGCCGTTCCTGGGGCAATGGGCGACGACCACCGTGTATACCGTGCTCGTGCACGGTGATTCGGTGGTGAGTGCGCAAGCGACGAGCAACCGCACAGCGCTGCTGACCGGCGGCGGGTTGACCGGTGCGAAGACCGTCAGCCTCGGTGGGCTGCCGACGGACTGGGCCACGTCGGGTGCCGAAGACCGCGCGACGGCGGCCGGAATCGTTGCGGGCGTCCACAATCGCGGTGATCGTCAGCTTTGGCATGTCTGGCTGCCGCTGGTGCTGGCGGGTTTGGCGTTCGCGGGCGCGGCGGCGGCGATAGCCTCGGCGCGCGTCAACAGCAGACAAACAGATGAGAGGAAATCGGTCGATGGTGGGTCGCATCGCTCGGGTCGCGTGCCGGTCGCGTGAAAGACGGCTGACCGCAATGCTTTTAGCTGCGGCCACGCTGTGCGCCGGCACGGCATGCAGCCATCCGAACAACGCTGGCTCGGCTGCGCCCGAGACCGGCTTGACCAGGGAGGTCAAGGTGACCATGACCAACACCGGGGGCAAGGACGAATGCACGCTGGATGCGAGCAGCGTGCCGGCCGGCCCGGTGACGTTCACGGTGGTCAATGCCAGTGCGGCGGGCATCACCGAAATGGAATTGCTCAAGGATCAGCGCATCGTCGGAGAAAAGGAGAACCTGGCGCCCGGCTTGGACCCGGTGTCCTTCACCATCACGCTCGACGGTGGTGCGTACCAACTGTATTGCCCCGGAGCCGGCACCGAGTACCAAGTCCTGACGGTGACCGGTCAGGCGCCGGCCGGGCCGACGGGCACGGTGGCGAGCATCCTCAGTCAGGGCACCAAGGACTACGCGGCCTACATCGTCAATCAGATCGGTCAACTTCTTGCCGGCGCGAAGGCACTCGACGCGGCGATCCAGTCGGGCAACCTCGACGCCGCCAAGGCCGCCTACGCCAAGGCCCGATTGTTTTATGAGCGCGCCGAATCCACCGTGGAGGGCTTCGTGCTGCCCGGCTTCGCCGTCGGCGACAATGCCGGCAGCCTGGACTATCTGATCGACATGCGCGCCTCCACGCCCGTCGACGCGAAGGTCGGCTGGAAGGGCTTTCACGCCATCGAACGCGACCTGTGGCAGGGTGGCGCCATCACCCCCCAAACGAAGGCCCTGAGCACCGAATTGGTCAGCAACGTCGGCAAATTGACCAACGTGGTCGCCGGCCTGCAGTACAAGCCCGAGGATTTGGCCAACGGTGCCAGCGATCTGATCGAAGAGGTGCAGAACACCAAGATCACCGGCGAGGAGGAGGAATTCAGCCACCTCGATCTGGTCGACTTCTCCGGCAATGTCGAAGGGGCGCAACAGGCTTACGCGGCGCTGCGGCCGGGGCTGTCCAAAATCGATGCGAGTCTGGTCGGCCAGATCGATCAGCAATTCCGCGCGGTGCTCGGTGTTTTGGACGGCTACCGCGATCCGTCGGCGCCGGGCGGTTACCGCACCTACACCCCGGCGCTGCAGGCCAGCGATGCGCCCAAACTGACCGCGGTGATTCAGCCGCTGCACCAGAGCCTGTCGACCGTCGCGCAAAAAGTAGTCTCCGCCAACTGACCATGGCCGCCCACGAACCCGTCCAACACGACGACACCGCCCCGGAGCCCACCGGTGCCTCGGTGTCGCGCCGGCGCATGCTCGGCGGCGCGATGGTGGCCGGACTCACCGGCGCCGCGGCCGGAGCCATCGGCGGCGGGCTCGCCGGCCATGCCCTGGCGGCCCGTCGCCCGGACCCGGACGACACCGTGGACCTGCGCCGCAGCTACCCGTTCTACGGTCAGCTGCACCAGGGCGGAATCGCAACCCTGCCACAGCGTTACGCCGTGTTCATGTCGTTCTCGCTGGCCGCCGGCGCCACCCGCGCCCAGCTGCAGGCGCTGCTGGCGCGGTGGTCGGCGGCGGTCGCGGTGCTGCAGCAAGGCAAGCCGGTGGGCACCGTTGCACCCCAAGTCGACGTGCAGCCGCCCACCGACACCGGCGAGGCGTACGGACTGAGCCCGGCGAGTCTGACCGTCACGATCGGCTTGGGCCCGGCACTGTTCGGCGAGCGGTTCGGCTTGGCCGCGCGGCGACCGGCGGTGTTCACCGAGCTGCCGCCGCTCAACGGCGACAACCTGGATCCGCGGCTGCACGGCGGCGACCTGTCGGTCCAAGCGTGCGCCGACGACCCGCAGGTGTGCTACCACGCCGTGCGCAACCTGGCCCGCCTCGGCCGCGACATCGTGTCACCGTACTGGGCGGTGCTGGGCTTCGGGCGGGCCTCGGCCGGCCCCGGACAGCAGACCCCGCGAAACCTGTTGGGGTTCAAGGACGGCACCCGCAACGTCAGCACCCAGGCCGAGTACGAGCGGTTTGTCTGGGTCACCGACCGCGACCAGCCCTGGATGAACGGCGGGACGTATCAGGTGGTCCGCAAGATCCGGATGCTGCTCGAGACCTGGGATGTCGACCGGATCGGCAACCAGCAGAAGATCTTCGGCCGCACCAAGCAGGAAGGTGCACCGCTGAGCGGCAAGTCCGAATTCGACACACCGAATTTCGCGGCCACCGGCGCCGACGGCAACCCGCTCATAGACCCGCTGTCCCACGTCGCGCTGGCCGCCCGGGAAAACAACGACGGGATCATGATCCGGCGCCGGTCCTACAACTACACCGACGGCCTCGACCCCAACGGCCAACTCAACGCGGGACTACTGTTCATCTCGTATCAAAAAGATCCGCAAGATTTTATTCGGCTGCAGAACCGGCTCGGCGCCAACGATTTGCTCAACGAGTACATCCGACACATCGGCTCAGCAATCTTCGCGGTGCCACCCGCGCCGGAGGAAGGCCACTACATCGGGCAGCAGCTGTTCGGTTGAGCAAATCCCACCCGGCCACGCTGGACGGCCGTCGGGTGTGGCGTTTCGGGCAACGGGTCTATGGTGTCTACCCGGTCACCGGATCCGGTCCACCGTCACGCGGGGGCGTCGGGCGAGCACTAACCCCGTGAGGATCAATTCAGCGAGAAACGGAGGAAGTTCATGACCGACGCGCTCGTCATCGATGCGGAAGGGCTCGACCGGCTGTCCTGTAAGGCCAAAGAAAATCCGGCCACCGGCAAGAAGACCCTGAAAGCCAAGACCGTCTGTGAGGCGGGGTTTCGCAATATGACCTACGTGCGTGACCTCGCACCGATGCTCGTTGGGGAGCCACCGGCCCTGCTTGGCGACGACTCGGCGCCCAATCCCTCCGAAACGGCCCTGGCCGCGTTGGGGTCCTGCATATCGGTCGGTCTGCTGGCCAATGCCACTCACCGCGGCGTGACGCTGACCAAAATCGAGGTCGAGATGGAAGGCGACATCGACATCTCCGCGGTGTGGGGAGTCGGTGACACCCCGGACGGCAAGGTGCTCGGCTTCACCGCGGTCCGTTGCCAGGTGACGCTGGCCGGCGATGCCGACGACGCGACACTCAAGGAAATTCACGACAACGCCATCGCCTGGTCGCCGGTGGTAAACACGTTCCGCCGTCCGGCGAGCGTCGACTCGACGTTGTCCATCGGCTAGGGCGACGGCGGGTTCGGTGACGACAGATGGCACGACGAGAACAGGGGGCGCTGCCGTGACCGCGACCGTGAACGCCGCACTCGAAGGGCTCGATCCGCAATTGCTGGCCGACATCCGCGCCCACGCGGACGCATTGGACCGCTGCGAGGAAACCTCCCGACGCAGTTTCTCCCGGCTCGGCGCCGCCGGGCTGCTCGGCCTGGGCGCACCGGGCAACGGCGACGGGAGGCTCCCGCGGATGGCCGAGATCATCGCCCAGATCTCGGGCGAATGCATGAGCACGGGATTCTCGGTGTGGGCGCACCGGATGGCGGTGGAGTATCTGCTCGCCGCCGCGACACCATTCGCCCTCGCGGCGGCTCAGCCGCTGCTCGCCGGGACCGTGCTCGGGGTCACCGGCATGGCCTCGGCGTTCAAGGAGGCCGCCGGCTGCGGCAGTCTGGACCTCACCGCGGTGCCGACCGACGGGGGGTACCGCCTGAGCGGATCGCTGCGGTGGGCCAGCAACCTGTATCCGGACTCGATGATGGTGACCGCGGCGCGTGCCGACGGCGGCGAGAGGCTGATCGTGGCGCTGCCGTTGGACACCGCGGGCGTCGTGATCGGCGACCACTTCGATTTGCTCGCGATGGGCAGCACCGCCTCGTCGTATCTGACGTTGAACGACGCGTACCTCGACGCGGCGCAGGTGCTGTCCACGGACTTCGACGCTTTTCTGCAAGCGGTACGCCCGACGTTTCTCGTCCTGCAGTCCGCGATGTGCCTGGGGCTCAGCCGCACCGCCCTGGACCAGAGCCGGCTGGCGCTGCACGGGGTCAACGCGGTCTTCGCCGCGCAGGTCGACGCGGCCGCGGAGAAGCTCGCCGCGGCGGAGGCGACGCTGGCGGCGTTGTCCGCGGCTGTCGGCCATAACACGCCGGCCGACAAGGAGCCCACCAAGAAGGAGTTGCTGTCGCTGCGCCTTGCCGCCGCCGAATTATCCAGCGCCAGTGCCGATTTGGAGATCCGTACGGCTGGCGGCAAGGGATATGCCAGCCGAACGCCGGCCAGTCGACGCTACCGCGAGGCGGCCTTCATCCCGGTGCAGTCCCCCTCGGAGGCCCAACTGCGTTGGGAACTGGGACGATGCGCTTGAGTTCGGGTCCGTGGCGACACCGGTGACGGTGCCCTCGGACGGCACTCGGCACCAGGTCGCGGGTATCCCGTTGACCAGTCTGGTGCGCGATTTCCATCGACCACTGGTGAAATTCGCTCGCACCGTTGTGGATTCACCGACGGCCGCCGAAGAAGCGGTGCAAGAGGCCTGGGTGCAGGTGTTGCTGTCGGCCGACTCCTTCGAAGGCCGCTCCTCGGTGAGCACCTGGCTATTCGGCATCGTCAGGAATACCGCCTTGCGCTACCGGCGCCGCGAATCCCGTATCCGTGACCATGAGGTGCTGGCCGCGACCGATGACGGCGATCCACTGTCGGGCCGCATGCATCCGGCCGGGCACCCCGACGCCGGGCACTGGAGTGTGCCGCCGTCACGCCGTTTCCTACCGGAAGACCGCACCGTGGCGCAGGAGCTCATCGGCTACGTGCGTACGGCTTTGGATGCGCTGCCGCCGCGGCAGCGGCAACTCGTGATCCTGCGCGACCTCGTCGGCGCGTCCGCCGACGAGGCGGCCGAAATTCTGCAACTCACCGCCGAAGGGCAGCGCGCACTTCTTTACCGGGCCCGCGGCAACCTCCGCAATGAACTAGAAAAGCGGTATCGCCAATGACCTTGCACGACAACGCAGTTCCCGCAATCGACTGCGTCGATTTCGTCCGAATGGTCGACGACCTGGTCGACTCGGACCCGGCTCAATGGGGCCCGATCGTGGCCAAACACCTCGAGGATTGCCCGCCTTGTCTGGTCTATCTGCAACAGATGCTGGACCTGAAGGTTCTGCTCAACCACGTATTCGCGGGCGAACGGCTCAGCGACGAACACATCGCGGGCGTCATCCGAGCGATCGAAGACCTCACCGAGGGGCACGCCGGGGGCACTCCGTCCCGACCGGTCGGGGACTAAAGTCTCACGACCGCGGGCGCGTCGGCTAATACCGTTACTCCTGAGGAGAGGAGTACGAAATGTCGGTACCCGTAAAGCCACTGGGCATCGTCGCCGCGGTCGACGGCTCGCCCGCGTCGAACGCCGCCGTCGTCTGGGCCGCTCGCGACGCCGCGATGCGCAACATTCCATTGACCCTGTTTCACGCGGTGGCGACCCCCACCGCGACGTGGCCACCCGTCCCATATCCGGACTCGTTACTGGTCAAGCTGGAGGACGACTGCCGCCGGCAACTCGCCCACGCGTCCAAGCTGGCCGAGGAGGCGGTGACCGATCGCAAGGTGGCCGTCCGCAAAGAGTTCGTCTATGCGAGTCCGGCGCCCGCCCTGATCAACATGTCCGAGGAGGCGGAGATGATCGTGGTGGGCAGTTCCGGTCGCGGCCTGCTCGGCCGCGGTCTGCTCGGGTCGGTCAGTTCGTCGGTGGTGCGGCACGCCAGGTGCCCGGTCTCCGTCATTCGTGACGAGGACTTGGCCGACCCCGTGCACGGCCCCGTGCTGGTCGGAATCGACGGTTCCCCGGCCTCCGAATTGGCCACGGCGATCGCGTTCGATCAGGCATCGCGGCGCGGCGTCGAGCTGGTGGCGTTGCACGCATGGACCGACATCGCGGTGCTCGAACTTCCGGCATTCGACTGGCAGGCGGTGGAGGCCGACGCGCAGCGCAGCCTCGCCGAAAACCTGGCCGGCTGGCAGGAACGCTATCCCGACGTCACGGTGCGTCGACTACTCGTTCGCGACCTGCCGGCCCAGCAGCTGATCCAGCAGGCGAAGGACCTCGAGGCGCAGCTGGTCGTGGTGGGCAGTCACGGCCGGGGCGGTCTGACCGGTCTGATCCTGGGGTCGGTCAGCAACACCGTCCTGCATTCGGTCAAGGCCCCGGTGATCGTCGCCCGGCCGTCATAGCGGGCCCGGATGGGCCGGCGGCGGCGACCGGGCCCACCGTCACCAGCGCGGCGCCCACGGCGAAGATCGCGGCGGTCATCCACCCAAACCTGCCGTTCGGGGCGAACCCGGTGGCGGCGACGTAGCCGAGACCGTACGCCTCCATGACGGCGCCGGCCAGCATCATAGGCTCGGTCCAACGCGCCGAGAGTCGAACGCCGACCATCGGCAAGGGGGCGGCGAACACTCGCCGTCCCCACCACAGCAGCACCAGCTCCATCGCCGTGACCAGGCCGAGGATCACCACCCATTCCAGCCGCCCCAGCCACCAGCCGGCGGTGCCCTCGGTCGGCTGCGGCAACAGCCCGGCCGGGTAGCCGACGACGGCCACGATCACGACCGGGATCATGTGCCACAGGTACAGGGCCATCACGTTGGTGTTCGCCACGGCGAGCAGGCGTTCGACCAGCCGGGCCCGCAGGATGCGATCGAGCGCGGGTGCGACGGCCATCGCGATTCCGGCCTGTGTGCACCCGAACGCCAGCATGGCCACGGTCGGTGGGGACGTGTTCTGCACGGCTTGGCCGGGAACGCCGATCATGCTGATCGGGTAGCCGCCCAGCCAGATCAGCAGCGCGAGCGCCACGCCCGAGGCGGCTGCCAGCAGCACGGGCCGGCGCCCGGCCAACTGTCCGCCATGCCAAGCGATTCCGAGTTGATGTAGCGTGCCCCAGCACAACAGATAGTTCAGCCAACCGAGGTCATGCAGCGGGCCCCGGGTCACCAGGGTGTCTACCAACGCCACTGTGACCGCCAGTGCCGCCGGCACCAACAGGCCCCAACGGCGTTGTGCGGCAACGGCAATCGGAGTCAACGACACCACCACGAGGTAGACGGCCAGGAACCACAGATGCATTGCCACGGCCCATCCCGCGTACTCGAGTACGGATTCGCCGACGCCGGAGGCCGCCGCGACCAGCACTGCCACCGACACCACCGCGGCATACACGGCGGTCGGGCCGAGCACCCGCGCCAGCCGGCGCCGAAGCCAGGCTTGGCGCGCCTCGCCGCCGGCCACGCGATGGTGTGTCCACGACACCGCGCCGGCATAACCGGCCACCAGAAAAAAGATCGGCACCGCCTGAAACGGCCAGGTCAGCCATTGCGTCCAGGGCATGTCCACGAGCGGGTTCTGGCGGCCGAAACGCCCGTCGGAGTAGGTCACGGATCCGGCCAGCCAGTGTCCCAGCACGATCAGCATCACTCCGGACACGCGCAGGTAATCCACCGCCAGATTGCGGACGGGCCGGCCCGAGCCTGGGTGGTCCATCAGATCGCGGAGAACTCGACGCGGTACACATCGCCACGGTACCCAAAGGTTGCCCGGACGGCGCACGACGAAACGGGCCAGTCGCGCGAGTCGCGGCGCGGCCGTGCCGGCCGGGAGCCGGCGGTTACAGCGAACTCTTCAGCACGGCAACGGTTTCTAGGTCGTCAAGGGACTCGACGGCGCGCCGCAGACCCTCCATCGCGATGTCCTCAACCTGCATCCCGCCCATGCCCGCGGTAATCAACGAGGCGACGTAGGCATACAGCGAGCTTTGCCGGTAGCGCAGCCAGAAGTCGTCGCGGTCGAGCTCCGGACCGCCGCGGGCGGCCAACGCCCTGCGGTAGGTGTCCAGCAGCTCGCGCTGGGCGGCACGCCGGTCCTGCGGGGTCAGGCTGGTGATCAGGGTGTAGGCCAGCTCGCGGGACGGATGTCCGCGCCGCACCGCCTGCCAATCGAGCAGGCCGGGCTGACCCGCACGGAAGTACATTTTGCCGGGATGCGCGTCGCCGTGCATGACGGTGTGCGGGGGAGTGTCGATCAGGGTCGTGACGGCCCGGCAATTTTCGGCAATGAAGCGGCCCTTCTCCACCGGCAGGGTGGTCCGCTCGCCGAGCCGTTTCATCGCGGCCGTCATCAATGATCCGGTCAGCAACGACGTGATGTCACCCGACGGCGTGTACAGCCAGCCCAGCGACCCGTTTCCGTTGCGGCGCAGGCGGTCCCAGAACGAACCGTGCACGGTGGCCAAGAGCTCGACCACCAGGGCGGCCTGGTCGACGGTCAACGGGTGCAAGGTATCGGGAAAGACGCACGACCCGGGCAGGTCTTCCAGCACCAGCAGGTAACGACCGGTCCACCCGTCAAATGCCGTGCCGTAGGCCAGCGGGACGCCGGAAAGCTCGGGAGCGAGTTGGCGATAGAAGCGCACCTCGGTGCTGCCCAGCCGGCCCAGCTCACCCATCAACCGAGTGGCCGCGCGCTGCGCCGCGATCTTGACGAACACCGAGTCCGGCACGTCGGTGCCCGTCAGCGCCAGCCTTGCCCGCGACGACGTCCCGGCATCGCTGTTCAGCACCCGCATCGACCTGACGTGGCGGCCCATCACGCGGGACAGGACCGCGGTGTTGAGGTCGCCGACCGTTCGGGGCAGGCCCGCCCGGCTGCCGACGATCATGTCGGTGCTCACCCGGCCGGCGCCCCGGCCGAGATGGGCCGCCAGGCCGACGGCCGAGCGAGCCTGCGCAACCGGGTTTGTCATATCGCTGTCCGTCCTGTGGGCGCCGTTGCCCAGGCGTTCTTCGTCACTTCGCGGGGCTAGTGCAGCTGCTGATCGGCGCGGGCCAACGCTCCTGGGCCGTAATGCTTTTCGATCAACGCCCAGGGGTCGGCAAACGGCCCGCGCCCTTCCGCGCGGCGCTGTAGCTTCAGCACGGCCAGCAGGATGGGTCGCAGTACCGGGCCCAGGACCCGCAACACCCGGCGCAGATTGCCCCGGGATTCGGCGACCCAGGCCATCGTTTCGCGCCAATCATGTTCTTGAAAGTCGAGCAGGGCCTGCGCTTCGGTGGTGTCGAACCAGCCGGTGAAACTCCAGCCGCGATCGTCGTTCGGATCGCCGGGCAGGTAGGCCGACGGGCCGAGCCGGCCCAGGCCGACCGCGGCCATCAGATCGCCTTCGAGTTCGTGCTCGAGCATGACGCAGGTTTCGTTGCCGCCGATCAGCAGCACCTTCCCGGAGATTGCCGCCAAGCGGTCGACGCCGTTGGCGAACGCCAGCGCCGCGTCCCGGGCGTCCACGGTGTGCATCCGATTGTCACCCGGCATCGACCGCATCAACACCAGGTAGTCGCGGGGCAACCCCGAGGCGGTGTCAGGCGAGATCACACCGGCGAGGCGAAACAGGGCATGCGGCAGCCCGCTCGCGCGGACCGCCGCCTCCGCCAGCACCTTGTCCTGCCCGTACTGGTCGATGGGGTGCACCGGGGTATCCGGGGTGATCCGCTCCGGATACCGGTAGGGGTTGCGCGGGCCGTAGACCGCGGCGCTGGATGCCAGCAGAAACAGTGGGGGGTGCGCCACGGCCGCGGCGGCGGCCACCAGGTTTTGGGTGCCGCCCACGTTGACCCGCCTGGCCAGCCCGGGGTTGCGGTACGACGGCGGCGAGACGACGGCCGCCAGGTGAATGATCGCCCCGGGCTGATGGGCGTGCACCAGTTCACGCACCGCCGCAGCGTCCAACAGATCGACGTAGGCCGGGATCAACGCCTCCGGCGCCGCTGCCGACAGTTCCTTTTGCACCGCAACGGTTTTCTCGGTGCGCAGGTCGGTCGCGACGACGGTTCGTCCCCGCTCGAGCAGGATCTGTACGCAGCGCTTGCCGACCTGACCGAACGCGCCGGTGACCAGAACGGTATCAACGGACATGGGGCTCCTAGCTGTGCAGCCGCCGTTTGGCGAGTCGGGCGGCAGTGTTGCGGATTCGATCGGAGATGTTGAACGAGAACAGCGGGGTGACGATGTCTTCGCGCAGCCGAGTTAGCTTGGAACTCTTGATGAGCCACTGCCCGTCGATGTTTTCGTAGGTTTCGTGGTAGTGGCCGTAGCCCACCAGGCTCACCCCAGGTCCGAACCGCACGACGTCCTGCAGCGCCCACACTCCCCGCGCCGTCGTCGCCGAGGTGAGGTCGATCTCGGGAGCATGTACCTGGTGAGCGGTAACCTGCGCCGGGCGTCCGATGTTCTTGCGGGTGAAGGCGACGAACGCGTCGGCGCCGGTGATCAGTTTGCCGCCGGCACCGGAGGTATCGCTGACGAAGTCGTCGGTGAACAGGGCCCGCCACGCGGTCCAGTCCTTGGTGTCCAGATACCGGCAATAGCGTGCCTTGAGCTGCTTGATCGACTCGATTGCCAGCAGCGCGCCAGCTGTATCATCAGGGATCACCCGCCCAGCCTGACATTGGCGCGCGAGTCCGGCGTTGGCGGGGCCTCAGCTCTTGTAGTAGACGAGCTGATGCGTGGTGGCCAGCAACTCGCCCGCACGTGTCCACAGTTGTGCGCTCTGATCGGAATGGCCGTGCGCGAAGCGATGGGCGTGCGCGGTGGCCAGGACATAGTCGCCGCCCAGCGCGGCGAGCTGTTGCGCATCGGCGTGGAAGTAGGTGGTCATCGAGATCGTCCCGGCCGGCACGACTTTCCCGCGGCGCTGGAACACCCGCGGATAGAAGACATCGCACAGCGCGGCCAGTGCCGGGTAGTCTACGGGGCGCCGCGCCCGGTCACGGACCCACAGCGTGCACGGCGACGTCGGGGCGGGCTCGGTCTGCAGTCCCGAAAGCGCACCCCGCACGAAGCGCATCTCGTAAAGGCGTGCCCAGGCGACGATCATGTCCGGGCCGCCGCGCGCCGGGATGGACTCCGGTGCCGGCGCGGCGGGAGGCCGCGCTTCGGTGTCGCCCCAGGCTTCGCGACGGCCTCCGAATACCGCGGTCGCGGTGGTCTTGATCTCGCCGTGCTGGCTCAGTTCGGCGATCCAGTGCTGGTTGCTGCGGTTGGTTCGGGCGGCTGAAGCGAGATGTCGAAGTCGCCGTCGGCGATCGGTGCGGCGAAGTTGACGGTCACCGCCAGCGGGTCGCCCAGCCGATCGGGGTGGCTCTGAATCGCCCGCAGCAGCACGGCGGTGGTGATGCCGCCGAACGGGCCTACCATGTTGGCCCACTCGGGGTGAGTCCGCCCGCGCCTGGTGTCGCCGCCGAGGGTCTGCAGCTGAAGGGCCGTATCAAAGGGATGCGTGGACGTCATGCTGACCGCACCCTACTTGGGCCCCAAGATCAGAACACGGGCTATCACATTTTGGCGCATCATCACACTATGATTACGGTGTAATTTCCGGGCGCGTGCGAACGGTCGACCGAGGGTGAGGACTGCGATGGCGTGGGATTTTGAGACGGATCCGGACTTCGCCGAAAAGCTTTCGTGGGTGCGTCAGTTCATCGATTCCGAGGTCATCCCGCTGGAGCCGATCCTGGCCGAGCTCCCCGCCGAGGAGTGGGATCGGGTCAAACGCCACCTGCAGGGGAAGGTCAAGGCGCAGGGCCTCTGGGGCCTGTTCCTGGACCCGAGCCTGGGTGGGCAGGGGTTGGGTCAACTCAAGCTCGCGCTGATGTCGGAGATCATCGGCCGGTGCATGGTCTCGATGGAGCTCTTCGGCGTGCAGGCCCCCGACAGCGGAAACATGGAGTTGCTGGCCCACGGCGCGACGGAGGCCCAAAAACAGCGCTGGCTGTATCCGAATCTCGACGGTCGGATCTCCAGCGCGTTCGCGCTGACCGAGCCGTTCTCGGCCGGAGCCGACCCGACCGTCATCGCGACCACCGCCGTGCTCGACGGTCAAGACTGGATCATCAACGGCCACAAATGGTTTACCACCAATGCCTCGTGTGCCGACATCATCTTGGTGGTCGCGGAAACCGATCCCGCGGGACGGCCGCACCGGCACGCCTCGATCGTCGTCGTCCCGGCGGGAACTCCGGGCATGACACTTCCTGAGTCAACCTCAGGCTGCGGTTTGCGGCTTTTGCGCGGCTCCGTGGAGGTTGGGGTTGTAGGGCTGGTGGGTGTGCCAGCAGCGGTAGATGACACGGGTCCAGGCGCGGGCCAGGATGCGGACGGCGTGGGGGTGGTCGTGTCCGCGAGCGCGGGCTTGGGCGTAGATGGCGGCGGCCCAAGGGCTTTGGTGGCGGCTGTTGTCGGCGAAGGTGGTCAGTGCTCGTCGGAAGCGTTTGTTGCAGGCCCAGCGGAAGTGCACGGCGTGCTGTTTGCCGGATGCCTTGGTGACCGGGGTGACCCCGGCCAGAGCGGCTATGGCGTCGGGTCCGTCGTAGGCTGCGCGGGAGTCGCCCCACTCGGCGAGCACCTGGGCGGCGTTGATCTGACCCGACCTTGGCAGCGACGTGAAGATCTCGGCGTCCGGGTGCTCCCCGAGGCGGGTGAGGGTCGACCGGTCGAGGGCCTTGCCGGCGTTGTTAAGTGCTTCCAGGACGGTGACCAGCGCCAGCACGGTGTCGTGGACTGCGGTGGTCAGGACGGGATCGGTAGTGCCCCGGGGGGCTTGGCGCAGGCGTGTCAGCAGCACTGCAGCCGGGCGGCGGCCAGAGTAGCCGTGTTTGGTCAGGAACGCCGCGAGGCGTTTTTCGCCCACGTGAGCAGCGGCGGCCGCGGTCGGGTAGTGGCGCAGAAACGCCAGGCTGATCGGGGACTCCACGTCGGCGAAGATCGCTTTGGCGCCGGGCCAGTGGTCCTCGAGCAGGGCGCTGAGTTGGTTGGTGGCCGTTACGCGCATACCGACGATGTCGTCGCGGGTGCGCACCACCGTGCGCAGCGCCTTGGTCTGGGCGCTGTAGGGCGCCACCGGACGCAGTCGATGGTGGCGCAGCCGCAGGTACTCGGCGATCACCAG
>NZ_LQPT01000109.1 GCF_002102355.1 Mycobacterium sherrisii | reverse complement strand
CGCTGCTGCGGTGAGCGTAGCGAATCGTTGAAGTGGGTGTCAGGTGGTCTTGGTGCGGGGTCGTTTCCGGGGTCGGTAGGACGGGCCGTCCATGAGGACTTGGTGGCTGGTGTTGATCAGTCGGTCGAGCAGCGATTCGGCCACGACCGGGTTCGGAAACAGCGGGTACCAGTCCTTCGGGGCCCGGTTGCTGGTCAGGATCAGGGGCTTGGCGGCGATGGCGCGGTCGGAGACTAGGTCGTAGAGGTCGTCGCTTTGGGTGGGGGTGTGCTCGCGCATCGCGAAATCGTCGACGATAAGGACCAGGGGGCGGGTGTATTCGCGCATGCGTTGTCCGATTGTGCGGTCGGCGTGGCCGCCGGCGAGGTCGGCGAGCATGCGGGAGCATTTGACGAAGCGGATGTCTCCGCCGCGGCGGGCTACTTGGTGCCCGAGTGCTTGTGCCACATGGGTTTTCCCGACGCCGACTGGACCGTAGAGGATGACCGACTCGCCGGCGTCGAGCCAGCGCAGCGCGGCCAGGTCGCGCAGCATCGCAGCAGGGAGCTTGGGGCTGACGGTGAAGTCGAAGTCCTCGAAAGTGTTGTGCTGTTCGAAGCGGGCGCGGCGGACCCGTCGGGCCAGGGCGGCGGTCTCGCGGCGGGCGATTTCGTCTTCGCAGAGCACCTGCAGGAATTCCAGGTGTCCGAGTTCCCCGTCGCGGGTTTGGGCCAGGCGGGCGTCGAGGGTATCGAGCATGCCGGTCAGTTTGAGGGTCTTCAGTGCGGCCCGCAGGCTGGGATCGTGAATTGTCATGACAATGTCCTTGGAGAGTCGAAGTGGTTGCAGTGGGAGGTGTTTTGGTGCGCTCAGGCGCTGAGGTCGGTGTCGAACGCGTCAGGTCCGCGCAGCATCGCCGGTGGTGCCGGGACGACTGCGGGCGGGTCCTGGTCTGCTTCGGTGCCGGCGACCAGGATGCCTTTGACGGTGCGGTAGCCGGGGTCTCCGACTTGCAGTGCTCGTGTGCAGGCCGCGTCCAGCCGGTCATCGCCGTACTTCTCGCGCAGGCGGATGATCCCCTGGATGGCGCGGAGCCGGTGGATGGCGTTGACCGTGGACAGTTCGGCGACGACCGCGACGGCGCCGGGCCCGATCTGCTCGGCCTGGGTGCGACACCACGTCACGGTGCGCAGGGTGTGGGCGATCTTGTGTGGCGGGTAGTGCTCGAAGTTCGTCGAGCGGCCCGACAGGTGCAGCACGTGGGTCGCGACCACGGTCCCGCTGTGGAAGATCTGCACGACGTCACCGGCGGTGCGGGCGGTGACCTGCTGGCCGATCAGCCGCCACGGCACTGAGTACAGCGCCTTGCCGGACTTGACGTGGCAATCCGCGGCGACCCGCCCGATCGAGTAGACAACCGACTCAAACGCTCTGGGCGGCAACGGAATCAGTGCATCACGTTCGATCGCGGCGAACACCGATGCCGGTGTCTGCCCATCCAGGCCGCGGTGCTTGTGGACTCCGTATACCTCGGTGGACCACCTGATCGCCTCGGCCTGCATCTGTGCCAGCGAGGTGAACTCGCGGCCGGCGAAGAACGAGTCCCGAATGTAGGGCATCGGCCGCTCGATGCGGGGTTTGTCCTTCGGCTTGCGGGCCCGCGCCGGGTCGATCAGGGTGCCGTAGTGCGCGGCGAGCTCGCCGTAGGCCAGATTGATCAGCGGATCGTAGAGGTCGGGTCGCTCGACCCCGGTCTTGAGGTTATCGCACACCAGCCGCGCCGGGACACCACCGAAGAACTCGAACGCCGCGACATGCGAGGCGTTCCAGGATGTTTGGTCCATCCGCAGCACCGGTTGGACGAACAACGTCCGCGAGCACGACAGGATCATCGCGAACACCCACACCGCGATGCGGCGCCCCGATTCCGGGTCACGCCACATGCCGAGCTTGCCGTAGTCGA
This sequence comes from Mycobacterium sherrisii, assembly GCF_002102355.1. Taxonomy (GTDB): domain Bacteria; phylum Actinomycetota; class Actinomycetes; order Mycobacteriales; family Mycobacteriaceae; genus Mycobacterium; species Mycobacterium sherrisii. Next base: position 631 of record NZ_LQPT01000109.1, on the reverse strand, counting down.
TCTGTGCTTCGCTGCCCGGCTCGACCGCACCCCGCGGAACAGTGACTCTGCTCTCGAGATACCTCTCAGCGAAAGTGGTTGTGATGTAACGACGTACCGTCGACTCCGATACATCGACCCCATGGTCGTCGCGCAGGCGTTGGGCAATCGTGGCCACTGTCACCGGCACGCCCAGCTGTTCGGCTATCCACTGGCGATGCGCCCCGATCAGCGGCCAGGTCACCGCCCGCACCGTCGGATCCATCAACTCCGGGAACCACCGCCCGATCCGTGCCCGCCATAGCTCCTCGTCGAACTCCTCTGGGCTGGGTTGCAGACCCTCGGCCAAGGCCGGGGCCACATACTTGCGGATGGTCTTGCGGTCGATGCCCAGTGCCTCATTGATCTGCACCTGGGACCGGCCGGCGTTCCAATGTCGGAACATCTCCACGAAGTCCGTCACGTTCCACGATCTCCTCGCCACTCAAGGCCCCTTCCAGGACCCCTTGGCGGGGCACCCGAACGGAGCGAACCTGAGCAGCACCTGAATCCCCGCCGGACACGCCCCGAGGGTGGGGAATTACGTGACGGCGGGTGGGGAATTACGTGACGGACAACCCCTCAGACCTGGGGAATTACGTGACCGCTGACA
>NZ_LQPT01000108.1 GCF_002102355.1 Mycobacterium sherrisii | reverse complement strand
CGCTGAACAACGGCGGGGTGACCTCTTCTGTCGACCCCAGGGTCTGACTTCAAATCAGCGCCAACAAGCGCCGCGAGGCACCCCGCCCCCAACGTGCATAATTCAGCAGACTCCTAGACGTTGAACCGGAACTCGACCACATCGCCGTCGGCCATCACGTAGTCCTTGCCCTCCATGCGGACCTTGCCGGCCGCCTTGGCGGCCGCCATCGATCCGGCTTCCACCAGGTCGTCGAAGGACACGATCTCGGCCTTGATGAAGCCCTTCTCGAAGTCGGAGTGAATTACCCCCGCTGCCTTGGGCGCGGTGTCGCCTTGGTGAATCACCCACGCCCGCGCCTCTTTTGGGCCCGCGGTCAAATACGTCTGCAGCTTGAGCGTGTGAAAACCGGCCCGCGCCAACGCATCCAGCCCCCGCTCGGTCTGACCGATCGACTCGAGCAATTCCGCCGCCGACTCGTCGTCCAGCTCCTGCAGCTCCGCCTCGATCTTCGCGTCGAGGAACACCGCGTCGGCCGGTGCGACCAGTTCGCGCAGCTCGGCCTTGCGGGCCTCGTCGGTCAGCACCGATTCGTCGGAGTTGAACACATACAGAAACGGCTTGGTGGTCATCAGGTTCAGCTCGCGCAGCAGGGACGCCTCGACGCCCGCCGCGAACAGCGTCTTGCCCGAGTCCAGGACCGTCTGGGCGGCCACGGCCGCCTCGTGCACGGGTTTGCGTTCCTTGTTGTTGCGGGCTTCCTTCTCCAGCCGCGGGATCGCCTTCTCCAGGGTCTGCATGTCGGCGAGGATCAGCTCGGTCTCGATCACCTCGATGTCCGACCGCGGGTCGACCTTGCCGTCGACGTGCACCACGTCGTCGTCGGCGAACACCCGCACCACCTGGCAGATCGCGTCGCACTCGCGGATGTTGGCCAAGAATTTGTTGCCGAGCCCGGCCCCCTCGGAGGCGCCCTTCACGATTCCGGCGATGTCGACGAACGTCACCGGCGCCGGCACGATCCGCTCCGACCCGAACAGCTCTGCCAACTTGTCCAGGCGCGGGTCGGGCAGCGCGACGACCCCTTCGTTCGGTTCGATCGTGGCAAACGGATAGTTTGCCGCCACCACGTCGTTACGGGTCAGGGCGTTGAACAGAGTCGACTTGCCGACGTTGGGCAGGCCCACGATTCCCAGGCTCAGGCTCACGGGGAACCAAGTTTAGGGCTCCGCGCCGGGCCCGGGGCGCGGCGGACCGGTTCGTGCGCGCCGCCATGGCACGCCCGGCATACCTAACAAGCTATTTACGGGTGTTTGGGGTCATTCCCGGTACGGTCTACATGTGTCAGCGCAGCGGGGAACCTCGGCAGTAGAAGCTGCCCATCGCTCGGCCCATCCCAACATTCCAGGCGTGCCGTGGTGGATAGCCTTGCTCATCGCCGTGACCGGCACTGCCGTCGGCTATGGGATCGACTCGGGGGCGGGACACAAGGAGCTGACCGGTGTCTTCGCCTGCCTCTATATAGCGGGTTGCGTGGCGGCGGTGTTGGCCGTGCGTCAAGACGGCCTGTTCACCGCGGTCATTCAACCCCCCCTGATCCTCTTCTGCGCTGTCCCCGGCGCCTACTGGCTGTTCCACGGCGCCAAGATCGGCAGCCTCAAGGACCTGCTGATCAACTGCGGCTACCCCCTGATCGAGCGATTCCCGCTGATGCTGGGGACCGCGGGCGGAGTGCTGCTGATCGGCCTGATCCGGTGGTATTTCGCCGCGGCACAGCGGACGGCCGCCAAAAACCCCCTGGACACCACAAACACCGAGGGCACCGAGAAGGCGACCGAGCGCGCCACCGTGACCGGTTCGTCGCTCCTGCAGGCCATCAGCGCCAAATTGAACTCGCTGCTGGGGGTCGCGTCGCCCGAAGAAACGGACGACGACGCCGAGGACGGCGACTCCGGCCGCCGCCCTGCGCGTGGCGGCGCCAAATCCGGCCGCCCGGCACGCGGCAGCCGGTCCGGCACCGCCCGAAGCCGATCCCGCCACGTCCGCCCGTCACCGCAGGACGACCACGACCCCGCGGCTGAGCGGCCGCGCCGGCGGCGCCAGCCACCGCCACGCGACCTCGATCCGGCCGACCCGCCGCGCCGGTCGGCGCGGCGCCGTCCGAGACCACTGGACGAGCCGGACCCGCGCGGGCAATCGCCGCGGGACAGCCGGCGCGACCCTCGCGACCCTCGCGGTAGGCGCAGCCCCTACGACCGCCCCGCTCCCCGGACCAGCCGTTTCGACGACCCCGACCGGTATGAACCGCCCCTCTCGCGGGATTCCTACCGCCGCCACCAGTCCTACGACCCGTACGACTCCTACCAGCGCACCCCGGAACCCCGACGCCGGCCGGCCGCCAGCGGCACGAACGGCGCAGATTCGACGCATCACCCGATCTCGCAGGTTCGCTACCGCGCGGCCGGTGCGTCCGGCCCGCCTGAAGAGCACCGGGTCGAGCGTCGCGGTCGGCCGCGGGCCAACCCCCGGTCACCGGGACGCCCGCCCGCGGACTCCTGGGAGTATGACGTCTAACCCGGGCCGATCTGCCGCCTAGAGCAACGAGCGGATCTCCCGCGGCAGGGCGAACACCAGCGTCTCCTGCGCGGTCGTCACCGGTTGCACCACGTCGAAACCGAATTCGGCCAGCCGCTCCAGCACGCCGCGCACCAACACCTCGGGGACGGACGCTCCGGAGGTGACCCCGACCGTCCGCACCCCGTCCAACCAGGCCGGATCGATATCGTCGGCCCAATCGACCAGGTGGGCGGCCGCCGCGCCACCGCCCTTAGCCACCTCGACCAGCCGCACCGAATTCGAGGAATTGCGCGATCCGACGACGATCACCAACTCGCATTCCGGCGCCATCGCCTTGACCGCGACCTGCCGGTTCTGGGTCGCGTAGCAGATGTCGTCACTCGGGGGATCCTGCAGCTTGGGGAACCGTTGCCGAAGCCGCTCGACGATCTCCATCGTCTCGTCGACCGACAGCGTGGTCTGCGATAACCACACGACCTTGTCCTCGTCACGGACCGTCACGTTGTCGACCGAGGACACGCCGTCGACCAGTTGCACGTGCTCGGGCGCCTCGCCGGCCGTCCCGATGACTTCCTCGTGGCCCTCGTGGCCGATCAGCAGGATGTCGTAGTCGTTGCGGGCGAATCGCCGCGCCTCGTTGTGAACCTTGGTCACCAGCGGGCAGGTCGCGTCGATGGTGTGCAGGTTGCGCGCGGCGGCCGCCTCGTGCACCGTGGGCGCCACGCCGTGCGCAGAGAACACCACGATGGCGCCCTCCGGCACCTGATCGGTCTCCTCCACGAACACCGCACCGGCCTTTTCCAGGGTGTCGACGACGTGCCGGTTGTGCACGATCTCGTGCCGCACGTAGACGGGAGCGCCGTGCTTTTGCAGCGCACGCTCGACCGTCTCGACGGCCCGGTCCACACCCGCGCAATAGCCACGGGGCTCCGCCAGCAGCACTCGCTTGCGGGCCGGATCGGTGGCTACCGAGCTGGATGCGCCGGGAATCCCCATGTCAACAGTCGGCGGCATGGCACCCAGGGTACGTTCTGCCGACACGGCGTTGCCAGCTCGCGGCGCTGGGCTTGGCGTTCGCCGGTGCTTAGGGCAATCTGGGACGCATGGCTACGGCACCGTATGGAGTTCGGCTATTGGTCGGTGCGGCGACAGTCGCCGTCGAGGAAACGCTGAGACTGCCGAAGACGATTTTGATGTATCCGATGACGGTAGCCAGTCAGGCGGCACACCTGGTGATGCGGTTTCAGCAAAACCTGGCGGAGCTGGTGATCAAGGGCGATTCGACGCTGGAGTCGATTTTCCCGCCCAAGGACGAGAAGCCGGAGTGGGCGACGTTCGACGAGGACACCGAAGTCGCGATCGACGGCGCCTTCGATGCCCTCGACGGGCCCGGCGGGAATGCCGAATTGCCCGACGGCGCCGGGGGCGATCGCCGCGCCGAGGGGCGGTTCGCCTTGTACTCGGTCGCCGATGCCGCGGTGGACGCGGGTGCGCCGGCCACCACGCGGCGGCCCGACAAACCGGCGGTTCCCGAGCCGTCGGTCGCGGCCGAACTCGACTACCCCGAACTGACCCTGGCCCAGCTGCGGGCGCGCGTGCAGTCGCTGGGCGTCGACGACCTCGAAGCCTTGCTGGCCTACGAGCAGGCCACCAGGGCCCGTGCTCCGTTTCAGACGTTGCTGGCCAACAGGATCACCCGCGCGACCGCCAAGTGACGCGAGCGGCGAATTCGGAGCCGAACTCGGCTGAGAACCCGTTCCCGGTTCGTGCCGTCGCGATCCGGGTCGCGGGCTGGATCGACCGGCTGGGCACGGTGTGGGTCGAAGGACAGTTGGCCCAGATCAACATTCGCGCCGACTCCAAAACCGTGTTCATGGTGCTGCGCGACCCGGCCGCCGACATGTCGCTCACCGTGACGTGCCCGCGCGACCTGGTGCACAATGCGCCGGTGAAGTTGGTGGAGGGCACGCAGGTGGTGGTCTGCGGGAAGCCGTCGTTCTACACCGGGCGCGGCACATTCTCGTTGCGGCTGTCCGAGATTCGCGCCGTTGGTGTCGGCGAGCTGCTGGCCCGCATCGACCGGTTACGCCGACTGCTGGACGCCGAAGGCCTGTTCGACCCGCGGCTCAAACGGCCAATCCCCTTCCTGCCGAACATGATTGGGCTGATCACGGGTCGCGCCAGCGCTGCCGAGCGCGACGTGACCACGGTGGCCGGCGCCCGCTGGCCCGCCGTACGCTTCGCCATCCGCAACACCGCCGTTCAAGGACCCAACGCCGTCGCCCAAATCGTCGAGGCGCTAAGGGAACTCGACCGCGACCCGGTCGTCGATGTGATCGTGCTGGCCCGCGGGGGCGGCAGCGTCGAGGATCTGCTGCCGTTCTCCGACGAGACGCTGTGCCGGGCGATCGCGGCCTGCCGCACCCCGGTGGTCAGCGCGGTGGGCCACGAGCCGGACAATCCGCTCTGCGATTTGGTGGCCGACCTGCGCGCGGCCACCCCCACCGACGCGGCCAAGAAGATGGTCCCCGACACCGCCGCGGAGCAACAGCTCCTGCACGATCTGCGCCGGCGCAGCGCACAGGCGTTGCGCAACTGGGTGTCCCGCGAACAGCGCGCCCTGGCCCAGCTGCGCAGCCGGCCGGTGCTGGCCGAACCGCTGACGGCGTTGAGCGCGCGAGCCGACGAAATTCACCGCGCCCGCGCGGCGGTCCGCCGCGACATCACCCGGCTGGTCGCCGCCGAATCCGAACGGGTCGGCCACCTGGCCGCGCGGCTGGCCACCCTGGGTCCGGCGGCCACGCTGGCCCGCGGCTACGCGGTGGTGCAGACGGTGCCCGCGGCCGGCTCCGCCGAGCCGATGCGCGTGCTGCGCTCCGTGGCAGACGCACCCGCGGGCACCCGGTTGCGGGTGCGGGTTTCCGACGGCGCGGTGGCGGCGACGAGTGAAGGGCTGACCGATGGTCACTGACAACAGCGGCGGGACGGACGATGCGGCTACACCCATTAGTCAGCTCGGCTACGAAGCTTGCCGGGACGAACTGATCGAGGTGGTGCGCGCGTTGGAGCAGGGCGGACTGGACCTCGACGCGTCGCTCAAACTTTGGGAGCGCGGCGAGGAACTGGCGAAACGGTGCGAAGAGCACTTAGCTGGAGCGCGCAAGCGGGTCGCGGACGTGCTGGCGGCCGGCCACGACGACGACGGCTGACCGGGGGGTATCCACAAAACGAATTACCCCTCGTTGTTGGAAAACTGGAACGTGTTTCAGTTATCCTCTCCTGCATGGGTGATGCATCACTGACGGCCGAACTCGGGCGTGTCCTGGTTACCGGTGGCTCCGGGTTCGTCGGCGCCAACCTGGTGACCACCCTGCTGGACCGCGGTTACTCGGTACGCTCCTTCGACCGCGCCCCCTCGCCGCTGCCCGCGCACCCGCAACTGGAGGTGCTGCAGGGCGACATCACCGACCAGGCCATCTGCACGCAGGCAGTGGCCGGGATCGACACCGTGTTCCACACCGCCGCGATCATCGATCTGATGGGCGGCGCGTCGGTGACCGACGAGTACCGTCAACGCAGCTTCGCCATCAACGTCGGCGGTACCCAGAACCTGGTGGCAGCCGGCCGCGCGGCGGGCGTGCAGCGATTCGTCTATACCTCCTCCAACAGCGTGGTGATGGGCGGCCAAAACATCGCGGGCGGCGACGAGACCCTGCCCTACACCACGCGTTTCAACGACCTCTACACCGAAACCAAGGTGGTTGCCGAGCGATACGTGTTGTCCCAGAACGGTGTTGACGGCATGATGACGTGCGCGATCCGGCCCAGCGGCATCTGGGGCCGCGGCGACCAAACCATGTTCCGCAAGCTGTTCGAAAGCGTGATCGCCCGACATGTCAAGGTCCTCATCGGCCGCAAGTCGGCCCGGCTGGATAACTCCTACGTGCACAACCTGATTCACGGATTTCTACTCGCCGCCCACCACCTGGTGCCGGGCGGCACCGCCCCCGGTCAGGCCTACTTCATCAACGATGCCGAACCGATCAACATGTTCGAGTTCGCCCGGCCAGTGATAGAAGCCTGCGGGCAGACCTGGCCGCGAATTCGAGTGAACGGCCCCGTCGTCCGGGCGGCCATGACCGGATGGCAGCGCCTGCACTTCCGGTTCGGCATCCCGGCGCCGCTGCTCGAACCCCTGGCGGTCGAGCGGTTGTACCTGGACAACTTCTTCTCCGTCGCCAAGGCCACCCGCGATCTCGGTTACCAGCCCCTGTTCACCACCGAGAAGGCCCTCACCGAGTGCCTGTCGTATTACGTGGAGATGTATCACCAGATGGAACGCGAAGCTCTGGCCGCCAAGACCGCGCGGCGTTCCCGCTAGCCCCGCGCGGTCGCTGCCGAAAACCGCCGCCGCGGGCTAAGGTTCAGCTCAACGGCGACGCGGAGGGCGGCGGATGAACACCGAATTCACGCTCACACAAAAGCGCGCGCTTGCGGTTTTCACGATGATCGCGTTGCTGTTCGGCGCCTACTTCCTGCGGGACTTCTTCGTGCTGATCGTGGTGGCCGCCGTCGGGGCATACCTGTTCACGCCGCTGTTCAACAGGTTCAACCGACGCCTGGGCACCGGGCTGGCGGCGGCCTGCACCCTGTTGTCGGCCCTGGCGATGGTCATCGTGCCGGTCGGCCTCTTGGTGGTCTTGGCCGTCATTCAGATTTCCCGGATGCTGGGTAGCATTTCCGACTGGGTGAAGACCACCGATCCCAGCGAGCTCGGCGGCAAAGTGCTGCAACTGGCCAATGACGTGCTCGCCCGAATCCCATTCCTGCACATCACCGTAACCCCCGAGATGCTGCGCAAGGCGATGGTCAACGTGGCGCAGCACGCCGGTCAATGGCTGCTGCAATTCCTGCAGGGCGCCGCCGGCGGACTCGCCGCAGCGGTCACCTACGGGATCATTTTCGTGTACGTGTTCCTGGCCTTGCTGGTGCACCGGGAGAAGTTACGCACGCTATTGGGTCAACTCAACCCGCTCGGCGCCGAAGTCACCGACCTGTACCTGCGCAAGACTGGAGCCATGGTGCGCGGCACCGTGTTCGGCCAGTTCGTCATCGCATTGTGCCAGGGTGTGGCCGGCGCCGCCTCGATCTACATCGCCGGGTTTCACCACGGCTTCTTCATTTTCGCGATTCTGCTCACCGCGCTATCGATCATCCCGTTGGGCGGTGGCATCGTGACGATTCCATTCGGCATCGGAATGATCTTCTACGGCAACATCTTCGGTGGCCTGTTCGTCGTCGCGTGGCATCTGCTGGTGGTGACCAACATCGACAACTTCCTGCGTCCGGTGCTGGTGCCGCGCGACGCCCGGCTGAATTCCGCGCTGATGCTGCTGTCGGTGTTCGCCGGTATCGCCATGTTCGGTCCGTGGGGCATCGTCATCGGGCCGGTGCTGATGATCCTGATCGTCACCACCATCGACGTCTATCTCGCGGTCTATCAGGGTGTCGAGCTGGTCGACCCGGACACCGAACCGCCCGCGCGGCGCGGCTGGCTGCCGCGCCGCAAATCGAAGTCCGACGTCGACGTTAAGTCAAGCGTGCAGTGAGGAATTCGACGACACGCTTGCGAGCCTCGTAGGCGGGGTGACCGTCGATCTCGCGAACCTCGTCGGTCAGCACCGAGTGGGCCGCCTTGGCGAAACCGTGTTCGTTTCCTGGGCGTGAATCGATCTCGATCACCTCGAACGCGTCGCCGAGCCGCTCCTTGAGCGCGGTGAAACGCTCGCGTGGCGACATCCAGTCCTCGCTGAATCGCAAGCCCATGGCGCACAGCCCGTCATTGGTGGTCCGGTCGACGATCGTGGACATCTCGGACGCACTCAGCCCGGTGTCGCTGCGGCGAGTCCGGCCCAGCGGCAGCGGCACCGACGGTTGGCTGAGCACCGGCGCCAGCACGCTGTCGTCGACCGCGGCGGCCAACGCGAAACCGCCGGTGAAGCACTGGCCGATCACGCCGACCCCCTTGCCGGGCGTCGACGCGTTCAGGTCGCGGGCCAGCGCCCGCAGGAACAACGACACCGGCCGTGCCTTGTTTGTCGCGAATGCGGCGAACTCTCGTGCCACGCAAGCCCGCGCGATCGTCGCCGCCGTGTAGCCGACCGTCACGTCCTTGCCGGGCACCCCGAACAGCGACGGCATGGCAACCGTAAACCCGTTGTCCACCAAGTGGTTACCCAAGGCCAGCACGCCGGGATGAATCCCCGGTATCTCAGGAATCAGCACCACGCCGGGGCCGGTCCCCCTGCGGTAGACGTCGTGGGTGTGCCCACCAGCGGTGAACGGCGCCGCCGCCCATCCGGTGAGATCCGCTGCGGGTGCCGTCACGACTCGCTCCTATCAGCCGTCAGCTAGTGGCTTGCCAGGGGTGGCTGCGACTGTGTCGCTGCCGCCAGCGTACGAAACTGCTCGGTGGTTCCGGCACCGGTGATCGCGATCTGGGTGGCCCCGCCGGGGCTGCTCAGCCTGGTCGTCCACACGGGTTCGGTGTCGGCGCCGTGGTCCCCGGCGCCGCGGTAGGTGATCCAGTTCGTGCCCGCGACGTCTACGGTTCCGGTGGGGTACGCCGACGGATGGATCGATCCGACCAGCTTGTCCTCATCGGCATTGCTCTGGGTCAGGCTCAGATACCTCCCGGTCGGGCTGATGTAGCCCACCGTCGAGGTCGCCGCGTGGACGCGCTGCCCACCCATGGTTCGCCCGCCCTCGATGCCGCCACGGCTGCCCGAGTTGGGCTGCCAGCCCGCCGGCAACTGCGGCAGCCGGATCGGGAATCCCAGCGTCTGCGCGTCCGCCCGTAGGGCCGCGGCCGCGTCGTACGACGGAATCGTTCCCTTGTGCGCCCCGGTCGGCTGGAATGAGCACATTCCCACCACGCCAGCCAGCAGAATGCACCCGACGACCAGTGGGGCCAGCGACCAGAACATGTCCCGACCGTCCTGCAACAGCCGCGCTTTTGCCGGCCGGGCGGCGGGCGCGGGCTCCCCGGCCAGGTCGGCTGGGGCACTGCAGGGCTGTTCCTCGGTCACCCCACGAGTATCCCAGCCCGCCGCCACCAGCTACAGCCCAGCTCCAGTCGACCGATCTGCTTCTGGGAGAATCAGCAACCATGACAGCATCGGGCGGATCTGGTTCGTCGTCGGCCGCGACCGCGGGCCTGGACGCGCAGGGACGTGCGCGTCGCGAAGCCCCGGACCGCAACCTGGCCCTCGAGCTGGTACGCGTCACCGAAGCGGGCGCGATGGCGGCCGGCCGCTGGGTGGGCCGGGGCGACAAGGAGGGCGGCGACGGCGCGGCGGTCGACGCCATCCGTGAACTGGTCAACTCCGTGTCCATGCGCGGGGTCGTCGTCATCGGCGAGGGCGAGAAGGACGAAGCGCCCATGCTCTACAACGGCGAGGAAGTCGGCAACGGTGACGGTCCGGACTGCGACTTCGCCGTCGACCCCGTCGACGGCACCACGTTGATGAGCAAGGGCATGCCCAATGCCATCTCGGTGCTGGCGGTCGCCGATCGGGGTGCGATGTTCGACCCGTCGGCGGTGTTCTACATGAACAAGATCGCCGTTGGGCCCGAGGCCGCGCACGTGCTGGACATCACCGCGCCCATCGCCGACAACATTCGCGCCGTCGCCAAGGTCAAGGGCCTCTCGGTGCGGGACATGACCGTCTGCATCCTGGACCGTCCGCGGCACGCCCAGCTGATCGAAGAAACCCGCGCCACCGGGGCGCGCATCCGGCTGATCACCGACGGCGACGTCGCCGGGGCGATCTCCGCGTGCCGGCCCGACTCGGGCACCGACATGCTGGCCGGCATCGGTGGCACCCCGGAGGGCATCATCGCCGCCGCGGCGATCCGCTGCATGGGCGGGGCGATTCAGGCCCAGCTGGCACCCAAGGACGAGGCCGAGCGCCGCAAGGCACTCGACGCGGGCTATGACCTGGACCAGATCCTGACCACCGAAGATCTGGTGTCCGGCGACAACGTCTTCTTCTGCGCGACCGGGGTCACCAACGGTGACCTGCTCAAGGGCGTGCAGTACTACCCCGGCGGCTGCACCACCCAATCGATCGTGATGCGCTCCAAGTCCGGCACCGTGCGGATGATCGACGCCTATCACCGGCTTTCGAAACTCAACGAATACTCCGCGATTGACTTCACCGGCGACAGCAGCGCCGCCTACCCCCTGCCGTAACCGCGACAGCAACCCCGACGAAGAGGAACTGATTGATGGCCGACAGCGCCGAATATCGCATTGAACACGACACCATGGGCGAGGTCAAGGTGCCGGTAAAAGCGTTGTGGCGAGCACAAACTCAGCGTGCCGTGGAGAACTTCCCGATCTCGGGCCGGGGGCTCGAGCGCGCCCAGATTCGCGCGCTGGGCTTGCTGAAAGGCGCCTGCGCGCAGGTGAATAAGGACCTCGGGCTGCTGGCGCCGGAGAAGGCGGAGGCCATCATCGCCGCGGCCGCCGAGATCGCCGACGGCGCCCATGACGACCAATTCCCGATCGATGTCTTTCAGACCGGATCGGGCACCAGCTCCAACATGAACACCAACGAGGTGATCGCCTCCATTGCCGCCAAGAACGGCGTCACGGTGCACCCCAATGACGACGTCAACATGTCGCAGTCGTCCAACGACACCTTCCCCACCGCCACCCACATCGCGGCCACCGAAGCCGCCGTGCGCCACCTCATCCCGGCACTCGAGGTGCTGCACGAGGCTCTGGCCGCCAAGGCCGGCGAGTGGCGCACCGTGGTCAAGTCCGGCCGCACCCACCTGATGGACGCTGTTCCGGTCACTCTCGGACAGGAGTTCAGCGGGTACGCCCGCCAGATCGAGGCCGGGATCGAGCGGGTGCGCGCCACGCTGCCCAGGCTGGGCGAGCTGGCGATCGGCGGAACCGCGGTGGGCACCGGGCTCAACGCCCCCGACGGCTTCGGCGCCAAGGTAGTCGAGGCGCTGGTCGCGTCGACCGGGCTGTCCGAACTACGCACGGCGACAAACTCTTTCGAGGCGCAGGCGGCCCGTGACGGCCTGGTGGAGGCATCCGGCGCGCTGCGCACCATCGCGGTGTCGCTGACCAAGATCGCCAACGACATCCGCTGGATGGGCTCCGGCCCGCTGACCGGTTTGGCCGAAATCCGGCTGCCCGACCTGCAGCCCGGTAGCTCGATCATGCCGGGCAAGGTCAATCCCGTTCTGCCGGAAGCCGTCACGCAGGTCGCCGCGCAGGTGATCGGCAACGACGCCGCCGTTGCCGTCGGCGGCCTGTCGGGCACGTTCGAACTGAACGTCTACATCCCGATGATGGCCCGCAACATCCTGGAGTCGTTCAAACTGCTGACCAACGTGTCGCGGTTGTTCGCCGAGCGCTGCATCGTCGGGCTTTCGGCCAACGTCGAACACCTGCGTGAGCTGGCCGAGTCGTCGCCGTCCATCGTGACCCCGCTGAACTCCGCGATCGGTTACGAGGAGGCCGCCGCCGTGGCCAAGCAGGCGCTCAAGGAAAAGAAGACGATTCGCCAGACCGTCATCGACCGCGGCCTGATCGGTGACAAGCTGTCGATCGAGGAGCTGGATCGCCGGCTCGACGTGCTGGCCATGGCCCGCGTAGACGAGGCCAACTAGGTGGGGGTGGTTCGCCAATGACGGTTCCTCCGAGCGGACCGTACGGTCAGGATCCGTACGGAGCGAATCCGTATGGGCAGAACCCCTATTGGGGTGGGCAGCCGCAAAGCGGCCCGCAGCCAGGCCCACCCCCGTACCCGCCGGTCGGCTCCTATCCGGGGTCAGCCAGCGGCGGGTACCCGTATCCGCCGACGGGTCCGTTCGCCAACCCCACGGGCGGGATGGATCCGGCCGCGCCCGGCTACCCGGGTCAGCCGTACGGTCAACCGGGACAAGGGTTTCCGCCCGGCTGGCCGCCCGGGTCGTATCCGCCGGGTCCACCGCCGAACGGGCCACGTTCGAACATGCCGTGGTTGATCGTCGCCGGCATCGCCGTGCTGGGCGTCATCGCGCTGGTGGTGATCTTGGTGGTCAGCCTGAACAGCGGCCCTTCGTCGCCCAACGCTGCTCCCAGCGGCTCCCCGTCGTCGACGCTGGCGCCGACGTCGGATCCGACTGGGTCGGGGCAGACCGCCACCGACTGCACGCCCAACGTGTCCGGTGGCGAGACACCTGCGGGCGGCGCTCCGATCACGGCGGGCAAGTTGTCGTTTCCGGCCAACGCCGCCCCCGGCTGGGCGCCGTTCTCCGACGACCAGACGCCCAATCTCATTGGCGCCGTGGGTCTAGCGCAAGAAGTTCCGGGCGCCAACCAATGGGTGATGCAGGCCGAGGTCGCCGTGACGAACTTCGTCCCGAGCATGGACGTCGCCGCACAGGCGTCGAAGTTGATGAACTGCGTGGCGGTGGGTCCAGGGTACTCCAACGCCTCACCCACGCTGGGCCCGCTCAAGAAGTCCTCGACGACGGTTGACGGCGTCAAGGCCGCCCGGGTGGAAGCCGACGTCACGATCGCCGACCCGGCGCGAAATGTGAAGGGCGACTCGGTGGTCATCATCGCGGTCGACACCAAGCCGGTCACCATCTTCCTGGGCGCGACGCCGATTGGCGACGCCGCCTCGGCTGGACTGCTCAACCAGGTGATCGGCTCGCTGAAGGTCTCGAGATAACAGGCTAAGTCGTGGCGGGTGCCGAAACGTGTGTGGTTTCGGAGCGCCCGCGCAGCACGGTGGAATAACACTCGGCCCAGTGCGTGGCCTCGACGGCGTCGGCCCGCTCAATGGCCGCCGCCGAGCACAGGATGCGGCCATCGGAGGTCTTGGCCAGGTCGGCCAGCCGCGCGGCCTCATTGACGGCGTCGCCGATGACCGTATATTCACACCGGTTTTCGGCGCCGATGTTGCCGGCGAAGACACGGCCCGCCGACACCCCGATACCGAAATCGACCACCGGCAGCCGGCGCAGTTCGGTGCCCAGCGTGCGCGCCGTGGCCAGGGCCGCCGAGGCCGGCTCGCTGGTCCGTAGCGGGGCCCCGAAAATGGCCAACGCGGCGTCGCCGGCGAATTTGTTGATCAGGCCGCCGTGTTCGTCGACAGCGTCGACCACGATCCGGAAGAAATCATTGAGAACGCTCGCAACCTCTTGCGGCGGAAGGCTTTCCGCGAGCTGCGTCGAGCCAACCAGATCGATGAACAGCACCGCGGCCTCGACCACATCCCCCGACAGCGAGGCGCCCTCTTCGATGGCGCGTTGGGCGACGTCGGCGCCGACGTATCGTCCGAACAGGTCGCGGAGCCGGTCGCGTTCGGCCAGGCCCGCCACCATCCGATTGAATCCTGTTTGCAGACGCCCGATTTGAGACCGCTCGTAGGCACCGACCGACGCGTCGATATGGCCGCGTTCGACCTGAGCCATCGCGTCGACCACTTCGCCGATCGGATCGGAGATGGAGCGTGACGTCAGGATCATCGTGGGCAGCCCGAGCAGCAGCGCGGCCAGCGACACCACCAGGATCGGCACGTCCAGCGAAACGGACTTGTCGATCAGCCAGCCGTAGGAGCGCAGCACCACCAGGGTGGCGATGCCGCCAATGGGCAGCGCGCTGACCAAGAACCACAGCATGACCAGCCGCGCGAACACCCCGGGCACCGCCAGCCGGGGCTCCTGGCCGCGTGTCGCGGCGCCCATGACCGGTCGCAGGGTCCGCTGCGCGAGCAGCATTGCGGTGCCCGCGGCCGCCGGTCCGCCCAGCAGCACCCCGAGCACCATCGGCAACAGCAGCGCCGCGCCGCCGCGGAGATTGACCAGCACGAAGATCCCGCCGGCCAGGCCCCAGGCCGTCAGCAGGATGCCCGTCTGCCGGCCGGCCAGCCGCATCGCGGCTTCCCGTTGCGCGGTGCTGGGCTCCTGACCGGCGGCATACCACCGCAGTGTCGGTGCGAGGCTGAACACGCCGGCGACCGCGACGCCGACGACCCCGGCCACGACCAGCACCACCACGACGGCCGTGTCCTTGGCCCCGAAGACCACGCTGGTGGCGGCCGAGGTGTGACCGCGCAGCGGAATGAGGATGGCGGCGACGTCGATGACGGCGATGATGTAGGACAGCGCGAGGTCGATCCCGTATTCGATCGACAGCCTGCGGGCCGACTTGCGCTGCGGCTCGCCGGATGTCGGGTCCGGGTCCCGCGGACGTCGCGGGGCCCGAGCCCGCAGCCAGTCCGCCCTGATCACGTTCTCAAGGTAGCCGCGCCCGCGCTAGGCGCCATTGTTTGGTCCGCCGGAGTTCTGGCCCGGGATGTCGGTGATCGGGAAGTTCGGCATCGGCTTGGGCGAGGGCGTGTTGGGCAGCGTCGGGATATCGGCGGGCGGGATGTCGTGGAGTTGGTTGGCCGGTGGCCCGTTCTCCCGGCTGCCATAGCTGCTGCCCGGTGCCCGCGGGCCGAGGAGTTCGCTGACCGTCACCAGCCGGTAGCCGTTGGCCTTGAGCACCGGAATGAATTGGTACACCAGGTCGACGGTGCTCGAGTAGGTGTCGTGGAACAACACCACCGACCCGGGTTTGATGTAGGTCATCAGCATGTACCGGGTGGCCGCGGTGTTCGAATCGTTCGCCCAGTCAAAAGGAATTACGTCCCAAAGGATTTCGGCCAGGCCGTAGCGAGCCGCGGTCTGGCGCACCTCGGGTGTGGACAGCCCGCCGGCCGGTCGGTACAGCGTCGGGGTCCGCCCGGTGGCGGCGTAGATCGCATCGTCGGCCTTGGTGAACTGCGCGGCGATGTCCTCGGGCGGGATCGTCGCCATGTTGGGGTGTTCCCAGGTGTGGCTGCCGATCTCCATGCCGGCGTCGGCGATGCGTTTGGCGCCGGCCGGGTTGGCGGCCACCTTGTTGCCGATCAGGAAGAAGGTGGCCTTGGCGTCTGGGATGCCACAGTCCTTGAAGATCTGCAGCAGCCGCTCGTCGAACGGGCCCGGCCCGTCGTCGAACGTCAGCGCGACACACTTGACCACCGAGCAACTCAGGTTGTCCGCCCGCGTCACATGCCCGGTCAGGCCGCCGATCACCAGCACCGCACCGGCGGCCACGACGCCGAACACGGTCCGCCAGTAGCGCCAAGCCTGGTTGTCGGGTCGTTTCGGCACGGGAAAAGCCTACCCACCGCGAGACTGCAACCAGCGACGCATTTCGCGAGTAGGACCGTCGCGGAATACGGTTTCGCGGCGCAGCCAACCGGTCAGTGTGGACCGGCGATCTCCTCAAGCATCTCGGTGACCAGCGCCGCAATCGGCGACCGCTCGCTGCGCAGCAGCGTGATGTGCGCGAACAGCGGGTGGCCCTTGAGCTTCTCGATCACCGCCGCGACGCCGTCGTGCCGGCCGACACGCAGGTTGTCGCGCTGCGCGATGTCGTGGGTGAGCACCACTCGCGATCCGGTACCCAGCCGTGACAACACGGTGAGCAACACGTTGCGCTCCAGCGACTGCGCCTCGTCGACGATGACGAACGAGTCGTGCAGGGAGCGTCCCCGGATGTGGGTCAACGGCAGCACCTCGAGCATGCCGCGGGACAGTACCTCTTCCAGCACGGCGGGGCTGGCCAGACCTTCGAGGGTGTCGAAGACCGCCTGCGCCCAAGGCCCCATCTTTTCGCTCTCGCTGCCGGGCAGATAACCCAGCTCCTGGCCGCCGACGGCATACAGCGGGCGAAACACCACGACCTTGCGCTGCGTGCGCCGTTCCAGCACCGCCTCGAGACCGGCGCACAGGGCCAGCGCCGACTTACCCGTCCCGGCCTTGCCGCCCAGCGACACGATGCCCACCGACTCGTCGAGCAGCAAATCCAGCGCCACCCGTTGCTCGGCTGAGCGGCCGCGCAGCCCGAACACCTCGCGGTCTCCGCGGACCAGCTGCACACGCTTGGCCGCGGTCACCCGGCCCAGGGCATGCGAGCTGCCACCCAGCAGCCGAATTCCGGTGTGGCAGGGCAGGTCTCGGGCTTCGGCCAGATCGATCTCGCCGTCGGCGAACAGCGCGTCGATGTCCTCGGCGGCCGTCTCGATCTCCTGCATGCCCGACCAGCCGGAAGCCACCACATCCTGCGCGTGGTACTCGTCGGCAGCCAGGCCCACCGCGGCGGCCTTGACGCGCAACGGAATGTCCTTGCTCACCAACGTGACTCGCTTGCCCTCGGCGGCCAGGTTGGCCGCACAGCTCAGGATCCGGGAGTCGTTACTGTCGGTGCGGAACCCGGCGGGCAGTACGGCCGGGTCGGTGTGGTTGAGCTCGACGTGCAGCGAACCACCTTGAGTCCCAACGGGAATGGGCTGATCCAGGCGACCGTGCTCCAGACGCAGATCATCGAACAGTCGTAGCGCCTGACGGGCGAACCAGCCCAGCTCATGATGATGACGTTTGGCCTCCAGCTCGCTGATCACCACCAACGGGACCACCACCTCGTGCTCGGCGAACCTGCTGCAAGCCCAGGGGTCGGACAGCAGCACGGAGGTGTCGATCACGTAGGTCCGGATATCGGTCACGAAGCGCTCCTCGTGCGGGATGAGCCCGCGCGGACCCGCACAGGCATGTCGGCGGGAACTGCGACACCAGGACCGGGGCCGGCCCTTCCGTTAGATGACGGGAAGTGCCGCCCTGGCAGCTGAACATGACGCTGGCCATCGAGGACGACGCTACTCTCCGCGGCGCCGCACCGCCGGGCAAGACGCGCCGACGCCGGGGTACCGACGAGCTGTGAAAACGGCCCGCTCAGTCGATGACGAACTGCCGCAGCTGCGGCTCGTCCGCGACGCCCCAGGCCTTGATCCGGTCGGAGATCGCCCGGCGCAGGTCGTCGGTGCCGAAAATTCCGGCGGCAGCGACGTTTTGCACCTTGTCCTGGTACTCCTCGATGTCGGCGCCGACCACCTGAAGTTCGGCGGCCCGGGCCGCGATCGCGGCGATCGTCTTGTCGCGCCGGTACTCGAGGCAGTGCGCGACGAGGTTGGCGAAGAACTCCTCGTGGCGCGCCTCGTCACGCGAGATCCGGTCGACCAGCCCGGCCAGGATGGGCTCCTCGAGCTTGGCGGCGAGGTTGCGGGTGAAGACCGCGTGGGTGCGCTCGGTGAGCGCCATGTAGATCAAAGTCTCGATCTGCGAGTAGTGGTCGGCGCGGTAACCCTGCATCACGTACCGGACGCGGGCCTCCTCGTTGGCGGTGGGGTCGACCTCGCGGGTGACCACCAGGTATTCGCGCAGCGCGATGGCGTGTAGGTGCTCCTCGGCGGTCCAGCGACCGATCCAGCGGCCCCACCAGTCCTCGAGGATGAAGTGCTCGACGAACTCGCGGTGATGAGCGGCCAGGTCATCCTTGATCAGCAGGAGAATTTCGCAGGCGTCGGTGAGGGGGCGGGGCAGCGTCATGCTGGACGGATCCCAGTCCCGTCCGCCGAGGAAGGCGTAGTTCTCGCCGCGGTCGAACGGGACGTAGTCGTGGGCGAACCAGATGTCCTCGGTGTTGAGGTGGCGGTCCATGTTGGCCTCGACGACCGGCTCGAGTTCCAGGGTCAGCGCATTAGCTACAGGTTTCTGTGCCATGCAGTAACTGTAACCCGTAGACACAGGTGAAATAAACCCGGGCCGCGTCGTGTCGGGCCAGTCGCGGCCTCAGCGACCGACCAGGGCCCAGTCCTCGAGACCGTCGTACAGCGGGAAGTCCTGCGCCAGCCTGGTGACCCGCTGCCGCAGTCCCGCCACTTGACCTTCGGAGGCCGCGGTGCCGGCCGCCAGCGCGGTGGCGATGATGTCGGCGACCTCGGCAAACTCCGCGTCGCCAAAACCGCGGGTGGCCAGGGCGGGCGTCCCGATCCGCAGACCCGAGGTGACCATCGGCGGGCGCGGGTCGTTGGGGACGGCGTTGCGGTTGACCGTGATGCCGACCTCGTGCAGCAGGTCCTCGGCGGCCTGCCCGTCCAGCGGCGAGTTGCGCAGATCGACCAGCACCAGATGCACGTCGGTGCCGCCGCTGACCACCGAGACGCCGGCCTTGGCCACATCGGCGGCCAGCAGCCGGTCGGCCAGGATCCGGGCGCCGGACAGCGTGCGCTGCTGGCGCTCGACGAACTCCGGGGTGCCGGCGATCTTCAGTGCGACCGCCTTGCCCGCGATCACGTGCATCAGCGGGCCGCCCTGCTGGCCGGGGAACACCGCCGAATTGACGGCCTTGGCGTACTCCTGCTTGCCCAGGATCATTCCAGAGCGGCCGCCGCCCAGCGTCTTGTGGATTGTGGTCGACACCACGTCGGCGTGCGGCACCGGCGAGGGGTGCAGCCCGGCGGCGACCAGCCCCGCGAAGTGCGCCATGTCGACCCAGAGTTTGGCGCCGACCTCGTCGGCGATCGACCGGAACGCCGGGAAGTCCAGGATCCGCGGGTAGGCCGACCAGCCGGCGATGATGACCTTTGGGCGGAACTCGAGCGCCTTGGCGCGCACCACGTCCATGTCGACCAGATGCGACGTCGGGTCCACGCCGTAGAAGCCGTTCTCGTACAGCTTGCCGGAGAAGTTGAGCTTCATGCCGTGGGTCAGATGCCCGCCGTTGGCCAGGTCCAGACCCAGCAGCCGCTCCCCGGGCGACATCAGCGCGTGCAGCACCGCGGCGTTGGCCTGCGCGCCGGAGTGCGGCTGTACGTTGGCGAAGTCGGCGCCGAACAGCGCCTTGGCCCGGTCGCGGGCGATGTTCTCCACGACGTCGACGTGCTCGCAACCGCCGTAGTAGCGCCGCCCGGGCAGCCCCTCGGCGTACTTGTTGGTCAGCACGCTGCCCTGCGCCTGCAGCACCGAGCGCGGCACGAAGTTCTCCGACGCGATCATTTCCAGGGTGTCGCGCTGACGGCCCAGCTCTTTGCCGAGCAGCTCGGCGATGTCCGGATCGACCTCGGCGAGCGGTGCGGACATCACGGACGTGGATACGCGGGCGTCGGGTGCAGCAGTCACAGCCGTCAGTCTATTCCAGCGGTCGTTTTACCCAGCCCAGCCGTGTGGCCTGCACTCGTCCCTGCCACACTGGCACTTATGCCCCGGCTGAGCGAGCCGAGCCCTTACGTGGAGTTCGACCGAAAGCAGTGGCGCGCGTTGCGCATGTCGACGCCGCTGGCCCTCACTGAAGAGGAACTCGTCGGCCTGCGCGGGCTGGGCGAGCAGATCGACCTGCTCGAGGTCGAGGAGGTCTATCTGCCGCTGGCCCGGCTCATTCATCTGCAGGTCGCGGCCCGGCAACGATTGTTCGCCGCCACCGCGGAGTTCCTCGGCGAGCCGCAGCAAAATCCCGACCGGCCGGTTCCGTTCATCATCGGGGTGGCCGGCAGCGTCGCGGTCGGGAAGTCCACCACCGCGCGTGTGTTGCAGGCATTGCTGGCGCGCTGGGATCACCATCCACGCGTCGACTTGGTCACCACCGACGGGTTCCTGTACCCGAACGCGGAGTTGGATCGGCGAAACCTGATGCACCGCAAAGGCTTTCCGGAAAGCTATAACCGCCGGGCGCTGATGCGATTCGTCACGTCGGTCAAATCGGGTTCCGACTACGCGTGCGCACCGGTGTATTCGCACCTGCGCTACGACATCATCCCCGGCGCCAAACACGTCGTCCGGCACCCCGACATCCTGATCTTGGAGGGTCTGAACGTCTTGCAGACCGGCCCGACGCTGATGGTGTCGGACCTGTTCGACTTCTCCTTGTACGTCGACGCCCGAATCGAAGACATCGAACAGTGGTACATCTCGCGGTTTCTGGCCATGCGCGGCACCGCCTTTGCCGATCCGCAATCGCACTTCCACCACTACTCGGCGCTCAACGACACCAAAGCCGTTGCCGCGGCCCGCGAGATCTGGCGGTCCATCAACCGGCCGAACCTGGTCGAGAACATCCTGCCCACCCGTCCGCGCGCGACACTGGTGCTGCGCAAGGACGCCGACCACTCCATCAACCGCCTGCGACTGCGCAAGCTGTGATCGCCGGGGCTCTGTCTAGGGTCCTTACCGGCCCCCGCATGCACTTGACGAGCCGAAGCGGGGCGGTCCGCCGCGGCACCGTGCCGAGCCCGGCGGCGCCCCGCTCCGGCGGGACTGGGATTACGCGGGCAACCTGCGTAATCCCCGGTACTGCAGCCAGGCGAGGGCAGCAGTCACCAAGCCGAGAGCCACGGCCATGCCCACCCCTGTCGCCGTCATGGGCAGGGCCTCCACCGCGCCAAAGGCCAGCAGCGTCAACACGATGTTGGCCACCACGACGCCGACGCCCACGCTGCGCAGGTCCTGCAGGCCGGTCAGACCGTAAACCGTCAGACCGTAGAACACGAAGACCGCGCCGACGGCGAAGTGCAGGTTGGAGCTCAGCCCGGTCAGCTCGGCGAGCGGATCGGCGAACAGGGCGGCGGCCAGACCGCACAGCCCCGTCAGCGTCGCGTCCACTCGCATGGCGAACCGCAGCAACGAGTCGGTCGCGTCGTACAGGCGCATCTTCGGGATGCCGGTTACAGCGGACATGTGGTTACTCCTTGCGATGACGGATGGTGTCGAACTGCGTCTCAGCGTGCTGCCGGTGCACTGCCGGATCGACGCATGGCGCTGCCAGTTGCTGCCACGATATGGATGACCAGGCATTTTGTCCGCCTATTCCCCGTCGCCTGTGATCAACTTCGCATCAGACGGCGATCGCCTCGACGATGCTGATCGGCGACACGGTTTCGACCACCCGGGTCATCCGGAAACCAGCGCGATCGAGCAACCGGCCGTATTGCCCCGCCGTGCGCTCGCGGGCGTCGACGTTTACGTGCATCTCCAGATCCAACCAATGCCCGGCGAACTCGCGGTTGTGCTCCGGGACGACGAATTCGACGATCAGGACGTGCTTCCCAACCCCGGCGGCCTTGCGGACGTTGCCGAGGATCTGCACCGCCTCGTCGTCGGGCCAGTCGTGAATGATGTGTTTGAGGACGTAGCCGTCGCCACCGTCAGGCACGCTCTCGAAGAACGAACCCTCGACCAGCTTGACCCGGTCGGCCACCCGCTGTTGCTCGAGCAGCGCCGAGGCGCCGGCGATCACGTGCGGTTGGTCGAACAGAATCCCGCGCGCTTTGGGCGTGGCGGTCAGGATGGCGGCGAGTAGCCCCCCGTACCCACCGGCCACGTCGACGACCGTCGGGAAACGGCTGAAGTCGTAGGCGGCGATCACCGGCGGGATCGCCAAGGCGGACATGCTGGTCATCGCGTCGTTGAAAACCTCGTCGAGGTCCGGCTGCTCCGTGAGGTACTCGAAGTACGACTTGCCGCGCAGCTCGGGAACCACCGCTCGTCCGGTACGGATGGACCGCGTCAGGTAACTCCAGTGCTCCCGGTCCTGGGGGGAGCCCACAAAACGGGCCAACGCCCGCAGTGATGCCTCGCCCTCGCTGCGCAGCGTGTCCCCCACCGGCGTGAGCTCGTAGCGTCCGTCGCGGCGGCGACGGAAAATGCCACGCGAGATCAGGCCCCGCATCAGACGACTCAGGGTGTCGGCATCGGCATCGACCGCGGCGGCCAGTTCGTCCACCGTCATCGGCGACTTGGCCAACGCGTCGGCGATACCGAGGTCAGCTGCGGCGGTAATCGCCTGCGAGGCCCACGCGTTCATGATCATTTCCATCATGACCACCCGCGGCGGAACCATGCGCTGATGTAATTGAAAGACGCGATGACGCAGCCGTTCGACGACTCGCGACAGCTGCACGGGTGAAATGGCCGACGACAGCATAAGTCCCCCTGGCATATCGGGATCACACGACGCGAACCGGTTGCCCGCGCATTCCGTATTCGTTGCCAGCTCAACCGAAAATCGGCCGCATTGCCATTACAACCGGAGTTGTCAGCCAAATAACGCCGCTGCATGTACACAAAAGGCAGGTTTTGCGCACCGCGCGGCGACGCTAGTCGCTGGGGACGGTCACTCGTCCGCGCAGATCGGCGGCGATCAGCCGGGCCGCCGCGTTCTGCCAGTTGTGCAGCGAGCGTTGCGGGACCTCGGTGACGAACCACTGCCAGGCCCGACGCGCGGTGGGATCCAGACCCGACGCCGTCGCGTTCTGGGCGTATGCACGCACCCCGACGACGTAGGGGAAATACAGCGAGTTGTAGTACCGCCATTCCTCGGTGGTGCCGAAGTCGCCGCCGTCACGCGGTTTGAGCCGCGAAATACCTTCGGCGAGTAGGGCTTTGAGTTCGTTGGCCCGCTCGACCGGCTGATCGGGCGCGCCGCGAGCCGCCAGCCGCTCGTCGATCGCCGGCAGCGCGGTCAACGGGCTGGCCACCAGTTTGGTCAGGTCGCCGTAGTGGCCCAGGGCCCGACGGGTGAGTCTGGCGAAGGTTTCGTCGTCGACGTCGTCCAGCGGATATTCCGATCGAAGCGGCAGCGCCGCGCCCGTGTGTCGCAGTGCGGCCCGATCTGCTTGCAGCGCAGGCGATTTCGCAAATGCCAACCGGTCGAGTACACCGGCCAGCGGGTCGGCCAGCACCTGCACCGCCAGCGCGATCGCCACGATGGTGAACAGCAGCACCGTCAGCGCGGTCTGCGCCGACGGTGTATCGCGCGTCAGCCCCAGACCGATCAGCACCTGACCGGCGAACAGTACGGTGACCACCGCCGAGCCGGCGAACGAGCGCCGCATGTCCGCCCGCAGCGCCTGGCCCTCGTCGAACGCATCCCACACCGCCACCGCCACGCCCAGCAGCAGCACGTCGAATCCCGTCGACGCCAGGGCCAGCCAGCTCGGCACCAAACCCAGCGGAATGATCAGGATGGCGTTGCCCAGCGCGAAGAACAGCGTCGCGATCACGGCCATCCCCAGCCCGCTGCGACCGACGGGCATCGGCTGGGCCGACCGGCGCATCAGCAGGGCCGCCATCGCGGCGAGGGTGGACACCGAGATCACCGCGAACATCAGCAGATGGCCGGGCCGCAACGGACCGTCGACGCTGCCGGCGATCGCGGCCGCCAGCAAAGTGAGCGCCGCGACGCCGGCGATCAGCAGCAGCTCCCGGGTGCGGGCCCGCCACCGGTCACCGGGCCCGGACAGCTCGACCAGTACCGCGAACCAGGCCACGCTGGGGACGGCCACCAGGTAGATCTCGACGCGGCTGAGCAACCCGGCATGGGTTTGCACCGAGGTGGCGGTGCGCACCGCATCCAGCGCCACCACCAGTGCGAAGCCACACAGCCCCGTCGCCGCCAGGACCAGCACCGGTTTACGCGGGTCACGGGACAGCAGATACAACCCGAGCCAACCGCTCAACGCGAACACCACAGCCGACAGCGCAGCCATCTACTCAGTGTGGCACGCAACCGACCTGGCGCTTAACGGCGTTCGCCGGGCGGTCGGGCACAACCGCGGCTACTTGCCGTGCCGGCGATCCCGCTGGCTGTAGTCACGCAACGCACGCAGGAAATCGACGCGGCGGAACGCGGGCCAATGCGTCTCACAGAACCACATCTCCGAATACGCGCTCTGCCACAGCAAGAACCCGGACAGTCGTTGCTCACCCGAGGTGCGGATAACGAGATCGGGGTCGGGTTGCCCGGAGGTGTACAGGTTTTCGGAGATGGCCTCGACCGTCACCGACTCGACCAGTTCCTCCGCGGTCGCGCCGTTGGCGAGTTCCTTGCTCAACAGCGCGCGCACCGCCCCGACGATCTCCTGACGGCCGCCGTAGCCGACCGCCACGTTGACGTGGAAGGGCGCGGCGCTGGGTGTGGACTCGACCGCCTCGCGCAACCGGCGGGCCGGCCCATCGCCGAGCAGTTCCAAGTCGCCGACCGTGCGCACGCTCCAGCGGTTGGCCGGGGCGCAGATCTCCTCGACGACGTCGGTGATGATTTCGATCAGGCCGGCCAGCTCGTCGGGATCGCGCTGCAGGTTTTCGGTGGACAGCAAATACACGGTGGTCATCTCGACGCCGGCTTCGGAACACCAGCGCAGCATCTCGGCGATCTTGGCCGCGCCCATCCGGTAGCCGTAGCTGACGTCGTCGTATCCGGCGTCGCGGGCCCAGCGCCGGTTCCCGTCACACAACACCGCGATATGCCGCGGCAGCTGCGACTTCGAAGCGGCCAGGCCCTGCCTCAGCCGTAGCTCGTAGACGCGATACAACGGCTCTTTGAGCCGCGGCGGGATGATCTCCACGAACGTCCACCCTACTGTGAGCCGACGCCTGTTCTCGGGGAATTCCGCAGCATGTCACCGCGCTCGACGCCGCGGCGAGCCCGCCGGCGCGAGCTACTGTTTATCGATGTAGGCATCGGCAATTCGACCGTCATCGGACGAAGGCAGCAGGAGAGATGAGTCAGACCACGACGGAGCAGTCCGAACCGCAGGGACTCACCGCCAACGCGACCCAACACCTGGTCGAGGGTGTGGCCCGGGTATTGACCAAGCCGCGGTTCCGGGGCTGGATCCACGTCTATTCCGCGGCGACCGCCGTATTCGCGGGCGCTTCGCTGGTCGCGGTGTCGTGGGCAGTGGGGTCGACCCGCGCCGGCCTGGCGACGCTGCTGTACACCGCCGCCACCATCGTGATGTTCTCCGTCAGCGCCACCTATCATCGGGTGCACTGGAAATCGGCGACCGCCCAGAAATGGATGAAGCGGGCCGACCACTCGATGATCTTCGTTTTCATCGCGGGCAGCTACACGCCCTTTGCGCTGCTCGCCCTCTCCCCGCAGGACGGGCGCGTGGTGCTGTCAATCGTGTGGGGCGGCGCGGCGGCCGGGATTTTGCTGAAGATGCTGTGGCCGACGGCGCCGCGGTGGGTCGGCGTGCCGCTGTACATCCTGCTGGGGTGGGTCGCGGTTTGGTACACCGGCGAAATCCTGCACAACGCGGGGGTGGCTGCCATGGTGCTGCTGTTCGTCGGCGGCGCGCTGTACAGCATCGGCGGCATTCTCTACGCACTGCGCTGGCCCGACCCCTGGCCGACGACGTTCGGCTACCACGAGTTCTTCCATGCCTGCACCGCGATCGCGGCAATCTGCCATTACATCGCGATGTGGTTTGTGGTCTTCTGACCCCGACTCGCGGGACTGCTCGCAACCAGCGAGCCATTACTCGCGAAATGCGTCGCGGAATACAGTTTCGCGGCGGTTACGGGTGTACGCCCAACGCGGCGGCCAGGTCGGTCGGGCGGGTCACCGGCAGGTCGCAGAGCCGGCCGCGGCACACGTAGGCGGCGTCGGCGCCGTTGACCCGATCGCGGCCGACCAGCAGCGCCGACGAGTCCATCTTGCCGCCCACCACGATCGCGCCGCCGGGAGCCAGCCGGCGCGCGTCGGCCAATAGCGCCGACCGCGCGGAGTCGCAGGCGACCGCGACCTGCAGCGGGCCGCGCACCGCGGCCTCGGCCACGGCCAGCCAATGCCCGGCCGAGGCCGGCGCCCGCGCCAACAACACGGCGTGCGCGCCCAACGTCTGCAGCGCCGCCGTCAGATAGCGCGGCGCCGTGGCGCTGTCGACCAGGTGTGCGGCGGTCAGCAGCGCCTCGGTGATGGTCGCTGCGCCCGACGGTGTGGCCCCGTCCAGCGGGTCGGCGGGGCGCAGCATCAGCTGCTCGGCGTCGTCGGAGGTGTCGTACCAGCGGCCGGGCTGCTGCGGATCGGCGAAATGCTCGCAGGCGGTGTCAAGCAGCTCGCGCGCCGCGGACAGCCAGCTGTCCTCGACGGTCAGCTGGTAGAGCGCCAGCAGCCCGGTGGCCAGCATCGCGTAGTCCTCGAGGATGGCGGCGCTGTCGCCGACCACCCCACCCAGGCTGGCCCGCCGCAGCCGACCATCCACCCGGTGCAAGTCGAGCACCGCCGTCGCACAGCGCCGCGCCGCGCGTGCCAGCTCGGGGTCCTCGAGCGCCACACTCGCCTCGGCTAGCGCGGTGATCGCCAGACCGTTCCAGGCCGTGACGACCTTGTCGTCGCGGCCCGGCTGGGTTCGGGTCAGCCGCGCGGCCAGCAGCGCGGCCCGAACACCTTCCAGCCGATCTTGATCGGCTGGGTCGTTGGGCAGTTGCAGCACCGACGTCCCGTGCTCGAAGGTGCCGGACGGTGTGACCGCGAAAACCTCTGCGGCCCAAGGACCGTCGTCGGGCCCGAGCACCCCGGTCAGCTGCTCGGGCGTCCAGACATAACTGGCGCCTTCGCGCCCGCCCGCGTCCGCGTCCAGCGACGAGGTGAACAGCGCGCCGTCGGCTAGCTCGTCGAGTAGAAACCGCGCGGTCTGTCCGGTGACCCGGCGCGCCAGCGGGTCTCCGGTACGCCGGGCCCAGTGCGCATAGGCGCGCAGCAGCAAGGCGTTGTCGTACAACATTTTCTCGAAATGCGGTATGACCCAAGCATTATCGACGCTGTAACGGGCAAATCCGCCGGCGAGTTGGTCGTAGATGCCGCCGCGCGCCATGGCAGCGCAGGTGCGTGCGACGGCCTGCAGCGACGCCGCCGAGCCGGTGCGCTCGTAGTGGCGCTGCAGTGCTTCGAGCATCGCCGACGGCGGAAATTTGGGCGCCCCGCCGAAGCCGCCGTGCACTGTGTCCAAGCCGGCGAGCACGGTGGCAACGGCGTGGTCGCACAGGCCCGGATCGATGTCGGGGCCGCCCCCGCCCGCGTTGGACAGCACCCCGGCCATCTTGCGCAGCTCGCCGACGATCTGGTCGGACGCCTCCTCGACTTGGCCGCGGCGATCCCGCCAGGTGTCGGTGACCGCCGAAAGCAGTTGCAGGAATCCGTCTTTCGGATAGTAGGTGCCGCAGAAGAAGGGCCGGCCATCCGGCGTCAGAAAGCACGTCATCGGCCAGCCGCCGTGCCCGGTGAGAGCGACTGTGGCATTCATGTAAACCGCGTCGATGTCGGGGCGTTCCTCGCGGTCGACCTTGACGCAGACGAAGTTCGCGTTCATTGCGGCGGCCACCTCGTCGTCGGAGAACGATTCGTGAGCCATCACGTGACACCAGTGACACGCCGCGTAGCCGATCGAGAGCAGGATCGGGACGTCGCGCGCGGCCGCCTCGGCCATCGCCTGCGGAGTCCACTGCTGCCAGTGCACCGGATTGTCGGCGTGCTGACGCAGATAGGGACTGGCGGCCAGCCCCAAGGTGTTCGCCCCGGCGGATTCAGCCGGACTCATCACCGGATCCCGACGGCCGACTCGATCCGTTCGCCGGCCCCGGGGTTTCGTCGGGCGGGGGGACGACCGGGTCGGTGCCCTCGTCGGCGGCTTGATCGGGCTCGGGGTGGGTGGGGTCGAAGGACTCGGGCACCTTTTTCAGCTGCCGGTTCATCGAGCGCAGCAGGAACAAGGTGGCGATCAACAGCAGCACGACGACCAGCAACCCGATCGGGCTGGCTTTGCCGAAATCGGGCCCGGTGTTGCGCGGGGTGCCGTCGGCGATCACCGCCAGTAGCAGGTGCCTCACGGGTGGTTCTCGATCCCGGCGAACAGGTCGTCCTCGGGCAACCGCACCGGCACCCGCGAGCGGGCCAACTCGAACTCCTCGGTCGGCCACAGCCGCTGCTGCCAGGCGATCGGCGCGGCGAAGAACTCCGCGTTGGGATCGATCTGGGTGGCGTGGGCGCGCAGCGCGTCATCGCGCTGGCTGAAGTACTCCGAACACTCCACCCGGGTGGTCACCCGCTTGTCGAACGGGTCGTGCTCCGGCTTCCAGTACTCCAGCCACCGGCCGAACGGGCCCTCCTGGCCACGCTTGGCGAATTCGTCCTGGAGCAACTGCATCCGTTGACGCAAAAACCCGTGCACGTAGTACAGCTTGGACACCGCCCACGGCTCGCCGGCATCCGGGAAGCGGGCATAGTCGGCGGCCGCTTCGTACGCTCCGACCGAAACCTGGTGGCAGCGAATGTGATCCGGATGTGGGTAGCCGCCGTTCTCGTCGTAGGTGATGAGCACGTGCGGGCGGAACTCTCGAACCACCCGCACCAGGGCCTCGACGGGCTGCTCGAGCGGCACCAGCGCGAAGCATCCGTCGGGCAGCGGTGGCGGCGGATCGCCCTTGGGCAGGCCCGAGTCGATGAAGCCGAGCCAGGTGTGCTCGACGCCGAGGATTTCGGCGGCCTTGGCCATCTCGTCCCGGCGAATCTCGGCGATGTGCTCTTTGACGTCGGGCAGGTCCATCGCCGGATTGAGGATGTCGCCGCGCTCGCCCCCGGTGAGCGTGACAACCAGCACGCGATGCCCCTGGTCGGCGTAGCGGGCCAGGGTGGCCGCGCCCTTGCTGGACTCGTCGTCGGGGTGGGCGTGCACCGCCATCAATCGCAGTTCGCTCACGTGTCCCCTTGTCGGATCCGCTGGTCTCCCCCGAGCCTATAAGGACCCTATAATTCCAGTTCTTCGATGTTGCACGCTGTCGCCCAACCGGCCCGGCAGCAGACCAGTCCCCGGTGAAGCCCCATGACCCCGCCTTCCGTCCCCCGCCCGGAATCCCGCTACGGGCGTTCCCGACTGTCCCGCGTGTCGCGCCGCCGGCTGGCCATCGGGCTCGGGGTGCTGGTGCTCGCGGCCGGCACCGGCATCGCGATCGTCGGCTACCAGCGGCTGGGCACCAGCGCCGTCTCGGGGTCGCTGGCCGGCTACGCGGTCCTCGACGCGGAAACGGCGTCAATAACGATCAGCGTGACGCGATCTGACCCGTCCCGGCCGGTGGACTGCATCGTGCGGGTGCGATCCAAAGACGGCCGCGAGACGGGGCGGCGCGAAGTGCTGGTCCCACCGTCCGCGCAGACAACAGTGCAGGTCACGACCACCGTGAAGTCGTCGGCGCCGCCGGCGATGGCGGATATCTACGGGTGCGGCACCGACGTCCCCGACTATCTGCGCCCGGCCTGATCGTCCACAAAAGTGAACGCCAAATGTCGTCATCGGCAGTTTCCACGGTGGTAACATGGGTGAATGCACGGTTCCAGCTGGGACCGTGTATTGCTGCATTAGCGGCCGTGAGCAAAACGGAGCGGCAGCACGGGGCGGAACCCAGACACTCCCATCGGCGGAGTTCAGAGACTTACGCAGATACGCGGAGCAACAGGACGAGGAGCACGACGCGATGACGGACACTCAGGTGACCTGGCTGACCCAGGAATCACATGACCGGCTCAAGGCCGAGCTCGATCAGCTCATTGCGAACCGCCCGGTGATCGCGGCGGAGATCAACGACCGCCGTGAGGAGGGCGACCTGCGCGAGAACGGCGGCTATCACGCCGCTCGCGAGGAGCAGGGCCAGCAGGAGGCCCGCATCCGCCAGCTGCAGGACCTGCTCAACAACGCGAAGGTCGGCGAGGCGCCGAAGCAGTCCGGCGTCGCGCTGCCCGGCTCGGTGGTGAAGGTCTACTACAACGGCGACAAGAACGACACCGAGACCTTCCTGATCGCCACCCGCCAGGAGGGTGTCAAGGACGGCAAGCTCGAGGTGTATTCGCCGAACTCACCGCTGGGCGGTGCGTTGATCGACGCCAAGGAGGGCGAGACGCGCACCTACACCGTGCCCAACGGCAACACCGTCGAGGTCACGCTGGTGAGCGCGGAGCCGTACCACGAGTAGTTCCTCCTCGAACTAGCCCAAGGCTTGCTCGAGGTCGGCCAGCAGGTCGGCGACGTCCTCGATGCCGACCGACAGCCGCACCAGGTCGTCGGGAACTTCCAACTGCGACCCGGCCGTCGACGCGTGCGTCATGGCGCTGGGATGTTCGATCAGCGATTCGACCCCGCCGAGCGATTCGGCCAGGATGAACACTTTGGTGGCCGCGCAAAGCTTTTCGGCGGCGGCGCGCCCGCCGCGCATGCGCACCGAGACCATGCCGCCGAAACCGCTCATCTGCCGCGCGGCCACCTCGTGCCCGAGATGACTCGGCAGACCCGGATACAGGACGGTGCCGACCGCGGGGTGCCCGGCCAGGAATTCCGCTACGGCCAAGGCGTTTTCGCTGTGCCGCTGCATCCGCAGCACCAGCGTCTTGAGTCCGCGCATGGTCAGGTAGGCGTCGAACGGGCCCGGCACCCCGCCGGCGCCGTTCTGTAGGAAGCCGAACGCGTCGTCGAGCGCCTTGTCGTTGGTGACCAGCGCGCCGCCCACCACATCGGAGTGCCCGCCGATGTATTTGGTGGTGGAGTGCAGTACCACGTCGGCACCCAGCGCCAACGCCTGCTGCAGCGCGGGTGAAGCAAAAGTGCTGTCCACCAATACTTTTGCCGAATGCTGTTTGGCCATCTCGGCGATGGCGGCGATGTCGGCGATGGACAGCAGCGGATTTGTCGGTGTCTCCACCCAGATCAGCCGGGTCTGCGGGGTGATCGCGGTCCGCACCGCGTCGAGGTCCGACAGCGCCGCCGGTGTGTAGGCGACGTTCCACTTACTGAAGACCTTGTCGATCAACCGGAATGTGCCGCCGTAGGCGTCATTGGGAATCACCAGGTGATCGCCGGGGCGCAGCATCGCGCGCAGTGCACAGTCCGTGGCCGCCATCCCTGAGCTGAACGCGCGGGCGAAGGCGCCGCCCTCCACCGCTGCTAGCGACGCCTCCAGCGCGGCGCGGGTGGGGTTGCCGGTGCGCGCGTACTCGAATCCGCCGCGCAAGCCGCCGACACCGTCCTGGGCAAACGTGCTGCTGGCGTAAATCGGGGCGTTGACGGCCCCGGTGGCCGGGTCGGGGTGGTAGCCGGCGTGGATGGCCTTGGTGGCCAATCCCTTGATTCCGTCGCGTCCGTCAGGGTTTTCGGTCATCGACGACCAGCCTAGACAGCGGCGAGCCGATCAGATCGGCAGGACCACCGTCGTCAGGATCTTGTCGGCCAGGGTCTGGCGTTTGGCGTCCCACAGTGGGAACAGAAACCCGACGAAGCAGATGATCGCGTCGACGAAGTGGGCCAGGTCGCGTACGACGGACAACCCGAATCCGATCGGCTGGCCGGTGGTCTCGCTGACCACCTTGATCTTCATCACCGTCTTGCCCAGGCTCGAACCCGTGGTGCCCTGTCGGTAGCCACGGTTCCAGACCCAATACGCCAAACCCACCAGCGTCGCCAGCCATTGGGCCAACTGACCGATTAGCGAGGGTTGGGTGTCGCAGAACTGGCTCACGTCGTACTGGCTGATGTTGGTGACACACGTGGACTCCGGCGTGAGGTACATGATGCCGCCGGCGATGCCCTGCAGGACCAGGTAGGGCAGGTAGTCGATGAGCAGGGCCAGCACTCGGGTGGCCCAGGGGGTGTAAGACTGCGTCGGCAGGGTCCGGATCGCCGGTCCCGGCGGCGGCGGTGCATATCCCCCAGACGGCGGCGGCGGTGGCGGGTAGGAGCCGCCGCCCGGCGGCGGCGGTGGCGGCGGGTAGGAGCCGCCGGGCGTCGCAGCGGAGGGCTCGTACCCGCCTGCGGGCGGCTGGTGGCCGCCAGACGGTTCGGGCGGGGTCGAAAGCGGCGGTTGATCGGTCGGTGGTTGATCGGTCACGTGCAACCCTCCACAGCGGTTCGAACTAGCCGCATCACAGTACCTGAGCGGCGCACCCGCAGCGACGCCGAACGGGCCGTCAGCGCCGCCCGGATTGCGGGCGCGGCCCGTCCGACAGGAAGCCCAAAAGGTCGTACCGGGTGATGACCCCGACGGGTTTTCCTTCCTCGACAACCATCAGCGCGTCCTTGTCCCGCAGCGCCTTTCCGGCGACCCCCACCAGTTCGCCGGCGCCGATCATCGGCAGCGACGGGCTCATGTGCTCGGCGACGGCGTCGGCCAGCTTGGCCCGGCCCTCGAACACCGCCGAGAGCAGCTCGCGCTCGGACACACTGCCGGCGACCTCGCCCGCCATCACCGGCGGCTCGGCGCCCACCACCGGCATCTGCGAGACGCCGTACTCCCGCAGAATGCCGATGGCGTCGCGCACCGTCTCCGAGGGATGGGTGTGCACCAGGTCAGGCAGGGCGCCCGACTTGCCGCGCAACACGTCCCCGACCGTCGGCTCCTCGGTCGAGCCGTCCAGCCGAGTCCGCAGGAAGCCATACGACGACATCCACGCGTCATTGAAGATCTTCGACATGTAGCCGCGGCCGCCGTCGGGCAACAACACCACGACCAGGGCATCCGGACCGGCTTCCTCGGCCACCTTCGCCGCGGCGACGACGGCCATCCCGCACGAGCCGCCGACCAGCATCGCCTCCTCGCGGGCCAGCCGCCTGGTCATGTCGAACGAGTCGGAGTCGGACACCGCGATGATCTGATCGGGCACCGCCGGGTCGTAAGCCGCGGGCCAGAAATCCTCGCCGACGCCCTCGACCAGATAGGGCCGGCCGCTGCCCCCGGAGTACACCGAGCCCTCCGGGTCCGCGCCGATGATGCGGACGCGGCCATTCGACGCCTCCTTGAGGTAGCGGCCCGCGCCGGTGATCGTCCCGCCGGTGCCGATGCCCGCGACGAAGTGGGTGATCTTGCCGTCGGTGTCGGCCCAGATCTCCGGGCCGGTGGTCGCGTAGTGGCTGGCGGGGCCTTCGGGGTTGGCGTACTGGTCGGGCTTCCAGGCGCCGTCGATCTCCCGAACCAGCCGGTCGGAGACGCTGTAGTAGCTGTTCGGGTGTTCCGGCGGGACTGCGGTCGGGCACACCACCACTTCGGCGCCATAGGCGATCAGCACGTTGCGCTTGTCCTCGCTGACCTTGTCCGGGCAGACGAAGACGCACTTGTAGCCACGATGCTGGGCCACCAGCGCCAAGCCGACGCCGGTATTGCCGGAAGTGGGTTCGACGATGGTGCCGCCCGGCTTGAGCAGCCCGGCGGATTCGGCGGCATCGATCATCTTGACCGCGATGCGGTCCTTGGAGCTGCCGCCCGGATTGAGGTACTCGATCTTTGCCGCAACAGTGCCGGCGCCGGCGGGAATGACGGAGTTCAAGCGGACCAGCGGGGTGCCGCCGATGAGCTCACTGATGTGTTGCGCAATTCGCATGTATTCATGGTCTCAGGCGTTTTCGGCGCGCGCACACCGCCTCACGCTGCCGGGCGAACGGCCGGGGTTAGCCGGTGGCTTCGCGGATGTACTCACCGATCTGGCGCAGCGAGCGCACCGCCTCGGGCACCAGCGGCGCCGCCAACTGGAAGTCGTGCACCTGGCCGGGCCACACCCGCACCTCGGCCGGCACCCCGACCGCGGCCAGCCTGCTCGCCGCCAACTGGGCGTCGTGCAGCAGCACCTCGGACCCGGAAACGTGAATCAGCGTGCGCGGAAGGCCGGGCTTGATGTGCTCGAGCGGTTCGTAGATCTCCTCGGCCTTGCCGTCGACGATGTTCTTGCGCGCCGCGCTGGCAACCAGTTCGCCCAGCGCGTCAAAAGCCTTGGCAGTAAACATCGCATCGGTCTTGATGTTGGGATGCGTCTGCTTGTATTGCTTTGCCAGTTGCAGCAGCGGCGAGATCGCCACCAGCGCCGCCGGCTCCTCGCCCTCCTCCTGCAGTCGCTGCGCGAGGGACAGCGCGAGATACCCGCCGGCGGAATCGCCGGCAAGCACGATCTGATCCGGCTGGTAGCCACGCCGACGCAACCAGCGGTAGCCGTCGTGGCAGTCCTGCAGCGCCATGCCGATCGAATGCTTGGGCAGCAATCGGTAGTTGACGATCAGAACGGGCGCGTCGGCAAACGTGGAGATCGCTTCGACCACGCGCCCGTGCGAGTTCGCTCCGCACGTCAGGAACGCGCCGCCGTGAAAGTACAGGACTACGCGCCGAGTGCCGTCAGCGGGCAGCACGCCGGGGGCGCGGACCAGTTGGGCGCCGGCGTGCGGCAGCTTCACCGTCTGGCGCACGGTTGCCGAGGCCGGCAACAGGGCCCGGGCCGCGAGGTCGATCAGCCCCCACGGCCACGGCAAGGTAGGCACGTGGCTGCCGGCAGCCAATATCGGCCGGATGGTCGCGCGAGACGCCAGCGCGGCCACTCGGCCCTGCACGCTGGGGCCGGACTCGACGACCTCGACCGGCGCGCCGTCGCTCACCGCAAACTTACGCGCGGCGGCTCTGCGAGACTTGAGCACGTCTCTTAGGTAGGTGGTGTTCCGGGGCGAGCCGGAAACCTCGCTCGGTGCGGTCATGCTCGACACTCCTACGCCCTTGTAGTGCGATTCAGCATGTGTACGAGCAAGCCGAGCGCTCAGTTCATTTCGATGCGCCGAGTCGTTCAGCCAACCCGTCGAAAATCAGCTTCGCAGCCAATACTGAGCACAACGTTTAAAGAGTCTGATTTGATACCACATCTGGTTCACACCGTGACCAGATTGTTTGCCGGGCGACCGCGCAAACATGACAGCCGATCTAAACTGATTTCGTGAGCATCAGGGTGCCACGTCGTTCGACCATCGCCCTGGCCACGGCGGGGGCACTCGCGTCGACCGGGACTGCCTATCTGGGCGCGCGGAACCTGCTGGTCGGCCAGGCCACGCACGCGCGCACCGTCATCCCGAAGGCCTGGGACATCCCGCCCCGCGCCGACGGCGTGTACGGCCCGGGCGGCGGCGAAGTTCAGCGGTGGCAGCGCGGTATGTCCGCGGATCTGCACTTCATGATCTTCGGCGACTCGACCGCCACCGGGTACGGCTGCGCGAGCGCCGAAGAGGTGCCCGGAGTGCTCATTGCACGCGGCCTAGCCGAACAGACCGGCAAGCGAATTCGGTTGAGCACCAAGGCAATTGTCGGCGCCACCTCAAAGGGCGTGCGCGGGCAGGTCGACGCGATGTTCGTGGCGGGCCCGCCGCCGGACGCCGCGGTGGTCATGATCGGCGCCAACGACGTCACCGCTTTGAACGGCATCAGCCAGTCCGCGCGGCGCCTCGGCACGACCGTGCGCAAGCTGACGTCGCGCGGGGCCGTCGTGGTCGTGGGCACCTGCCCGGACCTCGGGGTGATCACCGCGATCCCGCAGCCGCTGCGTTCGCTGGCGCACGCCCGCACCACCCAGCTGGCGCGGGCCCAGGCCGCGGCGGTGCGCGCCGCCGGCGGTGTGCCGGTGCCGCTGGCTCAGCTGCTGGCGCCCCAGTTCCGGGCTACCCCCGAGCTGATGTTCTCCGCCGACGGCTTTCACCCGTCCCCGACGGCCTACGGCCTGGCCGCGGCCCAGTTGCTGGTGGCGCTGTGCGATGCGCTCGGTGTCGAGGTACAAAGCCCGGTGCTCAACCTGGCGGCACGCGCCGCCACACCGACGGTCAGCGGCGGCCACACCCCGCTGAACGCGATGTCGCGGCTGTGGCGGCGCCCGGCGCCCAGTTCGGTCGCCCCGTCGTCCAACTGACCGGTTGGCAGACTAGATTTGCGGTAGCCGTCGCGGTTGGGTGTGCCACCCCGCCCGTCACGCGTGCCATCTCGTATGAAGGGAATCGTCATGCCCGAAGCAGTCATCGTCTCCGCCACCCGTTCGCCGATCGGACGCGCCATGAAGGGTTCGCTGGTCAACATGCGCCCCGACGACCTGACCGTCCAGATCGTGCGCGCCGCGTTGGACAAGGTGCCCGCCCTGAACCCGCATCAGATCGACGACCTGATCCTGGGCTGCGGCCAGCCGGGCGGCGAGTCCGGATTCAACCTGGCGCGTGTCATCGCCGTCGAGCTCGGCTACGACTTCCTGCCCGGCACCACCGTCAACCGGTACTGCTCGTCGTCGCTGCAAACATCTCGGATGGCGTTCCACGCGATCAAGGCGGGCGAGGGTGACGTGTTCATCTCCGCCGGCGTGGAAACCGTGTCCCGCTTCGCCAAGGGCAGCGCCGACTCGTGGCCGGACACCAAAAACCCGCTGTTCGACGAGGCGCAGGAGCGGTCCGCGGGCGCGGCCGGCGGCGCCGACGAGTGGCACGACCCGCGCGCCGAGGGGAACCTGCCCGACGTATACATCGCCATGGGCCAAACGGCCGAGAACGTCGCCTTGCTGACCGGCATCAGCCGTGAAGACCAGGACCGTTGGGGCGTGCGCAGCCAGAACCGCGCCGAGGAGGCGATCAAGACCGGGTTCTTCGAGCGCGAGATCACCCCGGTGACGCTGCCCGACGGAACCACGGTCAGCACCGACGACGGGCCGCGTCCCGGCACCACGTACGAGAAGATCAGCGAGCTCAAGCCGGTGTTCCGGCCGAACGGCACCGTGACCGCGGGCAACGCCTGCCCGCTCAACGACGGCGCGGCGGCGCTGGTGATCATGAGCGACACCAAGGCCAAGGAGCTAGGCCTCACGCCGCTGGCCCGCATCGTGTCCACCGGCGTCAGCGGCCTGTCGCCGGAAATCATGGGGCTGGGCCCGATCGAGGCGTCCAAAAAGGCGCTGGCCCAGGCGGGCATGTCGATCAACGACATCGACCTGTTCGAGATCAACGAGGCGTTCGCCGTGCAGGTGCTGGGCTCGGCGCGCGAGCTGGGGCTCGACGAGGAGAAGCTGAACGTCTCCGGTGGCGCGATCGCCCTGGGCCACCCGTTCGGGATGACCGGTGCCCGCATCGCCACCACGCTGATCAACAATTTGCAAACCCACGACAAGACGTTCGGTCTGGAGACCATGTGCGTCGGCGGCGGCCAGGGCATGGCCATGATCTTCGAACGGCTCAGCTAGCGGGTATTGCGTGTGCGTTCCGGGCGTGCGGCGTGCGCCCGGGGCGCCGACGCGCCGGGCGCACCCACCGCAGCCGCACACTGTCCGCACGCCATCCGGTATTGCCTAAGCGCACGAAAAAGCCGGCGGGCCCGTGGGCCCGCCGGCTTTCGCGACGAGTGGGTTAGCGTTCGCCCTGGAAGTAGCTGAGCAGACGCAGGATCTCGAGGTACAACCAGACCAGGGTCACGGTCAGGCCCAACGCGATGCCCCAGGCCGCCTTCTCCGGCGCACCCGCCCGAATCATCTGGTCGGCCGCGTCGAAGTCGATCAGGAAGCTGAACGCCGCGATCCCGATCATGACCAGCGAGAAGATGATCGCAACGGTGCCGCCGCTGCGCAGGCCCAGGCCCTCACCGCCGCCGACACCGAACATGGCCAGCACGAAGTTGCCGAGCATCAAAAACACCGCGCCGAACAGCGCCGCGACCACCATGCGGGTGAACTTCGGGGTCACCCGGATGGCGCCGGTCTTGTAGACCACGAGCATGCCGAAGAACACCCCCAGCGTGCCGAGGATGGCCTCGCCGATCATCGCCCCGGCGTTGACCGCGCGGCCACTGCCGACCGAGACCTGGAACGTAAGCAGCAGAGAGATGGCACCGAGCGCCAGCCCTTCCAGGACGGCGTAGCTCAGCACGATCCCCGGGTTGTCCTGCTTACGGCCGAACGTGGCGATCAACACCAACACCAAGCCGCCGATCGCGCCGATAAAGGTCAGCGGCGCGGCCAGCGCGGGGTTGTTGGCCGCCAGGAAAAACGAGACGACCGCGGACGTCATCAGCACGGCCAGCGTGATGCCGGTCTTGGTGACGACGTCGTCGATGGTCAGCGGACGGGAGGCCTTGGCCTCCTGATATGGAGCCGTGTAAGGGCTGTTGGCCTGGTAGTAGCCCTGCTGCAGCGGGGCCGCGCCAGTGCCGAACTGCGCATATCCGTCGCCCTGCTTGGGCAGCGAACGAAATACCGGGTTGCTGGTCTCCCGCACCGTCGGATCCTCTCCTAAGACTGTGGCTTCGAGCTGTGCGAACACCTACTCAACGATCAGCCGTTTTCCCGAGTTCCCAGCGGAACTGGTGTTGTTCAGCGTATCGCCAGGTGCGGCCGCTGTCGCCGGCTCATACACAATCCTTACCCACACAATCCTTACCCACGCGGGTTGCTCCGGCGGTCACGCTCTAGATTGCTGGTCAGGGATTTCGGCAAAGGGAGGCTCCGGCGTGGCAGGAGGAGTGACGGCAGGCGTGACCGACGAGACCGGCGACGACACCGCAGAGATTTTGACCCGTGTCGACAACGGCATCGGCCTGATCACCCTCAACCGCCCCAAGGCCATCAACTCGCTCACCCATTCGATGGTCGACACGCTGCGCCCCCTGCTCGCCCGCTGGCACGATGACGACGCGGTGCGCGCGGTCGTGCTCGCCGGAGCCGGCGAACGCGGACTGTGCGCCGGCGGCGACGTGGTCGCGGTCTACCACAGTGCCCGCACGGACGGCGTCGAGGTCCGCAAGTTCTGGCGGGACGAATACCTGCTCAACGCCCAAATCGGCAGGTTCGCCAAGCCGTACGTGGCGCTGATGGACGGCATCGTGATGGGCGGCGGCGTCGGCGTCAGCGCGCATGCCAACGTCCGGGTGGTGACCGATACCTCCAAGATCGCGATGCCCGAGGTCGGCATCGGGTTCGTCCCCGACGTCGGCGGGGCCTATCTGCTGTCCCGGACACCGGGTGCGCTGGGCCTCTACGCCGCCTTGACCGGGGCGCCGTTCTCCGGGGCCGACGCCATCGCGCTGGGGTTCGCCGACCACTTCGTCCCGCACGACCGACTCGGCGCCTTCACCCAGACGATCATCGACGACGGCGTCGACGGCGCAGTGGCCACCCACGGCGTCAAACCGCCGCCCAGCGAGCTTGCTGCACAACGGCATTGGATCGACGAATGCTTTGCTGGCGACACCGTCGGTGACATCGTCGCCGCGCTGCGCGCACACGACGCGAGTGCGGCACACGCCGCCGCCGACCTGATCGCCACCCGGTCCCCCATCGCCGTGTCGGTGACGCTGCAGGCGGTGCGCCGGGCCGCGAAAATGGACACGCTGGAAGACGTTCTGGTGCAGGACTATCGGGTGTCCTCGGCCGCGGCACGCTCACACGATCTGGTAGAAGGAATTCGGGCGCAGATCATCGACAAGGATCGCAATCCGAAGTGGTCGCCACCGAACCTCGACGCGGTCACCGCGGCAGACGTCGACGCGTACTTTGCGCCGGTCGACGACGACTTGAGTTTCTAGAAAGGCGGTTCGGTGAGCCAGACAAGCAGCGAGACAAGCTCCGAAAGCTACGAAACCATTCTGGTCGAGCGCCATGCGCGGGTCGGCATCATCACCCTTAACCGACCGCAGGCGCTCAACGCACTCAACAGCCAGGTGATGGACGAAGTCACCAGTGCGGCGACAAAATTCGATCGGGACCCGGGAATCGGGGCGATCATCATCACCGGCTCGGCCAAGGCATTTGCCGCCGGGGCCGACATCAAGGAGATGGCGGGACTGACGTTTGCCGATGCGTTCGCCGCCGACTTCTTCGGCGCCTGGAACAAGTTGGCGCAGGTCCGCACCCCGACCATCGCCGCCGTCGCCGGCTACGCGCTCGGCGGGGGCTGCGAGCTCGCGATGATGTGCGACCTGCTGATCGCGGCCGACACCGCGAAGTTCGGCCAGCCCGAGATCAAACTCGGGGTGCTGCCGGGAATGGGCGGTTCGCAGCGGCTCACCCGGGCGATCGGCAAGGCCAAAGCGATGGACCTGATTTTGACCGGTCGCACCATCGGCGCCGAGGAAGCCGAACGCAGCGGCCTGGTTTCGCGAGTGGTGCCCGCCGACGACCTGCTGACCGAGGCGAAAGCCGTCGCCACCACGATTTCGCAGATGTCGCTGTCGGCGGCCCGGATGGCCAAAGAAGCCGTCAACCGCGCCTTCGAATCGACCCTGGCCGAAGGGCTGCTCTACGAACGTCGGCTGTTCCATTCGACTTTCGCGACCGCCGACCAGTCCGAGGGCATGGCGGCATTCATCGAGAAGCGCGCCCCCGATTTCACCCACCGCTAAACTACTTCCGTGACCGAGGCGGGTTCGGCGACCGGCACGCACGACGACGCAGACGTCGGCGTGGCGACCAGAGCCGAAGCGGCCCCGGACATCCTCACCGCCGATCAGGCCGCGGACGCGAATGACATTGCCACCAAGCCGTTTTGGGTTCGCCACTACACGTTCACCGGCACCACGGTCGGCCTGATCTTCATCTGGTTTTCGCTGACGCCGTCACTGCTGCCGCGCGGCGCGCTGTTTCAGGGCCTGGTCAGCGGGATCTCCGGTGCCATCGGCTACGGGCTGGGCGTTTTCGCCGTCTGGCTGGTCCGGTACATGCGCTCCAAGGAGTCCAGCCCGCCGCCGCCGCGCTGGGCGTGGAAGGTGCTGGTGCCGGTCGGGGCGATCGGCATGGTGCTGATGGCGATCTGGTTCCACGTCTGGCAGGACGACGTACGCGACCTGATGGGCGTCGAACACCTGAAGTGGTACGACTACCCGATCGCCGCGGGGCTGTCGATCATCGTGCTGTTCACCATCGTCGAGATCGGCCAGGCCATCCGCATCCTGTTCAGTTTCCTTGTGCGGCAACTGGATCGGATCGCACCGTTCCGGGTCTCGGCCACCGTCGTGGTGGTCCTGCTGGTCGTGCTGACCATCACCCTGCTCAACGGTGTGGTCATCAAGTTCGCGATGCGCACGATGAACAGCACGTTCGCCGCGGTCAACAACGAGATGAACCCGGATACCCGCCCGCCGACGACGCCGCTGCAATCCGGCGGCCCGCAATCGCTGGTGTCGTGGGAATCCCTGGGCCACCAGGGCCGCATCTTCGTCAACGGCGGCCCAAAAATCGGGGACCTCACGCGCTTCAACGGCGTGCCCGCCACCCAACCGATCCGCGCCTACGCCGGACTGAATTCCGCGGACGGCATCACCGCGACCGCCGAGCTGGCCGCGCGCGAACTGCAGCGGGCCGGCGGACTGCAGCGCGCCGTCGTGGCGGTGGCCACCACCACCGGAACCGGCTGGATCAACGAAGCCGAAGCCTCGGCGCTGGAATACATGTACAACGGCAACACCGCGATCGTGAGCATGCAGTACTCGTTCCTGCCGAGTTGGCTGTCCTTCCTGGTGGACAAGGAGAACGCTCGGCACGCGGGGCAGGCGCTGTTCGAGGCCGTCGACAGCTTGATCCGGCAACTGCCCGAGGCGCAGCGGCCCAAGCTCGTCGTGTTCGGCGAAAGCCTGGGGTCCTTCGGCGGCGAGGCGCCGTTCATGAGCCTGAACAACGTGTTGGCCCGCACCGACGGGGCGCTGTTCAGCGGACCGACGTTCAACAACACGATCTGGAAGGACCTGACCTCCACCCGCGACGCCGGGTCACCGGAGTGGCTGCCCATCTACAACGACGGCCGCAATGCCCGATTCGTCGCTCGCCCAAGCAATTTGGATCGCCCCAATAAGCCGTGGGGGACACCGCGGGTGGTGTATCTGCAGCACGCCTCCGACCCCATTGCCTGGTGGACGCCGGATCTGCTGTTCGCCAAGCCGGACTGGCTGCGCGAACGGCGCGGCTATGACGTACTGCCGCAGACGCGGTGGATTCCGGTGGTGACGTTCTTGCAAGTGTCCGCGGACATGGCCGTGGCCGTGGATGTGCCCGACGGGCACGGCCACCGCTATGTCGCCGACGTGGCCGACGGCTGGGCCGCGGTGTTGTCGCCGCCGGGCTGGACGCCGGACAAGACCGCGCGGCTGCGGCCGCTGCTCCATGCCAATGACTGACTGAGCCCGGCCAGCTCGGTGAGCACGCCGGCATCGGCCAGCGCCCGATAGCCGCCGACGACGTCGGTGGCGCGGTACAGCCCGATGTCCAACAGCGCCGCGGCGGCCAGGCTCGAGGTATAGCCCTCCGAGCACAGGATCACCCATTCGACGTCGTCGCCGACGGCCTGCGGCAGCCGCGCATCGCTGGTCGGGTCGCAGCGCCATTCCAGGACGTTGCGCTCGATGACCAGCGCGCCCGGCACCTCGCCCGCGCTGGTTCGCTGGGCTTGCGGCCGAATGTCGACGAGCACCGCCCCGCGCCGCAGCGCGTCGGGTACCTCGGTGGCCGGC
The DNA here is from genome assembly GCF_002102355.1 of Mycobacterium sherrisii. Lineage (GTDB taxonomy): Bacteria > Actinomycetota > Actinomycetes > Mycobacteriales > Mycobacteriaceae > Mycobacterium > Mycobacterium sherrisii. The sequence goes on along the minus strand of NZ_LQPT01000108.1, from coordinate 15,100 downwards.
AGCCGACGCAGACGGCGCCGGGCCGACCGCAAGACGACGTCGATACGGCTCATCGTGACCCCTCCGGTTGGTCGGTCAGCTCGGTGCGCCGGCGGCGCAGCCGGTTGCGGTCGGTGACTTCGTAATACGACATCGCGCTCAGCGGCGGCGAGTAGGCGTGCACGCTCAGCGTCGGCGTCACCGGCGCCGCGATCGTCGGCGCGGATCCGGGCAGCGCCCTGGGGACGGGCCGGGGCGCCCACACCACGTCGTGCACCCAGCCCAGCGGAAACCCGGCCTGGTCCCCGGCGTCAAGCCGACGGCGCCGCAATTTGCTTCCGTCCCAACGGAATTCGTTGAGCGATCCGGACACGACGGTCAGCGCACCCAGCGAGCCGCCGTGGTCGTGCAGCTCGGTGGCGTGGCCGGGCACCCAGCTGATCAACCAAACGTCCAGCTCGTCGTCGCCGTGGATGCGGGTGAACCAGCGCCGCGACTGCGGTACGCCGCCGGCGGGCAGCAGTTGGTCGCAGCGGCCGCTGAGCACGTCGTCGGCGGCCTGGTCGGTGGCATGGAGCAGGTCCGGGACGCGCAACGCCGTGGGACCGGCCGGGGGCGACCCGGACGTGGGTGGGCGCAACACGACCGAGCGGGCGACTGGGAAAGACATGTGGAAAAGCTCCAAGGAAACGGGTCGGACAAGCAGCGGCGCGTCAGGGCCGACAACACTCGCAAAATCCGAAGAGCTCCGTCACGGCCGCCAGTGTTGCATAGATTGAGGGCTGTGTGGTGGCGCGGTGATCGCCCCCTGCGGTGGGGCTGGGTGGTAATGGCGGCAGCTTTTGCGGTGTCGCCCGGGATCGCGGGCTGTGCGTCCGGCGGCGAGCCCGGCGGCAAAACCAGCTCGTCACCGGCGCGTACGTCGACGGTCCCGACCGGCCGCGCCGCGCCCCCGTCGGGCGCGATCGGCCTGTCCCCGGCCGGCGTCACCACCCGGGTCGACGTCCCCGCGGAGTCGACCGAGGAGGAGTACTACCAGGCCTGCCACGCCGCGAAGGTGTGGATGGACGCTCATCCCCGGCCGGGTGAATCGCTGTTCGAGCCGTACCTGGCGATGCTGCAGACCACGACGACGAGCACGACGGGCACCTGGAACATCCGGTGGCCGGACCTGACGCCGGCGCGGCAGGCGGCGGTCATCACCGCCGTACGCGCGGCCGCTGACAACGAGTGCGATTAACGTCCGCACCGGTTTCTCAGCCCGCCGCAATTGCGATCACGGGTGAAAAAACTGCCACCCCGGCGGCGCGGACCCGGGTCGCCCCGCAAAATGTAGGGGTGTCCGGCGAACCCGTTGCGCGTCGCTCCGCACCGACCCGGGTGGCGCTGGCACTCGGGAGCGGCGGCGCCCGGGGCTACGCGCACATCGGCGTGATCGAGGCGCTGCGCGCCCACGGTTTCGAGATCGTGGGGATCACCGGCTCGTCGATGGGGGCGATGATCGGGGGCCTGCAGGCGGCCGGACGGCTCGACGAGTTCGCCGACTGGGCCAAGTCGCTGACGCAACGGACCATCCTGCGGCTGCTTGACCCGTCGATCACCGCGGCGGGGGTGATGCGCGCCGAGAAGATCCTGGAGGCGGTGCGCGACATCCTCGGCGAGGTCACCATCGAGGAACTGCCCATCCCCTACACCGCAGTGGCAACCGATCTGCTGGCCGGTAAGTCGGTGTGGTTTCAGCACGGCCCCCTGGACGAGGCGATCCGGGCGTCCATCGCGATTCCCGGGGTGATCGCCCCGCACGAGATCGGTGGCCGCCTGCTCGCCGACGGCGGCATCCTGGACCCGTTGCCGATGGCCCCGCTCGCCGCGGTACCCGCCGATCTGACGATCGCCGTGGGAGTCAGCGGGAGCGAGGTGATCGCCAAGCGCGAGCCGGAACCCGGCGCCACCGCCGACTTCCTCAACCGCATGGTGCGCAGCACGTCCGCGCTGCTCGACACCTCGGCGGTGCGCTCGCTTCTCGACCGGCCGACCGCGCGCGCGGTGTTGACCAGGTTCGGCGCCGACACCTGGTCTGACACCTGGTCGGAGGAGCAGTCGGGGCAAGACGGTGCGGTCGACGAGGCGCTGGGGGTTCCCAAGCTGGGCAGCTTCGAGGTGATGTACCGGGCATTCGACATCGCCCAGTCCGCCCTCACGCGTCACATGCTGTCCGCCTACCCGCCGGATCTGTTGATCGAAGTGCCGCGCTCGACGTGCCGGAGCCTGGATTTCCACCGGGCGGCAGAGGTGATCGAGATCGGGCGGGTGCTGGCCGACCGGGCGCTGGCCGCACTAGAGGCCCCGACCCAGGATCCGACCGAGCATTCCGTGTCGCCGGCGGTCGAAGGCTGATCAGACGCCCAAGAACCGGGCCACGGCCGGTGCCTCGCGGCGGCCTTGCTCGCGGCCGGCTTCGGCCGAGCCGATCCGGCAGCTCGGGTCTAACGGGTTGGGGCCGAACGCCTTCAGCGAACCGCTGTCGGCGAACACGGCCAATGCCGGGCCCTGAAACGCCGCGATCTCGGCGGCCGGCCCGTCCCCGAAGGGCGACGGAGCGTCGGGCGCCGAGGGCACCAGCACGACGGCCGCGTCGCAGTCCCGCGCGACCGCCAGGTTGACCGAGCTGGCCACCCCGCCGTCCATGTACCGCCGGCCGCCGATCGTCACCGGCGGCCACGCACCCGGCACCGCGCAACTGGCCGCCACCGCATCGACAAGCGAAACCCCGGATGCGGCATCGAAGACCACCAATTCCCCGGTGTCCGTGTCGACTGCGGTGACGCGCAAGGCGCGCGTCGGCCAGTCGTGGGACGGCAACCGGTCCTCGATCACCCGTCGGCGCACCGCCTCCGGGACGGTGTGGGCGCCCAGTGCGACCGCCCCGATGCGCTGCAATTGCTGGCGCGTCCGGGGTTGCGAGTCGTCGTACGGTTCGCCCAGGGCGGCCAGAAACAGTTCGGTGATGGTCTCGACGTCGCCGCCGGAATCGATTTCACTCGAGGTCTTCCCCACCTGCGCATCGAAGAGCGCCGCCAGGGTGCTGCCGCTGCCGAGCTGTGCGGCGACCGCCGAACCCGCCGACGTTCCGATCAGCACGTCGGAGTCCAGCAGCAGCCGTGCCGCGACGGGCGACTCGTCCGCGATTCCCCGCAAAATGCCTGTCTCCCAGGCAATTCCGGCTATTCCCCCGCCGGCCAACACGAGCGCGCGATTGGTTGGCACGTCACAGCTTCCGGGTGTTCGGCAGCGCGTGCTGCGCATCTTCGACGGGGACGCTCAAATCCTCGCGGCGCAACAGGTGCCGGGGCGGGTCCGGCAGGATCATGGTGCGGTTGATCTGCAGGTCACCGTCGATGTGCACCAGTTCACCGGGGTGCAGCAACCGCCAGCGTGGGTCGTCGTTCATCGGTTCGGTGGCCAACACCACCGACGGGCGGTCGCACAGCGCGTCGGACTGCGCGTGAATTCGCTTGGTACGCAGATCGAATTGCGGGTCGGACCCGGCGGTGCTCCGATCCAGCAGACACAGCTGATGGGTGGCGGGATAGCGCAGCGCCCAGATGTCCGTGGCGGTGCTCAGCAACACGTTGACCGCATAGATCGGCACGTTGGCCGCCAGCCAGGTCATCGCCTCGGTGATGCCCACCGAGACGTCACCACCCGCGGCGCGAATCGAACCGGTGATCAATGCGAACACCCGCTCGGAGTCCGTCTGCCCCAAAACCAAGTCGTCGGTGCCGATTTCGCGCAGCCGCGCGTCGAGGACATCGAGTCCCTCGAGCACGCCGTTGTGCGCGAAGATCCGGCTGTCCTGCAGAAACGGGTGGGTGTTGCGGATGTCGAGCGCCCCTGTCGTCGCGTAGCGCACGTGGGCCACGAACGTCGTGCCGGTGGTGCGGTGCGCCTCGGTCGCGAAGTCGCCGTCCTGCCACGCGGCGATCGGTTCCTTGTACAGCTGCGGCCGGCCGTCGGCGTCGAATACCCCCAGACCGGTGCCGTCCGGGTTGCGCCGACTCTGTTCGGACAGGCTGTCGGGCGCGTCCAGCAGCCAGAAAGTCGCGGTGCAGGCGTGCGTCCCGGCGTGCAGGCCAAAGAGTCGACACATGGGCTCGACCGTACCGAATGCGCCGACCGCTCAGCGCCCCCCCCTTTTCAGTCGCGCGCTTCGATGACCTGGTAGGCGTTGTCGGCATACCGGGCGCGGATGGTTTTCTTGTCGTACTTGCCCACGCTGGTCAGCGGAACCTCGTCGGCGAAGGCCCACCGTTCGGGAAGCCACCATCGAACGACTTTGTCGGACAGGAATTTTCGTAGTTCGGCGGCGCTGACCGTGGCACCTTCGTTGCGGACGACGACGGCCAGTGGTCGTTCCTGCCAGCGCTCGTCGGGCACGCCGACCACCGCCGCCTTGAGGACCTCGGGGTGGCCGATCAGGCAGTTCTCCAGCTCGACCGACGAGATCCACTCGCCACCGGATTTGATGACGTCCTTGGCTCGGTCGGTCAACGTGACGAACCCCTGCTCGTCGATGCGGCCCACGTCGCCGGTGCGTAACCAGCCGGAATCGAACTTCGCGGCATCGTGCCCGCGGTAGTACGCGCCGGTGATCCACGGCCCGCGGACCTCCACCTCGCCGACGGCCTGACCGTCGTTGGGCAGCACGGTGCCGTCGTCGGCGACGATGCGCATCTCCACACCGCAGATCGGTTGGCCCTGCGTCCCGCGGATCGCCCAGTGCCGATCCTGCGGTGTGTCCACCGGTGGCCAGGCCAGGGTGGCCAACGGCGACGTCTCGGTCATGCCCCACAGCTGCCGGATCTGGACGTCGTACTTGTCCTCGAAGGTCTGCATCATCGACACCGGAACGGCCGACCCACCGCAGGCGACCAGGCGCAGCGACGAAATGTCGTGATCGGGATCCCTTTCCAGGTAGTGCATTACGTCGTTCCAGATGGTCGGCACGGCGCCGGCCAGGGTGGGCCGCCACTTCTCGATCATGTCGACCAGCGATCTCGCATCGAGGTGGCAATCGGGTAGCACCTGGGCGGCGCCGGCCATCGCCGCGGCGTAGGGCAACCCCCAGGCGTTGGCGTGGAACATCGGCACGATCGACAGCACCCGGTCGCAGGCCCCGATCCCGATGCCGTTGCTGCTGCACGCGGCCATGGCATGGAGGTAGGTCGAACGATGGCTGTAGACAACACCTTTGGGGTTGCCGGTGGTTCCACTGGTGTAACACATGGCGGCAGCGGAGGTTTCGTCGATGCGTGGCCAGTCGAAGTCGGTCGGCTGGCCCTCGAGGAACTCGCGGTAGCGCAGGACCGTCTTGCCCGATTCCTGCAGCGCCGCCGTGTCGCCCTCGCCGACGGCAATCACCGTGTGCACCGTCTTCAGCTCGGCCAGAACCGGCGCCAGCAGCTGGGCCAATGACGTGTCGACCAGCACGACCTGGTCCTCGGCCTCGTTGGCGATGAAGGCGATCTGCTCGGGGAACAACCGGATGTTGAGGGTGTGCAGCACCGCGCCCATCGAGGGCACCGCGAGGTAGGCCGCCAGGTGTTCGGCGTTGTTCCACATGAACGTCGCGACCCGCTCGTCGCCGGTGACGCCGAGGCCGCGCAGCGCGTTCGCCAGTTGCGCGGCCCGCTGCCCGAGTTCGCGGTAGGTGGTGTGCCGGTAGCCGTCGGCGGTAGCGGTGGTGATGGTCCGGGCGCCGTGCACGCCGCAGCCGTGCCGCATGATCGCGGTGATCGTCAGCGGAAAGTCCTGCATCGTGCTGTCCATCGATCTACCGCCTCACCGTCTCGGCGCCGAGCATCCCTTGGTCGGTCGGGGCGAATGGTATCGCCGCACTACCGCATGGGAACCGGATTCCCCCGACAAGGCGCGTTGTACCACCCAAACGGCGTCAGGCGAACGCCGGCTCCGGCGACACCAGGTCGGGCACCAGCCAGGCAGCGCTCAGCACGTCGGTGTCGGAGGTGGCGCCGGCCAGCGCCAACGGAGCCTTCGGAGTCAGCGGCGTGACGGTGACAACGCCGGAGTAGTCGGCGATGTAGAGCCGGGTCCCGTCCGGGCTCTCCACCGCGCACGACGGCTGCGTCCCGGCGCCGAGGGTGGCCAGGATGTCGTAGCTCAGCGTGCACAGCACGGTGACGTTGTCATCGCTGACCAGATAGGCACGGTCGCCATCGGCCGACAACGCCATGCGGGTCAAGAAGCCGCCGGTCTCGCCGATCTTGCGGGTGCAGCTGATCGTGTTGGTCCGGGTGTCGACGACGTCGATCACCACCCCCACGGCGGGCGCGGAACTGGTGACGTAGGCCAGGGCACCGCTGGGGCTCAGCGCCACATCGCGCACCGGCAATCCGACCTCAACCGTGTCGATCACCCGGAGGCCCGCCCGGGTCGACCCGATCACCACGAGCCGGCCGCCGGCGGGCCCGTTGGTTGCGACGTAGGCCCGGGTTCCGTCCGGGCTGACGCGCACGCACTCGGTGGTGGTCCCCGGAGCCCGGCCCGCGACGTCGACGGTCTGGAGCTGACCGGTCGCGGTGTCCAGCACGGCCACGTCGGCGGCGGGTACGCCGTTGCGGGTGACGTATACGTGGCGCCCCGCGGCGTCGGCGGCCAGGTCGCTGACGCTCATCGTCAGCGGGTGCGTCGCGATCACGGCGCCGGTGCCGGTGTCGATGACCCGGATGGAGTCGTAGGCCGCAGAGGTCGTCTCCACCCCGCTGACGTATGCCCGGCCGGGACGTGCACCGTCCACCGCGATGGCGGCCGGCTCGGAAACCCCCTCCACCGTGTCGAGGACGCGGAAGGTGTCGGTGTCGACGATGGAGACGCTGTCGTCGGCATAGTTGGTCACCAGCAGCCGGCGCCCGTCGGGGCGCAGGGCCATGTCGCTGATCGGTCCGTGGTGGACCGCGATGCCCACCGCCACCGGTGTCGTGCCATTCGTCGTAACGATGTCGCGGTCGGCCTGCCGGCCGTTCAATTCGCTCACGTTCGCACCGCCTTAGCTGTCGTCGGGGTCATCGCCGGTCATGCCGGTGCACGCTCATTGCGACGCCGTCGGCTGGGATAACCGCATTTCAGCACCCGAATACGCTGATCTGCACAAATTTTACCGGCCGAATTCGGTTGAAAATGCTGGGAATTCGGCGCCGTCGGCTAAATCACCGTGCGGCCTCAGGATCCGCTCAGGTGCCCGTCGTCGAGTATATACACACTGCCCACCTGGCAAACACCCTCAGCTGATTTAACAAGGTGTTATGCGGTTTACAGCTACTCGCCTGGGTTCCCACATTCGGAACGTTGGATAAGAATTTATGAGAAATGAACCCCGAAAGAGGCAAATGTCACATTTGCCACATCCGGCGCGCCCATTAGCTGAACTGCGTGTTGGGCCGCTGCAGCAGTTGCCCGTCGACGGTGATGTCAAGTTTCTCGTTGTAGAACGCCACCAGGCCCGCGATCTGGCTGACCGCCGGCAACGGGTAGTGATAGGTCCAGGCGAGGTCGGTGTGCAGCCTGTCGCCGACCCGCACCGACCAGTAGCCCGACGTCACTCCCTTGTACGGGCATTGGGTCTGGGTATCGCTGGGCTCCAGGTGCTCGAAGACGACGTCGGTGGGGTCGATGTAATACCTTGTGGGCAAGCCGGTTTCGAAGAGCAGCACCGGTGATCGGGTGTCGGCGAGCACGACGCCGTCGCAGTCCACCCGGACATGGCGGCGCGAGCGCAGCGCGTCGACCCGCGAATAGGGGTTACGCGGGTGCACGTAGATGGGCTCGTCCTCCTCGAACCAGCGCAGCGCGCCCCAGTCGAACCGCACGGTGCCCGCCACCGGGCTGTCGCCGTCCGCGTCGAACACCCGCGCCGCGCCGGGGTGTGTCTGGCCCGCCCCGATCAGCGCGTGCAACCGCGACGGCCCGAATTGCACTGTCTGCGCGTGGTTTTCGTCGTGCAGGTACTCGATCCGCACGTCGTGCAGCGGGATGTAATACGCGGGATAGTAAGGGATCTCCCACACGTAGCGGGCCGCGGTCGTGTCGAAGACGAGCTCGTCGCCGAGAAAGCCCCGCACCCGGCGCGGCGCGGGCTCGACCCTGCCCCGGGCCGCGGCCGGCTGCGGGTAGTCAATCTCGGAGGTCATCGCTTAGACCAACTGGTTTTTCGACGTGATGCCGGCGGGAGAACGCGAAATCGCTTCGTGGATGGCGTCGGCCAGCGCGAGCGCGCTTTCCTCGGTGAGTTCGAGGGCCACCCGCGCCGCCGGGCCCAGCTTCGGATTGATCACGTCGATGTTGACGGTGTGGGCGTAGGGCGCATGGACGGGATGGTCGACGTAGACCGTTGCCCGGTCCGCGCCGAACCAGCCCGCCGGGCCCTTGCCGCTGCCGTCGATGTCTACGTGTGCGGTCAAATGCGTGCACATGGCTTGGCAGACCTAACCTTTCAGGTGGGTGGCAAAGAAATCGTCGATCCGGGCCCAGCCGTCCAGGGCGGCCTCCACCCGGTACACCGGCCGGTCGACCGAGAAGAAGGCGTGGCCCGCGCCGTCGTAGGAATGGAACTCGTGTTCCTTGCCCAGCTTGGTCAGCTCCTGGTCCAGCGTAGCCACCGCGGACGGGTTGGGGAACTTGTCGTCGACCCCGAACAGGCCCAGCAGCGGGCAGCTCAACGTCGGCGCCAGGTGCAGAATCGGCTTGATGGCCGCCGGCACGCCCTCCGGCGGGTTTTCGACGATGAATCCGCCGTAGCAGTCCACCGCGGCGTCCAGCTCCAGCGAGCACGCCGCCAGGAACGCGTGCCGGCCACCCGAGCAGTGCCCGATGACGCCGAACTTGCCGTTGGCACCCGGCAGCGACCGCAGGTGCTCGATCGCGCCCGCGACGTCACCGACCAGTCGCTCGTCCGGCACCCCGCCCGCAGCGCGGGCCGCCGCGGCGGCGTCGTCGGGTGCGGCACCCGGCGCCTCGCGGGAGTACAGGTTGGGCGCCACGGCGTGAAAACCGTTGACCGCGAACCGGCGGACGAACTCCTTCGTTTCACGGTCGTAGCCCGGCATGTGATGGATGAAGACGACGCCGCCGCGCGACCCTTCGGCGAGCGGCTGCGCGAGGTAGGCCTCGATCTCGTCGCCACCGTGACCGGTGATGGTAACCGTCTCCGCGCGAATGGCATCTGGGCTGACCGCGTTCATCGGCATGCTCCTTGCTTGTTGGGTGGGCTTGTTGGGTGGCTTGTGGGGTGGGGCTTGTGGTGGGCCCGACTGCACCAACGTAGTCAAAACTTTTCGTGCGTGACCCGGACCGCGGGGTGGCCAGCGCGACCGCGGCGCGGCCGAAATCGGGTCGGCCGAACCGCAATCCGCGTCGCGGCGAGGCAGAACGCCGCCGTGCCGTCTCAGGTGATGAGACCACCGACGCGCCGGCGTGGCGACGCACCGGGTCTGACAACGGTGTTTGTCGCACCGCGCGGGATACGGCGGCCTAGCGCCTCTTGTCGCGCACCCTGTAGGTGGACGGCCACGATTTCCGCGACTCGTCACCCGTCAGCGGGGTGCCCTTCCCACCGACCTTGACGTTGTAGGCCTCCTTGCCGGGGCCCACCTCCCGGTTCGCATGTTCCTGGGCCAAAAAGTAGAGCTCGTCGATGGTGGCCTCGTCGTAGGCGACGAACGAGGTTTCCCGCTCCAGGTCGTCGATCCCGGCGAGCATCCGACCGGGCACCCACTTCGATGCCAGCGCCGCCAGCCCCAGCAGCGAATACGGGATGACCCAATAACAGACGAACAGCAGCGGCGTCCTCGTGTCGAGGATCGTGGCCTGTTGGCCGCCGAAGGATTCCAGAATCGGCGGGATCGCCGACGACACCGTCATGCCGGCGAACGCCGCGATCCAGACCCACGACAAGACGTCGGTGATGCGCTTGAACAGCTCGGTCTTGACGACATCGGGGGGCTGCTCGGCGGCGGCGATCTCCCGCACGAACGATCTGCCCGCCAGCTGGCCGCCCAGCGCCACGAGAAAGATGCCGGCGGCGCTGAGCGGCTGGATCCAGCGATGCATGAACGAGTCGCTGAGCGTGAACGTCAGGATCGTCAGCACCGCGAACGTCGCGACGGCCCCGACCTCCAGCGAGCCGCCCGGTTTGCCCACCAGGCGCGCGATCAAAGCCGCGGCGACGGCGATCGCAAACGCCACCACCACCGCCGTCTTGAACGGAACGTTGCCGACCAACACCCAATAGATAAGCCACGGCGCAAACCCAAACAGCATGCCCACGGTGGGCCAGTGTATTTAAGGGGCGATTTTCACCCGGGAAGCCCCGCCGCATTGCCGTGTTGCGATCCTGCGACCACCGGGCAAACCCGCTACATTGCGTCTGTAGTGAACCCCGACGACCCAAGCAGCGACCCAAGCAACGATGTTGTCTCCCGGCAATACGATCGGTGGCAATACCCGCCCCCCATCGTCGATCTCGAAAACTACTCGAAGAACAACTGGGAGTGGTTCGATCCGTACTGGGCGCACCGGGTGCTGTGGCCGGACCGGGACTACCGGCCGGACCTTGACATCCTGATCGCGGGGTGCGGCGCCAACCAGGCGGCGGTGTTCGCGTTCACCAACCGCTCCGCCACCGTGGTGGCGGTCGACGTCAGCCAGTCGGCGCTGGACCATCAGCGCTATTTGAAGGACAAGCACGGGCTGCAGAACCTGGAACTGCATCTGCTTCCGATCGAAAAGGTGGCGGCGCTGGGCCGAGACTTCGACCTGATCGTGTCCACCGGCGTCCTGCATCACATGGCCGATCCGCCCTCCGGGCTGCGCGCGCTGGCACGCTGCCTGCGCCGCGACGGCGTGATCGGGGTGATGCTCTATGCGAAGTACGGCCGGATCGGGGTCGAACTGCTCGAGTCGGCCTTTCGCGACCTGGGGCTCTCGCAGGACGAGGCGTCGGTGCAGGCCGTCAAGGACATCATCGCGATGCTGCCCGCGGATCATCCCGTCCGCAGCTATCTGAAGGTGGCGCGCGACCTGCAGACCGACGGCGCGCTCGTCGACACTTTCTTGCACGGGCGCCAGCGCAGCTACACGGTGTCCGAATGCCTACAGCTGGTCGCCTCGGCCGGGCTCACGTTCCAGGGCTGGTTCCACAAGACGCCCTACTACCCACACGAAATCCTCACGCCGTCAAGCAAATTCGCGTCTTACACGGCGCAACTGACGGACGCCGAACTCTGGTCGGTGATGGAGCGGCTGCAGCCGCTCAATGCCACCCATTTCTTCATGGCCTGCCACCCCGACCGGCCGCAGCAGCAGTACACCATCGACTTCTCGACGGCCGCCGCCCTCGACTACGTGCCGATGTCGCGCACCGCGTGCCAGCTGTCCGGTGTCGACCTGCTCGGACCCGGCGCCCGACTGCGGCTCAGCCCGGCTCAGCTACCCTTCGCACAACTCGTCGACGGCCGTCGTAGCATCCGGGAGATCGCGGCCAACGTGCGCCCCGGCAGCGACACCGGCGACGCGGAGGACTTCGCGCGCAAGCTGTTTCAAGAACTGTGGCGGCTGGACTTTCTCGCCATGGCCATCGGCGCGAGCGCTGCGTGACGGGTTCTGCGCTGGTGCCCTGGCAAGACATACTGTCAAGACGAAGTTAGGATTCGGGTTCCCTGCCGAGCAGGCAGACACACCAAGGAGTCGACGCATGAAGAACACGGCACGCAGCGCGGCATCGATCGCCGCCGTGCTGGCCGGCCTCCTTGGCGCCGTCGCGGCCCACGCCGGCACCCCGGTCGCCAAGGCCGACCCGGCCGACGATAACTACCTGCACATCCTGCAGCAGCGCGGATTGAGCTGGGCCGAGGGCCAGGACCAGACGATGATCAACATCGGGCACGCCGTCTGCGCGGACTTCGCCGGCGGCGACACGATGGAACAGACGGTCGGCGACGTGAAGAAGGCACTCGGGGTGAGCAACAACGGTGCCGGCAGCATCATCGGCGCGGCGGTCACCGCCTACTGCCCCGAAAACCGCAGCAAAATCTGACTCGGCCGCGGGCCAATTTGCTGCCGGAGCGCGCTCAACCCGGTTCCCGCCACCGCCGCTGGACCACCGCGGCGCCGGGTCCGTTCGCAAGTCGAGTGGGGCCATCGCGGTTCTTTGCGGCCTGGCAACCGGCACGGTGACATTGCTGTGCCGCCCTGACGGTGCCCCCAGTCGGACTCGAACCGACACTGGGCGGATTTTAAGTCCGCTGCCTCTGCCAATTGGGCTATGGGGGCCCGGCGGCGAATCTAGCGTGTGGGACCCGGAGCCGGGGCACCGCGTCCCACCCGGAACCCGCCGAATTTCGGAGGTGCGTTGTGCCGCGGCTTGACGTATGATCCGCCGCCCCACGCAATCTAATGCTGGTCGGGCGTTTGCTGGAGATGTCACTTCGATGTCGGCCGACAGGACCGCGTTAAAACTGTCGGCGCTTTCGTTAAGAGGCCGTAAACGGCCGTCACCCTAGCCATTTCGGTCGGGAAGTTAATCACTGCGGAAATTAGCCTTACGCAAACGTACAGGGGCTCGTACGCCAACCCGCAGGGTCGACCCAAACCGCTTGGGCCGACATGTTTCCGAACACCAGAGGAGCAGTGGATGTCATTCCTGACAACGGTGACTGAAGAGTTGCTAGCCGCGCAGGGGCAGCTGGAGGCGATCAACGCCAACTTGGCGGCGCAGAACGCCGGCGCCGCTGCGGCAACGACGGTTGTCGCTCCGGCCGCCCTCGATCCGGTATCGGCCCAGCAGGCCACGATCTTCTCGGCGTTCGGCACCACGTACCAGACGACGGCCGCCGACGCGCAGACCCAGCTGGAGACCTACACGACCAACCTCGGGGTGAGCTCCACCAGCTACAGCGACACCGAGGCCACCAACGCCGCCGCGGCCGCGCTGTCGGAAGGCTCGCAGCAGTTCAGTACGTTGTCGGATCCGGTCTCGCAAATCCAAGCGGCCGGCCCCGGCACCACGATCGTCGACATCCTGCAATGGCTGCTCGGCGGCACCGGCAACAACACCAACCCGGCCATGCTCGGCGGGATCTTCGGCCTGTCGAGCAACAGCGCCAACATTCTCAACATCGGTAGCGGCAACTGGGCGTCGGCCGCTTCCGCCCTGCTCGGTATGGCCGGTGGTGGTCTGCTGCCCGCCGGCAGCGACACCATCGGCGATGCCGCCGCGGCGGCTGCACTCGCCAGCGAGACGACGCCCGTGGAAGCCGGCGTCGGGGGCATGGCCGGAATGGGCGGCATGCCGGTGGCCGCGATGGGCCAGGGCACGCTGGTCGGCAATCTGTCGGCACCGCCGACGTGGGCTGGCGGCCAGGTCACCCCGGTGGTCGGCACCAGCACCACCCCGCTGCAGACCGTGGGCTGGACCGGCGCCGCGCCGCAGACCAGCTCCGTCGTGCCCGGCATGCCCGGCATGGTCGGGGGCACGGGACGCGCCTCCACCGGGTTCGGGGCACCCCGCTACGGCGTCAAGCCGATCGTCATGCCGAAGTCGACCGCCGTCTAAGCCATCCAGAAGCCGTCTGGCCCATCGGGCGCAGCCGCGATCGCGGCTTTCGCACCCAGCCACATTCGAATAAGGAGCGGGAAAAGAAATGGTTTTTGAGTTTGCAGCACTACCCCCGGAGATCACCTCGACGCTCGTGTACAGCGGTCCCGGCTCGGCGCCGCTCATGGCCGCGGCGGGCGCCTACGCCAACCTGGCCGCCGAGGTGAGCACCACGGCGACCTCGTGGGAGTCGATCATCTCGTTGCTGACCACCGAGCAGTGGACCGGTGGCGGCTCGGCCGCCGCGGCAGCCGCCGCCACCCCGATCGTGACGTATCTGACCGAGACGGCCACCGCCCTCGAGCAGGCGAGTGCGGCGGCCACGGCGTCGGCCGCCGCGTTCGAGGCGGCGCACGCCGCGGTGGTGAACCCGGCATTGGTTTACCAGAACCGGGTCGAGTGGGCGGCCGCGCTCGGAGCGATTCCGTTCAGTCTTCCGGTAATCCAGGCGTTGGACATCGAGTACTACGAGATGTGGGTCCAGGACGCCACCGCCATGAGCACCTACCAGGCCGCCTCGGAGGCGGCCGCCGCCAGTCTGCAGCCGGTGACGCCGCTGACCACGACCACCGACCCGGGCGTGCAGGCGCTGGCCGAACCGTTGAGCGCGACCGATTCGATCAGCTCGACGCTCGCCGACCTGTTGGGCTCGACACCCACGTCGAACCCGAACATCATCGCCTCGATTGACGGTCTGCTCGGCACGCCGTCCGTTCTGAACGGCATCAACGGCGCGGTCAACACGGCGGCATGGTTCGTCATGACGGCCATCCCCACCGCGGTATCGCTCGGCCACACGCTGGCCGGTGCCGCGGTGCCGGCGGCCGCCGTCAGCGACGTCGTCCCCGAAGCCGGGGCGGCCGGCATCGTCGAGGGCACCGTGGTCCGGTCGGTTGCACCGCTGGGCGGCATGCCCCTGGGCGCGGGCGCGGCCGGCAGTCTGGGGCAGGCCACCACGGTCGGCAAGCTGTCGGTGCCGGCCACCTGGTCCTCTGTCGCCCCGGCGACGCAAGCCGAGCTCGCGGCGGCCACTTCGCCGTTGCAGGGCTCGGGCTGGAACGTCCCCGCCGAGGAGACGGCCGTCGGTGCACCCGGGATGCCGGGCATGCTGGCCGGCGCCAAGGGTGCCGGGGCCTACGGGTCCGGCCCGCGGTACGGCTTCAAGCCGATCGTCATGCCCAAACAGGTCGTGGTGTAACCCGGCAAAACGGGTTTCGCTTGTCACTCGTTGGAGGCCGGCGGTTAACCGCCGGGCCGTAATCTATCCGCCGCGCGGCAGCTACCGCGCCCAAAGACCAAATGCATTGATTTACAACCCGAAGCAACAACCACAAAGGAGAAAGGCAACATGGCAACACGTTTCATGACCGACCCGCACGCGATGCGGGCGATGGCCGGTCGTTTCGAGATGCACGCCCAGACGGTGTCGGACGAGGCTCGCAAGATGTGGGC
>NZ_LQPT01000107.1 GCF_002102355.1 Mycobacterium sherrisii | reverse complement strand
CAATTACGTGACGGCGGGTGGGGAATTACGTGACGGACAACCCCTCAGACCTGGGGAATTACGTGACCGCTGACATCGAAGTAAACCCGCATCACGATTTTCAATTGATCACCGTGCTCGGCGACCAATGCCACGAGTCGACGAGCGTAGTCCAGCGCCGCGATCGGATCGTGCACCGAGCACGGACCCACCACTACCAGCAGTCGATCATCGCGACCGGCCAGGATCGCAGCGATCTGGTCACGATCCCGCTGGACAGCCGCAGCGCGCGCCGGCGTCAACGGAAGTTCAGTACGGATCACGTTGGGAGCCGGGATGTCTCGGAATGCCACGATCCGAAGATCGGCGGTGTTGATAATGCCTGACGTACGGTTGGCGATCGACATCGTGGGTGTGCCTTCCTGTGATGGTCTCAGGGCACGCCCATTGGTTCCGGATGCCCTGAAAAAACGAAAAGCAGCGACCTTGTGGTCACTGCTTGGGCTCCGGGTGCTAGTCGTGCGCTTAGCCAAACGCTCCAGCCGCGGCCCCACCCGGAGCCAAGGTAAAGCGCCAATACATGCGCACGACAACGTTCACGGCGCTGACCATACCACACTGGCCAGCGTCGCCGGACTCGCACCGGTTCCGCACGACACCGGCCGCATCACCGGCAACGTGAAACGCCCACGCAGATACAACCGTCGTCTCCTGCGCGTTTGCTACATGGCCGCCGACAACAGCCTGCGGACAAACCCGAATCCCGGGCGTTCTACGAGCGAAACGAGCTGGTGGCCAACGCCATCCAGGCCTAGCCCTGGCCAGACGCCGCATCAACGTCATCTGGGCACCGCTGCGCGCCAAACCACCTACGAGCCAAACGCTCTCAGAGCAGCGTGACGGCTATTCTCGTTGAGTTGGGGGCTGTTCGAGGCGCTCACCTACGTTGTCCCCGATACTGTGAGAATCCAGGTCGAGAGGATTCACATCGAGTGGGGTGGCATGTGTCGGCGGCGGCTGAAAATTGACCCCCTGGCGGCAGGGTGGTTTCGAGGCGTCGTCGCAACACTTCTCTAAATTCTGGAGGTTGTGTTGACATCGTCTCGTCGGGTGAAGAAGGGGCCGGGGCGCCGTCCGCAATCGGCCAAACGTCAGCGGTTCATGGAGTTGCGGGCTCGCGGGTGGAGCGGGCGCGCCGCGGCCCGCGAAGTCGGTGTCTCTCGGTCAGCGGCGACGAACTGGACACGTGGTTACAAGACCTACCGCAACGGCATCGAGGTCGGGTCCGTCCCGCCCCTGGATCGACTAACGGTCCGCGAGATCAGCCCACGCTACCTCTCCCAGGAGGAGCGAATCGAGATCGCCGACCTGCGCCGGTCTGGGTTGAGCTTGCGCGTGATCGGCGATCGACTCGGCCGAGCGCCGTCGACGATTCCGCGGGAGTTGCGCCGCAACGGCGTGGCTGGCCGCGACTATCAGCCCTTCGATGCCCATCGGCGTGCCACCGCGCGTCGAGCTCGTCACCATCGACGCCGCGTCGACACCAACGACCTCCTCAGCGCCGTGGTCACCGAGTTGCTCGGCCGGCGATGGAGCCCACAGCAGATTAGCCGCTATCTGCGTTTGCGTTTTCCTGACGATCCATCGATGCGGTTGTGCCACGAGAGCATCTATCAGGCCGTCTATCAGCCGAATTCGCGGTTCTTGCGCCCCTCGCGGCTGGCGCCACACCGTCGGTCACCGTTGCGTACCGGCCGGGACCATCGCCGGGCACACCAGTGCCAGCAACGCCGGAGACCGCGGTTTCAGCAGCCAATGCTGACCATCCATGATCGACCGTTCCCCCCCATCGACCGGTCGCAGGCAGGACATTGGGAGGGCGATCTCATCATCGGCGACAACCACCTTTCAGCGATCGGCACGCTGGTTGAGCGCCAGACTCGGATGCTGCGACTGGTACATCTGCCGCGCGCTGACTCCGACTCGTTGCACGCCGCCTTAGTGCTCCGCATGCAGGGTCTACCGCCGGCGCTGCTCCGGTCGATCACCTGGGACCAGGGCACCGAGATGGCACGTCACCTTGCCACCGCTGACAAGCTCGGCGCGCCCGTCTATTTCTGTGACTCCCGATCACCGTGGCAGCGCGGCAGTAACGAGAACACCAACGGACTGCTGCGCGACTACTTCCCCAAGGGCGTCACCCTGACCAACCATTCGCCGGGGCACCCAATGGAAGTCGAGGACGAACTCAACAACCGCCCCCGCATGGTCCTGCAAGACCGTTGTCCCGCCGATCTATTCGCCGCGCTACTAGCCTCAGAAGATCCGCCGATGTTGCGACGTTGAC
The DNA here is from genome assembly GCF_002102355.1 of Mycobacterium sherrisii. GTDB lineage: Bacteria > Actinomycetota > Actinomycetes > Mycobacteriales > Mycobacteriaceae > Mycobacterium > Mycobacterium sherrisii. Next base: position 49,709 of record NZ_LQPT01000107.1, on the reverse strand, counting down.
TCGAACCCACCCCTGCCGCGCCGGGGTCAGAATTCACGTGCCGCGGACACGAAGAGCCCCTTAAGGGCCCAGGCGTGGCAGTACGTCAATTGCAGCTTGTTGCGCTGCTAGTAAGAACCGCCTGCCATGTCTGCCGACGTTACTGCCGATCTAAACACCGCGGTCATTTCCTTCCGATCAGCGGACGGTGACGTGGTGTGCCCGACTGGCTCACAGCCAACAAGGGCCTAGGGTGTGTCCGATAAATGGGCTAGCCAGATGGCGATTGGCCTGAGCACGGCGGCGGCGCGGTAGACGATGGCGAGTTTGTCATAGCGGGTGGCCAGGCCGCGCCATTGCTTGACGACATTGATGCTGCGCTCAATGACATTGCGGCCCTTGTAGTCCTGCGCATCGAAGGCCGGTGGCCGTCCGCCGCGCGAGCCCGTCGTTTGCGGTGAGCGAATCGATCTGCGGGCTCAGGAATCACCGCAACGATGCGGCGCCGACGTAACTGGGCGCGGGTCGCTCGACTCGAATAGGCCTTGTCGGCACGGACCCGGTCGGGACGCGTCCGCGCCGAACCGCGATCGTTCTCACCTTCGAGACTCCCGCCGCGTTGCAGAACTTTTCCAGCTGGTTCGACGCTCTTATCGCCGAGTACCAGGCGGAACTCGCGGGCCACGTCGCGGCCGGGCAAGCGGACGGCTCGGTCAGAAACAACCTCGAATCTCGTGTCCTACGCAGTTGACATCGGCCGCTCCTAGACGATATTTTGAGACGCTGAAGCCCTAAATCGGGCACCCGCTTCGCTTGTTCGGAATTTGGAGAGTGCAGTGCTACCCCCAGACCGCGTGATGACAAGCGCCGCTTGCCGACTCTCAGTCCAGGAGCGACGGTCCCATGGCGCCGCCTAGTTACGCGCCAGTCGACCAAGTCGTCGATTATCCTGCCCAGGTGGTCATGACGGCCATCATGTTCACTGTGGCCGCCGCAACGACCTGGTACCTGTTGCGCGGACGTCGCGGCATCGAGTTGCGCTTTCGAATCCTGGTGATCATCGGTGGGATGCTATGCGCCGCGAGCTTCGAGCCCGCCGCCGATCGATTCTCATTGCTGTGGTACGCCAGCGAAGGCGGTCAATGGCGCCTCATAACGATTTTCGGCATCCACGTACCGCTGTGGCAGCTGGGCACGTACACCTGGTTCGTCGGCGGCGCGTCCCTATTCGCAATCGATCGGCTCCGAGCCGGCGGTGGCGCGCGAGCGATGTGGCAGATCTACTGGGCGATCGTCGCGATCGACATTTTCATCGAGGTCCCGCTCAGCCACGTCGTGACGCTCTACGCCTACCACGGCGACCATAACCCGTTCTTTTCCGACTTCTGGCGGCTGCCTGCCTGGATGATTTTCGTCAACGGCGCAATGCCTTTGGCCGCCGCCGCGGCAGCGCTCTCGGTTTGCGCGACAGGCAACAAAGCGATGCTCTGGCTGATCCCCGTGATAGTGCCGGGATCGCAGTTCGGCCTCTACGCCACGGTCAGCTGGCCTACCATAGCTGCGATCAACTCGGACGTGGGTCCAGTCGCTGCGCACATCATTGGCGCCGGAACGATCGCCCTCGAACTCATCGTCGCCGGTTATCTGCTCTGCAACTTGCTGCCACGAATCGCCGCAATGGCCCAGTTCCCTGAACAGATGCCAGCGGCAGTCCACGGTTCCACGCCCTAGCCCCCGGCGGGCGCGCCGTCGTAGGCGCCTCGCAAGGAGGTTATGCCGCAATGGCTTTGGCGGCGTCCTACCCCGACCGATTTTGTTACGCCGGATCGATGTCAGGATTTCTTGCGCCAGAACGCACGGGCGTGGACGGCGCGATACTCGCCACCCTTCAACAGTTCGGCGGTGTCGACACCAACAATATGTGGGGTGCGCCGCAACTGGGCCGGTGGAAATAGCACTCGCCGTACATGCATCTCAGGCTGCTGGCGGACAACAACACGCGATTGTGGGTCTTCGGACCAGTCAGCACTACGGCCAGCGAACCCGCCGCGATGATCGGCTGCCCGGAGATCGCAGAGGGAAGCAATCGTCAGGTCTACGCTCAATATTTGGGAAGTCGGCGGGCTGAACCGTCCCGCGTTTGATGCGCACCTCTCTTCTTGGGAAGGTGCATGTCGTGGCGAGCAAGTACGACCCGGAGACCCGGGCCAGGGCTGTGCGTCTGGTGCTGGATCATCGTGATGACTATCCGAGCGAGTGGGCGGCGATCACTGCGGTGTCTCAGCGGCTGGGGATGACCGCCGAGACGCTGCGAAGTTGGATCCGTCGGCATCAGGTCGACGAGGGTGAGCGCGACGGTGTGTCCAGTGACGCTGCGGCGGAGATCCGCGCGCTCAAGCGCCGTAACGCCGAGCTGGAGCAGACCATCGAAATCCTCAAGGCGGCAACGAGTTTCTTCGTGCGGGAGAGCGACCCGCGCAACCGCCGCTGACAGCCACGGTCTGCGAGTTCATCGCCAAGAACAGGGACCGTTTCGGGGTCGCTCCGATCTGCCGCGTGCTCTGCGAGCACGGGATGCCGATCGCCCCGAGAACGTTTCATGCCTGGGCTACGCGGGCGCCCTCGAAACGGGCCCTGTGGGATGCCACGATCACGCAGATCCTGGCCGGCTGCTACGAGCCCGACGAGCAGGGCCGCCGCAAACCGGAGTCGCTGTACGGGTCGCTGAAGATGTGGGCCCATCTGCAGCGCGAGGGCATCCCGGTGGCCAAGTCCACGGTGGAACGGCTGATGCGTAAAAATGGCTGGCGGGGCGTGCGACGCTGCAAAAAGGTGCGCACCACGATCCCGGACCCGGAGGCGGTGCGGCCACCGGATCTGGTGGACCGCCAGTTCGGCGTGCCCGCTCCCAACCTGCTGCTCGTGGCTGACTTCACCTACGTGAAGTTGGTGACCGGGATCTTCGTCTATGTCGCGTTTGTCATCGACGCTTATGCGGGAGCCATCCTGGGGTGGGAGGCGTCGGCCTCCAAGCACACCCGCTTCGTCGAATCGGCCATCCGTCAGGCCGCCGCACTACGCCGCCGCCAGGGGCATCCGATCGACGGTGCGATCCACCACAGCGATGCTGGGACGCAATATACGAGCGTGAGATTCGGTGATACACTGAGTCTTTCGGAGATCCGACCGTCGGTCGGTAGCGTCGGTGACGCCTACGATAACGCGTTGGCCGAGACCACGATCGGGCTCTACAAAAACGAGTGCGTCCGAGCCGACTCCCCGTTCCGCCGCGGCAAGCTCAACATCGTGGGCAACGTCGAGTACATCACCGCCGACTACGTCGCCTGGTACAACCAGCAGCGCCTCATGCACCGCCTCGGACGCATCCCACCCGCCGAAGCCGAGACCCGCTACTATTCTCAACTCGTGACCGACCAACCGGCCGACTCACAGAACCCCGAGGGTGCATGAAACTCGGGATGGTTCACTCTCGACGACGAACGCCTGCGCGGCCGACCAGGCTCTGTTGGGCGCCCTCGTCACATTCCCGGTGAAGCCGGTGTATGGGTGCTCCTCTTCGGAGACATGTTGGTGTTCACGGTGCTGTTCGTGGTGTACCTGCACGCGCGCGGACCAGAACGCGACCTCTTCGCCTCGTCGCAGGATCACTTGAACCGTTCGTTCGGTGCGATCAACACACTCATACTGCTCACCAGTTCGATCATCGTGGTGTTCGCGACGCGCGCGTTGAAGGACCCGCGTTGGCAGCACCTCGCGTCCAGGCTCACGATCGCCGGTGTGCTCGTCGGCACGTGCTTCGTGGTGGTGAAGCTCGTCGAGTACACGCAGAAGGTGCATGCGGGAATCACCCCGACCACCAACCATTTCTACATGTACTACTTCGTGCTGAAGGGGTCGCACCTGGTCCACGTGCTCATCGGTTTGACCGTGTTGACAGTGTTGTCGCGCTTCGCGCGTAAGCCCGCCCCAGCCGTACGCTGATCGCGTTCTTCGAGGGCGGCATGTTTCTGGCACGTCGTCGATCTCCTGTGGATCATGATCTTCCCCCTACTCTTCTTGGTTAGGTGACATGTCATCACTCGTGCGGACGCCGGCCCCAGTCGGCTGGACCCTCCTCGTCGTCCTGACGGTCATCTCGTGGGCGCTTGGCACTCAACACGGCTTCGGCGGCGACAACCATGTTCCGGCGAGCCTCGTCATCATCGTGGTCGCGATCTTCAAGATCCGCGTCGTCGGTCTATATTTCATGGAACTGAAGGACGCGCCCTGGTCGCTGCGCGGGCGGTTCGAGGGATACACCGTGCTGCTGCTCGGCCTGTTGACGGGCATGTACCTGCTGCCTGACCACTCCCGCTCAACCGGTTCTGCAGCCCTGCCCGGTCGCTCGTCGTCCCCGCATCGCCGTCGGTCCCGCCGAGAGTCCGGGTTGTGAATGCTGACGCGTTCTACAACGCGCGGCGCTTGGTCTCAACGGATCCGATCCTTACGGCCGGTGCGCTGCGGCGTCCGCTCCGCGGTCAGCCGCGCAGGCAGTCGGCGAATCCCGTCATCGACCGCCGTCGGCGCCGGCATCGGCGCTCCTGACGCACCGAGCGAGTTCGACGTTCCGGGCGAGCACGGCCTCCTGGTCGTCGACGTCGAAGACCGCGGATGCGAGGTCGCTCGGCGCGATGTAGGTCGTTCCTCCGGTGATCCACGGGCGGAGTTGATCGGCAACCTCCGCCGGACTTCCCATCAGTCAATGATCGTTATGGCGCCCACCGGGCACGCGGCGGCGGCGCGCTCGACGGCAACCCGGTAACTCTCGGATGGACTGTCCTGCAGGATGATCGCCGTGTCGTCGTCGTCTCCGAGATCGAAGATCTCCGGCGCTTCGATCACGCATTCGCCATGCACGGCGCAGAGTCGCTCATCCAATCGGATCTTCATCACCATCTCCTCAGCTGTACCAGTGGGCGTACGCGTTCATCGCTCGGCAACACCAGTTTAGAGACGACATGGCCCGATGATCAATAATTTAGAAACTGATCGTCGCAAAAAATCGGATCGTATGACAGCATGGCGTAACAGCGCGGGCAGAACGCCCGCCGATCAACGAGGGAAGCCGTGGAAGACGTCGTCGTCGTGGGTGCAGGTCTCGCCGGACACCGGGTCGCGGCGGCCCTGCGCAAGCTGGGGTACGCCGGTTCACTGACGGTCATCGGGGACGAGGCGATCGGCCCGTACGACCGACCGCCGCTGTCCAAGCAGCTTCTCAGTGGCGCCATCTCGCCTGAGGAACTGTTCTATCCCGTCGACGACCTCGACGTCTCCTGGCGTCTCGGCGCTCCGGCGCGATCGCTGGATCTCGCGGCCCGCGAGGTGGAGCTCGCCGGCGGGTCACGCGTGGGCTTCGACCGCCTGGTCATCGCCACGGGGCGTGCCGCGCGCAGACGGCCCGCACCCGTACCGGGTGGCGTTCACGTGATCCGCACGCTCGAAGACAGCGCGGCGTTCCGCGCCGAAATCGACCCGGCGGCCACCTTCGTCGTCATCGGGGCGGGCTTCGTCGGCTGTGAAGTGGCGGCCACCCTGCGTCAACTCGAGGTCCGAAACGTCACCCTGGTGGATCTCGCGCCGCTGCCCATGGCCGCTCTCGGACCTCAAGTCGGCGAATTCGCCGCGGAGTATCACCGAAGCCGAGGTGTGCGAACGCGATTCGGGCGAGGAGTGTCCCAGTTGATCGAGACCGCGGGACGGATCAGCACGGTGGTCCTCGACGACGGCGAGCTGTTGCCGGCCGACGTCGTCCTGCTCGGACTGGGCTCCGTACCGAATACCGGGTGGCTGACCGAGTCGGGACTGAGGCTCGCTGGCGGCGCCGTGGTGTGCGATGCGCACCTTTACGCCGTTGGACGCGACGACATCCTCGCCGTCGGTGACGTCGCGGCGTTCCCGCGCTTCGTCGATGGTGCACTCGCGTGCGTCGAGCACTGGACCAATGCGCGGGAAACGGCCGAAATCGCCGCGCACAACCTGCTCGCCGAGGACCCCGCGGACCGCCGGACCCCGCACGCCACACCGACGTTCTGGTCGGATCAGTACGACCTCAAGATCAAGGCGGCGGGATACCTCGGACGAGCGGACGCGTTCGAGGTCGTGGAGGAGTCCGGCGACGCTGAGCGGCCGGCGATGGTGGTCGAGGGGCGGCGCGGCGGCGAGGTGGTGGCAGCCGTCACGGTGAACAGGAACCGGCGATTCATCGACTACACCCGCAGGCTGTCTGCGGCTGCGGTCTAGTGGGACCGATCCCCGTGCGTCGTACCGCAGTGAAGGGTCAGGCCCCGCAGGACGAAATCGGCGAGGTAGTCGGCCACTCCCGCCCGTTCGGTAGCAACCGCCGGCCAGTTGGACACGCAGTTCAAGGTGCCTATCGCAGTGAGAGCTGCGGTTTCGGCGATGGGCTCGTCGAGGCCGGGAATCGCCGCGCCGATGCACGCGACCCACTGGGCGATGTAAGCGTTCTCTCGACGGCGGAGCCGACGGCGGTCGGCGTCGGACAGGTGGCGGCCCTCCCTTATCCACACCGACGCGAGCTTGTGGTGATCCACCACGAATCCCGCGTGCGCACGCACCCGGTGCTCGAGTTCGTCGGCGGGGGCGAGGCCGCGGGATCCCGTCGCCGAGAGCACGCCGTCAATGGCCTGATCGAACAGTGCGGCCAAGATCTCCGCCTTTCCGCGAAAGTAGCGGTAGATAGAGGGGCCCGTCGTCCCGATCTGCCCTCCGATGTCGTCCACTCCGACGCTGGCGTATCCCCTGTCGAAGAACAACTCCGCAGCGGCGTGGAGGATCTCAATGTCTCTTGACACTCTGCGAGCTTACCTGCCAGGGACCTTGAGCAGGCGCCACGCCGGCGCGCGCCTGTGCCAGCGGGCAGAGATTAACGTCGGTTTACTCCGATTCACCATCGAGCGCTGGAATGCCCTAGCAGTGGGGACATTGCATCTCCTGCCGCGTCCACGTGTAGGTGAACCGCTGTTTGCGAAAGTGATCGCTCAGCGGTAGATTCGCGCCTGGGAGCCGCTCGCCGACGAGGTTGCGAGTTCACATCATGACACCGACGAAAAGGCATAGTGCGATGGCAATTTCGAACCAGGTCACCCAGTCGGCACCGGCGAACGTCATCCCGGTCACCTGCCCGGCTGATGGCCGCGTGGTTGGCAGCATCCCCGTCCAGACAGCCGACGACGTGGCGGCGGTGGCCGAGCGACTGCGCGCAGCGCAACCCGAGTGGGAGGCGCTCGGCTCCCAGGGTCGCGGGAAGTGGCTCGGGCGGTGGCGCGATTGGATCCTGGACAACCGTCTCGAACTCCTCGAGACGGTTCAGGCCGAGGGCGGGAAGTCCTGGGGGGACGCGACCATAGAGGCCCTCGCCGCGGTCGAGGCGATCAACTACAACGTGAAGGTGGCCGCCAGACAGCTACGGGATGATCATCCGAGTCCGGCGGGCATCGCCAACCGGCTCAAACGTCTCACCGTCAGCCATCGCGCGTACCCGCTGGTCGGTCTGATCACTCCGTGGAACTACCCGCTGGCCATGCCCATGCTGGACTGTCCCGCGGCGTTGATGGCGGGGTGTGCCGTGCTGTCCAAGCCCTCGGAGCTCACGCCCTTGTCGTGGATCGCGGCGGTCGAGGGTTGGAATCAGATCGGCGCGCCTGACGTACTCGAAGCCGTCACTGGGGCAGGTGCGGCCGGCGCAGCAGTGGTTGACGCGGTCGACATGGTGCAGTTCACCGGGTCGACGGCGACGGGGCGCAAGGTCGGTGCCCGCGCCGGTGAGCGACTCATCCCGGCCAGCCTCGAGTTGGGAGGTAAGGACGCGATGATCGTGCTGGCCGACGCCGACATCGAACGAGCGACCAACGGCGCGGTCTGGGGGGCGTTCTTCAACGCCGGGCAGTCCTGCACCGCCGTGGAACGGGTGTACGTGGAGTCCGTCGTCTACGACCAGTTCCTCGACCGCCTCGTCGCGAAGACCCTCAACCTGAGGGCCGGAATGGACCGACCGGGCAGATACGCCACGGACTTCGGCGCGCTGGCCACCGAGGAGCAAATCCGCATCGTCGAACGTCACGTCGAGGAAGCTAGGGCCGCCGGCGCGCGGACGCTCACCGGAGGCAAACGAACGGGGGACGGGAACGTCTACGAGGCCACCGTGCTCGTCGACGTGGGCAACGACATGGCATGCATGCGCGAGGAGACGTTCGGTCCCACTCTGCCGGTGATGCGTGTGGCCGACAGCGACGAAGCGGTACGGCTGGCGAACGACTCGACATACGGCCTATCGGCCAGCGTGTGGTCGAAGGACCAGGCGAAGGCGCGTGCGGTGGCCCGACGTTTGAATGTCGGCGCGGTCAACATCAACAGCGTGATGATGAACGTCTTCCAGTTCCCGATTCCCCAGGCGGGATGGATCACCTCGGGCGTGGGCGCGCGCGCAGGTGCAAACGGGGTCGTCAAATACACGAGGCCACAGGCGATCGTCTCCGATCTGGTGGAGATGAAGAGTGAAATCTTCTGGTATCCGCATACCAGCCGTCTCGGCGCTCTTCAGGAACGCGCGGTATCGCTACTGGGCGCCCGCGACATGCGCCGCCGCCTACGTGGCCCGAAACGCTGATTGACCCGACACATCGCCTAACGAAGGGAACTTGACAGTGAGCACCACGCGAGATCCTGCCGCAGTGGTAACGGACTTCTACGCCGCACTGAGCCGAGGTGAGGCGGACGCGGCTGCCGAGCTCGTGGTCGAGCACTTCAACGACGACGCCACTCTGAGCCGGCCGGAGTCGTTACCGGGGGGCGGCGTCATCGAAGGCGCGGCGGGAATCGCCAGATTCATGCGGGCGGCGGCATCGCAGGTGCGGGGCCTGCAGCTGCGGGAAACACACGTGGCGCCCGGCGACGGGACCGTGCACGTGTTCGCAGTTCTCGAATTGTCCTTGGGTGCAACGACATCCGCGATCGAGTGGTGGGTGTTCGATTCCGGAGGGGCGAGGTCGGTCACCGCCTACTACTGGGACACTTCCGCTCTGATGGGCCGCTGACATCACCGCCGACCTTCGACTCGAGGACACCGTGGCACCCCTTTCGGGCATTAAAATTGTAGAATTCGGCAGCATCGGCCCCGGCCCGTTCGCGGGCACTATGCTGGCCGATCTCGGCGCGACCATCGTGCGCCTGCATCGCGCCGGCCAGCGATCGCCGGTCGACATCGCGGGTTCGGGTTCCGACCATCGTGGCCGGCCGGGCCTGCCGATCGATCTCAAGGATCCGGCGGACCTCGACTTCGCCCTGTGCCTCTTCGACGGCGCCGACGGGCTCATCGAGGGGTTTCGGCCGGGTGTGATGGAGAGGCTGGGGATCGGGCCGGCCGCCGTCCACGCGCGCAATGCGAAGCTCGTCTACGGGCGGATGACCGGATACGGCCAGTCGGGACCCCTGGCCCGCGTGCCGGGGCACGACATCAACTACGCGGCGATCTCAGGGGTGCTGAGCGCAATCGGCCGTCGTGGTGAACCGCCCTTGGCGCCGATCAACCTGCTCGGTGACTACGGCGGCGGGGGAATGCTGCTCGTCACCGGGATGTTGGCGGCGCTGCTGCAGGCTCAGCGCACTGGCGTCGGCCAAGTGGTGGACGCGGCGATGGTCGACGGCGTGGCTCAATTGGCCAGTGTCATCTTTGGTTTCGCGAACGCGGGGTCATGGGGTCCGCGCGGCACCAACATCCTCGACAGCGGTGCGCCGTTCTACGACGTCTACGAGACCGCGGACGGCCGGTATGTCGCGGTCGGAGCGATAGAACCCCAGTTCTACGCGGCACTGCTCGACGGCCTGGCGCTGCATCCCGACGACTTCCCGCAATGGGAACGCGACCGCTGGCCGGACTATAGGCGCGCCTTCGCCGAGCGCTTCCGCACCAGATCCCGTGACGAGTGGACGGCGCTGCTCGAGCACGCCGACGCCTGCACGACGCCCGTGCTCGACCTGACCGAAGCCGCGCACCACCCGCACAACTTGGCGCGGAAGAGCTTCGTGCCGACCGACTTCGGCATGATGCCGACCCCCGCCCCGCGCTTCGATCGCGCCGACTCCGCCCGGACGCCGTCCCCGGAGGAGGCGCTGTCGGCCTTCGGGCTCACGCCGGAGCAGGTGGATCAGCGGCTGAGCCGGCCGGCGCGCGCCCGGACGTGACGGACGCGTTCAGTCGGCCGGTCGCCTCGTCCGAGATCCTCGAGGAGCGAGCCCCTACGGAGCGGCGGACTCCGACGCCTGGATCTCGTGGGCTCGGCAGCTGACCGGTTCCCGTGCGTACGGTCTGGCCTTCACCCGCATCACATCCGATGGCGTTGTGGCGACGCTCGAGCACTCGACGATCGAAGTGAACCCTAACGGCGCCTGCCATGGAGGCCTGGTCGCCGCCGCGATCGACCAGATGATGGGCGTCACCGCGATGACGGTCCTGACCCCCGGACACGTACCGGTGACCGCGGCTCTGCACGTGCAGTTCCTGTCGCCGGCGGTCCCGCCGCTCAGACTGGAGGGCCGGGTACTGCGTTCGGGAACGAGCATCATATCCGTCGACGTCGACGTGTACGCCGAACTCGGCGCCACCGTCTGCGCACAGGGCCAGGGCACGATGTCGCCGCGGCGCTTCACGTGACCGGCTCGTTGACACGACTCCTGCTGAAAACCTATTCTGAGATACAAAGGCTCAAAAACTACTTGGGCGTTCCGCGAAAGATGAACGGAGACAGTCATGAATACCGCGGTGATCGTGGACGCGGTCCGCTCGCCCATGGCCAAGGGGAAGGCCGCCAAGGGAGACAAGCCCGGCGGGGCCTTGTCGACTCTGCACCCGGTGGAGTTGCTGGGCCAGGTCTTCACTCAGCTGCTGGCGCGCAACGACTTCGACCCGGGTCTCGTCGACGACGTCATCACCGGCTGTGTCAGCCAGGTCGGGGAGCAGTCCGGCCCGGTCGGGCGGTGGGCCTGGCTGGCGGCCGGACTCCCCGAGCACGTGCCCAGCACGACTGTGCACCGTGCGTGCGGATCGTCTCAGCAGGCCGCCGACTTCGCCGCACAGGGCGTCATCGCCGGTGCCTACGACATCGTGATAGCCAGCGGCGTGGAGTCGATGAGCCGGATCCCGATGGGAAGCGCTCGCATCGGACAGGATCCCTTCGGGCCCACCGTCGCCACCCGCTATGCGCCCGGGCTGGTACCGCAGGGTGTCTCCGCCGAGCTCATCGCTGCGCGTTGGGGTTTCACGCGCCGCGATCTCGACGAGTACTCGGCCCGATCGCACGCCCGAGCCGCGGCGTCGGACTTCAAGTCCGAGATTGTCGGCGTGCATGTCGAGGACGGCGAGGAGCGGCGGCACGTCGACTCCGACGAGACGATCAGGCCGCAAACCAGCGCTGATTCGCTTGAGTCGCTGCGCCCGTCCTTCGAGACGGCAGAAATGAGCGAGCGGTTCCCCGAGATCCGCTGGAAGATCACCGCAGGCAATTCATCCCAGCTCACCGACGGCGCCGCCGCGGTGCTCATCATGAGCGAAGCCAAAGCCGCCGAACTCGGCTTGACCCCACGAGCGCGGTTCCATGCTTTCGCCGTCGCCGGCGACGATCCCATCACCATGCTCACGGGACCGATCCCCGCGACTGAGAAGGTGCTGTCGCGCGCTGGTCTCGCCATCGGCGACATCGATCACTACGAGGTCAACGAGGCGTTCGCGCCCGTTCCGATGGCCTGGCGCCACCATTTCGACGCAGACGAGGCCCGGCTGAATCCGCGCGGCGGTGCCATCGCGCTCGGGCACCCGCTGGGGGCCTCGGGCGCGCGACTTCTGACGACGATGCTGTACGGGCTCGAGCAGACCGGCGGCAGGTACGGGCTCCAAACGATGTGCGAGGCCGGCGGAATGGCCAACGCCACCGTTATCGAACGCCTCTAGCCGAACGCCAGACCATCTACCGAAGGGACGTTCCATGAGAATCGACGGCATCTGCGCTGTCGTCACCGGTGCCGCCTCGGGACTCGGGCTCGCCACGGCGCGGCGATTGCTCGACGACGGCGCCGCCCGCATCGTGATCGCCGACCTCCCCACGTCGGCGGGCACGGAGGTGGCCGCCGAGCTCGGTGACCGCGCCGTATTCGTGCCGGCGGACGTGCGCGACACCGAGGGCCTGAACCAGGTGTTCGACGAGGCAGAGTCGCAAGGCCCACTCCGTGCGGTAGTCCACTGCGCGGGCCGGGGCGGCCCGGTGCGCGTCGTCGGCAAGGACGGCGAGCCGGGCTCGCTGGAGCTCTACTCCGAGATCGTCACCACGAACCTGATCGGGTCGTTCAACGTGCTCAGGCTGGCCGCGGCACGCATGGTGGGCAACGAGCCCCTCGACGGGGACCGCGGGGTGGTGATTTTGACGGCCTCCGTCGCGGCATTCGAGGGGCAGATCGGCCAGATCCCCTATGCGTCGTCCAAGGCGGGAGTGGTCGGCATGACGATCGTCGCGGCACGCGATCTGGCCAGTAAAGCCTTGCGCGTCAACACAATCGCTCCGGGCACGTTCGACACCCCCCTGCTCGCCCGGCTGTCCGAGCCGGTGCGCGAGTCGTTGGCCGCGACGGTTCCCCACCCGAGCCGGCTCGGGGACCCCGCCGAGTACGCCAAGCTCGCCGCCGCGATCATCGACAACGGCATGCTGAACGGCGAGACAATCAGGATCGACGGAGCGATCCGGATGGCCCCGCGGTGACCGCCTCGCAGACCGCGCCGCCCGTCGAACTCTCGGTGCACGACCATGTAGGGACGGTGGCGATCAATCGCCCGCACGTCCGCAACGCGATCGACAAACCCACCGCGGACGCCATCGCCGAGCACCTGGACCGATTGGACGCAGATCCGGAGGTTCGTGTCATAGTACTGACCGGCCGCAACGGGATCTTCTCGGCAGGAATGGATTTGAAGGCACTCACCGCGACCGATGAACGTCCGATCACCGCGTCGCGAGGCGCATTCGGCATCGTGGAGAACCCTCCCCTCAAGCCGACCATCGCCGCGGTCGAGGGGCCCGCCCTCGGCGGTGGTCTGGAGATCGCACTCGCGGCGGACATCATCGTCGCAGCTGCGGACGCCACGTTAGGGCTGCCGGAGGTCCGTCGCGGGCTCGTGGCCACGGCCGGGGGAGTGGTGCGCCTGCCGCGACGCGTTCCCCACTCGGCGGCGTTGGAGATGATCATGACCGGGAGTCCGATCACCGCCGAGCACGCCCAGCGGCTGGGCCTGGTCAATCACGTGGTGGAGCCGGGCCGTTCACTCGAACACGCGCTGTCGCTCGCCGGCATCATCGCTGCGAACGCGCCGATGGCGGTGCGGGCGGCCAAGGCGGTGGCCATGGCGTCCGCGCACTGGTCTCCCGACGTCGCCTTCACGCGTCAACGCGAGTACACCGACCCGGTGCGCGAGTCGGCCGACGCCGCCGAGGGTGCTCTCGCCTTCGTCGAGAAGCGACCGCCGGTTTGGCGCGACGCGTGACCGCCGTCATGGGGGTGGTCGGGGTATTCCAATCCGCCACGGTGCGACTCGCCGATGACCACGCTGCCTTCCGTGAGAGCGTCCGCGACTTCCTGGATCGTGAGGTGGCTCCCCACTACCGCGGCTGGCGCGCTGCTCGTCACTTGCCCGCCGAGTTGTTCATCGCCGCCGGTGAATACGGATTCCTTGGTTTCGGTGCGTCCGAGCGGTTCGGAGGGGCCGGCGTCGAGGATCCTCGATTCACCGCCGTACTGGTCGACGAGTGCAACCGCCAGGGTTTCGTCGGCTTGGCGTCGATATTGGCGATGCACGTCGGAGTCTGCATACCGCACCTCGGACGGTTCGGCGATCCGCAACAGCAGGCTCTCTGGCTTCCCGAACTGATCGCCGGACGGGCGGTCGCAGCCGTCACCGACAATGCGGTCGATGCGGGGGGCCGGGCCCTGAGCGGCGGACCCGGCACGGAGGTCGCCACGCTGCTCATGACCCCCGCACCGCCGACCGGCCACGTGGCGCTGACCGACACGCGCATCGCCGGCACCGTCGTGCACGTCAAGGACTTCCTCGGTGTAGACGAGGCGCCCGGTGTAGAAGTGACCGTGACGGACGACCGACCGCGCGACGACACGCCGGGTGTACGGGAATTCGTCTCAGCCGTCGACGCGTGGGCGGCAGTGGTGCACGCCGGTGCCAGTCGTTATGCGCTCGAACTCGCGGTGCAGTACGCCGGGGCGCGGAAGGTCTTCGGTCGTCCGTTGGCGAGTTTCGAGAACACCCGCTCCGTCGTCGGCGCCGCCGTCGCCAACACGATCGCGGTCTCCGATCTGGCGCACGCAGCCGCGATCCCAGCCGGGGAGCGGGATCCCGCTCGCGCGGCCGCTGCGCGTCTGGTCGCTGCCGCGGCGCACCGGCACAACACCGATGTCGGCCTTCAGATCCACGGTGGATACGGATACATGCGCGAGTATCCGATTGCGCAGTGCTATGCGGATGCTGCGGCACTCACGACGACGTCGTTGTCTGGCGGTCGAATCGAACAGCTGCTGACCGAGCACGTGGGCCTGTAGCCGCGGAAAGCCGGGAACGGCAACGGATTAGCGGCCGATGAAGCGCCCCGTGCGGCTCTCTCGTAAAGCGGCGATGCCCTCCAGGAGGTCATCGCTGGCGAGTGTCTCCGATTCGAGAGCGAAGGCGATATCGACGATCTCCGACGCTCGGAGTCGTGTGACGACATTGAGCGCACGCTTGGTGTTCTGTACCGCGAGAGGCGGTAACGCGGCGATGCGAGTAGCCAGCGCGAGCGCCGCGGGTCCGACGCCCTCGGTGGTGTCCACCAGGTCTGTGACCATTCCTAGCGCGTACGCGGTATCGCGGTCGATCGGATCGCCGGTGAGCAGATGGCGGCGGGCGCGGATCATGCCAGCGGTGGCCGGCCAGACCAGGCAGCCGCCGTCGCCGGCGGCCAATCCGACGGCCACGTGGGAATCGGCGAACGACGCCGAAGGCCCCGCCACCACCGCGTCGCAAGAGAGCGCGATTGTGGCACCCAAGCCGATCGCCGGTCCCTGCACCGCGGCCACCACGGGCTGTGCGATGCCGTGCAGGGCTTGGAGTAGCCGCACGCCGTCTTCGATGATGGTGCGCCGCTCGCCGGGGTCGTCGTGGGCCACGCGCATCAACTCGAAGTCGCCGCCCGCGGAGAACGTCGTGCCTTGCGATGTGAGAATGACCGACCCGATGGAGCGGTCGTCGGCGATGCGCCGCAGAGTCGCCGTCAATTGGACATGCAGTTCGGCGTCGACTCGATTGTGCAATTCGGGGCGCGCGAGGTTGATCTCGCAGACCGCACCGTGACGGGTCGTCGTCAGTACGGGACGTGGTGTTTTCGTCATGCCGAATCCTCGGTAGTGGTAGTCGAAGGGATCACTGTCCGCGCCATCGTGGTGCTCGGCGCTCGACGAAGCTGGTCATCCCCTCAGCGCGATCACTCGTTCCGAACGTCACTTCGAACAGGCTCGGCAGCCATCCCGGCGCTCATGGTCGTCTCCTCGGCCTGCTGCACAGCGCGTTTCGCGTTGCGTATGGCCACCGGCGGCCCGTCGGGGACCTTCGCGGCCAGATTCAGCGCTTCCTCTCGCCAGCGGTCGGTGGGAGCAACGCGGTTGACGAGTCCGAGCCGGTGCGCCTCGTCGGCGTCGACGGGTTCTCCCGTCAACACCATCTCCATGGCTCGATGCTTGCCGATGACCCTCGCCAGGCGCTGCGTTCCGCCGCCGCCCGGCATGATTCCGACCTTGATCTCCGCTTGGGCGAACCGCGCGGTCTCGGACGCGACGACGAGGTCGCAGGCCAGCGCGAGTTCGCAGCCGCCGCCGAACGCTGCTCCCGACACGGCCGCCACCAATACCACCTCGAGTGTGGCCAGCTGGAACCAGAATCTCGCCGTGTGCGAGGTGAGTACGTCGTGCAGCGGACGGTGCTGCATCGAACGGATGTCGGCGCTGGCGAGGAAGGCCCGGTCGTGCCCGGCGATGACGACGACCCGGACGGCCGGGTCGTCATTCAGACGCTCCAGAGTGGCCCACAACGCCGCCATCATGTCGGGGGACAGCGCGTTCAGGGAATCGGGCCTGTTGAGCTGTACCATCGCGACCCCCGTCCGCGCTAGCTCCCAGAGGACAAGATCGGCGCGTTCGAGGTCGACGGCGGGTGGTTGGGAGGTCATCGGACAGACCGGGACGATCCGCTGGAAGCGACTTCGCCCTCGGCGTCGAATTCGACCTTGAACTTCGTGGGGTCGAATTCCAGTGTCCTGGACCAGTATTCGAGATACTTCCACGGGCTGGTGATGACGATGCGGCCTGCGGCGTTCCGGTAGTAGGTCGTCATACCCGGGTGCGCCCACACCGTTAGCGCGAGCGCGGCATCGAGCTCGCGGTTGTATTCGTCATAGGATGAGCGTGCCGGCTCGAGGGTTCTCACCCGCTGCGTGAACATATAGTTGAGCGCCTGGAGCAGGTACCGGACCTGGAATTCGGTGCTGTGGATGGCGCTGCCGCCGTGGCCGGCATTGGTGTTCGGCCCATTTAGGATGAAGAAGTTGGGATAGTCGGGCACGGTGATGCCGAGATAGGCGCGCGCGTCGTCGGCGTCCCACATCTGCCCGCGGAGCGCTTTGCCGCCTCGACCGCGGATGTCCATCGGGTACAGCATTTGGAGCGTCTTGAAACCGGTCGCCATCACCAGGACGTCTGCCGGATAGCGTCGGCCCGCAGTTGAGGTGATGTCGTTTGTGCCGATGGAGGCGACGCCGTCGTCGACGAGTTCGACATCATCGCGCAGGAGCATCTTGAACCATCCGTTGTCGATCAGCGGGCGCTTGCCGTACGGCGGGTAGTCGGGAACGCACGCCTCAATGAGATCGTCTCGCCCTTCAAGTTGTTCGGTGATGTAGCGCGTCAGGAATTTTCGGTGTCGCTCGTTGCTCGCGTTGACCGAGCGATCGGAATGCGGCCACGCGGGGTCCACTTGAATCGTCGCGTGGAGGCGGTCGCTGAAGTTCCAGAAGGAACGGAGTCTGTACCACCCGATGTAGAAGGGGATTTCGTCCATGAGAAGCCGAACCTCGGGACTGACGTCCCGGTGGTAGTTCGGGTGGGGCAGTGCCCACTGCTTGGACCGCTGAAAGATTGTCACGTGCTCGGCGTCGTCGACGATGGACGGGACGAGTTGCATCGCGCTCGCACCGGTGCCGATGACCGCGACGCGTCGGCCGTTGACCGAGGTACGCGTGTCCCACGCCGCGGTGTGCATGACCGGTCCGGCGAAGTCGTCGATGCCGGGGATGTCGGGAATCGACGGCCTGTTGACCATGCCGACGGCGGAGATCAACACGGTCGCGCGCACCGTGTCGCGGTCTCCGGCGTGTGTCGTCCGAATGAGCCACTGCGCCTCGTCCTCGTCGAACTCTGCCCGTTCGACTTCCGTCTCGAAGCGGATGTCGCGCCGGATGTCATGCTGGTCGACGAGCGATTCGAGGTAGTCGAAGACCTCGTTTCCCTTCGCAAAGTAGCGCGACCACTTGGTGTTCTTGGCGAAGGAGAACGAGTACAGATGACTGGGCGTGTCCACACCGACCCCGGGATACCGGTTCTCTAGCCACGTGCCGCCGACGCCTGCGTTCTTCTCGAGGATGGTGAACGGCACGCCGGCTCGACGGAGGTTGATCGCCGCGCAGATGCCGGACAGGCCGGCCCCGATGATGACCACTTCGAAGCCATCGGGAACCGGAGCAGTCAGTTCGACGTCTCGGCTCTTCGTGCCGAGCTCCTCGGCGAGGAGCGGGCCGTACTCGAGCGGAACCTCCTCGGCCAGGGCGACCGACAGCATTCGAGCGACTTCAGCGGGTTCAGGTTCGATCGGCTCCAACTCGCCCGCGCGGTACGCCAGCACTGCCTTCAGCGTCGCCTCGCGGATCTGCTGCTGCACTTCCAGCGCGAGTCCACCGTCGTCGTTGTCGTCGAGCCCCTGAGCGTGCGACGGTGCGAACGGCGCTGCCAGCCAACATTTTTCACCGGTGAGTTGGACCAATACCATGAGCAGTGTGGGGATGTTGGCCGATGCGAGCGCTTCCCTCAAGCGTTCGACTTCCGCCGACGCGGTCGATTCGACGATGGCGTCGCTCGATGTCTCATTGGACACTGTTCGGATCCTCTCGAAGTTCAACGGCGGAGTACTCGCTCAGCGACTCCTGCAACGGGTGCGACGCCACCCTTGCAAGATCTAATTATGAGCCGATCCGTCTCAATAGTAAAGCGTACGAGAGCGCGGAATTGGACTTTGCGTCAACGTCTAGTCCTCGTAGAGCTTTTCGATGTGTGCGGCGTACTTCGTGGCGATCGCGCGACGCTTCAATTTGCCGGTGGGGGTCAGTTCGTCACCGTCGAACGACCATGACATTGGCAGCAGGACGTACTTCTTGACCTGTTCGGGTCCCGACAGGCGGGCGTTCCCGCGCCACACCGCGTCGTCGATGGCGCGTCGGATTTCGCTGTGGGCGGCGAGCGCGTCGAGATCGTCGCTCGCAATCTGGTGGGCCCGGGCGGCGCGGGCTGCCGCTTCCGGATCCAGGGTGATAAGCGCGGACACGAACTTCCGACCGTCGCCGATCGCTACGACCTGACCGATGAGGGAGTCCTCGCCCCGGATTGCCGACTCGATGTTGGCCGCCGACATGTTCTTCCCCGACGAGCTGATGATCAGCTCCTTCTTGCGATCGACGATCTTAACGAAGCCTTCGTCGTCGATCTCGGCGAGGTCACCGGTGTGCAGCCAGCCATCGGCGTCCAGCGCGGCCGCGGTTTCCTCGGGTTGTCCTCGGTAGTCGACGAAGTTGAAACTCGACCTGATGAGGAGTTCACCGTCGGCTGCGGTGCGGACTTCGACGCCGGGCAGCGGTATTCCCGCGGTGCCGCTCTTGTACTGGTCGACGCGGTTGAAGATGGCTAGCGCGGCTTCGCTCGAGCCGTACGCCTCCATGAGCGGGACACCGATGGCGCGGAAGAAGTAGATCAGTTCCGCGGCAGCCGGTGCGCCACCGACGATGGCCGACCGCAGTCTGTCGAGTCCGAACCGCGCGAGCACGGGAGCCATGACCGGTAGCGCCGCACGATGTTCGTGCTCGAGGCGTTCGCGTTCCGCGGCGTGCAAGTGGTCCGCGATGGCCTCGTCGGTCTCACGGGCGAGCCGCCGACCGATGTCCAGTACGCGGCGCGCCGTCGCCCTAGCTGGGTCGTCCAAGGTTTCGATCGCACCCTCGATGGCCACCTGCAGCTTTTCGAAGACCCGCGGCACCGAGAGCAGGGCGTCGGGTCTGGCATCGGCGATGTGCGCTCCCGCGTCCGCCATGCTCGGGCACGCCGTGATCGCTGAGCCGTACGACAGCGCCATGTAATGGGATGTCAATCGGCCGCCCGCGTGGGCGAGCGGAAGGAAGGACACCACCGCCGTTCTGGTCACGGGGATTCCAGCGTCCATGGCGCGCTGGGCATCCATCACGGTCCGGTGCGACCACTGGGCGGCCTTCGGCGACCCGGTGGTGCCGGAGGTGAAGATGATGGTCACCAGATCGTCGGGTCGCACAGCGCGCCAGACCGCGTCGAAGTCGAAGTCGACGGCGTCGCCGCTCCGGATGACGGCTGAAAGGGTAAGTACGTCCGGGTCGTCGCACGGATCGACTGTCACCACCCGAACAGCGGGGGCGGCCTGCACCGCTGCGCGCACCCGACCGAGGGAACTCGTGTCCGTCACGATCAGTTTGGCATCGGATTTCTCGAGCTGCGCCGCGATCTGCTCCGGTGACGAGCTGTTGAATATCGCGAACGGGATCGCGCCGAGGTGCATCGCCGCATAGTCGATGGCGTGACACTCGATCGTGTTCGGTAACAGCAGTGCAACGGTGTCACTCCGGCCGATGCCGTTGGCGGCCAGCCCGCGAGCGATTCGCTCCACCTGGTCGCCGAGCTGACGCCAGGTCAGAACGACACCGTCGCTGATCGTGCGGAGCGCGACGGCGTCGGGCCGCTGCGCCACGACGCGCTGGAACGCCTCGACCACCGTCGGCGCCTGCACCGGTGGGGCTGAACTCGTTGCGGTTGAGACGCCGACCAGTTCTGCCATCTGTCACCTCTCCTGCACTGCGGCACACGGATGCCCGACGGACGCGTGGCCTTCCGCTCGAAACGGCTTGCAGTCCCGCTTTACGAGCCGAGCCGTCTCAATAGTATCGTCCGGCCAGACAATCGGTGTCAACGCCGCACCTCGCACCCGCGGACTCCTCCGTGGATTAACGTCGGTTTACCTCTGTTTCGAGCGTTGTGCGCGCTCGCCACCTCAGGAAATAACCGCAAATGACATGGGATTTCGCTATCTTGTCGATGCGCCGCACGTTGTGCCGCCGTTGAATAAATTATCGTTGGTTTACTTTAGAGCCGGTCAGTTGCTAAAGTTCGTACCAGGTGTTCTGCGGCACCGCCGCATCCAGAACGAGGAGGAGTGGCATGGGTTATCCGTTGCCGAACGAGACCGCCTTCAAAGGCCCATTCGCGCCAATGCGCTTCGAGGCGACCGTCGAGGAGTGCATCGTCAGCGAAGGTGAAATCCCCCGCGATCTGTGCGGTGGAGCGTACCGCACGGGACCCACCTGGAAGCGCCCGACGAAGCAGGGCACCAACGCCCTGCTGTCGATGGACGGAATGGTGCAGGGCCTGGTTTTCGAGAATGGGCGGGCCGACTTCCGCAACCGCTGGATCCGAACTCCCAAGTACCTGCTCGAGGAACGTCATCAGCAGGGCATGTTCGAATGGACGGACGGGGTCTGGAGCGATTGGCGCAATCTCGGCTACGGCGAGGTGAAGCGCGACTGCTATAACGCGGGCGTGCCGCAGGGCACCAACAACATCAACATCTTCCCGTTCGCCGGCGGCCTGGTGGCCTCCGGCGAGGTCGGTGGCCCGCCGATCGAAATCGACCCAATCACGTTGGACACCAAGGGCATCGTGCCCTGGTCGCCCGCGCTTTCACCGGGGATACACGATCCGGCGGCGTACGGTGACGCGACGTTCAGCGCGCACCCGAAGTGGGATCACGACACCGGCACCCTCTACGGCTGGGTCTACCGGGACATCAAACCGTACGTCACCGTCCACATCGTCGATCCCGACGGCACGGTCCACACGCGCGAACTGCACGACGCGCCTTACAACTCGGTGGCGCACGACATCTGGCTCACACCCGAGTACATGGTGATGCCGTTCCAGCCGTTCGTCGTCGATCGTCAGCGGATCGCCAACAACCTGAGTATCTTCGGGTGGAATCCCGAGCTCCCGGTGGTCATCGGACTCATTCCGCGACACGACCCGCACGCTCCGGTCCGGTGGATCGAAACCGACCTCGAGCCGCAGTACGTAATGCACACCATGTCCGCGAACGTGGATGGAGACCGGTTGACGCTGGATGCGCCGATCTTCAATCGACCCCCGTTCCCGTTCGAGCAAGATTTCGCCGAGGGCGACGACGTCAAGCTCTTCTTCAGCATCGCCAAAAGCAGCCTCGGTCGCTGGACGATCGACCTCCGGACCGGGGCCGCGAAATCCGAGCAGCTGTCAGACCGGCCCTGCGAACTTCCGAAGGTGGACGAGCGCTTCTACGGCAAGGGTTACCGATGGGGCTACCAAATCGGCGGCGTCAACAAGCGATCGGGCATGTCGATGAACAGTCTGGTGGCGACCGACATGAAGACCCTGTCCGATGCGGAATACGTCATCAGGACGGATCAACCCGCCGCAGTCCTCGAGGCAACCTTCGCGCCGCGCACACCGGACGCTCCCGAGGGGGACGGGTACCTCATCGTCCCCGTGTCATGGTGGGCTGAAAAGCGTGGCCAATTCCAGATCTTCGACACCCACGACATCACCCAGGGCCCAGTCTGCCGAATCGATCTCCCATTCGCGCTCGGGTGGACACCGCACGGTCACTGGAAAGACTTCCGCTGATGCGGCGCACGCTTTTCGGCGCCGAACACGAAAGGTTCCGGGCCGTCGTCCGTCGATTCTTCGACGAGGAGGTCGTACCGCAGTACGCGGACTGGGCGATGGACGGCCGTCCACCGCGTGAATTCTGGAGGGGCGCTGCGCGAGCCGGCATCCTCGGCATCGGAGTACCCAAGGAGTGGGGAGGGCTCGCGCACTCGACCTTCCGGCACAGCGCCGTCGTCTCGGAGGAGGCTCAACGCGCCGGGCTCGCCCTCGGCGGGGTCCGGGTGCACACCGACATCTGCATGCCCTACTTCCTGAGATTCGGCAGCGCGGAGCAGATCGCCCGTTGGGTACCGCGACTCACCGCGGGGGAGGCCGTCGTCGCACTCGCCCTGTCCGAGCCCGGCGCCGGTTCGGACCTCAAGTCGATGACCACGCGAGCGCAGTTGGACGGCGACCACTACGTCGTCGACGGCGCGAAGACGTTCATCTCGAACGGCGCAGCGGCCGACCTCATCGTGCTGGCGGTCAAGACCACACCCGACGCCGGCCGCAACGGAATCAGCCTCCTGGTCGTCGAGGCGGACACCCCCGGCTTCACTCGCGGTCGCAAACTGGACAAACTCGGATTGCACAGCCAGGACCTCGCCGAATTGTTGTTCTCACAGATGCGGGTTCCCAGGGACAACCTGCTCGGCGAGCAGGACGCCGGATTCGGTTATCTGACGTCGAATCTCGCACAGGAGCGGTTATCGATCGCAGTAAGCGCCCAGGCCGCTGCTGTGGCTGTGCTCGACCGCGCCACCGCTCAGATCGCGCACAAGCCTGGGCAGCGAGTGAAATTCGCTATGGCCAGTTCGCACGCCGAGGTCGCGGCGGGCCAGGCACTCATCGACGAATCGATCGCGGCCCACGAAGCCGACGAACTGACGCCGGCCGACGCTGCCGTCGCCAAGCTCTTCTGCACGGAGTTACAGGGGCGCGTCACGCAGCGCTGCGTCGACGTCCTCGGAACGGACGCCCTCCGAACGGATTCCTTCGTCGGTCAAAGTCTGCTCGACGGCCGAGTCACCCGCATCTTCGGCGGTTCCAGCGAGATCATGAGAGTCCTCGTGGCGCAGTCGATGGATCTGTGATCGCCTCCACCGCGGATCACGCGGTTGCGAGAACGAAGTCGAGCAGCGCCGTGTCGAACGCGTCGGGAGCCTCGAACATCGGGTAATGACCGCAATCGGGCAGTTCGATCAGAGTCGAATCGCGGAGCGCAGCGTTTAACCAGCGCGCACCCCGAACCGAATGCACCGGATCGTTAGCGCCGATCACCTGCAGCACAGGCAGATTCACGTCCGTGATCTTCTCCATCAGGTCGGTGTTCAACATCGAGCCGTAGAGCGGTGCCGCCGCCCACGAGGGCATGACCATCGACAGCGAGCACAACCAGTTCAGGAGTTCCGTTGTAGGTTCCCTGTGAAACCCGGACAGAATCGTCTGCCGGCGTGCGCTGATCCGATCGGCGTATTCATCGCGCAGCAGTACCGGTTCAACCGACTCAGGGGGGGCGCCGAACGGGAAATCCTCACTGCGGGAAGCGCGGACGGCGTTGGAGCCGACCAATACCAGGCGTGAGAAGCGATTGCGGTCGTCCCCCGCGGCCGCGCGGAAGGCGACCTGCCCGCCGAGAGACCAGCCGACCAGTGCCGCGGACTGCACGTCCAGTTGATCACACGCCAGCAGCAGGTCGTCGGCGAGCTGTTCGATCGTGTACCCGTTCCACGGCTTATCGGACGAGCCGTGCCCGCGCTGGTCGACGCAGATGACGCGATGACGTCCGCCCAGAACGCGCACCTGTCGATCCCAAACCTGGTGACTGAGTCCGAAACCGGCGACGAGAACCACCGGCACCCCCTCGCCGACATCCTGGACGAAAAGTCGAACCCCATCCTGTGCGGTGACGTACGGCATGCGGGCATTGTAACGGACGTGAACCGCCGTTCACGCGGTCGCGGACACGTCCATTATGTCGGCGCCGGGTGGTGCCGACCCGTATATTCGGGATGCCGCGTCGCACATAACACGGTCGGCAGATGGAGTGCACTCATGGCGCCTCGGGGCAATCGCCGGGCCAAGTCGGTACCGAAGACCTCGCAGAAGGATCTGATCGAGGCCGCCGACGAACACCGTCGGCCGCGGGGTCGACCCAAGACCGAGATCGACCTCGACCTCGTCGCCGACGCGGTCGCCGGGTTGTTCGTCGAGGGGGGAATGGACGCCGTTTCGATCGTCGGCGCCGCCAAGAAGCTCGACGTGTCGCGAGCCACCCTCTATCGCACCGTGCCCACCAAGGAGCACCTTCTCGGCGTGCTGTTCGAGCGCAGCACGAAAGAACTCACCGAGATGGCCACGGCGGTGGTCGACTCCGATCAGCCGATCCGCGCCAAGCTGGCGCAACTCATCGAACTGCAGGTGGACGCGGCGGTCCGCATGCGCAGATACCTGCCCGTCTTCTTCGGCGGCATCGGTCTCCCGTCGGACGTGTTCAAGCGGTGGCACTCATGGAGCCGCAAGTACGAGGCCATGTGGACTACCTGCGTGCAGGAGGCGATGGACGAGGGCGTGCTCGCCCACTCGCATCCCGTGGCTGCGACTCGACTCATCCTGGGCCAGTGCATCTGGGTGTCACGGTGGTACAGGCCGAACGAGGGAATAGCGACCGCGGACATCGCCGAGGCGGCGATCAATCTGGTCCTGCACGCAGAACCGGCTAAGGCCACCCGCCGACGCGCCAAACGCGCTTAACCGCCGTTCACGTGCCTCGTTGACCCGGCGTCTGCGTCACGTCTACAATTTGAGACGATTTGGCTCAAATTATGCGGGCGTCCGATGCGACCCGCGCCCAACGACCGTCCCAGCGGACGGTCCAGAGGACGGAGACCATGGCAGGTCGGCAGTGGTCGCGCTTCAGCGACGAACAGATCGAGTACGCGAAAGCGGTGAGGGCTTTCTGCGAGCACGAAGTCGGTTCGCACAGTAAGCTTCTCGCCCTCACCGACGACGGCCGCGAACTGCACAACCCTGAACTACACCAACGGTTCGCCGATGCCGGCCTGCTGGCGGTCTCCATTCCCGAGGAGTACGGAGGAAGCGGTGGCGGCCTGGTGGAACAGTGCCTCATGTTCGAGGAGATCTTCTACGGTCTCGCGCCGCTTCACGGAGCCGGAACCTCGCACACCGTCGCAGGCATCTTCAAGAAGTTCGCCACTGAGGAGCAGAAGAAGGAGACGCTCGCGGCCATCTCCACCGGATCGGTGATGTCGATCAGCATCTCCGAACCCGAGGCGGGGTCCGACGCTGCGAACATCTCGTGTCGCGCCGAGCGCCGCGGCGACGAGTACGTCATCAATGGACAGAAGACGTGGTGTTCGGACGCGCAGTTCGCAGCGTCGATCCTGGTGGTGACGCGAACTAGGCGCGGCGAAACCCGCCACAGCGGCCTGACGATGCTGCAAGTGCCCGCGGATGCTCCGGGCTTGACCATCAAACCCATCGACACCATGGGCGGACGCGAGGTCAACGACCTCTACTTCACCGACGTGGTCGTGCCCGCGGAGTCGGTAATCGGTGAGGAGGGCCAGGCCTGGAAGCAGGTGAGGTCCGGTCTCAACGGAGAACGGTTGGTGTGCGCCGCTCAGGCGCTCGGATCGGCACAACGCACGTTCGACGACCTGCTGGCTTACGTCAAGCAACGCAAGCAGTTCGGCCAGACGATCGGCAGCTTCCAAGCGCTGCGACACCGCATCGCCGACCTCGCCATCGACCTGGAAGCGGGTCGGGCTCTGGTCTACGACACCGTGCTGATGGCCGAGGCGGGGTCGGCAGTCGAACCGGAGTTCGTCCGTCGCACGTCCATGGCGAAGGTGAAGATGACCGAGGTGGCCAAGAAGATCGCCATCGAGGGCGTCCAGATGATGGGCGGGTACGGCTACGCAAGCGAGTTCGGCATGGAGCGGCACCTCCGTCACAGCATCGCTCCCACCATCTACGCGGGCACCAACGAGATCCAGCGTGAAATCATCTCCAGCACAATCGGTCTGAGGTAACGATGTCTCCGGAAGCACCACTTCAACAATCACCGTCGGTCGGCGCTGACGACCTGGCCGTCGAACTGCTCACCAACGGGATCGCCGTCGTCGAGATCCGCCGACCACCGAACAACTTCTTCGACGTCTCGTTGATCGAGGCAATCGCAGCCGCGCTCGACACCCTGATCACTCAAACCGAGGCGCGCACGGTCGTACTGGCTTCACATGGAAAGCACTTCTGCGCGGGAGCGGACTTCGCTGGCACCACCGAAGCCGCCGAGATCGACCCGGACCAGGGCGCCAAGGCTCTGTACGAGGCGGGGGCCCGTATCTTCGAGTCTGAACTGCCGATCGTCGCGGCAGTGCAGGGTGCGGCGGTCGGGGGAGGGCTCGGTCTGGCTCTGGCCGCCGACTTCCGGGTGGCGGGTCCGTCGTCGAGGTTCAGCGCCAACTTCTCCCGATTGGGTCTGCATCACGGATTCGGACTCACCGAGACCCTGACCCGCGTCATCGGGCAACAGCGCGCTCTGGAGCTGCTGACGACCGGCCGCAGGGTGAAAGGTGAAGAGGCCCACGCCATCGGGCTCGTCGACAGATTCGTCGACGACGACCAGATCCGCTCCGCAGCGGTCGGTCTGGCGACCGAGATCGGCTCGGCGGCCCCACTCGCGGTGCGCAGCATCCGCGCGACAATGCGGGCCGGACTCGCGGAGGCGGTCCGGCGCGCCACGGCGCACGAACGGGCCGAACAGGCTCGGTTGCGAGCCACTGACGACTTCGCCGAGGGAATCCGCGCCGCCGCGGAGCGTCGCCAACCGAAGTTCACGGCACGATGAGCAGCACGGTTGCCGCGGCGCGCGTCGTCTCCACCGACTCCGACCTGAGGTCTCTGCGCGATCAGGTGCGCAACCTGACTTCCCGCTGGCGTGACGCGGGCCGCTACACGCCCCAAAGTGATTGCTGGCTGCGATCTTTCGATCTCGAGTTTTCGAAGGAACTCGCCGACATCGGACTCATCGGGATCACCTGGCCCACGCGCTTCGGCGGCGCCAGCCGCGACGCGCGAGCGCGTCTGGTGGTCACCGAGGAGCTGTTACGAGCGGGCGCGCCGGTGGCGGCTCACTGGATCGGCGACCGTCAGATCGGGCCGACGGTCCTGCGTCACGGGACGCCGGAATTACAGCAGGAACTGCTGCCCGGGATCACCAGCGCGTCGTACGTCTTCTGTCTGGGAATGAGCGAGCCGGAAGCCGGCTCGGATCTGGCGGCCGTGCGGACGGTCGCCAAGCGGGTCAACGGCGGCTGGTCGGTCAGCGGACGCAAAACGTGGACCAGTAACGCGCACCGCGCGACACACGGTTATCTGCTGGCGAGAACGAACTCGGATGGACGTAAACACGAGGGGTTGTCCGAGTTCGCCTTCGCGATGGACTCGCCGGGCGTGGAGATCTCACCGATCGTCGACATGTCGGGGGAACACCACTTCAACGAGGTGACCCTGACCGATGTCTTCGTTCCCGAACACTGCCTGATCGGCACGGAGGGGAACGGCTGGCGTCAAGTGGTCGAGCAGTTGTCCTTCGAAAGGGGCGGGCCCGAGCGGGTTCTCACTACGTATCCGCTGCTGATCGCCGCAGTCGACAAACTGCGTGAGGCTGGTGACGACCGCCACGATCGGGAACTCGGTGAACTGATCGCCCGCCTCGGCGGACTCCGCCAGCAGTGCTGGGAGATCGCGGCGGCACTCGACGAAGGCCGGGCGCCGGTGACCGAGGCCGCCAGTCTCAAGTACCTCGGGACCCGCTTCGAGGTCGACGTCATCGAGTTCGGTCGGCGTGTCGGCCTCGGTGTGCAACGACGGGGACCGCTTTCGACGGCGCTGATGGCGTCGCCGGGCTTTAGCATCCGCGGCGGAGCGTCCGATGTCCTGCTGTCGATCGTCGCGAAGAGCGGGGCACGCGCGTGAGCGAAATGCACCGGGAACTGACGGACCTCATCGGCGGACTCGCCCCCGAGCTACACGGTCGGGCGCCACGTGACCAGTGGGCTCGACTGTCCGCCTTCGGCCTCACCGGAATCGCTTTGGCCGAGGCGGACGGAGGGTCGGGCGGCGAACTCGCGGACCTGCTTCACGTGATCGCCGAGCTGTCCCGCCACGGCGTCGTCACGCCGATCGTCGAGGGCTCGACCGCTGTGCTGGCGACGGGGCGCCTCGTCGACGACGAGTTCGGCACCGTCGCCGTCGTCGACGGTGACGTTCTCACCGAGCCGTCGTCGCGGATCACCGCGAGCGCGGTCCCGTACGCGGAGGAGGCTGCACTGCTCGTCGTCGGTGACGACGTCGCCAGTGCGTCGCTCGACGCGAGCCTGCTCACGATCCGCGAGGGCGACGAGGCCAATCCGGCGGGACAGAGTCTGCACGACGTGTCCGTCGACGGCGCGGCCGCCACCCGACTCGAGACGAGCGGTGCCGCGCTTCGCACGCGACTGCGTCTGGCTCGGGCCGCAGCCCTGCTCGGTAGCGCCCGCGGTGCGTACGACCTGACGAAGCGGTACGTCGCGCAACGCGAACAATTCGGTGCTCCGCTCATCAAGATCCCCGCAGTAGCCGCTGCGCTCGCCGACATGGCGATCCAGACGCGGTTCGGTGAATCCGCCCTGAGAAGAGCGCAGGCAATCGTCCGCGCCCCGACCAGTCCGCTGCTGCAGACCACCGCGGCCGCCTCAGCGCGCATCACGGCGGCCGGCGTGGCGACCCGGGTGGCCCGCACTGCCCACCAACTGCACGGCGCGGTGGGGGTCACGCTGGAGTACAACCTGCACCGGTACAGCGAGGCCCTGTGGTCCTGGAGGGATGCCGACGAGCACGAAGACGTCGTCAGCGAGCGGCTGGGCGCTCTGGCGCGGACCAACGACGAGGGCACGTGGTGGGACGAGATGACCGCGGTAGCCGGCCCCGTCGAGATTGACAACGTGTGAGGCACGACACTACTATTTTGAGACGGTAAGGCTTTTAAATATGGCCTCCCGACCCAATCGATGGCGCTTTCTCTCACCGCGCCACGTTTTCGGGTGCGACCTTAAGGCTGAAAGGAATTGAGATGGGACGGGTTGAAGGTAAGGTCGCGCTGATCTCGGGGGTCGCCCGCGGACAGGGCCGTTCGCACGCCGAGGCGCTGGCACGCGAGGGCGCCAACATCATCGGCTTCGACATCTGCCACGACGACCCCGATGTCGAATACCCGCTCGCGTCGGAGGCCGATCTGAACGAGACGGTCCGCCTGGTCGAGGCGGCCGGAGGCAAGGTCGTCACCAAGGCCCTCGACGTCCGCGACCACGAAGAGGTGAAGGCCTTCATCCAGGAGGGTGTCGACTTCTTTGGTCGGCTCGACATCGTGCTCGCGAACGCCGGGATCATGGCCATCACCGGCGAGCAGCGACTTCGTCGCAGTGCCTACATCGCCGGTATCGACATCATGCTCAACGGCGTGTTCGACACCGTGAACTACGCCATCCCGCACATCCGGGCGGGCGGGCGCGGTGGATCGATCGTCATCACCAGCTCCACGGCCGGACTGGTTGGCGGACTGGCCGACGGCAACCCGGGCGTTATGGGTTACATCGCGGCCAAGCACGGCGTCGTGGGTCTGATGCGGGCTTGGGCCAACGCGCTGGCCCCCGAGAACATCCGCGTGAACACCGTGCACCCCACCGGAGTCAACTCACCGATGATCGCCAACGAGGCCTTCGGTCGCTTCGTGCAGGAGTTCCCGGAGATCGCCGGCAACCTGCAGAATCCGCTGCCCGTCGAGAACGGTCTGATTGATCCGATCGACGTCACCAACACGATCCTGCACTTGGTGTCCGACGCCGCGCGCTACGTCACGGGAACAACCACCGTCGTCGACGCCGGCTTCACCAACAAGCGGTAGACCACCAACCAATCCCTCTGTCCGCCAAGGAGATAGACAAGTGACAAGTGTGCGACCCGAGGTCAAGGTGCTCGACCCCGAGACCTACGCCAACGGTGATCCAACGACGTTCGGAATGCCGTTGGATCAGTTCGAGTACCTGCGGAACGAGGCGCCGGTCTATCTCCAGGAGTTCTCGGATCCGCTGTTGGTTGAGCGCGCCTGGGTTCTGAGCCGTCACGCTGACATTGTCCGGGTCGACAAGGACGCCGAGACGTTCGCTACCGATGAGGGATTCGTGAACATCTGGCGGGTCACACCCGTCGACCCGAAGAACGGCGGCATGCCGTCGATGTTGTGCGCCGCCGGCGATGAGCATCGACGGCAGCGCGGGGTCGTCAGTAAGGGTTTCACCCCGAAGGTGGTCCGCAAGCTCGAAGAAAAATTCCGCGTCTACGCACGCGAGATCGTCGACAAGGCGCTGGACAAGCGGAGTTTCAACTTCGTCACCGACATCGCCCACGCGATGCCCATGGAGGCACTGGGAGACGTGCTGGGGGTACCCGGAGAGGACCGCGAGAAGTTCTTCTCATGGGTCGACACGTTCGCCGCTCCCTTCGATACGCGCATCACCCCGTCCTTCGACCACGTCATCGAGGCCATCGGCAATCTCATGGCGTACTCGATTGAGTTGACCGAATTCAAGGGCAAGTGCCCGGCAGACGACGTCATGACCCAGATCGTGCAGGCAATCTCAGA
The DNA here is from genome assembly GCF_002102355.1 of Mycobacterium sherrisii. Lineage (GTDB taxonomy): Bacteria > Actinomycetota > Actinomycetes > Mycobacteriales > Mycobacteriaceae > Mycobacterium > Mycobacterium sherrisii. Next base: position 18,844 of record NZ_LQPT01000107.1, on the reverse strand, counting down.
GAGGACCCTTTCCGAGGACGAAATGATGGGCAACGTCGCCGTACTCGCCTCGGGCGCCGCGGAGAGCACTCGGACAGCCCTGAGCCACGGGATGCACCAACTGATGCGCGACGGCGATCAGATGGCGTGGTTGCGCGAACGCAGCAGCGACATCCCCGGCACGACGATATCCGAAATGGTGCGCATCGCATCGCCTTTCACCCATCTCGTTCGCACCACGACGACTGACGTCGAGTTCCACGGCACGACGATCCCCAAGGGTGAGATCGTCTGCATGCTGTTCGCATCCGGCAACTTCGACCCAGAGGCCTTTGGCGATCCCAACACGTTCCGACTGGATCGCGACCCGAACCCCCACCTGAGTTTCGGCAAGGGGGCTCACCAGTGCCTGGGCAAGCACGTGGCTTCACTGGAGATGAAAATCCTCATGGAGGAGCTTCTGCAACGCACGAAGGACATCCAGCCCGACGGCGACATCGAATACGTCCGGGACGCCTACTCACGCGGCGTGTACCGGCTGCCCGTCACGGTCACGCCGGCCTGACCCACGGACCGGCCGGTGTGTGGCCACGACAAACCCACACACCGGCCCCCGGGCACGGAACGCACGACCGTGCTCCCCATTCGACCAGAAAGACGAACCATGCCAGTCTTCGCCGACGCCGCCGCAGCCGACGGGATCTTCGTCCCGTTCCTCACCGAGATCACCTCGGATCCAAAACTCAAGGACAAGTTCATCGCGGCGAACACGAGTTTCAAGATCGTGTTCGCCGATCCCGCCGCCGCTTACCTCGTCGACTGCACGTCCGACCCTGTGACCGTGGTCAGCGGTGACACGGCGCTGAACGGGGAGGCCGCCGTGGAGTTGACGATGTCGGCGGACGACGGACACAAGTTCTGGCTCGGCGACCTCAACCTGATGGGCGCCCTGGCTCGTCGCAAAGTGAAGCCGAAGGGCGAGGTCACCAAGCTGGTGGGACTACTTCCCACGCTCCAGAAGGCGTACCCGATCTACCGCGGCCACGCGGCCAAGAGCGGATTGGTCTAATTCGCGGGGCGACGGTCCAGCTGGCTGTTGGAAGGGGATGACGAGTGCCCACGATCGGCGGCATCGCCCTGAGCAACGGACGGCGCGTACCCACTCGCGACGCCGTGCTCGATGGTTGCCGACACTGGTCCTGGGCGGAGCTCGATCACGCGATCGCGGTTGCGGCGGGCTCGATGTCCCGATACGGGCTCCGCAAGGGCGACCGCCTGGCGGTGCTGTGCTCCAACTCCGCCGAGTACATCATCATGTGCCACGCCGGGTCTCGGCTGGGCCTCATCATGGTGCCGGTGAACACCCGGCTGGCACCTCCCGAGATCCGCTTCATCCTCGAGAACAGCGGGGCGGCGGTCCTCGCCCACGACGAAGCGCACGCGGACATGGCCCGAACGGCCTGCAGCACAATTGAGTCGGTACGACCAAGCGCCGTCGGATGGGACGACGGCACCGGTGATCTCCTCGACGACGGCAGCGGCGAAACGCTTACGGTCGATCTCGCCGACGAATTCGACGATGCGTTCATCCTGTACACCTCCGGCACCACCGGGCGGCCGAAAGGCGTGCTGCTGGATCACCATCGCGCCGTGTGGGCGGCCATGGCGCAGATCGTCTCACTCGGCCTGCGAGACGGTGACCGGTACCTGCACCTGACGCCGATGTACCACTCGGGCGGGACCACGTTTCTCAACGCGACGACCCTTCTCGGCGGAACGCACGTCATCGCAGGAAGATTCGATCCAACCACCACACTGGACCTCGTCGAGGCGAATCGCGTCACCTGGCTGTTCGGTGTTCCGACCATGTACCAGCAGTTGCTGCGCCATCGCTCGAATCGGCAGCGCGATCTGTCGTCATGGCGCGTGGGCGTATTTGGTGCCGCTGCGATGCCGCCCGCCGTGGCGGAGGAGCTGCTCGGCGCGTTTCCGGACGTCCAGATGTTCCAACAGTGCGGTCAGACCGAAGCCGGGCCCACCGGCGTCTACTCCACGATGGACCAGATCCTGGCCCGGCCGGACTCATCGGGGCACACGGCGCAGCCCTTCATGGAAGCGCGGGTGATCGACGCCGCCGGAACGGACACCGAACCGGGAGGAGTGGGGGAGCTGGTATTCCGGGGCGAGGCGGTCATGAAGGGGTACTGGGGGCAGCCCTCGGCCACGGCGGACACCGTACGAGACGGGTGGCTGCACACCGGTGACCTCATGGAGGTCGGTGCCGACGGCTCGCTGCGGCTGGTCGACCGTCTGAAGGACGTGATCATCACCGGCGGACGTAACGTCTACTCGGCCGAAGTGGAGCAGGCCATCGCCTCACACCCTGATGTCACCGACGTCGCCGTCATCGGTCGGCCGCACCCCGAGTGGGGCGCCACCGTGGTCGCCATGGTGACCACGGTGCCGGATTCCGACGTGGATGCGGAGCGACTGCGCGACCACTGCCGGGAGTGGATCGCCGACTTCAAGGTTCCCCGCACCGTCGTATTCGGTGACGTGCCAAGGAATTCCACCGGCAAGGTGCAGAAGGATCTGCTGCGCGCCGCGATGTCGAGTTTCTCGCACGCCGAAGAGGAGACGGCAACACCGTGCTAGAACAGCCCGAGTCGTTGCCAACCCTCGGCCCGGGGGAGATCAAGGCGTTGCGGGATGAAGCGATCTCCGGCGATGTCGACGCTCAGTTCAATTTGGCGATCCTTCTCACCGAACGAGGTTGTTGCGAGGACCGCGAAACGGCAAAGCACTGGTTTCACACCGCCGCCGTCTCCGGGCATGTCGGAGCCCAGTGCAATTTGGGCGTCCTCCTCGACGAGACCGGCGACGACGCGTCACGGGTCGAGGCCGAGCAGTGGTGGCGGCGGGCTGCTGAGAGGGGACACGGCGGTGCCGCCCACAATCTCGCCACGAACCTCGATCGGCGCGCAGATCCTGAGGCCGAATACTGGTGGCGCGTCGCCTCGGAAGCCGGACATCCGGGTGCTCGCGTAAGCCTTGGAGCCCTCCTCTACGGCCGGGGCGACGAACAGAGCAGGACCGAGGCACGCAGGCTATTTGCCGAAGCCGCCGAGGCGGGGGATCCGGACGCCCAATTCAATCACGCGAACGTCCTGAGACAGGAGGACCGCACGGGCGGATCGGCAGCGGCGGTGAAGCACTGGTTGCTCGCAGCGGCCGAACAAGGGCACGCCGATGCGCAACACTTGCTGGGATCGCTCGCCTATCAGCAAGATTCGCCCGACTCCGTAGAAATCGCGCGCTATTGGTGGGTGCGCGCGGGCCGCACCGGTCACGCCGACGCACTTCACGACCTCGGCGCGTTGCACTACTACCGAGACGACCTCGAGCAGGCCGAGCGTTGTTGGCGCACCGCCGCACAGCTCGGACAGGTGAGCGCGGCGTTCCATCTGGCTGTAGCCATCTTGAACCGCGGCGAGAACGACGTCCACGAGGGAAAGCGGTGGCTCGCCGTGGCCGCTGCAGCGGGCCACGGCCCGGCTCGCACCGCCTTGCAGGGGCTGCAGCGGAGCCGCATCGGCTCGCCCACGGCGACGCCCCGTGCCGTCCGACGCGGCGACGCGACCTAACGTGGGTGTTCGGTCGGGGTCAACTCGACCGCGCGGATTGGGTCACCGAACGAGCGAGTTCGGCTACGACATTGTCGGGCAGACGCTTACACTCGATCGGCAGCGCGACCAGGCGTTCGATGGCGTAGCGGTACTCGCCCGCCGTAAGTGTCAGGGCGTGGCTGGTGCAGCCTCTCGAGACGAGGCATCTCGTAATTCTGCGCCGGTCAAATAAAAGCCGCTAGAGCGACTTTCGGATCGATGCGAAAGTGCCCTGACGTGATGCCTGCCCGTCCGCGCCCGTGATCATGATTCCGTTGCGTAGACTCTGTCCGAAGTGTTAGTTTTGACACGCGTAATCTCAAATGAACGACCCGGCGCCGGTGCGGCGCTCGCCGTTGCAGCGGGATCCATTTCATGCGAGGGGAAGGTGCGGCCGTGGATCCGAATCCCGACTACGACGCCAGCGACGAAATCGAACACTTCTTCTCTTTCCTGCCGTGGGCCCTGCGCGGCGTGTACCCGCCTCCCGCCTACCCTCCCGACTGAGAGGTGCATGATGCCGAAACACCCCGTCGTAAGGACGTCCGCGTGAGGGCGATATGTGGTCTGCGGGTCCTCTTCGCAATGATCATCGCGGCGAGTCTTTGGTCAGCGCCCACTGCACGGGCGGACGGCGTCGAGATGCTGAGGGTGCCGTCTGCGGCGATGGGCCGCGACATTCCCGTGGCGTTCCAGGGCGGCGGCCTGCACGCGGTCGTGCTGCTCGACGCGTTCAACGGCGGCGACGGTATCAGTAACTGGGTCGGGGCGGGTGCGCTCAATACCCTGGCGGGCAAAGGCATCTCGGTGGCGGCTCCGGCAGGCGGCGCGTTTAGCCTCTACACCAACTGGGAAGCCGACGGCAGCAAGCAGTGGGAGACGTTCCTCACCGACGAGCTGCCGAACTGGCTGGTGGCGAACAAGGGCCTGGCGCCGGGCGGGCACGGCGTGGTCGGCGCCTCGCAGGGTGGCACCGCGGCCGTGACGCTGGCGGCGTTCCACCCCGACCGCTACCGCTACGCAGGCTCGCTGTCGGGTTTCATGACCCCGTCGGCGACGTGGATGAACGGCGCGATCACCGCGGGGATGGCGCAGTTCGGGCGCGTCAATACGCAGGCGATGTGGGGTGCCGCGCAGCTCGGCCGCTGGAAGTGGCACGACCCCGATGTCCACGCCCAACTACTGGTGGAGAACAACACTCGGCTCTGGATCTTCAGTCCATCGACGCTCACATGCAGCGATCCCGCGGCGATGATCGGCTACTGCGACCAGGCACAGGGGAGTAATAAGTCGTTCTATGTCCACTACCGAAACGTCGGTGGAGCTAACGCGCACTTCGACTTCCCAACGGGGGGCCAGCACGACTGGTCCAGCTGGGGACCGCAGCTGGCGGCGATGGCCGGTGACCTCGCCGCGACCCTGAGATGATCGACGACTAGCAGAGTGGACCTCGCATGGGCACCGGTACTCAGGTCGAGGCCTTGGCAAAATCGTTTGGAATGCAGCAGATCTGGAGGACGAGCTGACGCTGATCCTCGACGACATCAGATCACGACGGACGCCGGTCACCGCGGTCGGTTCGGGGGACGGGCCGTGACGGGCACTCGAGCCGGCAGGTTCGCCGTTGACAAGATGCGACGCCGGCCACTAAATTATTTTGAGACGATCAGGCCAACAATGTTGGCCGATTCCACGAACGTCAGTCGCGGCGCCGTTCGTCGAAGGAGGGGATCGCGCTCGTGAGAAGGGCTGCAAGTCAGCTGCGAAGTTTCGCCGGCCATGCGACAGCGGTCTTGGTTGCAGCTGCAATCGCCGTAGCCACAGCTGGATTCGCTCATGCCGACAACACCCGGTTGAACAACAGCGTGGTCGCCAATGTCTACACGATTCAACACCAGGCCGGATGCACGAACAACGTCGTAAAGAACGCTCAGTTGCAACTCGCTGCGGAGTGGCACGCGACCGACGTGCTGAACAACCGCGATCTCGGCGGCGATCTCGGCTCGGACGGGTCCACCGTAGTATCGCGCGCTCAGGCGGCCGGCTACCGAGGCGAAGTCGCTCAAACGGTGGCCATCAACCCCGCTCTGGCGATCAACGGCATCGAGATCATGAACCAGTGGTATTACGACCCGGTCGCCATCTCGATCATACGGGACTGCTGCTACACGCAGATGGGGGTGTGGTCGGTGAACAGTCTCGATCGTTCGGTCGTCGTCGCCGTATACGGTGCACCGGCCCGGCCGTCGTCGACCAGTGTTGTCCTTTCGGACGTTTCCGTTGTGCGTCCTGAACGCGATCGCGGAAATCAACGAGCACAATGTGTCTGATGGTACCCCGGTGATCGTCCGGTCGTGAGCGGTCCGCGGCGCGGTTGTCCCGCTGAGAACCGTTCCGCGGACTCCGATTTCGGGCTTCTTTCCGCCGATACGCGACGGCAGACGTTCGGCCGTTCGGGGGTCGACATTGCACCGTCATTGGAAGTCGCTGGCGACCGGCTGTGGTCGGAGCCGCATTCATTGACAATGTGTGACCGACGCCTCTAGTCTACGTTCGGATATTGAGACGGCATGTATTAATAAGACGGATGACGCGGGACCCAGGCTGCCCCACCACGCCAAGCGGCTCAACAAGTCAACGCCCCCTGACGGCACATACACGACGGAGGATTCGTGATGATTGCAAGAGGCAACATCATTGCCAGAGTGATGCGTGGGGGGTCGGGGCAAGAGTCGTCGCGAGCGCTGTGTGCCGCTTCCCTCGGGTCCGATCGGCCCGGGCGAGTGATCGGCCGAGGTGCCCGATGACTCAAGCCGACGCTCCGCCGCTGGCCCAACGGTCACTCGGCAGCAGAATCAATGGCGGCCTGCTGTGGGCGTCATCGTCGAAGGCGGCCAAGCCCATCAGCGCGGTCGGCGGATTCTTCGCCATGGCATGGGACACGCTGGTGCTGATCCCTCGCCGCCCGTTCGCGTGGCGTGAGTGCCTTTTGCAGACGTGGTTTGTGGCGCGAGTGTCACTCGTGCCGACCTTGCTGCTCGCCATCCCATTCACCGTGCTCCTCATCTTCACCTTCAACATCCTCCTGCTCGAGTTCGGCGCGGCCGACTTCTCCGGCACCGGCGCCGCGTACGGCACGGTCACGCAGATCGGCCCGGTCGTCACCGTGCTCGTCGTGGCTGGAGCCGGCGCCACCGCGATGTGCGCCGATCTCGGGGCGCGCACCATCAGGGAGGAACTGGACGCACTCCGGGTGATGGGCGTCAACCCGATTCAGTCACTCGTGGTCCCGCGAGTGTTGGCGGCCACCGTCGTCGCGACGCTCCTGTCCTCGGTCGTGATCCTCGTCGGTCTCGTCGGAGGATTCGTGTTCTCAGTATTCGTCCAGCACGTGACACCCGGTTCCTTCGTCAGTGGTCTCACGACGATCACGCGCGCGCCGGATGTGATCATTTCTCTCATCAAAGCCGCGCTGTTCGGCTTGGCCGCAGGGCTGATCGCCTGCTACAAGGGCATCTCTGTTGCCGGTGGACCGGCCGGCGTCGGCAACGCCGTGAACGAGACCGTCGTCTTCACCTTCGTCGCGCTGTTCGCCATCAACATCATCGCGTCCGCCGTCGGCATCAAGGCCACGCTATGACGGCCAGCGCGCCCAGTAAGCTCTATTCCCGCGTAAACCGCCTCATGCAGAACTGGCTTGGCGGCATGACGCGGATCGGCGCACAAGCGCAGTTCTACTTCCGGACGCTCGCGGCGACTAAAGACGTATTCATCCACTACAAGGTGGAGCTGGTGCGTCTGATCGCCCAGATGAGCCTCGGTGTCGGCGCATTGGCGGTCATCGGGGGCACCGTGGTCATCGTCGGGTTCCTGACTCTGTCGACCGGTGCACTGGTGGCGGTGCAGGGGTACAACCAGTTCGCGGACGTCGGCGTGGAAGCCCTCACAGGCTTCGCATCGGCGTACTTCAACGTCCGTCTCATCGCCCCCGTGATCTCAGGAATCGCGCTGGCCGCGACCATCGGAGCCGGCGCCACAGCCCAGCTGGGCGCGATGCGTATCAACGAGGAGATCGACGCCCTGGAGGTTATGGGTATTCGCTCGATCGCCTACCTCGCATCGACGCGCGTGGTCGCGGGGGTGATCGTGGTCATCCCGCTCTACTGCGTCGCAATCCTGTCCGCCTTTTGGGCCGCCCGATTCGGCACCATCGCGATCTACGGACAGTCGTCCGGCGTCTACGACCACTACTTCAACACGTTCCTCAATCCCACCGACATCATCTGGTCGTTCTTCCAGGCGATCATGATGGCGGTCGTCATCATGATCGTGCACACCTTCTACGGCTTCACCGCGACCGGCGGTCCGGCCGGCGTCGGCGAGGCGGTCGGCCGCGCGGTCCGCACCTCGCTGATCGCAGCCGTATTCGTCGTGCTCTTCCTCTCGCTGGCCATCTACGGCCAGTCCGGCAACTTCCGACTCGCTGGGTGACGCATGGAACACGTAAGGCGCGTTGGGCGCATTCATCCCCTGTGGTGGACAGTCACGCTGTTCGCGACGATCGTCGCGCTGATGCTGCTGTGTGTGGCGATATTCGCCGGGTTCTTCCACAACTACATCCCGGTGACGTTGACCTCGGATCGCGCCGGTCTGGTGATGGAATCGGGCTCGCGAGTGATGCTTCGCGGCGTCGAGGTGGGCCGCGTCGCCGGCTTCTCCGGCGGAGGGCGTTCGGTGCGCCTCAATCTCGAGATCTACCCCGACCAGATCAATTACATCCCGGCAAACGTCGGCGCTCAGATCCTGGCGACGACCGCCTTCGGCGCCAAGTACGTCGACCTCATCTATCCCGCGCATCCGAGCCCCAAGCCGTTGTCGGCCGGCGCCGTGCTGCACTCGCAGAACGTCGCCACCGAGGTGAACACCGTCTTCGACAATCTGGTGCGTCTCCTCAACCAGATCGATGTGAGGAAGCTGAGTTCGGTGCTGACCGCCTTGGCCGACGGTGTTCGCGGACAGGGCGACCGCATGGGTGAAGCCATCACGGACGCCAATCAAGTTCTGGCGCAGATCAACCCGCGTATGGATACCGTGGATCGAGACTGGCGGTCCTTCAAAGGTTTCAGCGACGCTTACAGCGCCGCGGCCCAAGACATTCTCAAGACCCTCGACGCGTCGAGCACCACCGGCAAGACCATCACCGACAACGCGAAAACGCTCGACGCGCTCCTACTGAGCACGACCGGCTTCGCCAACGCCGGCACCGATCTGCTCGCACCGAATCAAGCCAACTTCATCGAAGGCATCAACTCGCTCGAGCCCACGACCAACCTGCTGCTCAAGTACAGCCCCTCCTTCACGTGCCTCTTCACGGGTGCGAAATGGGCTTTGGACCACGGGTTGTATCAGAATTTCGGCGGGAACGGACGTGGTGCTATCCAGGACGTCGCCGTCCTGTTGGGCGACGACCCCTACCGCAATCCTGACAATCTGCCGATCGTCGCGGCGAAGGGCGGGCCGGGCGGTCAGCCGGGTTGTGGCTCGCTTCCGGACGCCAGTAAAAAATTCCCCGTGCCCTACCTCGTCACCAACACGGGCTTCGGTACCGGCCTGGATGTCAGGCCCAACCCGGGCATCGGTTTCCCCGGCTGGGCGAATTACTTCCCCGTGACGAAGGCGATCCCGGAGCCGCCGAAGATCCGGTACGAGGGTGGACCCGCTCCCGGGCCCGCGCCCGCGTACCCCGGAGGCGCCCCCTACGGCGCACCGCTCTACGGACCGGGCGGTGTTCCGCTCTGGCCGGGCGTGCCGCCAGCCCCCGGTCCGCTACCGGGGCCGGCCCCCGCAGCGCCGGACCCGGCGTCGCCGACGGGGCCGCTCCCGGATCAAGCCGCACCCGCGCCCGTCCCCGGCCCGGTCGCACCGCCCGACGTTTTGTCCGCTCCTTGACCATCGACAGAGGCTGAGACATCGTGCACGACAACTTGCGACGCGTCGTCGTCAACTTGACGGCGTTCGTCCTGGTCTGCGTCGTAGGGATCCTTGCCCTACTGGCGATCTTCGCCAACTACAGATTCGGCGACCAGACCCTGTACAAGGCCGAGTTCACGGACGTCAGCGGTTTGAAGGTGGACGACTTCGTTCGCATCGCCGGCGTCGAGGTGGGGCAGGTCAAGCGCATCACCATCGACGAGCACGCCAAAGCCGTCGTGGAGTTCTCGACGGATCCCTCGGTCGTCCTCACCGGCGGATCCAAGGCCGCAATCCGCTGGGCGAACCCAATTGGCGATCGCTACATGGCACTCCTCGACGGACCCGGCGACACCGCGAAACTCCGCGCTGGCGGCACCATTCCGGCGTCCCACACCGAGCCGGCCCTCGATCTCGACACGCTGCTCGGCGGATTCCGTCCGCTGTTCCGGGCACTCGACCCGCAGCAGGTCAACACACTGTCATCCGCACTGATTGAGGCGTTTCAGGGTGAGGGCGCCACGATCGGATCGTTTTTGAGCCAAGCGGCGATCGCGACCAACACACTCGCGGATCGCGACAATCTGTTCGGGCAGGTGATCACAAACCTCAAGACGGTGCTGGCGTCGTTCGGGGGCCAGAGCGGTCAGCTAGCGAAGACGGTCGATTCGCTGTCGTCGCTCGTTCGCAGTCTCGCCGAACGCAAGACCGACGTCACCAACGCGGTCGCCTATACTAACGCGGCCACGGCGACGATAGCCGATCTCCTCGCTCAGACGCGTGAACCGTTCAAAAGCGTTGTGGCGCAGTCGGATCGGGTGTCGTCGATCGTCGTCGCGGATCACGAGTACATCGACGGTGTGCTCAACACCCTGCCTGACGCCTACCGGTCACTCGCCAAACTGGGCACTCGCGGGGACTTCATCCCGGAGTACCTCTGCTCGCTCTCGGTGAAGTTGAACGGAAAGGGCGGCCAACCGGTCTACGTGAGACTGGTGAATCAGGACACGGGGCGGTGCACACCGAAATGAAATCCTTCACCGAACGCAACCGGTTCCTCATAGGTCTCGCCGGAATCTCGGTCACCCTCGTGGTAGTGGCCGTCGCACTCAACTACGACCGTCTCCCCGGCTTCGACTCGGAGAACGATTACTCCGCCTACTTCGCCGAAGCCGGCGGGTTACGCGCCGGCGCGCCCGTGCAGGTGGCGGGATACCGTGTCGGGAAGGTGAACTCGGTCGATCTCGACGGCGACCGCGTGCTAGTCACCTTCAAGGTAGACGATTACGTACACCTCGGCGACCTGACCGAAGCAAACGTGCGCACCAAAAGTCTGCTTGGAGCGAAAGTGCTCGAGGTGACGCCACGCGGTGACGGCGAACTAAAGTCCGCCATTCCGCTCGAGCGGACCAGAAGCCCGTACCAGCTACCTGACGCGCTCGGCGACTTATCCAAGACGATCAACGGGCTCAATACCAACTCGGTCTCCGACGCGCTGTCGACCCTGGCGAACACCTTCCGGGACACGCCGCCCGCGCTGCGCGATGCGGTCCAGGGTGTCGCGCGGTTCTCGCAGACACTCGGTGACCGCGACGCACAGCTGCGTAAACTGCTGGCCAACGCCAGCAAGTCCACCGCCGTGCTGTCCGAGCGCGCCGACGAGATCGCGAAGCTGGTGTCGGACACCAACTCCCTGTTGCCCAAGCTGCGAACGCAAAGCTCCGCGTTGCAACAGATTTCGTCCAATCTGTCGGCGTTCGCGCAACAGCTTAAAAGTTTCATCGGCGAGAACGAACAGCAGTTGCGCCCCGCGCTCGACAAGCTCAACGGTGTTCTCACCCTGGTCGACAACCGCAAGGACAGGTTGACGCTGGCGATCAAGTACCTGAACCAGTACGCGATGTCACTCGGCGAAGCAGTCGGATCGGGCCCGTTCTTCAAGGCCTACCTCGACAACCTCCCCGGCCAGTTGGTGCAGCCCTTCATCGACGCCGCGTTCTCCGACCTCGGGCTCGACCCGAACGTCCTTGCACCGGCGGATCGGACGGATCCGCAAACGGGTCAGCCGGGAACACCTCCGCTGCCGATGCCGATGCCGCGCACGGGTCAGGGTGGCGAGCCCCGGTTGAACATCCCCGACGCGATCACCGGCAATCCGGGCGACCAGGGATGCGGCCCGCCGGGAATACCCCTTCCGGGTCCCACCGGCTGCTATCCCTATCGCGACCCGGGGCCCGCACCAGCCCCCGGCGGCCCCCCTCCTGGCCCACCGGCGGCGGGCGCCGCGGGCGCGCCCAGGACCGAACCCACCCCAACGCCGGTATTTGTTCCCGTTCCGGGTGAACCGGCCCATGAGCCCCACGCGCAGAACGGAAGTGGCGGATCGTGAAGTCGACAAGAGCAAAGGCCGGCTTGGCCCTCGCTTTGGTGCTGCTGCTCGTCTGCGGCGGAGCCGTGGCGCTCGGCGCGATGGACAAGCTCAACCGCACCCACATCGTCGCCTACTTCGACAACAGCAACGGTCTGTTCACGGGTGACGAGGTTCGGATCCTCGGAGTCCCGGTGGGGAGAATCGACGCGATCGAGCCTCAGGCCACTCGAGCCAAAGTCACCTTCTGGGTGAAGGACAGGTACAAGATCCCCGCCGCCGCGAAGGCCGCCATCGTGTCGCCGCAGCTCGTCACTGCGCGCACCATTCAGCTCACGCCCGCCTACACCTCCGGACCGGTGATGACCGATGGCGCCACGATTCCGGAGGACCGTACCGCCGTCCCGGTCGAATACGACGACCTACGGGCGCAACTCGAGAAGTTGACCGAAGCGCTGCAGCCGACCCAGCCCGGCGGCGTCAGCACGCTCGGAGCGTTCGTCAATACCGCCGCGGACAATCTCCGAGGGCAAGGCGCCAACATCAGGGAAACGGTCATCCAGTTGTCGAAGGCGCTGTCCGCACTCGGAGATCACAGCGACGACCTGTTCTTGACGGTCAAGAACCTTTCGCTCGTGGTGTCCGCGTTGCAAAACAGCTCCACCCTGCTGAGCCAACTGAATCGGAATCTGGCGGCGGTCACCGGACTACTGGCTGACGACCCCAACGCGGTCGGCAACGCCATCCGCGATCTGAACTCGGTCGTCGGCGACGCCACCCGGTTCATCAGCGAGAACCGCGAGGCGCTGGGTACTGCCACGGACGAGCTGGCGTCTATTTCGACGTCGGTGAACGACAGCCTGCCCGGCATCAAACAGGCGCTGCACGTGTTCCCGAACGCGGCGGCGAACTTCGCCAACGTGTACCAGCCCGCGCAGGGTGCCCTCACTGGAGCGCTCGCCGTCAACAACTTTGCCGATCCGGTGTCGCTGTTGTGCGGTTCGGTCGCCGCAGCGTCGCGCGTGGGTGCCTCGCGATCGGCGAAGTTGTGCGTGCAGTACTTGACGCCGATCTTCAAGAACCGGCAGTACAACTTCCCGCCCCTAGGAGAGAACCTGTTCGTCGGAGCCTCGGCACGCCCGAACGAGATGGACTGGAGCGAGCAGTGGCTTCGCCCCGACTTCGTTCCTCCGGCCGCACCTGTAGCACCGGGCGATTCGGTCGCGGCGCCGAAACCCCAGGACCCCGCGTCGGCGACACCCGCGGCCGACCAATCTAAGACGACCACGACGAACCCCGCCGCGGGACTGCCCGGAATGCTGCTACCCCCCGACGGGGGATCGTGATGCGCAGTCATCGAACGCGTCTGCATCGCAGGGTGTCCGCGTCACTGCTGGTGGTCGGCTTCACCGTGACCGGTTGCCAGTGGCAGGGTCCGAACTCCTTGCCGATGCCCGGTACGGAGGGGCGTGGAGACGGGTCCTTCACCATTCAGGCCCAACTCCCCGATGTCGGCACGATCGAGCGCAACTCCCGGGTACGTGTCGGCGACGCCAATGTCGGCACGGTCACCAAGATCGAGAGGCAGGGCTGGCACGCTCTGGTCACGATGACGCTCAACGGGAACGTCGACCTCCCCGCCAACGCCACCGCGAAGATCGGGCAGACGAGTCTGCTCGGCTCCCTGCACGTCGAATTGGGGCCGACGCCGGGCATACCACCAGAGGGTCGACTGCACGAGGGATCGCTCATCAAACTGTCGAACGGCGCGACTTACCCGACCACCGACCAGACGCTGGCCGCGGTGTCTCTACTGCTCAACGGTGGGGGGATCGGGCAGCTTCAGGACATCAACGTGGCTTTCGCGAAAGCCCTCGGTGGTCGGGTGCAGGAGCTGCGCAGTCTGACTGAGCAGATCAACCTGTTCGTGAGCCGACTCAACGAGCAGACGAACGACATCATCGCGGCGAATCAGAGTTTCAACAATCTAGTCGGGCAGTTCGCCGATCAGAAACCCGTGCTGGACAAGGCATTACACACGTTGCCGGATGCGCTGAAGGTACTGTCCGACCAGCGCGCGAACCTCGTCGAAGCGGTAAACGCATTCGGAAAGCTCAGCGCCATCACCGCTGACTCGGTGAATAAGACCAAGCAAAACCTGGTCGCCGAGATCAAGGAACTCGGCCCGGTGTTCAAGTCACTCGCCGACGCGGGGCCCGACCTGACTCGCGCGCTGAGCATCCTTCTCACGCTGCCCTTCCCGCTGGAGAACATCGACAAGATCGTCCGCGGTAACGCGGTGAACGCGGATTTCATCATCGATCTCACACTCAGCCGCCTCGACGGCCTTCTCGTCGGGACCCGATGGGAGGGAAATCTCACCGAACTCGAGATGCAGTGGGGACGAACGATCGGCCAGCTCCCGAGTCCGTACACGGCCGGGAACCCCCTGGTGGCTCCCTACCACCAGGAGGGGCACTGACATGTTGTCGAAACGAATCAAATTGCAACTCGCCGCATTCGCCGCCGTCGCGATCACTGCGGGCGCCATCATGGCGTTCGGATACATCCGCGTGCCGGCGATGTTCGGGATCGGGTACTACACGGTAACGGTGAAGCTGCCGAGCGCCGGTGGCCTCTACAAATCAGGCAACGTGACCTACCGGGGCACCGAAGTCGGCCGGGTCACCGACGTGCGCCTGACACGCGACGGCGTCGACGCCGTGCTGTCGTTGAAATCGGGTATAAAAATCCCCGCGAACCTCGTCGCCGAGGTGCACAGCACGTCCGCCATCGGTGAGCAGTACGTCGCCCTGCTGCCACGCAGCGGTGACGGTCCGCCGCTAAAGAACGGCGACGTGATTCCGGAAGACCGTACGACCGAACCGCCGCAGATCAACTCGCTTCTCGACGCCGCGAACCGCGGCATACAGGCCATTCCGCGAGACAACGTCAAGACCGTTGTCGACGAGAGCTACGCTGCCATCGGTGGTCTGGGACCGGAGATCTCACGCATCGTGCAAGGCTCCACCGCCCTCGCGACCGATGCCAGGAAGAACCTCGACCCTTTGTTGAATTTCATCGACAAGAGCGGGCCAATTCTCGATTCTCAGGCCGATTCGGCTGATTCCATCCAACGGTGGGCGTCGCACTTGGCTGACCTCTCGCAACAGGTCAAGACGCAGGACGGCGATCTGGCCGGCCTCATCCAGCAGGGCAGCAACGGGGCCGAACAGGCCCGCCAGTTGGTCGAGCGCCT
This sequence comes from Mycobacterium sherrisii, assembly GCF_002102355.1. Lineage (GTDB taxonomy): Bacteria > Actinomycetota > Actinomycetes > Mycobacteriales > Mycobacteriaceae > Mycobacterium > Mycobacterium sherrisii. The sequence continues at coordinate 3,603 of NZ_LQPT01000107.1, read as the reverse complement.
TAAACCCACTCTGCCCGTGTTGCTGGCCAATCTGGTGAGCGTCGGAAAGGTTGCGGTGGTGTATCAACCTGCGATCGAACAAATGCTCGTGCTGGAACCTCAGTTGATCTCCGAGGTGCAGGGCGCCGAGGTGGCCAATAAGGATTCCAAGAACCCGCGGCCCGGCGTCTACGTGTCGTTCAATCTGAACCTCAACCTCCCCCCGGGCTGCACCACAGGATTCCTGCCCGCGCAGCAGCAGTTCAGCCCCGACGCGGTTAACATCCCGGACCGACCCGACGGTGATCTCTATTGCCGGATACCGCAGGACGCTCCGAACGTCGTCCGCGGCGCGCGGAACTACCCGTGCATCACCAGGCCGGGTAAACGCGCCCCGACCGTGACCATGTGCGAGAGCGACGAGCAGTACGTTCCGCTCAACGAGGGCAATTACTGGAAGGGAGATCCCAACGCGACTACGACGGGCCAGAGCATCCCGCAGATGCCACCCGGCGCCCCGGCGCCTCAAGCACCGCCGCCGCCGCTCGCCGTCGCGCAATACGACCCGGCAACCGGCAATTACGTCGGACCCGACGGAAACGTCTATACACAGGCCGATCTCGCACAGCACACGGAAGGTAAGACGTGGGAAAGTATGTTAGTCCCTGCGGGGAAGTAGGCGTCGAAGGCGCGCTGCCGGAGGGCGGGGTCGCCCTGACCGGTGCTGACGCCCAGTCGTCGGCCGCGGATTTCGACGAGTTCACCTCAGCTGGGGGTGAAAAGGACGGGTCCGAACGAGAAAATGGCAGCGTTCGCCCCTCCCGCCTGCGTATCGCTGCACTGGCGGGCATGGGGATCGTGGGGGCAATCGGATCCCTCGTCGCGTGGTTGGGCTATCAGACCTATGAGGACCGCCACGCTGCTGCGAAGAGGAGTCAGTTCGTCGAGGCGGCGCGCCAGGGGGCGATAAACCTGACGACGATCGACTTCGCCACCGTCGACAGCGACATCCAACGGGTTCTCGATTCGTCGACGGGCGTCTTCCACGACGACTTCCAGCGGAGGTCTGCGTCGTTCGCCGAGGTCGTCAAGAAGGTGAAGTCGAAGTCGGTTGGCAAGGTGACGGAGGCAGCGCTGCTTTCCGAGGACGGCGACAAGGCGAAAGTACTGGTGAACGTGTCGATGACCATGACGAGTACGAACACGAACGATACGACGCCGCGGGGGTGGCGCATGCAAATCGGTGTTGAGCAGCAGGGGGATTCGACCAAGGTATCCGACGTCCGGTTCGTACCATGATCCGGCGGCTATTCGCTGCACGCCGAGGTGATTTGGAGTATGCGATGCACGACAATGACAACGACAATGAAGTCCGGCCGATCGAAGCAATGGATCCGGATTCCACCGCGGTGGCAGACACGCCACCGTCCGGGGACGGGGAACCGGACCCCGCGGTACCCGCAGACCCTGCGGATGGCGGATTGAACGACAAGGAGGACGGGTCACCGAAAGCCGGCCGGCGAGGGCGCGTTTCGAGGTCTAGTATCCTGGTATACGGAGTCCTTCCCGCCGCGGCGCTCGTTCTCACACTGGTCGCCGGTTACATGAAATGGCAGATTCAGTCGTACAACTACTCACAAACCGCTGCGGTGCAAGCCACCTCTGCGGCAATGGAATCGACCATCGCCATGCTGTCGTATCAACCCAACTCCGTGGGCAAGGACCTGAAGGCGGCCAGCAATCGTCTCACCGGCAGCTTTCGCGACGAATACACGAAGCTCATCAACGAGGTGGTCATTCCCGGGGCCCAGCAGAAGCGCATCGCCGCGGTCGCCACGGTTCCCGTTGCGGCTCCCGTCTCAGCGGACGCGCGGCACGTCATCGTGCTCGCCTACGTCAATCAGACGACGACCATCGGCAACACGTCGCCCACCGATACCGCGTCCAGCGTCCGTCTCACGATGGAAAAGGTCGATAACCGTTGGCTGATAGCGAATTTCGAGCCGGTCTGAAATTCGCGAAAGAGGATGCCATGAGGTCCACTTCGGCGAAGGCTCCGCGCCTCCGTGCTTCCAAATCGGTGTTGAAGGGCTTCGCGCAAGACAGCCATGAGAGGCTTGAACTTTGACCAAATCCGGTTTTCGCACCCTCGTCGTGGCAGCCATCTCGGTGTCGACAAGCTTAGTCGTTGTGCCCGTGGCTCAGGCGGTTCCGGCTCCGGAGGTCGAGTACACCTACAACATCGCGGTACGGCGGCATTTCGATTTTCCGAACAACGACGGCCTGGGATACGGCTGGGGTATCTGCGACAAGGTGACTCGGGGCGTCGCGTACGCCGACGTGATGGCGGATACCAAGCGTGACGTCTTCCCGAACGACGAACAGTCTGCCAATTACGTGGTGTCGAACGCGGTGGGGATTCTCTGTCCGGCGCGGATCTGGCAATTACGCAACTCGGCGGCGGGCTACCAACCATCCTCGTAGGCGGTCAGGAACGCTGTCTAAACTTGCCCGCCCGCGGACTGAACGCAGCTGACGAGGTGGCTCTCGACCGATGAGCTTGCGGATACGGTGCGTCGGTCGACGCGATCGACACGAACCTCAATGGCGCGTTCTGATGCATTCGGTATGCGGAGCCGAAATACCCGTGGATGAAAGGCATTTGGACGGTGATGCCGTTTGTTCTGATGCACCACGGAAGCACGCAGACCACGTGTCCATGGCCATGAGAAAGTCCCCATCTGTGGCCAGTAGGAAGTCCCCACTGGTGGCCAAGTAGAAGTCCCCACTCCTTTGCGGGCTCGTCGTGTCATTTCCGGGAGCTGAGGGCCTGGGCGGTGACGGTGATAGCGCCAACTGTCACTGCACCGCCCAGGGAGCTCTATTGAAGTCTGCAAGGGAGCGTATGAACATCATTTCTGCGTATCACCAGGTCGGGTCCTATCGCGGCGCGGCCGAACTGTGCGGCACCACCCACAAAACGGTCAAGCGGGTTATCGAGCGAGCCGAGGCCGGTGGGCCGCCGGCGCGGGAACCACGACCACGCAATGTTGACGCGTTCACCGAGCTGGTCGCCACCCGAGTGAAGAACTCCAACGGCAAGATGTCGGCGAAACGGATGTTGCCGATCGCCCGCGCTGCCGGCTATCAGGGCTCGGCACGCAACTTCCGCCGGCTTGTGGCCGAGCAGAAAGTGTTGTGGCGCAACGCTAACCGGCATCAACGCCGTCCTGCGGTGTGGTCACCGGGTGAGTATCTGGTGATGGACTGGGCCCAAGCCGCACCGGGGGTGATGGTGTTCTGCGCAGTGCTGGCGTATTCGCGGTGGCGGTTCGTGCGCTTCGCTCGCGACGAGAAGGCCTCCACCACGCTAGCGATGATCGCCGAAGCGCTCGAGGTGATCGGCGGGGTTCCGGCCAAGATCCTGGCTGACCGGATGGGCTGCCTCAAAGGCGGTATCGTCGCCAATGTCGTTGTCCCCACTCCGGATTACGTGCGATTCGCCTCCCACTATGGATTTAGCCCCGACTTCTGCCACGGAGCCGATCCCCTCTTAACCGGCTAATAGTGATATTGGATCAACTGCGACACGCCGTTTTCGTGCGGTTCTTGACCGTAATCGAT
>NZ_LQPT01000106.1 GCF_002102355.1 Mycobacterium sherrisii | reverse complement strand
GGGGGCGAGCGGCGGGGGCGCGGTGGGTCGCGCCACCGACGTCGGATACACGGGTTGACCCGGCGGCGCCGGCCGCGGACCCGGCGGTCCCGGATGCAGGACCGGTCCGCCGGGACGCCCGCGCAACGGCGGCGGGGGCGGTGCACCCCAGGCCGGCTGACGACCGGGCGGCGGTGCGGGCGGAGCGGCGACCGGGGGACCCGGCTGCCCCGACACCTGTGACGACGGCCATGCCGCGTGCGCGGCGGCCGCCGGGATACCCATCGACTCGGTCCGCGGCGGTCGCCCGGCCATGCCCTGGTGCCGGCCGACCTCGAAGGTCAGCAGCGGGCCGTCCGGGTTCCCGATGTTGATGCTTTGCCCGTCGTGGATGTCCACGACCGGCACCTTCCTGCCGTTGGCGAATGTGCCGTTGAGCGAACCGTTGTCGATAGCCAGCCACCGGCCCTGGTCGAAGCGCAGCAGCAGGTGAGCACGCGAAATCAGGGGATGCGTGATACGCATGTCGGCACGCAGATCGCGGCCCACCACCACGTCGTGACCTGCTGCGAAAGTGCGTTCCGACCCGTCGTGCCGAACCGTCAACGTCGGCGGGGTTGGTGCATTCATCGCCACAACTGTAGCCCGTGGACCTGTTTCGGCATTTGCACGATCGCGGCACGTCGTGCGGGTCACGGCGTAGCGGTCAGGCCGTGTCGGGGGCTCCGGTGACCACGCAATGGGTCCGGCTGTAGATCGTTGGCATGCACCGATTGCAGTGCGTACACGCCGAATGCACGCTGTGTTGCGCACCGTCGGCGGCGAGGCGATTGATCAGATCGGGCTCGGCGAGCAAGGCCCGGGCCATCGCGACGAACTCGAAGCCCTCGGCCATCGCCAAATCCATCGTCTCGCGGTTGGAGATGCCGCCCAGCAAAATCAGGGGCATCTTGAGTTCGGCCCGGAACAGCTTGGCGTCGCGGAGCAAATACGCCTCGCGGTAAGGGTATTCGCGCAGGAACTTGGTGCCCGTCATGCGCATGCCCCAGCTCAACGGTGGCTTGAAGGCTCCGGCGAATTCCTTGAGCGGGGCGTCGCCGCGGAACAGGTACATCGGGTTGACCAGCGAGCTGCCCGCGGTCAGTTCGATCGCGTCCAGGCCGCCGTCTTCCTCGAGCCATTTCGCCGTGGTCACCGACTCCTCGGTGCTGATCCCGCCGCGCACGCCGTCGGCCATGTTGAGTTTGGCGGTGACCGCGATCGGCGTTCCTTCTTTGTCCACCGCGCGACGCACGGCCCGCACGATGCCGCGGGCGACCTTGGCCCGGTTCTGCAGCGATCCGCCGAACTCGTCGTCGCGGCGGTTGATCAGCGGGGACAGAAATGAACTCGCCAAATAGTTGTGGCCCAAGTGGATTTCGACGGCGTCGAAGCCGGCTTCCATGGCAAACCGGGCCGCGTCGGCGTGCGCGGCGATGACATCGTCGATGTCGTCGCGAGTGGCCTTGCGGGCGAAGCGCATTCCAATCGGGTTGAAAAACCGCACCGGCGCCAGCGCCTTGGCCTGGTTGGATTTGGCGTTGGCCACCGGGCCCGCGTGGCCGATCTGCGCGCTCACCGCCGCGCCTTCGGCGTGTACGGCCTCGGTCAGCCGGCGCAACCCGGGTACCGCTTCGGGCCGCATCCACAGTCCGTTGCCCTCGGTGCGCCCGCCGGGGGAGACGGCGCAGTAGGCGACGGTGGTCATCCCGACCCCGCCCGCGGCCGGTAGCCGGTGGTATTCGATCAGGTCATCGCTGACCAGGGCGCCGGGTGTACGCGCCTCGAAGGTCGCCGACTTGATGACGCGGTTGCGCAGCGTGATCGGGCCGAGCTTGGCCGGACTGAACACGTCGGGGACGGTGTGCTGGTCAGCGGGCATGTCAGCAGAGTAAACCCCTGACATGGAACACTGTCAGACGTGGGAGCAATCACGCTGGACGGCAAGGCCACCCGTGACGAGATTTTCGTCGACCTCGAGCAACGAGTGGCGGCGCTGACCGCGGCGGGGCGCACCCCCGGGCTGGGCACCATCCTGGTCGGCGACGACCCCGGGTCGCAGGCCTACGTTCGCGGTAAGCACGCCGACTGCGCGAAGGTGGGCATCACCTCGATCCGCCGCGATCTGCCCGCCGACATCTCGACGGCCAAGCTCAACGAGACGATCGACGAGCTGAACGCCAACCCGGAATGCACGGGCTACATCGTGCAGTTGCCGCTGCCCAAGCATCTCGACGAGAACGCCGCGCTGGAACGCATCGACCCTGGCAAGGACGCCGACGGGTTGCACCCCACCAACTTGGGCCGGCTGGTGCTCAACAACCCGGCACCGCTGCCGTGCACCCCGCGTGGCATCGTGCATCTGCTGCGCCACTATGACGTCAACATCGCCGGCGCACACGTGGTGGTCATCGGTCGTGGGGTCACCGTCGGCCGACCGTTGGGCCTGCTCCTGACCCGGCGCTCCGAGAATGCGACGGTCACGTTGTGCCACACCGGCACTCGTGACCTACCCGCGCTGACCTGGCAGGCCGACATCATCGTCGCGGCCGTCGGGGTGCCGCACATGCTCACCGCCGACATGGTGCGACCGGGTGCCGCGGTGCTTGACGTCGGGGTCAGCCGGGTCGACGGCAAGCTTGCCGGCGATGTGCATCCGGACGTCTGGGAGGTCGCCGGCCACGTATCGCCGAACCCCGGCGGAGTCGGCCCCTTGACCCGGGCTTTTCTGCTGACGAACGTGGTCGAGTTGGCCGAGCGGCAATGACGTCGGCGACTTCGGTGAAAAGTGCCGCCAAAACCCAGTGGCCGATCCTGTTGGTCGGGCTGATTTTTGTGACGGCGTTCGGCTTGGTGGGCGCGAACTTCTGGCGTCGTGGCTCGCTGTTGATCGGCATCGCGGTCGGCGTGGCCGCGGTCCTGCGGTTGGTGCTGCCCGAGGATCGCGCCGGTCTGTTGTCGGTGCGCAGCAAGGGGATTGACTTCGTCACGACCGCGACGGTCGGGGCGGCGATGGTCTACATCGCCTGGACGATCGATCCGCTGGGGACCGGCTAGATCCCCGGCCCGGTGATCTGCGGCAAGCCCGGGGTATTAACGCCGGGCATGCCGCCCGGCATACCGGGCATGCCGCCGGGCATACCGGGCATGCCGCCGGTCATGCCGCCCGGCATGTTGGGCATGTTGCCGTTGGCCAAGTTGGCGATCATGTCCGGGCAGTAGGTCTGGATGGCGATCGTGGTGAACACCTGGGCCATCTGCGGCGACATGCCCTGACGTCTGATGTTGGCCACGGCACCGGCGAAACTGCCGCCCGGCTGGGCGAGCATCGGACAGACGGATTCGCCCACCGCCATCGCGTTTCCCGGCTGGCCGAAGTCGACGCCGGCGTGGTTCAGCGCATCGATGAAGTTGTCGTCGGTGTTGGCGTCCGCGTCGGCCGGCGCCCCCAACGCCGCCGCCACCGTCAACATCCCTGCCACCGCGACCAACACGCGAACGGTCAACGGTGGGTGGCGAAACAGCGAAACCCAACCGTGGCCAGCAGCAACTGCTTTCATGACAGCTTCCCCATCTGTCGCGGAGCGCTCGGAAAAGGCACTCGAAATCACTTAGGAAAGACTGATCCATGGCGGTCACGTTTACGACACGGGCAGGTCAAGGTTCGCACACTATGCGTTTCGCGAGCGCGACGATTCCGAAACATCGGTTAATGCGCGTAAACCGTTATGGGCGTTGCCGATCGCGTATTGGCCAATCGAAGCCACACTGTGATCTGACACAGGCCACGGGGCCGGACATTTTCGTGAGGGATGGTTAAGAATCCCGCGCATGGATCATGGCATCTCGCGTCAAACGTTTCTCCGCGGTGCCGTTTCAGCGTTGGCTGCGGGCGCGGTGTTCGGTACCGCACGTGGCGGCGCGGACCCGGGAGCCGCCGCCGCCAGCTGGAACGGGCTGGCGTCCACGATCGGTGGCAGCGTCTTGCTGCCGGCCAGCGGTGCCCAATTCGCTTCGCGCAAGCAGGTATTCAACTCGTTCTACAACGGCGCCACTCCAGCGGCGATCGTCGCGGTCTCGTCGCAGGCCGATGTGCAGAAGGCGCTTGCCTTCGCGTCGGCCAACAAGCTCAAGGTCGCACCGCGCGGCGGCGGCCACTCCTACGTCGGCGCCTCCAGCGCGAACGGCGTGATGGTGCTCGACCTGCGTGGGCTCCCGGGCGGGCCGACGCTCGACGGCGGCAACGTCACCGCGACGCCCGCGACCAATCTGTGGGCGATACACCAGACGTGCGCCGGCGCCGGTCGCGGGGTTCCTACCGGCAGCTGCCCGACCGTCGGTGTCGGTGGGCTCACCCTCGGCGGCGGCCTCGGCGCCGACTCGCGGCATGCCGGCCTCGCTTGCGACGCACTGCAATCGGCCACGGTCGTACTGCCGAGTGGCGACGTCGTCACCGCCTCGGCCAATGACCACCCGGATCTGTTCTGGGCACTGCGCGGTGGCGGTGGCGGCAATGTCGGGGTGACCACGTCGATGACCATGGCGACCTTCCCGACCGGTGACACCGACATCGTCCGGCTCGACTTCGCGCCGTCCTCGGCCGTTCAGGTACTTGTCGGCTGGCAGAACTGGTTGAACGGCGCCGACCGGAATGCCTGGGCCATGGTCGATCTCGCGGTCGGCGGCACCCAGCCCGATTGCCATATTCTGGCGACCTGCCCAGCCGGGGGAGCGGCCGGGATGGCCGACGCGATCAAGGCGGCGATCGGGCTGCAGCCCACCGCGGTGACCAACAAGACGATGAACCGGATGGACCTGGTGACATATCTGGCCGGCGGCAGCTCGACTTCGCCACCTCGCGGCTTCGTGGCCGGGTCAGATGTGATCACGACGGTGAATTCGGCTGCGGCGCATGCCATCGCCACCGCGATCGGGCAGTGGCCCGCCTCCGCCGGGCAGGCTTCGCTGCTGGTGGATCCGTTGGGTGGTGCGATCGCCGATGTGGCCCCGGGGGATACGGCCTTCCCGTGGCGCAAGCAGTCCGCGGTGCTGCAGTGGTACGTCGAGCCCGCCGCCAATCAGGTTTCGGCGGCCACGCAGTGGCTGAGCTCGGCGCACCAAGCCGTGCAACAATTTTCGGTGGGCGGATATGTCAATTACCTGGAGCCCAACACCGCGGCGTCGCGTTACTTCGGGTCCAATCTGGCTCAGTTGAACAGCGTGCGACAGAAGTACGACCCCAACCAGATCATGTTTTCCGGCCTGAAGTTCTAACTCCCGCAGGTGTCACCGTCAGGCGATCAGCGTCGCCCGGATGCACACGGTGACGTACGGCATCGCCAATCCCGTCGAATTCGCCAGCGCCGGATGGGTGGCCAACAGCTGGCGCACCTGATCCAACGTCTGGGTGCGGACCTCCGTCGGCGAGGTGATGCAATAGCTGCGGGAGGCTACCAGGTCGATCAATGCTTGCGGCGTAAGGTAATTCGTCCACTCGACCTGGTGACGTTCGGGCTCGCCGAACGGCGTCGGTAGCTTCACGTCGAACCGGCGGCCGTCGCCGTCGCTGCCGATGATCTGCCCGAGCTCACGCACCCAACCGAGTCGCTCGTCGCGGGTGTTCCACACCAGACCCAGTCGGCCGCCGGGCCGCAACACCCGGGCCACCTCGGGGATCGCTCGCTCGGGATCCACCCAGTGCCAGGCCTGCGCGACCAGGACGGCGTCAACGCTGTTGTCCTCCAACGGAATCTCTTCCGCGGTGCCCAGCAACGCGCGAGTCTCCGGAAGCGAAGCGCTGAGCACCTCGAGCATGTCCGGAATCGGGTCCACCGCCACGACATCGAGTCCACGCTCCACCAGTCGGGTGGTCAACTTGCCGGTACCCGCCCCCAGATCGAGTACCTGGCGCGCGCCGCGCGGCAACAGCCAGTCGATGGCCTCGGGCGGATAGGACGGCCGGCCACGCTCGTAGGCTGCGGCGGCCGAACCGAATGACAGGGACCGGTCGTGCCGAGAGCGGGTCACCTCCGGCCCGCACCTTCATTCGCCGCCAGATCCAGTGTCTTACGGATCAATTCGCCCACCGCCTCGGTCTCCACCAGAAAACCGTCGTGTCCGCAGATGGAATCGACAACATGCAGCCCGGCGCAGCCCGGCAGTAGGTCGGCCAACTCCTGCTGCAGCCGCAGCGGGTAGAGCCGGTCGGACCTGATGCCACCGACCACCGCCGGCACCGGGCATCTGCCCAGGGCCTTCTTCAGCCCGCCACGGCCTCGCCCGACGTCGTGGCTGTTCAAGGTTTCGGTCAGGATCACGTAACTGCCGGCATCGAAGCGGGCCAACATCTTGTCACCCTGATGTTCCAGGTAGCTTTGCACGGCGTAGCGCCCCCCGTCGGACGGATCCTCGCCGCTTTGGCCGCGATTGGCGAACCGCGTGTCGAGCTCGACCTCGCCACGATAGGTCAGGTGGGCGAACCGCCGGGCGATCGCCAGGCCCGCATCCGGGGACCGCCCGGTGCCATGGTAGTCGCCACCCAGCCAGTTCGGGTCGGCCTTGATCGCCGCGATCTGGGTGGTCTGGGTACCGATTTGATCCGCGGTGGCACGCGCACCGACGGCCAGTAGCAACCCGGCGCGAACCCGCTCGGGGTGCCCGACCATCCACTCCAACGCCCGTGCGCCGCCCATGGATCCGCCGATCACGGCCGCGACCTGACTGATGCCCAAAGCCTCCAGCGCGGCGATATCCGCCTCGACCTGGTCGCGAACCGTGATCAGCGGAAACCGCGAACCCCACGGCTTGCCGTCGCGGGCAAGCGAACTCGGCCCGGTCGAGCCCCGGCAACCGCCCAGCACGTTGGTGGCCACCGCACACCAGCGGTTGGTGTCGATCGGTGCGCCCGGCCCCGCGATGCCGTCCCACCAGCCGGAAGTGGGATGCCCGGGCCCGGCCGGGCCGGTGATGTGGGAATCGCCGGTGAGAGCGTGCAGAACCACCACGACGTTGTCGCGGGTCGGTGACAGCTCGCCCCAGCGCTGGACCGCGATGCAGACATCGTCGATGACCGCGCCGCTCTCAGTGGTCAGCGAGCCGATGTCGACCAGGCCGATCTCGCCCTCGGCCGGCAGCGTCTGGGTGGGGACGTCGGAAATCGTCATGGCACTGTCCCTCGCGTCCTCAGAAAGCCGCCACGGCTTGCGGGTCGGAACTTTTCGGGACTGCGGCGAACCCAAGCTCCAAATCGGCCAGGATGTCGTCGATGCCCTCGATGCCGACCGCCAGTCGCACCAGCCCCGGCGTGACGCCGGTGCTGAGCTGCTCGGCGGGACTCAGCTGAGCATGCGTGGTCGACGCCGGGTGAATCACCAGCGACCGCACGTCGCCGATGTTGGCGACGTGGCTGTGCAATTGCAGGGCGTTCACGAACGCCCGCCCGGCTTCCAGACCACCGGCCAGCTCGAACGCCAGCACCGCGCCGGTTCCCTTGGGCGCCAGCTTCTTTGCCCGCTCATACCACGGCGAGCTGGGCAGCCCGGCGTAATTTACCGACAGCACGCCTTGATTGGAGTTTCGGCGGCCCTCCAGGAACTCGGCTACCCGTTGCGCGTTGGCGACGTGCCGCTCGACGCGCAGGCTCAACGTCTCCAGGCCCTGGGCCACCAGGAACGCGTTGAACGGCGAGGCCGCGGACCCGAGGTCACGCAGCAACTGCACGCGCGCCTTCAGCGCGTACGCCGGCGGTCCCAGCTCCGCGTAGACCACGCCGTGGTAGCTCGGGTCGGGTGTGGTGAACCCGGGGAAGCGGCCCCCCGTCCAGTCGAACGTGCCGCCGTCGACGATGACGCCGGCGATCGCCGAACCGTGCCCACCCAGATACTTCGTCGCCGAGTGCACGACGATGTCGGCGCCCTGAGCCAGCGGCTGGATCAGGTACGGCGTGGCAATCGTGTTGTCGACGATCAACGGGATGCCGTTGGCGTGGGCGACCCCAGCGACTCCGGGTGTGTCCAGGATGTCGATCTGCGGGTTGGAGATCGTCTCGGCGAAGAAGGCCTTGGTGTTGGGCCGCACCGCGGCCTGCCACGAGTCCAGATCGTCGGGGTCGGCCACGAAGCTGACCTCGATGCCGAGCTTGGCCAGCGAATAGTGGAACAAGTTGTAGGTGCCGCCGTACAGGCGTGGGCTGGATACGATGTGATCCCCCGCACAAGCCAGGTTCAGTATGGCGAACGTCTCAGCGGCCTGCCCGGAGCTCAGGAACAGCGCGGCGACGCCGCCCTCGAGCGCGGCGATGCGTTGCTCGACGACATCGGTGGTGGGGTTACCGATCCGGGTGTAGATGTTGCCCGGCACTTCGAGCCCGAACAGAGCGGCGGCGTGGGCGGTGTCGTCGAAGACGTACGACGTGGTCTGGTAGATCGGCAGGGCGCGCGCGTGGGTGGTCGGATCGGGCTGCTGGCCCGCGTGCACCTGCTTGGTCTCGAACGACCAGTGCGCCATCGGATCGGTCCCGGAATCGGTCCCGGAATTGGTGTTGTCGGAGCTCACCCTAAGTTTCCCTGTCTACTCAGGGGCCCGTCATGGCGGACCCGCGCTTGCCGGATAGCCGGTGCTGTGGCTACTCAACCTGGTCATCACCCGGGGCACCCCACCGCGGTTGGAGGGTTGCCGGCCAGCAAGCCGGGGCTTGACGCTGGCGCTCATGACCAATACGGAGACTATCTTACTGCGTCGACACCGTGCCAACTCGTGCTTGATAACGTGGCACCAACACCGCTTTAGACCCCCCAAAAAATCAACGTCGGGAGAGGGACCGTGAGCGCCGACAAGCCGACCGTCATCTACACACTGACCGACGAGGCGCCGCTGCTGGCGACCTACGCCTTCCTGCCCATCGTGCGGGCCTTCGCCGAACCGGCCGGCATCGAGATCAAGACCAGCGACATCTCGGTGGCCGCGCGCATCCTGGCCGAATTCCCCGAGGATTTGACCGACGAGCAGCGCGTCCCCGACAACCTGGCCGAGCTGGGACGGCTGACCAAGCTGGCCGACACCAACATCATCAAGCTGCCGAACATCAGCGCCTCGGTACCGCAACTGGTCGCCGCCATCAAGGAACTACAGGACAAGGGCTACAAGATCCCCGACTTCCCGCACAGTCCGAAAACCAAAGAGGACAAGGAAATTCGCGAGCGCTACGCCAAATGCCTTGGCAGCGCTGTCAACCCGGTGCTGCGGCAGGGCAACTCGGACCGGCGCGCACCCAAGGCGGTCAAGGAGTACGCGCGCAAGCATCCGCACAGCATGGCGGAATGGTCGCAAGCGTCGCGCACCCACGTCGCGACCATGAAGCACGGCGATTTCTACCACGGCGAGAAGTCCATGACGCTGGACCGCGGGCGCAACGTGAAGATGGAGCTGGAGACCAAGGACGGCAAGGTACTCACGCTCAAGCCCATGGTGTCGCTACGTGAGGGCGACATCATCGACAGCATGTTCATGAGCAAGAAGGCCCTGGTCGAGTTCTACGAGCAACAGATGCAGGACGCCTACGAGACCGGCGTGATGTTCTCGCTGCACGTCAAGGCGACCATGATGAAGGTCTCGCACCCGATCGTGTTCGGCCACGCCGTGAAGGTCTTCTATAAGGACGCGTTCGCCAAGCACCAGGCCTTGTTCGACGAGCTCGGCGTCAACGTCGACAACGGACTGGTCGACCTCTACGACAAGATCGAGTCGTTACCGGCGTCGCTGCACGACGAGATCATCCGCGACCTGCACGCCTGCCACGAACACCGCCCCGAGCTGGCCATGGTCGATTCGGCCAAGGGAATCACCAACTTTCACTCGCCCAGCGACGTGATCGTGGACGCGTCGATGCCGGCGATGATCCGAGCCGGCGGCAAGATGTACGGCGCCGACGGCCGGCAGAAAGACACCAAGGCCGTCAACCCCGAGTCGACCTTCTCCCGGATCTACCAGGAGATGATCAACTTCTGTAAGACGAACGGCCAGTTCGACCCGACCACGATGGGCACCGTCCCCAACGTGGGTCTGATGGCCCAGCAGGCCGAGGAGTACGGCTCGCACGACAAGACATTCGAGATCCCCGAGGACGGCGTCGCCAACATCGTCGACCTCGACACCGGGGACGTCCTGCTCACCCAGAACGTGGAAACCGGCGACATCTGGCGCATGCCGATCGTGCGGGACGAAGCCATCCGTGACTGGGTGAAGCTCGCCGTGACCCGGGCCCGCAACTCGGGCATGACGGTGGTGTTCTGGCTGGACACCGAACGGCCGCACGAGGTCGAGCTGCGTAAGAAGGTCAAGGAGTGCCTCAAGGAGCACGACACCGAGGGCCTGGAGATCCAGATCATGCCGCAGGTGTGGGCCATGCGGTACACCATCGAGCGGGCAGTGCGCGGGCAGGACACCATCGCCGCGACCGGAAACATCCTGCGCGACTACCTCACCGACCTGTTCCCGATTCTCGAGCTGGGCACCAGCGCCAAGATGCTGTCCATCGTGCCGTTGATGGCCGGCGGCGGCATGTACGAAACCGGAGCGGGCGGTTCGGCCCCCAAGCACGTCCACCAGCTCGTCGAGGAGAATCATCTGCGCTGGGATTCCCTCGGTGAATTCCTCGCTCTGGGAGCATGTTTCGACGACATCGGCATCAAGACCGACAACGCCCGCGCCAAGCTGCTCGGTAAGACCCTAGACGCGGCGATCGGCAAATTGTTGGACAACAACAAGAGCCCGTCGCGCAAGACCGGTGAACTCGACAACCGCGGCAGCCAGTTCTATCTGGCCCTGTACTGGGCCCAGGAACTGGCCGCCCAGGACGAGGACCAAGAATTGCGTGACCGGTTCGCCGCGCTGGCCGAGTCGCTGAGCCAGAACGAGGACACCATTGTCTCCGAACTGGCCGCGGCGCAAGGGAAACCGGCCGACATCGGCGGCTACTACTACCCGGACCCGGAGAAGACGACCGCCGTGATGCGGCCGAGCAAGACCTTCAACGAGGCACTGGCCAGGGGCTGACCCGCCGGCCTAGCCTGCCGGCGGATCGGCGATCTGCGCCGGGCGGACGCACTCGTCGAGGAATTCCAGGATGACCTTCGCCACCCGTTCGGGAGCTTCGAACATCGGCACGTGCCCGACACCGTCGAGCTCGGTGACCCGGTGGCCCTTCGGCAGCTGGCGGGTGAAGTGCCGGCTGAACCTGGGCGACGGGATCACCCGGTCCTTCTCGCAGATCACCAGCTGGGCGGGGACGGCGGTGAGCGCGAGCTCGCGCAGGCCGGGCATCAGCAACGACTTGACCAGCAGCTGAAAATAAGCGGGGCAGTGGGCCACGTCGTCGATGACGTCGGCCAGTTTGCGCTCGCTGACGCCTTCCGGGGTGGCGCTGAGCGCATAGGTGGCCAACCGGCGGCTGAAGGGCAGCTGCAGCACTCGCGGACCCAGCAGAAAAGCCAGCACCAGCATCGGGATACCGAGCACGAACTTGCCGATGACCTCGAATTTCGCCGGGGTCCACCGCGTCCAGCCGCCGGCCGGTGCGATGCCGGTGACGCTGCGGGCCCGGCCGCGCCGTTCGAGTTCGAACGCCACCCAGCCGCCCAGCGAGTTGCCCACGATGTGGGCGGTGTCCCAGCCCAGCTCGTCCATCTGCCGCTCGACGTGCTCGGCCAGCACCTCGGAGCTCAGAAACCAGGTACCGGCCGACGGCCCGCCGTTGTGACCCGCCATCGTCGGAGCGAACACCTCGAAGCGGCCGGTGTCGGCCAGCTGCTGGGCAACGTCCTCCCACACGGTCTGGGAGAGCAAAAACGGATGCAGCAGCAAGACCGGCTCTCCGGAACCCAGATGGATCGGCGCGCGAGTGCTCATGTAGCCGACATTAAATGCGGTACCGCCGGTACCGCAAGCAAGCCCGCGCCGCGGAAACCGGACGTGAAAAGATCGACACATCATGAGCACCGCTACCGGACACAGCCGGATTTTCTCCGGCGTGCAGCCCACCTCCGACTCGCTTCACCTCGGCAATGCGCTGGGCGCGATCACCCAGTGGGTCGCGCTGCAGGAGGACTGGGGAGACGACTGGGACGCATTCTTCTGCGTGGTGGACCTGCACGCCATCACCATCCCGCAAGATCCCGAAGCGCTGCGCCGGCGCACCTTGGTCACCGCGGCCCAGTATCTGGCGCTGGGCATCGATCCCGCCCGCAGCACCGTCTTCGTGCAAAGCCACGTGCCGGCGCACACCCAGCTGGCCTGGGTGCTGGGCTGCTTTACCGGGTTCGGGCAGGCGTCGCGGATGACGCAGTTCAAGGACAAGTCGCTGCGGCAGGGCAGCGATTCGACCACCGTCGGCCTGTTCACCTACCCGGTGCTGCAGGCCGCCGACGTGCTGGCCTACGACACCGATCTGGTGCCCGTCGGCGAGGACCAGCGCCAGCACCTCGAGCTGGCCCGCGACATCGCCGAGCGGTTCAACTCCCGCTTCCCGGACACCTTCGTCGTCCCCGACATGCTCATCCCCAAGGCCACCGCCAAGATCTACGACCTTGCCGACCCGCGGTCCAAGATGAGCAAATCGGCGGCCACCGATGCGGGCCTTATCAACCTGCTCGACGATCCGGCGAAGTCCGCCAAAAAGATTCGCTCGGCCGTGACCGACAGCGAGCGTGAGATCCGGTTCGACACCGAGGCCAAGCCGGGTGTGTCCAACCTGCTCACCATCCAATCGGCGGTGACCGGCATCGACATCGACAAGCTCGTCGACGGCTACGCCGGGCGCGGCTACGGCGACCTGAAGAAGGACACCGCCGAGGCGGTGGTCGAATTCGTCACCCCGATCAAGGCCCGAGTCGACGAATTGACGGCCGATATCGCCGAATTGGAGGCGGTGCTGGCGGCCGGAGCCGAGCGCGCCGAGGATGTGGCCGGAAAAACGGTGCGGCGGGTTTACGATCGGCTGGGGTTCCTGCCGCAACGGAGGTAAGGCCCCGCGTGTCACCTGGGAGCCGCCGCCATGACTGAACCGGCCAAGCCGGGATTTTTTGACCGACTGCGCGCCCGGTTCGGCTGGCTCGATCACGTGATACGTGCCTACACCCATTTCGATGCGCGCAACGGCGGGTTCTTGGCGGCCGGTCTCACCTACTACACGATCTTCGCGCTATTCCCTTTGTTGATGGTCACTTTCGCCATTGTCGGTTTTGTGCTGTCCCGTGATCCGCCGCTGATCGAGACCATCAACAACCACATCCGCGGCTCGGTCTCCGGCGCGCTGGGTCAGCAATTGGTAGACCTGATGAACTCGGCGATCGAGGCGCGGGCGTCAGTCGGCATCATCGGGCTGATCACCGCGGCGTGGGCCGGTCTTGGTTGGATGTCGCACATGCGCGGCGCCGTGACTACCATGTGGTCGGACGAGCAGTACGAGTCGGCGGGCTTCGTGCGCAACAAGATCTCCGATCTGATCGCGATGGTCGGCACGTTCGCCGTCATCGTCGTCACGCTGGCGCTCACCGCGCTCGGGCACGCGGCACCGATGCGTGCACTACTGAGATGGCTTGGGCTACCCACTTTTTCGGTGTTCGACGAGATCTTCCGGGCGGTTTCGATAGCGGTGTCGCTGCTGGTGTCCTGGCTTTTGTTCACCTGGCTGATCGGGCGGCTGCCGCGGCACCAGGTCAACCTGGCCGACGCGGCTCGGGCCGGGTTGCTGGCGGCAATCGGCTTCGAGTTGTTCAAGCAGGTGGGGTCCATCTACCTACGGGTGGTGCTGCGTAGCCCGGCGGGCGCCACTTTCGGCCCCGTGCTGGGCTTGATGGTGTTCGCCTACATCACCGGTTATCTGGTGCTTTTCGCCACCGCGTGGGCGGCCACTGAGTCCGGCGATCCGCGGCTTGCGCACACCCCGCCCCCGGAGCCGGCGATCATCGCTCCGCGCGTGGCCCTCGACCAGGGGATCAACACCCGCCAGACGCTGGCCGCGATGGCGATGGGAGCCATTGGCGCCCTGGCCTTTTCCCGGTTGACTCGCCGGCCGCGTTAACGCCAGTCGCCGCCCACCATCACCGCGGTGACCCGCAGCTCGCGGTCCAGCACCACCAGATCGGCGGCGTAGCCGTCGCGCAGCGCGCCGACCCCGTGCAGGCCGAGCGCCCGCGCCGGTGTCGCCGACGTCATCCGCACCGCCGCTGCCAGGGCGGCATCGGGGTCCGGGCCGAGCTGGGCCGCCGCACGAAAGAGCCGATCCATCGTGGCGGTGCTGCCGGCGATCGTCGACGTCGAACTCACCCGCGCCACACCGGCTTCCACCTCGACGGGCACCGATCCCAGCCGATACGTGCCGTCCGCGCAGCCCGCCGCGGCGATGGCATCGGTGATCAGCGCGACGCGGTCGGGCCCGGCGGTCCGGATGACGGCACCCACCATGGCGGGATGCACGTGCACGCCGTCGGCGATCACCTCGACGGTGACGTCGGGGTTCTCGAGCAGCGCGAGCACGGGTCCGGGGTCGCGGTGGTGCAGCGAGGGCATCGCGTTGAACAGATGCGTGCCGACGGTGGCGCCCAGCGCGATCGCCTGACGCGTCTGCTCGTAGTCGGCCGCGGTATGTCCCACGGCCACAACCACACCCGCGTCCGCGAACCGGCGGATCGCCTCGGTGCTGCCACGGCGTTCCGGGGCCAGCGTGACCATCCGGATCGCGCCCGCCCCCGCGGCCAGAACATCGTCGACCTCGGCGGCGGTGGGATCGCGCAGCTGGGTGGCGTCGTGGGCGCCGCAGCGCGCCGCGGACAGCCACGGCCCCTCCAGATGCACGCCCGCGACGATGCCCGCACGGGTGGCGTCGGCGAGGGCGCGGACCCCCGCGAGCAGCTCCTCCGGCGAGGCGGTGACCAGGCTGGCCATCGTGGTGGTGGTCCCGTGCCGTCGGTGAAACGCGGCGGCGTCGGCGATGTGCTCGGCGTCCAGATAGGAGGCACCGCCGCCGCCATGCACATGCATGTCGATAAAACCCGGCACCACAAGGCAATCCGAAAATTCGCGGTCCGGCGGTCCCGGCGGCGCGCCGTCCCCGCAGCCGCGGATCCGTCCGTCGGCGACCTCAATCCAGCCGGGTCGGCAGATCCGGCCGTGCAGGGCCACGGCGTCGGCGCGAATCAGGGGCATGGGTCCTCCCAGCGTCCGCCATTCTCCCAGAAGTGCCGAATATCCTCGAGCTGGCGGCCTTTCGTCTCCGGGGCGTACCGGTAGACGAAGCCGAACGCGATGGCGGCCAACCCACCGAACACCGCGAAAGTCCCTGCGCCGCCGAGGGAATGCAGCATGGTCAGGAAGACCGCCGCGACGATGGCGTTGGCCACCAGATTGGCGGTGAGCATGGTGCTCGACCCGAGGGAGCGCAGCCGGGTGGGGAAGCTCTCGCTGGCGTACACCCAGCCCAGGGAGCCGAAACCCAGCGTGTAGCCGACGATGAACACCACGATGCCGGCGAACCCGAGGATCGCGCCGCCGAAGCCGCGGCCGAACACGACCGTCAGGATCAGGTCTGCCGCCACCATCATCGCGATGCCGCACAACAGGATTGGCCGTCGGCCCACCCGATCGACCAGGGCCAGTGCCGTGCCGACCGCCGCCAGGCCGGCGACTTGCACCAGCGCCGGCAGGCCGAGCAGCGCGAAATTCCCGGTGAACCCCATGGCTTCGAAGATGCGGGGGCTGTAGTAGATGATCGCGTTGATGCCGGTGATCTGGATCAGGAAACCGAGCGTGATCACGAACAGGGTGGCCCGCAAGTACGGCGGCCGCAGCATCTCGGACAGGCCACCGCTTTCTTCGGTGACCGCGCGGTGGATCTCGGCCAATTCCTGGTCGGCGTTGGCGGCGGGTTCCACCCGCAACAATGCGTGACGGGCGTCGTCGGCCCGCCCCTTCAGCAGGTACCACCGCGCGGTGTCGGGCAGTCGAATCACCAACGGCAGCAACAGTATTGCGGGTGCCGCGGCCAGTCCCAGCATCCATCGCCAGCTGTGTGTGCCGGCCAGCAGGTATCCGGTGAGGTACCCGACGATCAACCCGCTGACGATGGCCAGCTGATAGGTGGTCAGCAGCGCGCCGCGGACGGCTGCCGGCGCCGACTCCGCCACGTAGACCGGCACTACCACCACCATCACGCCGATGGTCACACCCAGCAGCAGCCGCGCCGCCAGCAGCATCGGCAGGGCGATCGAAAACGCGCCGAGCAGTGCGAAGACCGCATAGCCGACCAGGATTAGCAGCAGCGACCGTCGCCGGCCGATCGTATTGGCCAGCGCGCCGGCGCCCAGCGCCCCCGCGATCTGCCCGATCACGACCATCGTCGTTAGCAGTTCCTGCTGGCTGGTGGTGAGCCGGAAATCCTCGGTGACGAACAACTGCGCGCCGGCGATGATGGACAGGTCGTACCCGTAGATGAGACCGACGCTGGCGCCGGTCAGCCCAACGCGCGATCCCGCGGTCAACGGTGCTGGTGTTGGGGCCGACGGTTCATCGACCGCGCCACCATGATCAACGCGAACACGATGATCGCGCCGATGATGCCCACCCCCACTCGCACCGGCAACGCGTCGCCGGCCGGCAACAGGTTGGCGGCCTGGGCGCCGTTGGCGCGGCGGTCGGCGGCGTTGTCCTGCTTGGGAATCAGCGACGGGTCAGGCTCGATCAGCGCGCCGACCTGGGTGCCCTGCGGGGTGGCGAACCCGTAGTCCAGCAGGTGTGCCGCCTGCTCCCACGGGGCGATCGGCTGACGGGTGCCGTGCAGCAGCACCGCCACCAGGCGGCGGCCGTCGTGGTTGGCCGCGCCGACGAACGTCTGGCCGGCGTCGTCGGTGTAGCCGGTCTTGCCGCCGAGCGCTCCCGGGTACTTGTAGAGCAGCTGGTTGTCGTTTTCCAGCTCGTAGCCCGGGTGGTCGCCGTGGCCGGGGAAGTCGAAGGTCTTCGTTGCGACGATGTCCGCGAAAGTCGGGTTCTGCCAGGCGTATCGGTAGAACAGCCCGATGTCGTAGGCCGAGGTGCTCATGCCGGGACCGTCCAGCCCCGACGGCGTGGCCACCCGGGTGTCGCGCCCGCCGAGCTTGGCGGCCAGCACGTTGATCTTCTCCAGCGCCTGCTGCATGCCGCCCAGCTGCATCGCCAGCGCGTGCGCCGCGTCGTTGCCGGAGTGCATCAGCAGCCCGTGTAGCAGCTGGTTGACCGTATAGACCCCGCCGTCATCCACGCCGACCTTGGTGCCCTCGGCGGCCGCGTCGTCGGAAGTTCCGGTCACCGACTTGTTCAGCGGCAGCGCGTTCAGCGCGGCCATCGCGACCAGCACCTTGATAATGCTGGCGGGACGGTGCCGGCCGTGCGGGTCCTTTGCGGCGATCACCGCGCCGGTGTCCAGGTCCGCGACCAGCCAGGCCTCCGCGGAGACGTCGGTGGGCAGCGGCGGGGTGTCCGGCGCGGTGACGATGCCGCAACTGGACAGCGCGTCCCCGCCCACCGGCTTGGGCGGCACGGCCAGCGGGATCGGCGGGTCGCCGGCTTGGGGCACCTCCGAGGAGTCGACCGCGGGCGGGGTGTTGACGCGGTACGGGCAACTGGGCGCCCCGGCGTTGGGTCCGGGGTCGGGCTCGGCGAGCGCGGCCGGGACGCCCGACACGGCCGGGGCGGCGGCCACAAAAAGGGCAACTGCCAGGCATGATGCAGAACGTGAGAGGCTCATCAACTGTGCAGACTAGGCGATCGGACCGCCGATGCGGGGGAGCCGCGCTGTGACTATTGGGACAGATGTTACAACTGTCGTCGACCGGCGGCGGCGGCGCCGAGCCACTACGCTGGCAGGGGTCAACAGCCGCCGACGTGGAAAAGGGTGCGCCATTCCAAACGAGGGTCCAAACCAGGGTTTGTGGTCGAAGTGGCGGCGCAACCGCGGTGGCAGCGACGGGGCGGCCAGCGCGCCGCGGTCGCTGGAACAATTGTTCAAACAGGTGGAGAAGTCGACTCAGGTGCGCCGCACCGGGCTCGACAAGGTCCTCGCCGAGCTACAGATGCACCGCGACGCCGCCCCCGACCCCGAGATGCGTTCCGCGCTCGCCTGGTTGTGCAACTCGCTGTCGCGGTTCGTCAACAACCCCAGCGCGGCGCACGCCCGTCAGCTGGTGATGGCCACCGGCACCGCTAGAGCCGCGCTGGGTCGTTGAGCTCGCGGTTCCACGCCTCGCTGAGCACCCCGCGCAGGATCGACTCGATCGTGTCGAATTCGGCCTGACCGCTGATCAGCGGCGGCGCCAGCTGGATGACCGAATCCCCGCGATCGTCGGTGCGGCAATACAACCCGGCCTCGAACAGCGCCTTGGACACGTGCCCCAACAGGGCGCGGCGTTCGTCGTCGGTGAACGTCTGCTTGGTGGCCTGGTCCTTGACCAACTCGATGCCGTAGAAGTATCCCTCGCCGCGGACGTCGCCGACGATGGGCAGGTCGTAAAGCTTTTCCAGGGTGGTCCGGAAGGCCGGCGCGTTGGTCTTGACGTGGTCGGTGATGCCCTCGCGCTCGAAGATGTCGAGGTTGGCCAGGCCGACGGCGGCCGAAACGGGATGGCCGCCAAAGGTATACCCGTGCGGGAACATCGTCGCGCCGTCGTTGAACGGCTCGAACAATCGCTCGCTGGCGATCATCGCGCCGATCGGCGAGTAGCCCGACGTCATGCCCTTGGCGCAAGTGATCATGTCCGGGACGTAGCCCATGTCGTCACAGGCAAACATCGAGCCGATCCGACCGAAAGCGCAGATCACCTCGTCGGAGACCAGCAGCACGTCGTACTCGTCGCAGATCTCGCGAACCCGCTCGAAATAGCCTGGGGGAGCGGTGATGCTGCCGCCGGCGTTTTGCACCGGCTCCAAGAAAACCGCCGCCACCGTCGAGGGTCCTTCGAACTCGATTGCCTCGGCGATGCGGTCGGCAGCCCACCTGCCGAAGGCCTTGGCGTCGGTGCCGAACGGCTCCGGCGCGCGGTAGAAGTTGGTGTTGGGCACCCGGAACCCGCCGGGGGTCACCGGCTCGAACGGCTCCTTGAAGCGCGGCAACCCGGTGATGGCCAGCGCGCCCTGCGTGGTGCCGTGATAGGCGACCGCACGCGAAATCACCTTGTGTTTCCCGGGTTTACCGGTGAGCTTGAAATACTGCTTGGCGACTTTCCACGCGGTCTCGACGGCCTCGGTGCCGCCGGTGGTGAAGAAGACCCGATTCAGGTCGGCGGGGGCGTAGTGCGCCAACCGCTCGGCGAGCTCGATCGCGGGCGGTGTGGCGTAGCCCCACACCGGGAAGAACGCCAGCGTGCTCGCCTGCCGGGCCGCGGTCTCGGCCAGCTCGGTGCGGCCGTGACCGACTTGAACGGTGAACAACCCGGACAGCCCGTCCAGGTAGCTCTTGCCGCGGTCGTCGTAGATCGTGACGCCCTCGCCACGCGTGATGATCGGCGGCGTGAATGCTGGGCCGTGCCGGGTGAAGTGCAGCCAAAGATTGTCAGTCATCGTGGTATCGAGCCTAGTGCTCGAGCGCTGCTCGACTGAGCATAGGCTCGGGCCATGACCTCGACCCAGGTCAGCGGATTCGAGGAGCTGCGGCCGCATCTGATGGCCGTCGCCTACCGGCTGATGGGCACGGTGTTCGACGCCGAGGACATCGTCCAGGAGGCCTGGCTGCGGTGGAACAAGCAGGATGCGCCGATCACCGACGTGCGGGCCTGGCTGACCACGGTGGTCAGCCGGTTGGGGCTGGACCGGCTGCGGTCGGCCGCCCACCGCCACGAGACGTACACGGGCAACTGGCTGCCCGAGCCGGTGGTCACCGGCCTGGATCACCCAGTTTCTGAAGCCGATCCGCTCAACGCGGTGGTGGCCGACGAGGATGCCCGCTTCGCGGCGATGGTGGTGCTGGAGCGGCTGTCGCCGGATCAGCGGGTCGCGTTCGTGCTGCACGACGGGTTCTCGCTGCCGTTCTCGGAGGTGGCCGAGGTGCTGGGCACCACCGAAGCGGCCGCGCGGCAACTGGCCTCGCGGGCCCGCAAGGCGGTCGCGGCCGACCCGCCACCTCGGCCCGACCCGTCGCACAACGAGGTGGTCGGTCGGTTGTTGGCCGCCATGTCCGAAGGTGACCTGGACACCGTGGTGTCGCTGCTGCATCCCGACGTGACGTTCACCGGCGACTCGAACGGCAAAGCGCCCACGGCGGTTCAGGTCATCCACGGAGCCGACAAGGTGGTCCGCTTCATGCTCGGCCTGTCGCAACGGTACGGCCCCTCGATGTACACGGCGTACGAGTTAGGTTTCGTCAACGGCGAACTCGGCGTCTACACCGCCGGTTGCCCCGCGAGCGAGGGATACCGACAGATGCTGCCGCGCATCACCGCGGTCACCGTGCGCGACGGAAAGGTCTGCGCGCTATGGGATATCGCCAATCCGGACAAGTTCAGCGGTTCACCGCTGCGAAAAGCATGATAGGACTTAACTATTAGGGCGTGAGCCGGAAATCGCCTGGGGCTGCCTACAATCGCGGAGATGCCGGAGCCTACGGCGATGTACTCGGAGAATCTGCATGCCGCGCTGTGGCGTTCTGCCGCCGCCGGGGTGCTCGGCGGCACCGCAGGCCGCACAGCCGATCTCGATTGGGCCGCCAATCCCATGCTGGCCGGTATCGATCGGCACGTCCGGGCGCTGGAAAACGGTCTCCCAGTCCGCCCGCCGCGACGCGCCGGCACCGACCACCGGGATCCGGACGTCATCGCCTACCTCTCCGAGCTGCAGCAGCGGCTCGTGCATTCGCAGCTGAACGACGACCCGGTGCTGACTGCCGAACTACGCCGGCAGCTCAAGACGTTTGCTCATCAGGATTCGGCGCTGGACCAGTTGGGGCAGAAGTACTTTGAGTACTATGCCGGGTATCCGTATCACCAACCCGGCACCCCGGCCTACCGCTGCTGGCAGGAACCGGACGCCGGCAACGGAGACGCCGACTTCGGGCTGATCGAATGGCGGCTGCCCGCCGATGCGACGATTGCCATCGTCGGCGACGTCGGCACCGGCACCGACTTGGCGGCCGCGACGCTGGTCGCCGCGCTGTCGTTTCGGCCGGACGCGATTCTGCACCTGGGGGATGTGTACTACTCGGGGACCACGTTCGAGGTCGAACATCGCTTCGTCGGGTTGTTCGAGTCGGTGTTCACCGCGACCGGCCATCGCGCGCCGGTATTCGGCGTGCCGGGCAATCACGAGTACTTCACCGGCGCGCACGCCTACCTGGCGGCGCTGGACGGCGCAGCGTTGCAAACGAGACCGGACCAGCGCCAGCAGGCCAGTTATTTCGCGCTGCGCTCGGCCGACGACGGCTGGCAGTTCCTCGGCATGGACACCGGCTTCTACGGCCACACGGTCAGCATGCCCATCGAGGCGCAGCGGGCGGCGCTGGCGGTATTGCACCGCCGCCACCCCGAGATTCCGCTCGATCCGGGTTCGCCCGCGGTCACGCTGTCGGTGCCGCAGCCGGAGATGGTGCGGCTGCGCGACGACGAAGTCAGCTGGCATACCCGGCACGCGACCTCGTTTCCCGGCCGCACCGTGCTGTTGTCCCACCATCAGCTGTACTCGGCGCGCTGGGAGATCGGGCGCGCGCAGCGGCGACTGGCCGTCGCCGGCGGCGGCACCCGCCCCGATCCGGCCGATCTGAACCGCGTCTGGATCGACACCGACCTGTGGCGTCAGGTCGGCCCGCTGTTCGGGCACGTGGCGGCGTGGTTCTGGGGCCACGAGCACAACCTCGGGATCTTCGCCGACGGTTATCGACCGCCCGGCTGGCCGGCGGACCTCGGCGCCGACGCGGCGATCTTTCGGACGCTGCCGAAGGGGCGTTGCTGCGGCCACGCGGCGATACCGGTCAACATCCGCGATGCGCCCTATGCGCGCGACTTTCCGGTGCCCCTCAAGCGGGCGGACCTGCAGCTCGGCCGGCACGGGGACTGGTATCACCGCGGTTTTCAGATCCTGAACTTGCGCGGAGCCGGAAAACCCATGGCCGCCAGATATTTTCAGGTGGCACGGCTGGATCCCACGCCGCTGCTGATCCATCGCGAGACCATCGCCTGACCGGCCGGCTACCCGGTAGCCCACGGAATGCGGCAGCTGTCACCGGAACTGAAACCCTGCTCGGTGATGCCGAGCGCGGAGTTCATCCGGGCCCGCATGTTCTCCAGCCCGACCTGATACGTCAGCTCGATCACCCCGGCATCGCTGAAACGGGCGCGCAGATCTTCGACCTGTTCGTCGGTGACGGTGTGCGGGTCGGTGCTCAGGGCGTCGGCGTAGGCGATGGCGGCGCGCTCGTCGTCGGTGAACGCCGTCGAGGTGGCGTAGTTGTCGATCTCCTGGAGCCGCGCGATGTCCAGGCCGTCCAGGCGCTGCAGCATGGCTCCGAAGTCGACGCACCAGGAACAGCCGATCGTCCGGGCGGTCCAGAACACCGCGAGCTCGCGCACGCTGGCGGGCAGCGTCCGGGACGCCCGCTCGACCAGCGTCTCGTGCACGGCACCGGCGACCAGCAGCTTGCGGTGATGCGCGGACACGGCGAACGGTTCGGGAACCTGGCCGAAGCGGCGTTTGGCGAATCGGTACATGGCCCGGGTCATCAGTCCGGCGCGTTGGGGCGGTAGGGGTTCGATGCGGGTTTTCTGTTTCATACCCCTGAAGACGAGGCAGCCCGCCCGAGTGTGACCAGACGTCGGCACCTTCAGCGCGAGAACATCAGCGCGCGCTTGACCTCTTGGATCGCCTTGGTCACCTGGATGCCCCGGGGGCAGGATTCCGTGCAGTTGAAGGTGGTGCGGCAGCGCCAGACGCCGTCGACCTCGTTGAGGATGTCGAGACGCTCACCGGCGGCCTCGTCGCGGCTGTCGAAGATGAACCGGTGCGCGTTGACGATCGCGGCCGGCCCGAAGTAGCTGCCCTCGCTCCAGAACACCGGGCAGCTGGTGGTGCAGCACGCGCACAGGATGCACTTGGTGGTGTCGTCGTAGCGGGCCCGGTCGGTCGGGCTCTGGATGCGTTCCCGGGTCGGCGGGTTGCCGGTCGTGATCAGGTACGGCTTGATCGCGCGGTAGGCGTCGAAGAACGGCTCCATGTCGACCACCAGGTCCTTCTCCACGGGCAGCCCGCGAATCGGTTCGACCGTGATGGTCAGCGACTTCCCCGTCTTTTTGGGCAGCAGGTCGCGCATCAGCACCTTGCAGGCCAACCGGTTCACGCCGTTGATCCGCATCGCGTCCGATCCGCACACGCCGTGTGCGCAGGAGCGGCGGAAGGTCAGCGTGCCGTCCAGGTAGCCCTTGATGTAGATCAGCAGGTTCAGCAGCCGGTCGCTGGGCAGACACGGGACCCGAAAGCTTTGCCAGCCACCGGTTTCGGCGAACGCATCGGGATCGTCCGGGTTGAACCGGGCGATCTTGAGCGTCACCATCACCGCGCCGTCCGGGACCGGCGGCAACGGCGGGTCGACGGTCAACACTTCGGGTTCAGCCGTCATCAGTACTTCCGCTCCTTGGGTTCGTAGCGCGTCTGCACGACGGGTTTGAAGTCCAGCGCGATGTCGCTCAACAACTCGCTGCCCTGCTTGTAGGCCATCGTGTGACGCATGTAGTTGACGTCGTCGCGGTTGGGGTAGTCCTCGCGGGCGTGGCCGCCACGGGACTCCTTGCGGTTCAGCGCGCCGACCACGGTGACTTCGGCCAACTCCAGCAAAAAGCCCAGCTCGATGGCCTCTAGCAGGTCGCTGTTGAATCGTTTCCCCTTGTCGTGCACGGTGATTCGGGAGTAGCGCTCCTTGAGCGCGTGGATGTCGGTGAGCGCCTGCTTGAGCGTTTCCTCGGTGCGGAACACCGCGGCGTTGTTGTCCATCGTCTGTTGCAGGGCGCCGCGGATGTCGGCGACACGTTCGTTGCCGTGCTCGCTCAAGATGTCGGCCACCCAGCCGACCACCATCGCCTCGGGGTTGGGCGGCATGTCGACGAAGTCGTGGCTTCGGGCGTAACCGGCCGCGGCGATCCCGGCGCGGCGGCCGAAGACGTTGATGTCCAACAGCGAATTGGTGCCCAGCCGGTTGGCGCCGTGCACCGACACGCAGGCGCACTCGCCGGCGGCGTACAGGCCCGGGACGGTAGAGGTGTTGTCCCGCAACACTTGTCCGGTGACCGTGGTGGGGATACCGCCCATCACGTAGTGACACGTCGGGTAGACCGGCACCAGCTCCTTGACCGGGTCGACGCCCAGGTAGGTGCGGGCGAACTCGGTGATGTCGGGCAGCTTGGACTCCAGTACGTCCTCGCCGAGGTGGCGCACGTCGATGTAGACGTAGTCCTTGTGCGGCCCGGCGCCACGGCCCTCCAGAACTTCCAAAACCATTGAGCGGGCCACGATGTCACGGGGCGCGAGGTCGACGATCGTTGGGGCGTAACGCTCCATGAAACGTTCACCCTCGCCGTTGAGCAGTCGGCCGCCCTCGCCGCGCACGGCCTCGGAGATCAAAATGCCCAGGCCGGCCAGGCCGGTGGGGTGGAATTGATGGAATTCCATGTCTTCCAACGGAAGTCCCTTACGGAACACGATGCCGATGCCGTCGCCGGTCAGGGTGTGCGCGTTGGAGGTGGTCTTGTACATCCGGCCCGAGCCCCCGGTGGCCAGCACCACGGCCTTGGCATGGAAGACGTGGATGCGCCCGGTGGCCAGCTCGTAGGCGACCACCCCGGTGGCGACCGGGCCGCCGGGGGTTTGGGTGAGCACCAAATCGAGTGCGTAGAACTCGTTGAAGAACTGCACGTCGTGCTTGACGCAGTTTTGGTAGAGCGTCTGCAGGATCATGTGGCCGGTGCGGTCCGCGGCATAGCAGGCCCGGCGCACCGGAGCCTTGCCGTGGTCGCGGGTGTGTCCGCCGAACCGGCGTTGGTCGATGCGGCCCTCGGGGGTGCGGTTGAACGGCATCCCCATCTTCTCCAGGTCGAGCACCGCGTCGATGGCTTCCTTGCACATGATCTCCACGGCGTCCTGGTCGGCGAGATAGTCACCGCCCTTGACGGTGTCGAAGGTGTGCCATTCCCAGTTGTCGTCTTCGACGTTGGCCAGCGCGGCGCACATGCCGCCCTGGGCGGCGCCGGTGTGGCTGCGGGTGGGGTACAGCTTGGTCAGCACTGCAGTACGGACGCGCGGACCCGCCTCTACCGCGGCGCGCATGCCGGCGCCGCCCGCCCCGACGATCACCACGTCGTATCGGTGTTGCTGGATCATCGGGTTAGCCTCCGATATTCGGGTCGAACGTCACCAGCACGTAGGTACCCAGCACCAACGTGAAGCCCATCGACAGCAACAGCAGGCTGTTCAGCCAAAACCGGGTGCTGTCCTTGCGGCTGTAGTCGTCGATGATGGTGCGCAGGCCGTTACCGCCGTGCAGTTGCGCCAGCCACAACAGCGCCAGGTCCCAGAATTGCCAGAACGGCGACGCCCACCGCTGCGCGACAGAGTTGAAGTCGATCCGGTACACGCCGTTGTCCCACATCAGCATGATGAACAGGTGCCCGATCGCCAGGAAGACCAGGGCGATGCCGGAGAACCGCATGAACAGCCAGGCGAACTTCTCGAAGTTGGGAATGCCGGCCCGGCGCCGCGGGGAGCGCGGGTTGTCCAGGCTCGGCGGCCGATCGTGACTGCGCTGCAGAACGGGCGCCACCTCGCCGCGACCGAGTTGAAGATCGGGGCTGCTCATCGGAAGTGCTCCATCATGTGAATGCCGACGGTCACCGCCGCCGGCACCATGACCAGTAGGTAGATCACGGCAATGACCCACAGCATCGTCTTCTGATGACGCGGGCCCTCCGACCAGAAGTCGATCAGGATGATGCGGATCCCGTTGAGCGCGTGGAAAAGCACCGCGGCGACCAACCCGAACTCCATCAGGCCGACGATCGGGGTCTTGTAGGTCTGGATCACTTCGTTGTAGGCCTGCGGGCTGACCCGGACCAAGGCGGTGTCCAAGACGTGCACGAACAGGAAGAAGAAGATCGTCGCACCGGAAATGCGATGCAGTACCCACGACCACATGCCCGGATCTCCCCGATACAGGGTCCGAGGTGGCCGCCGTTTACGTACTGACTCCGGTGACGGTGCCGGTGATGCGGAATCTGCGGTTGTCGCTTGTGTGCTCAAACCAGTCCTTAAATCGTCTGCGAAAGTAAGGCCGGGAAACTGAGCTTAGCCCGGTAACGATGCGTCCGGTACCGGATAAGACCATCGGCGAACGGCGCTTTCGCGCCACCGTTAGGGTTGGTTATCTCGAGCTGAACCCACCGTGATTGGGGTTGAAAGATGGCCGATATCGACTGGAATTTGCTGCGCGACAAAGCAATACAGGCGGCGGCGGGAGCCTACGCCCCATATTCTCGATTTCGGGTGGGGGCGGCCGCGTTGGTCGACGACGGTCGGGTGGTCATTGGCTGCAATGTGGAAAATGTCTCATATGGCCTGGGTCTCTGTGCCGAATGCGGCGTGGTATCTGCCCTGCATACGACGGGTGGCGGCCGGTTGATCGCCCTGGTGTGTGTTGACTCACGCGGTGCCCTGCTAATGCCGTGCGGGCGGTGTCGGCAGCTGTTGTTGGAGCACGGCGGCCGCGACTTACAAATCGCGCATCCGTCCGGCCCGCGTCGCCTCGTCGACCTGCTTCCCGATCCGTTCGACGGCGACGATTTGGCCCGGGGGCGTCGTTGAGCGACATCGCTTTCGACGCTCCGACGATCATCCGGACCAAGCGCGACGGCGGCCGGCTCTCGGACGCCGCGATCGACTGGGTTATCGAGGGCTTCACCGACGGCCGTGTCGCCGACGTGCAGATGGCGGCGCTGTTGATGGCGATCTTTTGGCGCGGTCTGGATCATCGCGAGCTCGCCCGCTGGACGGCGGCGATGCTGGCCTCGGGTGCGCGACTGGATTTCACGGGGTTGAGCTCGGGGGGTAGGCCGCTGATGACGGTGGACAAGCACTCCACCGGCGGTGTCGGTGACAAGACCACGCTGGTGCTGGTGCCCGTCGTCGCGGCCTGCGGCGCCGCGGTGCCCAAGGTGTCCGGCCGCGGGCTCGGCCATACCGGCGGCACCCTGGACAAGCTGGAATCCATCGCCGGATTCACCGCGGAGATCTCCACTCGTCAAGTGCGGCAACAACTTTGCGATATTGGAGCGGCGATATTCGCGGCCGGAGAGTTGGCGCCGGCCGACAAGTTGATCTACGCGCTGCGCGACATCACCTCGACCGTCGACTCATTGCCACTGATCGCCAGCTCCGTGATGAGCAAGAAACTCGCCGAGGGCATCGGCGCGCTGGTGCTCGACGTCAAGGTTGGTTCGGGTGCGTTGTTACCGGAGTCGCAGTGCCGCGAACTCGCACGGACCATGGTGGAGCTGGGCGCGGCGCATGGGGTCCCCACGCGCGCGGTGCTGACCGACATGGAGTGCCCGCTGGGCGCGGCCGTCGGCAACGCGCTCGAGGTCGGCGAGGCGCTGGAGGTGCTGGCCGGTGGCGGGCCGGCCGACGTTGTGGAGCTGACGGTGCAACTGGCCGCCGAAATGCTGGCGCTGTCCGGGGTCGACGGCCGCGATCCGGCGGAGACGCTGCGCGACGGCACCGCGATGGACCTGTTCCGTCGGCTGGTCGGCGCGCAGGGCGGCGATTTGTCGATACCGTTGCCGATAGGTGCGCATACGGAGACCGTGATCGCCGCCCGGAGCGGCACAATGGGGACTATCGACGCTATGGCAGTGGGGCTGACGGCTTGGCGACTCGGTGCGGGCAGGTCCCGGCCGGGCGGCGCGGTGCAACCGGGCGCCGGCGTCCGGATACACCGGCGGCCCGGCGAGCCGGTGGCCGCCGGACAGCCGTTGTTCACCCTCTATACCGACACCCCCGAACGCTTCACCGCCGCGCTGGCCGAGCTGGACGGCGGCTTCAGCGTCGACGACAGCGCGCCGGCGGCGCGGCCGCTGATCCTGGATCGGATCGGCGCATGAGGGTCCCGCTGGAGTTACGGCAGATCGAGAAGGCGCCGAAGGCGCTGCTGCACGATCACCTCGATGGGGGTCTGCGCCCGTCGACCGTGCTGGATATCGCCGGCCAGACCGGTTACGACGAACTGCCCGCCACCGATGCCGACGAGCTGGCGACATGGTTTCGCACCCGGTCGCACAGCGGCTCGCTGGAGCGGTATCTGGAGCCGTTCTCGCACACCGTGGCCGTCATGCAGACGCCCGAGGCGCTGTATCGGGTGGCCTACGAGTGTGTGGAAGATTTGGCCGCCGATTCGGTGGTCTACGCCGAGATCCGGTTCGCCCCGGAGCTGCACATCAACCGCGGGTTGTCCTTCGACGAGGTCGTCGACGCCGTGTTGGAGGGCTTTGCCGCCGGTGAGAAGGCGGCGGCCGCGGCCGGGCGACCGATCGTCGTGCGACTTCTGGTGACCGCGATGCGCCACGCCGCGTTGTCCCGGGAGATCGCCGAGTTGGCCATCCGGTTCCGGGACCGCGGTGTGGTGGGGTTCGACATCGCCGGGGCCGAGGCGGGTAACCCGCCCACCCGGCATCTCGACGCCTTCGAGTACATGCGAGACCACAACGCGCGGTTCACAATTCACGCCGGGGAGGCATTCGGGCTGCCGTCCATCCACGAAGCGATCGCGTTCTGCGGCGCCGATCGGCTGGGCCACGGGGTGCGCATCGTCGATGACATCCAGGTGGTCGAGGGGCGCGGTGTGCAGCTGGGCCGGCTGGCATCGATATTGCGGGACAAGCGAATTCCGCTGGAGTTATGCCCGAGCTCGAATGTGCAGACCGGCGCCGTCAAGAGCATCGCCGATCATCCATTCGACCTGTTGGCCAGGGCGCGGTTCCGGGTCACCGTCAACACCGACAATCGGCTGATGAGTGACACCACGATGAGCCTCGAGATGCACCGGCTGGTAGAGGCTTTCGGTTACGGCTGGGCCGACCTGGAGCGGTTCACCATTAACGCGATGAAGTCGGCGTTCATTCCGTTCGACGAGCGGCTGGCCCTCATCGACGAGGTGATCAAGCCCCGCTATGCGGTGCTGATCGGTTAGCCGGCGGCGGTTCGAGTCAGATGTGGCCCATGCCGCCGCCGTGACCGATACCGCCCATATCACCGCCGACATGGTCCATACCTCCCAAGCCGCCCAAGTGGTCCATACCTCCCAGGCCGCCGATATGGTCCATGCCACCCAGGCCGCCGAGGTGGTCCATGCCGCCCAGACCGCCCATTGCAGGCGTGTCGACGTGCGGCGGGTCCACCGGCGGCGGTGCGATGGGATCCATCGGCGGTGGTGGGGGCGCGAAAGGCCCTCCCGCACATACGGGATCGGCGGGCATGCTGATGCACGAGAGATCTGCCGGACCGGTGGGTGCTGACGGGCCAGGCGGAGCTGCGGGCGGGGCGGGCGCGGGGTTCGCCGCAAAGGGGCCGCCCTGACAAAGGGCGTCGCCGGGCATCGCTATGCATCTGGGATCGTTTGGCCCGGTGGGCGTGTCGTCCGCGTGAGCGAGGGCCGTCGTGCCCAGCGGAGTTACCGCGATAAGTGCCCCGGCCACAGTAAGTTTGGCGATCGTGCCCCGGACGCCCCAGGTATCACATCCGTCCATCCGTCCCCCAGCTTTGTTTTTTACATACTTAAACACGCTTGCTTCCCTTTGCGGAATAGTCAATTTTCACGCGTTCCGCAGGAGGCGACGTGGGCTCGACGCGGTAGCTGACGCATCGGCGTGCGGGGCAGGCACGCGTTTACGAAATTAGACAAATGTCAGTAGCCGGGCGGGTTTTCGCGTTACCGAGGACGGCGGGTTGGGGATGCTGCGGCTTCACCGCGAAGCGCAGCACCGAAGCTTGGGTAGAAGATCTCGACTATTTGCTGTGGGACGCCGCTAGAACGGCGGTGGTACGTCATCGGGTGGGGGGCTGCGGCGAGCAAAGCGGCCCAACGCTTTAGACGCGCTTCCCGCCTGTATCGGTTGTCCCGGCGCTCGGTGGCAATGCTCGCGGCTCGGCTCTGGGCACGGGTGCGGGTTGGCATCGGCATAGGCGCCGGTCCGGGTGGCGCATCGCGGTCTGGCGTTGCAGCGACCGGCGTCGCGACCTCGCCAGGGCACGGCCGGAAGTCGCTCATGCATGGCCCGGGCGTAACGCAGATTGCTGTGGCCCATCGCCACACTCGTGCCGGGCGCGGCGGCGACTTCGGCCGCCACCGCACGCCGCGTCGCCGATCCGGGTGAGCAAGGTCGATGCATCGGACACGTGTTCGAGCATTTTCGGGGCACTGACCGCGTTGACTCGCCAGAAATGCGCGTGAAAGGGTTTATTCGTTGCCTCACTGAAAATGCGCGCGTACGCCCAGTGGATGGGGTTGACGTTGGCAGAGCGCAGGGCAATCAC
>NZ_LQPT01000105.1 GCF_002102355.1 Mycobacterium sherrisii | reverse complement strand
TCTGGACCAAGACCGCCGACCAAATCCTCGAATCCATCGCAAATTACTGCAAGCGAATTAACGACTCACAACACTAGGGCGTTGACGTCATTGGTGGATGCCAGGGTCAAGATCGGTGCGGACGGATCGGCGTCCATTGCGGCCAGAAACTCCGATAACGCGTTGGTGTCTCTCCAATTCCGGCGGTCAGCGACTATCAAGTCGAGATCTTCCAACACGATCAGCGTAGGGCCCAGGGTCCGTGCCTCTTTGTAAACTCCGGCTAAGACGGATTGCCCGGCACGGGCGTCAACATTGATTACCGTAAAGGCGCCGACCAATTCGTTGGCGATCACTTGAGAGATTACGGTCTTACCCACTCCAGGCGGTCCAACCAACAGGACGCCGCGTCGCACTCCTAACCCCAACGTTGTCATCAGGTCTCGGCGCGTGGTGACGGCGGCGACATTCAGGTCGATCTCCGACCAAACCGCTTCGGGTATAACAATGTTAGCGCGCGTGACGGCGGGCAGCTCGCTGACTTCCATAACCAACCCGTTATCTTCACTGGCCGCAAGCGCACGCCCGCGAAAGAGGCTTTTAGCGCCGTCTGCATCGGACATGATCGCGTCGATGACTGTTGCCCCGTGCGATCGGTCGCCAGCGGCCGTGTAGACCTTCAATTGTGGCGCACCACTGTAATTGAAGGATTCGCAAAGTCGCACTACCAACGGGGCTGGGGCAAGCTGACCAGATGCAAAGTAGGCCGATAGCGCCGACGGAGGTGCGAGGTGTTGCTCGCCGACCTTGACGTGACCCCAAGTAGGCGGATCATCGTCGTCGCCCGGGCCGATCTGGGGATCGAACCGTTCGATCAGTGCGGCGAACGCTAGCCCAACCGTGATGTGCCCGATTGACGAGAGCTTCCGCGACTCACATACCAATTCTGATACTGGGTGGCCGAGCGTGGCCTGCAAGAACCCGCTCGACGAGGTAGACGAGGTCACTGACCCAACGAGGATCTGGCCGACCAGCTCGACGGCCCGCCGGACATCCGGATGCTCGCTCGCCAACGCTGCAGCTACCGACGGCGGTTCAATTCCCGACATGCCTTGCAGTCTGCATTAGGCCACCGACAGGCTTCGCACAACAGTCGCTTCTTGTCGTCGGCATGCCACCGGAGGAACCGGACGACCCACTACGCTTCTTCGTTCGTCGCCGCGTCTTCGGCAATAAGTCGGAGGAGTTGTTCGCGGGCGACTGTTTTCATCGGCAGTCCGCGGCGCGCGGCGATGGCGTGAAGGACAGTCAACTCCGCTGGGATGAGCAAGACTTAGAAGCTTTGGCGTGGGCGCGCCCGGGTTGGGTCACCGTTGCATGAGGCGGCAGCGGCGCATCGTCGGCTGACAGTTCGCCCTCCTCGGCTTCGTCGGCGAGACGCGCGAGGCGCTCCTCAAGCGACTCACTCATCGGACCCTTCTTCGTCGCGGCTATCTGCGGCTGAGCTGTGCGTTTGCGATTCTTCTGTGCCACCACTGCAATTTCCGCCAACGGGCGGCTTCGCGCACGTGGGCTTTCGTCGATGGGTGTTGCACGAACGACTGGACCGCCACTCGTCGGTGGCCAGTGGCATCGTGTCGCCCAGGGCCCGGACGTGCTAGTGCGACGTCGTGTCAACGGCGGCCGAAAATTGACCCCTTTTCGACGGTTGAAAATTGGCCCCCTTGGTGTTCATTCTTCGGTGGTTG
>NZ_LQPT01000104.1 GCF_002102355.1 Mycobacterium sherrisii | reverse complement strand
CACCAACTACACTGACCGCTGCTCACAGGTGAGGAATTTCAGCGAGCACACCTGAGGACTTTCGATGAGCGCGATCAAGCCTAACGCGCCGTATCGACGGGTGGCCTCCACACAGGTGTGCGCAATGAGTCCGATGACGAAAAGTTGTTGTATTCAAGGCGTTTAAGTTGTATGTCCATGTCGGTATTCTCGGTATTCGCGAAGCCACTTGAACACCAGTGCTCGTGGGCGATGACGTCGCCAGGTTGCGGCTCGAGGCCAGGTGGAGCTCCGCGCGTGCGAAGCCAGCCCACTTTCCACGCTAGGTAAACCCCAGTGGTCTACTTTGAGGTGATGGCCCGGTAGGCGCGCCGCCCTGCGGGTGAGCAGCCGCTCAAGCAGCTTGCGGACTTGGCAGTCTCGCCGAGCGCGGCAACTGAAGGATCAACATCGGCTCCCAGACCGAATCCTTGTCATTGGCTTGTCATTTCACTAGATAGCCGGCATCGACGGGCAGGGTCACCCCGGTGATGTATCTGGCCTCATCGGAGGCCAGGAATAGGACGGCATTTGAGATGTCGGAGACGTCAAGCCACGGGATGGGCAGCGCGTTGCCTGCTTGGAATGCGGGTGCGGCACTGGCCTTGGTGGGGTTTGGTTCGTCCGGAGCGAACAACTTCCACGTGGCCTCGTTGGCGATCATCGGGGTATCGACCCCGGAGGGATGCACGGAATTGACGCGGATCATCTGCGGGCCGAATTCATTGGCCAAGACCCGCATGACGCCGACGACCGCGTGCTTTGACGCCGTGTATGCGATCGTGTTGGGATTGCCCTTCAACCCCCCGGCCGAACTGGTGATCACAATTGACCCGCCCCCGCAGGCGATCATGTGTGGTAGTGCCACGCGGCAGGTGTTCCATACTCCGGTCAGGTTGATATCGATGATCTCGCGCCACGCGTCGTCGGTGACCTCAAGAGTCGGCGCCGGTTGAAAGATACCGGCGTTCGCGCAGACGACGTCGAGGCGCCCGAGCTGGTCGACTCCTGCGTCGACGACGCGCTGAAGCGACTCGCGGTCACGGACATCGACTGCCGCGGCAACGATGCGCCGGTTCAGCTTCTCCACCAGTCGGACTGTCTCAGCGAGGTCCTCTTCTGTGGTTGGTGGTGCGACGGTGACGGTGGGCACCGGGGCACAGACGTCAACGGCGATGATGTCGGCGCCTTCTTCGGCCAGGCGGACGGCGTGACTGCGACCCTGGCCGCGGCCAGCCCCCGTGATGAACGCGACCTTCCCAGAAAACCGATCCCGCATGGTGTTCCCTTCTCGAATTGTATTCGCATGAAATGTCTTTGGCGAGGCAGACGGAGCGCGGAGGCTTTTCGTGCGCACGGCTCTAGTCGGTGGGCGCCGGCGGGTGGGCGCCGATCGCCCATTCGAACGCGGACGAGCCCGAGCGGGCGCCTTGCAGCGTCTTGGAGCGGTTAGGCTCGCCGAGGTCGGTCAGCAGGTCCTCGGAGATCGCCACCATACGGGCGAGAGTGTCGGGCCGGAACCAGGTGGGACGGGTGGCGAACAGGATGTCTTCGGTGGCGGTGTTGCCGCTGGCACCCGGTGCAAATGGGCATCCGCCCAGTCCGCCGAGCGACCCGTCGACAGTGCTGGCGCCCGCCTGGATGGCTGCGACCGTGTTGGCGACGCCGAGGCCCCACGTGTCGTGGCCGTGGAAGACGATTCCGCGTCGCGGCGTCTCCCGAGAGACCCGGGAGACGAGTTCGCTCACTTGAGCGGGCACGGCTTGACCGAGGGTGTCGCACAGGACGATGTCGCTTGCCCCAGCAGTGCGTTCGTCGTTGGCGATGGCAATCACCCTGCTCATGGCGACCGGCCCGTCGAAGGGGCAGGTGAACGAAGTGGCGATGCAGAGTTGAATACGGCCACCTGCGTCTCGCGCGAGTGCCGTCGCGGCAGGCATAGCGGCGAGACTCGCCTCGGTTGTTCGCCCGATGTTGGCCTGGTTGTGTGCGTCGGAGGCCGAGAAGCAGTACTGGAAATTGCGGACACCAGCGTTGAGCGCCTTCTCGACGTGCCGGGGTGTCGCAACCCAGACCCAGCAGCGTTGCAGCTCTTCGGTACTCAGCTGCGCAATCACGTCGAGGGTGTTGGCCATCGCCGGAACTAGGTCAGGACGTGCCATTGATCCGATCTCGAGCGTCGGTACGCCCAGATCGAGGAGTTGGCGGATGATCTCGACTTTGCGATCAGTGTCGAGAAGCTTGCCCGCCAGTTGCAGTCCATCGCGCAGCGTCACGTCGCGCAACTGGGCCGAAGGTTCGAACGTGTACGTAGTCATAGCATTTCGCTCGCATCGACATCGGTTGATTCGGAAATTTCATCGTCGACACGCCCCAGCAAGTCGAACAGCACCTCGCGAGTGTGTTGGCCAAGGTCGGGCCCAACGCTACGGATCGGGATGGATTTACCGCCCAGCACCGGCACGACGCCGGTGAATCCGACATCGACGGGTTCCGGGCCGCCGATGTCGACGCTGAACCGCTGAATCATGTTGCGCGCCGCGTATTGTCGATCGTTGCAGATGTCTCGGGCCGTATAGATGGGTCCGCACGGAACTCCGGCGGCTTCCAGCTTCGCCAATGCCTCTTCGCGGGAATGCCGTCGAGTCCATTCACCGATGGCGTCGTCGAGTTCTTGCCTGCGACTCCAGCGCCCGGCGTTGGTGGACAGGCCGGGGTCGGCTGCCAGATCAGCACGCCCGATGGCCTGCATGTAGCGCTGGAAGATTGCATCGCCATTACCGGCGACGATGATAGAGGTGCCGTCGTTGCATGCATAGGCGTTGCTCGGGGCGATGCCCTCGACCCGGCCACCGACCCGGGTCCGTTCGACACCGTAAGCGAGGTAGTCAGGCACAAGGGATTCCATGACCGCGAGGACCGATTCGTTAAGTGCGACGTCGATGACCCGACTGTCGAGATCAAGCGGGCGGGGGTCGGTGCGGCGACGATTGGATTCGCGTTGGTAGAGCGCCATCATGGTGCCAAACGCCGCGAAAAGGCCGGCGACGGAGTCACCGATAGACACTCCAGTCCGGACCGGCGGCCGGTCGGGATCCCCGACGACCTCTCGCAGCCCCCCGATCGCCTCGGCGACGGCGGCGAAACCTGGGCGCGAGGCCATGGGACCGGTCTGCCCGAATCCCGATATCCGGGTGATGATGAGATCGGGATTGGCCGCGCTGAGCTCGGCAGGGCCGATTCCCCATTTCTCTAGCGTGCCGGGTCGGAAGTTCTCCAGGAGCACATCACAGTGTGGGATGAGGTCGACGAGGAGCTGGCGGCCTTCTGGGCTGCGCAAATCGAGCACAATCGATTTCTTGTTTCGGTTGATAGCGCGGAACAACATCGAAGTGGTCCCGGCGTAGAGCCGCCAGTTGCGGAGTTCATCGCCGGTCTGTGGCCGTTCAACCTTGATCACCTCGGCGCCGAAGTCGGCGAGCATCCGTCCTGCCGTCGGCGCGGCGATGTAGTTGCCCAGCTCGAGCACGCGGATGCCACTCAGGGGGCTCGAGATGGAGTGGTCGGTCATGGATATCGACTCCTCGGGACTGGTCGCGGAAGGGGCGTGCTTTTCAACGGCGACTATTCGAATAGCCGGCGGACTGCTTCGGGTGTCCATCCCTCTCGCCGCTGAGTGCGGCCGCGGCGCGGACGGGTTAGAACGGACATTTCGTCACCACCAGTGGTGACGACGCTTCCGTTGACGTCGTGGGCAAGGTGAGACAGCAGGAAGACGACTGCGGGCGTGTTGCTCTCGGGGCTGAACGTCCCGGTCTGCACTTCGGGGTGATTCTCGGCCACGGCCTGGGCCAGCGGTGTACGAGCATTGGGGGACACAGCGTTGACACGGACACCGGTGCCGGCCACGGCCGCGGCCCACGAGTAGGTCAACGACGTGATCCCACCCTTGCTAGCGGAATATCCTGCGACGGTTGGCATTCCAGCTTGCGCCCCGGAGGTGACGTTCACGATCGACCCGTGATTGAGCGGGATCATCCGTTGCAGCGCAAGGGTTCCACAGAACGCGGTCCCCAACAGATTCACCCCGATCACCTGCCGGAGGTCCTCTTCGCTAGCCTGCTCAGGCGGGCCCACTTTGACCACACCGGCGTTGTTCACCAGACCGTCGATGCGGCCGAACACCCCGACGCAACGGTCGATGAGATCCTTGGCGCCCTGCCATGTCGAGATGTCGGAAGTGTCGATGACTGAGTTCGGGACGCGTCGTCCGGTGGCCGTCGCCGCGGAGCGGTCAATGTCGTTGATCACGACGAAGGCGCCGGCGGCCGCGGCTGCGGCCGCATACGCCGCTCCGAGTCCGCTGCCGGCGCCAGTGACGACTACTGCCTTGCCGCAGAGATGGCGCATTACGAACCCGCGCCGGGGGCATAGACGACCCCGTCGGCCATGAGCGTGTCGATGCGCTCCGCCGAGTAGCCCACTCCCAAGAGCACTCGTCGGGCTCCCTCGCCCAGCCGGGGCGCGCGGGCAGTACGTGAGGTTGCCGACCCGCCGAATCGTAAGGGCGCTGCCGGTGCGTCGTAGGTGGCGCCGCTGGGGTGTTCGACGCCGACAATACGGCCGCGCTGGCGCACGTGAGGCTGGCTGACCGCCTCGGCGATGCTCAGCACCGCTGAAACGCATACATCTTCGTCCCCGAAGTGGGCGATCCACTGGTCGCGCGTCTTCTTTGCGATGGCCTTAGCGACACGTTCGCGCAGGACGACTTGTGCCGAAGGATCGAACTGTGCGCCGTCATCGTCGATGTCGGCCATCTCGCAGAACCGTCGCCAGAAGTGCGGTTCGAGTGCCCCCACGGCGATGCGCTGTCCGTCGGCACACTCGTACGTGGAGTAGCACGCAAGCGCGCCCACGAGCATATGGTTCTGGGGCTGCACGTCCAGGTTCAGCATCAGTGCCTGCGCTTGCGGGATGACCATCGCGAACATCGCGGCGTCAAAGAGGCTTGATTCCACCTGCGCGCCAAGATTCGTGCCCTGCGCTTGAAGCACACCGCTGACCACCGCCAGTGCGGCCAGGCAAGCCCCGAAGTAGTCGCCGGCCTGTATCGGCGGTGGGCCCACCGGACCCGGCCACGTCATCGACAGGACACCGGCGAGTGCGTCAAAGTTAAGGTCGTGGCCCGCCCGGCCGGACAGGGGCCCACCCGATCCGTAGCCGGGCAGGGTGACGTAGGTCAGGGCGGGATTGAGCTTCTGCAGGGCGGTGGCGCCGATGCCCAGTCGGTCGGCGACTCCCGTGCGCATGCCCTCGACCACTGCATGGGCGGTCGTCGCCACCGCCAGGTAGGCATCTCGGCCCAGTTCGGTGCGCAGATCGAGCGGCAGGCTCGTCTTGTGGCGGTCGAAGACGAGGTGATTGATCCCGACGCCGTCGACCTTCGGCGCCAGCGAACGCAGATTGTCGGTGCCATCGGTCGGTTCGATCTTGATAACCTCGGCACCAAGTTCGGCAAGCAACCAGGTCGCGATGCAACCCACACCAATCCAGGACAGATCGAGCACGCGAACGCCACGTAGCGGAGCCGCGGCAGCATTCATCGCAGCGCCTCGCCAATTCCCCCGGCGACCGCACCGAGCAGAGTGAATCGTCGACGCGTTATCAGCCACTCCTTACCGTCAACGATGGCCAGGTCGTCGTGGTAGCGGCCCCAGTGGTCGATTCCGGCGCCGCTGAGCACCGTGACGTAGGTCGTGGCTTGTGCAGTCGATCCCGACAGCTCCACCAATGAGGTGGACACCGAGTGTAAGAACGGACCCGACACGGCGGCGACAGCGGCGTGCCGACCCGATTCCACGAACATCTCGCGAATGCCACTGCGGCCCAGATAGGTTCGCGAGCCGAATTCGTACACGGCGTCCTCGGAGAACAACGCCGCGACGCCGTCCAGCTGCCCGCGGTCGGCTTCCATGCAGTAGCGGTTGATGACGCTGCGGATGTTCTCGCGGGCCTGCAGTTGTTCGAGTGCTTCCATCGCCATTCCGTGTCTGTCGGGCTGCGTGGTCACAGCAGCCTTGCCGCGTGGGTCCAGCTGGTCGCAGGCTGACCGCGCGGATGCACGTGCCAGCCGACGATCGGAGGGCCGCCGCCTCACCGTAACCCAACGTCGTAAGATTAAGCAATGGCGATTCCTGCCCGCGCCGCCGTATGACGCGGCAGCGCCGCAGGAACGGGTCACTCGCGCGCCACTCCCTCGCTGACCGGGCACGCGAATCGCCTACATATGGCGTCGGGCGTGAGCTGGGGTTGATGTCCACACCAATTGACACCGACCGCCGCGGCCACTAACTTTTATCAAACTTAGTTTGGTAAATTGCTGGCCGGCGTACCCGCGCCGAGGAAGGTGGCCACGCATGACGACACTGCTTCCCGAAGGCCTCGCGCACCTGTCTGGCAGGATCCTCGACGTCGACAGCCACGAGATGATGCCGCTGCAGGTCTGGGAGGACACGTTCGGTCCGGAGGTCAAGCCTCTCGCGGACGCGTGGCTGCAGGGTGGCGAGACCGCCGACACCGACAAAAACCACCCGAATGTGCCGGAATTCGAAGGTGACAACGTGCCGGTGGACAAGGAGGTCCTCATCTCCAAGGGCTCCCTGGCCCCCGGAGCGGTGGACTACGAACGCCGCATCGAGGTCATGGATGCGATGGGCGTCGGCGCGCAGTTGATGTTCCCTGGCAGCGTGGGCCTGTACGGCACTGTCCTGCGGGTAAACCATGACGACTCGTCGATGTTCCCCGGCATCACCGATAACCGTGCGCAGCTAGGCAGCCGCTGCGTCGAGCTCTACCAGGACTACCTGCTGGACGTCCAAAAGTTCTCGTCGCGAATCGTGCCGGTCGCTCCCATCGTGGAGGACACCGTCGACGCGGTGATCGCGACAGCGAGACGTCTCATCGACGGCGGCATCCGGGCGATTTGGCTTCCGGCCGGGTTACCGGTTGGCGGGGTGTCCCCAGCCAGTTTGAGTCTGGATCCGCTGTGGACGATGTGCGCAGACGCCGACGTCACCGTCACCCTGCACATTGGCGGCGACGGCCGACTGTTGGCAAGTACTGCGTGGGAAGACGCCGAGGCGTTCCAGGGATTTCGCTCACTGGGAGAGTTCAGCGTGGACCCGTACTCGACGACGAACCTTCACATCCCGTTCCAGAACTTCCTGTCGGTGATGGTGTTGGGCGGCGTGTTCGCGCGACATCCCACCCTGCGCTTCGGCGTCATCGAAGTCGGCGCGCACTGGGTCGGACCGCTCATGGAGACCATGGACCTCTGGCACAAGGCGATGGGCCATTTCAACACCAACCCCCACAAGCTTGAAGAGTTGCCCTCGACCTACCTCGTCAACAACAGCCGGGTGTCGTTCTTTCACTTCGAACCGGTGGACGTCTACATCGACCGCTACCCCGGCATCGAAAACGTGCTGGCGTTCTCCACGGACTATCCCCACGTCGAGGGCGGCAAGGACGTATTTCGCCGCATCCACGCCAAGATCGAACGACACGGCAAGGCGATCGTCGACAAGATCTTCGTCGACAACGCCAGGCTGCTGCTTCCCAATAAGGCTTGATGGCGTCGCACGGATCGTGACGTTGCCGCAAAGGATCGAAGATGAGCGATCGGCCACCGGTAGGGAGGATGACGGAGGCAACCTTGCAGGCGCTGACGTCCGACCAAGTCGTCACGCGATCCTTGTTGCTGGCCAATGCGGCCCATCATCCCGA
This sequence comes from Mycobacterium sherrisii, assembly GCF_002102355.1. Taxonomy (GTDB): domain Bacteria; phylum Actinomycetota; class Actinomycetes; order Mycobacteriales; family Mycobacteriaceae; genus Mycobacterium; species Mycobacterium sherrisii. The sequence goes on along the minus strand of NZ_LQPT01000104.1, from coordinate 139,965 downwards.
CCGGCATTTCGCAGAGTTCGACGGCGGTGAACGTTGGACGTATGCGCAGGCGCTTCGCGAAGCCGCTGCCGCCGCACACACGTTGCGCGCCTTGGGGGTTCGGCAGGGGAGCTGTCTTGCGGTGCTACTTCCCAACGGCGCGGACTTTATTCGGTCCTGGTTCGGCGCAGCCATGCTCGGGGCCACCGTGTGCCCTATCAACCCCGCGCTGCGCGGCAGCCTGCTGCGACGGCCGTTGGCGCTGAGCCGGCCGGTCGCCGTCGTTGCAGATCCAAGTCGCCGCGCGGCGCTCGAGGATGACGCCGCGCTCGGGCGGACCGTGCTCGTCGATCCCGGCGAGCTGCGGGGCCGCGAAGACAGGGCTCCCGAGCTCGAGCGCGGCATCGAATTGTGGGACATCGAGAAACTGCTGATGACCTCGGGCACCACGGGGCCTTCCAAGTTGGTGCTAGTCCCTTATCTGCACAGCTACTGGGGGTACGCGACGATCCTGCGGGAAAACGGTTTCACCGCTGACGACGTCTTCCAGATTGATCTGCCGTTGTTCCATTCGGCGGCAATGGGTTACGTGAACGCCACGCTGGCCAACGGGAGTGCGATCTACGTGCGGCCCCGGCCCGCCCTGGACCGGTACTGGGAGACCATTCGGGACGCGCGGGTGAGCGCCGCCATTCTGATCAGCTCCATGGTGCCCGCGATGATGCGGCACCCGGCCCGCTCGGCAGAGCGCGAACATCGCATGAAATTCATGGTCACTGCACCGATTCCGCCGGATATCGCAGCATTCCGCTCGCGGTTCGGCGTCCCGGTGTTGATGACTTCATTGGGCAGCACGGAGGCGTCGACCCCCATCCGTGGCTACGCCGAACCCGGGGCTGACCCGAGCTATTGCGGCGAGGTGATGCCGGGTTGGGAAGTACGGGTGGTGGATCGACACGACCAACAAATCCCTGTCGGTGATGTGGGCGAGGCGATCGTGCGATGTTCACGCCCTTCGGTGATGAGTCCCGGTTACGTCGATGACCCGACCGCCACCGCTTCCGCCTGGACCAATGCCTGGTTTCACACCGGCGACCTGGTCCGCCAGGACGCCCAGGGCAGCTTCTACTTCGTCGGCCGCACCAAGGACGCCATCCGTCGGCGCGGTGAGAATATCTCGGCCTACGAGGTCGAACTCGCGATGTCAGCGCATGCTGCCGTCGCTGAAGTCGCCTGCGTGCCGGCGCCATCCGACGATGGAGTCGATGACGAGGTCAAAGTGTGGATCGTGCTCAAACCTGGTGCCCCCGTGCACCATTCGCAATTCCTTGAGCATGCCTTCGACCGCCTCCCCCATCACATGGTCCCGCGGTTCTACGAGTTCACCAGTGAGATCCCCAAGACTCCGACCGGAAAGCCGCAAAAGTACTCGCTCAAAGAGCGCGGCAACACCGAGGCGACGTGGGACCGCGTCGAGAACGGGTACAGGGTGACGCGCAGGGGAATCGAACATACCGCCCTCCCGGACTAACGAAAAGCCGCATTGCCTGTTTGACAGGTGATCGCGGTCACGTTAATCTAACATCGATTGATTTTGGGGTTGAATCTCGCGTCCGCGTTCAGTGATCACCGTTCCGCATCCAGGAATTGCTCTGACGTGGCGGCCCCGCGGTGACGAGGAGCTCTCATGACATCGACGCATACGCCGAAATGCCCAGTCGTGCAGTGGGATTACTCGGCCGGCGACTGCCCGGTCTTGTCGTCGTTCGATCGCATTGCCGAGATCGCCCAGCATGGCTCGTTGCTGGAGGTCGAGGCAGCGGGAGGCTTTCCTGGGTATTTGTTGGCCACACGTTCAGCGACGATGGTCGAGGTGCTGCAGGATCCGCAGCGATTCAGCAGCAGTTCGGTAGTGGCGATCGAACCCGATCCTCCATACAAGTGGATCCCGGAGATGCTCGACCCGCCCGAGCACAGCGCGTGGCGCAAACTGCTCGCGCCGTACTTCACACCGGCGCGCATCCGCACCTACGACGGTCGGGTCCGGCAGCGCGCCGCGGAGTTGGTCGACTCCGTCTGCGGCCAACAGACCATCGACTTCACCAACGACTTCGCCAGAAAGTTTCCGACGTCGATCTTCCTCGAACTGTTCGGCCTGCCCGCCGAGGATCTAGACCAGTTCATGACATGGGAGGGCCTGATCGTTCACGCCACCAGCGATAACGATCCTGACCGCAGCAAGATGATGGGCGCGATGAACGACGTCATGGACTACTTCGCCCGGCTGATCACTGCCCGTCGGGCCGACCCGGCTCTGGTCGGCGACGACGTGCTCTCCGCGGCGATCACCTGGCAGATCGACGGGCAAACGGTTGGCCTCGACGACCTGCTGTCGCTGTGCCTGTTCGTCTTCATTGCCGGATTGGACACGGTGGCATCCCAACTGACGTGGATCTTCCATCATTTGGCGACCCACGACGCCGACCGACGGCGGCTGGTCCACAACCCCGAGCTGATTCCGCACGCCGTCGAAGAATTTCTGCGCGCCTTTCCCATCATCGTGACCGGTCGCAAGGCAACGGTGGACACCGTGCTCGACGGGGTGGCGATCAAGAAGGGTCAGACGATCATGGTGCCGTTGCCCGCGGCGGGTCGTGACTCCCTCGAGTACGACCATGCCAGTGAGGTGGATTTTGATCGTGCGGTCGTGCGGCACACATCGTTTGGGGCGGGGCCTCATCGCTGTCTCGGGTCGCACCTGGCGCGGCTGGAAATGCAGATCGCCCTACAGGAGTGGCATCGGCGCATGCCCGATTACCGGTTAACCGGCGCGCCGATCACCGAACACACCGCCGGAACGTGGGGCATCGACCAGCTCGTCCTCGCTGTCGGCGACTAACCCTGTCCACAGAACCGCGAGCTGCCAGAAGTGAGACTCTCCGTCGACAAAGCCAAGTGTCAAGGCCATGCAATGTGCAACATGGTCTCGGCCGAGCTCTTTCCCATCGACGATGACGGCTACATCGCAGTCGAGACCGTCGCAGTGCCCGCCGGCGCGGACGCCGACGCGCGCCGCGGCGTGGACACCTGCCCCGAACGCGCGATCACCGTGGTGGCGTCGTCGTGACTTCACCGCCGCCGGTGTCGGGGCGTGTCAGGCCATCATCGGCGCGACAGCAGCGTCATTGATTCCACACCCCACGAGTGGAATCCCCACCGCCACATCACATCCCGCCGAAACGCGGCCGTGGGCCCCGGCTGAGCGATGGGTTCCCAGCCGGGTCGCCGCAGGTCTTCAGTGATCCATGGCGATCACGGCCCGCATCACCTTGCCTGCGTGCATGTCGGCATACGCCTCGTTGATCTGATCGAGCGTGTAAGCGTCGGAGACTAATTCGTCGAGTTTGAGCGCACCGGTGGAGTAAAGCTCGAACAGCTGCGGCACGATCGCCACTGGGGCTTGCGCGCCGAACAGCGACCCCTGAATCCGCTTCTGATACATCGACAACTCCAGTAGGTTGACCGGGATGCCGGTTTCGGCAAAGTTGCCCAATGATGTCACGACGACGGTGCCGCCCTTGCGAATGGACGAGAAGGCCTGCCCCACCATGTCGCTGGTCATCACTCCGACCGAGATCAGAGTGGAATCGGCGCCCTGGCCATTGGTCAGCTGCTGAGCCCGGGCGGTGGCGTCCTCGATGGACGAGAAGACCTCGGTCGCACCCAGTTCCAGGGCGCGCTGACGCTTCAACGGTTGGGGGTCGACGGCCAGCACGTGGGCCGCGCCGACGTGCCGGGCACCCTGGACCGAATTGATGCCGATGCCACCGGTGCCCATGACGATGACGGTGTCACCCGCGCGCACGCCGCCGGCGTTGGTCGCAGCGCCCCACCCGGTGGGCACGCCGCAGGACACCAGGCAGGCCGAGGTGAACGGGATGTCCTTGGCGATCTTGATGACGCTCTGCTCAGGCACCACCGTGTGCTGGGCGAAGGTGCCCAGCAGGGCCATCTGACCGACACCCACACCGTCGACAGTGGTGAAGTGGTAGCTGTCCTCCCCTGCCCCAAGGGCCATGATTCGAGCACCTTCATCACAGAGATTGCCTTGCCCGGAGGCACACCAGCGACACCGCCCACAGCTGGGGATGAAGATGGTGATGACGTGATCACCCACCTCGACCGAACGTACCTCCGAGCCGATTGCGGTGACGACACCTGCGCCCTCGTGGCCACCAATCAGCGGGTAGTACGCAGCGGGCGTGTCGTTGGTGGCGAAGTGGTCGTCGGAATGACACAGCCCGGCGGCTTCGATCCGGATCTGCACATCCCTGGGCCCGGGCTCACCCAAGTTCAACTCGGTGACCTCCCACTTGCCCGGTGCTTCCCGCAGGATCGCTGCCTTGGTTTTCATTGCTGCCCCTCTCCAGATCGTTCGGCGGGCACATGCCCGATGGCGGATATTCGCGACCGCGCTCTAAGCTGGCGCCGGCGCGATGGACTTGTATTCGACATAGGCATGGAGACCCTCGACGCCGAGCTCACGGCCTATGCCGGAGGCCTTGAAGCCGCCGAACGGGGCTTTGAAGTCCATTACGTACTGATTCACGGCAAAGGTGCCGGTGCGCACGCGCCGGGCGATGCCAAGGCCCCTGTCGTTATCCGTCGTCCACACCGATCCGGCGAGTCCGTAGTCGCTGTCGTTGGCGATGGCTACCGCGTCGTCGTCGTCGGTGTACGGGATGACCACCAAGACGGGGCCGAAGATTTCTTCGCGTGCGATGCGCATGCCGTTGTCGACGTCGGCGAACAACGTCGGGTTGACGAACCAGCCCTTGTCCTGTCCTTCGACGCCGCCCGGGCCGCCGACGACAAGCCGAGCACCCTCGCGTTCGCCGGAATGGATGTAGCCGTTGACGCGGTCTTGCTGCCTCCTGCTGATAAGCGGTCCTATCTGGGTGGCCGGGTCGAAGGGGTCCCCGACGACCAAGCCCGACATCATCGCACCGAGCGCCTGGACAACGTCGTCGTACCGAGACCGTGGGGCCAGGATGCGGGTCTGCGCGATACATGCTTGGCCGTTGTTGGCAAGCGATGCGAACTGCAGACCCGCCATGGTGGCGTCGAGATCGGCATCGTCGAGGATGATGGCTGCCGACTTGCCGCCTAATTCCAGGCTGAATCGCTTCAACTGGCGACCGCAGGCCGCAGCGATGTGACGACCGGCCTCGGTCGATCCGGTGAACGTGACCTTGTCCACGCCAGGATGCGACACCAAGTATTTGCCCACCTCGCGTCCGGCGGGCAGCACCGACACGACGCCGTCGGGAATGCCGGCTTGCCGGGTGAGATCGGCGAGCAGGTTGGCGTCTAGCGGTGTCTCGGGCGACGGCTTAATCACGACGCTGCAGCCGGTCAAAAGCGCGGGGGCCAACTTGCCCATCAGCGTGAATTGCGGTGCATTCCAGGGCACTATCGCCGCGACGACGCCGACAGGCTCGCGGCGTACCAGGATGTCGGCGCCGGTCACGCCGCGGCGATGCTCCTCCCATTGCACCGCTTCGGCGATATCGAGGAAGGCTCCTAATACAGCGCAGGGGGCCGGACCGTTGACCATCTTCGAAAACGAGATCGGCACGCCGATCTGAGTGGTCTGCAACTCGGCGAGCTCCTCGCTCCGACCGACGTAAAGCTCGTGTAGTCGCCGCATGACGGCTATGCGCTCGTCTGGCGTCTTACAGCGCCAGGATCCTGCCTCGAAGCTCTTCCGAGCCGCATCGATGGCTGCGTCGACGTCGGCCGCTGCGGCCTCGGGCACCCGTCCGACGGGCTCGAGCGTGTAGGGCGACGTGACCTCGATCGTGGCGTCCGTGGCAGGAGCTTCCCACCGGCCGCCGACGAACAGCTCCTTGTAGATGTTCACTTCGCCCCTCTCCGCGTGCGGCCGCAACCGTCCCGAGCGGCCACCGTCGGGCCGAACGCCGCGACCGATTTCGTCTTGGTATCGGCTTTCACGTCCGGCGCTAGCCAGACAGCGTTAGATTAACCCTCGCGAGCATAGGTGCTTTAAGTCACACCCGTCAATCACGAAAGTCATTACGGGCGTCGGCGATGCGCGGGACGCGCCGTGTCGCTTCAAGCGCAGGATCTGCCTGGCACAAACGGGTTTTGGCCAAGTGGACGGACAATTTCACCAAGTGGTGGCGGGTGCCCGCCGCCACTGCATCCGACCCCGAGCTTGTCTGTGCGAGCTTCCCGCACGACCGGGGGCAATATGGGGTTTAGTTTTATCCAACGTCGGTTGGTTGTCCTTGTCCCCGGTGGCCCGCGCCCCGTCGCTGACCGGAATGTCGTCTGCTGCGGCGTCACCGCCGCTCCGGCGACACCCCACAGCAGAAAACTGCCCAAATCGTAACCAAATGATGTTAGGATACGAACCGCACCAGCCGCGCCCCCAACGGTGGGGTTCGCGACCGGACACCCGGAGCTTCTAACCTACGTTGGAACCCTGATTAGCGTCGACGAACGCACTCGACACGAATTGCTGTTCCGATGCCGAGAGAAGGACATGCGGGCCGATGGCCAGACCACGTAAGCCGCTCATCTCACGACGGAGGGCACTGGAGACGGCCTTGCGCATCATCGACGAGAAGGGCCTGGACAGCCTCAGCATCCGTGGATTGGGTGAAGAGTTGGGCGTCAACGGCGCCTCGCTGTATCACCACTTCAGCAACAAGGAAGAAATTCTGGTCGGCGCCACGGAGTTGGCGCTCTCGGAGGTGCTGACGATGCCCGAGCCCGGCACCTCGTGGCGAACCTGGCTTGCCGAGTTGTCGCGACGCTACCGTGATGCGCTAGCGGCGCACCCCGCGGTGGTGCCCGTCGTGATGCGTCGACGCGAGGTCGGCTGGGGCAGTCCGCAGTACGAGGCCGCAGCGACTCGGTTGTTGGAGGAGGGCGTTCCCAGCGCGGCGGTGATGCCGTTGCTGGACGCCGTCGAGCTCTTCATCCTGGGCAGCGCGCTGCACCAGGCCAGCGATGCGAGCAACCCCGACCGAACACTTGGCCCGATGGGACCGGTGATGACCAAGGTGGTCGCCGAGGCGGGTCTTTCGGCTGAAGAGTTGTTCGACGTCGTAGTACAAAGCATCTTCACCGCGATCGAAACCGCCGTCGACGAGCGCGTGGCCCGCTGGACCCCGGATGCCAAGCGCGCCAAAGCCTGAGCTGCGCCACCGGTCGGCGCGACTTGTTGCCCGGCCCCTCACCCCGCGCTCCCGGGGCTCCCGTCCCTGGCAGGTTGGGAGGCGGCATGCCGGCCTGCCAGATACCCAAAGGTCACTGCCAAGCCGATAGTGGTTCCGGGGCCCCAGTAAGCCTGCCCGGACGGCGACGCCACGCAGTTGCCCGCACCGTAAAGCCCCGCGATGGGCGCACCGAGTCCGTCGAGAATGCGTCCATGACAGTCTGTGCGTGGCCCGCCCTTCGTGTCGAGCGCTCCGGCGCCCAGGATGACGCAATGATAGGGACCCGTGTCGGCGAACGGGTAAAGCGAGTCGCTCACGGCGTCGGGCCGGGTCGTAGATTCCCAGGCTCGCTCAATCATGGTGCGCCCCCGACGGAACTCGTGGTCTTGGCCGAGCCGGGCACCGTCGTTGAATCTGGCGATGGTGTGGCGAAGCTGAACGACGAAATCGTCGGCCAGGGTGATAGATCCGATGTGGGGGGCAAGCGCCAACAGGCGTGTGTCGATGTTTTGTGCGAGTTCATCGAAGTCGCCTCCCGAGATGAGGTATGACGGCGACTCCTCGGGGAACGGGACCGGATAGCGGCCCATCTTGCTGCCGCGGATCCCAGGATCGGCACGCAGATCGGAAGTGCGCACGGCCTCGTCGAAGATCATGAACATCAGGCGGTTCCCGTACTCGTGGCGTCCGGTGTCCCAGCTGAAGTGCGCCTGGCCGCGGTCGGTGTAGGGAGACTTCTCATTGAGGGCGCGGTGCCCGAACCTGTTGACCATGACCATCGAGTCGCCGTAGGCATAGAACACGTCGCGGCTGGTGACCCGACAGTGCGCTGCTTGCTCGACGACCACCTGGTCCCACCACGCCTGGTTCATGTTGCCCAGTTGGGCGCCGACACGACCGGCCAAGGTGACGAGGTCACCGGTCGCGGTCGCCGCGGCCGCCCCGCCGAGGATCGGCCCGCGCAAATAGTCGTTCACCATGTCCGGGTTGTGCAGGAATCCCCCGGAGCCAAACACCACACCACGTCGGGCGCCGATGAGAAGTGTCGAACGGCGACGGTGTGCCTCAATCCCGATGACCTCGCCGCGGTGATTGCGGATCAGGCCTACGACTTCACAGCCCAGCAGGGTAGCGTTGCCCCGCTCTTCGGTCGCTCCGCGCAACCTCGTGGCCAGCAGCTCGCCGCCGCCGGGATCCCCCCGTCTCCAGGTCTTGGGAAGCGTCGGTACGAGTGCGTGGCTCCACCCGACAGCCTCCGGCAGATCGCTGTAATAGTCGGGAAAGTCGTCGGGCTCTAGAGTGAGAACGCCGTCGCCGATGAGTTCGTCGATCACCTCGCCTGCGTGGTCAAAGAAGGTCTCAATCAGATCTAGCCGCACGCCCGAGACACCTAGGGTCGGATGGTCGGGGCGATATGCCGCCGGATAGGCGCTTCGAACCATGTAGCGCACGCAGCGATCGCGCTCGTCGGTCACGCCCCGTGCCCGCAAGGCAAAGTTGTTGGGGATCCACATCCCACCACCGGATTTCGCCGTCGTGCCGCCGGGATAGTCGGCCTTGTCCAACATGAGCACAGAGGCGCCAGCGCGGCTGGCCGCCGCGGCCGCGGCACCCCCTGCGGCCCCCGTCCCGACCACGACGACATCGGCGATCCGATCCCAGATTTGGTTGTTCCAGCCCGACGGTTCAGCGGTCATCCCGGGTTCCTAATCCTTCGGCTTCGGCGGCGACGGCTGCGATGAGCTTTGTCAAGGTGGTACCGATGTTGCGGACGATCGCAGTCTCGATTGTTGCGTCACAATCGAATTCGCTGATCCATTCGAGGAATGCGCGGTCGCCGTCGGTCACGGGACGCACATGCGCCGTCCCCAGGAAAGACCGCATCCCGCGTGGCAGCGACGAGGTGAATTGGTACCGGATAACACGACGAACGTCGTCAAGCGTCACCAGAGTCTCGTCGACGACCGTGTCATCGGTGAGGATGATGCGACGTATCGGTTGCGCGGGGCTGCCGGTTGTGGTGGTCACGCAGGACTTCGCCCCGGGAATCCATCGCCCTACGGCGTCGAACGTCCTGACCAAATTCCACACGTCGTCAACGTTTTGGTTGACGACGGTGCTCGCGTATGCACGTGCCATAGTCTCTCCTCGAGCAGGCTCGCTGGCGCAAGTGGACTCGAAGCCGGACACCCGGCTCACAATGTGACGTAGCCGCCGTCCACGGGGATCGCCGCCCCGGTGAGGAAGGACGATTCTGCGCCGGCGAGATAGACGGCCAGGGAAGCGATTTCGTCGGGCCGGCCAAGCCGCTTCATCGGCGCCACTGACTCCCCGTGCGAGACGATCTGTGCGTAGACCTCGGGCGCTGCCGTCCCTAAATCGCTCAACATCGGCGTTTCGATAATGCCGGGGCAGATGGCGTTGACTCGAACCCCGGCCGAACCGTACTCGGCTGCTGCAACCCGGGTCATACCGAGGACACCCGCCTTGCTCGCGGCATACGCGGTCGAACCGGGGAACGCGACCAGTGCCGCGACGGATGCGACATTGATGATCGATCCGCCGCCCGTTGCAAGCATTGCAGGAATGGCGTAGCGCATCCCCAGGAAGACGCCGCGCAGATTGACCGCCAAGACTCGCTCGAAATTTTCGAGCGACATCTCAACGAGCGGCCCCATGTCACCGTCGATGCCGGCGTTGTTGCACAACACATCCAGACGTCCGAATTCTCTTACGGTCGACGCAATCAGCGCCTCAACATCGCCGACGACGCTCATGTCGGCGTGCCGGGCCACACTGCGCAGACTCAGATCGGTGGCGACGCGGTTCTGTTCTCCAGTCAGGTCTGCGGCAACGACGTGGGCGCCTTCGGCGTCAAATGCTTTGGCGATTGTCTCCCCGATTCCCCGGCCAGCGCCCGTGACGATGGCGACTCGTCCCGTCAGCCGTTCCATTTCGCTCCTGCTCCTAACGTGTTACAGCCGCCAAAGATCCGTGTCGCTTCAACCTGCTGAGGTTGAGCGCGTGCCGAGATGCCGCGGAACCCGGGACTCACTCGTCGCTGACCGTGATCGCCTGTTCGGGACAGTTCACGACGGCCAGGCGAACGGATTCTTCCTCGCCGGGTGGTACGGACCCGTCCCCGCGGACATGTGCGTAGCTGAGCTCATCGACTTCGAAGACGTCGGTATCGAACATCAGGCAACGGTTGTGTCCCTGACAGAGTTTGGCGTTCACGTGCACTTTCATGAACGGCCCGCGCACAGGTTCTCGGGGTAGCGGACATCGACCACGCGCGGTCCCCAGACGTGCCCGGTGGCGTACTTGACTGTGGCCGGGTCGGCCAGCTCGAACTCCGGGATCGCCGCGAGCCACTCCTCGATGGCCACCTTGATCTCCAGTCGCGCGACTGCCGAGCCAAGACAGCGGTGAATGCCAGTTCCGAAGGTCACATGACGATTCTCGGCGCGGTCGATCACCACCCGGTCAGGGTCGGCAAATATCTCGGGGTCGCGGTTGGCGGCCGGCCAGGACAGCAGAACCAGTTCCTTTTCGCCGATCTTGATGCCACCCAGCTCGGTCTCGGTCGTGGTCTCGCGCGTCAGCGCGACCGGAGCGTAAAAGCGCAGCAATTCTTCGACCGCGGTCGGGATCATGTCCGGGTTGTCGACGAGGCGTCGACAGTCCTCGGGGTGCGCCGCGAGGTGGTACATGCAACTACTGAGCGCGGCCCACGTCGTGTCGAGTCCGGCGATCATCACCACCATCAGCACCGCGAGAAGTTCCTGTCCTTCCAGCTTGTCGCCGTCGACCTCGCTCTGCATCAGTTGTGAAATGAGGTCCTCGGTGGGGTTGGCCATGCGCCTTTCGAGTTGCTCGCCAAGGAACGCGACGATGTCGCCGACAGCGCGCATCGCGTCGTCGGGATCTTCTGACTCCACGACGTCCTTGCTCCACTGGGTGAACCGGGGCTCCATTTCCGGCGAGACGCCGAGCAGTGCGCAAGTGAACCCGAGTGGGATCTTCTTCGCGAAATCCGTTGCGGCATCGCACCTTCCAAGCGGGGCTACCTTCGCAACGGCCTCGCGGCAGATCTTGCGGATCTCTGGCTCCCACTTTTGGATCTTGCCGTGGGAGAAGATCGGCTGGAGCAGCTTTCGGTACACCTTGTGCCGGGGTTCGTCGGCGGTCAGTGGCGGGCGGTCGACGAAGTCGGGTCCGAACTTCAGCCGCGGAATCATCACGTATTTCGACGAGTACGTTTGGGCGTCCTTCGTCACGGCGATTACGTCTTCGTACCGGGTCGCAATCCAGAACCCGTCGTCGCGGTCACTGTGCGCGACCGGACACCGCGATCGCAGCTCGCTGTACACCTTGTGCGGATCTTGCATCGTCGCCTCGTCGTACAGACTGAAATCCCGCGCTACATCATGGGCTGACGTAGTTGTCGTCCGTGTTTCTTGGGCGGACATTCTTCCTCCTGTACAGGTAGGTGACGCGGGACGTGCGCGCGGGCGGGCTCGAGTATCCCGGGGGTTGATGGGCAGGCTGCCGTGCCGAGGTCGTCGCACCCAAGCCCGCGTCCGCCGAGATGGTTAGCCTGACGCCGTTAGATTATGGTGACTGCTGTCACAAGTCAAGCGACTGCTCCGCCCAGACGCTGCGTGACCAACTGCGGTCAGCGCTTGGGGGCGACGGGCTGGGTCCGCGACGCCGCCCAGGCTCGTCGTCGCCTAGGCAAAAGCGCAGTCGTTGACGCATTAATCGATCACTGATAGGTTTCGTGGCGGGCGAACCGCACCGCGGGTGGCGGCCACGTTTCCGGAACAGGGTTGAAATGATGGTCGACGATCAGACGTCGCGAAGCAGAACGACGGTGCTGCATTTTATGGCCGGCGACTTCGACGCTTTGGCCGACGACGCCGAGATTTGGCTAGCTGCGGCCTTACCGGTCAACCACATCGACAGCACCGATGCCGCCGTCGTGACGAAGGCCGACCTACTGGCGATGATGGATTCCATCAACGCTCAGGGGCGCACCCGGTACCGCATTACGGCCACCGGCGTCACCGCCGAGGGGCGTCGTGTCGCCGTGGAGGCAGAAGGCCACATCGAACTGCTCTCCGGCGCCAGCTATCCCAACAAATACCACCTTCTGTTCGAAGTGGAAGGTGATCGGATCGTCGCGATGCGCGAGTACTCCGACACCCGTCTCATCGAACGAACCTTCGGTCCGAGGTCCATCGGGTGACCTCCTCTTCGGCGCAGCCGCTGGCCGGCCGCCTCGGCAACGTCGGCATCTGGTCGCGGCGGCTGCGTGGACGGGATCCGCAGGTCGCCGTCGATCACGCGATCGAACTCGATCGATTGGGCTATCGAGCGCTGTGGGTCCCCGGGGGCATCGGCGGCCCACTATTCAGCGACGTCGACGCCTTGCTGGCCGCCACGCCCACCATGATCGTCGCAACTGCGGTGCTCAATACATGGATGCACGACCCGTATGACACCGCGGCCTGGGTCGCGCGGGTGCGCTCGCAGCACCCGGAGCGACTTTTGCTCGGCCTCGGTGCCAGTCACCGGGCTGCCGTTGAAACCGCCGGGCAAAGATTCATCAAGCCACTCTCCGCTGTCAGCACCTATGTCGATCGTCTGGAGGGCGCGACGGCGCCGGTGCGTCGCGAAGAGATGCTGGTCGCGGCGCTCGGCCCCAAGATGCTTGAGCTGGCGGGCACTCGGACGGCAGGCACACATACGTTCTTGGTCACGCCCGATCACTCGGCCGTCGCACGCCACATTCTCGGGCCGCGGTCCTTGGTGATTCCCGAGCTGAAGGTGGTCCTCGAAACCAGAGCCGAGCGCGCCCGGGAGATTGCGCGACACCATCTCCTCCCTTACCTCAGGCTGCCGAACTACACCAACAACCTTGTGCGACTGGGATTTTGCGCCGAGGACTTCGTCGACGGGGGTAGCGACCGGCTGATCGACGCGATCGTTGCATGGGGCCCGGCCCGGGCTGTTTCCGAACGCGTGAACGCTCACCTCGATGCGGGAGCAGACCACGTCTGTCTACACGTCATCGACGACAGGGACGCCAACCGGTTGCGCGATGGCTGGCAGGAACTGGCCCAGTTGATCGCGTCGTGACGCGGGCGCCTGGAAGCGTACGAATGACCGCTGCGGCTAGGTCCGCGCAACGGATTTCAGGCCATGCCGCGTCACGCTGAACCCGTGAGCTTCGCGATCCCAGGTGCCGGGTCCGTTGCCGCGGGCGCGCAGCACGTTCTTTTGGACACGCTGCGTGGGCGTCTTGGGCAGTTCGGCAATCACCTCGAAGTATCTGGGAACCATGTAGTACGGAAGTCGGCCATGGCAATAACGAAGCAGTTCCTCGAAGTTCACCGGTTTATCGTCCTCTGTCACGATCCATACCTTGACCTCGTCGTCGACACCGGAATCCGACGGAACGGCTACGCATGCGGTCTCGCGCACCCTGGGATGGTCGACCACTACGACCTCTACTTCGAACGCCGAGATCATCTCGCCGCGACGACGCAGCGCATCCTTCGCCCGATCGACGAAGTAGTAGTCACCGCGGCTGTCGAGGCGCATGACGTCGCCGCTGTGAAACCAACCGTTACGCCACGCGGTGGCGGTCCCGGCCGGGTCGCCGAAGTAGCACGGCGAGATGACCCAGGGCAGGTCGGCCCTGATGATCAGCTCACCTGGACGCCCCGCCTCGACCTCGACGTCGAATTCGTCGACCAGTCGTGCCTGATATCCCGGATAGAGTCGGCCGACGTAACCCTTGAGATCGCTGACGCCATCCCCGTCGCCGCGGAACACCGACGGAGCCTCCGACATGCCGAACGTCGTGAAGATCTTTGCAATACCGAATCGCTGCCGAAATGCGGTCGGGTCCGCTGGCATCGGCGACATGAGCACGGTCCGCAGGTGGTGTTCGCGTTCGGCAGGACGGGATGGGGCAATCACAAGTTGGCTGGTCATCGTGCTGAGCAGGATGGCGCCCGTGGCGCCCACCTCGCGCGCCACCTCCCAATACCGGTCCAGTGCGGGCCGAGTACGCACCGCGACTTGAGTTCGGGTGACCAGCGAACCGCCGAGATAACACAAGGCAGCCATATGGAACATCGGAAGGTCGACCAGGAAGACGTCGTGTTTGTCGAACCCTTCTGCTACGAAGAAGGACATCGCACCGAAGACGAAGAACATGTAACTGACCGAGACGAGTTTGGACGGCCCGGTCGTTCCCGAGGTGAGGATCAACGCAAAGGTGTCCCAGGGTTCGATCGGCCGCTGCAACTCCGGCGCCGACCGGTCGTGGCCGCGCAGCTGAGAAGGGTGTATCCGCAGCGCGGGTGCATTTGTGGCCGCGTCGAGTTGACTTGCGCGCTGGTCGTCGACGATCACTGCCACGAGTTCGGCGCGGGCGAGTACACGGTCGAGCATCGGACCGCGCAAGACGGGATTGATCGGGACGATCGTCGCCCCCAGGCACACCACGCCCCACCAGGCGCGCACGAAATCCTCACCGTTGGGCAAGAGGATGGCGACGCGGTCTCCCTGTCGAACTCCCAGCGCACGTAGCTGATTGGCGGCCGCGAACGCAGCATCCCTGCAGTCGCGCCTGGTCCAGACGACGCCGCTTTCGAATTTGACCGAGACCTCGTCAGCTGCTTCCTGCGCGTTGCGCTCCAGAAGGTACCGAAGCACGCTGTCGGTGCGGGTTGGGAACCCATCAAGCTGCACGGGCCAAGCTCCTATCCAAACGCCGTTAGGTAAGGAAAAGTTAACACCGCTTGCCAGGGCGGTCAAGGTTGCGAGCTGCGGCGTCAACGCTCTGACCTGCGGCATCATGCGACACAACCTCCGCCTGTCAGCGGTCATGCGGTGCTGCCGGCCCCGGCCAGATCAGAGACCCGGTGTCGTCAAACGTCGCACCAGGCAGCAGCACCACCTCCCAGACATTGAGCTCCGGGTCGGCGAAATAGCCGGTGCGGGACCCCCACGGCCGCCGAGTCGCCTTGCTGAGTATCTGACCGCCGGCCGACGCCGCCGACGCGAGGATGGTGTCGAGTTCCTCTGCGGTCTCGGCCACGATGGCATGGGTCGTTCCGCTGAAGGAGGCCTGCGCGGGTGCGGATACTCCGACGACGTCGGCCAGGGTGTCCAACGGAAACAGCACCAGGGCGGCGCCCGCCAGGTCAAAACGCGTGAATGCACCCTCCCGAGGTCGACCGCGCCATCCGAGGCTCTGGTAGAAGCTGCGCACTCTGGCAAGATCTCGTACCCCGATGGTCACGACATTCAGACGGGCGGGAACCATCAAATGCTCTCAACAGAGTTGTGCCACACCGGTCCTGGCGCTTGTGCCGTGGGCAATTTGACGACCGCGCGGCCGGTAGAGACCGGGACGCCATCGAAGGTTTCCGCGCTCAGGTCGATGACGACGCGGCAATCCATGCTTGCTGTCGAAGTACCGGCGACCTTTCCTCGGATCCACACAGCCTCGGTGAGGAAGACGGGCCGAAGAAACCAGACGTCGAGCGATTCCATCCACCCCGTATCGCCCATCCAATCGGTGACCAAATGCGCCAGCCAACCGACGCGTTGAGAACCGATGTCGAATCCATACGGCATCCCGAGCTGACGAGTCATGTGCGGATGCCAGTGCATCTCTTCAGGAAGCACCCAGATTCCGCTGTCCGGATCGTATTTCACCGATTCGCCGAATCTGCTGGCGAAGTTGTACAGCACGCGGTCCGTCAGGTTGAAGAAGGCACCGGCGCCCACGAAGAAAGCCGAGTAACTCAGGATTGTCATCGGCCCTTTGATCAAGGGCGGCAACACATCTCCGACCGCGACGTCTTCAATGAACCTCGGGACGTCGCCGCGGCGGTGCTCGGCTTCCTGGGCGTAGTGTTCGGCGATCGATCGCATCTCGGAGGGCGAGTAGCGCCGCGGTGTGAACGACCCGTACTTTCCCTGCAAAGGGTCTATGGCCTCGGGCTCCACCCGAGCGGCGTGCTCGATCAGATCGCCGAAGGCGTCCCCCGAAGCCGGATCGAATGCGGTGTGGGTTTCGACTTGAAAGACCGTGCGACCACCGGGATTTGGATTGTAGGACTGCATGGCAGCGTGTGCGCGTTCGAAGTCGATACGTTCATCGATGGAGTCGCCCTCCACGCGCGCCTGAGGATCGATGACAGCGCCGCGCGTACTGATCGCCTTGAGCGTACTGCCGGCTTGGATCGGTCGATGAAATCGAAACTGACAACCCGCGAAAAGTGCTTGCATGCCAGGGAATCCGCCACCAGAACTTCGTGCCTTGGAGTCGCTGGGGAAAAACAGCGGCGTCATAAAGGCGGTCCACAACAGAGTGGGCGGAGCGAGGATCGACCCGACCGACGCTTCAGCGTATTTCCTGTTGAGCCACAACGGATTGTCGTCGCCGATCCCGAGCGCGAAGTGCCGGATTGCATCCGCTGTGACGGTGTTCCAGTGTGCGCGGGCCGGACGCTGGCGTCCGATCTCGGCGCGCGCTTTGTCGAACATTTCGTCGGTGAACGTCGGCTTTCCCGACATGACGCCTCCTGCAGCAACAAGTCAACCGGGTGGGAGCGAGGTTGGTCACTGGCGCAGACTGGCGCCGCCGTCCACACCCCAGACCTGTCCGTTGATCCAGGCCGCCTCGTCGGAGAGCAGATAAGCGACAGCGGCGGCGACATCGCGTGGCTCGCCGAGCCGGCTGCTGCGGACCTCCTCGAGGCTCTTCTTGAGGAACCAGTCCTCGAGAAGATGCTTAGCGGATTCGCTGAGGATGAGTCCGGGAGCCACCGCATTGGCGCGCAAGCCCGCCTTCCCCCACTTCGTTGCGACATGCCGTACGAGCGCGTTCAGACCCGCCTTTGACGCCGCATATGCCGGTCGGGTCGGCTCACCGGTGGTAGCAACAGACGACGACGTGACGACCAGGGCACCACCCTCGGCTTGCAGCAGGTGTGGCAGAGCTTCACGGATCAGGACAGCGGTGCCTGTGAGATTGACGCGCAGGGTGCGATCCCATACTTCGCTGTCCATCTTTAGAACGTTGCGGTCACGACCGAGCGTCTCGTCGCTGAGATCGGCGGCGTTGCACACCAACCGATCCAGCCGGCCGAACCGGGCGACGACGCGCTCGACCAGCTGGATCACCGACGCGTCATCGGCCTGGTCATAGTGCAGCGGATAGGCGGTGCCCCCGGCGGCGCGGATTGCCTCGGCGGTTCGCTCGGCACGCTGAAGGGACAGGTCGCCAATGCCGATGGTGGCGCCTTCACACGCCAGACGCATCGCCGACTCCGCCCCTATTCCCGAGCCTCCGCCTGCGACCAACACCGTTTTGTTCGCTAGTCCCTGCACCGGTATGCCGCCTCCGAGAGTCGAATTCCCTAGATCCGCCTGATGAGCCGTTCACCACGGGCTCAATGGGAGCAGCCAGCGGCCGTGGTGGACTCACCATAATCCAACGTTGTAAGGTTATGCAACGAGGACCTTTGCGGCCGCGGTACCCGAGCCGGTGGGACCAGCAGTCATACCAAACGTCGATTGGTTTATGCCCGCGTGCACCTCTTGCCCGTGGCAGGATCGGTCACCCGCCTTACCGACTGACTGCTGGATATCACGCACTATGTGCCCGTAAGGGCGCGCTGGCCGCATCGATCCACATAAACCAATCAGCGCTAGACACTGTCTCGGTTGGGCTGCTAACTTCGCAGACATGCGCACCCTCATTCAGTTCAGCAAAGGCCGTACCAGCAAGCAGGCACACCGCGACTTACCAGAGGCCACTGCGGGTGGATCACTGCTCAAAGACGACGAACTGACACGCCAAGGCTTCGACGGGCGCGAGGCGGTGCTCTACCGCACCAACGATCCCACAGTGTTTCGCACGACAGGCCGATTTCGGTCGACCTCGGCGATGCTGAGCGAGATCGTTCCCAGCGATCGCGACGACCCCCGCGGCAGTGCCCAGCGTTTGTATCACAACGCGGATGTCACCATCTGGTTGTCCAGAAGGAGCGAGTCGATGCCGTTCTTCTGCCGCAACGTCGACGGTGACGAATGCTGGTTCGTTCACCGCGGATCGGGCACGGTGGAAACCGAATTCGGTCCGATCCCATTCGAACAGGGCGACTACGTGGTGATCCCGAAGGCCATCACCCATCGGTGGGTCGTCACCGGAGCCGAGACCATTCTCCTGGGGATCGAGACCGTCGGGGAATTGCGCGCACCCGTGTACCCGGGGTTGGGGCGTCAAGCTCCGTTCGATCCGGACGTGATCCGGGTGCCCGAGCCCGCACCGGTGCAGTCGGTCGAATCCGAGTACGAGATTCGAGTGAAGTACGACAACGAATATTCCGGGATTTTCGTCGACCACCACCCCTGCGACGTGGAGGGATGGAAGGGCGATTACTTCCCGTTCGCGTTCAATATCCGCGACTGGAACGTCATCATGTCCGACAGTCTCCACCTGCCGCCGTCCATGCACGTGTTCCTTGTCGCCGAAGGCGTCAACATCATCAACTTGTTGCCGCGGCCGTTCGAATCCGTGCATGGGGTGGAGCGGATACCGTGGTTTCACCGCAACGCGGACTACGACGAGATCGCGCTCATCCACGGCGGAAACTCACTCGGGCGGCCGATGAAGCCAGGCTTGATCAGCCACGACCCGCAGGGCATCCATCACGGATTCCCCGATCGAGCGCGCATCAAGGCGCGCAGGGAATGGGACGCGCACGCCCGCCTCGAGTGGGAGATCATCATGATCGAAACCGCGCGCCCGCTCAAAGTCGACCCAATACTCCTGGGCGGCAACTGAATTGCTGCCGAAGCGGGCGCTGCTAACGCGCTGACCAGATACGGGCCGTCAACTGCGCTGCGGATCTATGCCGGGCCGCAGGTCGTCGAGAAATCTGATTATTTCCGTGACGAAGACGTCGTTGTCGTCGCCTGCGACCATGTGACCGGCGTTCACCTCGATCAGGCGAGCGCTGGGCATGTACGCCAGCATCTCCCGGGCGCCCTCGGGGCTGACGATGTCCGAGTTACGGCCGCGCACAAGGAGACTCGGCTGGGTGATGCGCTCGGCAGCAGTGCGGATTTGGAGTTGTTGCGTATCAAGGTCGGGCTGAGCACTGCCGAGCAACTCGGGGTCCCAGTGCCAGTACCAGCGCCCGTCGTCGCGCTGGCGAACGTTGTGGCGCAGACCATCGAGATTCCTCGGCCGTCGACGGTTGTTGCTGTATGCAGCCACGGCGTCGGCCACTGCATCCAACGTGGCAAAGCCATTTTGATGGGCGGTCATGAACGCCCGGATGCGGTCCCGCCCGGCAGGCTCGATTCGAGCGACGATGTCGACGAGGATCACTGCCGATGCGAGATCGGTGGACTCACTTGCGGCGAAAAGTGCCGTTAGTCCGCCCATGGAGGCACCGACGAGCACCGGGTGCGGATCGACGTGTTCGAGTACGCGCATCAAATCTGCGACGCCCGCGGCGATCCCGTAGTCACCGTGCGCCGACCAATCGCTGTCTCCATGACCGCGCGCATCGTAGGTAACGACCGACCAACCCGTGCGCGCCAACTGTGCCGCACTGGTATCCCACGAGTGCCGCGTCTGCCCGCCACCATGCAGCATGACGACGGTTCCGACGGATGCGGCCGGACGCCACCGCTGCCCTACGATTCGCAGCCCGTCGCTGACGACCGCGAAACCTTCGACGTCCTTGAGGACGGAGCCGTCCGGGTTCGGACTGGTGCTACAAGTCATGCCCTTAAGCGTAGGCTAACGGTGATTGGTTTATCGCATTTGCGGCACCCGGTTCGCCCTGGCCGACGCGAACTAGGTTGTCCTGCAGCGCGTCGCCGTGTCCGGGCGGCTCGAGAGGACAGCGGCGCCGACCGGTTCGGCGCGTCCCAGGAGCTCGCGTACTATCGATTAACACAACGTCGATGGGTTTGTCGTCCGTCCGAAGAGAAAGCGAAATGTTGACACCACACGATCCGAGCTCGAAGCAGCGATGAGCGGCCCCCCGATCGACCCGCGCCGGTTTCGGGGTGTCATGGGCAGTTTCCCCACCGGAGTCGCCGTGGTCTCAGCGATCGACGCCGACGGACTGCCAACCGGTATGGCTATCGGCTCGTTCGTCTCGGTGTCCCTGGACCCACCGCTGATCGCGTTCTACCCGACGGTGGACTCGCGCAGCTTCGCTCGGATGCGCACCGCGCGATCGTTCTGCGTCAATGTCATCGGCGCTCATCAGGAGGCGGTTTGCCGGATCTTCGCTAGCAGCAGCCAGGACAAGTTCTCCGACGTCGATTGGGAGCCAGCGCCGTCGGGAGCACCCCGGATTGTGGGCTCAGCGGCGTGGATCGATTGCGACTTCGCCTCGATCTCCCCGGCCGGGGACCACTACCACGTGCTGGGCCGGGTCCGTGATCTCGACGCCGCGGATGGCACGCTTCCGCTGGTGTTCTTCCAGGGCGGGTATGGACGGTTCTCGCCGGCCTCGATGGTTGCCATACCCGAACCAGATGTCATCGGCTACCTCCAACATGCGGACCTTGCCAGAGGCGAGATGGAGTCCCTGGCAACCGAACTCGGCGCCGAGAGCCTAACGACTGCCGCGGTGGATGACGAACTCATCATCGTTGCCGGCGCAGGGGCGCCCAGCGCCGGCACTCCTCGAACACGAGTCGGGCAACGCTGTCCGCTCGCCGCGCCGCTGGGCGCGCTCTTCGTCGCGTTCGGCGGCGCCGAGGCCGAGCGCACCTGGATCGAGCGGCCCGGTCAAACGTTGACCGAGCCGCAGCGCGAGGCCTGCCGCGACATGCTCGTGCGCGTGCGCGAGCGAGGCTGGTCGGTGACCTTGGCCAGCCAAACCCAGCTAGATCTCGAACGCAGTTATCGCGACTACACCGCCAGCAACCGAGCGCCGGACCACGCCGAGCGCATCCGGGCCCTCAGTGCATCGGTCACCGATCAGTACGAACCCGCGGAGCTGCAAGCCGACCGGCCGGTGGCGGTGCGAATGATCAGCGTCCCGGTCTTCGACGACGACGGCGGCGCGATCAGGCTACTGCTTTCGATATGGGGACTGCCTAAGCCGCTGACCGGCACCCAGATCGAGTCTTGCGCAGCGCGGCTTGCCCAGTCCGCAAGCAGAATCGCTGCCATCAGGTAGTGGCCCGGCCGTCCTGACGACATTGCAAGCGGTGCGTGCGCTAGCGACCCGGTTCTGATCCAGCGGTCAGCAGCTCGCCACCATCGATGGGGACGGTCACTCCGGTGATGTAACCGGCGCGTTCGGATGCCAGGAACGCGACCAGGTCCGCAACTTCGTGGTCGAATCCAATGCGGCGCATCGGATTCAGTGGCAGTCCGTGCTTTTGGGTCCAGGCGACGATCGGTTCCACGAGGCCGGTGTCGATCTTGCCGGGCGCCACACCGACGACACGCACGCCGTCGCGCGCCCACTCTAGGGCAAGTACGCGGGTGAGCATTACCAGAGCCGACTTGCTGACGTTGTAAGCGACCAATCCCCGCGAGGGAAAATAAGCTGCCGTACTGGCGTTGTTTACCACCACGCTGCCGGATTCCATCAATTCCTTTGCGCGGCATGCCAAATACCACGGGGCAGACAGGTTCAGCTGAATGGTGGCATCCCAATCTGCCCAGTCCAACTGCTCGGCTCGCGCCGCTGTGGGGAGCACTCCGGCGTTGTTGACCAGGATATCCAGTCCGCCAAAGGCGGCAACGACACCCCGCATCAGCGCGTCCATCGACGCCCGGTCACCCATGTCCGCTTCGATGCCGATCGCATGCACTCCGAGCGTCCGCAATTCCTGTGCCAATCGACCAATCGGCTCAGCGCTACGTGCAGCGACGACGACGTCGGCACCCAGTTCGGCGAATCGCCGGGCTATCGCGGCCCCGATGCCGCGGCTCGCGCCCGTCACCAAAGCTCGACGACCCGCCAGGGCGCGGGAGTCAGTGTTTGCCATCGTGGAGTTCCTCCGGGGACCGCGGTAACCGCTTTCAGATGGTCAATCAAACAGCATATGGTTTAGTTTAATCAAACGTCATATGGTTTTGTCTCGGGGAGTTCCTGCCGTGCGTCGGAAGAAAGTGAGTGACACGTGAGCTTCATGCCCGGCGAGGATGCTGAGAGCCTCCGCGAAGTCGTCCGCCAGTTTCTCGAAAAGCGGTCCCCGGAGACAGAAGTACGCCGGTTGATGGAGACCACTGCCGGATACGACCCGGTCGTCTGGACGCAGGCCGCCGTCGAGCTCGGGTTGCACGGGCTGGTCCTGCCCGAACATCACGGCGGCGGCGGTGCAAGTCCGGTCGAGCTCGGGGTGGTATTCGAGGAAATGGGCAGTGTCCTGTTCTGCGGGCCGTTCCTGGCCACCGTGGGACTGGCCGCAACGGCTCTGCTCGAGATCGGCGACGAGCAGGCCCAAGCCGCATACCTGCCCGATATCGCCGCGGGGAAGACCGTCGCGACGCTGGCCTGGTCCGGCGATGAACCGACGGCCAGCACCCTGCGCGCCAGCTGCGATGGAAACAATTGGCGGGTGTCGGGCACCGCCGACATCGTGATCGACGGTGCCAGTGCAGATCTCGTCCTGGTGGCTGCCCGAACCGCACGTGGACTCACGCTCTTCGCCGTGCAGGGTAACGACACCAATCTCACTCGCACCCCCCTGATCACCATGGACTCCACGCGCAAACTGACCGAGCTGACCTTCGATTTCACCGCTGCGACGTTGATCGGATCGGACGGAGCCGCCACGTCGGCGATGCGTCGTACGGCAGACCTCGCCGCGCTCTACCTGGCTGCAGAACAGCTGGGGGGCGCCACGCGAGTCTTGGCCACAACCGTGGACTACGCACGAACCCGAGTTCAATTCGGGCGTCCGATCGGATCATTCCAGGCGATCAAACATCGCTGCGCAGACATGCTGGTCGATGTCGAGGCGGCGCGCTCGGTGGTCTGGCATGGGTTGTGGACCGCCGTGCACGACCCCGCCCGACTGTCACTCTCTGCGGCACTGGCTCGTTCATTGGCCTCCGACGCCTATCAGCGGGTTGCCACAGACAGCCTTCAGATCCACGGCGGTATCGGCTTCACTTGGGAACATCCGGCACACCTTTATCTCAAGCGCGCTAAGAGCACCCAACTCCTTCTGGGCTCTCCCGCCCGCCACCGGGCCCGGTTGGCGACACAACTGGGCGGCGATGTCTCACCCCGCCCTATTGCGGCCAAACCAGTTCTCAGCGCAAACGCGGGGGTGGTCGCACTCCAAGCCGAGGTCGACGAATTCCTAGCGGCCAACCCCGTACCGCCGACTACCGACCCGCTCGCCGACCGCGTCTTTCGAGAAGCGCGCTTTGATGCCGGCCTGGCCATGGTTCACTTCGGCGTCGGTTACGGCGGGCGCGGTTTGGACGCCTCCTTACAGTCCGCAGTGGAGGAGCGTTTCGCCGATGCCGGAGCAGTCGATCACGGCGCCCGCAATGTCATTGGACTAGGGATGGCGTTGCCAACCATCCATGCCCACGGGACCGAGATGCAGCGAGCCCGCTTCCTGCGACCCGGGTTTAGCGGCGAACATATCTGGTGTCAGCTGTTCTCCGAGCCCACTGCCGGGTCCGATCTGGCCGCCCTTGCGACGCGGGCGGTGCCCGACGGCGACGACTTCGTCGTGACCGGGCAGAAGGTGTGGACTTCGTTGGGGCACGTCGCTGACTGGGGAATCCTGCTGGCGCGCACTGATCCCGACGTCCCCAAGCACAAGGGGCTTACCTTTTTTCTGCTCGACATGAAGTCGCCGGGTGTCGAGGTCCGCCCGTTGCGTCAGCTCACCGGAGAGGCCGAGTTCAACGAGGTGTTCCTGACCGAGGTGCGGATTCCCGGTGCCAACGTGCTGGGCACAGTCGGGAAGGGCTGGCAGGTCGCGATGACGACGCTGGCCAACGAGCGGGTGGCCCTGGGCGGGCGTCCCGCTACTCGAGGATCGGGACCCATCGGGCAGGCCGTGGCCACCTATCAGCAAGCCGTGGCCGCGGGCCGCGTCGATCCCGTGCTGACCGACCGGTTGGCATCGCTGTGGGCGCGCGCGGAGGCTGCCCGGCTGACCAACGTGCGGGCCGCTGCGCAGGTCGGACGCGTGCCCGGGCCCGAGGGCTCGATCGCGAAACTGCAGATGGCCGAGCTCAACAAGGCGATTTACGAGCTGTGCGTCGACCTATCGGGCTCGGCTGGTCTGCTCGTCGACGGCTACATCGACAAGGCGCCGGACTTCGCCTCGGTGCATGGCGGCGGCGACGTCAGAAAGGCCTACCTGCGGTCGCTGGCCAACTCGATCGAAGGCGGCACCTCCGAGGTGCTGCGCAACATCCTCGGCGAGCGTGTTCTCGGCCTACCCGGCGAACCACGCGTGGACCGCGATATTCCATGGAAAGAGGTTCGACGCTCGTGAGCATCGCGTTTGACTTCACGGGGCGTACCGCCATCGTCACCGGCGCCGCACAAGGCATCGGCTACCAAGTAGCGCGACTGTTTGCCCGGGCCGGAGCCCGCATCGCGCCGTTCGACCTCAACGCCGACGCACTCAGAAGCGCTTGGGGTGAACGTAGCGACGCCGTCGCACCTGTCGCCGTCGACGTCGCCGACCCGGACGCCGTCACCCACGCCGTGTCCGACGTCGCGGCCTGGGCGGGCAGCGTCGACATCGCCGTGAACAATGCCGGCATCACCCGCGACGGCATGGTCTGGAAGCTCACGCCCGTGCAGTGGCGCCAAGTCCTCGACGTCCACCTAGGTGGCACGTTCAACCTCACTGCCGCCGTCATCCCCCACATGCGGGCCGGGGGGTTCGGGAGGATCGTCAACGTCACCTCCTACACCGGGATGCACGGCAACATCGGCCAGGCCAACTACGCCGCTGCCAAAGCCGGCATCATCGGGTTCACCAAGACGGTGGCCAAGGAAGTGGCCCGGTTCGGTATCACCGTCAACGCGATCTCCCCCAACGCCGCCACTGCCATGGTCGCCGACGTCCCGCCCGACAAGCTCGCCGAGCTCACCGCCACCATCCCGCTCGGCCGCTTCGCCGAACCGGTCGAGATCGCGCCGGCGGTGGCATTTCTCACCGCGGAAGCGGCGGCCTACATCACCGGCGTGATCCTTCCGGTGGACGGCGGAATGTCGATGTGACCGGGCCGCGCCGCAGTGCTGTGAAAGCCGATACGCGCCGGATTTAATCAAACGCTGTATGGTAACCTATCGAGACATTCGCTGTAGATCGGAGCGCCCGTAATGACCACCCCCGCGAAGGTCAGGGTCAAGTACCGCCGTATGCCGTATCTTGTGGTTTCCCAAGAGCATTCGGTGCGTAAGGACGTATACGGATCGATCGAGGACAACGTCGTCCGGCAGGCCCAACTGTTGCGTGGGGACGACGACTCCGACACGGTGATCATCGCGATGCATCCCATCGGGTCGCCGGCCTACTTACCGCTGTTCTCCGAACTGGCCCGCACGGGCCTGCACGTGATTGGGTGCGGAAATCGCTACACGACAGGCGATTCGGCTCTGCAGATGGAAAATGTGTTACTGGACCTAGGCGCATGTGTACGCGACGCCCGTGAGCGGTTGGGATACCGCAACGTCGTCCTTGCGGGTTGGAGCGGCGGTGGTTCACCGATGATGGGCTATCAAGCTGAGGCCGAGCAACCGACGATCACGCTGACAGCCGCCGGCGAGCCCACCCCGCTGAGCGAGACCGCGCTGCCGCCCGCCGACGCGGTCATGCTGCTGGCCGCACCGCGAAGCCGTCACCGGCTACTCACCGATTTCCTCGACGCATCGATCACCAACGAGCTTGAGCCCGAACGCGGTCGCGATGCCGACTTCGATCTGTACCGTCCCGACAACGCCAATCAGCCGCCGTACTCCGCAGAGTTCCTCAGCGCCTACCGAGCACGCCAGCGCGCGCGCAGCCGTAAGATCACCGAGTTCGCGCAGAACCGCCTTGCCGACCTTCGCGCCGCGGGGCGCCCCCACGACGAGCACGCCTTCGTCGTGTACGGCACTATGGCCGACCCGCGCTGGTTGGATCCCACTATCGAACCCAACGGGCGCACTCCGCGGTGGAGCTATCTCGGCGACCCCTCAGTCGCCAACACCAGCCCGGGCGCGTTGATGCGCTTCACCACGACGCGAAGCTGGCTATCGCAGTGGAGCTTGGATACCGCTCAGATCGACGCCGCCGATGCCGCCCCACGGGTCTCCAAACCCGTTCTCATCCTGGTGAACGGACGCGACGATGCCGTTCCGACCAGCCACCAACAGCAGGTATTCGACGCGATCGAACACGACGACAAGGAACTCATCGAGTTGCCCGACGCCAACCACTACTTCAGTGGACAAGGACAGAAGTCACATCTTGCGGTTGCCGCGGGCTTGGTCCACGACTGGCTGATCCGCCACGCCTTGATCAAGCCCTGATCGATACCCGCAAAGCCGCCCTGCGAGCGCGAGAGTGGCTATGTCCCTGCCGATTTCGATCGACGGCCACGCCACAGATCGATGAACCTGAGAGGACCGCGATGCGAGACGCGGTGATCGTCGAGGCGGTGCGCACGCCGATCGGCAAGCGCAACGGAGCACTTGCCGGGGTGCACCCCGCGGACCTGTCGGCCGTCGTACTCAATGCCCTCGTCGAACGCACCGGCATCGACCCGGCCCTGATCGACGACGTCGTATGGGGCTGCGTCAGCCAAATCGGTGAGCAGACCTTCGACATCGCCCGCACCGCGGTGCTCAGCGCAGGCTGGCCCGAATCCGTGCCCGGCACCACCGTGGACCGTCAATGCGGATCATCGCAGCAGGCATTACATTTCGCCGCCGCATCGATAATCGCCGGGCATTACGACATTGCCGTGGCCGGCGGCGTGGAATCGATGTCACGAGTGCCCATGGGATCGGCCAGCGGCAACGGACAATCCCCGTTCGGAGCCGGCTACAACGAACGATATGGTCCCGATGCACCCAGTCAGGGCTTGGGCGCCGAGGAAATCGCACGATCCTGGGGAATCAGCCGGCGCGACGCCGATGCCCTCGCCCTGCACTCACACGAAATGGCAGCCGCTGCAGCCGACAGCGGCCGCTTCGAAGCACAGATCGTCACCGTGCGCACGCCCGACGGCGCCGCGGTGGCGGCTGACGAAGGCATCCGTCGAGGCGGTACGCTGGACTCGTTGGCAGTGCTCAAACCAGCGTTTCGTCCCGACGGGATCGTGACCGCGGCCAACAGCTCTCAGGTCAGCGACGGCGCCGCTGCGCTGCTGATCACCACCAGTGAACGTGCCCAACGAATGGGCCTCACACCCCTGGCACGGTTGCACACCGCGGTCGTCGTCGGCTCCGACCCCGAAATCATGCTGACCGGCCCCATCCCCGCCACCCAGAAGGTGTTGGCCCGCAGCGGTATCGACCTCGACGACATCGGAGCCTTTGAGGTAAACGAGGCGTTTGCTACGGTTGCACTGGCCTGGCTTGCCGACATCGATGCCGACCCCAATCGGCTCAACCCGCTCGGCGGGGCGATCGCCTTGGGCCATCCGCTGGGAGGGTCAGGCGCCCGGATCATGACCACCCTCGTCCATCACATGCACGACAACGGGATTCGGTACGGTCTCCAAACGATGTGCGAGGGCGGCGGCCAAGCGAACGCGACCATCGTGGAACTAATTCCGTAATGCCGAGCAGCGGAACAGTGCTGATGGAACCGGAATTCGGCTGATGCGATGCCGGGGAAGCGTCGCCGTGGTCACTGGGGGAGCGTCTGGGCTGGGGCGGGCGACCGCGCAGCGACTGGTCGCCGATGGTGCGCTGGTTGTATTGCTGGACCTGCCTGGGCCCCCCGGCTTTTCGGTCGCCGCCGATCTCGGAGAACGTTGCACATACGTGGCGGCCGATGTTACCGCCGTTGATCAGGTCGACGCTGCCCTGGATGTCGCGACTGGTCTGGGCCCGCTACGCATCCTGGTCAACTGCGCGGGCGTCGGAGACCCCACCAAGGTCCTCGGCCGCACCGGGCCACACCCGCTCGAGGAATTCGAGCGCGTCGTGCGGATCAATCTGCTGGGTACCTTCAACGCCATCCGCCTCGCCGCCGTCCGCATGTCCTGCAACGAGCCGATCGACGGCGACCGGGGCGTGGTCGTCAACACGGCGTCGGTGGCCGCCTTCGACGGCCAGATCGGCCAAGCCGCCTATTCTGCATCCAAATCCGCCATCGTCGGCATGACGCTTCCCATCGCACGGGAATTGGCGGCCCATTACATCCGCGTAGTCACCATCGCACCCGGAATGTTCGAGACACCGCTGTTGCTGGGTTTGCCCCGGCCCGCGCAAGAGTCGTTAGCACAGCAGGTGCCCCACCCCTCGCGGATGGGACGGCCCGCCGAGTTCGCGTCGCTGGTCGCACACATCGTCGACAATCCCATGTTGAATGGCGAAACCATCCGCTTGGACGGCGCGATCCGGATGGCGCCACGCTGACCACTGTGCTCGACACCGCGGCGCCTCGGCTGCCAGTTCGGATGCCTATGTTCTGTTGCTCAGAATCTTTCGGATGTATCAGCAAGGCCAGAGCGGATCATTCGGGCAGCAAGTAGGCCGGGTTGTCGACATAGAACTTGCGCAAGATGTCCTCGCCGAGCGGAGCCAAGTTCTCGAAGAACCGGCGCTTGGACTCCTTGCCACCCTCCACGTGAGGAAAGTCCGTGGAGAACGAGTACACGTCCGAGAGCTGCGGATAGCGCTCGAAGTAGGACCGTACATCTTCGAAGGGAAACGGTCCGATCCGAACATTTCGGTTGATGTATTCCGACGGCTTCATGGTCAGGACACCGCTGAACCGCTTGTGAAACTGCTTTTCCCATAGGTCCAGTCGCTCGGCGAGCGGTCCGATCCACTGAGCGGTGATCTCCAACGACCCGAACCGTAGCCTGGGGTGGCGTTCGAACACACCACCCAAAACCAAGACGGTGATGAAATTCTCATGGGTGAAGTTCATCGTCGCGCCGAAGTAGGGCTCGACGGGGAACTCCAGCGAGGCGAAATCGGCTCGCTTGAACTGGGGCACCCGCGACGACCACGTCGATGACGCCAGGAAGGGAAATTCGGTTCCGATGTGCAATGTCACTGCGACGTCGGCGTCGGCCAGCATCTTCCACCACGGATCCAAACGCTCGTCGGCCGGCGACATTCCCGCGGGTGGCTCCCCGCCGGGAATCATCAGAGCCCGGGTGCCGCCGTCGATGAGCCGTTGCGTGTCGGCCATCATCTGCTCCAGCGATTCGGTCAGAATCAATCCGACGGGACGCACCCGGTTGCTGTCTACTTCACTGATGGTTCGCAAAACCCAGTCGTTGTGCCCGGCGATCACGTCGCGGCCCAGCTGGATACGGTCGACGTTCTCTGGGTTGTAACCGAACCATTTGTGCGCCATTGGGTTGCACGCCAGCATAACTCCGATCAATGCGAAGTTCGGATAGACCAGCTGGCGCGAAATCCCCATCGCGTCAAGGACGTCCACGCGTCGCGACATCTTGATCGCCGACGGGGCCGACGGTCCCTTGATGCTCCACACCGTGTTCGGATCGATCTCATCGTCGTCGGCGCCGAGATCGTCTCGGCGCATTGAGTTCTCACCTAGGTTATCCACCATCGCCGTGTTGGTCGCCAGCTCAGTGAACGTCACCGCCGCGTCCCCGAAAGCCTCCGGCCACATATGCAGCGGGATCATTTCGTGCGAGTCGATGTCGATTACGGGACCGATCTTGCTCATCAGGTCCGCACCCTGCTCTGTCGCTTGCGTCGTGGTCGATGCCGTCATGCGGCCCTCCTTGGTAACCGGGCGTGATCCTCTGGATATTACCTTACACTGTTAGATTAATGGCTGGTCAAGACCGCCGTGTGATGCCGTATCAATTCTTCGGACCCCTAGCGACCGAGACGCGACGCGATTCGTCGGGCGACGCCTCCGATAGTTGCCTAACCCGTCACCGCCGGCTGAGATTCTATGAAAGATGCTCTGGTAACGAGATTTCCGCGTTTGGTGACCGTGAAGCTTGCCGTTCGCCAATGGCTGCGTCGACGCCGGGCTCCCCTCCGCCCCGATACCCGAGCAAGCCAGGCCGTCCAATTCGAGCGTGGGTCGCACGATAACACAACGATGCTTGGCGCGTTGCCGCAGCCGGTCCATCGCGTCAAGTCGTTTACCTGATCGTTGAACTCAGATCGCCCGACATAGCGGCGAGTTGCGGTGCCCAGGTCGACCAGCCGTGATCGCCGGAGGCCGGAAAGTCGAAGTGGCCGTTGGTCCCCCCGACGCCGCGATACTGGGTATAGAACGTGCGGTTGGTGCCCTGGGCGATGTCGGGGTAACCGATCATCGCCGCAGGGTCTGATGCGGTAAGTGTGCCCGGGCTGAATACCCACAACCGAGTGCCATTGTCGACGAGCAGTTGTGCGTGCGCGTTAGGTGAGTGCCACTTCCACCGACCAAGCTGTGGAAGCCCCCACATGTTGCGAGTGTCGACGCCGCCGTACTTCTGTAGTCCCGCAGTGATCGCACCGTCGACGCCGGTCCGTTCCGGAGCAACGAAGCCCGACATCGACCCGGCGTAGCGGAAGCGGTCTGGGTGGAAGGCCGCCAAGGCCAAAGCGGCATAGCCGCCCTGCGCCGCGCCGACCACTGCATGGCCGCCCGGGGCGAGGCCCTTATTGATGGCCAGCCAGGTCGGCAACTCGGTGGACAAGAATGTGTCCCACTGACGGCCGTTGTCTTGCTCCCAGTCGGTGTACATGCTGTAGGCACCACCAGCGGGCACGGCGACCGAAATGCCCTTGCCTGCAAGCGCGTCCACCGCGTGTCCGACGGTCATCCAGTTGCTGACATCGGGCGCCGCATCGAATGCGTCTAGGAGGTAGACCGCGTGCGGCCCGCCGGCGATAAAGGCGACGGGGATGTCACGACCCATCGCTGCCGACGGCACCTGCAGATATTCGACGACCGCGGCCCTGGCATGCACTGCGGTCCACAAGCACAACCCCAGAAGGGCTACCAAAGCGGCGCGTAGCACGCAGATGCTCAGTCTCATGTTCTAGCCTTCACGATGGTTCGCAATCCACGCGGGCCCCTGGGATGGCGTGCATACCCGTCTTCAGTTCGGTACGTATGCGGGCGGCGGATACACGCCGCGTAGTAACCACGCGATTGCCGCCAGGCCGTATTCGAGTTCGTCGCTGGCGTCATAGTCTGGGCTAGGATCCATGGCGACCTCCTTTCATCATCCGGTATAGGTGAAATGCTCAGCAGAGCAATTGCTTTCGTTGAATAGCCGTTGCCGCTAATTGGGCTTACCGTAGACGGCGACGACGACGGTGCGGTTGAAACTGTTCTCCGACCAGACCCCCACCTGGGTATTGGCGCAGTTCTGCATGATGGCGAGCGAGGCCGGGTCGTAGTACCACTGGCGAATCAGCTCGAGGCTGCTGATTGCGACGGCGGGATTGATCGCAACCGTTTCCGCGACGGTGCCGGTGAAGCCGGCCTTCTTCGCGCGGTCTTCGACAGTGGATCCGTCCGAACCAATGTCGCCGTCGAGGGCGGGGTTGTTCAGGACATCGTCGGTGTGCCACTGGGCCGCTAGCCGCAGCTGCGGGTTCACCTTGACGTCGGCCGTGCATCCGGCCTGATGCCGAACGGTATAGATGTTGGCGTACACACTCGAATTCAGCCGCGCGTTGTCAGCCGACGCAGCCGGCACCGCCGTAATCGTTGCGGTCATGGACGCGACCACCGTCACCCCCGCTCGGGCAGATCGGCGAGCGCTCATCGAACGATGCGCTCCCACAAGGTGATTCATAGCGCCTCCCGCGGTATGTGGTCAACACCAATGCGACTGGGCGCGGCGGTCGGTCGGTAGTGCGCCGCCGAGTTTCGTAGTTGCCAGATTTGTGCGGGACACAACTCACCGACCGCTTGGGAGATCAGGTAGGAGGCCTGGAACTCATCGGAAGTGTTGAAATCGGTTTTCACGTCCTGCATCACGTCGGCGTAGGCGTTTCCGCCGCTAACCTTGTCGCAGATGCCACGTCCGTAGGCGATTGCCGCATCGGCGTTGGCGAAGTTGTAACCCGGCCTGACAGTCACGTTGAACAAGTAGGCCACCGCGTCGGCGCGGGCACGCGCGCCGCCCGGCCGCATCGCCACACCGAACAGCGCGGCAATTGCCAGCACTGTAAGGGCTAGGGACCGCGTTTGGCTCATCACATCTCCTTTGACTGCGGTCAGACCGGATCGAATCCCGAAATCAGCCATTTGTTGTTGATCTTGTCGAGGGTGACTCGCACGCTTGATGCGGTGTCCGAGGGTGATCCATTGCCGATCGTGGTGGTTTGGTCAACGAAGACGAGGACGACTGCGTGACTGGCGGTCGCGGAAACCAGTGCCGCCGCTGGCACCTTGGCGATTGCGGTGATCAATTTCTGTTGGGCACCGGGGATTACGACCTGCTCGGTCAGCGACGTGTAGGAATCGCGGAACGTGCCGGTTAGCCTCTCCCGGGCCGCGGTCAAATCGTTTTCCACGGTGTCGGGTCGGTATCCGAGCAGCGCGACGGTGCCATCCCTGGCGGATTGAACGGCGGCGATGCCGGCCAGCTGGGCCTCGCGTACCGACACAACTCGCCATCTGGCGTATGCCGCACCCGCCGCCAGCAACAGCACGATTGCGGGCAGCAGACCGAACACGACAAGCCGGGTCCGGGTCAAACGTCGCCTTGGCTCGGCGACGGCTCGCTCGGTGCGGGTCGCGGCGACGTCATCGGCCTGCACGGAAGCATCGGCCGCCGAGGGCTGCTCGGAGTCATCCGCCGCGAGGCAGTTGTCGTTCTTGGTATCGACGGTCATCTCGGCTGCTCTCATCGCAATCCTCATGGCACGAAGACGACGTCGGACACTTTGGCGCTGCCGCCGACCTGCTGGACGTGCAGCCGCATGCGCCATAGGCGTGGTTGTTGGTCGGGTGGCGCGCCGGGAGTTGTCGTCTTCACCGACACCGCCACCAATACCTGCGCCGTCTCGTCGGTCATCGACTCGACGCCGGCCTCAGTGACAGTTCCCTCCGACGATGCCTGGGTCTGTTTGACGAGGCCGACGAACGGCTGGGAGCGCTTCTGGAAGTCGTCGTGGAACACCCCCGTCGATGAATCCAAAATCCGTTGCACGTCGGCGTCGATTTCGGCGGCTTTGATGGTGGTCAGGTTGAGCGCGCCTTGTCGGGCCACGCTCAGGAACAAGGCACGCCGTTCGAGTTGATGGTCTGTCTTGACCGCCTGGGTAATCAGCCACGCCCCCAGCCCGCCCGTCGCCGCGATCATTACGACACCAACTGTCGCGGCCAACCGCATGACGTTGCGCGGCCGTTTTGCGGATCGGCCGTCCTCGAGGTCGTCGGCACTGACCGCGTCGTCGCTGGAGTCGCTGACCTGCTCGGCGTCACCGTCATCATCTCGACCCGAGGCTCGGTCGCGATCTCGATCACCGTCCTCGGCAAGGGCGGTGCCGGCGGCGGTCGTCGCGACATTCAGTTGCCGGTTGGCGGCATCAGCATTTTCTGCCATGTCCTGTCCTTCGGGGCCGTTCGAGCGAGGTCGGTCTGGGTGTAGGTATGTCCGTCGGGTCCGATGTAAGAACCCGTCTCCGGGTCGTAGAACGCCGCGGCGATCGGCGGCGGGGATGCAGGCGGCGCCGCGGCGGGCGTGGGCTGTGGCCCTGCGGCAGTAGGGGGTGCCAGCTGGGGCACGTCCTGGCCGGACAGTGTCGCGTTCGGATCGCCCTTCCAGTTGTTACCGTCGTTGAGGGGCACGTACTCCTCGTCGCTCTCACACATCTTGACCGTGGGCGCACGTTTGCCCGGTCGGGTCAAGCACGGATAGTTACGCGCGCCGCGGACGCCGGTGAACGGAGCATCCTGCGGAATCCGGCAGTACAGGTCCCCATCCGGGCGTGCGGGGGCGTCCTGGAGGCTGGGCGGCCGGATCTGGGTTGCCGGCAGGAAGCCTGTCGTGCAGGGCGGCGGCGCGTTCAGATTGAGATTGAAGTCCAGTAACGCGCCCTTGTACGGCGTATTGACGTCGTGCGTCATCACCGATCCGCCCTGCAGGCTGGCTACCCCCTGGGGCAACAGGACCAGAATCTGTTCGATCGCAGGCTGATAAGTGAGAGCGACGCCGCCGATGCTGACCAGGTTGGCCAGCAGCACGGGCAACGTCGGCCGGATCCGGTCGATGAGTTGGCGACTCTGTTCGGCCGCATCGGCGCCGTTTGGAAGGAATTGGGCCAACGCGTCGTCATGGGTCTTGAGCGAGCCGCTGATGCTCGCCAGATGGGCTGCCCACGCCCGGATCGCGTCCGGGGTCTGTGCCTGGGAGTCCAAGATCGGCCCGACGTGATCGATCGCGCCGAGGATCG
Organism: Mycobacterium sherrisii; assembly: GCF_002102355.1. Classification (GTDB taxonomy): domain Bacteria; phylum Actinomycetota; class Actinomycetes; order Mycobacteriales; family Mycobacteriaceae; genus Mycobacterium; species Mycobacterium sherrisii. The sequence goes on along the minus strand of NZ_LQPT01000104.1, from coordinate 105,125 downwards.
AGTCCAAGTTGGCTCGCGAATCGATCGACAACGTCGTGGTTGCCTTGACCAGCCGTGAAATGTCGGGGCCCAAACCACCGACGGCGGTATAGCTTTCGTCGATCATCGTCTTCAGGTTGTCCCGCGGAATCGCTTGCAAGCCACGGTTGGCCGCGTCGAGGAGCCCGTTGATATCGGGCGGTACGGTGGTCCGGCTCTCGGGAATGACGTCGCCGTCTCGCAACGGGCGTGACGTGCCGTTGCGCGGCACGAGTGCGATGTACTGTTCACCGATCGCGGACTGGCTGTGCACTTGCGCCTCTAGGTCAGACGGGATCTTGATATCGGAGTTCAGCGACAGGATGGCGTGCACCTCGTCCCCGACGATCCGCACGTCCCGGATGCGGCCCACTTCAGTGCCGCGATAGGTGACGTTGCCGGCCTTGTAAAGGCCGCCGGCACGCGGAAGCTCAACGGTCACGGTGTACCGGTCGACACCGAATAACAGTGTGGGCAGCTTGATGTAGCCAAACACCATGATCGCGCCCGCCACCAGGGAGATCGCGGCGAATAGCGCCAGTTGGATCCTGATCCGCCGAGTGAGGTGCACGTCAGGGCCCCTGATCGACTTTGTACGGCGCGATCAGAGGGTTGCCGGCAGTGTAGGGGCTGGGCAGCTGACCGATCGTACGGCCCCATTGCATCTCGAGCTCGGTCAGATTGCCCTCGAACCGCGTCCCCGTGAACATCGCCGCGTCGATCCGACTCAGCGTTAGGTCGAAAATCCCGGTGAGGTTGACATAGTCGCCACGCACCCAGTTCTCAATGGTTTCCTTGGGGAACGGAAAGGTTGCCAGTTCACTCAGTGATCGGGTCAGCGCCGGGCCGGCGTCGGCCAGTGACTTGATGACCGGGGCGACGTCGTTAAATTCTTTGACGAGATCGGCTTTCGTCTTGGCTACGGAGTCGGCGGTCACCGCGCTGAACTTGCCGAACTGGTCGAAGGCGTCCGCGAGGTGGTCGCGGTCCTCGCTGAGCACCTTGAGCGCATCAGGGATGGTTTGCAGGGCCTTGTCAATCACGGGCCGCTGATCGGCGAATTGGCCCACCAGCTTGTTCAGGCTGTCGGTGGCGGCGATGATGACGGCCTTTTGGTCGTTGAGATGACCGATGAACTCGTCGATCTGCTCCAGAAAGCTGCGCAGATCCTGCTCACGTCCCCTGAAGGCAGTGCTGAACGCCGTAGTGATGTCTTGGACTTGGCCCAGTCCACCCCCGTTGAACAGCATCGATACCGCCGAGAGGGTCTGTTCGGTGGACGGATAGTCCGATCCGTTGCGCAACGGGATCAACGAGCCATCGTGGAGTTTGCCCTGTGGGGCAACAGTGGTCGGTCGCGCCAATTCGACGTGGAGCGTGCCTAACAAGCTGGTCTGACCCACCTTCGCGGTGGCATTGGCCGGCAGGTCGACGTCTCCGTTGAGCGTCATGGTGATCAACGCGTGCCACCCTCGGCGTTCGATCTTGCTGACGTTGCCGACCGTGACGTCTCCGACACGAACCCGGGAATTCTGTTGCAGGTTGGTGACTTCGGGCAATTCCGCCTGCACTCGATACGCACCGGGACCGTGTCCCTCGGTGCCGGGCAACGGCAGCGAATTCACGCCGCGCCAGCCGCACCCGGAGATTGCGGTGAGAAGCGCCAGCAACGCACTCCCGGCGGCGAAGCCGCGCCCGAGTCGCCCCATCATGATCCGCCTCCCCGGGGCACCATCAGCGCGGGCAGGCCGCCCGCTGGGTCAATTGAGGCGGCCCCGGGTTGCGCTGCTGGAGCCGATCCGGCTTCGGCGGCCAACGGGGCGCCTGGCAGGGCAGCAGGCTCGTGCGGCGGCGGGGCACCGGGTGGCGGCGGCATCTCGCCTTGCGGTGGCGCGGGCCGATAGTCGGGACGCATCCAATCCTCGCTGTAGGTAATTTCATTAGGTCGCGCCATCGGTCCGACGAAGGGGTTGATGCCGATGGGCGGAAAGTTCAGCTGTCGGTTCTTGATGATCGGCGCCAGGTACTGCACGCAGAGTTTGGCCGACTGTTCGGCGTTGAGTCGCGAGGCCGCCTGAATTGCACCGCACAAGAACGAGATTGGGTTGGAGAAGTTGTTCACGGCGAGGATGCCGGTGGCGGCCGCGTTCCCCGGCTCAAAGATGTTGACGAAGTTTTGGAAGGCGTTCGGCGCGACGTGCAACGTTTGTTTGACGTCGTCGAGGCTGTCGTAGACGGCCTTGGTGATCGAGGCGAGTTTGTCCGACGTCGTGCCCAGTGCGTCGCGATTGTCGGCAACAAACTTCTTCACATCGATTGCGGCGCTGTTGATGTCGTTGACCGCACGACCTACTTCGTCGGGGCTGTGCGACAGCGACGACGTGACCGCCGCCAGGTTGCGATTGAGCTGAGCCATCAGGTCGGTGCTCGATTGCAAGGCGGCCGCCAGGATCGACAGGTTCTTGATCGTGGCGAAGATGTCGGTGCTGTGGTCGCCGAGCACGGAGAACGCTTGCGACAGTTTGATGATCGTGTCGCGGATGTTGGCACCTTGGCCACGCAGGTTGGCCGCCGTGGTGTTGATGAACGCGCCGAGCGGGCTGACGCCACCGTGTTCGGTGGGTTGCAAGGTCTCAGTCAGTGTCTGGAGTTGCTTGCGGAAGTCGTCCCATTCCACGGGGACCGCCGTATGGTCCTTGGGAATTACCGCGTCGGCGCCCAGGACGGGTCCACCGGTGTAGGCCGGGGTGAGCTGGATGGCCCGCGATGTGACCAGTTGAGGCGAGATAATCACTGCCTTCACGTCGGCGGGGATCTTGTATTTCTCGTCGACCCAGAAGGTGATCTTCGCGCGGTCGGGTTCGGGTTCGATCGAGTCGATCTTGCCGACAGGCACACCGAGGACACGGATCTCGTCGCCACGGAAGATGCCGTTGCTGTTGTCGAAATACGCGACGATGTGGTGGCGGCCAATCATTGCGGTCGCCCGCACTGCCACGATGCCGCCACCGATCAGGCACAGCGCCAGCACCGTGGCGAGGCCGATCCGCGCGGTGCGGCTTCGCATCACTGTCCCCTGTCAGTTGGGGCTGGGCAGGGAGGGCACAGCGCCGGGACTGGTGGCGCGCTGGCCGGCGCGGGTAGCGCCGGCGGCCCGGGCGGCGGCCCGCCAGGAGGTGGCGCGGGAAGGGGTTCCCGGTACGGGTACCGCGGATCGCCCGGATTGCCGGTGATGGCGTCAGGCAGGAAGAGATGGGGGTCTCCGCCCTGACCGGTCCGGGGCATCGGCAACGGTAACGCCGGGGTGGCGGGCTGACCGATTTGCGGATCGAACCGCTGCGAGGGCAGCAGCACGTTCGGGTCTAACCCCAGGTCGGAAAATGCTGCGTCGACGAAAGGTTGGATGAACTGTCCGGGTAGCAGGTTGGCGAGGATGGCTTTGAAGTACGGGCCGGACGCTACCGACTCGCCGAGCGACATGGCGTAAGAGTTGAGCAGTTTGATGGACTTCTGGATCTTTTCCTTGTGATTGTCCAGAATGGTCAGCACGCCGTTGAGCTTCTCGAGTGACGGCCTGAGCGTCTCGCGGTTATCCGCGATCAGCCCCGATACCTGCTTCGACAGTGCAGAGATGTTGCCCGACAGGTGATCCAATGCCGCGCTCTGAGTCTGCAGCTGCGCCAACAACGCGTTGGTTTCGGTGATCAGTCTGACCACCTCGTCGCTGCGCTTCGCCAACACGCCGGTGGCTTTGCTGGCATTCTGCAGCAGACCGCGCAACTGCGCGTCGCGTTCGTCGATGGTCTGCGAGAAGCGGGCTGCCCCCTGCACCGCCTTTTGGAGATCCGGTGCGGTGTTCTGAAAGGTCTGCGCCAGCGTCGACAAGGAATCGTTCAGCTGGTTGGTGTTCAGCCCGCTGACGGTGGTAGCCAAGTCGCCTAGCGCGTCAGGCAACTGGTACGCCGATGTCGTGCGTTCGATCGGGATAGCCGCCGAGAGGTCTCCACCACCGCGCGGTGTGATCTCGAGGATCTTGGCTCCGAGCAGGCTTTTCGTTTTCACCGCCGCCTCGGCACGGTCCCCCAATGACACGTCCTTGTCGACCTTGAAGGTGATGCGGACTCGTGCGCCATCGAGGTCGATGCCGTCCACCGCACCGACCCGCAGTCCTGCGACCTGCACTGCGGCACCGGTTTTCAGACCGCCGGCTTCGGCGAAGTACGCCGAGTATTCTCGGTCGCTGTTGAAGAACGGCAGTTCCTTATACTGCAATGCCCCTGCGGTGATGGCGGCTGTTAGCCCGACGCCGATCATGCCGATGACGGCTGGGTTGCGTTCTGAGAATCGCTTCATTTGGGCGCGCACCGCCCGCTGTCTTGTCCGGCCAACTTGATGTACACCGGTTGACCACCCTTGCCATTGACTTTGATCAAGAGGTCGCAGATGTAGTAAGCGAAGTAGTCGCCGTACAGTCCCTGCCGCCCGACCCGCTGATAGGCATCGGGCAGTGTGTCTAGCAGATGGTCCATGTACTCGTGGTCGGCGACGACGATGCTGTTGGCTCGATCTGATTGATCGACAATGTTCTTCAGCGGGCCGCGGGATTGGCTGAGCAGATCGGCGACAGATCCGGACACCGCGTTGGTGTACGCCACTGAATTGCTGATATCAACTTTGCGCCCGGCGAGAACGTGGACGAGTTCAGACAGCGAGTCGACGGCCTTGGCGAATTGATCGCTTTGTCGGCCAAGCGATTCGAGTAGCGAATTCAGATTGCCGATGACTTGGCCGATGAGCGCGTCGCGGTTCGCGAGGGTGTTTGTCAAGGCGGCTGTCTGCGACAAGAATGAGCTGATCGTGGCGCCTTGGCCCTGAAACGCGTCGATCAGTTGTTTTGACAGGGCGTTGACCTGGTCGGGATCGAGTGCCCGAAACAGCGGGCGGAACCCACCGATGAGTGCGTCGAGGTCCAGCGCGGGTTGAGTGCGATCGACGGGGATGGTTTGACCTGGATTAAGGCGCTTAATGCCGCCTGCGCCCTCGAGCAGCGCCATGAAGCGGCCACCAATGGGGTTGTCGTAGCGGATCGCCGCGCGGGTGCCCTCGGTCAGCAGGACGGTGTCGTCCGCGGAGAATTCGACCACTGCCCGGTGCTCGCGGTTGAGTCGAATACCTTTCACCTTGCCAACCTCGACGCCGGCGATGCGCACGAAGTCACCCGCTTGCAAACCGCTGATGTTGGTGAATTCCGCCCGGTATGTCATTTCTTTTTGAAACCGGAACTGGGCGAACAGTGTCAACAAGGCGAAAGTGCCCAGCACACAGACCATCACAAACAGGCCCAGGCGCCAGATCACGCTCCCCAACTTGTCTCTCAACGCGTCGTTCCTCTGTCGATGGTGGTGATGGTCACGGTCCGGGCGGTGCTTCTACTGCAGGTGACGACGGGGCGTCCGGCCCGGGGTCGATCGGGGCCTGCGGGGCAGGACCGGGTGACACCTGCGGCAGCGGTTGGGATGGGGGCCCGGTCCCTGTTCCGTAAGGCGGTGGCGGGTTCAACACTCCGGGGACCGGCGGTGGGGGTGCGCCTGGCGGCGGTGGCGCCCATAACGGTGTCCCATCGGCTCCGAACAACGGCGCTCCGTAGGGGGGCGCACCAGGGTAGGGCACAGGTCCAATTGCGGGCGCGCTGTTGCCGCCCACCCGCGGCGGTTGGGGAACACCCCGGGTAGTGGGAAGCCAATTGATGTAGAAGGGGTGGCCTGTGCCGGGGTTGGGGCGGATGTCGAGACCGGTTCCCCATCCGGTGTTGGTCACCAGTTGCCGTACTGGGAACTGTTTCGCGGCATCGGGCAGCGATCCGCAACCTGGCTTTCCCCCCGGCCCACCCTTGGCCGCCACGATGGGCAGGTTTTGCGGGAATTTGTAAGGGTCTTTGCCGAACAACAATGCGGCGTCGGCGATTTCGGATCTTCCGTTGCCGCCGAAGGCGGTATAGCCGCCGTTGTCGAGGAAGTACTTCGAGCCCACGAGCAAGCAGGTGTATTCGGGGTTGTACTTCAGCAGCAGACTGGTCGTCGGGCTTAGCAGGTTGACCGTGTTCACGAGGTTGCCCTCGTTCGGGGCGATCACGTCAACTGCGTCTCGGGAGAATCCGATGACGTTGAGCAGCAACGCATCCAACGCTTTCGACTCATTGGTGATCGTGGTGCTTGTGGTGCTCGCGCCGTCCAATGTGGACATGATGTCCTTGGCCGCCGCGGCATAGGCGTCGCTGAACCCCTGCAGCGATCCGAAGTTGGCAGCGACGGTGTCCATACGCGGATTGACCGCCAGCAGAACCTGATTGGCGTCGGTGGTCGCCTGGCCAATTCGCCCGCCCTGGCCACGCACACCATCCGCGATGGCGCCGAGGACCGCGTTGAGCTTTGACGGGTCGATCTGATGTAGTACCCCGACCAGACTTTCGAATACGGTGTTCACCTCGGTACTTACGTTCCGCGACTGCAGGACCGCGCCGGCTACAAGATGTTTGGAACTGGGGTGACTGGGGGGGATCAGCTCCACGTATTTGGCGCCAAACGCAGTCGTGGCCCGAATCTCTGCCTCAACGTTGGCCGGGATGTGGCTGGCCTGATCGGGATCGATGTCCAGCTGCAGGCGTACCGGCTGTCGACCTCCTTCGATCCTCGACACGCGTCCTACTGCAACGCCGAGCATCTTGACCTTCGCGCCGGCCTCCATCACGAGCCCCGCCCGGCCGGAGGCGAGCGTGACGGGAACGAAACTGCGAAACGTTCCAGCGAACAACGCCGCGCTGAGCACAACAGAGCAAACGAGGACCGCGATTAGCACCAGCGTCCACCAGCCGGGGTGGAAGCGACGCGCTTTTTGCGAGGATTCCATCACGTTATCCCGACAGGTTGAAGTTGCCGGATTGGCCGTAGATGGCCAGGGAGACCAAGAGCACAGCCAGCGCCGAGGCCACTAGGGACGTACGCACAGCCCGCCCGACCGCCTCACCGACACCGGCGGGGCCGCCGGATGCCGTGAAGCCGTAATAGGTGTGGACCAGCATGATGACGATCGCCATCGTCACGGCCAACAAGAACGACCAGATGAGGTCGGTCGGGCTCAAGAAGGTGTTGAAGTAATGGTCGTAGACGCCGGTCGACTGACCGTAGACATAAGTGGTGCCAAATCGTGCCGCCAAGAAGGACATCAGCACGGCGACGCAGTAGAGCGGAATCACCACGATGATCCCGGAGATCACTCTCGTAGACGCCAGGTAGGCAACCGAACGTATGCCCATCACCTCCAAGGCATCGATTTCTTCATTGATGCGCATCGCGCCCAGCTGCGCTGTCGCGCCGGCGCCGATTGTCGCCGCCAGCCCGATCCCGGCGGTCAGTGGCGCGATCAGTCGCACGTTGAAGTAGGCCGATGCGAAGCCGGTGAGAGCTTCAGTCCCAACCTGGGAGAACTGGTTGTAGCCTTGGACCGCCACGAGTGCACCGGTCGTGAGCGTCAAGAAGCCGACAATGACGACGGTGCCGCCGATGACGGCCAAAGCGCCTGAACCCAAACCCATCTGGGCGATGAGACGGAGCAACTCGGTCTGGTAACGCCGAAATACATCACCGATGGAGATCAGCGTCTGCCCGTAGAACTGGGTCTGCTCGCCCAGCCGAACCCAGCCATCGGACCAACGGCGCAGCCTGCGGTGAACTCGCGCGAATTGTGCGCTAGCAACCCCTACGCTCATAGCGTGGCCTCTACCCCCACCGTGCTTGCCAGAATGTTGATCGCGAACAGCGCCACAAAGGTGAACACGACCGTCTCGTTCACCGCGTTGCCGACCCCGGCGGGTCCCCCACCGACCGAAATTCCCTTGTAGCAAGCGATCAACCCGGCCGCCAAGCCGAAGAGCCCAGCCTTGATCAGCGCAATCACGACGTCGGCTAGGTGAGTGATGATTGTCATCCCGCCCGCGAATGCACCCGGCGTCACGTGCTGGACGAACACAGAGAAGAAAAAGCCACCGATGATGCCCACCAGGATGACGACCGAGGACAGCAACACAGCAACGAATGTGGCGGCAAGAACCCGTGGCACTACCAATGCCTGGATTGGGTCGATGCCCATCACGCGCAACGCGTCCAACTCTTCTCGGATGGTGCGCGCACCCAAGTCCGCGCACATCGCCGTCGCACCGGCCCCCGCGATGACGAGCACGGTAACGATTGGGCCTAACTGCGTTACCGTGCCGTACGCAGCGCCGGTTCCGGAGTAGTCGGCGGCGCCGAACTCGATCAGCAGGATGTTGAAGGTAAATACCAACAACACCGTGAATGGCAGCGCCAACATCAGTGTGGGCAGCAGTGACACACGCGCGACGAACCAGGACTGCGTCAGGAACTCCCGCCAAGCGAACGGCTTCTGCGGTATCAGCACGAATGTGTCCAGAGCCATCGCGAAGAACCCACCGATTCCGCGGAACGGTCGGGCGACAACATGCGGAACAATCATTGCGTGCTTTCTTGTCGGACAAGCCTCAAGCTCCGGTGCGCAACCAGTTGCCAGCAACTGTGCAGGGTGCGTTTTGAAGCCTTAACCTAACTAGATTTGGTTTAACGTGGCCAATCTAACAGTTACAGGTTTGGATGCCAAGGTTTTGCCGAAACTCGATGCGACGGCTGGGCCTGAGCGCACCAAGAAGACGCGGCACTATGCGCGCGCAGCCATCATATTTCCATTTCAAAAGGCATTTTTTAGAACGATCATGGTCGATGTGCGCGTGTGCCGCACACTCACCACCGCGGCCAAGCCGTGGGCCCACGAGTGTTCTATTTCTTGCGGCGGTAGGCGCGCAGATGGCTTCTTGGACGCTCAATAACCTAACAGCCGGGCACGCAGCGTCGGCTTACCGATCGCACATTTCGTTGGTCCTGATCGTCACCGTCACCGTCTGCGTCTGCCGACCCCGGAGCCGCGCGCGCCGCGCCCCGTAGTCAATAGCAAGCTTCGTGACCGCCGCTCGCCTAAAAATGGTGTCGACAGGACTGATCTTTCTCGCCACGGTGCGCTCGTCTGTCAAGCTGGCACCACCACGGCGGCTCGTGGGGCTAACGCCACTCGGCCGGCGTAACGTCCGCCGCGATGATGGTGTGGGGCTAGCCCTATTCCCGGTGCGGACGCGCTGACCGAGCATGGTCAGATGGGCGCGACTGTCGTGATCATTGACGATGACGAGCGTTTCCGGGCACTGATCCGAAACCTGTTGAATCGTCGGGGATTCAGCGTCGTCGCGGCGACAGCGGACGGCACTTCCGGGGTGGCGGCCGTCGACCGGTACCACCCCGACTGCGCACTCATCGATGTCCACCTGCCAGATGCGGACGGCTACGAGCTCGCTGCCAGGCTGCGCCACCGCCACCCAGAGCTGGCGGTGCTCGTGGTCTCAACCGACACCGATGCTGCCGATGTACCCGGCGTGCGCTTCGTGGCCAAGGACCGCATAGCCGACGCTGACCTCGGTGCGCTGTTCACGGACCGATAACCGAATGGCAGGTGGGGGTTAGCTTTTCAGGTAGGCGAGGACCGCTAGCACTCGGCGGTGTTGAGTGGTGCCGGCGTGCTGGAGACCCAACTTGGCGAAGATGTTGGTGATGTGGCGCTCGACTGCGGCGACGGTGACGACGAGGTCCTCGGCGATCCCCGTGTTCGAGCGGCCCTGAGCCATCAGGGTCAGCACGTCGCGTTCCCGCGGGGTAAGCGACTCCAATTCAGTTCCGCGCCCGCGCCGACGCACCAGTCGTGTGATGACATCCGGGTCCAACACCGCTTCTCCCGCGGCGACCCTGCGCACCGCGTCGTTGACGACGTCCGTATCCGCGATCTTCTCTTTGAGGAGATAGCCGACGCCCTCGGGACGGTCACCTACCAGGCTCAGTGCGTAGTCGTCTTCGAGATATTGGGACAGCACGATCACGCCGATACCCGGGTAGGACTTACGGATGGCGACTGCTGCCTGCAGACCGTCCTCGGCGCGGTGAGGCGGCATCTCGATGTCGGCGATGACGACGTCGGGCCGAAGTGTGGCCACCTTCTCGAGCAGCTCGTCGGCGTCAGCCGCTGCTGCCACAACGCTCATGCCGCCGCGCTCGAGAATTCGGGTGACACCTTCGCGAATGATCGGATTATCGTCCGCGACAACGAGGTTGATCATGAGCCTGAGCTGATTCGACCGGTTCGACTATCGAGCGCATGGATGGCACCGCCCGGCTCCAACCGCCACGGAAGCACTACGTGGATCGTTGTGCCGCCGGCGCTAGGCGATTCGATCCGGAGGGTGCCGCCCAGGGCGCCGACACGGTCCGCCATGGCTACCAACCCGAAACCGGGGCTCCGGGTGGCGTTACCGACGCCGTCATCCGAGATGGTCAGGTGCAGTGACTCTGTGTCACCAGCAATATGGATCGACGCGGATGTCGCGCGAGCGTGTTTGACCACGTTAGTCAACGCTTCGGCGACGATGAAGTACGCGCTCACTTCGATTTGCGGTGCCGGTCGGTCGGCGATTTCGGCCGATACGCGGGTAACGACAGGGGTGCGTGCGGCGAGGGCCCGAATGGCTGGAACGAGCCCTCGGGTGGTCAGGATCGACGGGTGGATGCCCGCGGCGAGCTCGCGCAGATCGTTGATGGCCGCCTTCGCCTCCAGCACGGCCGTCTCCAACAGTTGCGCACCGACGTCTTCGGCGGGCGGTAAATACTCGCGCGTCAACTGAAGCTGAATGAGTAGATTGATCAATCGTTGCTGGGCGCCGTCATGCAGGTCTCGGGCGATCTGCTGACGCGCAACCGTGGTCGCCTCCAACATTCGGCGTTGGGCGGCAAGCGATTCCGCGGCGCGAATTTCCGCGGCGTCGCGGGCGCGGTTGGCTTCTTCGGCAGCATGTCGTTCCGTCAGGTCAGTGAAGGTGAAGACCGCACCTAATCGGCCGGCGATCTCGATAGGTGCGCACCGCCACGTCGTCGGGAACATCGACCCGTCGGCGCGGATGAACCATTCGTAGCAGCCGTGCGCCGGCTCTCCTTGGTGTGCGGCGGCCAACAGTGGACATTCGGTCGCCGGATAGGCCGTCCCGTCGGGACGGCTATGGTGCCACGTCTGGTGGCTGAGTCGACCCTGCATTTCGTGGGCGTCCTGGTATCCGAAGCCATGGGCCGCAGCGGGATTGGCGAACAGAACTCTGCCAGCGTCGTCGACCACGAATACCGGTTGAGGGGCGACAGCAAGGACGTGTTCGACCACCAGCGAGGATGGCTCACCGGAGCGCCAGGAGCAATTTTCGACAACCATGCCGGGATCCTTCTCTTAGGCGCGCCAGCCTACACTTCCCCGGCCAAACACGAGGGCGTGCGCCTCACTGCTCCGAGGTCAGTCGGTCGCCGCCGCGTCACTCGACGCATCCTGTATCGCGCACCGCCGCAGCCCGTTACAGAGTCCAAGGATATCGAGGTCCAAGGATATCGAGAGATGGCAGCTAGGTCGGGGTGGGATGCTGAAACGCCTGCCAGAGCCCGAAGGAGTCCTCGAGAAAGCTGTAGGAGTCGAGCTTGCCGTCACGGACGCTGCACACGGCGGCGAAGTCGCTGGTGAATTCGTTTCCGGTGTCGATGATTCGGTGACTGAAGTGCCCGATGACCACGACCTCGTGGCCGCTCTCGAAGATCCGGTGGATGCGGAAGCTGAGCGGCCGGAAATGCTTGGGGAACAGGGCGAGCCACTCTCGGACCTGCGCCTTGCCGCGGCGCGCGCCAGTGGTGGGGACGTCCGGTGCGCCTTGCACGTGCCAGCTGACGTCGTCGGTCAGGCACTGCAGCGTCTTGTCGACGTCGTGGCTGAAGAAGACGTCGAGATAGTGCTGGACGACCTGTCCGGCAGTGGGTCCCGACGGAGTGGTGGTCATACGGTTTCCTTATCGTCAGCGCAGCGTTGCGGGCTGGAAACGGTGATGTACTCCCCTGTCACCCAAGGGCTTTCGTCGCGGCGACGTAGACAGCGGCCGCGGTGATGTCGCTCGCGCACACCCAGTCGCCCCGACGGCGTTTCGGCGGTGACGGCCCGTTCTGAACCCGTCAGTGAGGAAGCCGCCGGCCTCGACGTCTTCGGTGTCGAAAACCGCCTCATGCGGGCGTCTTCTCGTCCCGTGCGTACCGCGCGGTCAGCGCACGCCGTGGTCGGCGTAGCGTCCACCGACCACGAGGTCGCTCAGCGGCTGCAGCTGGGCAAGCGCGTCCTCATCGAGGTCGATGTCCAGGGCGGCGACGTTCTGTTCGAGCCGATTGGCGTGCCGGGTGCCTGGGATCGGCACGACGGGAACCCCCAGTCGGGGGGCCTGGGCGTAGACCCAGGCCAGGGCGACCTGAGCGGGCAGCACACCGAGCCGCTCTGCCACGTGGCGCACGGTATCGGCGATCACCTGGTTTTGCTTGGCCGCATCACCGGTGAATCGGGGGTTGCGGGCGCGGAAGTCGGTGGGATCCAGCGCCGTGGCCTGGACCGCTCCAGTCAGAAAGCCCCGTCCCAAAGGTGAATACGGCACGAGGCCGACCCCGAGTTCGGCCATGACCGGGGTCACCTGCTCGACTTCGCGGGTCCACAGCGAGTATTCGCTTTGCACGGCGGCGATCGGATACACGGCGTGGGCGCGCTGCAGCAGCTCGGCGCTGACTTCGCTGAGGCCCAGGAATCGCACCTTACCTTCGGCGACCAGTTCACCCATGGCACCGACGGTGTCCTCGATCTCGGCGTTTTGCGGGGGCCGGTGCAGGTAGTACAAGTCGATGTGGTCGATTCCGAGGCGAAGCAGCGAGGACTCGCAGGACCGTTTCACATACGGCGGATCGCCGCGGTAGACCCGCCGGTCGTCACCGCTGCTGCGGTCGATCCCGAATTTGGTGGCGATTTGGACACTGTCGCGTCGACCGGCGACGCCGCGCCCCACCAACACCTCGTTGTGGCCGGAGCCGTATTGATCGGCGGTGTCAAACAGCGTTACGCCCAACTCGATGGCCCGATGGATGGTCGCGATGTTGGTGTCCCAGTCCGAGGCTCCGTAGTACTCGCTCATTCCCATGCAACCCAAGCCCTGCGCGGAGACGTCGAGTCCGCTGAGATCAGTTCGCTTCATGCCGGTTCCTCTCATGGAATGGGTTGAAGGGGAGAGCTTGAGGTCACCTGTGAACGGATGCGTGGGTTGCACGGTGATTCGAATCGGAGTTTCGCCGACGCATGCTCCTGGGCGACGGGGCCACGCAGCAGCCCGGTCCCACCAGTCGAGCCGCTTGCTGTGGATGGAATCCCCGTCGATCCACGGTGCAATCTTCTACCACCGCGCACGGCACCGGAATAGGGCTAACCCCACAACCACCAAGTGACATCGTCGGCCGGCACTCGGCGTTCCGCAACACCGCGTGGCGTGAATCCAGCCAGCCTGGATGACGAGCTACCGCCGCGGCCCTTACCGCGCCATGTTGGCGAAGCGCGACAGGTGCAGCTGGTGAGCGACGGTCACGGTCTTGGTCGGGCCATTGCGGTGCTTGGCCAAGATGAAGTCGGCCTCTCCCCCACGCGGGTCGTCGCGCTCGAAGGCGTCCGGCCGGTTCAACAGGATCACCATGTCCGCGTCCTGCTCCAGCGACCCCGACTCACGTAGATCGGACAGCATCGGCTTCTTGTCGGTCCGCTGTTCCGGACCGCGGTTCAGCTGGCTGATCGCCACCACCGGAACTTCGATCTCCTTGGCTAAAAGCTTGAGATGCCTTGAAAATTCGGACACCTCGACCTGCCGCGACTCGTGCTTTTTGCCCGAAGTCATCAGCTGCAGATAGTCGACCACGATCAACTTGAGATCGGCCTTCTGCTTGAGCCGGCGCGCCTTGGCGCGGATCTCCATCATGGTCAGGTTCGGTGAATCGTCGATGTACAGCGGCGCTTCGCTGATCTCGCTCATCCGCCGCGCCAGCCGAGTCCAGTCGTCGTCGGTCATGCGCCCCGACCGCATATCGGCCAGCTTGATCTTGGCCTCCGCCGACAGCAGCCGCATCACGATCTCGGACTTACTCATTTCCAGCGAGAAGATGACGCTGGCCATCCGGTGCTTGATTGAGCAGGACCGCATGAAATCCAGTCCGAGGGTCGAGTTGTGGGTCGGAATCATGGCGTTGCTCGCCAGATACAGGTGGCTGTCGTTGTCCACTTCGACGCACCGCACCGGCACGGTCGCGATCGGACGGACATCCACGATAAAGCGCGAGCCGGACCGCTCGGTGGTGTCGGTGGCCCGACGCTCCTTGTGCGCGAGAGCCTTTCGGTGCAATCCGAATACCGAGTCGTCGGTGCAGAAGGTCAGTGTGTGGACAATGCTCGACGACTGCGCGCGCCCGCGGCCGCGCGTGGTCGACGTTCGGCAGCGATAGCCAAGGCTGACGATCAGCTCAGCGACATCGCGGGCGAGCCGTTGGTCGGTGACGGCCAATTGGACGGCCCCGCCCCCCGTCACCGCTCCGTCGCTGTCGAGCAATCCGGCGAGCAGGGCGCGCCGCTGGGTTTGCGAGGCACGCAGATACTCAATCGGAACATGCTTGTTGTCAAGCACTCCGAGGGTGCGCAGCCGCGCCTGCAGCGTCCCCACGTCGACGCCTTCCGCCTCGATCCGCATCACGATTTCCGGGTCGGCCGTGGCGATTTGGGCTGCGGTGCTGGTGCCGCCGCCAAGCCAGGCGCCCAGAGTGTATGCGGGGACAGATAATTCGCGATCCGGAAGCTCCAGCGGGCGCGTGTTGACCACACTGTGGTGGCCCTTCGTGCCACGACGCAGACTTCCGGCGATCTCTGCCGTGGTCCGCACCGCCGCGAACGTGCGTGGGTGCTGAAAGCGGCGGTTGTCGAGCGCCCCTTGGGCGGCTTTCCGGGATGCGCGCGTTTCGGTCAACCACTGATGCGCTGCGTCGGCGACGATCACGGTCCCGTCGGAAAATTCCACTTCGTAGCACGGCCGCCCCAGCATCACCTCGGTGGCGGCCACCACCCGCGTGGGCTTGCCATCGGCGCCGAGCAACTCGTCACCGACCGCGACCTCGCCCATCGTCGTCCACCCGGTCGGGGTGGGCAACGGTGTATCCAACGCGAGCGCTTTGCCCACTCCAGGACGGGCCGCGACGATGATCATCTGCCCCGGATGCAAGCCGTTGGTGACCTCGTCGAGTTCGGTGAAACCGGTGGGCACACCCCGGGCGATCCCCCCGCTCGAGGCGATGGCGTCGATCTCGTCCATCGTCGGCTGCAGCAGGTCCTCCAGCGGAACGAAGTCCTCCGACGTGCGGCGCTCCGCGACGTCATAGATCTCGGCCTGCGCCCGGTCCACGATCTCGGCGACGTCGGCACCCTCGGCGCCGGCATAGCCGTACTGCACCACCCGGGTACCGGCCTCCACGAGGCGCCGCAGCAGCGCCTTCTCGGCCACGATCCCGGCATAGTAACCGGCGTTGGCGGCCGTCGGCACCGTCGAGATCAGCGTGTGCAGATACGGCGCGCCCCCGACCCGACGCAGCAGCCCGCGACGGTCCAATTCGGCGGCCACCGTGACCGCGTCGGCGGGTTCCCCCCGCCCGTACAGGTCCAGGATCGCGTCGTAGACGTTCTGGTGCGCCGGGCGGTAGAAGTCCCCGGGCCGCAACCTCTCCAAGACGTCGGCGATGGCGTCCTTGCTCAACAGCATCCCGCCCAGCACCGACTGCTCCGCGGCGAGATCTTGGGGCGGTTGACGGCTGAATTCCTCGTTGGGCGGTGAGGCGTCCATGCCGGGCGCCCGGTCATCCAAGACCGCCACGGGCTCGACCTCCCTCTGCAGCATGCATACGAACATACATTCGATAGACGACATTCGCAGCGTAGGTCAGGCCCTCGCACACCCCGAAGACAAGCACCCGTAAGCCTCGCGCCGGGAAGACCGTAAACGTTGCTGACCGGTGGGTGAAAGAGCCCTTGTTCATAAGGCTGTGCATCGCGTGTGCATATCCTTCGACACCCGTGTTGAGTGGGTTGTGGAGAACCTGTGGATCAAATCGCAGCGGTGCAACATCTCCGCAGATACGCGCAGTACACCACCGCACATTTGGTGTGGAGAACAATCTCCTCGGCGTGTCGTCGCAGGTTACTGCGCCGGGCGTGTTGGCTTTCAGCCAGATTTTCGCCACGTTACGGCGTGGTTAAGAAGCCTCGCCGACAACAGCGCCGAAAGAGTTCGCCAGCCCGGGGCCGGTTGAAGACATTTCGCGGGCGCCCGGGAAACAATTAACAGGCACGACAAATATCCGGCGGCCGCCGATTTACGGCAGCCGCCGGATGTCAGAAAAGGGCGCGGAGTTAGTTATCCGCGACGACGTTGAGGACGACCTCGACGTTGATTTCGGGGTGCAGGCGCACCTCGACCGGGTGGTTGCCCACAGCCTTGATGTGCGCCTTGGGCAACCGAATGATGCGCTTGTCGAGATTCGGGCCGCCCGCCTTCTTGATGGCCGCAGCGACATCGCCGGCGGTCACCGAACCGAACAGCTTCCCGGAATCGGCCGCCGTCTTCACCGGCAGCGAAACCGGGCCCAGCGCCTCGATCGCGGACTTGATCTCATTGGCGTGCCCCAGGTCGCGCACGGCCTTGCTCTCGCGGGCTCGACGAATGTCGTCGGCCTGCTTCTGAGCGCCGCGCGACGCGACGATCGCCAGGCCACGCGGCAGCAGGAAGTTACGGCCGTACCCGTCCTTGACCTCGACAGTCTCGCCGACGGTGCCGAGATGGTCGACGTCGGCCGTCAGAATCAGCTTCATCGTTTTCGTACTTTCGGTTTGGACGTCGGCGCTCAGCGGGCCGACGAAGTGAAGGGCAGCAGGGCCACCTCGCGGGCGTTCTTCACGGCAAGGGCGATGTCGCGCTGGTGCTGCACGCAGTTACCGGTGACCCGACGTGCCCGGATCTTGCCGCGCTCGCTGATGTAGGTGCGCAGCAGGGTGGTGTCCTTGTAATCGATCGTTTGAGCCTTTTTGGCGCAGAAGACGCATTTCCGCGTCTTGATCGGCTTTTCCGGAGCCGGGCGCCGTTTCGTGGACTTGGCCATGTGTTTCTTTCTTTCCGTTTGCTAATCGTCTTGTGTGATTTGCGGGTTCTGGGTCAGAACGGCGGTTCGTCGTCGCTGCCGGCGAACGAGCCCGACGCGGGGGCACTGCCCCACGGGTCGTCGGCCGGGGCGCCGCCGGACTGCGGGGGCGCCTGCCGGGAACCGCCGCCGCTGCCGAAACCGCCTCCGCCGCCGCCGCTGCGGCTCGCCTTGTTGACCTTGGCGGTGGCGTACCGAAGGGACGGCCCGATCTCGTCGACCTCGACCTCGACAACCGTGCGCTTCTCGCCCTCGCGGGTCTCGAACGAACGCTGCTTAAGCCGGCCGGTGACGATCACCCGGGATCCCCTGGTGAGGCTTTCCGCGACGTTCTCGGCCGCCTCACGCCAGATGTTGCATCGCAAGAACAATGCCTCGCCGTCTTTCCACTCTCCACTTTGGCGGTCGTACATCCGCGGGGTCGACGCCACGGTGAAATTCGCGACGGCGGCGCCCGACGGCGTGAACCGCAGTTCGGGGTCGGCGGTCAGGTTTCCAACAACGGTGATAGTGGTGTCACCAGCCACTGTGTCCTCCTGGTTCCGTCCTGGCTCTCGCCTGGAGACGGGAAACGGTCATAAGCATGTCCTCGCTGAGCCTACGCACAGGCGCCGACGACGGGGAGCGGCTCGCTACCAGATTTAGTGCTTGTCGGTGCGCATGACCTTGGTGCGCAACACCGACTCGTTGAGGCTGAGCTGGCGGTCGAGCTCGGACACGGTGGCCGGCTCCGCCTTGAGGTCGACGACCACGTAGATGCCTTCGGCGTGTTTGGCGATCTCGTAGGCCAACCGCCGCTTGCCCCAGATGTCTACCTTGTCGACGGTTCCGCCGTCTTTGCGCACGACGTTGAGGAACGTCTCCAGCGACGGAGCAACGGTGCGCTCGTCGAGTGTGGGGTCAAGAATGACCATGATTTCGTATGGACGCATGGAAACCTCACCACCTCCTCTGGTCTCAAGCGGCCACGGGCGTTCCGTGGCAGGAGGGTCGCCTGCGTCGGCAACCGGCCCAGGCTACAGCATCGTCGCTGAGCTGCGAAATCGCGCCTGTCGTGGGCTTCAGCGCCGGGCCAACCGGTCGTGCGCGTCGAGCAACCGGTCCACGCTGAGCTGTGGGCCGTGTGGGTCCTTGGCGTTGTCGTCCCAGCGTCGCACCATGACCGCCTCGGCCGCGCCGGGCTGAGCGCTGAAGCGGGCGGCCTCGGCCTTGCTCATGGGACCGCCCTGCCGTTGCAGCGAGGCGATCGAGGCGGGACTGAGGTGGTCGCGGTAGTCCTTGTCAGTGGCGACGAGGTACCGCTTGGCCGGCACGTGTTGGGCGATGACCCAGGCGGCACGCGCGCCGAAGTGCATGCGGGCGAACTCGGCGCCGGACAATTCGTGGGGCAGGTCCGGCCACTGCGCGGCGACCGGCTTCGCCCGGCCGATGTCGTGCAGCGTGGCCGCCAGCAACAGCTCGTCGTCCACCCCGAATTGTTGGGCCTGCCAACCGGTTTGCAGTGCGTGCGCCCGCTGGTCGACGACCTCGCCGCCGTATGGCAGACCGGCCAGGCCGTCGATCAGCGCGGCCAACGTTTCGCGGCTGAGGGTCACGGTGCCTCCTTACTGTGCTGGGCGTCGCGCAGCGTGCCGGCCAACTCTTCGGCCAGCTCGGCCGTCGCTGCCACTACTCCCGACCAGCGGCGGCTCAGGTCGTGGTCGATCTCGAACGGCCGGCCCTGCACGTCCAGTACGGCGCCACCCGCGGCGGGCAGCATCACCAGGGCGGCCGCCAGGTCCATGATGCGGTGGGTGTCGGAGCCGGCATCGGCGAACGCATCGGTGGAGCCCTCCGCGACCAGCGCCGCCTCGAGGCAGCTGGTCGACAGGATCCGCACCCGGGCCGCCCGTTTGGCCACGCGCCACCACGCGGCGTGGTCGTCACCATGCGGTCGCAGCAGGCTGACCGCCGCGCCGTCGAGCTCTCGGCGACCGCTGGTGCGGTACGGCACCGGCTCGCCCGCGACCGCATGCCAACACCTGCCGGTGTCGTACCAACACGTCAACGCCTCGGTCGCGCGGCCGTCGACGGCCACCACTCCGGCGAATGCCGACAACGGAACACCGGCCGCAGCGTTGGCGGTGCCGTCGACCGGGTCGACCACCAAGGTGAGGGCCGACCCGTTGTCGATCACGCCGATTTCCTCGCTGATCAGGTTGACCCGGTGCCGATTCACCACCTCCGCGACCGCGGTGTCGACAAGGATGTCCAGGCGCATCGTCGGGGTGCCGTCGGCGCCCATCTGGACTTTCTCGGCCAGGGCCGCGCGGTCGTAGCGGGCGCGGGCGGCACCGAAGGCCGCCGCGGCTGCCCGAGCCGCGTCGGCGAGCGCCGGGTGCGTGCCGGCCGGTAGCTGCGGCTCGGGCACCCGCCACTCGATGCGGGTCATCGACCGCTCACCAACACCGACCGCACCACCGGCCAGCGGCCGGCGGCCAGCAGCACCAGGTCCGCACGCAAGCCGGGCTGCAGCCGCCCGCGGTCGGTCAGCCCCGCGACCTCCGCCGGCCCGGACGTCACCAGCGCGATGGCCGCGGCCGGGCCGATGATGCCGTCGTTGACCAGCGTGAACGCCGCGGCTAGCAGGGTCGACGGCAGGTAGTCCGACGCCATCGCGGTCACCAGGCCACGGGCGACCAGCTCGCGCCCGGACGCGTTGCCGTTGTGCGACGTCCCGCGCAGCACATTCGGCGCGCCCATCACCACCGGCAGCCCACGGTCACGCGCCGCCCGCGCCGCCTCGGCCGTGGTCGGGAATTCGGCCACCGCGCCACCGCGGGTCACCAACTCGTCGACCTCGGCCGCCGAGGTCAGATCGTGCCCGAGCAACCGGATGCGGCCCGGCCGGGCCTGCTCGGTCAGCCACGCCATCGCCTCCTCGCGGATGCCGAGCCGGCCGCTGCGTTCGGCGATGAGGTTGTCGACGTGGCGGGCCGCTTGCTCGGCGCTCATGCCGCGCGAGCCCATCATGTAGCGCTCGTAATAGGCGCGTTCGGCGTACTGGCCCTGCCCGGGTGTGTGGTCTTCGTGTGAGACGAGCGGGATGCCTGCATGACCATCGAGCCGGTCTTGAAGGGCCGCAAGGCCTTCCGGGCTGCGGACATCGAGGCGGTACAGGATCCGGTGATCCACCAGGCCGTCCGGTCGGGCCTCGATGGTGTCGCAGAACAAGTTGGCGTCCTCGATGGTGCGCGGTGTGCCGCGGCCCATGCTCTGTTCGAACGCGGCGCCGTGGAACACCGTCGTCAGGCCGCTCGCCCGCAACTTGCCCTCGAAGGACAGCAGCGCGAACTCCATCGGCAGCTCCGCGCCCGGGCGCGGCAGCCGCTCCTTTTCCAGCCCGTCGCTGTGTGTGTCGACCAGACCCGGAATACACACCAGCCCTTGACCGTCCACGTCGGCGGACAGTCCCGGCGGATGCGCCTCGACGGCCGCGATGACGCCGTCGCGGATGGCCACCACCGCGTCGTCGATCACACCGTCGGGCAGCACGGCGCGGACGTGGCCGAGCACGTAGTCCGCCGGCGGGGCCGCCAGCGGCCAGTGCGCTACCGTGCGTTCGAAGATCTCGGTCGTCATGCCGCTCCCTCGAGGATTTCGGTGGGTGCACCGTCTTTGACGACGCGCCCGTCGCCCATCAGCACCACCCGAGATGCCAGACGCCGGATGGCGTCCAGATCGTGAAACACCGCAAGCACCGCGACATTTCGCGCCGTCAACGTCGCGATCAGTTCCAGCGCCGCTTCCCGGTTGGCCGGATCCAGTGCCGACACCGGCTCGTCGAGCAACAGCAGCCGCGGCGGGCGTACCGTTCCGGCCGCCAAGTTCACCCGCTGACGCTCCCCCCCGGAGAGCACCGAGCAGTCCACGTCCCACAACACCTCGTCGAGGTTGAGTCGTCGCAGGGCCTCGGCCGCCGCCTCGCGCGCCTCGGCGCGATCGATGCCGCGACGCCGGGCGGTGGCCGCCACGAAATCCAGTGGGCTGGTGCGCGGTGGGGCGTTCAGAAACTGTGACACATAACCGAATTCGCGTCCGCGCAGCCCGGCCATCGCCCGGTCCGACAAGTCGGTCAGCTCGATCTGCTCACCGGAGGCGGTATACAGCGTCACCGAGCCAGAGTCCGGTAGATAGGTGCGGTGGATGCAGCGCAGCAGCGAGGATTTGCCGGCCCCGCTCGGCCCGGCCAGCGCGACATGTTCGCCGGCCCGCACCGAGAGGTCGACGCCGTGCAGTGAATGCACGACCCGGCCGTCAATGGTGTGCAAGGTAAACGATTTACGCAACGCGCGCACGGTCAGCACCGGTAGCACGGGATCACCTCCTGGCCGCGGCGACCAGCCGCTGGGTGTAGGGCTGATGCGGGTCGCAGAACAACTGATCGGTCAGTCCGCGTTCGATCACCCGGCCCAACTGCATGACGACGGCGCGGTCGGTGAGCGCCTCGATCACCGAAAAGTCATGGCTGACAACGACGGCGGCGATATCGCGTTCCAGGAGCAGCCCGCGCAGCAGGTCGAGAACACCCGCGGCCACCGACGCGTCCAGGCCGGTGGTCGGCTCGTCCAGCAGCAGCACCGGCGGTTCGGTCGCCAGCGCCTTGGCGATCTGCACCCGTTGGCGCATGCCGCCGGAGAACGTTCCCACCGGATCGTCCATCCGCGCCAGTGGAACCTCCACGCGTTCAAGCAGTTCCGCGGCGCGATCCCGGATGTCGCGGTAGCTTCGCCAGCCGGCCGCGGTGAGCCGTTCGGCGATATTGCCGCCCGCGCTGATGCGCAGATCGAGGCCGTCGGCGGGGTTCTGGTACACCGCGGCCATCGTGTCGACACGCAGCCGGCGCCGCTGCGCGTCGGTCAGCGTGAACAGATCCGTGTTCCCGTCGTCGACGGTGGCGACATGCACCGCACCGGTTGTCGCCCGCTCGTCGCCGATGATGCACGACAGCACGGTGGACTTGCCCGAGCCGGATTCCCCGATCATGCCCAGTGCCTCACCGGGAGCCACATCGAACGACACATCCCACGCCGCGACGACCGCGCCCGTGGCCGGGCTGATCGCGGTCCCGTGGTCGGGCCCGGTACCGTCGACCGCGTAGATGCCGCCAGCCCCGTGCACCTTGCCAATCGAGTCCGCCCGAAGCATCCACTCGGACGAGATGGGCCGAGCCGCTTTGTGCGACAACGTTTTTGGTCGACGTGGCGTGGTTGTGATGCCGCCGGCCCGATTGTGCGGGTCGGGCAGCAGATGAAGCGGGGCGCGCGCGCGATGCGACGCGCGGTCGGCGTCACCGGCACGGACCCGCGCACACCATTCGGTGTCGCTGCACACGAAGCCGCCACCGGGCCCGGCCTCGACGAGAAAGACGTCGTCGCTGCCGCACAGCCGGCAGGCCGCGCCGGTAGCGTACTCCACCTCGAACGGCACGTCGTCGAATGTCAGTGGTGTCACGTCGGTGTGCGGCGGTACGGCGTAGATCCGTTTTTCCCGGCCGGCGCCGAACAGGTTGATGTGCTCGCACCGGTGCAGCCGCGGCACGTCCCAGCGCGGGATCGGGGTGGTCGCCATGACGTAGCGGCCGGCGACCAGCACCGGATACCCGGTGGTGCGGGTGATCATGCCGTTGCGGACGATGTCCTCATACAGGCCGACCCACATTGTCGCGTAATCGTTTTCGGCGTGCATCCGTGCGCATTCGGCGACGGATTTCTGCACCTTACGCAGCGGTTCGGGCACCGGCACCTGATAGACCAGCAGGTTGCCCTCCCCCAACGCCTCCTCCGGAACGCGGTGGCGGGTCTGCACCACCGTCGACTCGCGGGTGTCGGCGGACTCCGAACATCCCGTGCTGGCCGCGATCAACCGGCGCAGGTTCGAGGCGTTGACACCGCCGTCGTCACCCTGGTCGATCACCTTCACGGTGTCGTCGGCGCCGATCACCGACAGGGTCACCTGCAGGCCCCCCGAACCCCAGCCCCGGGCCACCGGCATTTCGCGCGACCCGAACGGCACCTGGTAGCCCGGCACACACACGGCGGTCAGTGCGGCGCGCCGGATTTCGCGCTTGCCGCTCTCGTCGAGAATTCCCGACGGCGCGTCGTCGTGGGTCAGTTCGGCGAGGAGCTCGCCCGTCGTGGTCATTCGCAATCCCTTCCAACGGGCTCGGGAATACGCGCACCGCGCACCGCACCCGCCGCTTGCAGCGCCTGCTTGCGTTCCACCATGGAGCGAAACGTCACGTAGTGCGGGAGCTTGAGGTGGTCCAGGAATCCGCCGGAGTCCAGGCCGTCGGTGGTGAGCAGCAACAGCTGTTCCAGCGGTCCGGACCGGCCGAACCGGCGATTGGCGATGTCGAGGTTCGCCATCGCGATCGCCTTGCGTTCGTTGTGCGCGAAGCACATTCCGTAACCGACGTCGAAGCGGCTGCGGTCCTCGTCGGCGCCATCGAGATCCTCGATGGCCTCGGCCTCGGTGACGCGGAACTCCCCGATGCGCACCGGCTCGCCGGTGTGCGGGTGCTTGACCTCCAGCGGCAGCCGCCCGTGCCGGACCTCGCCGAGGGTGACCTCGTGGATGTCGCCGTCCGGGCCGAGGATCGACCGATACCACAGGCTCACCAGGGCGCCGGTCTCCGCGCGTGCCATCGCGGCCAGCACCGCCGAACGCGGCGCCGGCGGCCGCGGCGGAACCCGGGTGATGTCAAAGGGTTCCGGGTCCTCGCCGGTGCGGTGGTCGACCACCAGTCCGGCCTCGCGCAGCAGGTCGAGGAATCGCCGCGGGCTGCGCTGCTCGGCGGTGCGTGGCCGCGTCGCCGGCTCGGGCGACGAATCCGTCGGCCCCGCGGGTGCGGTGCCCGACTTGTCCAACAGCCTGCGGGTGTAGTCGGTGGTCCGGCCCAGCAGCTGCGGTCCGTCCGGCTCACGGAACGCCGGCACGATCCGGCGCATGATCGTGATGCGGTCCGGGTCGATGGGTTCACTGACGGCCAGCCGCGGCAATGTGGAGCGATGCGCGCGCAACAGGTGCGCGGCCTCCAGCGGGTCGCCCTCGGCCTGACGCAGCGCGGCGGCGGCCGCGGTCTCGTCGTAAAGCCCCGCCTCCCCCATCACCCGGTCGACGGCCAGCCGGAATCGCGCCACGATCTGCTCGGTGCCCACCCATGGCGCCGGGGCGAAATCGCGTGCGCGGCAAACTAATTCCTCTGCGGCGAGGATGGCCTCCAGGCCACCGCGGGCGCCCGAATACCCCATCAGTTCTCCTCGGTGATCGTGGTGGTGCGCGGCAGACCGACCACGCGCCCGTCGTCGGTCACCAGCAGGATGTCGATGCCGGCCGGATACGCCGCGACCGCGTCGGCCCGGGCGGCGACGAATCCGTCGGGCAGGCCCCGGGGAGCGAGGCGGGCAGCGTCGCGAATACCCGGCCCCGACAGCGTCCACCGGCGCGGGCCGCCCTGCACATCGGGCACGCCGAGGGCCACCAGGGCGCCGTCCTCCGGCGCGTAAGCGGAGCCGCGGGCAAATCCACGCAGCTCCGCCACGTCGATCGGGCGCACCGCGCACACCAGGCGCGCCATCTCGGCGGGCCAGGTGGGTGCGGACGTGGCGGTGCCGACGGCTTCGGCCCACCGCTCACCCTCGCGCTCGAGCACGCACACGCCGGTGCTCAAGTCCGCCAGGGCGACAACCGGGACGACGGCGGGCGCCAGCATGCTCAGCGGTTCGCGGGGCAGCGGCATCGGAATGCCGGGGCGGGCCAGCGCCTCCAACATCGCCCGGAAGACCTGTTGGGACTGCGCGGCAGGCAGCGTCGTCACGGTCTGCGCGGTCACGCCAACTCCTCGAATTCGACGATGGTGGGGGCGAGTTCGGTCCACTCCCGCTCCTCGCGCTCGGCCTTGCGGGCGGCGACGGCGTGGCACAGCCGGTCGACCTCGGCGGCGTGGGCGCGGTGTGCCTGGACCTCGGCGTCCAGCACCGCGGCCGCCAGGACGGCCGCGCGGTCGTCACCCAGCCGCATCGCCCAGCCGCGGTGTCCGGCCAACTCGACCTCGGCGCGGCAGGCCAGCACGTCACCGAGCAGAAACCGTTCCTGCGCGACCGGCTCACGAACCTGCGCGGACACGACGCCGACCTCGGGGGCAACGAGGACGCGCACCTCGACCCCGTCGGCCAGGCACGCGTCGGCCAGCGCGCGCAATTCGTCGGCCTCGGCCAAGGCCAGCAACTCGCTGCGGCGGGCGCGGCCCAGCGGTTCAGTCATGCTGGTCCGCTTCCGCGGAGACGCCGGCGACGGCGCAGTCTTCGAGCTCGACCACCACGCGCACCGCGTCGGCCCGGGTCCAGGCGCTGCTGCCCAGCAGCACGTCACCGGTTTCGGCGTCCCGGCTGATGCTGTCGATACGCCACACCGGGTCGCTGGCCTCGATGCCGAGACTCTGCAGCACCTCCCGGGGCGGAATGTCCAGGCTGGCCCGACACCACGCCCGGACCGGGCGGACACCGCCGAGCTGGCGCAGCACCAGATTCACCGATTCGACGCTTTGCAGGGCGATGTCCAGGTTGGGCACGGCGTCAACGGGGACCAGCT
The DNA here is from genome assembly GCF_002102355.1 of Mycobacterium sherrisii. Taxonomy (GTDB): domain Bacteria; phylum Actinomycetota; class Actinomycetes; order Mycobacteriales; family Mycobacteriaceae; genus Mycobacterium; species Mycobacterium sherrisii. Next base: position 79,257 of record NZ_LQPT01000104.1, on the reverse strand, counting down.
CGCGGGTGACCGAGGCCAGCAGGTCGTCGATGTAAAAGTGCCGCACGATCAAGTACGTCGCGGCACCCACCGGCCAGCCCAGCTGCTCGGCATCCTCGGCGGCCAGCTCGATGCGTTCGACCCCCTTGGTCTGGGAGCGCGGCACGGCACCGCTGGCCAACACCGTGGCATGCCAGGACGGCGGCCGGGACCGCGAGATCACGTAGTCGATGCGCCGGTTGACGAAGGTGCCCGCCCCCTGGATGCGGCGTACCAGCAGCCTGCGCTCCAGTTCCTGCAGGGCCGAGCGCGCCGCGGCGCGACCGACATTGAAACGGCTGGCCAGCTCCGGCTCGCTGGCCACCCGGGTGCCCGGTTCGCACTGGGCCAGCTCGCTCGCCAACTGATCGGCGATGTCCAGATATCGCGCTGATGTCACGCCACCACGGTGCTGGGGCGGGTTGTCCGAACAACTTCGCGACGGCCAACGACGGCGCGACCGTAGGTGAACATCTGGAATAGTTGTCACCCGACCGCTCAACTCAATTCGTGGCGCAGCCACACCGCCAGCGCCTCCACCGCCAGTACGGTGACGAACACCATCAGCAAAATCGTTGTCACCAAGCCGAATTCAAGGATCTGGGCACCACTGAGCAGGTCGAAGCCGATACCACCCGCCCCGACGATGCCGAGCAGCGTCGCCGAGCGAACGTTGACGTCGAGCTGGTACAGCACATGGCCGATGAAGCTGGGCGCGGCCTGCGGCAGCGTTGCGGCGAAGAACACCTGCCACGGCCCGGCACCGGTGGCGCGGATCGCCTGCTCGGGACCGGGATCGACTTCCTCCAGCGAATCGGCGACCAGCTTGCCCAGCAATCCGACGGCGCCCACGCTCAGTGCCAGCGTGCCGGCAACCGCACCGAGCCCGGTGATTACCACGAACACCACGGCCAGGACCAACTCCGGGATGCCGCGGATCACCACCACAAAGATGCGAACCGCTTGGGCGACATGAGGACTCGGCGCGACGTTGCGGGCGGCCAGGCAACCGACGGGCAGCGCCAGCACGGCGCCGATCAAGGTGGCGCCCAGCGCGATTTTGACGGTCAGCCACAAGTCGGCACAGAGTTGACCGAACATGCCCGCGGTGCTCGGCGGCCAGAACAGTCCGGCGTTCTTCAGCATTCCGCGCAGCGAATCAAGGAAGTGGATGGGGTTTAGATCGGCGCCCCACGCCGACACCAGCACCACCAACACGGTCAACACGAAATACCCCGCGCGGCGCACCCGCGACGCCGTCCACGGCGGGTTGACCTGGTCACCGGTATGCAGCGGGGCGCTGGTCCCGGCGGGCCCGTCGGTGTGACGCAGCAACGCCCGCCGGATCGCTCCGGACAGCAGCTCGACCAGGATGCACAGCGCTAAAACCACTGCGGCCAAAGCCATTCCGCGGCGGTAGTCCAACTGCTTGAACGCCGTGGCGATCGCATAGCCCAGCCCGTTGACGCCGACGAAGCCGAGCAGCACCGAGATCCGTAGATTGATGTCGAGGCGATGCAGTGCGGTTGCCACGAACGCCGGCAACACCTGCGGCAGCACGCCGGAGGTCAGCGCCTGCCCCGGCTGCGCGCCGATCGCGCGCATCGCCGCCCGGGGGCCCTCATCGACGTGTTCGATCGCGTCACCGTAGAGCTTGGCGACCATGCCCACCGAGTGCACTCCCATGGCCAACACGCCGGTCATCGCGCCGAGGCCGAAAATCCGGAAGAACACGATGGCCAACACCACGTCGGGCACGGCTCGCACCATCACGATCACCGTGCGCGCCGCGAACCGGGACCGGGGGCCGGGGCTGGTGTTGGCTGCGGCGAGGATCGCCAGGGGGATACTGATGGCCACCGACAACACCGTCGCGCAAATCACGATCGCCAGCGTCTGCCCGCACAGTGTCAGCAACTCCGCGGCGGGCGGAAAGTCCAGCGGCAACATGCGCCCGGCGAAATCCAGCGCGTTGTTGGCGCCGTCGGTGAACGTCGCGATGTTGATCCGCAGGTCGGTGACGGCCCAGCAACCCGCCAGCACCAGCGCACCCACCACTAGCCAGGCCGCGGTACTGCCCACCCGCGGTGCCGCCAGCGTGCGCGGCTGCAACGCTCGCCGACGGGGGACGGTCGCGGTGGTCACGCAGGGGTGCCGGCGGCCAGCAGCGGTCCCGCCTCCACGCTGGCGTACAACGACATCGCGTCGTCGTGGTCGAGCCCCGCCATCGGTCGATCGAGTACCACCTGCCCGGCGCGCAGCCCGATCACCCGGTCGCCCCAACTCAGGGCCAGCCCGACCTGGTGCAGGCTGCACAGCACGGTCAGTCGCTGCTCGGTGCTGATCTCCCGGATCAACTGCATCACCTGGGCGGCGGACTCGGGGTCGAGCGATGCCACGGGCTCATCGGCGAGCAGAATCTCCGGGCGCTGCATGAGCGCCCGGGCCACCGCCACCCGCTGCTGCTGACCGCCGGAAAGGGTGTCAGCCCGTTGAAAGGCGCGCTCCCGCAAGCCAACCCGCTCCAGGTGCGCCAGTGCTTCGCGCCGCACCTCACGGGGGTAGCTGAACAGTCCCAGCCGTGGCCAGCGCAGTCGGCCCAGCGCGCCGGTGCACACGTTCTCCAGCACGCTGAGTCGGCCGACCAAGTGAAAGTTCTGGAATACGAACCCGATTCGGCGTCGCAGGCGGCGCAGCTCGGCGCTGGTGGCGGCGCCCACGTCCGTCCCCAGCACGGTGACCGTGCCGGAGGTCGGTGCTTGCAGGCCGTCGACGTGGTGCAACAGGGTGGATTTGCCGGAGCCGGACAGTCCGAGCAGGACCGCGATCTCACCGGGTGCCACGGAGAACGAAATGTCGTCCAACGCGCGGATCTGGGGTCCGAAAGTCTTGGTGACGCCCCGGAATTGGACGGCCACCGCACCGGTCACGACTGCCCCGCGCACTGCTTGGCGTGGGTGGTGCGGCACACGTTGCGCACCCCGTCGTAGAACGCGTTGTCCACCGTGGCATAACCCCAGCCGTTGATTTCGCCCAGGTGGGCACAGGCCGGGGTGCAGATGCCATTGGCATTCATGTAATCGATGTTGGCGTTTGGGAACGCCGCGATGATCTTGGCCTTCAGATCGGGCGCGAGGTCGTCGCTGATGCCGATCGGCGATCCGGGGATCAGATCCGACTTCCACACCACCGACAGCTGGCCCGGCTTCAGCTGGCCGCGCGCCGGCAGCGTCGTGTCGATCATGCTTTCCTGCGCGAAACCGGCGTCACACTGCCCGTTGAGGACCGACAGCGCCGACGCGTCATGACCGCCGGCGATCACCTGCGTGACGTCCTTGACCGGGTCGATGCCCGCGTTGATCAGGCCCGCCGACGGATACAGGTAGCCCGAGGTCGAGTTCTCGTCGACGAAGCAGATCTTTTTGCCCCGGAAGTCGGCCAGGCTGTTGATCCCCGACCCGGGCCGGGTGATGCCGTACGAGTGGTAGCCGGGCGGCGTACCCTTAGCGACCGTCTCGGCGGCGATCGGGGTGACCTTCACCCCGCTGTGTTGCGCGGTCACCAGTGAGAACGGGCCGTACTGGACGAAGTCGGCCTTGCCGGCACGCTGCGCCTCGATGGCCGACGAGTAGCTGGTGGCGCTCTGGAACCGGATCGGCTTGCCAGTTGCCCGCTGCAGCAACGTCAACAGCGGCTGGTAGGCCTGCTGCAGGCTCTGCGCATTCTCCGACGGAACCGCGGCGAATACCAGCTCGTCGGGGTTGCGGCCGCCGCCGGATCCGCTGCCTTGCCGGCCGGCGTTGGCGCTTTGGCCGCACGCGGTCAGCAACACCACCGTCAGCACCACCAGCGCGGCCAAGCCGAACGGGCGTCGGGGGCGAGTCAACATGCGGGATCTCCTTATTGAGCAAGCGAGCACGGCAGACGACCGAATAGTTCTGGGGGCCGGTGCAGTCGAGGGGACGAAACGGTTACCGGAGCGCGAATTTCGGTTGTGGAATAGCTCCATTCGACCGCACGAGTGCGCGGCCACGGCGCGGTTAGGGGCTAGCGGACCGATCAGTGCCGTTGCCGCCGGTATTGCGCGGCCCTGGCCTTGGTCGCCTCGTCGGCCTTGGCGAGTGCACCGGAGTCGAACGGCGGCTGCGGGTCGTATTCGATGAGCAGCTGCGCTGCCTGCGCGGCCACGCGGTCGAAGAGAAGTTCGGTCAGGCGCAAGGCCATGTCGATACCGCTGGACACCCCCGCCGCGGTGATGATCCGTTCGGGCAGATGCTCGACGACCCGGTCCGGCACATACTGCGCACCCAATTCGTTGAGCAAATCCGCCGCCCCCCAGTGCGTCGTCGCGGTGAGCCCGTCGAGCAAACCGGCGCCGGCCAGCAGCAGCGCGCCGGTACACACCGACGTGGTGAACGTGGTCGTCCGGTGCACCGCCTGCAGCCAGGCGCGGATCGGTTCGTCGTGAATCAGCGTGCGGGTCCCGATGCCGCCGGGCACCACCAGCACGTCGGGCGCGTCGGCCTCGTCGAAAGTGGCATCGCAGCACACGCCCAGCAGCCCGTTCTCGGTACGCACCTCACCGCGAGCGTGACCGACGAACTTCACGTCGATGGACGGGATGCGTTGCAACACTTCGTAAGGCCCGACGGCATCGAGTGCGGTGAAGCGAGGGAACAGCGGAATGGCGACCAGCATCATGCCTGCCGTTGACCGGTTGTCGGCTCGGGCTCGCGCCCGGCGTCGAGGGGAGTTTCGGTGACGGACGGCCGCCGCGGCCGGGCCGGGCGCAACCGGTGCGGCAGCCAGCGCGGCGGGGCGTCGGGAGCGCGGTCGAACGGACCGCCCGACGGATCGTCGACCCGGCCGCCCCAGCGCACCAGATCCTCGGCGGGCCGGTAGATCTGGCGAATCACCAAGGCGCACAGCGCCACGACCGCAATATCACGCAGCAACACCGTGGTGGTGAAGAACTGCTCCGGCAGCGAACGGTTCGGGTTGCCGTACAGAAAATACATCCGCGGCACCCAGACCACCGCGTCGATGGTCATCCACGCCAACAACACCCGCCGATGCGGCAGCGCCAGCACCGCCAGCGGCACCAGCCACAGCGAGAACTGCGGGCTCCACACCTTGTTGGTCAGCAAGAAGGCGGCCACGACCAGAAACAGCAGCGCGGCGACCCGCGGCCGTCGAGGCGCGGTGAGCCCGATGTAAGCGATTGCTGCACAACAGGTTAGGAACAACACCGCGACGACACCGTTGAGCACCGCGGGTGGCTCCCAGAATCCTAACTTCGGGTCGAACCCCCGCCAGCCGGTGAACGACTTCACCACGTTGTAGATGGAGTCCATGTCGTCGCCGCGGCGGGCGTTGAGCCGGAAAAACTCCGACCAGCCCCGCGGATACAGCAACAGCACAGGCAGATTCACCACGGCCCAGGTCAGCACGGTGGCCACCGCCGTGCGTGCCAGCGCGCGCACGCGCCCCGTGCGCAGAGCCAACACCAGCATCGGGCCCAAAAACAGCAGCGGGTACAGTTTGGCGGCCGCGCCCAGCCCGATCAGCACACCGGCCAGCACGGGCTTACGCCGGGCCCAGGCCAGCAGCCCGGCCATCGCGAAACCCGTTGCCAGCGCATCGAAATTGGTGAAGATCTGAAAGATCAGCAGCGGCGAGGCGGCCACCAGCGCCGCGTCCCAGATGCGCCGGCCGGACAACCCGGCCGTGGCCCACACCGTCGCCAGCCAGGCCAGCGCCAGCCCGACGGCCGCGACGTCGAAGAACACCACCACCTCGGCCACCACCGGCAGCGGCGCCAGCTTGCTCAGCGCCGTGTAGGTCTTGGCCAGGGTCATCGACACGTACTGGTAGACCCCGGTCAGGACCGGATATTCCATGTAGCGCACCGCGGGCTTGCCGTCGTAGCGGATCTGCGGCGCCCCGCTCGGATCGGTTTCGATCCAGCTGGATTTGTAGGGAAACTTGCCTTGATTCAACAACTCCGCGCTATACAGCGGCACCGTGTCCGAGTAGCACAACTCGTAGTACGCGCGCTGGTTGTCCCAGTTGGCGACCCGCTGGTCGCCCGGCCCGGTTCCGGTGCTCTGCAGGCAGGCCGCCTTCGTCGACCAGCCCAACCCCAGGAACACCAGCGCGATGATGAACATCACCCGCAGCGGGGTCATCAGCCGGGCCCGGCCGATCAACGCGTGCCGTCCCACCGGTCCGCCGATCACGTCGGCGAAAGCGGCCCCCAAAGTGTCTGTGCGGCTTGGGCAGTCGCGGTTGTCGGCGCTGCGCAGATCCTGCGCCAGCGGCCGCGGCGAAATGGTGGCGCTCTCCCGCTGAGCGCCGGTCACGGGGGCGGTTGCCCGAACGGCGGCGCGGGCGGCGCCGGCGGCTGTGGTCCGAACGGACCCGGGGGCGCACCGGGCGGCGGGGGCGGCGCCGCGGTGATCGTGGTCGGCGGCCCGACCGGGATCGTGATGCCCGGGGCGACCTCGATCGTGGGTTGGATGACGGTCTCGGCCGGCGGGGGCGGCGGCGGAGGCGGTGCGGGCACACCGGCGTAGCCGCCGATCTCGGTCGGTTTGGGGAAGCTCTCGTTGGGCGTGCCTTTCAGCGCGCCGTCCATGGTTGCCTTCCAGATGTCCGACGGCAGTCCCGAACCGTAAACCTCTGCGCCCGAAGCGGTTACCAGCGGAACGTTGTCTTGCACGGTTCCCACCCAGACCGCCGTGGACAGTGACGGGGTGTACCCGACCATCCAGGCGTCCTTGTTGGCCTGGGTGTCGCCCAGTTGCACCGTGCCGGTCTTGGCCGCCGACGGCCGGCCACCCGAGAGCGCATGGCCGCGCGAGTAGGCGGCGATCGGGGCCATGGCCGCGGTGGTGTTGTCGGCGACCGCCTTGTCTATGCGTTGCTCGACGCCCTTGTCGGAATCTCCGGCGTCGAAAAGCACCTGGCCATCGGCGTTGACGACCTTTTGCACCAGGTGCGGCGGGTGATACACGCCGGAGGCGGCCAGTGTGGCGTACGCCGAGGCCATGTCGATGGGCCGGGTTTGATACTGGCCCAACACGATTCCGTTGTTGGGCGGGCCGCCCTTGCCGTCCTCGGACAGTGTGTGCGCGACACCGGGGAAGCTTTTGGCCACGCCGGCCTGATGGGCGGCGTCGGCGACGGCCTGGGGTCCGTTCTTGAGTTTGAGCATCAGCCGGTAGTAGGCCGTGTTCAGCGACATCTTGAGCGCTTCGGCGATGTTGCAGGTGCCGCAGTTTTCCCCGTCGACGTTCGTGATCTTGATGCCGTCGACCGTCAGCGGCGAGCTGTCGACTTGGTATCCCAATCCGATGCCCTGCTGCAGCGCGGCCACCAACGCGAACACCTTGAACGACGACCCGGTCTGTAGCCCGGCTTGTGCGAAGTCGTAGCCGTTGGCGTCGGGTCCGCCGTAGTAGGCGCGGACGGCGCCGGTGCGCGGATCGATCGACACCACGGCCGAACGCATGTCGGGGTCTTGGCCGTCGAGGTATTTCGCGACCGCCTTCTCGGCGGCCTGCTGCGCCTTCGGATCGATCGTGGTGGTGACCTGCAGGCCTTGCGTGTTCAGGGTCTGCTCGTCGATGTTGAACAGCTCCATCAACTCTTTGGTGACCTGACGTTCGATCAGGCCGTTGGGGCCGGTGGTCTGGTTTTGCGCGCGGGCCAGGTCGGGCGGCACGGTCTGCGGAAATGTCTGCCCGGCACGGTCATTCGCCGACAGCGCCTTGGTTTCCACCATGCCGTCGAGGACCCAGTTCCACCGCGCCTCGGCGCCCTTGGGGTCGATTGCCGGGTCCAGCGAGGAGGGTCGGCGGATCAGCGCCGCCAACAGCGCGCCCTCGGAAACGGTCAACTGATCGACGGGTTTGTCGAAGTAGGCCTTCGCTGCGGCCGAGATCCCGTAGGCGCCGCGGCCGAAGTAAATGATGTTCAGATAGGCCTGCAGCACATCGTCTTTGGACCACTCCCCCGACATCTTCGTGGCGATCACCAGTTCCTTCGCCTTGCGCATCAGGCCGGCGAATCCATGCTGCGCCGAGCCGACCAACGCGTTCTTGACGTATTGCTGGGTGATCGTCGACCCGCCTTGCAGGTCGCCGTTGCCGAACAGGTTGTTCTCCACCGCCCGGGCGAAGCCGGTGAAGTCGAAGCCCGGGTTCGAGTAGAAGTTGCGGTCTTCGGCCGCGATCACCGCCTGCCGCACGTGCACAGGCACTTGGCTGATGTTGACGTCGATCCGATTGCCCTCGGGCGGAACGATTTTCGCGATCTCCGAGCCGTCGCTGGCAAGGATCGTCGATACCTGGTTGGTGCGGATGTTGCCCGGCTTGGGGATGTCGACGATGAAATACGCCATCGTGAAGGTGACGATCGGCAGCAGCACCAGCACCGCCCCGGTCAGGTAGGCGGCCCGGCGCACCCAGCGCCAGTTGATCTGCTCGACCCAGCTCCAGTCCAGCCCCGAGCCGGGGCCGTTGGGGCGATCCGGACCGCCCGCTCCGCCGGGGCGCCGAGGGGGTGGCGGTGGCGGCGGGACTTCCGGCGGGCGCGGCGGCGGGCCGCTGGAGCGCCGGGGTGGCGTCGCCGCCCGGCCGTCGAGTGCGGCTTTCACCTCGTCGAGGGCGTCGCGCGGACCAGGCTTCGCCGGCGGACCGGCCAGCGCCGCCCGCACCTCCGCGATCGGATCGGAGCGCCGCGGCGACCGGTCGTCGACGACCGGCGGCAGAATCGTCGTCATCCGGTCGTCGGGCGCGACCTTGCGACGGTGACCGGCGTCGCCGTGCCGACCCGGGCGATCGCCAGCGTCCGGACCGTCGGGAGTGCCGTTTTCGCCGATCCGCTCAGCCAGACCGTCGACCCCGCTCGGGTCATCGGGCGACTGATCGTGGCGCCCTTCGTTATTCAATGGCCGTGCGGGCGCCGTTGCGTGCCGTCCGAGAGGACCGGGTTCCCTTCGGGGAGGGTGCCGGACGCTCCGCGCCGAGCACGTACGACTTGACTAGGTGATTCCAGCTGCATGTCCGGCACACCTCGACGACGTGCACCGAGAACTCGTCGAACTTGCTCGCCAACATGACCAGTTCTTCGGCCGTGCGGGCCGAACCGGATACCGCGCCGAGGTGATCGCCGAACACCCAGGACACCAGCGTGAGCTGTTCCTTCCGGCAGATCGGGCACATGGTCTGGCTGGTTTTGCCGTGAAACTTGGCGGCGCGCAGCAAATACGGGTTGGCGTCACAAACCTCGGACACACCCGTGCGCCCGGAGTACACCTCGGCCAGCAGTGAGCGCCGCCGAAGCGCGTAGTCCACCACCTGTCGCTGCAATCGCACGTTGACCAGAGTACGTCGCCGTCGGCACCGGCGATACGCAACCAACACCGTCCGTGCCGCTGCGCCGCGCGAACACGCGGTGACTTCTACGATCATCCCCATGGCGAAATGGCTGGGCGCACCACTCGGCGGCGGTGTGACGACCGCGACCCGCCCCAAGGACACCGACCGGCAGGAGACGTGCACGCTGCTCGACAACGCCCTGGCCGACGGCGAGCTGTCCGGCGAGGAACATCGCGAGCGCGTGCGCAGGGCCACCAACGCGGTGACGCTCGGGGACCTCAAACAGCTCGTGTCCGATCTGCAGGGCAACCACACGCCGTCGCGGCTGCGCACGAGCAAAGTCGGGCCGCGGGTCGGCGGGCGGGGAATCGCGATCGCCGCGCTGGTGGTCTCGGTGCTCTTCGGCGTGGGGCTGGGTTGGGGCTTGTACGGGAACACCAGCTCGCCGCTGGACTTCACCAGCGATCCCGGCGCCAAACCCGACGGAGTCGCGCCCGTGATACTGACGCCGCCCAAGCAACTGCACTCGCTCGGCGGTCTCACCGGGCTGCTGGAACAGGCCCGCAAGAAATTCGGCGACACCAACGGCTATCGGCTGCTCGTCTACCCCACCTACGCCAGCTTCTACCGGCCCGACCCGAGCGACGACCGCCGGGTCCTGGACTACGACTACCGCGGCGGTTGGGACGACCCGACCACCTCCGCCAAGTCGGACGCCAAGGCCGTCCCGGCCGACCTGGGCAAGTTCGACGTCAAGGCGGCGGTCGGCATCCTGCGCGGGGCTCCCGAGACGCTGGGCATCAAGGCCTCCGACGTCAAATCCACCTACCTGATCGTCGAGCCGGCCAAGGATCCGACCGCGCCGGGAACGCTGACCCTGTCGGTCTACGTATCCAGCGCGACTTCGCCGGCGACGGCACGGTCAAGCGGGTGAATTACCCCTCTAACTGAGCCGTTCGGCTACACGGGCGTGGAGTGCACGGCGGTCGCACGCGGCTGACCAACTGCATGCCGACACCGGCTAGTGTTGTGACAAATATATCGACCCGATACGATGCTGCGAGGCGTCGGTCCGTCGTAACGAGTCGTGCAGAGGAGGTGATTCGGTGCTGGAACTCGCCATCCTCGGCCTGCTGATCGAATCGCCAATGCACGGCTACGAGTTGCGCAAGCGGCTGACCGGCCTTCTCGGCGCGTTCCGTGCGTTTTCTTACGGTTCGCTCTATCCGGCGCTGCGGCGCATGCAGGCGGATGGGTTGATTGCCGAGAACGCCGCGCCGGCCGGTACCCCGGTTCGGCGTGCCCGTCGGGTCTACGAGCTGACCGAGAAGGGTCGGCAGCGTTTCGGCGAGCTGGTGGCCGACACCGGTCCGCACAACTACACCGACGACGGTTTCGGGGTGCATCTGGCGTTCTTCAACCGGACTCCGGCGGAGGCGCGGATGCGGATTCTGGAGGGCCGCCGCCGGCAGGTCGAGGAGCGCCGGGAAGGTCTGCGTGAAGCCGTCGCGCGGGCCAGCAGCTCACTTGACCGCTACACACGTCAGCTTCATCAACTCGGGCTCGAGTCCAGCGAGCGCGAAGTGAAGTGGCTCAACGAGCTCATCGCCGCCGAACGGGCAGCACCCGGGCTCACCGAGCAGACATAAATCCCTCGCACCACCCAAGAAACCCCCAAGCCCAACAGACACAACCAGCAGACACCCAACAGACATAGGAATCAGGTAAGGAGAACGCCCTATGACTCAGCACAACGCTTCGCAGGCGTCGACGGAGGTACGGGTCGCCATTGTCGGCGTCGGTAACTGCGCGTCGTCGCTGGTCCAGGGCGTCCAGTACTACTACGACGCCGACGAGAACAGCACCGTGCCCGGTCTGATGCACGTGAAGTTCGGCCGCTATCACGTCCGCGACGTCAAGTTCGTCGCCGCGTTCGACGTGGACGCCAAGAAGGTCGGCTTCGACCTGTCCGAGGCCATCTTCGCGTCGGAGAACAACACGATCAAGATCGCCGACGTGCCGCCGACGAACGTGACGGTGCAGCGCGGCCCGACCCTCGATGGCATCGGCAAGTACTACGCCGACACCATCGAGGTGTCCGACGCCGACGCCGTCGACGTCGTCCAGGTTCTCAAGGACAACCGGGTCGACGTGCTGGTGTCTTACCTGCCGGTGGGTTCCGAGGAGGCCGACAAGTTCTACGCCCAGTGCGCCATCGACGCGAACGTCGCGTTCGTCAACGCGCTGCCGGTGTTCATCGCCTCCGACCCGGTGTGGGCCAAGAAGTTCACCGACGCCGGCGTGCCGATCGTGGGCGACGACATCAAGAGCCAGGTCGGCGCCACGATCACCCACCGGGTGATGGCCAAGCTGTTCGAGGACCGCGGCGTGCAGCTGGACCGCACCATGCAGCTCAACGTTGGCGGCAACATGGACTTCCTCAACATGCTCGAGCGTGAGCGGCTGGAGTCCAAGAAGATCTCCAAGACCCAGGCCGTCACCAGCAATGTCCAGCGCGAGTTCAAGACCAAGGACGTGCACATCGGCCCGTCCGACCACGTGGGCTGGCTCGACGACCGCAAGTGGGCCTACGTGCGGCTGGAGGGTCGCGCGTTCGGTGACGTGCCGCTGAACCTCGAGTACAAGCTCGAGGTGTGGGACTCGCCGAACTCGGCCGGCGTCATCATCGACGCGGTGCGGGCGGCGAAGATCGCCAAGGACCGCGGCATCGGCGGCCCGGTGGTGCCGGCCTCGGCGTACCTGATGAAGAGCCCCCCGCAGCAGTTGCCCGACGACATCGCGCGCACCCAGCTCGAAGAGTTCATCATCGGGGGTTAGTCCCTTCTCTTACCGCCGAGTGTGCGGCCCTGGGACGATTCGGGAGCTGTCCCAATACCTGCCCTACCCTGGGCCCACGCTCGGCGCGGGCGTTACCACTCGCCGGACACCGCCACCGTGACCGAGGAGTAGCGCGGCGGCGGCATGTGGGAGCGATTCCGCGGCATTCGCCGTCGTTATGTCCTCTAATGTCAAAGACCGTGACCGAACTACCCGAAGACGACCTGACCGGACTGTCTGAGTTTTCGCTGCTGTCCGAAAACGCGGAGCAGGCCGGCGTCGTGGGTCCGTTGCCCGAGGTCACCCGGGTGGCCACCGAAACGGCGAACGGCCGCGTCAGCGCCCTGCGCTGGGGCACGCAGTCGCCCCGGGTCGTGTTCCTGCACGGCGGCGGCCAAAACGCGCACACCTGGGACACCGTCGTCGTCGGGCTCGGTCAACCGGCCCTGGCGGTCGACCTTCCCGGGCACGGCCACTCCGGCTGGCGCGCGGACGGCGACTACTCGCCACGGAACAACGCCGAGGCGGTGGCGCCGGTATTGCGCGAGCTGGCGCCGGACGCCGAGCTGATCGTCGGCATGTCACTGGGCGGGCTGACCGGGATCCGGGTGGGCGCGATCGCCCCCGAGCTGGTGCGTGAACTCGTGCTCGTCGACGTCACCCCGTCGGCGCTGCACCGCTACGCCGAGCTGACCACCGAGCAGCAGGGCACGGTGGCGTTGGTTCAGGGCGAACGCGAATTTCCCAGCTTCCAGGCCATGCTCGAGTTGACCGTCGCGGCCGCACCGCACCGCGAGGTCAAGGCGCTGCGCCGCGGGGTGTTCCATAACTCCCGCCGGCTCGACAACGGCAACTGGGCCTGGCGTTACGACGCCATCCGCGTCGTCCCCGACTTCGACGATCTGTGGAACGACGTCGACGCGCTGACCGCCCCAGTCACCCTGGTCCGCGGCGGTTGGTCGCCGTTTGTGACCGACCAGGATGCCGACGAACTCGCCAGCCGCGCAACATATTTCCGGCAGACGCATGTCGTCGAGAACTCCGGGCACTCCGTCCAAAGCGACCAGCCGCGAGCGTTGATCGACTTGTTGCGCGGGATACTCGCTGCGCGCTGAACGGCACGGCTCCTACGGTGGAAGCCATGACTTCTGCTGATCGTCCCGTCCGCATCGGTGTGCAACTACAGCCCCAGCACGCCCCCCAATACGGGCACATCCGCGACGCCGTGCGCCGCTGCGAGGACCTGGGGGTCGACATCGCCTTCACCTGGGATCACTTTTTCCCGCTCTACGGCGATCCCGACGGCGCCCATTTCGAGTGCTGGACCGTGCTGGCGGCATGGGCCGAGCAGACATCGCGCATCGAATTCGGTGCGTTGGTGACGTGCAACTCCTACCGCAACCCGGAGTTGTTGGCCGACATGGCGCGCACCGTCGACCACATTTCCGACGGCCGGTTGATACTCGGCATCGGGGCGGGCTGGAAACAACGGGACTACGACGAGTACGGCTACCAGTTCGGCACGGCGGGGAGCCGGCTCGACGATCTGGCGGCCGCGTTCCCGCGGCTCACCTCGCGGCTGGCGAAACTGAATCCCCCGCCCACCCGCGACATCCCGATCCTCATCGGCGGCAAGGGTCCCCGCAAGACGCTGCGGCTGGTCGCCGAGTACGGCGACATCTGGCACGGCTTCACCACCGTCGACACCTACCCGCAAGCGGCCGCCGTACTGGACGAGCATTGCGCCGCCGTCGGCCGCGACCCGTCGACGATCGAAAGGTCGGCCGGTGTCCAGGACAACGCCGGCGGTGACGGACTGATCGCCGACGCCGAGGGGCTGACCGCGCTGGGCGTGACGTTGCTGACCGTCGGCGTCAACGGTCCCGATTACGACCTGACCGCAGCCGAGGCATTGTGCCGCTGGCGCGACGCACGTTGAACTCGGTTTGCCGGCAATTCATCGGCGAAATACCTTAACCAAGGCGCGAAGTCATGAGAAACTTTCCTGCGCTGAGTGCTGCAGCGGGGCCCGGACCGACGTGAAAGAGACTCATGCCGAAGAAATATGGGGTCAAAGAAAAGGACCAGGTGGTTAACCACGTCCTGAACATGGTGCTGACCGGGAAGTTGCGCAGCGGTGACCGGGTGGACCGCAATGAGATCGCCGGCGGCCTGGGCGTCAGCCGTGTCCCGATCCAGGAGGCCCTGGTCCAGCTCGAGCACGACGGTGTCGTGTCGACCCGCTACCACCGGGGCGCATTCGTCGAACGGTTCGACGAGGCCACCGTCCTCGAGCATCACGAACTCGACGGCATGCTGAACGGCATTGCGTCGGCGCGCGCCGCGACCAGCCCGACCCCGCGGATCCTCGGCCAGCTCGACACCCTGATGCGCGCGATGCACGCCGCCAAAGACGCCCGCGCGTTAGGCGAGCTCACTGTGGAATACCGGCACACCGTCAACGACGAGTACGCGGGACCACGGCTGCGCGCAACGATTCGTGCCTCGCAGAACCTCATCCCCCGCGCGTTCTGGATGACCTATCAGAACAATCGAGACGACATGTTGCCGTACTACGAAAAAGAAACCGCCGCGATCCACCATCGCGATCCCGACGCGGCGCGCTCGGCATGCGTCGGGCGTTCCTACCTGATGGCCCAGACGATGCTCGCCGAGCTGTTCCGGCGCAGGGTTTTTGCCGCGCCCGACGACCCCCGCCCGGTTGCCGCCGCCCCACTGCACGTGCTCGCGGCATCCGAGGCCGTCCACGCCGAACCGTCGTTGGCACTCTGAATTCGGCGCTCGCCGCGCCGACCCGCCGCGCGATCTATACGGTTGCGGGTGATGATTCCGTGCGAAAGCCGGCGCGCAACGCTGTTCGGCCTGGCCGCGACAATCCTGATCGTCTGCGGCTTGGTGATGGCCGGACCCGCGCTCGCCGACAGAAACCAATGCGCGCCAGGCGGGTCCGACAGCGCCACCGCGTTGCCGAAGGGTTTGGCGACGCTCAACGACCTCGGTCGCGACGACGATCACACCACCTTGACCACCGAGCCGCTCAGTGCGGTCAACGTCGACGCATTGGGTCTGGGCACCCCCGGCGTGCTCAGTGTCGGCACCCTGTCGGATGCGCCGCCGTCCATCTGCGTCGACGCCACCGGCACCTACAGCGGCTTCGATAATCAGTTGCTGCGTGCGATGGCGAAAAAGCTAGGCCTGCAGATCCGTTTCGCCAGCACCGATTTTTCCGCGCTGCTGGCCGAGGTGGCGTCGCACCGCTTCGACGTCGGTTCGGCGTCGGTCAAAGCCACCGCCGCTCGGCGTCACACCGTCGGGTTCACCAACGGCTACGACTTCGGCTACTACGCGCTGATCGTGCCGCCCGGATCGCCGATCGACGACTTCGACGATCTGACCGCCGGGCAGCGGATCGGTGTCGTACAGGGCACCGTCGAGGAGGCCTACGTCGTCGACACCCTGCACCTGCAGCCGGTGAAGTATCCGGGATTCGCCACCGTGTACGCCAGCCTCAAGATGCACCAGCTCGACGCCTGGGTGGCCCCGGCGGCACTGGCCGCCAACCTGATGCGGCCGGGTGACCCCGCCATGGTGGTCGCAAACGCGTTCACCCCCGGCGACTTCGTCGCGTATGCCGTCGCCAACGACAACCCGGCACTGATCGCCGCCCTGAACTCCGCGCTGGACGCGGTGATCGCGGACGGCACCTGGTCGCAGCTGTACTCCCAGTGGGTACCCCGCCCGCTGCCACCCGGGTGGAAACCCGGATCAAAGACCGCACCCACTCCGCACCTGCCGGACTTCGCCGCGATCGCGGCCAACAAGCATCACCAGCAGAGCGGCCCGGTCGCGCCGAAATCGGCGCTGGCACAATTGCGTTCCCAATTCTTGGATTGGGAGCTCTACAAGGAGGCCATCCCGGCGCTACTCACCACCGGCCTGCCCAACACCTTGACCCTGACCGTCAGCGCCAGCGTTATCGGTCTGGTCTTGGGCATGGTGCTGGCGATGGCCGGGTTGTCGCACTCGCGCTGGATACGCTGGCCCGCGCGGATCTACACCGACATCTTTCGTGGGCTGCCCGAGGTGGTGATCATCCTGATCATCGGGATGGGCGTCGGCCCGCTGGTGGGTGGCTTGACCGGCAACAATCCCTACCCGCTGGGCATCGCCGCGCTGGGATTGATGGCCGCCGCCTACATCGGCGAGATTCTGCGATCGGGGATCCAAAGTATCGATGCCGGCCAACTGGAAGCATCTCGCGCGTTGGGCTTCAGCTACCCGGCCGCGATGCGTTTGGTGGTGGTGCCGCAAGGCATCCGCCGGGTCCTGCCGGCGCTGGTAAATCAATTCATCGCGTTGCTGAAAGGTTCCGCGCTGGTGTACTTCCTAGGTCTGGTTGCCCGGCAGCGGGAGCTGTTCCAGGTGGGGCGCGACCTCAACGCGCAGACCGGCAACCTCTCACCGTTGGTGGCCGCGGGTCTGTGTTATCTGTTGCTGACGATCCCGTTGACGCATTTGGTGAACTACATCGACACCCGGTTGCGCCGCGGCAGTCCCGCCAAGGATGCCGAGGACCCCGCCACCATGGTCACCTCGACACTCGGACAGGCGATGGCATGACCGTCGCGAGCACATCGGTTTCCTTGGAAGCCAAGGATGTTCACAAGAAGCTCGGCGGCGCACAGGTGTTGCGAGGCGTGAGTTTCGAGGCGCCCGCGGGGACCACGGTGGCCGTCATCGGTCCGTCCGGTTCCGGGAAATCGACATTGCTGCGGGCGCTGAATCGTTTGCACGAACCCGACAGTGGCGACGTCCTGCTCGATGGCAGATCCGTGCTGCGTGACGATCCCGACGAGCTGCGGCAGCGCATCGGGATGGTCTTCCAGAACTATTACCTGTTCCCCCATCTGAGCATCCTGAAAAACGTTGCGCTGGCGCCACGGAAGTTGCGCGGCTTGTCCGCTGACGCCGCCCGTGACCTCGCGCTGATGCAGCTGGACCGAGTTGGCCTGAAGCACAAGGCTAGTGCCCGCCCCAGTATGTTGTCCGGCGGACAACAACAACGCGTTGCCATCGCCCGTGCGCTGGCCATGGCGCCCCAGGTGATGTTCTTCGACGAGGCCACTTCGGCCTTGGACCCGGAGATGGTCAAGGGGGCCTTGCAACTCATCGCCGATCTCGGCGCCGCCGGAATGACGATGATCGTGGTGACCCACGAAATGGGCTTCGCCAGGTCTGCATCCGACACCGTGGTGTTCATGGATCACGGCAAAGTCGTGGAATCCGGGCCGCCGGAGCAGATCTTCGAGGCCGCGGAAACCGAGCGGTTACAGCGCTTCCTCTCGCAAGTGCTTTGATGAGCTAAAAATAGTTGTCGTAGCTATCTCGTCCGGCACCCATATCGGGTTAGACTGCCGACTTATGGCGGACAGCGAAGCCACCACTGCCGAAGTGACGGAGCTTGCGGAGGGATTACACCGCGCGCTGTCCAAACTGTTTTCGATACTGCGGCGGGGCGACCCGAGCGGCGTCGTGGCGGGCGAATTGACGTTGGCGCAGCTGTCGATTCTCGTCACTCTGCTCGATCAGGGTCCCATCCGGATGACGGACCTGGCGGCCCACGAACGGGTGCGCACCCCCACCACCACCGTGGCGATCCGGCGGCTGGAAAAGATCGGTTTGGTGAAACGTTCGCGCGATCCGTCCGACCTGCGTGCGGTATTGGTCGACATCACCCCGCGGGGCCGGGCGGTGCACGCCGAATCGCTGGCCAACCGGCACGCCGCGCTGGCCGCCTTGCTGAGCCAACTCACCGAGGACGAGCTGAACACTTTGACCGCCGCGCTGGCACCGCTGGAACGCCTGGCCTCCGGCGAACCGACATCGGGTCCCGCCGGAGGGGAATCCCCGGCGCGCAGACAGGCGTGAAAGTACCTGCTCCACAGTAGTTTTCAGGGACGTGGCGGCCGGCCGTAAACTGGCCGCATGCCAACCGCACTCATCACCGGCGCCGGGGGCGGCATCGGTTCCGCGATCGCTACCGCGCTGGCGCCCACCCATACGCTGCTGCTGGCCGGCCGGCCCTCCGAACGGCTCGATGCCGTCGCCCAGCGACTCGGCGCCACCACGTTCCCGTTGGATCTGACCGATGTCGCCGAGATCGAGTCGGCATGCGAGGTGGTGGACGAACTCGACGTCCTGGTGCATAACGCGGGAACCTCGATCCCGGCTAGGGTTGCCGAGTCGGACATCGACCAGTGGCGGGCCACGTTCGAGGTGAATGTGTTTGGAGTAGTGGAACTTACGCTGCAGTTACTGCCGGCCCTGCGCAACGCCCGGGGGCGGGTGGTGTTCATCAACTCCGGGGCGGGGCGGGCCGTGCTGTCGGGTATGGCGTCCTACTCGGCCAGCAAGTTCGCGCTGCGCGCGTTCGCCGATTCGCTGCGCGCCGACGAACCGGACCTGCGGGTGACCACCATATTTCCCGGTCGCACCGACACCGACATGCAGCGCGGCCTGATCGCCTACGAGGGCCGGGAGTACGACGCCAGCAAGTTCCTGCGGCCCGAAACCGTCGCCGCGGCAGTCGCGCACGCGGTGGCCACCCCGCGCGACGGGCACCTGCACGAGGTCGTGCTGCGCCAAGGCGGCTAGACCACCAGGTTGACCAGTCGGCCGGCGACCACGATCACCTTGCGCGGCGTGGCACCGGCCAAGAACGCCTGCACCTTCCCGTCGGCCAGCGCCGCGCCTTTGAGCGCGTCCTCGTCGGCATCGGCGGGGACCACCACGCGTCCGCGCACTTTGCCGTTGACCTGCACCGGGTACTCTACGGTGTCCTCGACGAGGTAGCTGGGATCCGCTTGCGGGAAGGGTCCGTGCGCCAGCGAAGTCGCGTGCCCCAGCCGCGCCCACAGCTCCTCGGCGAGGTGCGGCGCCAGCGGGGCCAGCATCAGCACCAGCGGTTCGACGGCCGCTCGGGGCACCGCGTCGCGATGCGTCTTGGTCAAGTGGTTGGTGTATTCGATCAGCTTTGCCGCCGCGGTGTTATTTCTAAGGGCCGCGTAGTCTTCCGTGACCCCTGCGACGGTGCGGTGCAGCATGCGCAGGGTATCGGTGTCGAGCGGCTCATGCGTGTCGACAACCCGGGTGTCGCCGGTGCTCTCGTCGATGACGAGCCGCCACACCCGCTGTAGGAAGCGGTGCGCGCCAACCACATCCTTGGTGGCCCACGGGCGCGACGCTTCCAGGGGTCCCATGGACATCTCGTACACGCGCAGCGTGTCGGCGCCGTAGGCGTCACAGATCTCGTCGGGGGAGATCGAATTCTTCAGGCTCTTACCGATTTTGCCGAATTCCTGGAAGACCTCGATCTCGCCGTCGGGTCCGGGGTAGACGAAGCCGCCGTCGCGCTCGATCACCTCGGCGGCCGGAACGTAGGACCCGCGTGCGTCGGTGTAGGCGAACGCCTGGATGTAGCCCTGGTTGACCAGCCGCCGGAACGGTTCCCGGGAGCTGACGTGCCCCAAGTCGTACAGAACCTTGTGCCAGAACCGCACGTAGAGCAGGTGCAGCACCGCGTGTTCGGCGCCGCCGACGTACAGGTCGACTCCGCCGGGGTCCTGCGGCCCGTACTCGGCCGGTCGCGGGCCCATCCAGTAGGCCTCGTTTTCCTTGGCGCAGAAGCGTTCCGAGTTGTGCGGGTCGGTGTAGCGCAGCTCGTACCAGGAGCTGGCTGCCCACTGCGGCATCACGTTGGTGTCGCGGCTGTAGGGCTGCAGGCCGTCACCCAGATCCAACTCGACATGCACCCACTCGGTCGCTTTGGCCAGCGGCGGTGACGGCTCGCTGTCGGCGTCGTCCGGATCGAACAACACCGGCGAATAGTCGGCCACGTCGGGCAACTCGACCGGCAACGCCGACTCGTCCAACGCGTGCGGGCGTCCGTCGCTGTCGTACACAATCGGAAACGGCTCGCCCCAATAGCGCTGCCGCGCGAAAAGCCAGTCCCGCAGCCGGTATTCGATGCGAGCCCAGCCACGGCCCTCGGACTCCAGCCGCGCAGTGATCGTCTGTTTGGCCGTCGCCACGTCCAGGCCGTCGAGGTAGCCGGAGTTGACCAACACACCGTCACCGGCATAGGCCGCTTCCGAAATGTCGCCGCCGGCAATCACTTCCACGATCGGCAAGTGCAGCGCGGTGGCGAAGTCCCAGTCGCGCTGGTCGTGGCCGGGCACCGCCATGATGGCCCCGGTGCCGTACCCCACCAGCACGTAGTCGGCAATGAAAATTGGTACTGGTTTGCCGTTAGCCGGGTTGACGGCGTAGCTGCCGAGGAATACGCCGGTCTTCTCCTTGTTCTCCTGGCGTTCCAGATCGGACTTGGCCACGATCGCGCGCCGGTACGCCGCGACGGCCTCCCCCGGCGTGGCGGCGCCGTACGTCCAGCGGGGGTCGGCACCGTCCGGCCACGCGGCGGTGACCAGTTCGTCGACCAAGTCATGCTCGGGGGCCAGCACCAGATAAGTGGCCCCGAACAAGGTGTCCGGGCGCGTGGTGAACACCTCGATGTCAACGGCGGAGCCGGCCCGCTCGCCGTTCGACGGGGTCGCCGAAAACAGCGCCGCGGCACCGGTGGAACGACCGATCCAGTTGCGCTGCATCGTCTTGATCTTCTCGGGCCAGTCCAGCACCTCGATGTCGTCGAGCAGCCGATCGGCATAGGCGGTGATGCGCATCATCCACTGCCGCAACCGTTTTCGGAACACCGGGAAGTTGCCGCGGTCGCTGCGCCCGTCGGAGGTGACCTCCTCGTTGGCCAGCACCGTACCCAGCCCGGGGCACCAGTTCACCATCGAGTCGGCCCGGTAGACCAGCCGGTGGCTGTCAATGATGTCGGCCCGCTCCCCCGCCGTCAGCTCCTGCCACGACCGCCCGTCGTCCAGAGTGCGTGCACCGGAATCGAATTCGCTGATCAAGTCCGCGATAGGGCGGGCCTTATTGGCCGCGGTGTCAAACCACGCGTTGTAGATCTGCAGGAAGATCCATTGCGTCCACTTGTAGAAGTCGACGTCGGTGGTCGAAAAGCTGCGTCGGGTGTCATGTCCAAGACCCAGTCGGCCCAGTTGTCGCCGGAAATTGACGATGTTGGCTTCGGTGCGGGTGCGCGGGTGGGTACCCGTTTGGACGGCGTACTGCTCGGCCGGCAGGCCGAACGCGTCGAACCCCAGGGCGTGCAGCACGTTACGGCCAGACATCCGGTAATAGCGCGCGTAGACATCGGTGGCGATGTAGCCCAGCGGATGCCCGACGTGCAGCCCGTCGCCCGACGGGTACGGGAACATGTCCTGCACGAACAGTTTGTCGTCGGGGATCGGGGAACCGTCCGTCGGCGCCAGCGTGCCGACGGGGTTGGGCACGTTGAAGATGCCCAACCTTGCCCAGTTGTGCTGCCACGTCTGCTCAATACGGCCGGCCAACGACGCGGTGTACCGGAATGGCGGCGCGTCGGTCTCCGCCGGAGCACCCGCGGGGCCGCTCCTAGACGAGTCGGTCGGCGATTGAGTCACGTGCACAGCGTATAAGGGCCGCCGCGGCGGCCCCGCCGGCCACAGGTTGGTAAAGGTTGCATTGCATGCCGGTCAGAGGTTCATCCCAGCTGTGTTTCGGCCCTGTCCAGGGCCTTTGACCCCTGGTTACAGTCGGCCTCTAGATGACGGATGCTGGGCGACCAGCCATTCAGAAGGACCGACAGAGATGCCTCAGATCGCCGCCCCGTGGGGCGTTATCGCAGGCGGGTTCGCCGCCGGTGTGATCGGGTTCGCCCTCTTCTCGGGCGGTACGGCTTCGGCCGATCCTGTGGCTCCCGTACCGCCGGGCCCCATCGTCCCGGTGCCGGCGAATCAGTACATCCCGGCCGCCCCCGGGGCGGCCAGCAGCAACCGGTTCGTCCCCACCCCGCCGTCGGCGAATCCGTTCGCGCCGCCGAGCCTGGCCTCCGCGCCGGCCGCACCGAACACCGCGCCCGCCGCCACGCCTAACGCCGCCCCGGTGGCGCCGGTGCAGACGGTGACTCCCGCCGCCACCGGGACCCTGCGCGAATACTTCCAGTCCAAGGGCGTCAAGCTCGAACCACAGAAGCCGCAGGGGTTCAAGGCCCTCGACATCACGCTGCCGGTGCCCCCGCGCTGGACCACGGTGCCCGATCCCAACGTGCCGGACGCTTTCGCGGTGATAGCCGACCGCCAGGGCAGCAGCGTGTACAGCTCCAACGCGCAGGTAGTGGTGTACAAGCTCGTCGGCAACTTCGACCCCCGGGAAGCGATTTCGCACGGCTACGTCGACAGCCAGAAACTGCTGGCCTGGCAGTCCACCAACGCCTCGATGGCCGACTTCGACGGGTTCCCGTCGTCGGTGATCGAAGGCACCTACCGCGAAGGCGACATGACGTTGAACACCTCGCGGCGGCACATCATCGCGAAATCGGGTAACGAGAACTACCTGGTGTCACTGTCGGTGACGACCGACCGTGCGGTGGCGATCGGTGACGCCCCGGCCACCGACGCCATCATCAACGGGTTCCGGGTGAGCGCGCCGGGCACCACCCCCGTTGGCCAGGCCCCGGCACCGGCTGCGCAACCGCCCGCGACGGCCCCGGTTGCGCAGGCACCGGCCGCCACCCCGGTTGGCCAGACACCGGCCCCGGTGGCTGCGGCGCAGGTACCCGTCGCACCCGTCGGGGCGCCCGCCCGACTTCCCGCACCGGCGGCGATACCCAACCAGGCCCCGCACCCCATGCCCAACCTGCTGTCCCTGGTGCCCGGCCTGCCGCCGTTGCCGAACTTCAGTAATCTCGGCGCCCGCTGATTCGCGCCTGATCGCAGGCGCCCCAGGCGCTGTGGAACCCGGCGCGCGAACCGACGGTCGGGATCGTATTGTGAGGCCATGTTGATCGCTGGGGTGGTGTGCATGTGTGCGGCGGTGGTCTCGGCGGGCTTCGGGACGTGGTCGTTGTCTCACCCTCACCCCGTCGAACACTCCGCCGGAGCGGACGCCACGCAACTGGCGCTGAGGGCGATGGCCCCGACGCAATTGGCCGTCGCGGTAATGCTGGCCGCCGGCGGTGTGGTGGTGCTGGCCGCGTCCCCGCACACCGCCCTGGTGGTGCTGATCGTCTGCGTCACCGGGGCGCTGGGCACCCTGGCCGCCGGCTCCTGGCAGAGCGCGCGATTTGCGCTGCGCCGGGAAGCCGCCTCGCCACCCAGCTGTGCCGGCGCGTGCGGCGTCTGCGCGCAGTCCTGCCACTAACCGCGGCCCGCCGACGTGCGGCAACCCCGCTGATGCGCGCTCGCCTGTCGCCCCTGCTGGCACCACTCCTGGATCCCCTGCTGATCGGTCTCGCGGTCACCGTGGTGCTCGCCGCCTTCCTGCCCGCGCGCGGGGCCGCCGGGCATGCCGCGTCGATCGCCGCGGACGTCGCGATCGCGCTGTTGTTCTTCCTCTACGGGCTCCGGTTGTCGCCGCAACAGGCCTGGCACGGCGTCCGGCAATGGCGACTGCACTTGCTGGTGCTGGCCGCCACCTTCGCGCTGTTTCCGCTGCTGGGGCTGGTGGCCCGGGCATTGGTCCCGTCGGTGCTGACCGCTGACCTCTACCGCGGCGTGTTGTTTCTGTGCCTGGTTCCGTCGACCTTGCAGTCGTCGGTGGCGTTCACGTCGATCGCGCGCGGCCACGTGTCGGCCGCCATCGTCAGCGCTTCGTTGTCCAACCTGCTCGGCATCGTCCTGACGCCAGTGCTGGTGGTGCTGGTGATGAACACCAATGGCGCGATCCGGGTGGACGGTGGCGCGCTCCGCGACATCGTGTGCCAACTGCTGGTGCCCTTCGCCGCCGGCCAATTGGCGCGACCGTGGGTCGGGGGAGTGCTTGTCCGCTACGGCGCGGCGGTCAAAGTCGCCGACCGGGCGTCGATCCTGCTCGTCGTGTACGCAGCGTTCTCGATGGGTGTGGTGGAGGGTGTGTGGAGCAGTGTCAATGCGTGGCAGTTGGTGTCGGTCTGCGTCGTCACGCTGGTGCTGCTGGCGGCGGTGCTGGGCGCCACCGCGGCGCTCGGCCGGCTGACCCGACTGAACCGCGCCGATGCGGTCGTACTGCTGTTCTGCGGATCGAAGAAGAGCCTGGCCTCCGGGCTGCCGATCGCGCTGGTGTTCTTTCCCGCTGCAACCGTCGGCCTGATCATGTTGCCGCTGATGATCTATCACCAGGTCCAGCTGGTGGTGTGCGCGGTGATCGCCAGCAGGCTGGGCCGCAAGGCCGACGAACAGGCGGCGATGGGAGAGAAGGCTAGTTCCGGCTGACGTCGATCGGATGGGTGGCCAGCAGCGACAGCGGCAGCGGCTGCCGACGCAGTACCTGTCCCCACAGATCCTCTTTGGTTCCGACGAGAACGTCAGATGGCAACGCGGACAACACAATCCAGTCGTCGCGTTCGATTTCGCCCTCGAGTTGGCCGATGGTCCAGCCCGAGTACCCCGCGTAAATTCGCACGCCTTCGACCAGCGGTGCGATCACGTCGGGGTCGGCGTCGAGATCGACCATCACGATCCGGCCGGCCACGTGCCGCAACCCCGGTACCCCCTGCGGGTCGGCGCCGATCCGCAACGCCGCCAGACACAGCGCCGCGTCCCGCTTGACCGGCCCGCCGATGAACATCGTCTTCGGCTTGGCGGCCAGCTTCGCCCACTGCGGCAAGACGTTGTAGACCGCGGTCTCGCTGGACCGGTTGAGCACCACGCCTAGGGTGCCGCCATCGTTGTGCTCGACGATGTAGATGACGCTGCGCCGGAACGTCGGTTCAAGCAGATCGGTATTGGCAAGCAGCAACGTACCCGCACGCACCCGCTGGGCAGCGGGTGCGATGAAGTCTTCGGGATCCTCCGGCTGAGCCATCCGTCCATCATCGCACTCCCGTAGCATCGTTCGGCACAAACAATCGCAGCCCTTAAAGATTTGTACTGTTATTGCAGCGCCCTCGAGCGCGACGGTCCTTGCCCTGCCCCCACGTGGAAGTCGGTCCTGTGTTCCAAACCCGGATGCCCGCGCGCGCACCCGCCGAACTGTGGCAATCCGTGCGCGCTCTGCCGGACTTGCGCCGGGTCATTGCGGTGCGCATGGCGAGCCAGTTCGGCGACGGGCTCTTCCAGGCAACGGTCGCCGGTGCGCTGTTGTTCAATCCGGACCGGGCGGCCGACCCGTTGTCAATCGCGTTTGCCTTCGCGGTGCTGTTTTTGCCCTATTCGCTGCTAGGGCCGTTCGCCGGCGCATTAATGGACCGCTGGGACCGTCGGCTGGTGCTGGTCGGTGCGAACGTGTGCCGGCTGGTGGTGATCGTGGCGATCGGGACGATCCTGGCGGTCCACGCCGGCGAAATGGCGCTGCTCCTGGGCGCGTTGCTGGCCAACGGATTTTCGCGATTCGTCGCCTCGGGCCTGTCGGCCTCGCTGCCGCACGTGGTGCCTCGCGACCAGGTCGTGACGATGAACTCGCTGGCCACCGCCGCCGGGGCGATCGCGGCGTTCTTCGGGGCGAACTTCATGCTGATCCCACGCTGGTTGGTCGGCGCCAGCGACCGGGGTGCGTCGGTGATCATCTTCATGACCCTCCTTCCGGTGTCCGTCGCGTTGCTGCTGTCGCTGCGCTTTGTGCCGCGAGTCCTCGGGCCGGACGACACCCTGCGGGCGATCCACGGGTCCGTCGTCTACGCGGTAGTCACCGGATGGGTGCACGGCGCCCGTACGGTGGCGTCGACGCCGACGGTCGCCGCCGCGCTGTCCGCGCTGGCGTCGCACCGGATGGTGGTGGGCATCAATTCGCTGGTGATCCTGTTGCTGGCCCATCACACGCAGAACCCGGCGGTCGGCGGCCTGGGGATTGCGCTGGTGTTCTTCGCCGCCTCCGGGCTCGGGTCCTTTGTGGCCACCCTGCTGACACCGCCGACGGTGCGCCGCTGGGGCCGTTACGCCGCGGCGAACGGCGCCCTGGTCGCGGCCGCGCTGATCGAGGTGTCGGGGGCGGGGTTGGTCCTGCCGATCATGGTGGCGTGCAGCTTCTTCCTCGGCATCACCGGCCAGATGATCAAGCTGTGCGCCGACTCGGCAATGCAGATCGACGTCGACGACGCGCTGCGCGGCCACGTGTTCGCGGTGCAGGACGCGCTGTTCTGGGTGTCGTTCATCGTCTCGATTACGGTGGCGGCGCTGTTGATCCCGCCCGACGGCCGGGCGCCGACGTTCGTCATGTTCGGCGCGGCGGTGTACTTGGCGGGTCTGGTCGTGCACGTGGTCGTCGGCCGACGAGGTCAGCCGACGGGGTAGAGGAGGTCATCGTGGCGGATCCCGGGCCGATAGTGGCTGACCTGCGTGCCGAGAGCGACGAGCTAGACGCCTTGGTCGCGCCGCTGGACACCGGGCGCTGGGCGGAGCCGACGCCGGCGCCGGGCTGGACGATCGCACATCAGATCGCGCACCTGTGGTGGACCGACCGGGTTGCCCTGCTCTCGGTGACCGACGAAGCGGCCTTCGGCGAGGTGCTGGCGGACGCCACGCAGGATCCGCTGGGATTCGTCGACGCGGGCGCCGAGGAGTTGGCGGCCACACCGCCGGCCGAGGTGCTGCGCGAGTGGCGGACCACCCGGGCGCGGCTGCACGACGCGCTGCTCACCGTGCCGGCCGGCCGGAAGTTGCCGTGGTTCGGGCCGCCGATGAGTGCGCCGTCCATGGCGACAGCGCGGCTGATGGAGACCTGGGCGCACGGGTTGGACGTCGCCGACGCCCTGGGCGTGCCGCGGCCGGCCACGGACCGGTTGCAATCGATTGCTCACCTCGGGGTCCGCACCCGTGATTACGCATTCGTGATCAACGAGCTGACGCCGCCGGCCGAACCGTTTCGGGTGGAACTACGCGCCCCGGGCGGTGACACCTGGTGCTGGGGACCGCCGGATGCGGCCCAGCGTGTCACCGGGGCGGCGGAGGACTTCTGTTTTCTGATCACCCAACGCCGTCCGCGGCGATCCCTTGACGTCACCGCGGCGGGACCGGACGCGCAGCGTTGGCTGGAAATCGCCCAGGCCTTCGCCGGTCCACCCGGCCCCGGCCGCTAGACCTGCTGGTCGTTCGGCTCGCCACCCACGACCACGCGGGCTTTCGCGACGTCCTTGTCGTTGGCTTGGCCCTCCTTGCCGTGGCCCAGCATGCCCGCCGGCGACATCGGCATGGGCGAGCCGCCCATGCCCGTAGTGGTCGGGGAGGCGGGGCCGCGCAACTCGGCGGCGTTGAGCACCCCAGCGCGCAGGCTGGTCGGACGGCCACCCGTCTCGGGCTCGAAACTGCTTGTCGGGCGGGTGTAGCTGGTCAGGCCGGCGCCCGGGAAGCCGCCTCCTCCGAGACCGCCGGCCCCGGAGGCACCGCCGCCGCCCAGCGGCCCGGTCGCCCCCGCCAGGATGGGCTCGGCGGCGCCGGCCGCCGCATTGGCACCACCGGCCGACGAGAAGGCGCCCGTCATCGACGACAGCAACCCTTGCGGCATGCTGCCCAGCCCCTGCAGCGCGTCCATCGGCGCCTTGACTGCCTGCTGCAGCGGTTCGGTCACCCCGGAGATCATCTGCAGCGGTTGCTGCATCAGCGAGCTGAGCTGGCCGCCGCCCTCGGCGGGCGCCGCGGCGGCCTGGCCCGCGCCCTGCGTCGCTTGGCCGGACACCTGCGCGGCGCCGTTCATGCCGCTTTGCGCGGCGGCCTGGGCGACGGTCGCCGCAGCGGCCGCCGGTGCGGCGGGGGAGGCGCCCATCGGCGCAACGGGTGGCGGTACGGCCAATGCGGCGACCAGCGCGGCCAGCGCGCCGGAGTAGGTCCAGCCGATGCTGGAATTGTGCGGCCAGTGCTCGCCGAAATACTCGGTGTCCCGCTCGACGATGCCGGGGGTGTTCTGTCCGAAGAAGTTGGTGGCGTTCAGAACCGTCCACTCATCCCGGTTGGTCTGCGACACCAGCGACGGGATGACCGACGACCGCGCGATCATAAAAGCTTCCACGGCGGCCGTTGTAATGCCGATCTTTTCCGCGGTCCAACCCACCAACGTCTGCAATCCGGCGTTCAGCCCGGTCGAGGTCACCACGGAGGCGACCGCACCCACACCCTGCCACTGCGCCGCCGTCATCAACGTGTTGACCGCCGACATGCCGGTCGCGACTTCCTTGTTCGCGGTCTCGGTGACCCAGACCGCGTTGTTGGCCAGCACCGACGCCGGGCTACCCGCCTCGAAGATCGCCGCGACGATCTCGGGCGGGCCAGCCCACCGGGGATCGGGCATCGGCGGTTAGAGCGCGCTCGCGGCCGCGCTCGCCGCGTCGGCGGCGACGTTGGTGGCCGACGCGAGGCCCTGAGCGCCCGCGAACGCGGACCGCTGCCCGGCGTGCTCGGAGGCGGTCGCCAGATAGGCGGCGCCCGTGGCGTTGAGCGCGGCGGCGAATTCGGCGGAATCGGCGTCCGGCGCCATCGGCAGCACGCCGGTGAGCGCCGCCGAGCCGGCCGCGGTGGTGGCCGCCATCTCCTCACTGATCGCGCCCTCGGTCACCGACGACAAGTCAACGGCGCCCGGCACCATTTCGAACAGCCCAGTCATTTCGTCCTCCGTATTTCTAAAAGCCCGGCTTCATCCGTCGGGGAATACCCCCTCGGCTGACTCCCCACCAGGCCAGTTCGGTCCGCGAAGCGCCGCGGAATGGCCCGATTCTATGGTGACCGGTCGCGGGTGTCGATTCACCTTTTCTGACAAACCCGCCGACACCGGCTGCCCGACCTATTCCGGTACTCCTACCAGCACTCCCTCGATCGCCCCGTCGCTGGTGACGAGCAAACCGCGACCGGGTGGCAGTTGCTGGGCGCTCACCCGGCCGAACACTTTCACCATCGCCGGGTCGTTGTCCATGAATAGGGTGGGTGCGCGCGAACTCGTCATTTTCTGCAGGAATGGATTGGTCACCGAGACGCCCGCCCAGTTTCCGGGTAGCCGGGACGCGATCACGTGCAGCCCGATTTCGCGGCTGCGTTCGATCAATCCCCACAATGGTGCGCTCGCCGCGTTCTTGCCGATCGCGCCGTGCGGCCGCAGCTCCTGCTCGTCGTCGATCAGCAGGAAATGGTGCGGGCCCTCCCAGGTGCTACGGCTGAGCAACTCCTCCTGACTGAGCCCGGAGGGGGGAAGACGGTCGCGCATCGTGGCGGCGAGCTCTTCGATCACCGCGTCGATGTCGTCGGCGGTGTAGGCGTATGCCCGCACATGCGGCCCCCTGACCTTTCCGATCAGCGATGTCTTGGGGTCGATGATGGTGATCTGTGCCTGCTCTGGACTGAACCGGCTCATCACCGCCTGCCCAAACGCGGCCAGTGTCGTGGTTTTGCCGCACAACTGCCGGCCCAGGACCAACATGCTCGACACCGTTCGGCTTGGCAAATACGTTGGCTGCAGCGCGCTTTCGCCGATGGCGAAGGGGATGTTGAACGGATCGGCGGCCACCTCGGTCTGCGCGAAGGCCTCGATGATCTGGGTGAGCTGAATGCGTTCGGGCAGCCGAGCCAGCTTCTCCAGCCGGCCGACGCCGGTCAGCTCGGCAATGACGGCGCCGAGCTGACGCGTCGGGATCCGCTCGCCGGTGGCCGCCGTGATCTCCGGAACGCCGATGAGCAGCTCGTGACCGTCCCGGGTCACGCCGA
Source organism: Mycobacterium sherrisii (assembly GCF_002102355.1). GTDB lineage: Bacteria > Actinomycetota > Actinomycetes > Mycobacteriales > Mycobacteriaceae > Mycobacterium > Mycobacterium sherrisii. The sequence goes on along the minus strand of NZ_LQPT01000104.1, from coordinate 49,232 downwards.
ACCCGGGGCGATCCAGCGTGTTGCGCGCCGCCTTCCGGCGCTCCAGCCCTTCGCCCATCTGCGTTTCGTCCGGATTGCTCAGCCGCAGTTGGATGCGGGCGTTGGACACGTTGACCAGGGCCTGTTTCTGCCCGACCAGCCACGCGGTCGCAGTTGTCGCGACGTGCACCCCGTAGGACAGGCCCTGGCGGGCAATCGAGACCAACCGATCGCCCATCGCGGCGTCCTTGTCGTACAGGTCGCTGAAGTTGTCGACGACGAGGAAGACGTCGCCGAACTTGTCGGCCGGGTCGGTGCCGCCTTCCCGCTCGGTTCCGAACCGCCGTTCCCGGAATTCGGAGATGTCGATCTGGTACTGCTTAAACGCGGCCTCCCGGGCCAGGATCAAGCCCTCGATCGACGCGACGGTCCGCGAGACGCCCTCGTTGTCGGTCTGGCTGACCACCGACGCCACATGCGGCAGGTCTTCGACCGGGTACAGCGAGGCGCCGATGCAAAAGAACGTCACCCGCTCCGGCCGGTACATCAATGCCGCCGAGGTGATCAACGACATCAGCGTGGTGGACTTGCCGCGCTGGGCGGTGGCCACCACCATGATGTTGTCCATCTCCGCGTCGATGGCATGCACGCGCTGCGCGTGCTCTTCGGGGATGTCGACGACGCCGACCGGCAACACCAGGCCGGGGTTCTGTCCGTAGTCGACGTACCACGGCTTGCCCCGCCAACTCGCCACCAATACATCGATCGGCTCGCTGTCTTCCAAAGGCGGAAGCCAGATTTGGTGCGGGGGGCGCGCGCTGTGGGTGATCAGCGACTCGCGGATGACGTCGACCAGCTTCTTCTTGCGGAACCCGTCGGCGTGGAACAGGAACTCGTCGGGTTCATCGGGTTCGTCGGCGACGGACAGCGCCTGGCTGTCGGCCTCGCTGAGCGGCTGGTAGGCCCAGGTCAGCGCCCGGGGTTGGGAAAAGCTGACGTCGACGGTCTTGTTCACGTTGACGACCCGCTTGGGCACCACGAACGGGGCGGACACGTAGAAGCAGCGGAACTGCTCGAGGTCGCGCGGCCCCACCTTGAGCAGCGCGTAGCCGTTTTCCTTCGACGGCAGATGCAGCGCCGCGTCGCTGCCGATCACGTCGCGGGAGTCCTCGGCCGTCTCGGCACGCAGGGCGACCCGAAATGCGATGTTGCTCTTGACCTTACTGAGCGAAGACAGATCGAGGCGCTGTCCGCCGAGGGTAAAGAAGACGTTGCAGCCGCGGCCTTCCTGACCGATGTGGATGACCAGGTCGATCCACTCCGGGTGGTGGATGAACAGTTCGAGGTATTCGTCGATGATCACCAGCAGGATCGGCACGGGCTCCAAATCCCGCCCGGCAAGCCGCATCTCCTCGTACTCGTTGGCGTCGCGCGCGCCGGCTTCGTTGAAAAGTCGGTAGCGCCGGGCGATCTCGCCGTTGACGGCCTTGCGCATGCGCTCGGCGAGGTGCCGATCGTCCTTGCCCAGGTTGGACAGCGAACCCGCGACGTGCGGGAACCCCTGCAGGTCTTGGGCTGCCGATTCGAACTTCATGTCGACGAAGATCACGATGAACGTCTCGGGGGAATGGGTCAACGCGATCCCGGTGCACAGCGACAGGAAGTATTCGGACTTTCCGGACCCAGACGTCCCGATCACCACCGAGTGAAATCCGAACCCACCAAAGTCCTTGGCGCGCAGGATAATATGTTGTAAATCGCCACCCTGCTTGACGCCCACGGGCACCATCGCCCATTTATGGTCGCCACGGCCGCGGCTCTCGCCCCAGAGCCTGTCCACGTCCAGTTCACGCGGATCGCTGATGCCCAACGCGCGCAACAGTTCACCGCCCTGACTGTCGGTCTCCGAGAGCTCACCGGCGCTCATCGGCGACCAGCGGGCCAATGCTCGCGCGTAGCGATTGGCCGTGCTCTCGGCGAGCATGTCCGCGACGGCATAGAACGCACCGCGGTGGTTCAGCCGACCCTCGCGCAACTGGAAACGCTCCGCGTCGTCGCTGAATCCGATGCCCAACCCCGCGCGGGTCGCCAACCGCAGCACGGTGATTCCGGCCATTCCCTTCTGCCCGGTCACTCCCTCCCACTGCTCGGGGGTGCCGACGTTGTCGTCCACGATCACCCAATGCGGGCCCAACGCCGTGCCGGTGCTCGATTCGATCGGCGACGGCATCGACGTGGGGCTCATTCCCACCGGCGGTGTCCACGGGCCACGGCCCTTGCGGTGCAGCTCGGCGTCGAGCGCCTCCTCCAGTTCGGTGGGCGAGGTGAACACCAACCGGCGTAGCCCGCAGGCGTCGAACATCTCGTCGTGCTGGTTGTGCGGCAACCAGACCAGCCACGACCACAGCTCCGGATGGCGAGTGACCACCATGACTTTGACGTCGCTGGGGCTGTGGTAAACCGCCAGCGAGCACAGGATCGATCGGGCCAGGCTGTGCAGTTCGGCGGGATCGTCGCCGATGAAGCTGAACCCGGGCTCCGACCTCAGGCTCAAGACCTTGCCGATTCCGCGGATCTTGCTCTGTTCGAGGATGAAATCCCTTAGCGCACCGCCGGTTACGGGTTCGAGCTCCTCGCCTATCGGGACGTCGGGCCACTGCAGGGACACGGCCGATTCGCTGGCCTGCTGGATCCCGATTCCCAGGCGCACCTCCAGGAAATCGGGATCGGCGGGTCGGCGCTCCCACATCCGCGGACCGCCGATGACGGTGTCCAGCTGCTGCGGATCACCATGCACGAACAGCTGGCTGTGGCGCTGACGCTGAGCGGCCCGTTGAACTTCGTCGCGGTCCTCGTCGAGCTGGCGCAGATAACTGCGCCGCTGCTTTTCCTGCTCGCCCCAGCTGATCCGGCGGCCGCGGCCGAGCCGTCCGCTGAACATCAGCGTGCCGAATCCGACCAAGCCGATCATCGGGAAGAACCCCGACTGCATGGACCGGATCCCCGAGGCGTACATCACGACCAGGGTGCCGATGATGCCGACAAGCAGCGCCGGTACCGCGATCATCAGCAGGATGTTGCGGGGTTCGCGCTCGGGCAACGCCAACGGTGCGGCGACGGCGATTCGCACCGGCGGTACATTGGGCGCCGGCTGGCGGGCGCCTCGGACGAAACCTCGTTTGGACATCGGTGTTTAGCCCCCGCCTGTCAATTCGTTGAGATCGGGAATCGGTGCCACGGCGCCGCCTGCGACGACGGCGTCGCGTGACACCAGGGCCGCATCGCGGCCGATCGCCGGGCCAGGCGCGAAGGTGCGCACGATCGGCCAGGGTGCTTGCACGGCAAGCTTGGGGTCCAGCCCCAGCGCCTGCAAGGTCGCGTGATCGGATTGGATTCCATACCGCACACCTTGCGGTGAGATCCAGTACAAGCTTTCCCGGCTGTCCGCGGTGGCGACACCGCTGGTCGTCGTGACGAAGTTCGCGGCGCCGGGCAGTATCAATGCCTGTTGCGCTTCAACGGAATTGGCGTCGCGGTCGTCGCGAACCAGATGCACCACCCGCGGATCCATCCCGATCGCAACCGGCAGTCCGCGTCCGGTCAGGACGGCGATCCGGGCCTGCGGGTCGCCGCTCTGCTTCGCCCATCCCACGCAGGTCACCGGATTCGCGTTGGTGTCAACGAATTCCAGCTTTTCCGACGGGTAGTAGTCGACGTCGAGGACGTCGACTACCGGGATCTGGATCAGCTTGTCGGGGGCGACGAGGGTGGGTGTCGCCGCGCCTTCGGAATCGGCGGTCCGCAGTAGGTCGGCGACGAAGCTGGTGATCTTTTGCACGCCGTCGGGCAACAGAACGTAGAACCCGTTGACGGTGCCGTTGGCGTCCCGAGTTTCCAGGACCCTGCCCACGATCGAGCCGGGCAGCCATCGCGACGGTGTTCCACGGCCCGGAATGGTCGGCAGCACAAGGGGTTCCGTCGAGGGCATCGCATCGAAAAGCGCGTTGGAGATTTCGATCGGGTACGTCGCTCCGGGATCGAGCCCCAGGTTGAACGTCACCGACCGGTCCGCAGGATCGATGCGGGACCGTTGGTTGTGCCAGACCACATAGGTCGCGCCCTTGTGGGTGGTCAGGATTGCCTGCCTTGGGCTCATCGGCTGCGAACGACCGAGCGGGGCGAGTTGGCCGGCGATCGCCGTGACCACCGGCGCGGTCCCGCTGCCCCGGGTGGCGGCGGTGTCGCACACCGACCATGCCGACTCGGCACTTGCGGTGACGGGCAGGCTGTCCGGGGCGCCGGGAATGCCGATCGTCGGACCGGTCGGATATTTCGCAATTTCGCCGGCCCGCACCCAGGTAGGGCTGCCCGCACTGCCGACCGCCAGGCGTGCCGAGGTCAGGTTGAGCGCGGGGTAGAGCCGACCGTTGAGCATCGCGTAGATCGCACCGGTATCGCGGTCACCAATGATCGATGACTGGCCGATCAGCCCGGAGGGCTTCATGATATGCAGCAGGGCCATCCACCCGACGCCGATGACCACGAGCACAATCGACAGCGCCACCGCCGCTTGCTGTTTGCGGTCGTCGTGCTTCATCCGCACCGAGAACCGAGTGATCGCGGCCCGCAATCGCCGGTTGTAGAACAGGTGCCCCGAATTCTGATCCCGATTGGACAGATTGAGCGGCACGGTTCTTCTCCTTTCGGCGGTCGCCCCAATGTTGCTGCATCGACGCCGGCGTCAGTGCAGCTCGCCGCCGTACCTCGCCCGATTGTCGGCTTCTGCCTCTTCGCGCAGTGCGGCGATGGCCAGGTTCAGTCGGTCGGCCAGCTCCGAATGGGCGTAGCCCGTCATCACGCCGGGATGCAGCGTCAGCTCGACCAGCTTGCCGTCGGAGTTTGCCACGGCGCGAATATCCCCCAAGTCCACGCTGTAGGTGACCGTCTCGGCCTGGGCGACCAGGGCTTCCCACTTGTCGGCCGCCTCGCTCAGTTCACGTAATACCGCCTCGACGAGGTCTCGGTCTTTCAGGCCGCTCCGTTCGCTGCGACCGCCCGACCCCGACACCATGTCAGTATCATCGACCCCTCCAACCAGCGTCAATTCACAGTTTGCCGCCGAGGCGTCAGCTGCCGGCGGTCCAACGGCTGGCTGGCGGCTCGTCGAGTTTCTGGAACCACGCCAAGTGATAGTTCGCCGATACCGCGTCACCGGAGACGCTGGCATCGGTGACCGCCAGCAGTAGGCAATTCAGCAAGAGTGCCGAGTCGACATCCGGGTACTGGCTGAACAGCTGGTAGCGGGCGGTGTCGAGGTGGACCCGCAACAGCTCGGCTTCCTCTTCGACGACGCCGGTTCCCGCGCTGGCCGCCTTGGCCAAGGTGTGGACCAACCGCGGTAGTCCGTCGCGCCAGTGCGTGAGTCGGCTCAGCTCCCAGCCCAGATCTTGCACTGCGGGAAGTTCGCGGGCCGCCCCCGACCGGGGTGTCGGGCCGAAGTCGCCCGGCCGGCCGACCGGGTCGCCGGGGGTATACGTCGCGGCCAGGCGGGCAGCCCCGAGTAGCGCGTGCGCCCTGCCCGCGCGCCGGCCGGGCGCTAATAGCCGCACGCCCTCCGGTAGCTCGACGCCCGGCGGGATCCAGCCGTGCGCCACGTCGGTGACCACCAGTGTGGTGCCGTCCGCGAGGTCTCCGACGGCCCAGTTCAGTTGCGGTTCTTGGCGAACCAGGAATGCCAGCAGGCGCTGCAGCCGCTCGGTTTCGGTTTCGGTGTCCGCCTGGGTGGGCGCGGCCTCGGGTTGCGGTTCGGGTTCCTGGTCCGCCTCGGGTTCGGGCTCGGGCTGCGGTTCGCTGACGGCCGGTACCTCGGCGGGCACGTCGACCACCGGCTCAACGGCGGTCACCGGCTCGGGTTCCGGCGGCGGCTCGGCCGGGCTGCTGACCGCCTTGGTTTCGGCCAGCGACGGGGCGCGATGCCTTCCCGCCGCGGAGTCGTGCTTGTCATCGCCGCCGGACGTTGCGGTGACCGATTTTTCGACGGTCGTCGACTCGTCGGGCGCGGGTTGCGCGGTGCCGATCACCTCGGTTTGATCATCGGCCGGCTCGGCGACTTCGGGCTGCGTCGTCGCCGGGATGACCTGCGTCGTGTCGAGCGCCCGGTCGGGGACCGAACGGTGGGCGGGAGGAACCACGGGGATGATCTGCGTTTTGTCCAGATCCGCTGCGCCCGCCCGGCTCTCGACCGGCACGCTGTGACGGCGCGCGCGCAGCTGTGTCTTCATCAGGTCCAGCTGGCGCATCGTCGATTCGACTCGGCGGACGGCGCGGGCACGCGCGTCCTCGACGATGCGGGCCTCGGCCGCCTTGCGGCCCTGCTCGCTGAGTCCGGCGCGCTTGACCATCCCCAGCTGCTTGTTCGCGCTGCTGACGATTCGCTGCAGATCCTTTTCGAGATACTCTGCGAGCGGGGCGGTTTCGTCGGTCACCATCGCCAACTCGGCCGGCCAGAGCCCGCCGATCACCCACGGAGTGCAATCGGTAGGAGAGCTGAAGGCCGGAATCGACAATGATTCCCGGGTAGCTCTCCGGAGGCGCTGGCGCGCCGTCATTCGACCGAAGATCGCCACCCGGCCAGACTACCGACCGTTCGGCAAACTGCTTGAGCGAAGGTGAATTGTGCGGCACCGATGCGCTGGGTAGCGTGAGCTCATGGCCGACTCCGCGCTACAGCAACAACTCGACGAAGTGCGCGCCCTGCTCGGCCGGGCCCGAGAGTTGTTCGGCGCCAACCCGATCGAGCCACCAAGCGACATCGCGCCGGATCCCGATGCCGCCAAGCCCTGGCTGATCTAGTCCGTACTGTCGCGGCGGCGCAACTTGTGCGCCAGCAGTTTCTCGATGGCCGCATCGAGATCGTGCGGTGTCGGGACCTCCGCCGACGGTGTGTGTCCGGCCGCGACGATCTCCTGACGAACTTCCAGCAGCGCCTTGAGCCACGACACGTCCGCGGTCAACAGGATGGCCCGGGCGAGGGTCGCGGCGTCGGTATCCATCGCCTCCTCGCTCAGCGCGACGCTGTGCATGTACCCGCCGCGGCAGGAGCGGACCAGGATGTGGCCACTCGGGTGAACGGTGTCGAAGGCGGGATTGGCGTCTGTCATCGACCGCCGTCGACGACCCGGCCGAGCGCGCCGGCCGCATCTTGCTCGTGCTGATCCCACGTCGTGGCCGACACGGTCAGTTTGTGCGCCATGTCAGCGTGTTCGTCGGCCTGCTGCTCGTAGCACTGGCGGCGCAGCTCGAGCAGTTCGCGCCCCGCCTCGCGGAGTTCACCGAAAATCGGGCCGAGCGAATCGAGGCTCTCCTGGATCGCCGCGTGCGTGGACGGAATAGTCCGCAAGTACTCCGAGGTCTCCTGGTGATGGGTCGCGGCTTCGCGTAACTGGGCCGGCGCCACCTGGATTCGATCTGCCATCGGGTGTCTCCTGTTCCTGCGCCGCCGGCCGGGCCGGCGAGTTCACTTTTCTCGCGGGGTCGGCGTCGCCGCCGGCCTGGTTGGTGTCGGTGCCTCGGTTGTGGCCGGGGCGGTGGCGGTGGACGGCACCGGCGGATGCTCCCAGCCTAGAAAGCTGGGCCCACTTACGGTGGCAATGTGCTGAATCTGGCCGTCGAGCAGTGCCTTGCTATGGCCGAGGCCCAGGGCATGGCGGTCGGTGAAGATGCCGATGTCACCGGGCACGACCTGTAGCGGTTCGATCGGATCGGCGACCGCGGTGCCCGGCGCCGGAATGGTGATGCCCTGCTGGTGAAACGCATCCGGAATGGATGCGCCCCCGACCGCAGCCTGAATGACGGCCGCCAATTGCGGGCTGGCCGCCGTCACGGTCTCGCCATTGGGCAGCGTCACCGAGGTGGGGCCCGACGACGAAGATTCGGCGCCCGACGCGTCGTCCGACACGTCCTGTCCGTGTTCGTCGTCGCGTTCGTCGGGACGATCCGAGTCGGGGTCGAGCGGATCCTCGCCCAGGCTGTCCTCGGCCAGGTCCTCGAGAGCCGGATCGGCCGCGGTGCCTTCCTGGCGCTCCGACGGGGTGAACCCGCTCGGCGCGCCCCAGCCGCCCATCGATCCCGGTGCCGGCCCCAGCCCGACGTTGGGGATGCTCGGCAACGCCGGGGGCGGCGCGGCCGCCGGGGCAGCCTCGGCCGGACCGGCAACCGGACCGCCGGCGGGCACCCCTGGATCGTCGAGAAGCAGCGAATCCAGCAGCGGATCCCAGTCGGTCCCGGCGTTTGGGCCGGGCGACGGTTGACCAGGGTTCGGTGTCGGTGCGGCCGTCGCGGGGGCCGGTGCCGCCCCGGACGCCCCGGAGGCGCCCCCGTCCCCGGTCGATACGCCGTACAGCGATGTCCACGCGGCCATCAGCGCCGACTTCGACGTGTCATCCAGGCTGGCGTTCATGACCACCGCACGGATGTCTCGCAGCTTGCCGATGAGGAAGCGCTGAAAGTCTCGCGCCCCTGCCGGCGTATCCAGGTCCGAACGCATCCGCACCGCGAGTTCGGTCTCGCGTTGCAGCGCGGCTAGGGCGTCTGCCCCGTCGATAGTTTTCAAGTGCGCGTTCATGATGGCCGAGATGACTTGCAGATCCAACTGTGCGCTGGCCGAATTCTGGTGTGCCAGAGCGGCTTCGGCGTTCGCGATGGCCTCTGCGGCGGCGCCCTGAGAACGATCCGTGGGGCCCTGGGCCGGCTCGGGCCGTGGTGCGCCGACGGGCGCAGAGCCAGGATTGAAGACCTCGGGATGTTGCTGACGGATTTTGGTCATGATCGTCTCGAGCTGGTCCGGCCGGGTGGCCGGCGTGATCACCGCCGCCAGCTCCGCCGGTGTCAGGCCGGCTTGCCACGCATTGGGATCGCCGGTGCGGTCACGCACCGCGCGCACCGTGGCCAGCATCTCGTCATAGGTGGACATCGGCTAGGCCAACTGCGCTGCGCCCCAGCGCGGGCGGTGTCGCGACCCCTCCATGCCGGGTGACAGTAGTGAGAGCCGTTGGCCTCGACAATTCACCGCGGCGCGGCTGTGGAGGAATGGCCACGGCTACCCCGCGGGGGTGTCGTAGGTTCCCCGCAGGCGTTCCAGCACAGCAGCTTTCGCCCGGTCCAGCTCGCGCGCGTCCGCCACCACCGCGGCGATCTCGCGTTGTTTGGCCACCAGGAACCTCTGAAACTCCCGCGCGCCCAGCGGAGTGTCCACGGCCAAGCCGGCGTAAATCGGCACGGCATGCTCGATTTCCTCGGCGATCGCATCCAAGCGCTCGATGTTTTCCCGGCTCGCGGCGTGCGCGGCGGCCAGCACGTCCAGCAGCGTTCGGTCGGCATCGGCGAGCGAATCGTGCCGAGTCGCCAGGGCCGACTGCTGCGCCCGGATGGCCGCTAGTGAAGGTCCGGCTTGTTCGGCCATGCGTTCAACCTAACTTCGTAGCGACTACTCATATCGGCCGGCGTATCGCGATGTTGCTGCCCAGCTGGCTGATTCGCACCGACGCACCCGGATAGGGCGCCTCGACAACAAGATTGTTGCCGATCGCCAGCTGCACGTGGCCCGCGTGGGGAAAGACCAGATCGCCGGGTCTGACGTGCGACCGGGGCACCGGCAGCCCGTCGTTGATCTGCTGATAGGTGGTGCGGTCCAAGTGAATGCCGGCCTGCGCATACGCCCACTGCACCAGGCCGGAGCAGTCGAAGCGGTCCGGACCGGTGGCACCCCAGACGTAGGGGCGGCCGAGCCGCGACAACGCCGCGCGCACCGCGATGCCGGCGCGTGAACTAGGCGATGGCAGCCGCAGCCCGGCCGGCACCGTACCGCGGGGGTGCCGCATTCGGTAGCGCAGTGCCCGCAACGCGGCCGCCCGCCGTCGCGCGCGCAGGCGGGCCGTCAACACGTGGGCTCGTTGCGCGCGCAGCCGCGCGACCCGGCGACGCATCGCCTCGCGCTGGGCCATCGGCGCGTCCGGGGTCACCGCGGCGTCGGCGCGTGCCTCGTCGAGGACGGTCCTGGTCAGCTCACGGGCGTGCGCCCGATCGCGGTGGGCGGCCGCGATGACGGCCGCGGCCGTGTCATCCGTGCGGGCCGCCGCGAGCAGCGCCTCGTGGCTTCGCCTTGCCCGCACCTGGTAAGCACGTTGTCCCACCATGGGATTCGGTGTGGCGGCGGGGCCGGGGGCGACGCCCATCGGTGCCGGTCGGCTGTCGCCGGTGAACAGCGCATGAGCGCGCCGCAGCGCCTCGACATCGGTCTCGGTCATTCGTCCCCCTCGCCGCTGACCTGATCGGTGGTGCCGTGGTTCGACTCCACCGCTTTTGTGAACGCACGCACGCGGGGGAGGACCCCCGCGGGGATCACGCCCCGGTTCCGGATGTCCCACATGTCGTCGTTGCTGACCCCGAGCAGCGCGGCGATGATCGTTTCTGGCAACGACGACTGCGCGCACGCCCGGTCGAATCGGGCGCTGACGCTGTCCGGCATCCGTTTCAGCAGTGCGCCGCGCGTGTCCTCGAGAGCGCGCAGGTGTTGCATGAGCCGATCCGTGGAGTCCGCGCCCGCGTTGACCGCTACCCGCCAGGAGCTGGCGGCGAGCATCTCGGCCTTCACGCACTGCGCGATCACAGAGAGAATATACGTCTCATATTCGTTTGATGTCGTCGCCGGCAGTCGTTCGATGACGGATTTGAGAGCATCGAGCTGCGCTTCGGCGTAGCCTTCCAGCACTTCGGTGTCGCTGTGACGGTCGACGACGACCGCCCCGGCGCGGGCCGGGGCCGTCTGCTGCGGCGGCTGCGCGGCCAGCAATCGGGCCAGCTCGGCGTCCGGATCGGCGGCCACCAGCAGTCGAGAATACGTGCCCGGCGGCAGGCCTAGTCCGTTTTCGACCTTTTGAACTGTGCTTTTGTGGGGCTTGCGGGCACCGCGCTCGAGGTAGCTCAGGCCCATGATGCTGACGCCGGTGGCGGCGGCGAGGTCGGCCAGGGACCAATCGCGGGACTCCCGCAATGCACGGATCGCCGCGCCTGCCGACTCACGGCTCACCGCGGGCTCCGCCCATAGGCCGGATATTACACAGGCCGGGGCCTATCGCTATGGATATACGTTTTTATCTCGTTTCGCTTGCACAGCCGCGGCTTGTGTGTATACGCTTTCGCCTACGTTTCATTCCAGACAAGGAGATCGCCATGGGACATCCCTGCGCAGCCGATCCGGAATTGTGGTTCGGCTATCCCGATGACGACAGTGGGGACGGCGCGGCCAAGGCCCGTGCGTACGAACGATCGGCCACCGAGGCGCGGCTGCAGTGTCTGCGCCGTTGCCCGCTGGCCCAGCAGCGCCGGTGCGCGCAATACGCGATCGCGCATCGCGAGGAATACGGCGTGTGGGCCGGCGTCAAGCTGCCCGGCGGGCAGTACCGCAAGCGGGACCAGCTGGCCCGGGCGCACGAGGTCTTGCGCCGCATCGCCGCCGGCGAGATCAGCCCGCGGCAGCTGCCCGAAAACGCCGCCTTGCTCGCACGTAGCGAGCACCAGCCCATCCCGCGGCCCGCGGTCGTGTTGCATCTGCCGACCGCGCAGGTGGGCCCGCGCACGGCAGCCTAGAGGAGACAGGCGTGAACGTTTGTTCACCCAATGGACCGGGTAGTCGAACGCGGCGGGACACCAGACCGTCGACCCGAAGGCCCAGCCATGACGTTCAGCCTCACCCCCACCGCAGCACAGCACGACCTTTCCCGGCGGACCCACGAGTTCGCCGAATCGGTCATCCGTCCGGTCGCACTCGACTACGACCAACGACAGGAATTTCCCTGGCCGGTGCTCGAGGAGGCGGCTCAACGCGGCTTCTACAGTCCGCTGTTCTACCGCGATCTGATCGGCGATCCGTCCGGCCTGTCGTTGCCGATCTTCATGGAGGAGTTGTTCTGGGGGTGCGCCGGTATCGGTTTGGCGATCGTGATGCCGGCGCTGGCGCTCTCGGCGATCGGCCAAGCCGCCTCCCCGGAGCAGATGCTGCAGTGGGCTCCCGAATGTTTCGGTACCCCAGGAGATCTCAAGCTCGCCGCGCTGGCCATCTCCGAACCGGAAGGCGGCAGCGACGTCCGCAATCTGCGCACCCGGGCGCGTCGCGACGGTGACGACTGGATCATCGACGGCCACAAGATGTGGATCGGCAACGGGGGCATCGCCAACGTGCACGTGGTCAATGCCGTCGTCGACGAGGAACTCGGCCACCGTGGACAAGCGCTGTTCGTGGTTCCGGGTGGCACCCCCGGGCTGGAGCTGGTGCGCAAACTGGACAAGCTGGGCTGTCGCGCATCCCATACCGCCGAGCTGCGTTTCGACGGCGTTCGAGTTTCCGGAGCCAACCTGCTTGGCGGACAAGAAAAACTCGAGCACAAACTGGCCAAGGCACGCGAGCTCGTCGCGGGCGGACAGCGCTCGGGCTCGGCAACGCTGGGCACCTTCGAGCAGACCCGCCCGATGGTGGCTGCCCAGGCGATCGGCATCGCCCGCGCCGCGCTGGAATACGCAACGGCGTACGCGACCGAGCGTGAGGCATTCGGCGGGCCCATCATCGACAACCAGGGCATCGCGTTCCCGCTGGCCGATCTGGCAACGCAGATCGACGCGGCCCGGCTGTTGACCTGGCGCGCGTCGTGGATGGCCGCCAACAACGTCGCGTTCGAACGCGGCGAAGGCTCGATGGCCAAGCTCGCCGCTAGTGAGGTGGCGATCAAAGCCACCGAACGGGCCGTCCAGACGATGGGCGGCTGGGGCTACATCACCGATCATCCGGTCGAGAAGTGGTATCGAGATGCCAAGCTGTACACCATTTTTGAGGGCACCAGCGAAATCCAGCGGATGGTCATCGCCAATGCGTTGGGCGCATCGGTGGGCACCCCGCCGTTGCACGTCGTGCTCGAGCCTTCCGGCGGGCCGCTGAACCGGATCTTCGGGCGGGGCACGCCCCTGCGTTCACGCGCCGCCGATACCGCGTTGTCGATGAAGGATCGGCTGCCCGAACCGATCATGCGGGCCGCGATGAAGGTGCTGCGGCCGCCCGGCAGGTAGCCCGGCCCGGGTACGGTCGCCGTATCACGCCCGCAACGAAGGGTGCACGGTGAGCAATCTCGAAACCGCCCCGCCCGAAGTCGCGTGCGGCACCTCCCGCACGACGGACACGGAGGTGCTGCGCCCGCGAGAGGTGCCGCTGGGCGGGCCGCGGGCGATCCGAGTGCAGCGCACCTTGCCGCAGCGACAGCGATCGCTCATCGGGGCGTGGTGCTTCATCGACCACTACGGGCCGACCAGCGCGCGCATGGACGTTCCGCCCCACCCGCACACGGGACTACAAACGGTCAGTTGGCTGTTCAGTGGGGAAGTGGAGCACCGAGACAGTGCAGGAGTGCGCGCTTTCGTCCGGCCCGGCGAACTGAACTTGATGACCGCCGGCGCCGGCATCTGCCATTCCGAGGTGTCGGTCGAATCGGATGCCCTGCTACACGGAGTGCAACTGTGGGTCGCGCTGCCCGACGCCGACCGCGACACCGGACGGGACTTCGCGCACCATGTGCCCGACCCGGTTGCGCTGCCGGGGGCGGTGGCGCGGGTGTTTCTCGGCGAGCTGGCCGGCAGCCGTTCCCCGGTGCCCACCTTCAGCCCGCTGCTGGGCGCCCAGCTCGATCTCGACGGCAAGGCCGAACTGCAGCTGGACCTCGACCCCACGTTCGAGCACGGCGTCCTGTGCGACGTCGGCAGTGTGCAGATGAGCGCCGTCCACCTGGCCGCCGGTGAGCTTGGCTACCAGGCGCCCGGCAGCCCCGTCCTGCGGCTGCGTAATTTTGGGGAGCAGCCGGCGCGGGTAGTGCTGTTGGGTGGCGCCCCGTCCGTCGAAGAGCTACTGGTGTGGTGGAACTTCGTCGGGCGCGATCACGAAGAGATCGTTCGCTATCGCCGACTGTGGGAGGACGCCGACGCACGCTTCGGTGCCGTCGCGGGTTATCGGGGTTCGGTCGCGAGGCTGCCCGCCCCGCCGCTGCCGACCACCCGGCTGCGGCCCCGGCCATTACCGCGCGCAACGAGAGAGAGGGACACAAATTACAACCGATAAGACCGGCGCAGAAACCACGGTCACCGAGGGACACCGGACGTACACCATCGCCGTCGACGGCAAGACGGTCGGCCGCGCCGACTACGCGGACCGCGATAACCAGCGTGTTTTCTATCACACGGTGGTCGACCCCGAGTACGGCGGGCGAGGCCTGGCGACCATCCTCGTCGAGGCGGCGCTCAACGGCGCCCGCGACGCCGGCAAGCGGATCGTGCCGGTGTGCTCGATGGTGGGCACGGTCCTGAAGAAGCATCCGGAGTTTGACGAGCTCACCGACCCGGTGACCGCCGAGGTACAGGGCTGGGTGCAGACCCAACCCAGCAACTAGCGGGGCCGATAGACCGCGTTCGCCGGGCGGTGCAAGTCGGGTCCGCGGCGCCGCCGCACCGCGAACTTTCAGGCCCGCCCGGCGCGCCAACGTTGAAGTGTTCCGCACGGAGAGTTGCGCCGCATGGCTTAACCTGTCCTACCAGGACAGCTGGGTAACTGGGTGCTGACGGCAACACGGTTCCCGGGCTTCCGGGCGGAGGTTGTTGTCGCAATGCGACGACTAAAGATTTTCATAAGCAAAACCGGGGGCACGGGGTACTCAGCGCGGGCGGTACTTTCGTTCGTTTGCCGTACACCTAGCCGTCGGCGGGGCGGCGACTTTTGTCGGAGGGAACATGATGGACTTCGCCTCATTGCCGCCGGAGATAAATTCCGCGCGCATCTATGCCGGGCCTGGTTCCGCGCCGATGCTGGCCGCCGCGTCGGCATGGGAAGCCGTGGCGGCCGAGCTGCACTCGACGGCGATCGCCTATCAATCAGCCATCAACGAGCTGACCTCCGGTCCCTGGCTCGGCCCCGCCGCGACCACCATGGCCGCCGCGGCCGCCCAATACATGTCCTGGGTGACGGCCGCGGCCGCGCAGGCCGAGCAGACCGCCAGCCAAGCGATGCTGGCAGCCGCCGCCTACGAGGCCGCATTCGCCGAAACCGTGCCGCCGCCGGTCGTCGCGGCCAACCGCGCGCTGCTGGCCACGCTGGTGGCGACCAACTTTTTCGGCCAGAACACCGCGGCGATCGCGGCGACCGAGGCGCAGTACGGCGAGATGTGGGCCCAGGACACCGGTGCCATGCAGACCTATGCGGCAACCGCGGCGTCGGCCAGCCGGTTGCAACCCTTCCAATCCCCGCCGTCGAACACCAGCAGCGACGGGGCCGCCGGCCAAGCTTCGGCGGTCCGCGCCGCCGTCAACACCGCGGCCGGTGATGCCCGGGGCGTCGTGGGGTCGACGCCCCAGACCTTCGTCGCAGGCCAGGAAGTGGCCGACTTGGGCGCAACCGACCTGGCCTTCCCGGGGTTGGGCGGGCGGGATGCGCTCGGCCTAGCGGCGGACCTGAGCGCGGTGTTCCTCGACCCCGAATTCGGGGCGGCAAGCCTGGCCGCCGACACCTCGTTGGGGACTACGGCTCTGCCCTACGACGTCGGCGGTTACTACACCGGTGTGCACACCGATGACATCGTCAGCGGCTGGGCCGGCGTGCAGGCGTGGCCGGGCAACGCGTCGGTCCCGCCGACATCATTTCCGGTGCTCACCAACCCAACCGAAACGGTTACCGGTGGCTTCAATCAAGCGAGCTCAGTCGGCCGGTTGTCGGTGCCGCCGGGATGGGCGGCCGCGGCACCGGAGTTGCGTGCGCTGACGACCGCGCTGCCGGCCGCCACCGTGGGGGCCGCCGCGCAAGCCACCGGCTCCAGCGCGGGCAGCCTGTTCAGCCAGCTGGCGTTGGCGGGCATGGCCGGACGGGCGATGGCCGGCGCCACCGGGAGCGGCGGCGCGGGAGCCAAGGAGCGCATCGGGGTGCCCGGCCGTAAACCCAAAGACGCGAAATCACCGGAGGTAAGCGAGGTGCTGCCGGCTCCGCTCGGCGGGCCGATCACCAGCATTGCCGCCGAGCTTCGGGAGTTGGCCTCGCTGCGGGATGCGGGCATTCTCACCCAAGACGAGTTCGTCGAGCAGAAGCAGCGCCTGCTGCCACGCGATCCGTAGGCCTGCGCTAGACCAAATGTGCGCTGGCGTCCTGCAATTCGTCGTGACGCAACGACATCGGGGTGACGGCTGGGAGATCACCGCCCTCGATCACCGCCCGGGTGATCGGCGTCAACGCCTGGAACAGGACCTCCACCTCGTCGTCGCTGAGCGCCTCGAGCGCCGACAGGGCCAGCGCATCGGTGCTCAATTCGACCTGTTGTTTCAGCTGCCGGCCCGCCGCGGTGAGCGATCCGTCTTCGTCGAGCACACCCCGCTTCCCCAGCCGGCGCTCGTGGTTGCTCCATTCCTCGTCATCGTAATCCCGTGTGCGAGCGATATATTCGCGTGGAACGCGATTCGCTGCGGCGTGCAACACGTTGCACTCCCGGCCGGAGATGCCGGCCGCGGTCAGAACCGCCACGTGGGCGTCGCCGCGTTGCTCACGTAGCAGCGTGGTGGCATGCCAAAGCGCCGCGAGTGGACCGTCCGGCCACGGCAGCGCGCGGTTGGCGGCGAACAGCGGGCGCCCGTCGGCGGGGGCCCAGCGCGCGGTTTTCGTCGCTAATTCCGCTGCGATGCATACGTTTTCGTCCTCTGTGAGGCCATACCGGCGCAACGCGGCAACGGCCGAATCCAGGCGGGCGCGCAGCGCGTCCTGCGGACCGGCGATCTGCCATGCCGCCGGCAGCGCCTTGGCCACCCGCTGGGGAGCGAAGTTGTAGAAGACGGCGGTGACGACTTCGGGGGCGACCTGGCCCAGCGGGGCGGAACGGGCGGCGAAGTAGCCCATCCAGAAGCCCCGGTAACCCAGCGCGTCGAATGCCGCGCGGGCCTCCGGCGCGAAATACGTCACGGCATGCACCGGCTCGAATCGATCGAAGAAGCGTCGCGCCAGTTCCGGTTGTCTGCGCACGCTTGCAGTTAAGCATTGCGGACCTGCGCGGCCCATCCCGAGGGCTGTGTCTCGTTTCTAGAGAATTCGGACGTCTCACGACTTGCCTGGAGCAAATCCGTGAGCGCGCAGAACACAGGACGAGCTGACTATCTGGTCCCGTAGATCATCTGGCATGTCGCCGGGATGTTATGTCCGTCACCGAACCTGGATTCGTACTGCCCCAGTAGTTCGTGCAGGGTCGACCGGATGCGGGTCACAGTCAGTTCGTCGAGGTCGGCGAGACTGCCGCTCCATATCGACCAGGCCAGTTCCCAGCTGGAGTCGAAGTCAGGGTAGTGGACGACCCAGTCAAAGGTGTCCACAACGACGTCGCTCATACCCGCGGCGCGCAGCCAACCCTCGCGGACGCCCGGTGCCGCCATCTGCTGGAACCACGTGAATAGATCAGGTAGCAGATCAGCCGCAACGTGCGTGGTGATGGCGCGATGCGAAAGTGTCAGCAAGGGATGGTCCTCGGCCCGCGCCCAGACGGCGAGGGCGAATCGGCCTCCCGGCTCGAGGATGCGGGCCATCTCGCGCGCGGTCGTCGCCGGGTTGCCGAGCAGCAGCGCGCCCATCCGAGAGATGACCGCGTCGACGGTACCGTCGTCAATTGGGAGACGATCCATCGATCCGGTGACGAATGTCGTTCTGTCGGTGAGGTCTTGCTCTTGGGCGTGTTGTCGGGCTGCCGCGATGAGGGCTCGCGATAAGTCGATTCCGGTTAGATGCCAGTCGTGATGGGTCTTGACCAGGCTCAGTCCAGGTTCACCGACACCACAGCCTAGGTCGACGACGTTCGGCTGCGACCCGAGATCGTCTCCAAGGGCTGAGACAATCGCGCCGGTGCACGCGTCGAGTAACAGCAGGCACCGCTCGCAATCGTCAACGGTTTCGAATCCGGGCTGATCACTGTCGTACTCCGTTGTGGTCATTCTCAGTAGAACGTCGGCTGCTGCCTTTAACTTCGGCTGACGCCTTTGTACTACCGCGCCGTCTCTAACTTGCGCGAAGGCATCAGACGGGCTCTCGACTAAAGACCTCGAACTTGCGGCCGCCACCTGAACGCGACCTCGCACTGACGGGTACCAAACCCGCCAAACTCACCCTCGAACAACAGCAAGAACTCCGTCGTCTGGCCGAGACCGGAGAACCCGTTCACGAACTCGCCAAAGCGTTCGGCATCAGCCGAGCGACGGCATACCGATACCTCGCCGCACCCGTGAACAACCCAGTGTTGGAGTCGAGGCAGCCGTGAATCTGACCGAGCTGGGCGCGGCCCGTGGTCGCAGTTCGAACCACCGCTCATGGTGGGCGAAGGGGTGTGTGAGCTCACGACACAAGTGGCAGATGAGTCGCGTCATGGGTTACACCCGCCACTGTCGTGCTCACAGGCACACAGCTCGTCGCCGACGGCCTTGACGCCGGCCCGGTCACCCTGCAAGGACACCTGGGCCACCACGGCCTGGTCACCCGGCAGCCACGCAAACCACCGCGCAGCTCCTATCACCGCTTCGCCGCCGAACAACCCAACCCAAAGTTGGCACACTGGACACTGGCCGGTGGCCAGGGGATCTGTCACCCATGAACCGACTCATCACAATGGTGGGCGAAGGGGGACTTGAACCCCCACGTCCCGAAGGACACTGGCACCTGAAGCCAGCGCGTCTGCCATTCCGCCACTCGCCCGGGGAAACAACCGAAGGACCATATCACTGTAATAGTGCTTGGCCCTAACCGCTCCCGCGGGCCGCCCCGATCTGCACCGACCTGCCAGCTGCACGCGACCCAAGACCAGTGCGGGGATGCGATTCTCAGAGTTCTCACGGTGACGCGGCGCGGCGGTGTCCCGATACCATGCATGAGTGATGCGATACGCGGGTAAGCCGTTTGCCTCCCGCCGGCGAGACACCGCGACAAGTGCGGGCGAGCGCTGAAGGATGGGTAGCCAAAAGGGGCTCGCCGCGCGGATCGAACGCAAGCTCGAGTCAACGGTCGGCGATGCATTCGCCCGGATGCTCGGGGGATCGATCGTCCCTCAGGAGATTGAGGCCCTACTGCGCCGGGAAGCCGAAGACGGTGTCCGGCCGCTGCACGGAAACCGCCTTTTGGCGCCCAACGAATACGTCATTACCCTCGGTGTGCACGACTTCGAGCGGATGGCCGCCGACCCGGATCTCACGTCGGGCGCTTTCGCTAGATGCCTGGCCGACTATCTCCATGAACAGGGGTGGGAAACGTATGGTGATGTCGTCGTTCGGTTCGAGCAGCTACCGAACCTGCATACCGGCCAGTTCCGCGCCCGCGGTGCTGTCAACCCCGACGTCGAGCCCCGCCCGACGGGCAACGACCCCGTCCGGCCACAATCAAATCAGGCGTTCAGCGCAGAACCAGGAGTACCACCGATGACTGACAACTCGAGCTACCGCGGCGGTCAGGGGCAGGGGCGTCCCGGCGACGAGTACTACGCGCGTCCGCAAGACGACCAACGCGGCGGCCAAGACCCGCAGGCCGGACCCGACCAGCGCGGCGGGTACCCGCAGGAGCAGGGCGGCTACCCACCCCCGGGCGGCTACCAGCCTCCGCGCTACCCCGACCAGGGCCAGGGCGGCTATCAGGACCAGCGCGGTGGCTATCCCGAGCAGGGCGGATACCAAGAGCAGCGGGGCGGCTACCCCCCGCAGGGCGGCTACCCGGGCCCGGCCGGCTACCCGGACCAAGGGCGGGGCTACCCGGACCAGGGACAGGGCGGTTACCCGCCCCCCTACGAACCGTCGTATGAGCAGCGGCCTCCCGCCGGTGGGTATGGCGGACCCGGCTATGACCAAGGCGCCCAGGGTTACGACCAGGGCGGGCAGGCATACGACCAGAGCTACCGGCCCGGCGGCGGCTATCCCCCGCCTCCCGCCGGGCAGCCGGGCTACGGCGGCTACGGCGGCGACTACGGGCGCGGCCCGGCCCGTCCCGAGGAAACCGGTTACGCGGCCCCGCCCCCGCCCGAGCAGCGCCCGTCCTATCCGGAGCAGGGCGGCTACGACCAGGGCTACCAACAAGGTGCCCCGAGTTACGGCCAGCAGGAGTACGCCGGCGGCGATTACACCCAGTACGCGGAGAACATTCCGGCCGGCGGTTACGGTCCGCAGGGCGGGGGCTATCCGGAGACGGCCCACCGTGATTACGAATACGGCCAGGCACCCGAGTACGGCCAGCCCGCCGATTACGGCCAGCAGGCCGGAGGGTATGGCGGTTACGGTCAAGGCGGTTACGGAGGGGCCGGGGCGGCGGTGACGCTGCAACTCGACGACGGCAGCGGCCGCACCTACCAGCTGCGCGAAGGTTCGAACATCGTCGGTCGCGGCCAGGACGCCCAGTTCCGGCTGCCCGACACCGGTGTGTCGCGCCGGCACCTGGAGATCCGGTGGGATGGGCAGGTCGCGCTGCTGTCCGATCTCAACTCCACCAACGGAACGACCGTCAACAACGCGCCGGTACAGGAGTGGCAGCTGGCCGACGGTGACGTGATCCGGTTGGGCCACTCGGAGATCATCGTCCGGATCCACTGAACGCACCGCGCTCAAGCTGCCGTGCTTCTCCCCGCGTCGAACGCCCTCCAAGTATCGTGACGTTGCTTGGTTTCACGAGGTGCGGCGCCAGGACGGAAAGGACGCCAGATGCAGGGACTAGTACTGCAGCTGACGCGTGCCGGATTTTTAATGCTGTTGTGGGTATTTATTTGGTCCGTTCTTCGGATTTTGAAGACTGATATCTACGCACCAACGGGTGCGGTCATGGTTCGTCGTGGCTTGGCATTGCGCGGCAGCCTGCTGCCGTCTCGCCAACGCCGCCATGCCGCCCGCTATTTGGTGGTGACCGAGGGAGCGTTGGCAGGTGCGCGCATCACGCTCAGCGGGCAACCGGTGTTGATTGGTCGCGCCGACGACTCGACGCTGGTGTTGACCGATGATTACGCCTCGACGCGGCACGCCCGGCTGTCGCAGCGCGGCTCGGAGTGGTACGTCGAGGATCTAGGATCGACCAACGGCACTTACCTTGACAGGGCGAAGGTGACGACTGCGGCACGAGTTCCCATCGGAACGCCGATCCGAATCGGCAAGACGGCGATTGAGTTGCGCCCGTGACCCGCGCACACGACAACCAGACCGGCTCGGCACCCGGGGTCGAGGAGTTGCGCCCGTGACGCTGGTCCTGCGATATGCCGCCCGCAGCGATCGCGGACTGGTACGCGCCAACAACGAAGACTCGGTTTATGCCGGTGCTCGGCTGCTGGCGCTGGCCGACGGCATGGGCGGCCACGCGGCCGGCGAGGTGGCTTCGCAGCTGGTGATCGCCGCGTTGGCCCATCTTGACGACGACGAACCCGGTGGCGATCTGCTCGCCAAGCTGGATGCGGCGGTGCGCGCCGGCAATGCGGCGATCGCGGCGCAAGTCGAGATGGAGCCCGAGCTCGAGGGAATGGGCACGACCCTGACCGCAATCCTGTTCGCAGGCAACCGTCTTGGACTGGTGCACATCGGCGATTCACGCGGCTACCTGCTCCGCGACGGCGAGCTTGTGCAAATCACCAAGGACGACACCTTTGTTCAGACGCTGGTCGACGAGGGGCGGATTACCCGGGAAGAGGCGCACAGCCATCCGCAGCGATCGCTGATCATGCGGGCGCTGACCGGTCATGAGGTCGAACCCACGCTGACCATGCGCGAGGCCCGCGCCGGCGACCGCTACCTGCTCTGCTCGGACGGGCTGTCCGATCCGGTCAGCGACGAGACCATCTACGAAGCTCTGCAGATCCCCGACGTTGCCGAAAGTGCTTACCGTCTCATCGAATTGGCGCTGCGCGGCGGCGGGCCCGACAACGTGACCGTCGTCGTCGCCGACGTCGTGGACTACGACTACGGACAAACCCAGCCGATCCTGGCCGGCGCCGTGTCCGGCGAGGAAGACCAGCTAACGCTGCCCAACACCTCGGCGGGCCGAGCCTCTGCCATCGGCGCTCGTAAGCCCGCCGCCAAACCCGTTGCGGCACAAGAAGAAACCGCCCCCAACCCGCGGTGGGCATGGCGGCGGACGTTCATCGTCGTCACGTTGGTGGTACTGCTCGCGCTCGCCGGCCTGGCCATCGGGCGGGCGATCATCCGGAGCAACTACTACGTCGCCGAGTACAACGGCATGGTCTCGATTATGCGCGGCATTCAGGGGTCGCTGCTGGGCATGTCTCTGCACGAGCCGCATTTGGCGGGTTGTCTCAACGCGCGCAACGACTTATCGATCATCAGCTACCCCCAGTCCAGCGGTCAGCTCGACTGCCGGCTGTTGCAACTACAGGATCTGCGGCCCGCCGCCCGCGCCCAGGTGCTGGCCGGGCTTCCGGCCGGAACCTTGGCTCAGGCCGAATCGCAACTCAAAGAGCTCGCGGCCAACAACCTGCTGCCGCCCTGTCCGCCGCCGCGGGCCACGTCGCCGCCGACCCCGGCGACCAGCGGGACAACACCGCCGAGCGCTACCGCGCCCCCCACTCCTCCCAGCAGTACGGCCCAGAGCACCACTCCCGTAAGCACTTCCCCTGCGGCGCCCGCGCCCTCGTCGCCTCCGACCACCACGGTGACCGCCCTCCCGCCAATCCCACCTCAGCCGGGCATCGACTGCCGGGCGGCTGCATGACCACACAGGTCCAACCGCCGGTCGCGGTGACCCCGCCGCTGCCTACTCGCCGCAACTCCGAACTGATGTTGTTGTGCTTCGCCGCACTGATCACCGTGGCCGCGCTGCTCATCGTCGAGGCCAACCAGGGACGGGGGCTGCGCCTGGATCTGGTCGGCTACGGGTTGATCTTCTTGGCAGTATTCGGTAGCGCACACCTGGCCGTGCGGCGCTTCGCGCCCTACACCGATCCGCTACTGCTGCCAATTGTGGCGCTGCTCAACGGACTTGGCCTGGTCATGATCCACCGGCTCGACCTCGTCGGCAGCGAGCTCAGCGGACGTCATCACCCCAGTGCGACCCAGCAGCTGCTGTGGACGTTGGTCAGCGTCGCCGCGTTCACATGCGTGGTCACGTTCCTCAAAGACCACCGGCAGCTGGCCCGCTACGGCTACATCTTCGGACTCACCGGTCTGGTGTTCCTGGCCATCCCGGCGATCCTGCCGGCGTCGCTGTCCGAGCAGAACGGCGCCAAGATCTGGATTCGGTTGCCGGGCTTCTCTATTCAGCCCGCCGAGTTTTCCAAGATTCTGCTGCTGATCTTCTTCTCTGCGGTCCTGGTCGCCAAGCGCGGTCTTTTCACCAGTGTGGGCAAGCATCTGATGGGGATGACGCTGCCGCGCCCACGCGATCTCGCGCCCCTGTTGGCGGCCTGGGTGATCTCGATCGGCGTCATGGTCTTCGAAAAGGATTTGGGCACTTCGCTATTGCTGTACGCGTCGTTCCTCGTCGTGGTGTACCTTGCCACCCAACGCTTCAGCTGGGTGGTCATCGGTCTCACCCTGTTCGCCGCGGGAAGCGTTGTCGCGTATTTCATTTTCGTGCACGTGCGAGTTCGGGTGCAGATGTGGTGGGACCCGTTCTCCGACCCCGACGGCAACGGCTACCAAAGCGTGCAGTCGCTGTTCAGCTTCGCCACGGGTGGCATTTTCGGCACCGGGCTGGGCAACGGCCAGCCCGACACGGTGCCGGCGGCGGCCACCGACTTCATCATCGCGGCGTTCGGCGAGGAGCTCGGCCTGGTCGGGCTGGCAAGCAT
Source organism: Mycobacterium sherrisii (assembly GCF_002102355.1). GTDB lineage: Bacteria > Actinomycetota > Actinomycetes > Mycobacteriales > Mycobacteriaceae > Mycobacterium > Mycobacterium sherrisii. Next base: position 25,389 of record NZ_LQPT01000104.1, on the reverse strand, counting down.
CTTGATGCTCTACACCATCGTCATCGTCCGCGGCCTGCGCACCGCGATCGCTACCCGCGACAGCTTCGGTAAGCTACTGGCCGCCGGGCTCGCCTCGACGCTGGCCATCCAACTGTTCATCGTGGTCGGCGGTGTCACTCAACTCATTCCGCTGACGGGCCTTACCACCCCGTGGATGTCCTACGGCGGATCGTCGCTGCTGGCCAACTATGTGCTGCTGGGCATTCTGGCGCGCATCTCGCACAGCGCGCGCCGGCCGTTGCGCACCCCCAAACGGGACACCGCCCCGATCGCGGCCGCCGGCACCGAGGTAATCGAGCGGGTATGAACGCCTCCCTGCGACGAATCTCGGTAACCGTGATGGCGTTGATCGTGTTGCTACTCCTCAACGCCACGATGACGCAGGTCTTTGCGGCCGACGGTCTGCGCGCCGACCCGCGCAATCAGCGGGTGCTGCTCGACGAGTACTCGCGTCAACGCGGTCAGATCATTGCGGGTGGCCAGCTGCTGGCCTACTCCGTCGCCACCGATAGCCACTTCCGCTTCCTGCGGGTGTACCCGAACCCGGCGGTGTACGCCCCGGTGACCGGCTTCTACTCGCTGCGGTATTCCAGCTCCGGACTGGAGCGGGCCGAGGACTCGCTGCTCAACGGTTCCGACGTGCGGCTGTTCGGCCGCCGGCTGGCCGACTTCTTCACTGGCCGCGATCCTCGCGGCGGCAACGTCGACACCACCATCAACCCCCGCGTGCAGCAGGCCGGCTGGGACGCGATGCAGCAGGGGTGCGGCGGGCCGCCGTGCAAGGGAGCCGTCGTCGCCCTGGAACCGTCCACCGGCAAAATCCTTGCCATGGTGTCGTCGCCGTCCTATGACCCCAACCTGCTGGCGTCCCACGATCCCGAGGTGCAGGCGCAGGCATGGCAGCGGTTGCGCGACGATCCGGACAACCCGCTGGTCAACCGGGCGATCTCGGAGACTTACCCGCCCGGTTCCACGTTCAAGGTGATCACGACCGCCGCGGCGCTGCAGAGCGGGGCCACCGAGAACGAGCAGCTGACGGCGGCACCGACGATCCCGCTGCCCAACAGCACCGCCACCCTGGAGAACTACGGCGGCACCCCGTGCGGCGACCAGCCGACGGTGACGCTCAGCGAGGCCTTCGCCAGGTCCTGCAACACCGCCTTCGTGCAGCTGGGCATCCTCACCGGGGCCGAGGCGCTGCGCAGTATGGCGCACTCGTTCGGCCTGGACAGCACGCCGAGCGTGATTCCGCTGCAGGTCTCGGAGTCGACGGTTGGGATCATCGCCGATGCGGCGGCCCTCGGGATGTCTAGCATCGGGCAGAAGGACGTGGCGCTCACCCCGCTGCAGAACGCGCAGATCGCCGCGACCATCGCGAACAACGGCGTGACGATGCAGCCGTACCTGGTCGAGAGCCTCAAGGGACCGGACTTGGCCAACATCAGCACGACGGCGCCATATCAGCAGCGTCGCGCGGTAACGCCGCAGATCGCCGCTAAGCTGACAGAGCTCATGGTCGGAGCCGAGAAGGACGCACAGCAGAAAGGGGCCATTCCCGGCGTGCAGATTGCATCCAAGACCGGTACCGCAGAGCATGGCACCGACCCGCGCAACACTCCGCCGCACGCGTGGTACATCGCGTTTGCGCCCGCGCAGGCGCCGAAGGTTGCGGTGGCCGTGCTCGTGGAGAACGGTGCCGACCGCCTGTCGGCCACCGGCGGCGCCTTGGCCGCTCCGATTGGACGTGCCGTCATCCAGGCCGCATTGCAGGGGGGCCCATGAGCCCGCGCAGGCGAACGCGCGTGAGGATCGCAGCGCGGAACGCGCGAGGACCGCAGCGTGCGGGAGGCAAGCCATGAGCCCCCGGGTCGGGGTGACGCTGTCGGGCAGGTACCGGCTGCAACGCCTGATCGCCACCGGCGGCATGGGCCAGGTCTGGGAAGCCGTGGACAGCCGACTGGGCCGGCGGGTCGCCGTCAAGGTGCTGAAGGGCGAGTTCTCCCAAGACCCCGAGTTCATCGAGCGCTTCCGCGCCGAGGCGCGAACCACCGCGATGCTCAACCACCCCGGGATCGCCGCGGTCCACGACTACGGCGAGAGCCAAATGGACGGCGAGGGGCGCACCGCCTACCTGGTGATGGAGTTGGTCAACGGGGAGCCGCTCAACTCGGTGCTCAAACGCACCGGACGGCTGTCGCTGCGCCATGCCCTGGACATGCTCGAGCAGACCGGCCGCGCGCTGCAGGTCGCGCACGCCGCCGGGCTGGTGCACCGCGACGTCAAACCGGGCAACATCCTGATCACCCCGACGGGGCAGGTCAAGATCACCGACTTCGGCATCGCCAAGGCAGTCGACGCCGCACCGGTGACCCAGACCGGCATGGTGATGGGCACCGCCCAGTACATCGCCCCCGAACAGGCGCTGGGTCACGACGCCACCCCCGCCAGCGACGTTTACTCGCTGGGAGTCGTTGGCTACGAAGTGGTTTCGGGCAAGCGGCCGTTTACTGGCGACGGCGCCCTGACGGTCGCGATGAAGCACATAAAGGAACCGCCGCCGCCGCTGCCGCCCGAGCTGCCGCCCAATGTGCGGGAACTGATCGAGATCACGCTGGTCAAGAATCCGGGGATGCGTTACCGCAGCGGGGGACCGTTCGCCGATGCGGTGGCCGCGGTGCGTGCGGGCCGTCGACCGCCGCGGCCCAGTCAAACCCCACCCCCGGGCCGGGCCTCGCCGGCCGCCATCCCGTCGAGCCCGGCGACCAGAGCCGCCGCCGCGGCCGGCACCCGCAGCGCCGCCCCGCGCCGCGCCCGTCCGTCCGCGACCGGTCACCGGCCGCCGCCGGCGCGACGCACGTTCTCCTCGGGGCAACGCGCCCTGCTGTGGGCCGCGGGGGTGCTTGGGGCGCTGGCCATCATCATCGCGGTGCTCATCGTCATCAACTCCCGCGCCGACACCCAGCAGCAACAGCCGCCGCCCCCGACGGTCACCGATACCGGGATCCCGCCGACGACGGCGCCGCCGCCCCCAACCAAGACACCCACGGGTTCGGGCCCGATTCTGCGCCCGGATTGGACGCGGGGCCCGGCGGTGAGCAATTCTGGATTCCGGAGCAGGCCAACCGGACTGAGCTGGGCTAGCCCCCCGATGCCCAACCTGTCTCTGGCCCGATACGAGACACCGCAATGACGACCCCGCAGCACCTGTCCGACCGTTACGAATTAGGGGACATCCTCGGTTTCGGCGGAATGTCCGAGGTTCACTTGGCCCGTGACGTCCGTCTGCATCGTGACGTCGCGGTCAAGGTGCTGCGCGCCGATCTGGCTCGCGACCCCAGCTTCTACTTGCGGTTCCGCCGCGAGGCGCAGAACGCCGCGGCGCTGAACCACCCGGCGATCGTCGCGGTGTACGACACCGGGGAGGCCGAAACCCCGGCGGGGCCGCTGCCCTACATCGTCATGGAATACGTCGACGGGGTGACGCTGCGCGACATCGTGCACAACGACGGTCCGCTGCCGCCGCGGCGCGCGATCGAGATCATCGCCGACGCCTGCCAGGCCCTGAACTTCAGTCACCAGAACGGCATCATCCACCGCGACGTCAAGCCGGCGAACATCATGATCAGCACCACGAATGCGGTCAAGGTGATGGACTTCGGTATCGCGCGCGCGATCGCCGACAGCGGCAACAGCGTCACCCAGACCGCGGCGGTAATCGGTACGGCTCAATACCTTTCGCCGGAGCAGGCTCGCGGCGACTCCGTGGACGCCCGCTCCGACGTCTACTCGCTTGGTTGCGTGCTTTACGAAATCCTGACGGGTGAGCCACCTTTCACCGGCGACTCGCCGGTTTCGGTTGCCTACCAACATGTTCGGGAAGATCCGGTGCCGCCATCGAAACGGCACGCCGGCATCTCCGCCGACCTCGACGCCGTCGTACTCAAGGCACTGGCCAAAAACCCGGACAACCGTTATCAGACCGCCGCGGAGATGCGCGCCGATCTGGTCCGGGTGCACAACGGCGAACCCCCCGAGGCGCCCAAGGTTCTCACCGACGCCGAGCGCACCTCACTGCTGGCCTCGAGCACGCACGGCCCACGCACCGACCCGCTGCCGCGGCAGCGGCTGACCGACGTGGACCCCGACCGCATGGGTGGTCCCGTCGGTCGCTGGGTCGTCGCGGTCGCGGTGCTGGCGGTGCTGACGATCGTCGTCGTCATCGCGTTCAACACATTTGGCGGCTCGACACGCGACGTCGCGGTGCCCGACGTGCGAGGCCAGGTGTCCGCCGATGCCATTGCGGCGCTGCAGAATCGGGGCTTCAAGACCCGCACGTTGCAGAAGCCCGATTCGTCGATCCCCCCTGACCATGTGATCAGCACCGACCCCGGCGCCAACGCGTCGGTAGCCGCGGGCGACGAGATCACGATCAACGTCTCCACCGGACCCGAGCAACGCGAAGTACCCGACGTGTCCTCGCTGACCTACTCCGACGCGGTGAGCAAGCTCAAAGCCGCCGGGTTCAGCAAATTCAAGCAGGCGAATTCGCCGTCCACGCCGGAGCTGCTGGGCAAGGTGATCGGCACCAACCCACCGGCCAATCAGACGTCGGCCATCACCAACGTCGTCACGGTCATCGTCGGTTCCGGGCCTGAGACCAAGCAGGTTCCCGACGTCGCCGGGCAGACCGTCGACGTCGCCCAGAAGAACCTCACGGTTTACGGTTTCACCAAGATCACCCAGGCGCAGGTGGACAGCACCCGTCCCGCCGGCGAGATCGTCGGCACCAATCCGCCCAAGGGGCAGACCGTTCCGGTGGACTCGATCATCGAGCTGCAGGTGTCCAAGGGCAACCAGTTCACCATGCCGGATCTGACGGGCATGTTCTGGACCGACGCCGAGCCGCGGCTACGCGCGCTGGGTTGGACGGGTGTGCTCGACAAGGGCCCCGACGTAGACGCCGGCGGTTCCCAATCGCACCGAGTCGTCTACCAGAACCCGCCGGCCGGTTCCGGGGTGAACCGGGACGGCATCATCACGCTGAAGTTCGGTCAGTAGCGCCCGGCTCGGGGAAATACGGCCGCACCGCGGAGCGGACCTCGTTCTCCAGCCGGCGGATCAGGGTGTCGTCGCGCGACCATCCGCAATAAGTGAGCCAGTTGGCCAGCATCCGGTGCCCACCCTCGGTGAGGATCGATTCGGGATGGAACTGAACGCCGTGGATCGGCAACTCGGTGTGCTGCACGGCCATGATGACCCCACTGCGGGTCTGGGCGGTCACCTGCAATTCCGCGGGCAACGACTCGGGCAGGATGGTCAGCGAGTGGTACCTCGTCGCCGTGAAAGGATCCGGAAGTCCTTGCAGCACACCAGTGTTGGAGTGTTGCACGCTGCTGGTCTTGCCGTGTAACAGCTCGGGCGCGCGGTCGACGGTGGCGCCGAACGCCACGCCGATGGCCTGGTGGCCGAGGCAGACTCCGAGCAGCGGGGTGGCCGCCGTGGCGCACGCGCGAACCAGGTCGATGGATGCGCCGGCACGCTCCGGGGTGCCGGGTCCGGGGCTCAGTAGCACGCCGTCGAATTCCGTGGCGATCGCGACGTGACCGTCCGGCGGTGCCGCCAGCCGGGTGTCGTCGTTGCGCCACACGTCGGCCTCGACTCCGAGTTGCCCCAGGTATTGCACGAGGTTGAACACGAAGCTGTCGTAGTTGTCGACAACGAGGATCCGCATCGTGTCAGGTTACCGTTCGGCCGCGGGCCGGCTACTTTCCAGTGGCCGTCAGTAGCCGATCGGGGCGTTCGGCTCGGCGTAGTGCGTGCGCGCCGGCTCGGTGTGACCGACGATTTGCACGTCCGGTTTGATCTCCTCGTGGTAGCCGAGCCCGAATCGCACGACGTACTGCTTGTAGAGGATCACCAGCGGCGCCGCGGCCAGCGCGGCCTGCATCGCCGCAGCGTTGCCGATGGCGGTGATGGTGTAGGGCGGGCTGTAGGTACGGCCGTTGAGCAGCAGCGTGTTGCCCACGCAGCGCGGCACCGAGGTCGGGATGATCCGCTGGTCCTGCATTTGGATTGCCTCGGCCCCGGCGCTCCACAGGGCGTTGAGCACTGCCACGATGTCCTGCTGGTGCACGACCAGGTCGTCGGGGGAGGCGTCGCGCGGGAAGCGGCCGTTGGCGTCACGCTGGGCGTCATCGAGGGTGACCGTCAGCCCCGGCCCGTGGACCGGGGTCATGTCAGCTTCGGCGGCCAGTTCGGCGGAACGTCGCAACATGGCCGCCAGCGCCGCGTCGGACGACTTCAAATGCGTCGAATCGATCTTGCCGGCCAGCTCATCGCGTTCGGCCTTGAGCCGATCCACCGACGCCTGCGTCTCGCGCACCAAATCCACCAGCCGGGGGGCGTCGCTGCGCCGGATCTCGGCCCCGCCGGCCACGCCATGGGTGGCGGCGATGAGCAGGCCGGCCAGCAAGCAGACCAGGGGCACACCGAAGCTCCACGGGGAGCGGCGGATCTGTTTCATGGCGTCTCCGATGTCCTGGCCGGGCCGCCAGGTGCGTTAATCTCGTAGCCAAGTCTTGCGTGTAGCTACAACCGCTATCGTTGCACCCCGTCCCGTTCACCGTGATCCCGAGGTAGTCATGCCGAAGTCCAAGGTCCGCAAGAAGAACGACTTCACCGTCAGCGCGGTCAGCCGGACCCCGGTGAAGGTGAAGGTCGGACCGTCCAGCGTGTGGTTCGTTGCGCTGTTCGTCGGTCTCATGCTGATCGGACTGGTCTGGCTGATGGTGTTTCAGTTAGCAGCGGTCGGCAGTCAGGCACCGACCGCCCTGCATTGGATGGCCGAACTTGGTCCCTGGAACTACGCAATCGCGTTCGCTTTCATGATCACCGGTTTGTTGCTCACGATGCGCTGGCACTGATCAAGATCGGCCATGGAATGAATTTATTTAGGGGTGCATCGGCGCCTGAGCCAGCAACCTTGTGAGTACCCAATCACACGCGTGTGATTTATCCCCACTGTTGATAGCTGCTGTGGATAACCGCATCGGTGGTGGTTAGAGGGGTTAACGAGGGCATGCAGCAAACAAGTTGGGAGCCGCGCGCCGCAGGAATCGCTGGTTGTGGCCTCGCCGGGATTCTCATGGCTATCGCTAGTGTGACCGCAGTCACAGACCCGCCCGGGCGCGTTCTCGCGGGGGTTGCCGGGGTGGGCCTGCTCGTGTTTGCGGGCGGCACATGGCGCGCCCGGCCGAAGCTGGCAATTACCCCGGCCGGCTTGACGATCCGCGGGTGGTTCCGGACGCAGGTTTTGCAGCAATCCGCCATCGAGATCATCCGGATCACGGAGTTTCGTCGGTTCGGCCGAAAGGTCCGTTTCCTCGAAATCGAAACGGCCGACGACGGGCTTTCGCTGTTCTCTCGCTGGGACCTCGGCACCGACCCGCTGGACGTGCTCGACGCCCTCACCGCGGCCGGATACGCAGGCCGCAACGGCGCCGAACCGGCCTAGGAGATGGTGATCGACTCGATGACGACCGGCTCGGTCGGGCGGTCGTTGCCGTCGGTGGCCGTCGTGGAGATCGCCTCGACGACCTTCTGCGACTCCGGATCGGTGACCTCGCCGAAGATCGTGTGCCGACGGTTCAGGTGCGGGGTCTTGCCGACCGTGATGAAGAACTGCGAGCCGTTGGTGCCCGGGCCGGCGTTGGCCATCGCCAACAGGTAGGGCTTGTCGAATTGCAGCTCGGGATGGAACTCGTCGGCGAACTGGTACCCCGGGCCGCCGCGGCCCGTACCGGTCGGGTCGCCGCCCTGGATCATGAAGCCCTGGATGACGCGGTGGAAAACCGCGCCATCGTAGAACGGCCCGGACGGGCCGCCCGATGCGTTCTGCGTCGAGTACTCCTTGGTGCCCTGTGCCAGGCCGACGAAGTTGGCGACCGTCTTGGGCGCGTGGTTTCCGAACAGGGCGATCTTGATGTCGCCGCGGTTGGTGTGCAGTGTGGCAGTGGCAGTCTGATGCGGGCTGTTGGTCACGACACCAGAGTCTGCCATTAGCCGCCCGCGCGCCCGCACCCGGTGCCACCCGATGGGCTCGGCGCCGAAATTGCCGGTGTCGAACCGCAATAGGCCCGCGAGCCCGGCGTTGGTGGCAGTCTGTAGGTTCCACGAGCGGCACAGAAAGGCGGCAGATGAACGCGACTGCGCAATCCCGGCTCACCCCGAGGCAGCGACTATCTCGGGGCCTGACTTACTCGGCGCTGGGTCCCGTGGACGTCACCCGCGGCCTCGTCGGGCTCGGCGTCGACTCCGCGCAATCAACCGCGTCGCAGTTGCGCCGCCGCTACCGGCAGGGTCGGCTCGCCCGGGATATCGCCGCGGCTCAGGAAACGCTCGCTCAGGAACTCGCCGCTGCGCAGGACGTCGTCGCGAACCTCCCGCAGGCGCTGCAGAGCGCGCGTAAATCCCGGCGCCGCCGAGGCAAGCGGCCCCTGCTGATCGTGGGCGCCGCCGTGGTGGTGCTGGCCGGTGGTGCCGCCGCGTTCAGCATCGTCCGGCGCTCGGTCAATCGAGGCACGCCCGAACCGTCGCCTCGGCCGCCCAGCGTGGACGTGCAGCCACGTCCTTGAGCCAGCCGATTGTCCTTGTGCCCGTTGGCTACCCGCGCCACCCAACGGTCTAGTCGATTTTCGCCCGCGGATCCCGCGCAGGCCGTAATCTCACAACCCGCAAGGAAAGGTTGTGTGACACATGAAGATTCGCCACGTGGTGGTTGTGCTGGCCGCGATCGGCGCCGTGCTCGGAATCGGTCTGACGGGCGCGCCCGCGGCACACGCGGACCCGGCATACGGCGATTGCAAGGCGGCCGCGCAAGACGGGCGCTACAACATCCCGCGTGGTGATCCCGCCTATCAGCAGAAGCTAGATCGCGATAACGACGGCATCGCCTGCGAATCGCACTGAGCGACTCCGGGTTTAGTCGTCGATGTGGTTCGGCGGCTGGCCAAGCGGCACTGGCTGCGCCGGATCAATCGGGTAGCAATCGGGCGGCGGGGTGATGTCTTCGATCACTCCCTTGCCGCCGTAGACCGGGTAGCTGGGACTTTGGTGACACCGCTCCCAGGTCCCGTCCGGCCCAATCGGTTTGTCGCAGTACCACTCGCCCGGTAGCAGGGCGGCCTGGCAGCCCGCCGAGGCTTTCGGTGCTGTTTCCAACCCGCCGATCGTCAATGCTGCCCCTAACGAAGCGGCGGCGGCGACCCACGCCAGTTTCATCATGTCCCGCAGGATACAACCCCCGATGTCGCAGCGCGCGGTATGTGACTCGCGAATTTGCTGCGCGCCGCCCGAGCATCACCCGAAGTCGATTGTCGGCTTGTGGAGCCTAGGGTGTGCGACTGACGGTCATCAATTACGGCCGGGGTCTGGGTTTTCTGGCGTAGTCGTTCGTAGGCCACAACGCGGGTCGGCCAGAGTCCGGCCATAACGGGGGCAGCCACGACCCCCAACTACCAACCAGAACGGCGTCCGATTGGTTGACTTCACTCAAGACAACGCCTCCGGGCCCAACCCGCCGCCTTTTGCGCCGTGGGATACCCCCGATGGGGCGCCGCCCCCACCGACCCAGCCCGGAGTCATTCCCCAGCTAGAACAGAGCATGACCGCGCCCCCGGCGCCTAAGCCTGGTCCGCCCGCATCGCCGCTGCCGAGCCCCCCGACAACTCCGCTGCCGAACCCAGCGGCAGTTGGTCCGGTCGCCGCTTGCGCCCGCCAAACCTCCATGCCGCCCATACCACGCGACGAAAGCCATCCTGGAACCCCTGGTCGGCATGGTCGGGATCTTGACCGCAGTTCCTGAGAATCTGACCCTCGCGGGGATTCCCGTCGCGCTCGGTCAAATCGCTGCCGGTACGGTAGCGGTCGCTGACGGCCTGGACGCCGCGGACAAATGCCTGCCTTGATGCGGTCAACAGCACACACTGGGATGTAACACCGACCGCAAGCTATCGGGTCGGACGTCGAGGCGGTCGGGGTTGCCATCAATGCGCTATTAACTCGTAATTGTGGTCGAAATGTGGTCACCAAGGCCGCTTTGGTAACAGACCTGCTGAAGAACAACACCGTTTGAACTGCGCTAATGAGCTGTGGAGCCTAGGGGAATCGTTATCTGCAGCTGATCGACCGATGAGTTCGACGTCCGCGACGGGCCTGACAATCTGCGAGCGCGGCCGTCACGTTCGGGTTATCTATAGGACTTCTTTGACGGGTGCCAAAGCATGCGTCGAATCTCACGTGGTGACCGGTACGCTCGCTCCGGTGAGCGATCTGCTTCCTAACCTCGATGCGCTGCTAAAGCAGCTATCCGGCGATGCCGCCGGACAGCGCGACGCCCGCGCGCTCGCTGAGGCCGTCGCTCAGGCCGGGAGCGAAGAGGACGTCGACACAGCGCTCGACGCCGTTATCGCCAAATGGCGGCAGTCGTCGTGACCACTGTGAACCGTCCGCGGTTGATGTCGTTGGAAATCCGCGGCTTCCGAGCGTTCGGTAACGAAGCGCGTGTCCTCCAACTCGACGCGCCGCTGGTTGTGGTGCACGCTGGGAACAGTCAGGGTAAGACCAGTCTCGCGGAGGGGATCGAGTTCCTACTCAGCGGCCGCAGCAGCCGCCGGGATCTGCTCGGCGGCGCCAAGGCCGAGTACAACGACAGCCTGCGCAACGCGCACTTACCGCCGACAGATACTGATGTCTACGTCGAAGCGGTGCTGCGCGGCCACGACGGCGTCGCCCACCAAATCCGCCGTGAACTGCTGTGCGACTTCGGACAAGGCACCGAATGCGAGAGCCGTCTGCTGCTCGACGGCGTCGAGGTCACCGATCTCGAGCAGGTCGGCCTGACCCTAGCTGATCCGCCGGTGCGCGCGCCCGTGCTTCTGCAACACACCTTGCGCCACGTGCTGTCCACCGAGCCCAAGCAACGCGTCGGCTATTTCAAAGCCTTGTTGTCGCTAACCGACCTCGACCAATTTCGTGAGCGGGTCAGAGCAGCGCGTGGACGCGTGGAGTCCGAGCAGCCAGGCGCCGCGCTGAAGCTGGTGGAGGCGCTTTCTGCTACGCCCGCCACCTCGGCCGGCGTAGCGATCACTGCACTCACGAAGAAGCCCCTCGGTGCAGACGCCGTCCGCACGGCGGTCGACGAGGCGTTGCTCGAGGCCGGCGCGGCGATCCTCGCCGACCGCGACGGCGACGGCGCAACCCCTACCTTTGACACGGTCGACGACCTCCACACCGCAATCACCGCCGCCCTGAACGCCCAACGCGAACAAGCATTCCCACTCTCGGCGTTCACAACCGGGACACCACCCGCTGCCACTGCGACCACTCCCGACCTCGTCGCCTACGGCCGGGCCCTGGCCGAATCCGACCAGCACGCGGCCCGACTCACACCCGTGCTGGAAGCCGTGCTCGGCGTCGATGAGTACGCGACGCTCGAGCATCCGACGCAGTGCCCCGTCTGCGGCACCGACGACGCACTGACGCCCGAACGGGTCGCCCTGCTGCGCGACCATGTGCGCCGCACCGAGGTCCTCGGTGACGCGGCTAGAGCCGTCACCCGCACCTTGAACGACGCACGCCACAGCCTCGACCAGTTCGCAACTGCCGCAGCCCAAACCGTGCCCCCTGCCGCCAATTGGACCGACGATCAACTGGTTCGGGCCACCGACGCTCTCCGTGACCTCCGCGTCGAGACCATCCTTGTCACCAACGCGCGAGCTCAAGCCAGCCGTGTCGCAGCGACCGCCAGCAGCCTCACTTCGGCGATCACCCTCGCGCGCCGCGGCGTCGAACAGGCCGGCGACGCTGTCGCCAGCCGCCAGGCCGTGCCGAGCGGACTAGACGCTCACTATCGCGAGATCAACACCGCTGCCCAGAACCTCATAGCAACCGCCGAGGAGTACAGCCGCCACGCTGAGGCACTGCGGATCGCAGTCGAGGCCGCGGCGCGGGACCGCATCACTATCAGTGGGCTCAGCGAGATCGCCGAATTGCTTTCACGGCGCGCCGACTTGGTCACCGACGTCGTCGCAGAGGCGGTGCGACGGCGCACGATCAAACGTCTCAACGCTGCCGAGAAGGCGTTGCGCGAAGCCGCTGGAACGGTGTTAGACGCGCGCTTCGCCCAGATGAGCGACACGATCACCAAGTGGTGGGGCACGATCCGACCTGAGGAACTTGTCGGATTCGGCGGCATCAAACGTCGCGCCGGCGGCGCGCTGTTCGTTAACCTCATCGCCGCGCTACGCGCCGATCCCGTCAGCGAGCCCGTCGAGCGGGAAGCCCTCGGCGTCTACAGCGACTCACAGCTCAACGCTTTGGGCCTGTCAATCTTTCTGGCCCGCACAGAACTGTTGGGCGCGCCGGTCGTCGTGCTCGACGACCCCATACCCGGCAGCGACGCCGACCATCGCCTCACCTTCGTTCAAAACACTCTGGGCCAGTTGCTCAACGCGGACACCCAGGTCATCATGACCACGTTCGACAGCAAGCTTGCCGAGTGGGCACAGACCAACCATGGCGGAAGCGACTACATCGCGTACAACCTGGATCTGATCGACATCATCGCGGGTACTGAACCGACACAGACTTCGGACGTCTTCGGACAGCTGATGCTCGAGGCCGAAGAGAGCCTGTATGCCCCTACGGCGAAGGGCCGACGAGCCGCATGTAACACAATGCGGTCGGCCGCTGAGCGGCTCGCCAAGCAAATCGTGGCCACAGGCCTCACCGATTCCGGGACGCCGACCACAATCGATGACGTCGAGGCGAAAGCATCCACGCTCGGCGATCTGATTCCGCTGGTGTTCCCGTTTGTCGTCGATGGCAATGCGGAGAAGGGCCAATGGAAGACCTTCCCCAAGGTACTCAATCCGGGCAGCCACGACGACGACGTCCCTTCCACCACCGACCTTAAAGTGGTGCGCGGCAATCTCCTTAAGATCTCGAAGGATCACCATAGACACTGGCCCGGCGGCCTCGTGCGGTAAGTCGGCCCGCCGACGCCGCTCCCCAAGGTGTCGGTGGTCGTCTCTACGTTTCAGTCATGACCGATTTATCTCCAGGCGCGCGCCGGGTGACGCTCACAGCGCGCGTGCGGCCCGTGACGGTACACGGGTCGCGGTCGTGGACGCTCGTTGATGAGCGCGGCCTACCGCTCCTCGAAGTGGAGCAGTTTCTCAACTGGTTGCGCGCGGTCGATCGGTCCAGCAATACGGTCCGCTCCTACGCACTGCACTTGGCGTTGTTCTACAGATGGTTGCGCGCACGCGGAATCGGATGGGAGTGCGTAACTTTCGATAACCTCTGCGACTTCGTCGGCGCGCTGTCTGCCGGTCTTCCACCGTTGCCCGTGCGGGGTGGGGGATCCCGTTCTACCGGGACCGTCAAGGCGGTAAACGCTGCGGTGCGCGAGTTCTACGAGTTCCATCGCATTGAGGGACGCGGACCGAAGGAGCTGGTTCTCACACGTAACCCGGCTCGTGCGCCACAGTCGTCGCGTAGCTTCTTGGCACACGTAGAGAAGAAGCGCCCACAGAAACAGTCACGGCTGGCACGCCGGGGTAAACCGTCGGAAGAGACGGTGTCGGTTATCGATTTCGAGACGGATTTCGCCAAGCTTCAAAACGTCGCCACATCGGCTCGGGATCGGTTGTTACTGTCCGCCCTTTACGACGTCGGCCTTCGCGTCGGTCAGGCGCTGGGGCTGCGCCACGCGGACCTCGACCCGATGCGGCGCCTCGTGCGGGTGCGACGTCGCACCGACAACGCGAATGGCGTCCTGTCCAAGCAGCGCCGTGAATTCTCGGTGGACGCGCCGCAGCGGTTCTTCGACCTCTACGCGCACTATCTGCTAGGCGAACTGCGTGAGCTCGACACCGACTACGTGTTCGTCAACCTCTCCCGCCAACCCGTTGGAAAACCCTTGTCGTATAGCAACGCCCACCAGTTGGTGGCTCGCCTCGGTTCTGCTGCCGGCATCGACGACCTGCATCCCCACGTTCTTCGGCATACCCACGCTACGGCGCTCGCACGCGCGGGCTGGACAGCGCCGGAGATCGCCGCGCGGCTGGGCCAATCCCACGCCAGCAGCGCCGATGTCTACATTCATTTGGCCGCCGATCACCTCGGGGACCGGCTCCGCGCCACCGAACACCTAGTCTGGCGTCCCGCAGAGAATGCGTCTCGCTGATGGTGGCGGGCCAGCACGACAGGTTCGACAGATGGGACAACGTCGAACTCGCCGGCCAGCCAGTATCTTTCGTCAGCGTTGCGCGGACCGGGCGCGTCTCCACGAGCTTTCTTTACCAGCACCCCAAGCTTCGTGAAGAGATCGCGCGCCGTCGCGGCCATTCACGACGCGCGCCCCGGCCCGCCCCCGAGAAGGCGTCGGCGGATTCGCTGCGCACCAAGCTGCGCATCGCGATGGACCGCTGCGCTGCCCTCACGGCTGAGGTCGCCGAGCTGCGCGCCGAGAACGAAACGCTGCGAAGCGCGCTAATCAGCCCGCGCACATAGGGCCCGTGCCAGCGTCACGCCAGCTCGGTCACTGTTTCGCGGGTTGTTCCTGCTCGCGGAGATGTGGCACCGTTCTGGACCCAAATCCGTTACCTGTCCTCCCAAACGACCTCCGTTGCCATATGCTCCCGAAGCACCGAACGGACCCTCGTGGCCTCGCCAATCTGCTCGACGGCGTATCGGTACACGCCGTCTTGAACCTCTATCCAGCCAGCGACGGTGTCCGCACCGGTGAGTACTCGCGTCATCGCGCGGCTCCCGAGCTCAGGCAGCACGATGCGAGCGTCGGGTTCGAACCGGTCGGTGAACGGATCTGCGACGCCTTCGAATTCGCGTCGCTGGGCATCGCTCAGGGACTCCAATGCGGCGAACCACACGCGCTTCGGCTCAGAAGCCATCGGCTCGTTGCATTCAAAAAGAAAATGTCCGCGGGCATTCTTCACGATCACTCGCTCAAGCCGGGGTGCCTCATATTCCCAAGACACGAGCGCGCGACCGGATGGCGCGGGGTTGACGCGCCGCGCCGACGCAATGCGCTCGCGAAGTCCGGGGCTTTCCGCAAGCATCTGGGCGATCCTCCGGTCCGGCTGATCGTCCACTTCGGCTGTCCCACTCATAATGCAGCCAAGCAGCGCGACGAAGTACTGCTCGTCCTTGGATAATCCTTTGTTGCACGCCAGGCACACTTCCACAACCGGGAGATGCGCCGGATATGGCTTGTCGAGGAACGCGCGCGTTGGTATATGGTCTCGCGTGCTGCCAGAATCCAGCAATTCACCGCAGTGCACGCACCAGGCCTTCTGCCGTTCGTCGCCGAATTCCGCGATGTGCTCCATTCGGGGATCGTACGTGTTCGGTGCGGCAGTAGCGGCTCGTCCGGCCACTCCCCGGCGTATTGTCAATCCGTTGAGGCGCGAGCTCGGTATGTGGCCTCGACGCGCGACGCGACTAGCTCCGGAGGCTCGTGCTCCCAGACGCGGATGCTGATCCATCCCGCGGCCGCCAAGATCTCGTCGTTATGCGCGTCTCGCTGGCGGGTTCGGTCGAGCTTTGGCCCCCAATACCACTGGTTTACCCGAGGTGGTGCGGAGTGATCGGGGCATGCGTGCCAAAAGCATCCGTCGACGAACACCGCGATCTTCGCGCGAGTGAAGACGACGTCGGGGCGGACCTTGCCGCCGGGAAGGTCCAGCCGTAAGTCCTTGCGGAAGCGTAGGCCACGTTGATGGAGTAACGACCTGAGCCGCCTTTCAGGCATCGTGTCCGCCCGTTTGCTCCCTTTCATTGATGCGCTACGAGCCAAAGACGACGCCCTTGGATATGCCGGCGCAGCCTCAGGCATCATCGTCGCCTCTCATTAGCCGCTCGACCTTCTGAGCAAGTGGCGGTACAGCCATCAAGCTGAGGTTGAGCCCGCCCACCTGGGTGCTGCTTCGCACGGGTACTAGTTCGGACGGGCCGACCACGACGGCCTCCGTGCGCGCGAATCGCGTCGACAATTGCATTGCATAGAAGTACGCCTGGCTCATGCCGCTGGCCACGTAGCCGGGGTCTGCACTCTCGGCAGGAAACTTACACTCGATGATGAGTGCTCGATCGAACGGCCGGGTGAGGAGAATGTCCGGTCGGAGGTGGCGGGCAGCGAACTTGTCTCCAGATAGGCGAGTGAGCGATTCCGCCAGCTGGCGGTGGTGATCGTGGGCCTGGTATCGCTGCCAGCAGCGTTCTGCCTCGCACCAGAGATCCCAGGTCCCGCCGCGGGTGTCGCGGATTTCATAGGAGGGGCCCTCTGACATGTGGCCGATTGGCCGCGTGCTCGTGACTTTGCCGCCGGCTGATTCAGCGGCAGCGATGACGGCGCCGACCACGGCGAGCTGAAACAACCTGTCTGGGAACCCATCTGGCCGCAGTAACCGGCGAGCCAACTGCGAAACTCCATCACGGCGATGGATGGATGCCAGCACCGTTGCGGTGTCTGCGACAACGTTCCATGGCCAGCCCATCCCGCGAACTGCGGCGAGTTCGTCTCGTCCGGGAATGTTGGCGGATTCGCCTTGAATGAACTCCGCGAGCGGCATTGCGGCCTGGAACCTTTCGGCCCCCGCGGTGCCTACGAGCTCGGTAAGGGGCGCGTTCGGCGTGAGCAGCTGGCGTGCTTCCTCAACGGCATCGTGCAATGCTGACATAGTCCAGCCCAAGACTTCTAGCGGCATCTGGTCGGATGCCCGGTGGCGACGCTTGATGGAGAATCGCCTCGGCGGCCAACTGTCGGTTCTCGTGCGCTTCCAATCGATGCGCGGCTCCGGGCGAGGGGACCAGTACCGCTGTCGGGTACTTAGGATAGGCAGCTGATCCTGCCATGCGCGTTCTGACTGAGGCCATCTCGATAGCAGCGGAGCGCACTCAAGCAAGAGGATGCGCATCGCGCGCCTTTCGATATCTCGTGGCGTCCAACGCCTTTCGATGGGATCGCCGAGGGCCGCGAGGGCTTGAAAGAGGCTACCGATGCCCGCCCAGTCGGCCAGGATGCGGTCCAATCCAGCCTCCGGTACGGCGAGCGCAGTCATGCTAGGCCCGCATCGTCGCCAGGTGCTCGACAATCCAGGACCACGAGCCTGGCGCTAGTGCCTTGCTGCCCACCATCCGGTCACCAAGTTCATCGAGCAGTTCGGGCTCGAACTTCGCGATGATGCTGCCGACTGACGCGATGTAGGCCTCGGCCAAGAGCTCCTCCAGCAACTCGGCCTGCACTCCCGCTTGTTGGCTGCCCGAATCGTCAGAGTCCGTCCCGGAGTCTCCCGCAGAATCCGCCCCGGCTTCTCCCGCAGAAATGGATGCTTCCAACTCCGCCATCCACAGCCCGCGCTCCACGTACGCGGGGATATCGATGAACATGCCTGGGCCGAGTGCTGCACCGACAACGTCCAGGTGCGCGGCATACAGTCCCGTCACTCGACCAGCCAGTTCGAGTGGGCCGCCTTCACCCTGGACATAACTTGAGATCAACTTCCCGAAGTCCTCGCGTGACGCCGGCGGTATCGGCACGTGCTTGAATCGTCGGCTGAGAGCTTGCCCCATCCTGAACACTCGCTGGGCATCGACCGCGTTGTAGGTCCCCAGCAACCGCCAGTCCAGCCCTGTACGGTATTCCCGCTCCGGGGGCACACTGCCGTCAGCAACAGCCGAGTTTGGGCCGTCGCCCCACTCGAGATACGCCGGTCGCGCCGCGCTGCCGGCCTCCTTCCAAGTGCCGATCCTTACCCGCTGACCGGACAGCCATGTGAGCGCCCCGCCGAGGACGCGGTCCATGTCAGCGCGGTTGGCTTCGTCGAGCACGAGCCAAAAATCGTTCCTGATCGCTTGCAACAAGAAGCCTTCGACGCTCTGGATTTCCCCGGCATCGATGGTCTCGCCGAGTACTAGGGTGTCAAAAGCCCATTCTTCCTCCGGCGTCACCCAACTCGCGACGATGCGGTCAATACTGAATCCATAGCGCGTCGGCTCGCGATCGAATTCCTCAATAACCTGGCGGAGAATCTCGGTCTTGCCGGTGCCGGGAGGGCCGACGAGCAGCACAGCCCGGGACGTGGCGATGGCAAGTCGCACCATGCGTTCCACGCGCGGAGACAACTGCACCGCGGCGGGCTGCCTGAGGCGGCGTTGCGCAGTGGCTCGAGCCATGAAGTACCGGTCGAACTCGGCCTGACCTCTGAACGCGGCGGCTCGCATGCTCTCGAAGGTCTGCAAATCGGCAAATGGATTCGAGTTCACGACTCGACCTCGCCAAGGGCCGCTGCCATTGCACGTAGCGCGGTGATGTGCTGGTTGCCCTCGGCGACAAATGTTTCCCGCGGCAGGCCGATGACGGCGAAGAAGCTCGCAAGGTCTTTCTTTACAGTCGTGTTGCGCGCGACCTTAAGCTGAGCCCCCTCCGGACGGAAGGAGGAAATGTCGAGGCCTCCTACCTGATGGATCGGCTGTGGCATCAGGCCGCGCCCGTCCCAGTGCTCTACGGTAGCCGCTGGATAAGCTTCGAGCCGTTGTTGCTCCGGCGATCCCTTGAGAACGTGGAACGCCGCGTGGTGGATTAGCGCCGAAGCCCTGCCGATTTCATTCTGACTTTGGTTGCCTTGGTAGTGACTTGCGAGTCCGGCAGCAATGGTGTTCAGGTTGGGGAAGCCCACGAACCGAATGCGCCAACCTCGATTCGCCCGTGCGGCAGCCGGGAAGAGCTTGGCCGGCCAGATGTTGATGAAGTTGAATTGAATCGGCCGAATAGCCGCCGCGTACTGGTCACCGTCAATTCCCTGGGCAGTCAGCCAGGCACGGAAATCGCTCGGTATCTCACGCTCGTAGAGATTGCGCAGCGCTCCGTGGCCGAACAAGTTGCTGTCGTGATCCATCCCCCAATCACCCGCGGGAAACTCCGCGGCAAGCAGCTGCAGCGCTGTGGGCGCGAGGTCGTCAGCCTCTTCCTTGGTCCCGGCTAAGAGGAACGCTGCGATCTGGTCCAGGCCAGACTCGCTGAGCGTGGCCAGTAGTGGTGCTGCTGCCGTCTCCGGCATCTCTGTTTGTGTGGTCTCACTTGCCATTGAGTACTTGCTTGATCGCCATCCCGATTGCCTGTGCGAAATGCGGTGGCACCGCGTTTCCGACCTGCGAGCAACGCGCGACATCGAACCTGCGGCGCGGGCCGTTGATAGTGTATCGGCCCTTGAAGTGGAAGTTGTCAGGAAACGACTGCAAACGCGCCATCTCGCGCACAGTCACGTTCCGCGGCTCTGCATAGTGGATGAACTCATCCGGGTGCGTGGTGATTGTTGACACCGGCGTATCGGGGGCTATCAGGACCTTCTTGTCCTTCTTGGTGCCGTTGGCGAGGAGGAACTCCTTACGCAGGCGGCCCTTGGGCTGGGTAGCATGCGCAAGCGCGTAGAGCGCCTGGATGCGTTCTCCGTGCTCGGAGAATCGGTGCGAGTCGGGAATCGAGCCTGCTCTCGCGCCTACCCTCATCAGCCGCGCGTAGGAGCTCGTTGCCTTGCGGTAACGGGTGGATTCGAATTTCACGGAGTCTGGGCACGTGACTCGCACCCCGGGATTCGAAAGGTCATCGATCGCTTCGCGGGCCGTGACGGTGCGTTTCGGTAGTCCCAGAATTGTGTACAACTCGTCTGGCGATTCAGCAAGGGCATCAAAGAACGCGCCTGGTGCCACCCCGAGGTCATTACGAATGCCGATGATGATTGTTCGGCGGCGAGCTTGCGGCACAGCGAAGTTGCGCGCATCAACGACGCCGTAGTCTGCCGCGTAACCGAGCTGGCTCAGTGCTTCTACGACTTGATCAGCGACTGATGGTTCGGTGGCGTCGGCTCCAGGGCGGGCCCGGAATGCGCGGGTGATGCCCTCGACATTCTCGACGAGTGCCACGTCCGGCCTGACCATGTCGATAACGTCAAGTTGGTGATGGACCAACTGGTTTCGTTCGTCACGCCCATTGCGGGCCCCACCGACCGAGAACCCTTGGCACGGCGGTCCGCCCGCCACAAGCTGGATCGAACCTCGCAGCGCCGTTAGGCCCTCACGAACTGTGCGGTCCGCTAGCGCGGCGACAATGTCCGACGGCTGCTTTGGCAACCAGTCTGGCCATTTGCTGTATGCGCGATAGGGGCTGCCATCCGCGACCAGGTTGGTATAGAACGTCTCAAACGCCATCGGGTCGCGCTCCATGGCGAGCACCCCATCCCACCCAGCCTTGTGCAGGCCGAGGGAGAGCCCACCACAACCAGCAAACAGATCGATGCTACGAAACGTCGGCATGGCCAGCCTTGGGCGGCGACATGCCAGCATCGCTGGCGACCCACTCACGCATTCAGGGAACCTCCTGCGGACCAGCTTGGGATCGTGCCCCTGACCAGCGAATTTCATGGATGAAATTCGATGATGAATATACCATTAGTAAGTGTTCTAACGGTAAATTTAGGATCTTCGATGGGAAGATCCGATGCCGCACCGACTCCGGCAGCACAAGCCACGCCGACCAGCAAAACGCCTCCGAGACCGCGACAATGACGGCTACTTCTTCCCTCGCGAGGTGGCACACCTCCTCGGCATTGAAGACATCGACTACCACCAGCTCCGGCGCCTGTTTCGCTTGGTGAGAGAGCAGTCTGGAACGGGGCTCAACTCCGGTTGGTCGCGCTACACGCTGACGGATATCGCGGCAGTCAAGGTTGTGATCGAACTTTGCGGCGGACCAGAGGCGCTCCAACCTGGCCGCCGACTCCGTATCGACTGCGTTGCGAAAGCGTGCACGGCACTGCGAGAACAGGGCATCGAGAACCCGCTCCTGGATGTCCAGCTCGAACGGCAAGGTGACCGGATTTTTGCGAACCTCAGCGGAACACTGTTCGATCCTCTGACCGGTCAAACTGCGCTCCGCGCAATGCTTCCCAATGTGCTGCGCGTCGCTAGCTCCGTCGAGACAGAACTACCAACGCGCCTACGTCAAGAAAGCCGGCGCACTCCGCGGCGTACAACCAGCCATCGGAGCGCAGGGCAGATACCACTTGAGCCTGGTGGCGAGGGATCAGATGCCGACGGCTAAGCGACCCCTGGAAGCCAGTCGCCTCCGATGGCCCCGAGCCTCTGCGTTCCCAAACGAGTGGAGTCACGGGGAATCGAACCCCGATCTGAGCCTTGCAAAGGCCCCGTTCTACCGTTGAACTATGACCCCGTCGTGGACATGACCACGACAGCATAGCTGCAGGTCAGGCCCTACTCTCTCTCCCTCTCCTCCAGATAAGGCGCGAACCCCTGACACCCGCCTTGCAAAGGCGGTGCTCTACCAACTGAGCTAAGGCCCCTGTTGACCGCCGGATGTGCCGGGCGGATCAATGGGTGCGGGATCAACTGTTGCCACGTGCCAGATCTCAACCCCGCGGCGTGACCAGACGATCGCCGCCAACGCAATCAGCGCCAACGGCAATGCAAGTCTCACACAACGTCTCGACGGGCACATGGTTGTGGGCCTAGGAGGACTCGAACCTCCGACCTCTTCGTTATCAGCGAAGCGCTCTAACCGCCTGAGCTATAGGCCCGTACACGCGTACGGCCGAGCGACGAGATTACCGCACTGGCCGCCCCGCCCCAAAACCCCTGACTAATCCCGATCCGCCAGCGTCACTTCGATGCCCCCGATCAGGTCAGTCGTCAGGTTGTAGACAAACGCGCCGATGGTTGCCATCGCCGTGAGTAGGACGATGTTGACCAATCCGATCAGCACGGCACCGCCGAAGATCGTGCCGCTGGAGACCAGTTCGCCGCTGCTACCGCTGGTGTTGTTCAGCAGGTCGCCGACGTTGCTGTTGAGTTTGGCCCACACCCCCATGCCGCCCAACACCAGGTAGAGGAATGCCACGGCGATCATCCAGACGAAGAACAGCGCCACCGAGAGCATCAACGACACCTTCAGCGTGCTCCACGGGTCGATCCGGCGCACCTGCATGCTGGCCCGGACGGGGCCGCCACGGCGTCGCGAGACCTGAACCAGGTTGTCGCGGCCTTCCCGGGATTCCCCGGTCGTCGACCGGCCGCCGGACTGCGGCGCCTCCGTCCCGCGGTCGGGGGCGGACTTGCGCTGCGTCCCGCGCGGCAATCCACCGGAAAGGTCCGGCAACTCGCTGGCGTAGGCCTCGTGCGGGGGTCCCTCACCGCGCGGCGCGTCGGGATTCTTCGACTGGCCCGCCCCGGGCGCGTTGCCGCCCGAAACGAACCGGTTCAGCCGGGCGTCCACACCCGACGGCGGCCCTTGCGGTCGGGCCTCGGACGACGGTTCCCCCGGCCGGTTGGCCGGGTTGGCGGCTCGGGCGGCGCCCCGCTGCCACGGCGGCGTATCGGAGCCGTCGGGCCCGCGGCGGCCTTGGGGAGGCGCGCCGCGCTGATGCACCCCGGCCCGCTCGGCCGCAACATCGCCGTTCGGGCTGTCGCCCTTCTTGGGGGCGCCCGGCTCGCTCGGTGAGGTCACCGGAGACTCCTTACCTTTGCTGCCCAGGCCGCCCGGTCGGTGGCACTCGCATAGTCCTGGTCGCGCTGAGTCTAATCCCCACGCCCGGTGGCACTCCGCTGGTAGGCGTCTGCTGGGTGCGGACGCCTAACGCGCTAGCTTCCGGACTCGTCGGTGGCGTCGGTTTCCTCGACGTCGTCCTCGGCGCTTCCTTCGGCGTTACGTGCGATGGCGAGCAGCGTGTCGCCCTCACCCAGGTTCATCAGCCGGACACCCTTGGTCTGTCGACCGGCCTTGCGGACCTGACGCGCGGCGGTGCGGATGACGCCGCCGCCCGAGGTGATCGCGTACAGCTCGCTGTCGTCGTCGACGATCAACGCGCCCACCAGCCTGCCACGCCGACGGTCGTACTGAACGGTGAGGACGCCCTTGCCACCGCGGCCCTGAACCGGATACTCCTCGATCGCGGTCCGCTTGGCGTACCCGCCCGCCGTGGCCACCAGCAGGTAGGTGCCCTCCTGGACCACGTTGAGCGATAACAACCGGTCGTCGGTGTTGAAGCGCATGCCCTGCACGCCGGAGGTGGCGCGGCCCATGGGCCGCAGGGCCTCATCGGTCGCCGAGAAGCGGATCGATTGTCCGTTGGCCGAGACCAGCAGCAGGTCCTCCTCGGCCGAGCACAATACGGCCCCCACCAATTCGTCGTTGTCGCGCAGATTGATCGCGACGATGCCGCCGGAGCGGTTGGAATCGAAGTCGGTCAGCTTGGACTTTTTGACCAACCCGTTCTTGGTGGCCAGCACCAGGTATGGCGCGTCCTCGTAGCTGCGGATCTGGATGACCTGCGCGATGCGTTCCTCGGGCTGGAATGCCAAGAGATTGGCGACGTGCTGGCCACGCGCCGTCCGGGATGCCTCGGGCAGTTCGTAGGCCTTGGCTCGGTAGACCCGGCCCTGGGTGGTGAAGAACAGGATCCAGTCGTGCGTCGAGGACACGAAGAAGTGCGCGACGATGTCGTCCTGCTTGAGCCCGGCGCCTTGTACCCCCTTACCGCCGCGCTTCTGGCTGCGGTACAGGTCGGTCTTGGTGCGTTTGGCGTACCCGGTCTCGGTGATCGTGACGACCACGTCCTCCCGGGCGATCAGATCCTCGTCGTTGACGTCACCGTCGGCCGCGATGATCCGGGTGCGCCGCTCGTCGCCGTGCTTCTCCACGATCTCGCCGAGCTCGTCGCGCACGATCCCACGCTGCCGCTCGGGCTTGGCCAGGATGTCTTCCAGGTCGGCGATCTCGGCTTCAATCTTGGCCAGGTCGTCGACGATGCGCTGGCGCTCCAGGGCGGCGAGCCGGCGCAGCTGCATGTCCAGGATCGCCTGGGCCTGGATCTCGTCGATGTCGAGCAGCTCGATCAGGCCGGCGCGGGCGATGTCGACGGTTTCGGACGCTCGGATCAAGGCGATGACCTCGTCGAGCGCGTCGAGCGCCTTGACCAGACCGCGCAGAATGTGGGCCCGCTCGTTGGCTTTTCGCAACCGGTAGGTGGTTCGGCGAACGATCACGTCGAGCTGGTGTTCGACGTACAGGCGGATCATCTGGTCCAGCCGCAATGTGCGGGGCACCCCGTCGACGATGGCCAGCATGTTGGCGCCGAAGCTGGTCTGCAGTTGGGTGTGCTTGTAGAGGTTGTTCAGCACCACCTTGGCGACGGCGTCGCGCTTGAGTTCGATGACAATGCGCAGACCCACCCGGTCACTGGACTGGTCTTCGATATTGGAGATGCCCGCGAGCTTACCGTCGCGGACCTGCTCGGCGATCGAGGTGATGAAGTTGTCGTGGTTGACCTGATAGGGCAGCTCAGTGATCACCAAAGATGTTCTGCCCCTAAGTTCTTCGACCTCCACGACGCCGCGCATCCGGATGGAGCCACGGCCGGTCTTGTAGGCGTCGGCGATGCCTTGCGAGCCGACGATTAACCCCGACGTCGGGAAGTCGGGTCCTTTCACCCGCTCCATGACCGCGGCCAACGTCGCCTCTTCGTCGGCGTCGTAGTTGTCCAGCGCCCAGAAGACAGCCTCGGCGAGTTCACCGAGGTTGTGCGGCGGGATGTTGGTGGCCATGCCGACGGCGATGCCGCCCGATCCGTTGGCCAGCAGGTTGGGGAACCGGCTGGGCAGCACGGTCGGCTCTTGTACCCGGCCGTCATAGTTGGGAATGAAATCGACTGTCTCCTCGTCGATTTCACGCAGCATCTCCATGGCCAACGGCGTCAGCCGCGCCTCGGTGTACCGCATGGCGGCTGGCGGGTCGTTACCTGGGGAGCCGAAGTTGCCCTGGCCGTCGACCAGGGGATAGCGCAGCGACCAGGGCTGCGCCATACGCACCAGGGTGTCGTAGATCGACGCGTCGCCGTGCGGGTGGTAGTTACCCATCGTCTCGGCGACCGACCGGGCCGACTTCGCGTGGCTGCGGTCCGGGCGGAACCCGGAGTCGTACATCGCGTAGAGCACCCGGCGGTGCACCGGCTTGAGCCCGTCGCGGACCTCCGGCAACGCGCGGCCCACGATCACGCTCATCGCGTAATCGATGTAGCTGCGCTGCATCTCCTGCTGAATGTCAACGGGCTCGATCCGGTCGACGGAGTCGTCGCCTGGTGGCAGCGTCGTGTCAGTCATGTAGTCCTCTTTTTAGAAGTCGCACAACGGGTTACACGTCTTAGACGTTTTTAGACATCGAGGAAGCGGACGTCTTTGGCGTTGCGGGTGATGAAGCTGCGGCGGGCGTCGACGTCTTCG
>NZ_LQPT01000103.1 GCF_002102355.1 Mycobacterium sherrisii | reverse complement strand
GAATACGAAGCAATCATGACCACACCGGCCAGCCAGGCCGCGTGAAGAAACTGTCACCTATCCGTGCAGCAGTCCCAAGCTCTCCTGGGTCACTATGTGGAGATGTACTTGCGGGCGCTGGAGCAACAGGACCGGCAAGCATTGGTACAGCAGGCGCGGCAGGTATTGGGAGACGACGCCGACGCTGATGTTGTTCGTCCCGCTTGAGATCCCAAATGACCTGTACTTGCGTTGCGTCCCGGTTCGGCACTCGACACCGCACCACGGCGGTGTCACACCCGAATTGCTCGCCGCCACCGGTTTGAGCCGAAGCAGGGTCCAGACGTGCGGGGATCACCGTCGATTTGGTACTTTGACGTACGCTGAGCGTCGTTGCACTCTCACTCACGAGTTGGTCCACCGCGAGCGCGGCGCGCTGCCCGCCGAACCCGCCGCCGCTGTACGTGAGGAGCGGATCGTCGACGAGATCTCCGCGCGTCGGCTGATCACCATCGCCGCGCTCGCAGATGGCGTGCGCTGGACTCGGCAGCCGTCCGAGCTTACCGATTCTTACCGATTACCTGTGGGGCGATGAACCCACGGCGCAGACCCGCATGTCAACGCTTCAACGCTCGACCCGCTTTAGGTGAGCGACCGGTCACCGTTAACCGACTCCTCAGGAATCGGTATAACGGCTAGTCGAGTCGGGCGCCGAAGTTGACCAATTCGGCACGTTATTCGAGATTGGAAGGGTAACGTTCCCTTCCGTGGCCATGCCATATGCGCTGTGGAGCGGCGGGAATTCATGGTGCGAATACCAGCTCACCACGGAAGCCGATGATCTGCCGGCCATCCGGAGCCTGTTCGAAGATCCTTGGTTCGACGGCAGTCAGACGATTGAGCGAGTACCCATTGATCTTGTCCCCGAACCGGATTCGCCCCGCTGCGACTGGTCCGTCTCTGTACGCGGCTGGGGCCAAACGTTGGGGTACCTTGACCCCGAGACCGCGCAAGCCTGGGCACCGATTCTGCGCCGAGTCATCGCATCCGAATTCGTTCCTCGCACAAACGGAAAGATTTTTGCCCGCAACTACGACAGCTGGGACGGCGGCGACGAATTCAGCGCCAACGTTTATATCAACCTCGGGCAGCCCAACGAAGCCCTGCCCATCAATGATCCTCCGACGCTGCCCTACACCCTGTTACCAAGGTCGTCGATCGTGCAGGTGACCAAAGAAGATTTGCACACTGATGTGCTGCTCAAGTTCGTTCCACAGGCACAGGGAGGCCACGGGGTTTTGTTCGTCACGCTGCATGAGCAAGCACCGGCTGCTTCTAAATCGAAACCTCATGTGGAGGTCCGAATCGATGACGAATGCATCGGCCAGTTAACGCCGCAGATGAGCACCCGTTTTCTACCGATGGTCCGGCACCTACGGGATCGCGGCCTGATTACCGCGTGCTGGGGCGACATTACAGGGTCGGCGGTCGCCGCCGAGGTCCGCATCAATGGGATCAAGGCGAACGAGGCCACGGACGAGGTACTCAACGGTTTTCCTGTCCAGCTTCCACGCCTCGTACCCGAGCTCACCGACCCGATGGCGTACGACCTGACGGCAGCAGCACAGCTGATGAGACCGAACGCGCCAGTGAAGGCTATGTCGCGGCCTGTGCCGCCGGAGCCAGAGGACGGCGCGGTCGTGCGCTTCAGCAGATCTAATGGCCGCTACGCTTTCGCCGCCGTGCGCCGCGGGCATTTATGGCAGACCACGTCGACCTCCGACTGGGGTGCGATGAGGGAAGTGATGTCATGGAGCGAGCTCGGCGCCCGGGGACGCAACTTCGAGCAAGCGATCGGCTGGTCCGACGTTGGCGCGCAACAGCATTCGCTGACAAGCCAAAAGCTCGCGGTAGTGCGGTTCACCATCCAAGGCATCTATCTGGCCGCCATCAACGTCGCCGACGATGGCAGTTCGGCCGGTGATTGGTACACGACAATCACTGAGGCGGCTGAAGCGAGCCTGCCATTCGGTGACTATGCGAGTTGGTCCGACATCGCGCTCTACGGCCAACACATCCAAGTTGTGACCGCTTGGCAAGGCCTCTAGTGCCCTCCGGCCTTGTTCTGGATCGCCTTACCGCAGGCGCCGTCGCCGCGGAGCGTGTTGACCCAGGAGCTGATATCACTTCGGCGAAGCTCGGGCAGCGGGCGCTGCCGAGTGCGGGTTCAATGTCGCGGGTCAAGTACGGCCGGTATTCGGCGAAGGTTTCGCGCTCGATGTCCTACAGGTGTCGAGGTGCCGCTGAATCCACGCGCCGACCGTCAGTCCCGGTGGGTTCCTTTGACAAACCGTTTGACCAGTGTGGATCTTACCGCATTAGAGGCACTGACCTGCATGTTCTGTTGTGGAGCTGCCGGGAATCGAACCCGGGTCCTACGGCATTCCCTCAAGGCTTCTCCGTGCGCAGTTCGCTGTGCCTCTACTCGGATCTCCTGGTCTCGCGAACTAGCCAGGATGACGATCCCAGTCGCTGTTTGATGTCCCCACGGGTCCCGCGACCGAACCCGTGGGTGGGTCCCTCTAGCTGATGCCAGGGTCCGGGCCGAGGGCGCTCCCGGTCTGACAGACTAGCTTCGCTTAGGCAGCGAGAGCGTAGTCGCGCTGATGTGAATCGGCGCTTATATGGTTGCAACGACGCTTACGGTGGTCTCTTGCCTGCACCGGCACGCTTCCCTTGATTCGATGCGCGAAGTCGAAACCGTTCAGCCCCTTGTCTTGTGTTTCCGCACATCCCGACCGATTTTCGGCCGGACACTCCATTCTACGGAAGCACCAACGAGCAGCAACCAATTTATGTTCCGCGCTGCCAGGCGCGCCGCAATCAGGTTGCTCCAGGGCCGGGCGCGAAGCCGGGCACCCCCACCGGTTGGCGACGGCGGGGGTGCCCGGGGCGCTTGGCGACGTTTGCCGATACGCGCCTGTTAGCTCGCTACTTGATGCCGACGACGTCTTGCGCGATGGCAGCGACGCGGGTCTGCGCGGCGGAGACGAGGCGCTGCCGGTTCTTGTGCGCCTCCTCGTAGGCGATGATCACCCGGACATCCTTCGGCGAGGTCAGGTCTTTGATCGCGGCGACGGCGTCGTTGATGTTGAGGTCGTCGTAGTCCTTGATCGGCAACTCGTGTGGTTCCAGCACGCCAACCGATTCGCGCCCGGAGTGCAGCGCGTCGGCGGCGCGATCCGCGCCTTCGGAGCGGGTGACCCGCTCGGCGGCACGTAGAGCGGCGTTCTGCGACGCCGACAACGCCTTGGTCGCGATCTCCCCGGCATTGTTTCCGCGCTTGACCAGGTCGTTGATGGCAGGACCGGTTGACCGCAGGGCGTCGACGGCACGGTCCAGCCCACGAGCCGACCACGCAGCGGGCAGGTTGACCAGCTTCACCGCGGCGCCGGCGGCGGCCTGCAGCGGGGTGCGGCGCAGCGCGGCCGGGCCACCGAGGGCATCTTCGGCCAGCACGGTGGTCAGCCAATCCACGGTCGCCGCGTGCGCGGCGATCAGCCGGTCGGCCAGGCCCACAATGTCCTGCTTTTCCGCGGCGACGGCCAGCGCCTTGGTGTAGCGGGCGCGGTCGAGCAGCTGGTCTTCGAGCGCCAGGTCCCCCAGCAACGCCTCGTCGAACGGCTCGGCCTGCTCGGTCAGCGCCTTCACCGCGGCTGCGGCGCGGCCCAGGAACGGACCGATCACGTCGGGGAAACCGCCGAGGTCGCGGATGGCGGCCTCGATGGCCTCGGCGCGTTCGCGGCCATTTGCCGCGTTCTGGGTGAGCTCGCGGCGAACGGCCTCGGTGCGCGCCTGCGCGACGCGAGTCTCCGCGATCTGAATTTCGGTGTTGGTCAGATCCAGCAGCGTGCGAAGTTGGGCGAGCAATCTGCTCGTGTCGGGTGCGGTCATACTTGCATGGCCTCCTACGTTGGCTTTTGCTTGTCGGCGCGAAGCGCGCCCTTGCTTGTGGCTACCCGTCGCGGCGCCAGAGCCAACATGCACGGGTGTGACATATGTCGCATTGGCCCGTCGGCTGTACCAAAGATGTTGTCAGATAACGAAATTCAGCTTCTCAAGAATTTGAGCAGCAAGATCTTTATCTCCGCCGAGCTCGATGTCCTGCGGTCGGATCGGGCACATCGGCCGGCCCCCGGCAAGCCGAGTGAACTGCAGCGCGTTCACGCGGATCGTCGCCGTCGGCTCGCGACCGCCGAAGTCCTCGACTACCTGGGCGCGCCCGTCGACGCTGACGCGGACGGAGCGCGCCAGCCGGCCGGTCAGGTCGAACTCGACGCGGGCCCCGTCGGGGGCTTGCGCAAGTTTGCCGACGACGAAGCCCAGCGTGGCGGCGATCTCGTCGAGCGACAGCCGCGCGGCGACGCCGCTCAGCTCGTTGTCGGACGACGGCTGCTCGATCGCCACCCGGATGTCCTGTTCATGCATCCAGCAATCGAAGACCCGGATCCTCATGAACCGTCCATAACTGTCCGGGCCGGCCGGCGTCCTCGTCTCGGCGTTCCACTCCTCTTCGGACATCGCGCCCAACACCTGGCGCCGATCCTCGATCACCGCGCGGTAGCGCTGCAAGACACTGCCGCCGGGCTGCCCGGCGAAATGGCGCACCCAGCACTCGTTCATCGCGCCTACTCCGTTGCGGACATGGTCGAGCCCGTTGACGTCGATGTCCGGCTCGGGTGGCGCGATGCCCTGCAGGAACGACTCGGTGCCGATGATGTGTGACACCACCGCCCGCACATCCCAGCCCGGCAGGGGGGTCGGCGCCAGCCATTGGCTCTCGGACAACCCGGCGAGCAACGCGTCGATGGAATCCCAGACCGTGAAGAGCCCGTCCAGCACCTCAGCTTTGTCCAGTGTGGTGACTGCGCGCGTGGCCATGGTCGGATGCTAGGCCGATTACCCGCCCGGCGTTAGCCCCATCCCGAGCCCCGTCCCGGAGCCGTCAGCTTGCGGCGATCATGGCCACCGACCCCATGGCCATCACCATGCCGATCCCCTGCCAGCGCGTCACTCGTTCGCGCAGCACGATCATCGCGAGCACGACCGTGGCGGCGGGATAGAGCGAAATCATGATGCTGGCCAGCGAGAGCAGCCAGGACTGCAGCGCGATCAATTGGGTGACCAAAGCACAGATGTCCAGCAGGGCGATCGCCAGCGCCAGCTTCAGCGACTGTCCCCGGGGCAGCCGCAAGTTCCGCCTCGACGCGGCCAGGATGGTGATCACCACGGTGGCGGACAGTCGAGCGAACATCAGCGGCCAGAGCTTGGAGTCGTGTGGCGATTGGTGCAGGAACACCAGATCCAGACCGAACGCGCACCCGGCCAGGGTCGTGAGCCCGGCCACCTTGGCGGTGAACCGGAACCGGGTGGCGCCGTCGCCGGTCGCCTCCCGGCTGACCAGCATCACCGCGACGATGGCCAGCCCGACGCCCGCCGAGGCCGCCGGGCCGGGGCGCTCCCCCAGCGCGACACCCACGGCGACCGGCACCGCGGCATTGAGCACGCCGGCGAGCGGGGCGACCACGGAAATGGGGCCGGACCCCAAAGCCGCATAGAACGCCCACATGCCGAACGCCTGACCGACCCCGTACAGACATCCCCAGAAGATGGCACCGGAATGGATCGGGCCACCGACGGTGAAGGCGAGCAGCCCCAGCAGCAGCGCCTCGACCGGGTACGCCGCCAGCATCACGCGCAGTGCGGCGACCCGCCGCGCTGCTACGCCGCCTACAAAATCGCTGACCCCGTACGAGACGGCGGACAGCTGCGCGTAAGCGGCTCCGATCAGTTCATACCCTTTGCTCGGCGGCCCAGCTCACGCAATACTTCACGCTGGGCATCACGGCGGGCGAGGTCTTGGCGTTTGTCGTGTGCCTGCTTGCCTCGCGCTAGCGCGAGCTCAACCTTGACCTTGCCCTCGGAGAAATACAGCGACAGCGGCACCAAGGTGAGGTTACCATCACGAATCTTTCCGATCAGGGTGTCGATCTGGCGCCTGTGCAACAACAACTTTCGATTGCGGCGCGGGTCATGGTTGGTCCAGCTACCGTGCTCGTACTCCGGAATGTGCAAGTTACGCAACCACACTTCCCCGTCGTCGACGGTTGCGAAAGCATCGGCCAGCGAGGCCTGCCCCTGCCGCAAGCTCTTCACCTCGGTGCCGACTAAAGCCACTCCGGCCTCGAACGACTCCACAATTGAATAGTTGTGCCTAGCTTTGCGATTGGTGGCGATGATCTTTTTGCTGTCACGCTGACCACGACCCGTCGCGCCGGCATTGGACTTATTGGCCACAGCTAACGCCGTACGTAGAGGCGCAGCGTCGCATATGCGGTCAACCCTGCCATCGACACGCCGAGCAGGAACAAAATCGGTGAGATGTAAAGAATGTCGGCGTAGTCAACGCGCGCGATCAAATTGGCTTGGTAGAACTGGTTTAGCGCGTTGTCCAGGAACAGCGCCCGCACCACGAGCAGGCCGGCGACCGCGATCGCCACACCAACACCCGCGGCCAGCATCGCTTCCACTAAAAACGGCAACTGGGTGTACCAGCGACTGGCTCCCACCAGCCGCATAATCCCGATCTCGGTACGCCGCGTGTAGGCGGCAACTTGGACCATGTTGGCAATCAACAGAATTGCGCCGACGGCCTGCACCAACGCCACGGCGAACGCGACGCTGCTCAGGCCGTCCAGCACCGCGAACAGCCGGTCGATCAGGTCCTTCTGGTTGAGCACCGAAAGTACTCCGGGTTGACCCTGCATCGCGGAGTCGAAGTCCTTGTGTTGCTCGGGATTGTTCAACTTGACGATGAACGAGGCGGGGAAAGAATCCTTTCCGGCAACGTCCTTGTACTGCGGGAACTTTCGGATCGCGTCGTCGTAGGCGTCTTGGCGATTGAGGAAGCGAACCGATTTGACGTCCTGCCGCTTTTCGATCGCTTCCCGCAGCGCCTTGCACGGATTGGTGCCGCAGGATGGATCATTCGCGGAGACGTCCTCGGTGAGGAACACCTGCGTCTCGACCCGGTCGAGGTAGATGGCGCGCGAGTGCTCGGCCAACCGGACCACCAGCAGACCGCCGCCGAACAGGCCGACCGAGATGGCGGTCGTCAGGATCATGGCCACCGTCATGGTGACGTTGCGGCGAAGCCCGGTCAGAACCTCATTGAGCAGGAAGCCGAAGCGCACTAGCGATCCATCCCGTAGACGCCGCGCTGTTCGTCACGAACCAGCCGGCCCAGCGACAGCTCGACGACGCGCTGGCGCATCGAGTCGACGATGTGGTGGTCATGGGTCGCCATCAGCACGGTCGTCCCGGTCCGATTGATCCGCTCAAGCAGATCCATGATGTCGTTGCTGGTGTCCGGGTCAAGGTTTCCGGTCGGCTCGTCGGCCAGCAGGACCAGCGGCCGGTTGACGAACGCGCGGGCAATCGCCACCCGCTGCTGCTCACCACCGGACAGCTCGTTGGGCAGCCGGTTGGCTTTGCCCGACAGGCCGACCGTCTCGAGCACCTCGGGCACCACCCGGTTGATCTGATCGGAGCGCTTACCGATGACCTCGAGGGCGAAGGCGACATTCTCATACACCGTCTTTTGCTGCAGCAGACGAAAGTCCTGGAAGACACAGCCGATCACCTGGCGCAGCTTCGGCACGTGCCGCCCAGGCAGCTTGTTGACGTGGAACTTCGACACCCGCACGTCGCCGCTGGTCGGTGTCTCCGCCGCCAGCAACAACCGCATGAACGTCGACTTGCCCGATCCCGATGGGCCGATCAGGAAGACAAATTCACCCTTGTCGATTTTGACGTTCACGTCCTCCAGCGCCGGACGCGCCGACGCTTTGTACTTCTTGCTGACATGGTCAAGGGTGATCATCACGGCACGCCAGTGTAGCGGTGAATTTCGCTGCGACGCGAAGATCAGCTCGCCGGTGGCGGCGTGCTCGGCGCCGGGCCCGGACCCGGTACCGGTTGCTGTGGCGGGGGCGGCGTGCTGCTTGAGCTGGGCGGACAGAACGGCGGCGGCAGCAAGCACGGCAGCTGGAACGGCGGCGGCGGTGTCGTCGTCGTCGGTGGCGGCGGCACGGTGGTGGTGGGGCTGGGCGGCACCGTCGTCGTCGGCGTCGGCACGAACGTCGGCGTCGCCGGGCGGGGCGCGTCGACCCGGGTGCGGGGCACCCAGGTGTAGTTGGGGTCGGGCAAAAAGCCGGGTGGCACCACCTGCGGAGGCGGCGGCGGTTTGGGCGGCTCCGGGCGGTAGGTGTCGTAGACCCACCACATGGCCAGGAACGCCACGATCAACACCAGCGTCGACGTGCGCACCCGTCCGCCGAAGAGGTGACTCCAGCGCCGCTGCTTATCCTCGTTGCGCTTCTCGAAGAGGCTCACGGTGAACTTCACCCGCGCTGCACCGCCGTGCTGTCCGCCTCGCCTTGCGCTTGGGCTTGAGCTGCGGCGGCCTCAACACCCGGGCTGTCAACCAGGCCGATCTTCGCGTCGGCCGCGGTGACGACCCCGACGCGGGCCAGCGCCCGGATCACCAACACACGCAACTGCCGGCCGACCTCGAACTGCTTGCCCGGCAACGTACGGGCCACCACCCGCAGGGTGACGGTATCGACCCCGATGCTTTCCACGCCCATCACGGTCGGCGGATCAAGCAACAACTCGCCCAACACCGGGTTGTCCATCGCACGGTCGCATTCCTGGTGCAGCACGTCGTTGACCCGGTTCAGGTCGGCGTTGGTCGACACTGGAATGTCCACGACCGCGCGTGCCCAATCCTTGGACAGGTTGACCACCTTGACGATTTGCCCGTTGGGAATGGTCAACACCTCGCCATCCGCCGAGCGCAATCGAGTCACCCGCAACGTCACGTTCTCGACCGTGCCGCTGGCCTCCGTCGACGAAACGACGGTGAGGGTGACCAGGTCGCCGAACCCGTACTGCTTCTCCACCAGAATGAAGAAACCGGACAGCAAGTCCCGCACCAACTGCTGGGCGCCGAAACCCAGCGCCGCGCCCACCACCGTGGCGGGCGCGACCAGCCCGCCCACCGAAAACCGCAGGATGTCGGCGATCTGGAGCATCACCCAGATTCCGATGATGACGACCGACACCCAGGAGATGACCGATGCGACCGCCTGACGGTGCTTGGTCGCCTCCGAGCGCACCAGCGCGTCGCTTTCGGCGAAGCCCACGTCGAGCTGTCGGGTCACCTGCTGGGCCACCCAGTTGACGAAGCGGGCGGCCAGCACCGCGCCGATTAGCACCATTCCGATCCGCAAACCGCGGGTGATGATCCATTGGCCTATGTCACCGCGCCAGAAGTCGTGCCAGCCCAGCGCCGTGGTTGAGGCGATAAAGGTGGTGTTAGTCGTCATCTTTTCGATTGCGCCACCGGATGCCTGCTTCGAGGAATCCGTCGATGTCTCCGTCAAGAACGGCCGCCGGATTGCCGACCTCGTACTCGGTCCGCAGATCCTTGACCATCTGATACGGGTGCAGTACATAGGAGCGCATCTGGTTACCCCAGGAGCTGCCGCCCTCCCCCTTCAGCGCGTCCAGCTCCGCACGCTCTTCTAAACGCTTGCGCTCCAACAGCTTTGCCTGCAGCACCCGCATCGCCGAAACCTTGTTCTGCAGTTGCGACTTCTCGTTCTGGCAAGTCACGACGATACCCGTTGGGATGTGGGTCAAACGGACCGCGGAGTCGGTGGTGTTCACCGACTGGCCGCCCGGACCGCTGGACCGATAGACGTCGACCCGCACGTCACCTTCGGGAATGTCGATGTGATCGGTGGTGTCCACCACCGGCAGCACCTCGACTTCGGCGAACGAGGTCTGACGTCGACTTTGGTTGTCGAACGGGCTGATCCGGACCAGCCGATGCGTGCCCTGCTCCACCGACAAGGTGCCGTAGGCGAACGGGGCGTGCACGACAAACGTGGCACTCTTGATACCGGCTTCCTCGGCATACGACGTGTCGAAGACCTCGACGTTGTAATTGTGTTGCTCGGCCCAGCGGATATACATCCGCATCAGCATCTCGGCCCAGTCCGCGGCGTCCACCCCACCCGCGCCGGAGCGGATGGTCACCAGCGCCTCGCGCTCGTCGTACTCCCCGGACAGCAAGGTGCGCACCTCGGCGGCCTCGATGTCGGCCCGCAACGCCTTGAGCTCGGCGTCGGCCTCGGCCAGGGCGTCGGCGGCACCCTCCTCGGCCGCCAGCTCGTAGAGCACCGGCAGGTCGTCGACCCGTTGCCGCAGCTGCTCGATGCGCCGCAACTCCCCCTGGGCATGGGACAACTCGCTGGTCACGCGCTGCGCATTGGCCTGGTCGTCCCACAGTTTCGGGTCGGAGGCCTCCTGCTCGAGCTTCTCGATGCGGCTGCGTAGACCGTCGACGTCGAGCACCCTCTCCACCGTGGTCAGGGCAGCGTCGAGGGCGGCGAGATCGGCTTGACGGTCGGGTTCCACAGCCGACCACGTTACCGGCGCCCCGGTTTGCAGCGATTGTTCAGGTCGCGACCTGTGGCACTTCAACCACCTGTCGGGGTTCAGCGTCTAGCATCGAGTCACCATCCGTGTGCGCCCGCAACTGCGACGCCCAGCCCGTTTTCAGCCCTTGCGTCGCAGCCGGGCATGAACAGAAGGGTTGGTTATGCGTCCATTTCATGTCGCGATCGTCGGCTCCGGCCCGTCGGGATTCTTCGCCGCAGCGTCTTTGCTGAAAGCGGCCGACGCATCCGACGAGTTCGACGTTGCAGTCGACATGCTCGAGATGCTGCCGACGCCGTGGGGGCTGGTGCGGTCCGGCGTCGCGCCCGACCACCCCAAAATCAAGTCGATCAGCAAGCAGTTCGAGAAGATCGCCAGCGATCGGCGCTTCCGCTTCTTCGGCAATGTGGTCGTCGGCGAGCATGTCGAGGCCGCGGAACTGGCCGAGCACTACGACGCGGTGATCTATGCGGTGGGAGCGCAGTCCGACCGGCCCCTGAATATTCCAGGCGAGAATCTGCCCGGCAGCGTCGCCGCCGTCGATTTCGTGGGCTGGTACAACGCACACCCGAACTTCGCGGAGATTTCTCCCGATCTGTCGGGCGCCCGGGCCGTGGTGATCGGCAACGGCAACGTCGCGCTGGACGTCGCGCGGATTCTGGTCACCGACCCCGATGCGCTCGCCGTCACCGACATTGCCGACCATGCGCTGAATTCGCTGCGCCCACGCGGTGTAGAAGAAGTCGTCATCCTCGGCCGGCGCGGGCCGCTGCAGACCGCGTTCACCACGCTGGAGTTGCGCGAGCTGGCCGACCTGGAAGGCGTGGATGTCATCGTCGATCCGGCCGCGCTGGAAGGCATCAGCGACGAGGACGCGGAGGCCGCCGGAAAGACGACCAAGCAGAACATCAAGGTGCTGCGTGACTACGCCGCCGGCGAACCGCGCCCCGGACACCGGCGGCTGGTGTTCCGGTTCTTGACCTCACCCATCGAGATCAAGGGCAAGGACCGGGTCGAGTCAATCGTGCTGGGCCGCAACGAGCTGGTCACCGACTCGAGCGGACGCGTGTCGGCCAAGGACACCGGGGACCGCGAGGAACTACCCGTGCAGCTGGTCGTGCGCTCGGTCGGGTATCGCGGCGTGCCGACGCCGGGGCTGCCGTTCGACGACAAGAGCGCGACCATCCCGAACACCGAGGGCCGGGTGGCCGGCAGCCGCAACGAATACGTCGTCGGGTGGATCAAGCGGGGGCCGACCGGCGTGATCGGCACCAACAAGAAGGATTCCCAGGACACCGTCGACGCCTTGATCGCCGATCTGACCGGCGCGGCCGAGCTGCCCGAATTTCCCGACGACCACGCCGACAAGCTGGCGGAATGGCTGGCTTCGCGCCAGCCGCAATTGATCACCTCCGCGCATTGGGACGTCATCGACGCCCACGAGCGCGCGGCCGGGGAGCCACACGGACGCCCACGCGTGAAGCTGCCGAACCTCGCCGACTTGTTGCGCGTCGGCCGCGGCTGACCCTAAACCCGTTGCGGCTGAACCTGATTCAGCGCCTGACGACGACGAGGCCCGCTCCGGCCAGGAGCAGAAGGATCGCGGCGGCCACCGCCCATCCGGCGCCGGCCAGCCACCAGATCACGCCCAACACCACGATTGCGGGCGACACCGCAAACAACACCAGCACCGGGTGCTGCCTGATCACCTCGAGCGCGCTTTTCGCCCGGATCGGGTCGATGTCTTTGCCTGCCATGGCTAAAGAATGCCAGGTGAGATCGATAATGCAAGCAAAGTTTTCGTCGGCTATCCCGCGGGCGGTTCAGGCGGGGCGAAGCGCCAGTTGTCCGGATTCTTCGGCGAATACACCACCGGATGCAATTGCCCCATGGCCGGCCAGTCGTTCACGTCGACCGCCATCCGCCAGTACACGGGGTGCTCGTTGACGGTAGGCCCGTTGATGACGCCGGTGATCGTGACGTATTGCTCACCGGTGGCCTCGGGTCGCGGGCTCACCCCGGTCACCAACAGCGTGCCGCTGAGCTGCCCACCGCGCGGGCCGCGCGGGATGAAGCGCTGCGCGAGCAGCATGCCGAGCACGGCAACGAGGAGGATCAGCAGACCGAATTCCCACACAGCCGCCATGGTAGGCCGCCACCCGTCCGGCCGAGTTGACCTAGGGCCCTACTGCCGGGCCGCGGTTGACCGTAACGTTCGAGGTCAGCGGAACCGGTGCGCGAGAAGGGCGAGCCCGATGACTGACGAACCTGCCGTGGTGTTGTCCGAGGACGAGAGCTGGCGCCGGTTGGGCGGCGTCGCCTTGGGCCGGCTCGTGACCAGCTTCGCCGGTGAGCCCGAGATTTTCCCGGTGAATTACGCGGTGCAGGACCGAACCGTGCTGTTTCGCACCGCCGAGGGCACCAAGTTGTTTTCGGCTGTGGCAAGCAATGTGGTGCTGTTCGAGGCCGACGATCATGACGCCGCCGAGGGCTGGAGCGTGATCGTGCGGGGACGCGCACGCCTGCTGCGCACCGCGGCCGAAATCGAAGAAGCCGAACGCGCCGGGCTGATGCCCTGGACCGCGACCGTCAAGAAGCATTACGTGCGGGTGAACCCGTCCGATATCACCGGACGCCACTTCACATTCGGCGCGGAGCCGGACCCGCACGAAACCATTGCCTGAGTTTGACCGGGTCCATCAACCCGCGAGCAACGCGTCGAGTTCGTCGGCGTCGGCGCCCGTCAACCGCCGGTGCATCGCCCACGCGATGCGGCCGGCCTGGACCTTCGCCCGCTCGGCCGCCGGCCCCCGATACATTTCGTCGACGGTGGCGCGCCACACGGTCAACCAGCGCACAAAATGCCGAGCCGCCAACGGAGTTCGTTGGTGAAGTGCGCGATGGACGGTGAGCGCGCTGCCGCGGTAGCGACCCGCCCGGAACAGGACGGTCTCCCAGAAGTCACACATGGTGGGGATGTGCGCGTCCAATCCGACACGACGCAGCTGGGCGAACGGCTCGGCCAGCACGTCGTCGAACAGCACCCGCGAGTAGAAGGCGCGCAACAGCGCCTCGACGTCGGCGCGATCGCACAGATCCGATTGCCCACCGTTCACCCGTCACACCACCAGCGATAGTGGTCCGCGCGCGTAATGCGCCTTGCGCCGCTTGCTGATCGACACCAGCCGGCCCACCGCGGCCTCGATTCCGCGAGCCAGCTCGTCGACGTCGGCCATCCCGTCGTAGTCGGCGAGGATTCCTATGAATAGTTCGTCGGCGTAGCTGAGCATCGCGACGCCGGTGCGCAAGTGCATCGCGATCGGTGGCACCGGGTACACCGCAAGCACGTCTTTGCCGAGCACCCGCAGGGCTCGCCGCGGGCCGGGCACGTTGGTTGCCACGGTGACCACCCCGCGCTGCGGCAGCCGTGTCAGCAGCTCCAGAGCCCAGGCGGTGAATGCGAAGGGGACGTGATTTGCCAAGGCTACGAACGCATTCCCGGCCTGACACTGCCCGCCAGTTTTCGTCCGGTCCAACCGTGAGTGCACGATCCGCAGCCGCCGCACCGGGTTCTCCTCGTCGATCGGCAGCTCCGGAAGCAGGACCGACACCCGGTTGTCGGTCTTGTCGAATGCGCGTGTCGACCGCATCGACACCGGCACCAACGTGCGCAGCGAATCCGGCAGCAGTGGTTCGCCGCGCTTGACCAACAGGTTCCGATAGCTTTCCGTAACCGCGGCCAGCGCAACGTCATTGACGGTGACATCGAATGCCCGGCACACCTGCTCGATGTCGGCGAGTCGGACCCGGGCTCCGCTGTACCGGCGCAGATCGCCGATCGGACCGTTCAGCGGCGACGGGGCCGGACGCAGCAGACCGAATGCTATTTGGGCGGCACCCTGGGCCGCCCGGCCGGCCGCGGCGGCCACCGCGACCGGCATGTTCCACCACCCGCTCAGTGTGGTCGGTGAATTGGCTTTGACCGCAGCACTTTTCGCTTCCTTGGCGGCCCGAATATGGCGGGCGAAGCTCTCGCCGACCCCGTCGTCACACAGTCCGGCAAGCATGTGCGCGGCAGCGATCCCGTCGGCCATGCAGTGATGGATTTTGGTCAGCATCGCCCATCTGTCGTCGGCGAGGCCTTCGATGACCCAGATTTCCCACAGCGGTCGATGCCGGTCCAAACCTCTGGCCATCAGGTCGGCGACCAACCCGAACAACTGCCGGTCGTCGCCCGGCTGCGGCAGTGCCACGCGCCGTACGTGCCGGTCGATGTCGAAGTCGAGATCGTCCACCCATCGCGGGGCGCCGAGGTCGAACGGCCGCAGCCGCAACCGCTGCCGGAACCGGGGGCAGGCCCCGATGCGTGCCACGAACGCCGGCATCAGCTCGGTTTGGTCTAAGGCCGGGCCTTCAATCACCGCCAACCCGCCAATGGCCATGCTGACCCGGGGGTCAGCGTCTTCGGCTTTGAGGAATCCGGCATCGAATGTGGTGAGGCGATCCATGGTCAGCGGCCTTCCGAGCTCCGTGCGCTTTACTGCAACCCGTAGTTACATCATCCGCTCGCGGGCGACCGCCGCGTTAGGGCCAAAAGTCCCTTGCGTGTCGAACCAGCCGGTGCCCGCTCCCGGATCGGTAAGCCTTGCGGCCGAGGCGGTTTGGCTCGGTGCGCATCCGGAATCAGGGCCATTGGCCCCTATTGGTCAAATTCGTCGCTCAATACTGTTGCCAGCGCGGCGCAACGCGCATTTGGATGTTCATGTGGCGTCGCCAAGGACTCGATGCCGGAGGCGCCCTCCTCCGACCGAAAGGTTGTCGAAATGGCCACTGACCAGAACGTTCGTCAAAAATCCTCGCAGCCGCTCATCGGCAAAGGCTGGCTGCAGGGCGTCGCGCTGGTCATGATCTTCGGATTTCTGGTGATGGGCATCCTGGCCTATCGCACCTACACGGCAGCAATGCCGATGCCGGATCGGGTGGTCAGTGAATCGGGCCAGACGCTGTTCACCGGAGCCGACATCACCCGCGGCCAGGAGCTCTTCCAGTCGCGCGGCCTGATGCAGTACGGATCCGTTCTGGGGCACGGCGCCTACCTGGGGCCCGACTACACCGCCGAATACCTGCGAATGGCCACCACCGATGTGGCCGACCAGTTCCGTGCGCAGGGCGTGACCGATCCGCGCGAACGGGTGGTCACCGAATTTCGGACCAACCGCTACAACGTCGACACCAAAACCCTGGTGTTCACCGACCGCCAGGCCGCGGCGTTCAACCACATCCAAGACCACTACGCCGCCTACTTCGGCGAAAACTCCACGAAATATGGTCTGCTACCGCGATTCATCACCGACAAGTCCCAAATCCGGGATTTGACAGCGTTTTACGCGTGGACGGCCTGGGCGGCGGCCGCGGAACGCCCCGGTCACCGCTACAGCTACACCAACAACTGGCCGGCCGAACCGCGAGTCGACAACGGGCCCACCGCCCCGGTCATCGTGTGGTCGGCGTTGTCGCTGATCGCGCTCCTGGGCGGCATCGGGGTCATGTTCGCCATCTATGGCCGATGGAGCCAACAGGTCGGCTGGCACAGCGCCGAGGCCACGAACCTGTCGTTTCGCCAACCCGGTGAGGTGAGCCTGACACCGGCGCAACGCGCCTGCATCTGGTTCTTCGCGGTCGTGTCGGTGTTGTTCCTGGCCCAGACGCTGCTGGGCGCGGCCGCCGAACACTACCGGGCCGATTTGTCGACGTTCTTCGGCCTGGATCTGGCCCGGGTGCTGCCCTACAACCTCGCCCGCACCTGGCACCTGCAGCTGTCGCTGTTCTGGACGGCCGCAGCGTTCCTCGCCGGCGGCATCTTCCTGGTGCCGTTCATCGCCCACCGCGAACCGAAACGCCAGGGGCTACTGGCCTACGTGCTGCTGGGTGCGGTCGCGGTGGTGGTGTTCGGCTCGCTGATCTGTGAAGCGCTGTCCATCTACGGCGTGATCCCGCACGGCTACCTCTCCCAGCAATGGGAGTATCTCGACCTGCCGCGACTGTGGCAGATTCTGCTGATCGTCGGGCTGTTCGTGTGGATCGCGATCATCTGGCGCGGGATGCGCTCGCGACTCAAGGATGAGTCGAAGATGAACATGCCCTGGTTGTTCTTCTTCTCCGGGCTGGCGATTCCGGCCTTTTACGCGGTGGGGCTGCTGGCGGGCAGCGAGACGCATTTCACCGTCGCCGACTTCTGGCGGTTCTGGGTAGTGCATCTGTGGGTCGAGGACTTCCTCGAGCTGTTCACCACCGTGATGGTGGCCTACATGTTCGTACTGCTGGGTGTGGTGCGCGAACGAATCGCGTTGGGCGTCATCTTCCTTGACGTCATTCTGTACTCGGCCGGCGGTGTCATCGGCACCATGCACCATCTGTATTTCTCGGGCACCCCGGTCGAGCACATGGCACTGGGCGCGTTCTTCTCCGCCGCGGAGGTAATCCCGCTGACCTTCCTGACCGTCGAGGCGTGGGCTTTCCTGCAGCTGGGCGCTCGGCAGCAGTCCGGCGACGCCAACCCGTTTCCGCACCGTTGGGCGGTGATGTTCCTCGTCGCCGTCGGCTTCTGGAACTTTTTGGGCGCAGGCATCTTTGGGTTCTTGATCAACCTGCCCATAGTGTCCTACTACCAAATCGGGACGGCCCTGACCGCCAACCACGCGCACGCCGCCATGATGGGTGTTTACGGCATGCTCGCCGTCGGCCTCGCGATGTTCGCGTTCCGCTACGTGATTCCAGCGGACAAATGGCCGGAGCGCCTGGCGCGCATCTCGTTCTGGTGCATGAACATCGGGTTGGCATGGATGGTCTTCGCCACCCTGTTGCCGCTGGGGGTGCTGCAGTTGTACCACTCGGTCGCAGACGGCTACTTCGAGGCGCGCTCCCTGGGCTACATCACCAAACCGGGCAACGCGGTGCTCGAATGGCTGCGGCTGCCCGGCGATGTCATCCTGATCGCCGGCGGGGTGCTGCCGTTTGTCTGGACCGCTTGGATCGCGCTGCGCAACTTCCGCTCCGGGACAACGGTCAAAGAATTGCCGGAGCACCCGCTCTACTCCGAGGCCGGCGCCGGTGCTGCCGCACCGGTGCAGGACTGACGCATGGCACCGGTGGCCACCTCCGTGTGGCTGATCGCCGGCTATTCGGTGGCGTTGCTGGTCACCGGGTGGGCGTTCGACGTCATGGCACGCCACGCGTCCTCCCGCGCAGCGCAATGGCGCACCGGGCAATTCGTGTACCGGCCCGACCACGACGCCTGGGTCTGCCCGCAGGATCACTGGCTGTGGCCGAGTTCGTTCGACCCGAAGCACCGAGTCATGCGATATCGCGCGTTGCCGGTCGTCTGCAACAGCTGCCCGGTCAAGGCCGACTGCACGAACTCCAGTCACGGCCGGGAGGTCAGTCGCGACGTCGACCCCTGGCCGCATTCGGACGCCGGACGCTTCCATCGCGGAATCGCTTGCTGCGTCGCGGCATTGGGGGTCGTATTGCCGCTTGCCACGTCGATCACCAATCACTCCGTGGGCGATCTGCTCGTGCTGGCGGCAACGGTTCTGGTCGTGGTGACGTTGGGCCTGCCGCTGGCCCGCCACTTGTGGAACACGCCGTCCAACGCCCCCGAGCATCTGCCCCATCGCACCGCGATCGAGGATCAGGCCGCCGCCACAATCGATCGATATTCGAGCCGTTGGGGAAGCTGGGACGGCAAGAAGGAGGAGTCACAATGACCGGAGTAGCGATCTCGGTGATCGTCGGTGTGATCGTCGTGCTGGCCGTGTTCGCGGTGTGGTCACTGGTGGTATTGCGCGAGTACGAGCGCGGCGTCGTGTTCCGGATGGGCCACGTTCGGCCGCTCTACCGTCCGGGTCTTCGACTGCTGATCCCGCTGGTGGACAAGATGATTCGGGTCGATCAGCGTTTGGTGACGCTGACGATTCCGCCGCAAGAGGTGATCACCCGCGACAACGTTCCGGCGCGGGTCAACGCGGTCGTCATGTTCCAGGTGGTGGACCCGCTGAAAGCGATTCTGGCGGTGGAGAATTACGCCGTCGCGACCTCTCAGATCGCCCAGACGACGTTACGTTCGCTGCTTGGCCGCGCCGACCTCGACACGCTGCTGGCGCACCGTGAAGACCTCAACAGCGACCTGCGCACGATCATCGAAAAGATGACCGAGCCGTGGGGCGTCGAGGTCCGGGTGGTGGAGATCAAGGATGTCGAGATACCCGAGTCGATGCAACGTGCCATGGCGCGCGAAGCCGAGGCCGAGCGGGAGCGCCGCGCGAAGGTGATCAATGCCCGGGGGGAGCTGCAGGCCTCCGCCGAGCTTCGCGAGGCCGCCGAAACGCTGTCGAAGAGTCCGGCCTCGCTGCAATTGCGCTACCTGCAGACGCTGTTGGAGCTGGGCGCGGACCAGAATTCGACCGTGGTGTTTCCCCTACCGGTCGACATCATCACGCCCTTCCTGCGCAATGCGGACGCATTGCGCGGCGTGGTCGACAACGTGAATCACCGCGGCTGACAGGGCCGCGACCGGGCCGTGACAGGGCCGTGACAGGGCCGTGACAGGCCATGGTAGGACTGCTGGCATGGGCCTGGACGACCTTGCGCTGGCGATCGCGCTTGCCGACCGTGCGGACATGCTGACTCGCGACCGATTCGGTGCGCTGGAT
This sequence comes from Mycobacterium sherrisii, assembly GCF_002102355.1. Lineage (GTDB taxonomy): Bacteria > Actinomycetota > Actinomycetes > Mycobacteriales > Mycobacteriaceae > Mycobacterium > Mycobacterium sherrisii. Next base: position 4,392 of record NZ_LQPT01000103.1, on the reverse strand, counting down.
TTGCGCATCGACACCAAACCGGATCTAACGCCGGTCACCGACGCCGACCGCACGGTGGAGACCGAGCTGCGCGAGGTGCTGGGGCGCGAGCGCCCCGATGACAGCGTCGTCGGCGAGGAGTTCGGCGGGACCACGACGTTCACCGGACGGCAATGGATCATCGACCCCATCGATGGCACCAAGAACTTCGTGCGCGGGGTGCCGGTGTGGGCCAGTTTGATCGCCCTGCTCGAAGACGGCGTCCCCACCGTCGGGGTCGTGAGTGCGCCGGCGCTGCAACGCCGCTGGTGGGCCGCGCGCGACCAGGGTGCTTTCGTCTCGGTCGACGGCGCGTCGCCGCGTTCGCTATCGGTTTCCTCAGTGGCAGAACTGAATTCAGCGAGCTTGTCATTCTCCAGCTTGTCCGGATGGGCCGAACGCGGTTTGCGGGAACGCTTCATCGAACTGACCGACGCGGTCTGGCGGGTGCGGGCCTACGGCGATTTCTTCTCGTACTGCCTGCTCGCCGAGGGTGCCGTGGACATCGCCGCCGAGCCGGAGGTCTCGGCGTGGGACCTGGCCGCTCTGGACGTTCTGGTGCGCGAGGCCGGCGGCACGTTCACCGGCCTGGACGGCGTCGCAGGGCCACACCAAGGCAGCGCCGTCGCGACAAACGGCCTGCTCCACGCCCGCGTCTTGGACCGTCTGGGTGTGAAGTAGTTAACAACTGCGGTTTATCTTACTCCGGAGTAAGATAGCCTTCTGTCGGCACTGCCCCAACTACCGAGGCTGCTCAAATGACGGAAACTCTCTCCGGTCCGAATACCTCCCGCGCGCGCGGCAAACGGCGCGGCCGCAAAACCGCCGTCGGGATGCAACCGCACAAGCGCACCGGGATCGACATCGCCTTGGCGCTGCTCACGCCGTTCGTCGGCCAGGAATTCCTGGACAGATACCACCTGCGCGACCCCCTCAACGACGGCCTGCGCTACGGCACCAAGACGCTCTTCTCCAGCGCGGGTGCCGCCTCCCGGCAGTTCAAGAAGGTCAAGAGCATCCGCAGTGGGCCCACCCGGCTCAAATCGAGCGGCAAGGACTACTACGACCTGCGACCCGACGACGAACAAAAGATGATCGTCGACACGCTCGAAGAGTTCGCCGAGCAGGTGCTGCGGCCCGCGGCGCCCGAGGCGGACGAAGCGGCGAGCTATCCCGGCGACCTGATCGCCAAGGCCGCGGAACTGGGCATCACCGCGATCAACATCCCGGAGGACTTCGAGGGCATCGCGGCGCACCGGTCGAGCGTGACCAACGTCCTGGTCGCGGAGGCACTGGCCTACGGCGACATGGGATTAGCGCTGCCGATCCTGGCGCCGGGCGGCGTGGCCTCGGCATTGACCCATTGGGGCAGCGCCGACCAACAGGCCACGTATCTGCCCGAATTCGCCGGGGAAAACGTGCCGCAGGCCTGCGTGGCCATCGCCGAGCCGCAGCCGCTGTTCGACCCCACCCTGTTGAAGACCACCGCGGTGCGCACGCCGAGCGGCTACCGGCTGGATGGAGTGAAGGCGCTGGTCCCGGCCGCCGCCAAGGCCGAGTTGTTCATCGTCGGCGCACAACTCAACGGTAAGCCCGCACTGTTCATCGTCGAATCGTCGGCCAATGGCCTTACCGTCAAACCCGATCCGAGCATGGGCATCCGCGCTGCCGCCCTGGGCCGGCTGGAGTTGTCCGGCGTCTCGGTGCCCCTGCACGCCCGGCTCGGCGAGGACGAGGCCACCGATGAGGACTATTCCGAGGCGATTGCGCTGTCCCGGCTGGGCTGGGCCGCGCTGGCCGTCGGCACCTCGCATGCGGTTCTGGACTATGTCATCCCCTACGTCAAGGAACGCGAGGCGTTCGGCGAGCCCATCGCCCGCCGTCAGGCCGTGGCGTTCATGTGCGCCAACATCGCCATCGAGCTGGACGGGCTGCGGTTGATCACCTGGCGCGGAGCCGCCCGCGCCGAGCAAGGACTGCCGTTCATCCGCGAGGCAGCGCTGGCCAAGCGGCTCGGCGCCGACAAGGCCATGCAGATCGGACTGGACGGCGTGCAACTGCTCGGCGGTCACGGCTACACGAAAGAACACCCCGTCGAACGCTGGTACCGCGACCTGCGGGCCATCGGCGTCGCCGAGGGTGTTGTCGTCATCTAGCTTCTCACTAGCGAAAGACCGGTCATGGCAATCAATCTGGAACTTCCCCGCAAGATGCAAGCGGTGATCGACAAGGCCCACCAGGGCGCCGCGGAAATGATGCGGCCAATCGCCCGCAAATACGACGAACATGAACACGCCTACCCGGTGGAACTGGACACGCTGGCCAGCCTGTTCGAAGGGGCCGCCGCGTCCAACGCGGTGGGACTGGCCGGAGCCGAGGCGTTCCGCAGCAGCGAAAGCAAGGAAGAAAACCGCAATGGCTCCAACATGGCGGCCGTGCTGCAGACCATGGAAGCCAGCTGGGGTGATGCGGCGATGATGCTGTCGATGCCCTATCAGGGCCTGGGCAACGCGGCCATCAACGGTGTGGCCACCGACGAGCAACTCAAGCGGCTGGGCCGGGTGTGGGCCGCGATGGCCATCACCGAGCCAAGCTTCGGGTCCGACTCGGCCGCCGTGTCCACGACCGCCAAGCTCGACGGCGACGAGTACGTGATCAACGGCGAAAAGATCTTTGTCACAGCGGGTTCGCGAGCCACCCACATCGTGGTATGGGCAACGCTGGACAAATCGCTGGGCCGCCCCGCGATCAAGTCGTTCATCGTGCCGCGCGAGCATCCGGGCGTCACCGTCGAGCGGCTGGAGAAAAAGCTCGGCATCAAGGGCTCCGACACGGCGGTGATCCGCTTCGACAATGTGCGGATACCCAAGGACAACCTGCTGGGCAATCCCGAGATCGAGTCGGGCAAGGGCTTTTCCGGAGTCATGGAGACCTTCGACAACACCCGACCGGTGGTGGCGGGCATGGCCATCGGAATCGCCCGGGCCGCACTGGAAGAGCTGCGCAAGCTGCTCACCGAGGCCGGAGTGGAGATCTCCTACGACAAGCCCGCACACGCCCAAAGCGCCCCCGCGGCAGAGTTTTTGCGGATGGAGGCCGACTGGGAGGCCAGCTACCAGCTGACCCTGCGCGCGGCCTGGCAGGCCGACAACAAGATCCCCAACTCCAAAGAAGCATCGATGGCCAAGGCCAAGGCCGGCCGGGTGGGCACCGATATCACGCTCAAGGCCGTCGAATTGTCCGGCACCACCGGCTATTCGGAGCAGACCCTGTTCGAGAAGTGGGCGCGGGATTCGAAGATCATGGACATTTTCGAGGGCACCCAACAGATCCAGCAGCTCGTGGTCGCCCGGCGACTACTGGGACTGTCGTCCGCCGAACTCAAATAGGACCCGCCGAACGTGCGCGCTCGTCGCGTATCAGGCAGCGGCGGCGTCCAGCTGCTGGCGAGTCTCGTCATCGATTTCGATCGACGCGACGTCGAGGTTCTCCTCGAGATGGCGCAGCGACGACGTGCCGGGGATCAGCAGCACGTTGGGCGCCACGCTCAGCGTCCACGCCAGTACGACCTGCGCGGTCGTGCGCCCGAGTCGCTGCGCGGCACGCTGCACCACCTCGTGACCGAGGACCGGGTTCGGCTGCACGAACGCCGCCCCCAGCGGGAAGAACGGCACAAACGCGATCTCGCGGCGGGTGCACTCCTGCAGCACCGCTGCCGACTCTCGCTCGAGAAGGTTGAAAGCGTTTTGCACACATACAATTTCGGTGCGCTCCAGCGCATGCAATAGGTGTTCGCGGTTGATGTTGCTCAACCCGATACCGCCGATCAATCCCTGGTCTCGGGCGGCGATCATCGCCGAGAGCTGCTCGTCGAACAGCTCGTCGGGCCCGTCGCTGTCGAACAGGCGCAGGTTGACGGCGGCCAACTGCTCGACCCCGAGCGTCCGCAAATTCGTCTCGATGTCACGGCGCAGGTCGGCCGGCTCACTGACGGGCAGCCAACCGCCGGCCTCATCACGCCGCGCGCCGACCTTGCTCACCAACGCGAGGTGCTCGGGATACGGATACAGCGCCTCACGGATGAGTTCGTTGGCGATGTCGGGACCGTAGAACTGGGCCGTGTCGATGTGGTCGACGCCGCGTTCCACGGCCCGGCGCAGCACCGCGATCGCTTCGTCATGGTCGCGCGGCGGGCCCATCACACCAGGACCAGGCAATTGCATGGCCCCGAAGCCAATCCGGGCGACCGGAATGCGACCGAGTCGATAGGGTTGCATGCGATGAGGTTAGCGTCGTCTCAGTGTCAGGGTGGGGTTGCCGCTTGTTGCGGTGGTTGGATCCTGATCACCTGGTGTCTGGCTCGTAGCGTCGTTG
>NZ_LQPT01000102.1 GCF_002102355.1 Mycobacterium sherrisii | reverse complement strand
CTACCACCGCCGCCGACGCCAACTCACCCTCGGACGGTTGACCCCCATCGAATACGAAGCAATCATGACCACACCGGCCAGCCAGGCCGCGTGAAGAAACTGTCACCTATCCGTGCAGCAGTCCCATATCGTGGGCACTGGTCATCGCGTTGATTCCTTTGCTCGAGTGACTTTGACGGTCTCTCGAAGAATCACGCGATGACCTCCAATCACTCGGCTACGACACGCCGGTACCGCTGATCAGGTCCGACTCGCACACCACTCTGCTGGACGCAACCGATCGCCGATGGCGCCGGTGCCGACGAAAACACATTGTCCATACTGCTCGTTGCAGTGCGGGATCACCTTAGAAGTGTCCCAGGGTGACATCGAACTTGCTCCGCAAAGCGATTTCCCGACCAACCGCGGTGGGCTCTGTGCGAAGGGTTGGACGGCGGCCGACCTGCTGGGGCATCCAGAACGGCTGACCAGCCCGCTGATTCGGGACAGGCGCGGCGCTGAGCTGCGTCCCGCGTCCTGGAACGAAGCGCTGGAATGGATCGTCGCGGCGTTCGGTGCGGCGCAGGAACACCACGGCCGGGACGCGGTGGGATGCTTCGGCGGTGGCGGGCTGACCAATGAGAAGGCCTACCAGTTAGGAAAATTCGCGCGTGTTGCCCTGCGTACCTCCGCGATCGACTACAACGGCCGGTTTTGTATGTCATCGGCGGCCGCGGCGTCAAACCGCTCGTTCGGTATCGACCGCGGGCTGCCGTTTCCGTTGTCCGACATCGCGCAGGCCGATGCCATCCTGCTTGTCGGCAGTAATCCCGCCGAAACGCTACCCCCGGCGATGCAGTATTTCGACGAGGGCCGGGCGCGCGGCGCCAAGCACATCGTCGTGGATCCACGACGCACCGCGACAGCTCGCGGCGCCGAGCTCCATCTCCAGCCCGTCCCCGGAACCGATCTCGCCCTGGCTAGCGGCATCCTCAACGTCGTTTTCCGGGAAGGCCTTGCCGATCAGGAATACATCGCCGAACGAACGACGGGGTGCGAGGCGGTACGCCGTGCGGTGCGGCTGTACTGGCCGGATCGGGTCGAGCGGATTACCGGTGTGCCCGAAAGCGACATCGTGGCCGCGGCACGGATGCTGGCCAGTGCTGATCGGGCGATGATCCTGACCGCCCGGGGCGCCGAGCAGCACAGCGCGGGCACCGATACTGTGCAGGCGTTCATCAACTTGGCCCTGGCGCTGGGATTGCCGGGCCGACCGTCGAGCGGTTTCGCCACGATTACGGGTCAGGGCAACGGGCAAGGTGGCCGCGAACATGGGCAGAAGTGCGACCAGTTGCCCGGCTATCGCAAACTCGACGATCCCGTCGCTCGCGCCCACATTGCCCAGGTCTGGGGTATCAATCCGGCTGACTTGCCGTCCTCGGGGCGTTCGGCGTACGAGATGCTCAGCGGTATCGGCACTCCGGGCGGTGTGCGCGCGTTGTGGGTCATGGCTTCCAACATCGCGGTTTCGGCGCCGGACGCACTGCACATTGCCGCAAAGCTTCGGGAGCTCGATTTCCTGGTGGTATCCGACATCTTCCTGTCGGAGACCGCCGCACTCGCCGACGTGGTGTTACCCACCACCCAGTGGGCCGAAGAGTCGGGCACCATGACCAACCTCGAGGGCCGGGTCGTCTTGCGGCGCGCGGCGGTAGCACCACCCCGCGAGGTGCGCGGTGATCTCGACGTAATGGCTGATCTGGCCAAACGATTGGGGGTAGCCGGGTTCTCGGCCGACTCCGAGGAAGTGTTCAACGAATTGACCCGCGCGAGTGCTGGCGGAAAGGCCGACTACCGGGGAATCACCTACGAGCGCATCACGACCGAAAGCGGAGTGTTCTGGCCCTGCCCGTCCGAGTCGTACTCCGGCACGCCGCGCCTGTTCGTTGTGGACTTCCCGACCCCGGATCGTCGAGCTCACTTCCACGTTGTCGAGCAACGCGGCGCCGTTGAACTGCCGGACGACGACTTTCCGTACTACCTCACGACGGGTCGCGTGCTGCGCCAGTACCAGTCCGGAACCCAAACACGTAGGGTCGCTTCGCTCGTCGAGGGCGAGCCGGAGCCGGTGGCAGAGATCCATCCCATGCTGGCCCAACGGCTCGGCATCCGGACTGGGGACAAGATAGTGCTCCGCACCCGCCGGGGGCAGGTCGTGATGACGGCGCGCGCGGTCGACGGTATTCGCCCGGACACCGTGTTCGCACCATTCCATTGGGGCGGCACGGGAAGCGTCAACCGGCTGACCAACCCGGCCTTGGACCCGCATTCGCGAATGCCGTCGTTCAAAGTCTGCGCGGTCTCGGTGTCCGCTGCCGCGGCGCCGGCCGAAACGGCCGAAACGGCCGAAACGGCGGGAACGTAAGGAACAGAAGGAGTGGTATCGCATGGGTGATGGCAGCAATCCCCGGTTCCTGCAGGGGGTTTTCACATTCGACGGCAAGGGATACGAGTCACCGGTCCTCCTCGACTCGTCGCTGCGTTACGTGGTGCCGCCCGGGGCGATCACCCAGCCGGTCTACTTCCGCGGCGGCAACAGCACCGACGAGTTGCTGACCGTGGTGTTGATGCGCGACGGCGCTCCGATGCGATATTTCCCGATCGGCGCCAAAGACAGTGTGCATGTGCCACTTCGGGTGGTCGAAGACTTGATCGCAGACACCGTTGTCGAGGTGTTCATCGCCGCACCCGACGGCCTCAGCGGCACTGTCTTCATCGATATCGGTCTGGTTGAGATCTGATGACTACTACCTTGGCCCAACCCGAAACCAACGGCCGCGCGGCCGGGCTCGCCAGGCTGGCGGTGGTCGGGCGGTGGAAGAGATCCTCGCCCGCGGCGGCAGCGAGCGTTTTGCGATCACCGTCTTCGGCGACGAACCCTACGGAAACTACAACCGGATATTGCTGTCCAACGTGCTCGCGGGTTCCGATGACGCGCGCGAGATCTATCTCAACCCACTGGACTGGTATACCGACAACAACATCGACCTGCGAGCCGGGGTTCGCGTGGTGCGGATCGACCCCTTCGCCCACTTGGTGTTCGCCGACGACGGCACCACCCTGCGCTACGACAAGCTGATCCTGGCCACCGGCAGCAGGGCGTTCTTTCCGCCGATCGAGGGCATCTGGAGAGACGACAAGGCGCTCGCACCTGGGGTTTTCGGCTTTCGCAGCCTCGACGATTGCGAAGCGATGATCGAATTCGCCAGAGGGCGGACCAAAGCCGTCGTCGTCGGCGGTGGATTGCTGGGCCTGGAAGCCGCACGGGGCCTGCAGAGCAGGGGATTGCAGGCCGCCGTCGTCCAGGGCGGATCCACATTGATGAACGCCCAACTCGACGACCACGGCAGCGCCATCCTGCGCCGTTTGGTCGAAGCCCTCGGGATCGAAGTGCATACCGGCAAGCGCACCACCAGGATGCTCAGCGAAAACGGCATACCGGCAGCGATCGAGTTTGCCGACAACAGCCGGTTGTCCTGCGACATGGTCGTTTTGGCGGCCGGCATCCGGCCCAACGTCGGCTTGGCGCAACGGGCCGGGCTCACCGTCGAGCGCGCCATCGTCGTCGACGACCAGATGCGGTCGATCGACGACGACGACGTCTACGTGGTCGGGGAGTGCGCGCAGCACCGCGGGCAGGTGTACGGCCTTGTCGCGCCCCTCTGGGAGCAAGCTAGCGTGCTCGCCGATCATTTGACGGGATCCAATCCTGGTGCCGCATATCATGGGTCACGCACCGCGACAAAGCTGAAGGTTGCCGGTGTGGACGTGGCGGCGATGGGGTTGAAGGGGCCCGAGCGCGACGACGACGAATTCGTGCAGTATTCCGAACCCCGGCACGGCGTTTACAAGACCGTCGTGGTGCGCGACAACAAACTGATCGGTGCCACCCTGGTCGGCGACGTCCGCAAGGTGGCCTTCTTGATGCAGGCTTTCGATCGCGGACTTCCGCTGCCGCCGGAACGCATCTCGCTGATGTTCGATATCGGCACACCCGAAGTGGCCGCAGGCGTAGCCGAGTTGGCCGATGACGCACAGGTGTGCAACTGCAACGGGGTAACCAAAGCGACGATCGTCGGCTGCGTAAAGAGCGGCCAGACGTCGCTGGCCGGGGTGATGTCGTCGACCCGAGCCGGCAAGGGGTGCGGGTCCTGTAAGGGACTGGTATCCCAGATCGTGGAGTGGGCGGCCGCGCAAACCGGGGCAGAGATCGCCGAAGACGCCGAGGCCAACTGGTACGTCGCGGCGATCCCGTACGACAAGCCGGAGCTGATGCGCCGGATCCGCGAGCTCGAGCTGCGCTCGGTGTCTTCGGTTTTCGCGGCGCTGGCACCGGACGGACGCGAAGATGCCGGCTCGAAGATGGCATTGGCGTCGCTGTTGCACATGATGTGGGGGGACGAGTACCTCGATGAGCGCGACAGCCGGTTCATCAATGACCGGGTCCATGGGAACACTCAGCGGGACGGGACCTTCTCGGTGGTGCCGCAGCTGATGGGCGGGGTGACGAACTCCGACCAACTGCGCAAGATCGCCGATGTCGCCGACAAATACCAGATCCCGATGATCAAGCTCACTGGTGGCCAACGAATCGATCTGCTCGGCGTGCGAAAAGAAGACCTGCCGGCGGTGTGGGCCGACCTCGACATGCCGTCCGGGTACGCCTACGGAAAAAGTTTTCGCACCGTGAAAACCTGTGTGGGAAGCGACTTTTGCCGATACGGACTCGGCGACTCAACAGCACTCGGGATCGCCATCGAAAATCGGTTTCAGGGTATCCCCAGTCCGGCGAAGATGAAATTGGCCGTCACCGGATGCCCTCGCAACTGCGCCGAGGCACTCTGCAAGGACGTCGGGGTCGTCGCAATCGAGGGCGGACAGTGGCAGATCTACGTCGGCGGTGCGGCCGGTGCACACATCCGCAAGGGCGATCTACTGACGACCGTGGACAGCGCAGACGACGTCATCGCGCTGACGGGCCGGTTTCTGCAGTACTACCGGGAGAATGCGAACTGGCTGGAACGCACCTACGACTTCGTGCCGCGCATCGGCATTGACCGGATCCGCGCCATTGTGGTCGAGGACAGCGAGGGCATCGGCCCCGACCTGGATGCGCGCATGCAGAAATCGGTCGACTCCTACCGAGATCCCTGGAGCAGGGAGCGAACGGCCGACGCGGAGAACAACTTTCGGACTTCGCTGCCGCTGATCCCGCTACCGCAGGTGCCGGTGCGATGAGTGACATCACGCTGGGCTCAGTTGACGACATCCCCATCGGTGAGGGACGCGCCTACGCGGTCGAAGGCCGCCAGATCGCGGTGTTTCGGCGGCACGACGGTTCCCTGCGCGCGCTCGACGCCGTATGCCCGCACCGCGGCGGGCCATTGGCCGACGGGCTCACCGACGCAAACGTCGTCATTTGCCCGCTGCACAGCTACACCTACGACCTATCCACCGGGGCCGAAGTTGCCAACGGCGGCGTCGGTGTGACCGCCTATCGCGTGCACGCCGACGAAACCGGAACGGTGCACCTGGACATCGACGGCGCTGCCCAGGGCACTGAGCCGCGGCACAATGGCGCACTTTCCCGAATGATCTGTCACTTGAGCACGACGACCGATCGCAGCACCTGACCGAAATGCATCTTCTGGAACGCCTGCTCGATGTCGCCGAGGCCGATGCGTTCGGAGACAAATTTTTCCAGCGGAAGCCGACCTTGCTGGTACAAGCTGATTAGGGTGGGGAAGTCGCGCTCGGGCAGGCAGTCGCCGTACCACGATGATTTCAGCGATCCGCCCCGGGAGAAGAAGTCGACCAGCGGAATGTCCAAGCCCATTTCTGGCGTCGGAACACCCACCAGCACAACGGTGCCGGCGAGGTCACGCGCATAGAACGCCTGCTTGAACGTTTCAGGACGACCGATGGCGTCGATCACCACGTCGGCGCCGAAACCGTCGTTCAGGGTAGTGATCGCTTCCACCGGGTCGTGATCGCGGGCGTTGACGGTGTGAGTGGCGCCGAAGTGGCGGGCCCACAGCAGCTTTGAATCGTCGGTATCGACAGCGATGATCCGCTTGGCGCCGACTAGCGTCGCTCCCGCGATCGCGGCGTTGCCGACGCCGCCGCAGCCGATCACCGCGACGGTGTCATCGCGGCTGATGGCACCGGTGTTGATCGCTGCACCCAAGCCGGCCATGACCCCGCAGCCCAGTAACCCCGCAACGGCTGGATCGGTGGTCGGGTCGACTTTGGTGCACTGGGCTTCATGCACCAAGGTCTTGTCCGCGAACGCCCCGACGCCCAACGCCGGGGTGAGTGCGGTCCCGTCGGACAGGGTCATCGGGTGCGAGGCGTTGTGTGTGTCGAAGCAATACCATGGCCGACCGCGTTTGCAAGCTCTGCATCGGCCACACACGGCCCGCCAGTTCAAGATCACGAAGTCGCCCGGCTCGACCGCCGTCACCGCCGCCCCGACCGACTCCACGACCCCGGCCGCCTCGTGGCCGAGCAAGAACGGGTAGCCATCGCCAATCCCGCCATCGCGATAGGTCAGGTCGGTGTGGCACACCCCGCACGCTGCCACACCGACCACCGCATCCTTCGGGCCGGGATCGGGGACGACGATGTCCACTAACTCCACTGGGTCGCCCTTGCTACGGGAGATCACACCCCGGACCGTCTGACCTTCCTCTGACGACTGAGTGGTTGAGCTCATCTGGTCATCTCCTCAGTGTCTCGGATTAGCCGCTTCTCGGCTTAACCCCGCGCCCGCCTTAACATTTCGGCAGTTGCGAGCGAGTCCACTCTGCCGTCCCGGGAGCTCCGAAGCGCCTTTACATGCCACACAACATACTATATGGTGACTAGCACAGAGCGAAAGTGGGTTATATGCGGTGGGTGACCTATCGGACACCTGATGGTGACCGAGTCGGGTTGGTGGTTGGAGAGGATATTTACTCGTTGCCAACCGGTGTGACGATGGTGGAGCTGGTTTCGCGTGGGCCGCAGGAGTTGGCCGAAGCGGGGCAGCGAGCTCGCCGCGCGGGCGATACGGTGCGGTTGGCTGACGTCGAACTCGCGGCACCGATCCCGCGGCCGCCGGCTGTCCGCGATTGCTTGTGCTTTCTCGACCATATGCGCAACTGTCAACAGGCGCTGGGCGGCGACCGCGTGCTCAAGGACGCGTGGTATCGAATCCCGGCGTTCTACTTTGCCTGTCCCGCGAGCGTGCTGGGCCCGCACGACGACGCACCGATCGCGTCTGGAAGCGCTTGGCAGGACTTCGAACTGGAGATCGCCGCCGTCATCGGAGTCGGTGGCAAAGACATGTCGGTGGCCGAGGCACAAAGCGCGATCATCGGTTACACGATCTTCAACGATTGGTCTGCGCGCGACTTGCAAGCACTCGAGCTGCAACTCGGTATTGGTCAGGGCAAGGGCAAAGACAGCGCCCTGACGCTGGGCCCCTATCTGGTGACGCCCGATGAACTCGAACCGTACCTGCGTAACGGCAGGCTTGACTTGCGGGTTTCCGCCGCTGTCAATGGGCAGGTGATCGGTGAGGGCTCGACTGGCTCGATGGATTGGACCTTCGCCGAAGTGATTTCGTTTGCGTCGCGCGGAGTCACGCTTAATCCCGGCGACGTGTTCGGTTCTGGCACGGTGCCGACGTGCACGCTGCTGGAGCATCTCGACATCAACGATCTGGAGTCGTTTCGCGGGTGGTTGGGCGATGGCGATGTTGTCACCCTGACGGTCGAGGGGCTTGGGACGACGCGTCAAACCGTGCGGTCCTCGCCCGCGCCGCAACCACTACCGGCGCGCGACAACCCCGACGCTGCACCCGCGCCGCCGCGCGTGAACCGAGCGCGCGCCCTGGTGCCCTACACCCGCGGTCTGCACGAGGTGGGCACCGACGTGTGGGCGTGGACGCTGCCAGATGGCGGCTTCGGCTGGAGTAACGCGGGCCTGGTCGCCGGCGATGGCGCCTCGATGCTCGTCGACACGCTCTTCGACTTGCGCTTGACGCGGGAGATGTTGACGGCGATGCAGCCGATCACCGACCGCCACCCCATCCGGGACGTGCTCATCACCCACTCGAACGGGGACCACACGCATGGGAACCAGCTCCTAGACCCGGCGGTGCGAATCCTGGCCGCAACGGGTACCGCCGAATCGATCGCACACGAGCTGGCACCCGAGATGTTCGCGTTCTTCCAGAGTGCCGACTTCGGTCCAACGACCACCCCGTACCTACGGGAACGGTTGGGGCAGTTCTTCTTTGGCGACGTCACCACACGTAATGCGGACGAGACGTTCGAGGGCCAGCTCAGTGTCGAAGTCGGCGGTCGGCGCGTCGACATCTACGACCTGGGACCGGCGCACACCGCCGCTGACAGCGTCGTGCACGTGCCGGATGCGGGGGTGCTATTCGGCGGAGACCTGCTGTTCTTTGGGTGCACTCCGATCGTGTGGGCCGGTCCGATAGCCAATTGGGTGGCGGCCTGCGACGCCATGATCGCGCTGGACGCCTCCGTCGTTGTCCCCGGACATGGGCCGGTCGGCGACGGCAGCGCCATCAAGAGCGTGCGGGAGTACCTCACCTTCGTGTCCGACTATGCGGACTGCGCCTGGACGACCGGACAAACCTTTCAAGAAGCGGCCGCCCGTATCGACCTCGGCGAGTATCGCGATTGGTTGGATGCCGAGCGCATCGTTGTCAACGTCTATCAGCGATACCGCGAAATTGACCCGCGGACGCCGCAGTTGGGCATCCGTGAGCTGTTTGATCTGCAAGCGGAATGGCAAGCAGCCCAGGGAGGGTCGCGTTGACGCTGCCCATTTCCGGTGAATGTACCGTCGGCGACACGTTGCGCTTCTGGGCCGAGAGCAGTCCTGACGCCCCGTTCCTGATCTTCGACCCTGTCGACGACGGCCCGCGTCGGTACACCTATGCCGAGTTCCTCGAAATGGCCATGCGCACAGTGGGACTGATGACCTCGCTGGGACTGGCCTGTGGCGATCGGTTCGCGGTGGTTCTCGACAACAGCCCGGAGTTTCTAGCCTGCTGGTTCGGCGCCGCGATCGCAGGGACCGTCATGGTTCCGGTGAATCCTAATAGCACGGTCGATGACCTTCGTTATGTTTTCGACCATGCCCAATGCCGCGCCGTAATATGCGGGGCCAACCAACGCCGCAACGTCGAAAGCGCTTGGTGCGGGCCAGCTTCCCGTGTGATCACAGCCCACCACGGGTTCGCCGACCTCTCGGCGCCTGCACCGTCGAGCTACGCCCCGCAGATTGCCGGATGCGATCCGCTCGCCGTGTTGTACACCTCGGGCACCACGAGCAGACCCAAAGGCGTTGTCGTCACGCACGCTAACTATTTGGCCGCCGGCTCCACCGTGGCTGGTCAGCTGCGCATGCGGACCGATGATCGCTGGCTGGTCGTACTGCCGCTGTTTCACGCCAACGCGCAGTACTACTGCGTCATGTCGGCGCTAGTCACTGGGGCCTCGGTCGCGGTCACCGCCCGATTTTCGGCGTCGCGTTGGGGTGCCCAGGTGCGAAACCTCGGCGCGACCCTCGCGAGCCTGTTTGCGGCGCCAATCCGGATGGTCTTGGCCACACCGGAGTCCGGGGAGGATGCCGACAACGGCCTGCGCGCCACCGTCTTCGCCCAGAACATCACCCGGGCGCAGCTGATGACGTTTCAAAACCGGTTCGACTGCCCGTTGTTGCAGCTCTACGGGATGACCGAGACCATCGCGCCGCCCCTGATGAACCCCCTGTACGGGCCGTCCGACAGCATGAGCATCGGTCTGCCCACCGAACCAGGCCGCGTCCGCGTGGTGGACGAGGACGGTCACGACGTGGCGCCCGGCGAAATCGGGGAGTTACTCATCGGCGGAATACCGGGGCAGACGCTGATGGCCGGATACCTCGCCGACGACGCGACAACGGGCCAGGCGATCACCGATGGCTGGTTGCACACCGGCGACATCGTGCGTCAACGCAGCGACGGCTTCCTTGTTTTCCACGACCGAGCCAAAAACATGATCAAACGCGCAGGGGAGAACGTAGCCGCCGCTGAGGTCGAACGTGTCATCGACTCTCATCCCGGCGTGCACGAATCCGCCGTCATCGGGGTTCCCGACGAAATGCGCGACGAGGCAATCAAGGCATTCGTCGTGCCCAACAAACCTGGACTAGACAGTCTCGACGAAGACGAACTCATCGAGTTCTGTTCCCACCGCCTACCCCGCGGCAAAGTACCCGACCAGGTTGAGATTGTGGTGCAGCTGCCGTACACCGCGGTCGGCAAGATTCGAAAAGACCTGCTGCTCAACCACGGTGGCGCTGCCCACCAGGTTAGGCGATCCCCGGTGGCGGGGGGCTGACGGATGTGGTTGACGCAGTCGCTGCATCGGGAGCTTCGCCTCTGTCCCGAGCGCATCGCCACAATCCATCGCGACCGCCGCCGCACCGTCGCCGAGTCTGCTGAGCGGATTGCCCGCTTTGCGGCAGCCTTGGCGGCTATGGGAGTTTGTCCGGGAGACCGCGTCGCGATCCTGGCCTTGAACTCTGATCGCTACCACGAGTGCCTGCTCGCCGTGCCATGGTGCGGCGGGGTGGTCAACCCCATCAACACAAGATGGGCGGTTCCCGAGGTAGCCTTTGCGCTTGCCCAATCGGGAACGAAGCTCCTTTTGGTCGACGACCTTTTCGTGGCCGAGGTGGCAGCCCTACGAGAGCAGCTTCCCGAGCTGCGTACCGTGGTTTATATGGGTGAAAACGTCACGCCCCCAGGCATGTTCGGCTATGAGCAGTTAATCGCTGAGCACGTCCCGTGCGAGGACCGCCGGGCCGGCGGTGATGCCTTGTTCGGGCTGTTCTACACGGGCGGGACGACCGGGACACCCAAGGCGGTCATGCTCACCCACCACAACCTGCTGATGTCGGCGCTGGGGGCGTTGGCTTCCGAGCGGTTGATCACCCGCGGCGGGCGTATCTTGCATGCGGCACCGATGTTTCACCTGGCCGATCTCGGTCACTGGGTACTCGGAAACCTCGTCGGCTCAACGCATGTCACGATCCCGTCATTTACGACTGAGGCGGTCGTCGAAGCCGTTGACGAACATGCGATCACCGATGTCTTGTTGGTGCCGACGATGCTGCGGACGTTGGTCGACCACGTCGACGACGGTGCTCGTCTTGGCACGGTGCGCAACGTCCTCTACGGTGCATCGCCCATGCCCGAGGACCTGCTGCGCCGCGCGATGACGTTGTTCGGGTCGGCCAATTTCACTCAGGTCTACGGTATGACCGAGCTGGCGTGTTTCGCGTCGTTGCTTTCGTCGGCTGCACACGACCATCCGGTTCGGCGGCGTGGCGTCGGAAAACCGGCATTGCACAACGAGATTCGGATCGTCGATGACGCCGATCAACAGGTCGCGTGCGGAACGGTGGGTGAGGTCGTGGTGCGCGGCGACAACGTGACGGTCGGCTACTGGGCGAACCCCGAAGCAACCGCTGCGGCCGTGCGGGAGGGTTGGCTGCACACCGGTGATGTCGGTTATCTCGACGCCGACGGCTACTTGTACGTGGTGGATCGGCTCAAGGACATGATCATCACCGGTGGCGAAAACGTATATACGACAGAAGTCGAGAACGCCCTCACCGAACATCCGGCAGTGGCCTTGTGCGCAGTTTTCGGTCTTCCGGATCCGCAGTGGGGAGAGTCGGTCGAGGCGGCGGTGGTGCTCGCGCCGGGTATTCACGCGTCGGAAAGCGAACTGCGCGAACACTGTCGGGGACTGGTCGCCGGCTACAAGGTTCCGCGGCGCATCGCCTTCGTCGATCAGATGCCGTTGTCGGGAACGGGCAAGGTGCTCAAACGCGAGCTTGTCAAAGCTTTCGCCGCGACGCGGTAAACCGAGGAATGGGAATGGGAGGTCATCGATGACAAATCAGACAACATCCAGTGTTGAATCCCCCGAGGGCGTCGTGCAGGATCGGGCCGCCGCCGCGGTTGACGAGCTGTTCGGAGGTGTCACTCAGAACCCGTTTCCGTTATACGACGAGCTGCGCGAGCTCGGCGACGGGATACATCTGGTGCCGGCGATGGACGGCGTGTTGGTCACCCGTTATGACGATGTGCGGCGCATCGTGGCCGACCATAGGACGTTCTCCAGCGACTACTTCGAGACGGCCCCACCCGGCATTCACGACCCATCCGATCCCGAACACCGCCGGTTCGTCGCAACCGCCAGTCGGCTCTTCATGTTCGCCGACCCGCCGCGCCATACCGAAATTCGAGCCACGTTCCGTCACGCGTTCACCCCGGAAGCGGCGAGCCGCTGGGCCGGGATTATCGAAGAGGTTACTGACGACAGTCTCGGACGCTTTTTATCCGGGCAGGACGTCGACCTGATGCCACACCTCGCGGCCGACGTTCCGGTCGCGGTCATCGCCAAGATCCTTGGCGTTCCGTCGGATCAGTGGCAGAACTTCCGGGACTGGTCCTTCGGGTACGCCTCGACTTTCGATCCGATGGTTCAGGGTGATCGCCGTGATGCCGCGATCAAGGCCAGCCTCACCCTCTTCGACTACTTGAATGAGCTCGCCGAACAGCGGGCAAGGGTGCCCGGCGAAGATCTGATCTCGCACATGATCGGCGTCAGCGCCGCCGACGGTCGGCAGTTGCGTGGCGAAGACCTCGTGGCCCAGATCGCCCTGCTTCTGGTGGCCGGCAACGAGACCACCACGAATCTGGTCGGCAACGGCATCACGCTGCTCCTCGATCATCCGGAAGCCAAGCGCGACCTGGTCGCCGACCCGACGCTGCTGGGCACCGCCGTCGAAGAGATGCTGCGCCTGGACCCGCCGCTACACCTGACTATGCGTCGGACAACGAAGCAGGTCACGCTGGGCAGCCGCGAGATCGAGCCGGGAACCATGATGCTGCTCTGCATCGCGGCCGCCAACCGAGACCCGAGGGCCTTCAAAGAGAGCGCGACGTTCGACATTCGCCGCTCCGACAACAAGCACTTGGCGTTCCTGCACGGCATCCACTTTTGCGTCGGCGCCGCCCTGGCCAGGCTGGAGGCGAGGATTATCTTCGAGCGGCTGTTGGCACGATTCCCCGACATTGGCCCCGGCAGCGCCGCGCCCGTGCGGCGGACGTTGAACGTGGTCTCGCGTGGATGGCAGACCCGCCCGGTGAAGCTGTGACCGCGATGGTTCACGTCGAGGTCCGTCCCGAGACGTGCATGGCCAGTGGATATTGCATTCGCAGCGCGCCGCGGGTGTTCGGCAGCGATGCCGATGGCTGGGTGACGCTTCTTGACGCGGATCCGAACGGCCAGACCGAGCAGGTGCTCCAGGCCGCCCGCATGTGTCCGGTCGCAGCCATAGACGTGTTCGACGGCGACGGCGGCCAGCTGTCGTGAGGTGGGACCCTAGTTGTGCTGAAGCTTCAAGAAAACCGCTTTGAACGCGGCGAATGTTTGGTCCAGGTCAATTTCTTCAGGCGCAACTCGCCACTGCTGATGGATACCGATCAGCGCACCGGTCAGCACCGTGACGACGTCGTCGCGGCTGACACCGGCCGGCAGCGGCATCCGTTCGGTCCAGTTCTTCAGCCATTTGCGCATCGTGCGATGCAGTTCCGCATAGAAGCCGTGCACGGGGGAATCCGGTTCCACGGCTTCGGCGATCAACGTGATCAAAAGCCTGGTCGTGGGCTGGCGGATGAATTCCCGAAGTTCGTCGAGGTTTTCACCGGGGTTGTCTCCCGGCGGCGGGGCATGAATCAGGCTCTTCGTGATCTCTTCGACGACCGCTTCGAGGAGGCCGTCCTTATTCCCGAAATGCCATGGAATCGATCCGCGGCTGATACCCGAGCGTTGGGCGATGTCGACGAAAGTCGTTCTGCGAAAGCCCTGTTCGGCAAACAACTCAGCGGCCGCCGAGATTAGCAACTGCCTGCTTTCGCTGCTCGTCTGCTCTCGCCTGGTCGGCATTGCCGCGGTGCCTCCTTCGCCAGTTGGACGGCCACTATCTTGCCACACAACCCTTTACATGCTCGTTACCATATTGTATGCTGAGCAACACACAGTGTGGTGAATCGTGAAGGTGGTCACAAATGCGGCGTTCCGGTCTGTTAGATGTGCGCGACCGACCCGATTAAATCCGGCTGAGATATTTCGAGACAGCCGTGCGGCCGGCCTCCGAACCGGTGCTGAAATTCACCTCCCGCGAAGTGCCCGGCCGCCGTTTTACCATTCAACGCCCTCCGGGTGGCATTCGGTGGCGATCAATTCAGATTGGTTGTCGCCGATCAGTTCTTAGTCATTTGACGCAGGAACTCTTCGAAACTCCCGGCGCCCCTGCGAATTTTCGGGCGCGGTCAACTCAAGAATTCGCGTCATAAAACGACGCGAAACCCGTACTGCCCTGTCACTACTAAATAACGGAAGAGATCCGATGAAATTTCTCCCTGCCCGCGTCGGCGACAGTGTATCGACGTTCCGGAAGTGGCCCCATACGTCGTTCACGCGGCCCTCACCGGGGTTGTCGCCAGTCCGGCGGGTAATCGGGTTGCTCGCCGTGGCGGCGGCAGTGGTTGGGCTCGCTGTTGTGGTTACGGTTCCGAGGGCCACCGCCGATGAAAGCCGCTATCTCGAGTTCTACACACCGCCGGACCCGCTACCGGAAGGTCAGCCCGGCGATCTGATCCGCACCGAGCCGTCGCGGTTAGTGCTGGAGCCGTCGGGCCAATTAGGTGCCTTCGTCGGCAAGGGAACCCGAATCATGTATCGCAGCACCGATGCGCAGGGCAAACCGGTACCCGTGACCGGCACCTACATCGAACCGGACAACCCTTGGCCCGGCAACGGTCCGCGCCCGCTACTCGCGTACGCCACCATTCCCTATGGAATGGGTGAGCAGTGCGCGCCGTCGCGAATGCTGAGCCAGGGGATCCATGCCTCCCTGCAAACCGGGTTCGACCTGATGTTCAACATGGAGGAAGGGTGGATCGCAACGCTGCTGGCCCGCGGATTTGCCATCGTCGTCACCGACGGCGTCGGGTCGGGTGTCCACGGTCCCCAGTCGCCGCAGTGGTTGAATCGCTTCTCTGGCGGGACGGCGCTGATCGATGCCGCCCGTGCGGCGATGAAGTTGCCGGATACGTCCCTGGACCCGCACGGCCCGGTGGCCTTCTGGGGCTGGATGGCTGGCGGACATGCCGCCTTGGCGGCGGCCGAACTCGCCGGTCAATATGCACCGGACCTCAAGGTCGTCGGAACCTATGCCGCCGGCGCCCCCACCGATTTGGCGGAAATGTTAGCGCCGATCGACGGTAACTTTTTGGCAGGAGCGACCGGGTGGGTGCTGCGCGGGGCCATCGCTTCCTATCCCGAAACCGAACAACCCATTCGCGACATCCTCACGCCGCGAGGGCTGGAAATGCTCGACAATACCGGTCGGCAATGTCTCATGCAGACTGGGATTGATTACATGTTCCGTCATTTCGACGGATGGTTCAAAAGCAACATCTATGAAATGGCTAAAGTCGATCCACTGAAGGGTCTGCTCGCCGCCCAGCGTATCGGCAACGTCAAGCCGACGGGCCCGGTGTATTTCACACACAACAGGTGGGATTCTTTCGCACCGTATGCCTCGGCTCGCCAGACAGCGGCCGACTGGTGTTCAAAAGGCGCGGATGTCACATTTTGGACGAATGAGCAACCGCCGTTCTTGAACAAACTTGACGTCAATGCCCTGCTGACACCTTTTGTCGACGGCGAGAGAAGCATGGCCTGGGTCGCCGACAGGTTCAACGGCGTTCCCACCAGTCCCAACTGCGCCGAGATCCAGAATGGATAGGGTCGTGCCCGGCGCCTCGACTCGGCGCGGTCGGTAAAGCCGGTGATCGGTGCAGCGGGCCGACCTCGCAGCGGCAGCCGAACTCAGATAGATCTGAGTTCGGCTGCCGCACAGCGTGATTGACTGCCGGCAACGAGGAAATCCGGTGGGCGCCGGGACGGCTCGGCCCGGCCGGCACCCCGATCGGTCGCGCACCGATGAACGATCGGTGGATACTGCCTTCCGACGCACGTGTGTTGGACATACGGTCGGTAAACAGCGGCGCCGGCTAGAGAGGAGTGTTTGAGTTTGCGAATCGCTGAGCTCGGGATGCGACGTCCGGACTATCTCCGTGTAGGTTAGAGCGTCTAAGCTTACCCTCTAAGCTAATTAGTTGAGCAGCCTTCATCCCTGGTTAGGAAAGCTCCCATGACGACCACCAAGCCATGGACAGAGTCGCGACATCCTGAGGTTCCCGTGAGCAGCGAGGAAAAACCCGATCCACGGCACGCCAAGAAGAAGGGCCTGTTCAGCCGGTTCTGGCTCGTTCTCACCATTGCGGCCGTCGTTGCGCTCTCTGGTTTCGTCGTCTACCGGCTGCACGGAATCTTCGGCGTCCACAGCGGTTCATTCGGTGGTGGCACGTCGGGCGAGGTGCTCGACCAGTTCAACGCCAAGACGATCACGCTCGAGGTCTGGGGCGCACCGGGCAGCACGGCGACGATCAATTATCTCGACGAGAACTCCCACCCCCAGCAGGCCCTCAACGTCCCCTTGCCTTGGAGCACAGTGTTGAAGTCGACGAAGCCCGGCATCCCGGCAAACCTGGTCGCGCAAGGAAACGGGAGCTGGATCGCCTGCCGGTTCGTCGTCAACAACCACGACGGGCACGGTGACGTCATCAAGGCGCCGAACCAGTCGCCCCCCAACGAGACGGTCAATGCCTTCGTCTACTGCCTGGACAAGTCCGCATGAGCGAGACGACCGAGGCCGCGCCGCGGGTTGATCAGCCACTGATCCCGCCGTTTTTGCCACGGATGATCCATCGGCTCGCGTTGCCGATTGTCCTGGTGTGGCTGGGCATCGTCTTCGTCACCAACACGATCGCTCCCCAACTCGAGGTGGTCTCCAAGAGCCACTCGGTGTCGCAGAGTCCCACGGACGCGGTGTCGTTCCAGTCGATGATGCGTGTCGGGTCGACGTTCAAGGAGTTCAACACCGACAGCTCGGCAATGGTCCTGCTGGAGGGCGACCAGCCGCTGGGGGCCGAGGCCCACCGCTATTACGACGAGATCGTCAGGCGACTCGAGCAAGACAAGAAACACGTGCAGCACATCCAGGACTTCTGGAGCGATCCGCTGACCGCCGCGGGCTCCCAGAGTCACGATCAAAAGGCCGCGTACGTCCAGGTCTACCTCGCCGGCAACATGGGCGGCGGGTTGTCCGCCGAGTCCAGCGACGCCGTTCGCAAGATCGTGAATTCGGTGCCGGCGCCGCCGGGGATCAAGGCCTACGTCACCGGGGCGGCTCCGTTGTTTGCCGACCAGTCCCATGCGGGTGAGAAAGGCGTCGCGACGGTCACCCTGATCACCTTCGTCGTGATTATCGTGATGCTGCTTTTCGTTTACCGCTCGATAGTCACCGTTTTGATCATGCTGTCCATGGTGTTCATCGAGTTGGCCGCCGCGCGCGGCGTTGTCGCGACGCTCGGCAACTACGAGATCATGGAGCTCTCCACCTTCGCCAACAACATGCTCGTGCTGATGGCGATCGCGGCCGGCACGGACTACGCGATCTTCGTGGTCGGCCGCTACCACGAGGCTCGCGGTCTGGGCGAGACGCGCGAACAAGCGTTCTACACGATGTTCCACAGCACGGCCCACGTCGTTTTGGGTTCGGGCCTGACCATCGCCGGTGCGATGTACTGCCTGAGCTTCTGCCGGCTGCCCTATTTCTCGTCACTCGGCATCCCCTGCGCCGTCGGCATGCTGGTCGCGGTCTTCGCCGCCTTGACCCTGGCACCGGCGATCCTGACCGTGGCGTCGTTCTTCAAGCTGCTCGACCCGAAACGATCGCTGCAGACCCGGGGCTGGCGGCGCATCGGCACCGCCATCGTCCGCTGGCCCGCACCGGTTCTCGCCGTGACCATTGCCGCCGCATTGGTCGGGCTACTCGCGCTGCCCGGCTACAAGACGGACTACGACACCCGCCACTTCCTGCCGGAAGACACCCCGGCCAATATCGGTTACGCCGCTGCCGACCGGCATTTCAATCAGGCTCGGCTCAACCCCGAGCTGCTGATGATCGAGACCGACCACGACTTGCGTAACCCGGCCGACTTCATCGTGCTGGACAAGGTTGCCAAGGCGGTCTTTCACATCCCCGGTATCGGCCGGGTCCAGACCATCACCCGGCCGCTGGGCACGCCGCTCGACCACAGCACCCTCGGCTTTCAGATGGGCGCACAAGCCGCGGGGCGGCTGCAGACTCAGCACTATCAGGAAGAGCAGGCGAGAAACCTGCTGAACCAGGCCGACGAGCTGAAGAAAACGATGGCGACGCTGCGTGAGCAGATGCAAGTCACCCAGGATCTGAGCAACACCACCCACGAAACCACCAGGCTCACCAAGCAAACCGTGGAAATCACCGAGAAGCTGCGCGACGACATCGCGAACTTCGACGACTTTCTCCGGCCGATCCGTAGCTACTTCTATTGGGAGAAGCACTGTTACGACATCCCGGCCTGCTGGGCAATTCGGTCGGTCTTCAATGCGCTCGACGGCATCGACCAGGTGGCCGAGAACATCGTGAATCTCAGCGCCAATCTCGACAAGCTGGATCAGATTCAGCCGAAGTTGGTGGCACTGATACCGCCGCAGATCGAGAGTCAGCAGCGCAACCTCGACACCATCATGTCGAACTATGCGATCACCAAGGGTCTCAACGACCAGGCGAAAGCACAGGCGGACAACGCCACCGCGCAAGGCGATGCCTTCGACAAATCCAAGAACGATGACACGTTCTACCTGCCGCCGGAGGCATTCCAGAGCCCGGATTTCGCCAGGGGGCTCAAACAGTTCATCTCGCCGGACGGGCACGCGGTCCGGATGATCATCTCGCACGAGGGCGACCCGGCGACTCCTGAAGGCGTCAGCCATATCGGGCCGATCAAGCAGGCCGTGCACGAGGCGATCAAGGGCACGCCCTGGGAGGGCGCCAAGGTCTACCTCGGCGGTACCGCCGCGACGTACAAGGACATGCACGACGGTTCCAACATCGACCTGTTGATCGCCGGAATCTCCGCGGCCACACTGATTTTCGTCATCATGCTGGTGATCACCCGCAGCGTCGTCGCGGCCTTCGTGATCGTCGGTACGGTGCTGCTGTCGCTGGGCGCCTCGTTCGGACTCTCCGTGCTGCTATGGCAGTACATCCTGGGGATCAAGTTGCACTGGATGGTGCTGGCGATGGCGATCATCCTGCTGCTGGCGGTCGGCTCGGACTACAACCTGCTGCTGATCTCGCGGTTCAAGGAAGAAATCCACGCCGGGCTCAAGACGGGGACGATCCGCGCGATTGCCGGTTCGGGCTCGGTGGTGACCGCCGCCGGTCTGGTGTTCGCCGCCACCATGGCGACCTTCGCCTTCAGCCCGCTGCGGGTGATGGCTCAGGTGGGAACGACGATCGCGCTGGGTCTGTTGTTCGACACCCTGGTCGTGCGCGCGTTCATGACCCCGTCGCTGGCCACCTTGCTCGGGCGCTGGTTCTGGTGGCCGCAGCACGTGCGTCCACGCCCGGCCAGCACCATGCTGCGACCGTACGGAACGCGTACCGCCGTGCGTGAGCTGATCCTCAACGACGTTGACGAAAACCCGCCGGGCGGACTGGTCAAGAGGCGCTAAAAGCCATAACCGGTCGATGTTCGGGTGACGTCCGACCTCAATTGCCGTTTGGTCCCAATAACGCCGGGTACTACGCAACCCGCGCAACTGCGTTCGGACCGTGGGCGGTTGCGAGTACCCGGAAACGTCAGGAGGCGCCGATGCACGCGATGGTGTATCGGGGGCCGTATAAGGTGCGCGTCGAGGAAAAGGACGTGCCACCTATCGAGCACCCCAATGATGCGATCGTCAGAGTCACCCTCGCCGCGATCTGCGGTTCGGATTTGCACCTCTATCACGGCATGATGCCCGACACCCGGGTCGGCATGACGTTCGGGCACGAGTTCATCGGCGTGGTGGAAGAGGTGGGGTCCTCGGTGCAGAACGTCAAGCCGGGCGACCGAGTTATGGTGCCGTTCAACGTGTATTGCGGATCCTGCTGGTACTGCGCCCGCGGCCTGTACTCCAACTGCCACAACGTGAATCCGAACGCCACCGCCGTCGGCGGCATATACGGGTACTCGCACACCTGCGGCGGTTACGACGGGGGCCAGGCCGAATTCGTCCGAGTGCCCTTCGCCGACGTCGGCCCGTCGCTGATCCCGGATTGGATGGACGACGAGGACGCGCTGTTGTGCACCGACGCGTTGGCCACCGGATATTTCGGGGCGCAGCTCGGCGACATCGTCGAGGGGGACACCGTGGTGGTGTTCGGTGCGGGCCCGGTAGGGCTCTATGCGGCCAAGTCAAGCTGGATGATGGGAGCCGGCCGGGTGATCGTCATCGACCACCTGGAATACCGACTGGCGAAGGCACGCGAATTCGCGCATGCAGAAACCATCAACTTCACCGAGTGTCGCGACGTGGTCGTCGAAATGAAGAAGCAAACCGAGTATCTCGGCGCCGATGTGGCCATCGACGCCGTCGGCGCGGAGGCAGACGGCAACTTCCTGCAGCACGTTCTGGCGGCGAAGTTCAAGCTGCAGGGAGGCTCTCCGGTAGCACTCAACTGGGCGATCGACTCGGTGCGCAAGGGCGGCACCATCTCGGTGGTGGGCGCGTACGGGCCCATCTTCAGCGCGGTCAAGTTCGGCGACGCGTTGAACAAGGGCCTGACCCTGCGGATGAATCAATGTCCCGTCAAGCGACAGTGGCCGCGACTTTTCTCGCACATCCAGAACGGCTACTTGAAACCGAACGACATTGTGACGCATCGCATTCCGCTCGAGAACATCGCCGAGGGCTACCACATCTTCTCGGCGAAACTGGATGACTGCATCAAGCCGGTCATCATTGCCGGCGCGGCCTGAAAGGACTCGGTCGTGGTCTACACATCGGAAGGGCCGGCGCGGCCCAGCAGTGACGAATTACGTGAGCGCATCCCCGGCTGGGGCGTCGATCTGAATCCCGCGGATCGACCGTCGGTGCCTAAGCTGAAATACGACCCCGCAGCGACCGGAGCGCATTGGGATTTCCCCGAACGGCAAGACGAAAAGTGGCCACGGGAACGCTCGATCGAGCACAAATTCCTGACGCCGGTGTTCGGCACCTCGACACCCCCCAAGGGCCTGTCGGGCAAAATCAGGCGCGTTGCCTACCGGTACAGCGAAGCACGAGCGGCGCACTGGCTCCTGCTGCTCACCGCCGATCGAGTGAACAGTGCTGAAAGCCAAGTTGTTTCGCTATTCAAGGGCCATCCCGACAACCCGTTCACCGAGACCGGAGCCAAGGCCGAGTTCACCCACCGCGGGTTGTCGGCGCAGATGCGTAGCAGCCGGGCCGACCGAACCCACACCTGGATCGACCCGATTCTGGTGGGTGGTCCGTACCTCGCCGTAGCTGGGGCCGGCATCGCGGCCGCCGCGGTGTTGCTGCGACACAGCCGCAACGGCTGACTGCAAACAAACGATCGGAGGGGAACCATGGGCCGGCGCGATGAGAACGTACCCGACGACACCGCCGACGACGACGATGTCGACCCTGATGCGCCGGTTGTGCCGGAGGCCGGGGAGGGGCCTTACCCGCCGGTGACGGGCGAGCCCAAACCACCTGTCGGGAACTAGCTTCACCCTGGCGACTTGCCGGGCCGCCACTACACGGCGAAGCCCGGCTCAATCGCGTTTTGCCGGCAAACATTTCCGGGCACCGCCGGCCGGCGCCCCGGCAACCGCGGCGAAGGCGCGGCACCGTCCACGCCCGAGCCGGGGCCGCGCGACCGAGCGGTGTCCGTCGGACCACGCGACAACCGGTGAAGACGACCGTTGTCCGCCGGATTCCGATGCCGCGGGCATCCCCGCACGGACGTGATTTCGGTCACTTGGGAACCGAGAAGGTGTCCACTTCCTGGGAACACGCTGTGTAGCGGGGAATTTCGCTACAACGCCTACAACGGCACACAATAGCACAAGAATGGCGGGGGGTTATTACCCTGCCGCGCGCTCAACGACAAAACGAACCTGGCAGGTCTTGTGAATGTTTCCGGGGCGAAAACCACCAACTTGGGTATCCAACACACGGAAACCCAGAGTCTCGAATAACGTGTACCACTCGCTAATCTTCTTGAATTGGCAACCGAAATTCATGTCCACAAGACCCTGGGCGACGGCATTGCCAAAGAAATCAATCAGGACGAGCACCCGAAATTGATCTCTGTCCGTTAATTTACTGAATTCGGTAAGTTCGGGCTGGCCCGCCGCGGTCCCGAGCGGCTCGCCCGCGATGCCGTACGTGTCCTCCTCGATGATCAACCGTTGTGCAACGCGCCGCAAATTGGTCAGCAGCGGAATCAGATCGGGCTCATCAACATGATGGAGGACGGTTTTGACGATCGCACTGTCGAACATGTCGTCGTGGTAGGGGACATCGACGGGCGATGTCATCTGCTGGAAAGGCAGCACGCCAGCATCCTGGCATCGGTAGTCCATGACGTCCGTGGTGTAGCAGTCATAGCCGGCGCGCGCGATCAGCACCGCTAGATGACCTCGGCCGCAGCCGAAGTCGAGAACAGAGCTACCGCTAATCGCGTCAGCGAAATTTTTGAAATCCTGTTTCGGCTTACGCTGCGACTTATACGACGAGTAGCCTTCGCTGAACCACGACCCGATGCCGTCCGATTTGAAGAATTGGCGGTGCACCTCTTCGGTCACTCGATACAGCTCATGGCCGTCACCCGCATCGAGTAAGTACTTGCATGCGTCTTCGAGGAGCGCGCTCACGTCGCTTGCATGGCGGGGGAAGTGGGATTTATAGCTCTTCTCCAGCAGTGACAAGGTAAAGTTCAGTGCCGCCGTACCATGTTGCAAAGTCTCACAGATAAAGTCGTATTGGGCTCGTCTGGTGGCTGTTAACACCAAAAATCCTTTCGTCGCCCATGGTAAAAATTCCTGACGCTACGCCGTCGGGCAGCAGCAGGCAGTGGGGCCTTAACCAGTTGATTTAGCTCATGGTAACAGTCCGCTCGGGGGAGGGCCTGCTAGGCAAAAAGTAATTGAAATTCCTTACAGTAACCTTTACAAGCCCACGCACCTCGCGTACTAGCAACTACGGCCGCCCCGCCGCGGTTTCGGTTCATGCCTGCCCCAACGTCGCCGAACACACCGTGGACAGCGCGTCACCCGGGGCTCCGCCGCGTCGCCGGGCAAACCCCGTGCCGTTAGGTCCAGACATCACCGGTGCTGTGCTGGGTAGCGTCGTCCGCGCACTATTTTTTCGCGAAGGTCGCACGCATACCTTCCGGCGCGCGCGCCCCATCCCGTTAGGGTCACTGCCTATGGCGCTGCTGCAGGGTAAGAGAATTCTGTTCGACATCGACGGCACCCTGATCGACTCCACCGCCACCGTCGAGCGGTCCTGGGACATCTGGGCCGCGGAGTACGGCGTCGACGCCCAGGAGGTTCTCAAGGTCTGTCATGGCCGCCGAACCGAGGACACGGTCGCGCAGTTTGTCGCAGCACAGCACCGAAGCGCAGCGACAGCGCGCCAACTCGAGTTGCAGGAGCAAGCCGATCTCGGGGGTGTCACGGCGCTACCGGGAGCAGCTCGAATACTTGCCGCCCTACCGCCGGGCCACTGGGCTGCGGTGACCTCCGGGCCGCGTTCGTTGATGGCTTCGCGGCTGGTGGCGGCGGGGCTCCCGGAGCCGCAGTTGCTGGTCGGTGCCGAGGATGTGTCGATCGGCAAGCCGGACCCCGAGAGCTACCTCAAAGCGGCTGCCGCACTTGGATTTGCCGCACAGGAGTGCGTGGTCGTCGAGGATGCGCCCGCAGGTGTCGGCGCCGGGCGAGCCGCCGGCGCGCAAGTACTGGCTCTGACCACCACGCATGCTGCGAGCGAACTGGCCGCCGCCGATGTCGTCGTCGCCGATCTCTCCTGCGTGCGCGTCGAAGTCACCAACGACGGTGTGGTGTTGATCTCCTAGGCGCGTGGCGACTCGCGATCTAGCTCATCGCGCTGTGGATGAACGGCACGGCTGTCACAAACGTTGGAGTGGATGTGGTTCTATGGGTTGTCAGCGCCGTGATCGGGCTGGCTTTCGCCGCGTGCGGTGTCGTCAAATTGGTCGTCCCCAAAAGACGTCTGGCGCTTCGCGGCTCGAGTTGGGTCAACGAGTTCAGTTCGACCACAGTGGTATTCGTCGGGTTGACCGAGATCGCGGGCGGCCTGGCAATGCTTTCACCTGCCGTGCTCAAGATTTCACAGCCGTCCGCGGTACTACTCGGAACCGCGGGCCTGATAGTCGTCATGCTGGGTGCCGCGGTGGTGCACATCCGGCGGCGTGAGCCAGGGATGATCGTGCTGAACTTGGCGCTGCTGGCGTTGGCGGAATTAGCGATCTTGGACCGCTAGCCCCTGGAAACGCGCATATGGATCAGCGCCGGGCGCCGAGCATGTCCTCGAGATGGGTTGGCGGCCTCAGGTTCAGCAACCGGCGACGGTCGGCGGCCAGATCCGCATAGGTCAGCTGCTGGATTTGCTCCGGCGAGTAAGGCAATCGCGATTCCGGTGCGCCCCGAGTTATCACGCCCACACCAAAATCGCAGTCGAGGACCGCGATTCGTAAATCATCGCGGGTGCTGCGCAATTCCACGACGGCCTTCCAGACGTCGCCGGTCCACGGGCGGATCAGCCTGTCGGCGATGCTGAGTCCCCAGGACAGGTCCCACCAGGGGTACCGCTGACGGAACTCGCCGTACGACGCGGCGGGATCGGCGATCGGCGCTCGTGCCGGGTTGCAGTCGTGGAGGAAGACGACGCCGCCCTCGCGCACGTAGCGCAAAGTGTTCTGCACGTCGCGCATGGCTTGCCGGTAGGTGTGCAGTCCGTCGATCAGGGCGACGTCGATACCGCGCTGTTCGAGGAATGCTGTTTCGTTCGCAAAAAAGGCGTCACTAGTGGTCTCGAAATAATGCGTCGCGTCTGCCGCCGCGGCAGCGCGTTCCCGATCCCGCTTTGAGATTGCGAACGCTGGGTCGACGGCAATCTTTTCGTGCGCGGTGATGGCCCGAAACGCCTTCCCTTGCGACACGCCGATTTCGAGGTAGATGCGGCGCGATCGGTTGTTCAGCGCCCGCTGTACGGCCTCGATCCGGTCCATGCGATGCCCTTTCGGGTATGTGCGTTCGACGAGGGGAGCGCCCGCATCCCCCGGCCCGCTCTCATGACAGCCCCGGCCGAGCTTGCCCGTCGCCGGTCAATTCCGAGTTTGCCCTGAGCCTCAACATTGTTCCATCCCGTTCAGGGCTTTCGGGCCGGCTCAGCAAATTTTGCGCGAAACACATTGGCGCGCAACGACAAAACGGCATCAACACCGGACCCATGTGGCAGCGTCTGCACCGGCTCGGAACTGCCGGAGTTGACGTCCGTTGTCGTTGCCGGCCACGCGACACGCGTGCGGGTTATCGTCTCCAGATGGTCACATCGACTCCCTTGCGGGCAGCGCTGGCGGTATCGCTGGCGATCATCGCGTGCACGACGGCACCCCGAAGCAGTGCCGATCCGACGCCGCAGCAACCGCCGTTCCCGACCGGGAAGAGCGGAACCACCATCCATGTCACGGAGTACAGCACCGCGACCGCCGACGTCACCCTCAACAACGCCACCTGGGTTTCGTCCGGCTGCTCCGCCGGCGGGTGCACCGTCATCGAGCTCACGATCGTCGGCAAATCCGACACGCCGTTCGCCTACAGCTCGGCATCGATCACCGCCGCCTCCTCGCCGTGGCGACAAGACCCGTACCGGGACACCCAAGCGGGCTCGTCCACGGTCGACTATCAGCAGATCAACAAGACTCCGCCGCTGCGGTCCGGCGCCGTCACGAACGGCCAGACCGCCCACGGCTTCATCGCTTACGAGGGCACCGTGAAACAGGGCGACGTCTTCATCGAGTTCGACGATCCCAACGCGCCCGCAGCACCCACCCCGCTAGCCGGTTGGAAAGTGCACACCTGACGGACCGTCCCCAAAAGCATTCGGCGCCAACGGATCTCTGCGCCACGCCGGATCCGCCCGACCTGCAGCGAACGTTACGCATAACGCGCAGTGCTCCGGCCGCGAGCTGCGCGCGTTGAACGTCGGCATCCACGGCCTCGGCTCTCGGCCCGATGCGGGCTAGATTACGAAGATGCGGATTGTGCGCCTGTTTGCGGTAATCCTGGCGAGCCTTGCCGCGGGGTTCCTGCTGGCACCCTGCGCCGACGCGCAACCACCGTCGCAGCTCACCGAGCACATCACCGACAGCAGCGGGGTACTGGCCGATGCCGACCGAGTGACGATCGCTGAGGCAATCGATCAGCTCTACCAGGACCGCCGCATTCAACTGTGGGTGGTCTACGTCGACAACTTCAGCCGGTACAGACCCGAGAACTGGGCGGACAAAACCCGCACCGCCAGCGGGATGGGCGACCACGACGTGCTGCTGGCGGTGGCCACCAACACCAAGGCGTACGCATTCAGCGTGCCGCCGCAGCTGCAGGGTTTGACCCCAGATGAGCTAAACAGCTTGCGTCGCAACCGTATTGAGCCAGCGGTGGGGTCCAAGGACTGGGCCGGGGCCGCCATCGCTGCCGCCGACCGGTTGGACGCCACCGGCGCGTTGAACACGACAGCGACCAAGTCCACGCATGTCTGGCTGCAGATCGCCATCGGCGTCGCCGTCGCGCTGGCCGTCGCCGTCGCCGTTCTGCTGCTGTACCGCGCGTCCCGTCGCAGGCGGACGGCGCGCCGCCGCGTTCCCGGCGGCGAACCGGCGGACCTCGACGGTCCCGCCGATCCCGTGCGCCAGGCGCTGGCTGTCGCCGACGCTCGGGCACGCCAAGTCTCCGACTACGTCAGCAGGCATCGCCGCAGCGTCGGCGCCGAGGCCAAGACCCTGGTCAAAGAAACAAAGCAATATCTGGCCGCCGCACGCCGGAAGGAAACCGGCAATGCCGTCGACGCAATTGCCGACGCCAACCGGGCATCGACGCTGGCCGCTCAAGCCCAAACACTGGCCAACGCCGACGTGCAGGCGGCCCACCGCACGCCACGACGCGGCGGCGCACGCAACTGAGGTAATCCCGCGCAGGAAGATCTGTCGCCGTCTTAAGCGTTGACCCGGCCAGGACACGCCCATAACAGGAACGAGGCACACGCATGACCGCAGATCTGCCCGGCGAAGCATTGGAGTTGCGATCGCTGGTGACCCCCGATGGCACGCTGGAACTCTCGCTGCAGGAAGTTGCCGTGCCGACTCCCGGCCCCACCGAGGTACTCGTGCGCGTGGAGGCAGCGCCGATCAACCCATCGGATCTGGGCCTGCTGCTCGCCACCGCGGACATGGCGACCGCGACCGTCGCGGGCACACCCGAGCGCCCCGTCGTCACCGCCCGGCTCGGGGACGGCGCCATCAAGGCGCTCAAAGCGCGTCTGGGCCAATCGCTTCCGGTGGGCAACGAGGGCGCCGGCACGGTGGTGGCGGCGGGGACCTCGTCGGCGGCTCAGGCACTGCTCGGGAAGACCGTGGCGATCGCCGCCGGCGCGATGTACTCGCAATACCGGGCGGTCGACGCCGCCGCGTGTCTGGTGCTGCCCGACGGGGCCACCGCGAGGGACGGAGCATCGTCCTTCGTCAATCCGCTGACCGCGCTAGGCATGACCGAAACCACGCGCCGCGAAGGTCATTCCGCCCTCGTGCACACCGCCGCCGCGTCGAACCTGGGCCAGATGCTGGTCAAGATCTGCGGTCAAGACGGCATCCCGTTGGTCAACATCGTCCGCAAACCCGAACAGGAAGACCTGCTGAAGTCGCTGGGCGCGACTCACGTCCTCAACTCGACATCGCCCTCGTTCCACGATGATCTCGTCGAGGCCCTCAAAGCCACGGCCGCGACACTGGCCTTCGACGCCACGGGCGGGGGCACCCTGGCGAGCCAAATCCTCAACGCCATGGAACAAGCCGCCAACGCGAACGCCGCCGAGTATTCGCGCTACGGCTCCAGCGTGCATAAGCAGGTCTACATCTACGGCATGCTCGACACCGGCCCGACGGTGCTCACCCGAAACTTCGGCATGGCCTGGGGCGTCGGCGGCTGGCTGCTCACCCCGTTCTTGCAAACCGCGGGCGCCGAAACCATTGGGCGGCTCCGTGCCCGGGTTGCCGCGGAACTCACCACCACGTTCGCGAGCAACTACACCCGTGAGGTGTCGCTGGCCGGCATGCTCCAGCCCGACGCCTTCCACCAGTACGTCAAGCGGGCCACCGGAGCGAAGTTTCTGGTGACCCCGCACGCCGCCCCGTAACGGGCCTAGCGACGCGGGCCGCGGCGACAGTACAGTCGCAAAATGACCAACGGTCGGCTGGCTGATCCGGATTGCTGTCTACGCACCGACCCGCGGTCGGACCCGCGCATGGTGGAAGCTCTCGCGCCGTTGGGTCTCGACAACAATGCGCCCACGGTGCCGCTGACCATCGATGCCCCGCTGGAGGAACGGCTCGCGTACGCGGCGATGTGCGAGGAGGGGATGGGCGCCGTTCTCGGCGCGTTCGCACCCGGCATACCCGACGCCGACGGGGTGGCGACCACGACGGCAACCATCATCGGCGAAGACGGTAACGACGTGACGTTGTACATCAGCCGCCCCGTCCGCCCGGCCGACACCGGCCCAGTGCCGGCCATCGTGCACCTGCACGGCGGCGGCATGGCCATCGCCAGCGCCGCCGATCCCACCTACCGCCGGTTGTGCGAGCACCTGGCCGGTACCGGTCTGGTCGTGGTCGCGGTCGAGTTCCGCAATTCCGGCGGCAAGCTGGGTCCGCACCCATTTCCCGCCGGGCTCAACGATTGCGCCGCCGGAGTCCGCTGGGTCGCGGCGCATCGAGTCGAGCTCGGCGTGAGTCATCTGGTCGTGTCCGGCGAGTCTGGTGGTGGCAATCTCACGCTGACGGTGGGGCACAAGGCGAAACGCGAAGGGTGGCTGCACGAGATCGCGGGCTTGTATGTGCAGTGCCCGTACATCTCGAACCAATGGCACGAGCCGCCCGACGAGTTGCCGTCGCTGCGCGAATGCGACGGGTATTTCATCAGCCTTCAGCAGGCGGAACTGTTGGGTTCGCTCTACGACCCCGACCAGCAACACTCGAACGATCCCACCTGTTTCGCCGGTGTGGCAACCATCGAAGACCTCAAAGGCCTTCCGCCGCACGTGATCTCGGTGAACGAACTCGATCCGATGCGCGATGAGGGGCTGGCCTACTATCGGCGTCTGGTGCGTGCCGGTGTACCCGCGGTGGGCAGGATGGTCGCGGGAACCTGCCACGGAGGCGATCTGATGTTTCCCGCCGCGATGCCCGACGTGTTCGCGGCCAGCGTGCGCGACCTGAGCGGCTTCGCCAAGAGCCTGGGTTAGGCCGGGCCCATTAGCCGCGGCGCCCAGGCGCCGCGAGCCTAACCTCAGTGCGAAAAACCGCGCCAATTTTGGTCCTGGCGTTAGGCTCGCGCGCAAGAAAGCCCCTCATAGCCTCTCATAGGCCTATATAGACCGCCTTGGTGTTGAAGTAGGCCTCGATCCCCTTGCGGCCCCGCTCGCCGCCCCACCCCGACTGTTTGTGGCCACAGATCGGCATCGACGGGTCCGCCGCAAGCGAGGAGTTCACCCAAACCTGGCCCGCGCGAAGCTCATTCGCCATGCGGTGGGCGCGGGAGAGGTTCTCGGTCCAGATGGATCCGGCCAGCCCGTAGTGCGTGTCGTTCGCGGCGGCGATCACCTCGGCCTCGTCCTCGAACGGGATCACACAGCCGACCGGGCCGAAGATCTCCTCCTTGATCAGCCGCATCTCGGGGGTGGTGTCGGTGATGATCGTGGCCTCGTAGAAGTAGCCCTTGCGGTCCATCGGCTTGCCGCCGGTGATCACCTTCGCGCCGTCGGCCACGCCGTCGTTGACGATGCCTTCCACGCGCTTGCGCTGCTTGTTGCTGATCAGCGGCCCCAGCACCGAATCGGGGTCCTCGCTGCCGCCCATCGGCAACATCTGCGCGAACTCGGCGAGCCGGTCGACGACCTGGTCGTAGATGCCGCGTTGGACATAGATCCGCGAGGTGCACGAGCAGTTCTGCCCAGAGCCGGCGAGCAGCCCCATGCCCGCACCCATGATCGCCTTGTCCAGGTTGGCGTCGTCGAACATGATCAGCGGCGACTTGCCGCCGAGTTCGAGGGTGAGCCGCTTGAGGTTGCCGGCGGCTGCCTTGACGATCAGCCGCCCGACCTCGGTCGACCCGGTGAACGAGATCTTGTCGATGCCCGGATGCGCGGTCATGGCCGCGCCCGTGGTCTCGCCGTAGCCGGTGATGACGTTCAGCACGCCGTCGGGCAGACCCGCCTCGCGGAAGATCTCCTCGAGCTTCAGCGCGGTCAGCGGGGTTTCCTCGGCGGGCTTGAGCACCGCGCTGCACCCAGCGGCCAGCGCGGGCGCGACCTTGAGCATCGCGACGAAGAAGGGCCCGTTCCACGGGATGATCAGGCCGACGACGCCGACCGGCTCGAGCTGGGTAAAGGTGTGGTAGGTCTCCCAGGTGCCGAGCAAGCCGTCGGAGACCAGGTTGGCCGATTCGCCGTGGATCTTGCCGACCCAGCCGGCGTAGTACTTCAGCATGGCGACCGACACGGGAACGATGTGCCGCGCCGCGGTCAGGTTCATGCCGTTGTCCTGGCCCTCGAGCGCGGCGAGCTCGTCGGTGCGTTCCTCGATGATGCGGGCCGCGCGGAACAGGACGTTGGCGCGGTGGGAGGCGGGGGCCTTGCGCCACACGCCCGACTCGAAGGTTTCGCGCGCCCGGGCCACCGCCGCGTCGACGGCGGCCTGGTCGGAATCGGGGACCTCGGTGATCAGCTCTTCGGTGGAGGGGTTGAAGACCGGAATCGTGGTGCTGGTCAATGCTGGTTCCTTCGGTCGCCGGCGTGGGTCGTTGCCCGACAGAGGTTACGCGCGTAACCAGAGGGTGTCTAGAGCGGGCGCGGGCGTCGGGTCGCGGTTAGGTGGACGCTCGGACGACCAGCGTCGCGATGTCGCGGGCCGGCGGAGCTGCGTCGTCGGCGAGGCCGAGCTCGGTCAACACCGCCGACAGCGCGACTTCGGCGATTGCGCTCCGGTCGAATGAGACGGTGGTCAGGGCAGGCGTGCTGAAGGGGGACAGGGCCGTGGCGTCCACCCCGATGACGGCGAGATCGTCGGGGCATCGCAGCCCGGCGCGGCGGATGCCGTCGAGCACGACGAAGGCGAGCTCGTCGCTTTGCGCGCAGACGGCGGTGACACCCGCCGCGTGCAATTCACCGACCGCCGCGGCGCTGTCGGCCGGCGTGAACGCCTGCACGACGACCTCGGGCAGCCCCTGCCGCTGGGCGGCGCGTCGGACACCGTCGATCCAGTAGTCGCCGAGCGCGCGCCACCGCGGATCACCGGAGTAGCCGAACGCCAGCTGCCGATGGCCCCGCGCGACGAGATGGTCGACGCGCAGCTGTCCGACCGAATACTGCGGGTCGCCCAGCCCCGGCAGGGTGTGCACGCAGATGTGCGGGATGGCGGCGGCGGTCACGGCACCAGATGCCTTGCGGCCCAAGGGGAATAGGCTGGTGACCGCGATCGGCTGGAGCTGGTTGATGGCGTCGGCGACGGCGTCGTCGTGTTCGGTCTCGAACAGCTGGACCTGCATGATGCCGCGGCGGGTCAGCTCGGTCGTCATGCGCGTGCCCACCTGCATCGGCATCTCACCGCCGGCCAGTTGCGGCACGATGTAGAGCACCACACCGCTTTTGCCGCGGGCGAGGTTGCGGGCCGCCAGGTTGGGCCGATACCCGAGTTCGGCGGCGGCACTGTGCACCGCGGCACGTGTCTGGGCCGAAATCGTCCGTCCCTCGGAGTTGTTGAGCACATAGCTCACCGTCGCGGTGGACACGTTCGCTCGGCGCGCCACGTCGGCCTTGGTCGGCCTACCTTCCACGCTCAGTTCGACCTCCCGCCGCCGCCGTCCTTCGGCAGGACGGATCGGGATCACCTTACTGCGACCCGCGCCACCGGCCCCGCCCGATCGGTGCCTCGGCAACCTTCGGCAGCGGCAGCGCGACTTACCCATTGGACTATCTTTTTGCGCCCTGTACAGGGAAGATCGCACTATTGGCCCGCA
Source organism: Mycobacterium sherrisii (assembly GCF_002102355.1). Lineage (GTDB taxonomy): Bacteria > Actinomycetota > Actinomycetes > Mycobacteriales > Mycobacteriaceae > Mycobacterium > Mycobacterium sherrisii. Next base: position 53,483 of record NZ_LQPT01000102.1, on the reverse strand, counting down.
GTCGCGGCCGCGGGTCTGGAATCGACAGCGAACCCCCGACCACGACCAGGAGAACCCACATGAAACGCATCCTTGCCGCTGGGCTGCTGTCCGGCACCGTGGCATTGGCCGGCGCCGGCGTCGGCACGGGCGTTGCCCAGGCGGACCCGGGAACGGGAATCTGTAACCAGCTGGCGATGTGCAGCTACGTCTGGTGCCCCGGTAGTCCGTTGCCAATGCCGGACGTGGTGTGGGACATGAACAGATGTCACCACTACTACGGAGGCAGCCTCGGACACCCGGGGACCGAGGGAGGCATCCAAGTCGGCGCACACATCCTGGAGGGAGATCCGTCCCCGGCCAATACCTGCAACGGATCGCCCATCTGCTTGCCCGGCCTGTAAGGCACCGAACGCCGTAGCGCGCCAGGTGTGGAATGTGCGCGGCCGGGTACCCCAGCGGGCGTATGACTACCGCACGGACACAACCGGATCAGCGCGAACTTGACGACGCCCAGCGCATCGTAGACGCCATCTCACAGGCATTCGCCGCCAAGATCGTTGGGCAGCGCGAACTTCGAGAGTCGCTGTTGATCGGTCTGCTCGCTGGCGGCCACGTGCTGCTCGAGAGCGTGCCGGGCCTGGCCAAGACCACGGCCGCCAAGGTGCTCGCCGAGTCGATTCATGGCCGCTTTCAACGCATTCAATGCACGCCCGACCTGCTGCCCAGCGACATCATCGGCACCCAGATCTATGACTCGTCGAACAACTCTTTCGTCACCCAGCTGGGTCCGGTGCACGCGAACATCGTGCTGCTCGACGAGATCAACCGGTCGAGCGCGAAGACGCAGAGCGCGATGCTCGAAGCGATGGAGGAGCGACAGACCACGATAGCCGGGCAGCTATATCCCCTCGCGGACCCGTTTCTGGTCATCGCCACCCAAAACCCCGTCGACCAGGAAGGCACCTATCCGCTGTCGGAGGCGCAGACCGACCGTTTCCTGCTCAAGGAGATCGTGCGTTACCCCTCTCCGCAGGAAGAGGTGGAGGTGATGGCGCGGATCGACGCGGGCATCTACGACAAGGCGCAGCCCACCGCGCCGGTCGTCAGCGTCGACGACGTGCTACGCCTGCAGGATGTGGTGCGTCACGTCCACATGGATCACGCGCTGATGCTCTACGCCAGCCAACTGGTCGAGGTGACCCGCCACCCGGCGCGGGCGCTGCCCAAGCAGATCGCCCGGTTGGTTGAGTACGGGGCCAGCCCCCGCGCCACCATCGCATTCTGCAAGGCCGCGCGGGCGCAGGCGGTGCTGGCCGGCCGCGCGCACGTGCTGCCCGAGGACATCGCAAAGCTCGCCCACCGGGTGCTGCGGCACCGGCTCATCCTCGGATTCGAGGCGGCCAGCGCCGACATCACCCCCGAGGTCGTGATCGACGCCGTGCTGCGGGTCGTCCGGGTTCCTTGAGCTGTCCCAGGTTGCAACGTGGGTAAGCACCTCAACCGCGCGAAGGCGCACTTCGGCACCGACACCCGCGGCCTGCTCGAAGGCGGCCGCTACGCGCTATTACACAGGCGCAGCATGGAATTCGACGACCTACGGCCGTATGTTCCCGGCGACGACGTCCGCGACATCGACTGGAAGGTCTCCGCGCGTTCCGGCGGTGTCCTCATCAAACGATTCGTCTCCGAAAAGCATCACAAGATCCTGCTTGCCGCCGACGCCGGGCAGAACATGTCAGCGCTGGCCCCCAGCGGCGAGTACAAACGCGACGTCGCCGCCAACGTCATGGGCGCGGTGGGATTGATCGGCCTGCGGCGTTCCGATCAGATCGGCATGGTCTACGGTGACCGCCGCGGCTGCGTGAACATTCCGCAGCGGCGCGGCGAATCGCACATCGAGGGCCTCCTGCACCGCTGGTATCAGCACGCCACCACCGATCCCGAACGCAGCGACATCACCGGCCAACTCGACTACATCGCCACGCATTACCGCCACACCATGCTGATCATCGCGGTTTCCGACGAACCCGATGTCGACGACCGGCTCAGCGCGGTGCTGACCAAACTCGTTGGGCGCCACGACATCATGTGGGTGATGGTGTCGGACATGCCCGCGGTGGGGCCCGACAACACCGACGGGTACGACGTCGCGACCGGTCGTTTCGTGTTGAACGGGGCGGAGTTGGGGCCGCGGATCGTCGCCGCGTATCGGCGCGCCGAGCAGGCTCGGCGCGCGCACCTCGAGGCTTTCCTTGCCGAGCACGCGATCCCGCATGCCCTCGTTGCCGGCAGCGACGACATTCGGCGCGAACTCGTCCGCCTGACCGAGGTGGCCGCCCGTGCCGGATGACCCGCTGCGCCACATCTTCGGCCCGCAGCCGTACTCGTCCTGGTGGCTGTGCTGGGCGGTGCTGCTCATCGTTGCCGTGACATGTTGGTATGCAATCATTTTCCTATGGACGCTGCCTTCGCACCAGTTGCGAGGGATCCCCGGCGTGCGGCGGGTACACGCGTGGCTGATCCGCCGCCGATTCGCGCGCTGCGTCCAGGGCATCGCCGACGACCACGACGCCGGACGGATGTCGTCCGCGGCCGCGTGCGCGGCGATCAGCCGGACCCTGCGCAGTTTCTTGCACCAGGCGACCGGCGAGCGTGCCCAGTACCTGCACGTCGGTGCCCTGGCAGACGCGGATCTGGGTGCGGCCGCGCCGTTGCTGACCCAGCTCGGCGATGCGCAGTTCAACGCCCAGACGACGGTCGACGTCGCCGACGTCAGTGCCCGAGCGCAGGAGTTGATCCGCTCGTGGAGCTGAAGTGGTGGCCGGTAGCGCTTTTCGGGTCGGCCGCGTTGGTCGCGATCGTCGCGCTGGCCGCCCTTTTGCCGATGGCGGCCGCGCGACGGCGGTTGCGCCCGCTGGCCAACGTCGCCCGGCTGACCCGGCTGCCCGAGTACGCGAGGGTGGCGCGGCTGCGTTCGTTGTCGACGGTGGTGACGCTGGTCGTGTTGACGGTCATGTTCACCGCGGTCACGTGGGCGGCGTCCCGCCCGACGGTGGCGGGCAACGACTTCGACGCGGCTCACCCCGAGGACATCATGCTTTGCGTGGGACAGCCGGTGACGGACGCGGCCACCGCGGAGCTGCTCGACTACTTCGCGCGGCAGACGGTCAACTCTCCCGCGGCCCAGCGCATCGGGCTGACATCGGTCAACCGTCGCCTGGTGCCGCTGACGCGCGATCACCAGTACGCCGCGGCCCGATTCGGCGACTACGCCGCCGCACCCACCGGGCAGTCGTTCGCTCCGAAGGTGCCCTACACCGACTATGCGCCGAGCACCGATGACGTTCTGGCGCTGTGTCTTTCGGGTTTCCCCAGCGCGGAGCAGCGGGGCACGCAGCGGCGCTCGGTGATTTATCTCGGTCCCGCGCAGGTGCGTGCTGCCGGGGAACCACGGGCGGCGCTGTTCACCGACACCACTACGCGCAACCTGGCTGAGCGGACCGGCGTGCAAGTCAACGTGCTCGACACCGGCCCGTCGCCGGCGAGCGGTTCGCTGCAACAGCTCACCGCGCGCACCGGCGGCCGCTATCTCACACCGCAGCCGAGTTCGGTGGCCGGGGCCCTCGACGACGTTCGGACACACGCCCCGCCGGCGCGCCGGGCCGACGGCACCGTCGTGACCACAGACCTCGCCGATGAGCCGGTGGTGCCGCTGGTGCTCGCCTTGCTATCGGTCGCCGTGCTTTCGGTGGCCCTGTTGGTGTTGCGCCGATGACGTTTCAGCCCGTGCTGCCCTGGCCGATCCTCGCCGTCGTCGCCGGCGCGCTGGCTTTTGCACGCGCGGTGGCGCTGCGCCAGGTGCTGGTATCGGCCGGTCGCCGGCGCATTCCCGCGGTGCTGCGCTGGGGCGGGGTTACCCTCGCGGTGCTGTTGGTGATCGCGGCGAGCACACGTCCGGCACTGCGGCACACCGAAAACCGCGGTGGCGCACCGGCCGGCGCGAACCTCAACGTGTTCATGATCGTCGACCGGTCGGCCGACTCCGCGGTCGACGATTACGGCGCCGGCAAAACGCGACTCGGCGGAATGCGCGACGACATGTCGGCGGTGATCAACCGGTACCCGGCGGCCCGGTACGCGCTGATCACCTTCGCCTCGAAGGCGACGCTGAATTGGCCGCTGTCACAAGATGTGTGGAGTCTGCGCCCGTCCGTTGCGGCGCTCGCCTCCGACCAGAGCGGCCGCGCCAACACCGCGGCGGCCGGCACCGTGGTGCGGTACCAGCTGATGCAGGCGGCACAGCAGTACCCGGGTTCGCGCAACGTGGTGCTGTACTTCGGTTCCGGCGCGCCGGGGGAGTCGGAGGCGCAGGGGCCGGATTTCGACCTCACCCAGGCGTCGGTGACCGGTGGGGCGGTGCTGGGATACGGGCGCGGCGACGCCATCGATGAGGTCGAATTAAGCCGCATCGCGGCGCAATTCGACGTGCCGTATCTACTCCGGCATCCCGGCCAGGCGCTGCGGCTTACGCTGCCGGACACACGGCGCGGGCCGGAGACTCAGCAGCGGATCGAGCTGTACTGGCTGCCCGCGTTGCTCACGGCGGCGTTGCTCCTCGCCGAGATCTATCTTTTTGTCCGCGAGTTCCGGCGCGGCCGCATCGCCCGACGGGGTTTGGTGTCGTGACGCGCGGTCCGGCGCGATTGCGGCTGCGCAGGCGCCTGCTGATCTACTCCGCCCCGCTGACCGTGGCCGCGGTGTTGAGCATCGTGAAGTTGATTTCCGTTGTCCTAGCCGGGAATTCCGCGGTGTCCTCCTTCGCGCTGCGCGACGGGAACGCGGTGCGTGCCGATGCCGCGATTCTAGGCATCGGCAATGTAATCGAGCAGGCCAACGCGCCGTTCGCCGCGGGCACCGCGGCCGTGCTCGACGGGCGACTCGACGACGCCGACACCGACTTCTCGGCCGCGCTGGTTCGCACCGATGCCGCCCGGTCCTGCCCGGTGCGTGTCAACCTCGAACTGGTCCGCGAGGCCCAGGGCGACCGCGCCGCGGCCGCCGGCAACCGGGCACGCGCGGACGAACGCTACGTCAGCGCATTGGCCGTCATCGACGGTGCGCCCGGCGCGTGCTTCTCCGGCAACGACGACCCCGATCCGCAGCGTCGCGCCCTCCGCGACGACACCACGAACCGGTTGGCGGCCAAGCGGACTGCGCTGGACACCTCATCGCCGCGGGTGCCTGCACCGCCGCCACCCATGGCGCCACCGCCGCCGCCACCACCACCGCCGCCGCCGGCCGTCGGAGCCGACGGACGCGAAATCCCGCCCCGGGCGCTGGACCCGGCCGCCGGCGACCCGTTCGACAAGTTGCAGCAGGTGCTGCAGGACGCGGCCGGCGCCGCGCCGACCGACGGGTCGCGATAGCCGTCTGTCACCCTCGTGGGGTGAACGAACTCCTGGGGCCGCCATGCCCGTGCGGCACCGGCATTGGGTATCGCGGCTGTTGTGGGCCCCTGCACCGCGGCGACTCACTCGCCCGGTCGGCCGAGGCACTGATGCGGTCGAGGTATTCGGCCTTCGCCTACGGCGACGCCGACTACCTTTTTCGGACCTGGCACCCGCGCACGCGGCCGGCCGACGTTGCCGTCGACTCCGGCATCACCTGGCTCGGCCTCGACGTGGTCGACACCGACGCGGGCGGTCCCGACGACGATTACGGCGAAGTGGAATTCATCGCCCGATTCGAATCCGGCGGCCGCAGGGGCACCCTGCACGAGCGCAGCCGGTTCGCGCGCCGCGCCGGCCGATGGCTCTATCTCGATGCCGTCACGGCGGATACATCGAGCGAGTGACGGGATTCGAACCCGTGTATACGGCTTTGCAGGCCGCTGCCTAGCCGCTCAGCCACACCCGCACAACGCGTCACCCTGCCAGCACGCGCGGCGCGCGGCCAGTGTTTGCCTCGGCGCGATCATTTCACCGCGCCAGCCTTTTCGATGCGACAACTCTTGGCGCACAACGGCGTTGCGGCGATGCCGGGACGACGTCGTTTACGTCCGCTCGGTACTGGCTAAACGACACCTGCGGTCCAGCCGAATCGTCGGCGCCGCAAACCGTATAAGCCATTTACCCAAGGCGTGGGCCCGCGACAACGTCACGATTGTGCACTATCCAGCGAAAAGCTGGCGGCCCGAACCGGGGAAGTGATTGTCTGGAACGGAACCGCAACGGGCAGCGGTGCGCGACCGCCTTGGGTTTGAGCAATCGGAAGGGACGGCAGTGGTTTTCCGGGCAGACCAGCAGATCGGTCGCGACTTAGCCGCGGTCGACTGGGCCGCCACGCCGCTCGGTGCGGTGCAGGACTGGCCGCAAAGCCTCGTCACGGCGGTCAACATCTTGCTGTCGTCCCGGTTTTCGATGTGGATGGCGTGGGGCCCGGAGCTGACGTTTTTCTGCAATGCCGCCTACCGGCGCGACACCCTGGGCCGCAAATACCCCTGGGCACTGGGCCGCCCGGCCCGCGAGGTGTGGGCGGAGATCTGGGGTGACATCGGTCCTCGGATCGACAGCGTGTTGGCGACCGGGGAGGCCACCTGGGACGAAGCGTTGCTGCTGATCCTTGAGCGGTCCGGTTATCCCGAGGAGTCGTATCACACGTTCTCCTACAGCGCGCTGCGCGACGACGACGCCAGCGTGGTCGGGATGCTCTGCGTGGTCCGGGAGGACACCGACCGCGTCATCGCGCAGCGCCGGATCTCGACACTGCGCGACCTCGGGTCGGATCCGAGCGTGGTGCGCACCGAGCGTCAAATGCTCGACTACGCGGCGCGCCAACTCGCGACTAACCCCCACGATCTGCCGTTCTCGATGACCTACCTGTTCGGCGACAATGGCGACGCACTGTTGGCCGGGGTCAGTGGAATCGTCCCCGGGCATCCGGCGGCACCGCAGATCGTGCCGGCCGGCGCCCAATCACCCTGGCCCGCTGCCGCGGTGGGGCACGGTGTCACCGAACTCGTCGAGCTCGACGGCAATCTCGACTTCCATGCCGGGCACCTGCCGACGGGCGCCTGGCGCGAGCCGCCGACGCAGGCGCTGGTGGTGCCGCTGTTGCAGCAGGGCGGGGAGCCGGTTGGGTTCCTGGTGGCCGCGCTGAACCGGTACCGCCCGCTCGACGACGGATACCGCGGCTTCGTGCAGCTGGTGGCCGGCTACATTGCCGCCGGCGTGGGCAGCGCGCGCAGTTATCAAGCCCAGCAGCGGCGCGCCGAGGAACTGGCCGAGCTCGACCGCGCCAAGACCACGTTCTTCTCCAACGTCAGCCACGAATTCCGGACTCCCCTCACCCTGATTCTCGGGCCGATCGACGATCTGCGCCGCCGCGCGACAGGCATCGACGAAACCGCACGCCAGGAGTTGGAGCTCATTCATCGCAACGGCTTGCGCCTGGCGAAACTCGTCAACACGCTGCTGGACTTTTCCCGGATCGAGGCGGGGCGCATGCGAGCCCGGTTCGAGCCCGCCGACGTCGCCACCCTCACCGCGGATCTGGCCAGCGTCTTCCGCTCGGCGATCGAGCGTGCCGGCCTCACCTTCACGGTGGACTGCCCGCCGCTGGACGAACCGGTGTACCTGGACCGCGAGATGTGGGAGAAGGTCATCCTCAACTTGCTGTCCAACGCACTGAAGTTCACCTTCCACGGGGCGATCACGGTGCGTGTGAACCGCGACGACACCAACGCCGTCGTCGTCGTCACCGACACCGGGGTCGGCCTGCCCGCCGCGGCAATGCCTCACCTGTTCGAGCGTTTCCACCGCGTGGAGAACGCGCGCGCCCGCTCCACCGAAGGCAGCGGCATCGGGCTGGCCCTGGTCAAGGAACTCGTCGGGTTGCATGGCGGCAGCATCGTCGCCGACAGCCAGGAGGGCGTGGGAACGAGTTTCGTCATTCGTCTGCCGTTCGGTGCCGCACACCTGCCGCCCGACGAGATCTCCTGCCCGCCGGCAACACCGCCGAGCCCCGGGGTGATCGCCGAACCGTATGTCCAAGAGGCGCTGCGCTGGCTGCCCGGTGACCTCGACACCGAATCCGGTACGAGTGCCACCGCCATGATGACCGCCGTCGCGCCGACCGGACACCTGCGCGACGGGACCCACGTGCTGGTCGCCGACGACAACGCCGACGTGCGCGAGTATCTGACCCATTTGCTGCACACCTCCGGCTACCGGGTCAGCACCGTCAATGACGGGCAACAGGCGCTGGACGCGATCCGCGCCGAGGCCCCCGACCTGGTTATCAGCGACGTGATGATGCCCCAACTAGACGGTCTGCAGCTGCTTGCGGCGTTGCGCAGCGATCCGCGCACCGCCGCGCTGCCCGTCCTGCTGCTGTCGGCGCGCGCAGGCCAGGAAGCCTCCGTGCAGGGCTTGCTCGCCGGCGCCGACGACTACCTCGTCAAGCCGTTCGCCGCCGCCGAACTGCTGGCCCGGGTACGGGCGAATGTGGAGCTGTCGCGGCTGCGCAGCCACCACGCCCGGTGGCGCACCGCCCTGGTGGAATCGCTGCAAGAGGGGTTCTTCGTCTGCGACGAACACGGCGCCGTCATCGAGGTCAATGCCGCGTTCACCGACATCCTGGGATACGGACCCGAGGGACTGCCGTATCGGCCTCCTCACCCCTGGTGGCCGCCGGCCGACACCGAACCCGAGGCACGCCGACAGGTGGAGGCGGTGTTCGACCGGCTGCTGGCACAGACGCAGGGTGCCTTCACCGCTGCGGCGATCCATCGTGACGGGCATCGTCTGTGGGTCGCGGCCAATTTCAGTCGCGTCGACGATCCGGACACCGGTCGTCGCATCATGGTGGGCACGCTGCGCGACGTGACGACCGAGCACTACGTCGTACAGAGCCAGGTCGCATTGGCCGGATTGAATCAGCAACTGGCACAAGCAGAGACGCTCGAGGACACCTTGCAGGGTGCGGCCCGGGAGCTCCGCGACACGTGGGACGCTCGCCAGGTACTGGCCGTGACGTTCGGCCGGGACGACCCGCGGGCGGCCGCGCCGGCATTGGTGTGTGCCGGTGTGCCGTGTGACTGGGCCGAGCTGGCGCCGCGGCAGCGGGAGCTGATCGAGCCGCTACGCGATTCCGAACTGCTCACCACGGCGTCCGATGCGCCGAACACGGCCGGCATCTCGCTGCAGCATCCCCGTGGCGTGCTGGTGGTCTGGCTCGAATTGCGGGAGCGGCGCCCGTTCACCGCCGAGGATCACAACCTGTTGAAGGTTCTGGGCGGCCGGCTCAGCCAGGGTCTGCACCGGGTCTATCAGCTCGAGGAGCAACGCGAAACGGCGTTGGCGTTGCAGCACGCGATGCTCGGCCCGACGACGCTGCCCGCCGGTTTCGCGGTTCGTTACCGTCCCGCGAACCACCCGTTACAGGTCGGCGGCGACTGGTATGACCTGGTCGATCTCAAGGACGGCCGGGTCGCATTGATCGTCGGCGACTGTGTGGGACACGGCCTGGCCGCCGCGACGGTGATGGGTCAGCTCCGAAGTGCTTGTCGCGCACTGCTTCTCGAGCGGCCCAGCCCCGGTGCCGTGCTCACCGGTCTGGACCGCTTCGCGGCCCGCCTGCCCGGGGCCCGGTGTGCCACCGCGTTTTGCGCGGTGCTCACGGTCGCGACCGGGGAGCTGGCGTATTCCAGTGCGGGGCATCCACCGCCCATCCTGGTGCATGCCGACGGCACCACCGCGCAGCTGGAAGGCGGGCACGGGCTTCCGCTGGCGGTACGGGCGGACTGGTCTCGCGCGGAGGCGACCGTGACGATGCCGCCACGGACGACGCTGCTGCTGTATACCGACGGCCTGGTCGAACGGCGTGGCCAGTCGATCGACGAGGGCGTCGCCAGTGCCACCGATCTGATCCAGGACGGACGTTCGCTGTCGCTTGACGACGTGGCCGACCGTCTCATGTCCCGGCTCGCGCCGGGCGGGGGTTATCCCGATGACGTTGCGATACTGCTGTATCGGCAGCCTGCCCCGCTGTCGATGAACTTCGAGGCCGACGTCGAACATCTCGCCCCGAGCCGCGCCGCGCTGCGTGGCTGGCTAACTCGGGTGGGGGTGGGGCCGGGTCAGATCCAGGACGTGCTCACCGCGGCCGGTGAGGCGGTCGCCAACGCGATCGAGCACGGATACCGCGACCATGCCGAGGGCACCGTCTCGCTGCGGGCGACCGCTGTCGTCGATGCCCTGCAAGTGACCGTCATCGACAGCGGCACCTGGAAGCAGCCGCGCACCGTCCCCGGAATCAGCCGGGGCCGCGGCATCACCCTGATGCGGGGCCTGGTGGAGGACCTGATGATCCACTCCTCCGAGGCCGGCACGACCGTGCATTTGTACGCGAGGATCACCTGATGGCCGCCGAGCTTCACCTGAAGACCAGCCGCGGCCCCGACGGACTGCCTCGACTGACCGCGACAGGCGAGATCGATCTGAGCAATGTCGCCCAATTCAGGCACGCGCTGCACGCCACCAGCGCCGGAACCCGCCAGCCGATCACAATCGATCTGAGCGCCATCAGGTATATCGACAGTGCGGGCATCAACGCGCTTTTCGACCATGCCGACAAGGTCGATAATCTGCACATCATCGTTCACCACGTGCTGGTTCGGGTGCTCACCATCAGCGGTCTCGACAAGGTCGCGATGCTGGAATCCGGGCCGGCGCCCTCCGATGGCGACGGCCCGCACCTGAATTAGCTTGGGGTACTTGACTTCCTATTCAGCACGCAGCAGTGAATGCGTGACGGTGTCGCCGTCGAAACGGAATTGGTGCGCGGGTCGGCGCAGCGGTTCGATCGCGGCGTCGGCATGCACGACGAGTCCGCTGCCGGACGGGATTCCGAACCCGGCCGCGGCACCCCTCATCGACTCGACGGTGCGCGTAAGCCGGGCCCAGTTGGTTTGCTCGTCGTGGGTGTCGATGATCGCGGGCACCAGATTGAACACCTCGAACACCTCGGTGCCGGAGCGGTCTAAAGACTCCACGAAGCCGTAGCGCCCGAGCTGGACGGCGCCGGCGGAAATGCCTACCAGGATCGCCCCGCCGGTATAGCGGTCCAGGATCACGCCTTTCATGCCGGTCTTCTCGAATGTGGTCCAGCCGAGCCGCACGTCGCCGCCCGCGAGGACGATCACCTCGGCGTGCGTCAGGAAGTCGCGGTCGGCGGGCCCGAACGACGAAGCGATCATGCGACGGTCGGTGATCCCGACCACATCCATCGCCGCCTCGAAGATCTCGTAGTACTCCGGACGATCCCCGTTGGAGGCACCAACATAGGCGGCGCTCGGCGCGGCGTGCGTATCCAACCCGTCGAGCGCCGATTGCAGCAGCGGCCGCCCGTGCTGCTTCCAGAACAGCAGCTGACTGTCCGCCAGCAAATACAGCGGCTGGCAAGAACTCACTTTCTGATCCGTGCCGGACACGGAATTGACAGTATCAGCGGTTGCCAGAACTGTTGGCTCGCAACGGATGCAGCGGGACCGGGCCGCCACCACCGGATGGGGCTACCGTGGGCCGATCCTTGGCACGAGCGCCAGATGAAAGTGTCATAAACTTTTAATCCTTGAAACAAGCGCCAGGGGCGTCACCCGCGTGCTGGCCGAGCGAAGGGCTATCGACCATCGGTGGTGTGGTGATCCAGGACACGGAACGTGTCGACGGCGCGAAGCCGTCGACGTGGGCCCCGCTGCGCAATCGCGTGTACCGGGGTCTGTTCGTCGCGCAGTTCATCTCCAATATCGGGACGTGGATGCAGGCGGTGGCGGCGCAGTGGTTCCTGGTGGAAAAGCACAGCCCCGATGTCGTTGTGGCGCTGGTGCAGACGGCAAGCCTGGGACCGACCCTGCTGCTGGGCCTGTTCGCCGGTGTGCTGGCCGACCTGTTCGACCGCCGCCGGCTGCTGATCTTCCTGCAGACGTATGCCGTGATCGTGGCACTCGCTTTGGCCGTGCTGACCAACCTTGGCCGGCTTACCCCGACCGGACTGCTGCTGTTCACGTTGGCCATCGGCTTTGCCGCGGCCCTGACCGGGCCCGCCTGGCAGGCGATCCAACCCGAAGTCGTGCCGCGTGAGCAGATCCCGGCGGTCTCGGTGTTGGGCAGTGTGTCAGCCAACTCCACCCGGGCGATCGGACCGGCAATCGGCGGCATCGTGGTGGCATGGCTGGGGCCCGCGGCCGTCTTCGCGATCAACGCGGTGTCGTTCTCGGCGATCATCATTGCGCTGCGCGCGTGGAATCGTCCGAAACAAATCGCGCCGCTGGAGCGAGAACGCCTCGGTCAGGCAATCCTGTCCGGAGTGCAATACGTCGGGAACAGTCCGATTTTTCGCAGGATCTTGTTGCGCACAGCGCTTTTCCTGTTTCCCGCCTCTGCCATACTCGCGCTGCTGCCGGTGGCCGCGGCGCACCGCTGGCACCTCAATGCCAGCGGTTATGGTGTGGCACTCGGCGCCATCGGAGCCGGCGCCATACTCGCCGTCGTCGCGGCCGATCCGCTGCATGCGCGAATGTCGGACAATGTGTTGCTCGGAGCCTCGGCCGCCGCGTACGGTCTTGCGCCACTGGCCGTGATCTGGCTGCCGTTTTCCGCCGCACTGCCGTTCCTGATGTTGTCCGGGACGGCCTGGCTGATCACGCTGACGACGTTGAACGCCGCCGCACAACTGTCGTTGCCGCGCTGGGTCCGCGCTCGCGGGCTGTCGGTCTATCTGTTGGTGTCCACGGGATCTCAGGCATTCGGCGCCTATCTGTGGGGCGCGCTTGCCACACACTTCGGGCTGCACGTCGCGATGATGGGGTCCGCGGCAGTGCTGGGCCTTACCGCGCTCAGCGTGTCGGTGGTCGGTTTGCGGCCTTCCACCGGACGGGTGAGCGTCGAGGTGTCCAGCGCGTGGCCCACACCGACGCTGGTGTTCGAACCCTGCCCGCAGGACGGACCGGTCCTGGTGACCGTCCGGTATCAGGTGGCGCCGGAAAACCTGGACAACTTCCTCGAAGCGATGAAAGCGGTCCGGCGGTCGCGGCTACGAACCGGCGGCCACAGCTGGCGGCTGTATCACTTTATGGGAGAACCCAACTCGATCCTGGAGCGATTCACCGTGACGTCGTGGAGCGAGTTCGAGCGCCTGCGCACCGAGCGGTGGGTGGATATCGACCACGACGGGGTCACCAAGGCGATCAGCTACACCGTGGATCAAACTCGTCGACACGAGTACTACCTGGCGTTGCGCATGCGTCGCTGATCGCGCGTTACCCGATCGGGGCTGGCGGGTCGGGCAGGTCGGCGGGTCCCAAATCGGCTTGCATCCACGCGACATCGTGCCAGCGGCCGTGCTTGAAGTACACGCGCCGATACGCGCCGACATCCTCGAACCCGAACGACCGGTGGAAGGCGTTGCTGGCCTCGTTGGGTTGGGTGATGCCGGCGAATACTCTGCGGTAGCCGCGCGCGGCGAGGCGGTTCAGCACTTCCGTGTAAAGGGTGCGACCGCAGCCGGCGCGGTGATGGTCGCGACTGATGTAAATGCCCGTCTCACAAGACCATTGGAAAGAGGGCAAGCTGATCAGCGCGTGGCCGTAGGCAAAGCCGATGACCTGATCGTCATCTTCGAGAACGAGCCACTCGTGCGCGTTTTGGGCCGAGGCGATGCGTCGGGCCATCTCGTCGGGGCTGGGCGCTTCGAATTCCCAACTGATCGTGGTGTCTTCGACGTACGGGCGGTAGATCGCAACGCAGGACGCTGCATCGTGTGGCGCGGCCGTGCGCACGGTACCGCTGATCGTTTGCATGTCAGCAGTCTTGCAGGAACGCGCCGACGATGCCCGTTGAAGCGTGACGCCGCAACGGGACATTCGTCGGGCACATCTTGCGGCCCCGGTGTCTCACAAACGAAACGTGAAGGGGCACAACGGAAAAGGGTTGAAACTACTTGCCGCCGCCGGCACCGCCGCCGCGGCGAGCACCGCCAGCGCCGCCGCCGCGGGCCCCACCGGCGCCACCACCACGACCGCCGCCGGCGCCACCACCACGACCGCCGCCGGCGCCGCCGCCACGACCGATGAACATTATCTCGCTGTTGTTGTTGATCATGGGCACACCTTATAGCCGAATCTAAAGCGGCGCCAACATATTTCGCGGCGGATGAGCTGTTTGCTGCGCTCCGGTGAACGGCTGGGGCGATCCGCATTAACAAACGGGGTGACAGCGCTAGTGCCTGCCACAAACCCGCGGCGGCCGCCGACACGTTCCTCGGCCTGGCGCGATGTTGCTGCGCGCTCGCGCCGGCCCGGGCCGCGCCGCCCCGACGGGGTGTCGGGGCGCAGCGCTCACGGCGCCCGGCCGGCGCCTGCGGCCGACCCGGGGGCCGCGTCCGGGCTGCGGAAAGGCGTGCGGCGCGCCCGGCCGCACGCCCGATGTGCCGTAATCCTCCGGACGCGGTTAGGGTCGAATATATGTGCGGAGCCACCGGCGAGGTGCGACTCGACGATCGCGTACCCGACGTTGCTGCGGTTTCGGCCATGGCGGCCGTGCTGGCACCACGGGGGCCGGACGCTGCCGGCGCTTGGTCACAGGGGCGCGTTGCGCTGGGACATCGTCGCCTAAAGATCATCGACCTGACCGAGGCGGGCGCCCAACCCATGGTCGACTCCGACCTGGGCCTCACCATTGCCTGGAACGGTTGTATCTACAACTACAAGCAACTGCGCGACGAACTCAAAGGCCACGGTTACCGCTTCTTTTCCACCAGCGACAGCGAAGTCCTGCTCAAGGCCTACCACCGCTGGGGCGACGACTTCGTCAGCCATCTGAAGGGCATGTTCGCGTTTGCCATCGTCGAACGGGACAGCGGCCGGGTGTTGCTGGGCCGGGACCGCCTCGGCATCAAGCCGCTGTACCTGACCGAGGACAGCCACCGTATCCGGTTTGCGTCGACGTTGCCGGCGCTGCTGGCCGGAGGCGGTGTGGACACCCGGATCGACCCGGTCGCCCTGCACCATTACATGACGTTCCACTCCGTGGTGCCGGCGCCCGCCACGATCCTGCGCGGCGTCCGTAAGGTGCCTCCCGCTTCGCTCGTCGCCATCGAACCCGATGGCCGCAGGACCACCACGACGTACTGGGAGCCCGACTTCACCAGGCACCAGGATCGCGCCGACTGGTCCGAGCGGGACTGGGAAGACGCCGTGCTGTCCAGCCTGCGGCTGGCGGTCCAGCGCCGCCTCGTCGCCGACGTGCCGGTCGGATGCCTGCTGTCGGGCGGCGTCGACTCGAGCCTGATCGTCGGGCTGCTGGCCGAGGCCGGCCAGACCGGGTTGTCGACCTTCTCGATCGGCTTCGAGTCGGCCGGGGGCGTGCAGGGCGACGAGTTCCACTGGTCCGACATCGTGGCCGAGCGGTTCGCCACCGACCATCATCAGATCCGCATCGGGACCGAACGGATGCTGCCCGCGCTGGACGGGGCCATCGGCGCGATGAGTGAGCCGATGGTCAGCCACGACTGCGTCGCCTTCTACCTGCTCAGTCAGGAGGTGGCCCGGCACGTCAAGGTCGTGCAGTCGGGCCAGGGTGCCGATGAGGTGTTCGCCGGCTACCACTGGTATCCGCCGATGGGTTCGCCGGCCGCCGCGACGCTCGACGGCGCGGTCACCGAATACCGCGGTGCCTTCTTCGACCGCGACGCCGCCGGCGTCCAGGCCCTACTCGGCTCGGGGAAGTTCGCGCCCGGCGATCCCAGCCGCCAGTTCGTCAGCGAACACTTCGCGCGGGCCGGCGCCGAAGCCGGCGTCGATCGGGCGTTGCGCCTCGACACGATGGTGATGTTGGTGGAGGACCCGGTGAAGCGGGTAGACAACATGACCATGGCCTGGGGGCTGGAAGGGCGCGTCCCGTTCCTCGATCACGAGCTGGTCGAGTTAGCCGCGACCTGCCCGCCGGAGCTGAAGATCGCGCACGAGGGCAAGGGCGTCCTCAAACAGGCTGCGCGGCGCGTGATCCCGTCGGAGGTCATCGACAGGCCGAAGGGCTACTTCCCGGTGCCCGCGCTCACCCACCTGCAAGGCCCCTACCTCGACCTGGTGCGCGATGCGCTGTACGCGCCCATCGCGAAGGAGCGCGGGCTGTTTGACGCCGAGGCCGTCGACGCGCTGTTGGCAGACCCCAATGGCAAACTGACACCGCTGCGCGGCAACGAACTCTGGCAGCTCGGCCTACTCGAGTTGTGGCTGCAGCGCCACGGTG
Organism: Mycobacterium sherrisii; assembly: GCF_002102355.1. Taxonomy (GTDB): domain Bacteria; phylum Actinomycetota; class Actinomycetes; order Mycobacteriales; family Mycobacteriaceae; genus Mycobacterium; species Mycobacterium sherrisii. The sequence continues at coordinate 37,194 of NZ_LQPT01000102.1, read as the reverse complement.
TGACGGGACCCGCCGCATGAGCGTCATCGATCCCTCCGGCGACCATCCCGAGGCCATCACCCTGGGCCTGCACGACGCGTCGCCACCCCACATGGTGGACGCGATGGCCAAGGACGTCGAGCTCGAATTGGGTTGGGGCAGGCTGATCTTCGGTCAGACCTTCGCCGATCCCGACACGCTGGCCGAGGCGTTGCGGCGAGAAGGTCCCGGGCGCCGCGACATCTGCATCTATGCCCGTGAGTCGCACGTCGTGGTGGCCATGGCGCCGACGGAGCTTTTCATCGATCCCAGTCACACCTACCGGCTGCGCTTCACGCCGCCACACGACAAAGACCTGGCGTCCGCGCCGCCGGGTGTCACGGTGCGTACGCTCACCGAGCCCGCCGACGCCGACGCGATGAATCGCGTTTTCGTGCGGTGCGGCATGGTTCCGGCGCCGGTGGAGACGATCTGGGACAACCATCTGCACGCCGAAGCGGTGACATACCTGGTCGCGGTGCGAGACGAGGACAACGAGGTGGTCGGCACCGTCACCGGGGTCGACCACGAGGTGTTGTTCTCCGACCCCGAACACGGGTCGAGCCTGTGGACGTTGGCGGTCGACCCGGCTGCCGGGCTGCCGGGCATGGGGGAGGCGCTGACCCGGGCGGTGGCCGAGCACTTCCGCCGCGCGGGCCGCGCCTACATGGACTTATCGGTCGGCCACGACAACGCCGCCGCCATCGCGCTCTATGAGAAGCTGGGTTTCCGCCGGGTTCCGGTGCTGGCGATCAAGCGCAAGAACGCGATCAACGAGCCGTTGTTCACTCCGCTGCCGGAGACTGTCGACGACCTCAACCCGTACGCCCGCATCATCGCCGACGAGGCGCTGCGGCGTGGCATCCGGGTCGAGGTGCTCGATGCCGAGACGGGCGAGATGCGGCTATCGCTGGGCGGGCGCACCGTGCTCACCCGCGAGTCGCTGTCGGAGTTCACCTCGGCGATCGCCATGTGCCGTTGCGACGACAAACGCTTGACCCGGCGGCTGGTCTCTGAGGCCGGCATCATCGTGCCGCGCGCCCGGCTGGCCACCTTCGACGAAGACGATCACGCTTTCGTGCGTGAGGTCGGGGAGGTCGTGGTCAAACCGACCCGCGGGGAGCAGGGCAAGGGCATCACCGTCGGCGTCGTCGCCGACAACGGCTCTGATGACCTGGAGGTGGCACTGGCCCGGGCACGCCAGCAATATCCGGAGGTGCTGATCGAGCAACGGGTCCGCGGCGATGACCTGCGGCTGGTGGTGATCGACCGGCGCGTCGTCGCCGCGGCGCTGCGGGTGCCGCCGGAGGTCATCGGCACCGGCGAGCACAGCGTGCGGGATCTGATCGCGGCCGAGAGCCGTCGGCGCTCCGCCGCCACCGGCGGCGAGTCCCGTATCCCGCTCGACGATCTGACCGAGGCCACGGTGCGCGAAGCCGGGTGGGCGCTCGATGATGTGCTGCCCGAAGGGGTTCGGCTTCGGGTGCGCCGCACCGCCAACCTGCACCAGGGCGCCACGATCCACGACGTCACCGCCCGAGTGCATGAGGAGCTGTGTCGGGTCGCGGTGGCGGCGGCCGAGGCGATCGGCATCCCGGTGACGGGGATCGATTTGCTCGTACCTGACATCGCCGGCGAGGAGTATGCGTTCATCGAAGCCAACGAACGTCCGGGGCTGGCCAACCACGAGCCGCAACCCACCGCCTCGGCGTTCATCGATTTCCTGTTTCCGGGGCAGCCAGGCCAGCCGCCGGCGTGGACTCCCGACGAGCCCCCGCTGCACCGCGACTGAGCGGCGCGGGTCGGTCGGTTGATTCAGCCGCGCAGCGCGGCAGCCAGGATTCCCGGTAGGCGAACAGGATTACGGTCGACGGCGAATTGGCTGAGCCGCCGCAGGGTTGTCTCGGCGGTCCTGTTGGTGATGAAGAACACCGGCTTGGGGGACAGCGTCAGCTCACCGCCGAAGAATGAGCGGGGCGCGGGACGGAACGGGATCTCGACCACGGACTTCTGCGGCTTCGGGAGCATGAAGGCGTTGTGCACCACGCCGACGCCGCTACCGATGTCTTGCGGCCCGTTGCCGGGGTAGGCCCCCCAGGTTGCCAGCGCGAACACCATTCCCGACCAGACGTTGATTCCGATGCCGCCGTACCGCAGCCGCGCGACCGCATCGTCGAATGCTGCCGCGTTACGCTTCCGGGTCTTGGGGTCGATGACAATGACCGCGCCCAGCGAGCCGGGTAGCACGTCGTTGGCAAATTCCACGGCGTTGTCCAGGAATTCCCGTGCCGTCGCGCCGGGAAGCCGGACGATGCCCAGGACGCCGGCGAAGGCCTCGTCGGTCAGGATGCTGGCCCCGCTGTCGGGGTCGACGTCGGGGATGAGCGCCCAAGTTTTCTCGCTCGACGGAAACTCGGCGCCGGGCATGCCCTCACACGCTCTGGCGACTCTCGTCACCGCGCCGGGGTAGTAGGCCGGGCGTGGTTCGAGGTCGCGCATGATTGCTCGTATTTCCGCGACGAGCTTGTCGGCCAGCGGCCAATCTTGGGGCAACACAAGGACTTGCGAGGCGTTGCAGTTGTGTCCGCAGTTGAGCAGCTTGCTCGACACGATGTGCTCGGCCTGGAATCTGATGTCGGCCTTCTTCCAGGGCCCGGGAACCACGATGAGCGGACTGACGCCGCCGAGTTCGGCGGTGACGGGTTTGTTCAGTCGCGCCGCGTTCTCGGCTCTGCGGGCGGGGGCACCGTCATCGGTGCCCCACATGATCGCGTTGTAGGTGGCCGACGACCCCGTCATGTGAATCGCGTCGACCTTGGGATGGTGGGCCAAGTAGTCACCAACGTCGGCGCCTCCGTTGAGGATTCGAAGCCATCCCCGCGAGATGAAGTCGCTCCAGACCTGTTGGTAGAAGGGGCCGAGGTAGTCGTTGACCGGGTTGAGTTTTACCGCGCAGACGTTGCCGCTGACGTACAGCTGCTCCATCACGTCGAGTGTCGTGATGGTCCCCAGGTTGCCCGCCGCCAACACCAGGCACACTCCGGGCCGGATCTTGTTGGGGTCCCGGTCCATGTTGGCGCTGCTTCGGCGTGTCTGATCGGCATTCACGCCCGGCTCGATCCACACGCTGGCGCGATACCCGTTGAGGAACAGGCGCTCGTAGGCGGTGGTCGGAAAGATGTCGACAACGACCTGGCCATCGGGTCGGGTGCGCACCGCGCCGGCCTCGACTGGGTCTTTGCCGGCCAGGATCCGCTTGAGCGCCCGCAGTTGTGTGTTGATGGCCTGAATTGGCAGCCATACCCCGGTCGCCCATTCCTCGCCGGCCCAGATCGATTTCGGGGCAACACCTTTGGCGTCGAGAGCCGAGGCCACCAGGTCCGGTGCGGTTTGGAGAATCCTGCCGGGCAATGCTTCGAGCATCGAAATTTTCTCGGCCAACGGCAAGGACGCCCAACCCTGCGCGTTGGAGCGCAAGTCGTCAATTGCCTTATCGAGCGCTGCTGTGTCCATGCGGGTCCCTGCGGTCATGACCGGCTCCCTTTCAAGACTTTCTAGACACCGACTGATCAGTCGGCTCCCCCCTTACGCGCACAGTAGGCCTGGCCTAACGGAGAATCCATGGTTGCCTCGACAACCGAGATTGTCTGGCCAGCAAACGACGGTTGCCGCGGTCGATCGAGTTTTCAAACCGAGCACGCGCGGCGTCGACGTCAACCAGCGTCAAGGCGGTTTCAACATTCTTTTTGCCCGCCTTTGAGCGACAACATGTCGAGGCCGCGGCACACAAGCACGATTTGTCGCTCAAAGGCGGGCAACAAGAGCCCCGACAACCTCCTTTGGTACGCGAGCGACGGAGCCTTGCATCCTCTATTCGGACGGGTTGGGCGTCATCGAGGCGATGTAGTAGATCTCGTGCCCGGTGGGGTATCCGCCACCGCCGGTGGCGATGTGGACGTGGTCGTAGTGGTTCGCGGTTTCCGAGCCGAGGTCGGCGGTCCAGGCACCCGAGGCGGGGCCCAGGTAGATCTTCTGCCGCCAAATCACGTGATTGATGCCCCACCGCTTGGCGTTCGCCAGCGCATACCCGGCGATCTGGTTGCCCAGTTCGATGCCCTGCGGGCTGTCATGGTGGGGGATCATGACGTCGATCGCCAACCCGTTGGGATGCCACGGCAATGCGTCCTGCCGATAGCCGTAGATGGTGGTGATCTGCGGGAATAGCACGCTGATGACACGCGCTGCCCAGATGGTCTTGACCTGCAAGTGGTCCTCGGGTGCGACGCCGGCCGGCAAGGGGAATTGGAAGCTTTGCGCTCCGGTGGGTGCGGTCGACGCCAATGCCGCCAAGGCTTCGGCCTCCGCGGGACTCGCGACGTGCGGCCCGCTGCCCGGTGCCGCCGCGTCCTTCGGCGGGGCCGCCGCAGTCGGCGTCGGTACCGCCGCTGGCGGCTCGATGCAGCATGACGACCTTGTCCCCTGCGCGTAGATCATGCCGGCGGAGACCACGAGCGAGGCCACGATCGCCAACCACCGGCTTTTGCCGACGGCTAACGCGCTCCTGCTCACCAGCAGCACTTTAGTGTCGTGTGCGACGCGTGTGGCCCACTTTAGGCAAGTTATGGTTGCTGGGATCGAATCCCGGAAGGGGGTGAGCGAGCAGTGTCATCCGATGGCGCGGCACGTACCGAAGGCGACAGCTGGGACCTGGCTTCCAGCGTCGGAGCGACCGCAACAATGGTGGCGGCGTCGCGCGCACTGGCGTCGCGTGAACCCGACCCGCTGCTCGACGACCGGTTCGCCGAGCCGTTGGTTCGGGCCGTGGGGCACCCGTTCTTCACCCGGATGCTGGACGGCGACATTCCCCTCGACGACGAGGACATGCCCCTGACCGCCCGACAGCGCTGCGAGCAAATAGCCGTGCGGACAAGGTTTTTCGACAACTTCTTCAGAGCCGCGACCGAGAGTGGCATCCGTCAGGCCGTCATCCTGGCCGACGGGCTCGACGCGCGAGCTTATCGGCTGTCGTGGCCGGCGGGAACGGTCGTGTTCGAGGTCGATCAGCCCGAGGTGATCGTCTTCAAAGACACCACGCTGGCCCAGCTCGGCGCCCAGCCGGCGGCCGAGCGCCGGGCCGTCAGCGTCGATCTACGCGATGATTGGCCGGCCGCGTTGCGCGCCAACTTCTTTGACCCCGGCATCCCGACCGCGTGGATCGCCGAAGGTCTGCTGCCGTACCTGCCGCCCGACGCTCAAGACCGGTTGCTCGACCACATCACCGCGCTGAGCGCGCCGGAGAGCCGGCTGGCCACCGAGAACATCACCGACATGGGGGTCTTCACCGACGAACGCGCACGGGCCTTGCGCAGCGGCTGGCGCAAGCACGGATTGGATTTCGACGTCGCCGATCTGATCTGGGTCGGCGAGCGCCGGCAAGCCAGCGAGCATCTGGTGGCCACCGGCTGGGACGTCACCCAGCACGCCACCGAAGACCTGTACGCCGAGAACGGCTTCGCCCTGCCCGAGCATGAACTGCTGGCCGATATTCGGCGCACCATCAGCTATCTGAGCGCGGAACTTCGCTGACGTCGCCCGAATCGGGACGGCTGCTCGCCAAGCTTTTCAAGCAGGTCGGCGGCGCCGGCGACACTTGCGTCGGGCTTGCTCATCCGGGTGGCGAACTCACGGGCGCGGGTCACACATTCGGGCGCCAAGATTTTGCGCAGGTCGGCGACGAGCGAGTCGCGGGTGGTGTTCGCAAACCGCCGGGTGGCACCCACCCTCAGTCGGGTGAGCTGGGCTCCCCAGATCGTCTGGACCAGGTCCATTGACAGGACCAAGGTGGGAATACCGGCGCGCAGTCCGGCCGCGGTCGTGCCCGTGCCGCCGTGGTGCACGACCGCCCGGCAGGACGGAAAGATCGCCGCGTAGTTCACCGCGTCCACCAGTTTGACGTTGTCGAACTGGGGGACAGCACTGAAGTCGCTCCAGCCGGCGCACACCAGCGCGCGCTCACCCAATTGCGCACAGGCGGCGCTGATCATCTTGACCGTCGCGGCCGGCGACTCGACTCGCATGCTGCCGAAACCGAAGCAGATCGGCGGGGTTCCGGCCGCGACCCACGATGCGACCTCCTCGTCGGCTTCGGTCATCAATTCCATCGTGAGCGCGCCGACAAAAGGCCGCTGCCCACGCCATTTCGCCCATTCGGCCTCGAGACCCGGGAAGCACGCTTCGTCATACGCCTGAATCTCCAGCGATCCGCGCTCGGCAATGCGTAGCGAGGCGGGGCGAGTCGCCTTGGGCAAGCCCAACTCTCGGCGCTGTGCGTCCTCGAGGTGCTTGGTCATCCGCCAGGTCAGCCAGTTGGACGCGCTCATGGCCGCGCGGGCCACCGGCGACGGCACGAAGGGGAGGAGCCGGCCGTTGGCCCGGATCGGCACGTAATGGAAGGTCGCCAACGGTATGTTGTAGTACTCGGCGACATTGGCCGCGGTCTCCATGAAACTTTCGCCGGTGAACAACACGTCGGCGCCCCCGGCCAACGGCGCCAACGTCGCGGCCATGTGCACCCAGCTCGCAACGACGGACTCGCGCAGCTCGCACCACATCCTGGCCAGGTCGGACAGCCGCCAATAGTTGTGAAACGCGGACGCCCAGAAGTCGCGATAAGTGTCGAGCCATTCCTGCGTGTCCAGCCCGTAGGCGACGGCGGCAACCCCCGCGGATTCGGCGAAGCCGACCAGATCGGGCGACACGGCCAGCTGGACGTCATGCCCCCGGCGCAGCAGCTCACGACCGACAGCTACTGACGGCTCGATGTCCCCCCGAGTTCCATAACTTGCCAGCACAAATTTCATGGCGGATCCCGGAATCTTCAGTTGTCATGTAAGGGCCGAACCGCAGGGGGCATCGGTGGGTGGTGCGGGCCCAGCCTAACCGATCGATGCGGCCCCCAACGCGGGAAATGATTTGCACATCCGTCACATCAGCACGCCACGGGCAACGCGACCGGCGCGCCAGCACCACGCGCGCATGGGCACATCGACGGTCTCGGCGCCGGGAAATTGGGCGGCCAAGGCCGCGCGCGCGTCGGCGAAGGTTTGGGCGCGGTCGTCGGGGGAGGCGATGATCGCCCGGCTGTAGGTGCCCAGCATCGCGACCGCGTCGTCGACCGTCATGGTCCGCACGAACTGAAAGGTCGCACGCTCGGTGTTGTGGAAGATCTGCGGTTCGGGGAGGGCGAAGTGCAGCCGCTGCCGAAACCGTTCGGCGGATTGCACTTCCTCGAGATTTTGGCCGGGCAGCCGCCCTAGCTCGCGTACCCAGTCCACGTCGCGGTCCCGGCTTGTCCAGATCAATCCGAGTCGGCCTCCGTCGCGCAGTACCCGACCGATCTCAGGAATGGCCCGTTCGTGATCCATCCAGTGCCACGCCGACGAGACGAAGACGGCGTCCGCCGCCGCATCGGGAAGGGGGATCGACTCGCCGCGTCCCTCAAGCGCGCGGACCCCCGGAGATCGTTCCGTCAGCACCCTGCGCATTCGCTCGTCGGGTTCCACCGCGATGACCTCTGCCGCTTTCCCGATCAGCGTGCGGGTGAACAGACCGGTTCCGGCCCCGACGTCGACGGCGACCTCGCAACCGGGTGGCACCAACCAATCGACCGCCTCCCGCGGAGCCTGGGGACGTAACCCGTCGTAATCCTCAGCGATCGATCCGAATGACATTGCGCGCTCTTGACGGTCGGTCACATTGCCACGCTAGCTGGGCTACCTGTGCGGCAGCTGTAGCGGCCGAATTTGAAACCTAAGCGAGCCCGGGTGAAGCACAATGAGGTGCTGGAGTTCGGGGAGGAGTACCGCCATGACCGAGACCGTCACCGCGCCGAGCGGTCGCCTGCCGTCGCCGCGGCGCGCCGCAGTCGGTGTATTCGCCCTGCTGCTGGCGGGGCTGCCAACGGTGTGGATCGCCGTGCCGGCCATCAGCCGGGCCGACCCGGTATGCGCGCCCGGCTGGGCCTGGAGCGTGGAGTTGAATGAGTGTGTCTTTGTGCTTCCGGCTGCCAACGGCCCCGGCGGACCCGGCGGACCCGGCGGACCGGGCGGACCCGGCGGCCCGGGCCGCCGCTAACCCGGTCAGCAGGGCGGGGGATCGGCATCCCATTCGGTCAATGTCCAACCGCTGGAAGGACTTCCGGTCAGCACCACGTGCCCGACGTTGGTCAGCGACTTGGTCTTCAGCAGTGTCGGGTCGGCGTTGTGCGCGTTCATCAGGACCCAGAACATGATCGCCGCGCTGTGGGAAAACGCGACCGGGTTCTGCTGGCCGCTGTCGTAGATGCGGTGGATGGCTTCACTGAATCGCGCATTGAACTCGTTGCCGTCGACGGAGCCCGGGATCCGCGCGGTGCGGTCACCCTGCAGCCACCGCGCCGGAGCGGCGAAGTAGGTCTGCGCGATGTCGGCCTCCGGGGCGCCTTCGAAGTCGCCGGCCTCGATCTCCCGCAATCCGGGTAGCACCGTGACGGATTCGCCCAACGCTTGCGATGTCGGGGTGGCCGTCTCCTGGGCCCGGATCATGCTCGAGGCGTAGACGCCGTCGTAGTGGTTCGGGGCCAGCTGCGGGGCCACCAGCATCGCCTGGCACCAGCCTCGAGGGGAAAGGTCCGGTCCCGGCGTCGACGTGTCGATCACACCGGACGCGTTGGCCGCCGACTGGGCGTGGCGCACCAGAGTCAAGGTGATCGGGTGCTGTCCGGCGGCCTGTGCCGGGGCGGCGCTTCCCGCGGCCAGGATCGCGACGACGGCCATAGCGGCGACGAAACACCGTGTGGCCAGGTCGATTTCACCGGAGCGCCCAGACGTTGCAATCCTGCGCAGCTGCACGCGAGAAGTCTAAGGCGTCCCCGGCCGTCCCGCTCGTGCTGCCGGATTTACAGCGGAATCCAGACGCCGAAGAACCAGAAGCCCCACTGGTTGAAACCGGGATCCCACACGGGTGTCTCCGGGTAGCCAAAGTAGTTGATCGGGCCGTAGGTCCACGGAGCACCGGGCGGCGGGAGCGGACGATCCCACGCGGGCCGAGGCGGTTCACCCGGACCCCACGGCGCGGGCCCGTTGCCCCACGGCGCGTTGTTGAAGTAGCCCCGGTGCGGATCTCCGTGCCACGGGCCACCGGGTCCGCCCGGTCCACCGGGACCCCCAGGATTATTGAAGCCGGGATGCCCGGGACCACCCGGTCCGCCAGGGCCGGGGCCGCCAGGCCCACCCGGTCCACCCGGTCCGCCAGGGCCGGGACCACCGGGTCCGCCCGGTCCACCCGGTCCGCCAGGGCCGGGACCACCGGGTCCGCCCGGTCCACCCGGTCCGCCCGGGTCATTCGGGCCCGTCGGCGCGTGGATACCGCCGGGCGCCGGCGCGCCATGTCCACCGCCGGGCGCCGGTGGAGGCCCCCCGGGAGCGGCGCTGGCCAGGCCGGAGCCCATCCCCAGTGCTGCCGCACCTAGGGCACCCGCCAGGCTGCCCGCCGCGATCAGTCGTTTCAGTTTCATGTTCCCCCCACTTACTCGTGGATCATCAGAAGCTGACCCCGTCCAGCTCGACGTTAAATAGCTTACCTATGAGTCGGCTAGGTGAACCCTCAGGGCGGGCTTTGGGTAATCCCGTGACGCCGTGCCATCGGCCCATGCCGTTGCGGCCGGGCGCGGTCCATCCGATGACACCCACTGAGCGCGCGACCTGGAAGCCAAACTGTAACATCTACCGTTGCGTGCCTCAGAGGAGAGAAATCATGCATACCGTGTTCGCGCAGCAGGTCACCCGGTGACCGAGTCGACCGTCCTGCCCGACGGTTCATTGGAGTCCGGGCCGTACTTCGTGCGTGACGAAACCCGTTACGTGCCAACCGCCGTCGCGCGGGGCGGCTGGGGTCCGTCAATGAGCGGGCACGTGGTGGGCGGCATCTTGGCCTGGGCGCTGGAAGGCTCCGTCGACGACCCGGCGTTACAGCCCGCGCGGCTGACCGTGGACCTGCCCGCACCGGCCGCGCTGGAACCGTTCGAGCTGCGCACCCAGGTCCATCACGAGCGTCGACGACTGCGGCTGGCCGAGGTCACGCTCATCCAGCGCGGCGAGCCCGTCGCGCGAGCCAGCGCCCTGTTTTTACGGCGCGGCCAGCAACCGGATGGCCGCGTGTGGTCACAACCCATCCAGATGCCCCAACTGCCCACCGAACCGGACGGTACTCACCCGACGCTGTTCCTGCGGACCTACGGGTGGGGCGGCGAGTTGCAGAATCCCGATCCCGACTGGGACACCGCCGGCCCGAAATACACCTGGCTGCACGAAACCCGGCCGCTGATCGACGACGAGCCGCTCACGCCGTTTACCCGGGCGGCGCTGTGTGCGGACGTCACCGCCGCCATCGCGAACTGGGGAACCAAGGCGTTGCAGTTCATCAACGTCGACTACACGCTCGCTTTGAGCCGGCTACCCGAGGGCCCGCACATCGGGCTGGCCGCGCTCACGCACTACAGCGACGACGGCGTGGCCAACGGATCGGCTGTCGTCGTCGACCACAAGGGTCCCGTCGGTAGTGCCGTCGCCGTCTCCATCGCGCACTCCGGATTTCGACCGCCCACGGACGTGCCAACGGCCGGATGACCACCACGACGGACCGCGGTTATTGGGCGTTGCTGGTCGACGCGGCACGCCGCCAGCCGGATCGGCAGGTCCTCGCCGACGAATACGGGCGCAGCCTGACCGCAGGCGGGCTGCACGACGCCGCCTGCGCGACGGCCGCCGCGTTCGCCCGCCGTGGCGTCAAACCGGGCACCGTGGTGTCCTGGCAACTCCCCACCACGCTCGAGGCCGTGGTCGTCATGGCGGCGCTGGCCCGCCTCGGCGCGGTCCAAAACCCGGTCATCCCGTTGCTGCGGGAACGGGAGCTCGACTTCATCACCGGACAGTTGTCGACCGAATTCCTTGTGGTTCCCGAACTTTGGCGGGGATTCAGCCACGGTGACCTAGCCCGGTCGTTGGCGTCGGACAAGGGATTCGAGGTCGTCACCCTGGACCTGGCCACGCCGGCGCGCGCCGGTGCGCTGCGGCTGCCCGACGCCGACGCGGATGGCTTGCCGCCCCTGCCGGAACCGAGCAGCGACACCCAATGGGTCTACTACTCCTCGGGAACCACTGCCGCTCCCAAGGGAATCCGCCACCTCGACACCACGGTGATCGCCGGCGCGCGCGGGTTGGTGGACGCCATGGGAATCACCGCCGACGACGTGGACCCGATCGCCTTTCCCATCGCCCATATCGGCGGGGCCGCGATGCTGGCCGCCGCGTTGCTGACCGGGATGCGACTGGCGCTGTTCGAGGTATTCGACCCGGCCACCACCCCGCTGGCCATCGCGGCGCACCACCCGACATTTCTGGGCACGGCGACGCCATTCTTCGTGGCGTTCCTGGAAGCCCAACGGGTGCATGGCGATACGCCGCTGTTCGGCGCACTGCGCGGCTGCATCGCCGGCGGCGCGCCGATCACCGCCGAACTGGGCCGGCAAGTCCGCCAACACCTCGGCACGCCCGGCATCGCCAACGCCTGGGGTATGACCGAGTTCCCGGTGGCCACCTCGCCGCCGTTGAATGCCCCGCCGGACGTGCTCGACTACACGGTCGGCGCGCCGGTGCCCGGTGTCAGCGTCCGCGTAGTGGACAGCCGCGGAGCCGAGCTGCCCGCCGGGCAGGAGGGCGAGCTGCGCCTTAAGGGGCCCCAGTGCTTCCTGGGCTACGCCGACGCGACGCTCGACGCCGACGCGTTCGACGAGGACGGCTGGCTGCGCACGGGTGACCTCGGGCTCGTCGACGTCGACGGCAACGTGCACGTGACGGGGCGGCTCAAGGACGCGATCATTCGCAACGCGGAAAACGTCTCGGCACTCGAGATCGAGAATGTGCTCGCCAGTCATCCCGGCGTTGCCGACGTTGCAGTCATCGGGGTGCCCGACCGCACCGCGGGCGAGCGGGTGTGCGCCGTGGTGGTGCCCACCCCGGCGGCTGGTCTGACACTGGAATCCCTGGTGCAGCACTGCCATTGCCTCGGGCTGAGCCGCTACAAGCACCCGGAGCGGCTGGTCATCGTCGAGAACCTGCCCCGCAACCAGTTCGGGAAGGTCATCAAGAAGGATCTGCGCGCGGCGTTCGGTGGCTAGCCGAGCCGTTCGTCGCGCTCATAACCCCTTCGGCGCGTCGCGGACCGCCTGCACCGCCACCGCGTCGCCGTCGAAGTCGACCCGGGCATCGCGCCCAACGGCGAACAGCAGCAATTCTTCGGGCGGGCCGGTCACGGTGACCGCCGGCCCGCTGCCCAAGATCAGCACGGTCTTGCCCTCGGCAGTGCGCAGCGCGACCCGGCCGGGCACCTTCGCCAGCGTCATCCGAGCCATCAGCGGCAGGGTGCGGCGCAGGCTGGTGGCCAGTTTCGGTTCCAGGACGCGCGGCGCCCAGTCCGGTTGCGCGCGGCGCACATCCTCGTGGTGGATGAACATCTCGCCGATGTTGGCTATCGGATCGAGGAGTTTCAGGGGGGTGTAAATCGGAGGGCCGGACGCCACCTTGTCCAGCAGGGTGTCCCAGTCGGTCCGCGTGGCCACGTCGTTTTGCACCTTGGCGGTGTGGTCGGCGAAGCGCGGGATGAGGATGCCGGGCGCGGCGTCCGGCCGGTATTCGCGAATCACCAGGTGGGCGGCGAGATCTCGCGCCGTCCAGCCGTCACACAAGGTGGGCGCGTCGGGTCCGACGCTGCGCATGGTGTCGACGAGCGCCGCACGTTCCCGCTGAGCAACTGACACCTGGATTCCTTTCCCCGGCAGCGCTGACCTCTTCAGGGTAGAGCCCGAACACACCGGTAAATTCTTTGCCATGAATGCTGGTGTTGAACAGTTGGAGTTTCAGGCCGAGGCGCGACAGCTCCTGGATCTGATGGTCCACTCGGTCTACTCCAACAAGGACTCGTTTCTGCGGGAGTTGATCTCGAACGCCTCCGACGCGCTGGACAAACTGCGACTCGAGGCGTTCCGCAACAAGGACCTCGACCCCGATGGCACCCTCACCTCCGACCTGCACATCGAGATCGAGGTGGACAAGGGCGCGCGCACGCTCACTATCCGCGACAACGGCATCGGGATGACGCGCGACGAGGTCATCGGCCTGATCGGCACCCTCGCCAAGTCGGGGACCGCCGAGCTGCGCCAACAGCTTCGGGAGGCTAAGAACCAGAAAGACACAGCCGCTTCCGAGGAACTGATCGGCCAGTTCGGCATCGGTTTCTACTCGTCGTTCATGGTCGCCGACAAGGTCGAGCTGCTGACCCGCAAGGCCGGCGAGACCCAGGCCACCCGCTGGGAATCGACCGGCGAGGGGACCTACACCATCGAGTCCGTCGACTTCGAAACGGGCAAAGCCCCCCAGGGCACCGCCATCACCCTGCACCTCAAGCCCGAGGACGCCGAGGACCAGCTGCACGACTACACCTCGGAGTGGAAGATCCGCAGCCTGGTCAAGCAGTACTCCGACTTCATCGCCTGGCCCATCCGGATGCAAGTCGAGAAGCGGACGCCCGCCACAGAAGAAGGCGGCGAGGAAACCGTCACGATCGAGACCGAGACGCTGAACTCGATGAAGGCGCTGTGGGCCCGGCCCAAGGACGAAGTCTCCGACGAGGAGTACAAGGAGTTCTACAAGCACATCGCGCACGCCTGGGACGACCCGCTCGAGGTCATCGTGATGAAGGCCGAGGGCACCTTCGAGTATCAGGCCCTGCTGTTCATCCCGTCGCACGCCCCGTTCGACCTGTTCCAGCGGGACGCCAAGATCGGGGTGCAGCTCTACGTCAAGCGCGTGTTCATTATGGGTGACTGCGACCAGCTGATGCCGGAGTATCTGCGCTTCGTCAAGGGCGTGGTCGACGCACAAGACTTGTCGCTCAACGTTTCTCGCGAGATTCTGCAGCAGGATCGACAGATCAGCGCGATCCGCCGCCGGTTGACGAAGAAGGTGCTGTCCACGATCAAGGAGCTGCAGTCCGACCGGCCGGAGGACTATCGCACGTTCTGGACTCAGTTCGGCCGGGTTCTCAAAGAGGGTCTGCTCTCCGACGTCGACAACCAGGACACCCTGCTGCAGATCTCCTCGTTCGCCTCCACGCACAGCGAGGAAGAGGCCACCACGCTCGCCCAGTACGTCGAGCGGATGAAGGAGGGGCAGGACAAAATCTTCTACGCCACCGGGGAGACGCGACAGCAAATCCTGAAGTCCCCGCACCTCGAGGCGTTCCGGGCCAAGGGCTACGAGGTCCTGCTGCTCACCGACCCGGTCGACGAGGTCTGGGTGGGCACCGTGACCGAGTTCGACGGCAAACCGCTGCAGTCGGTGGCCAAGGGCGAGGTGGACCTCGACTCCGACGAGGACAAGAGCGACGCCGAACGCGAGGAGCAGGCGAAAGACTTCGCCGAGCTACTGAGCTGGTTGAAGGAGACGCTCAACGAACACGTGAAGGAGGTCCGGCTGTCCAGCCGGCTGACCGAGTCGCCGGCCTGCCTGATCACCGACGCGTTCGGGATCAGCCCGGCGCTCGCCCGCATCTACCAGGCCTCCGGGCAGAACATTCCCATCGGCAAGCGGATTCTGGAGCTCAACCCGAACCATCCGCTGATCACGGGCCTGCGCCAGGCGCACCAGGAACGGCCCGACGACTCCGCCGTCACCGAGACCGCCGAATTGCTGTACGGGACGGCGTTGCTGGCCGAAGGGGGAGCGTTGGAAGACCCGGCTAGGTTCGCCGAGCTGCTTGCCAAGCAGCTGACCCGCACCTTGTAAGCAGGCAAAACCGGCAGGTTCGCGGTTGAAACGTGGCCGCAGCGGATAATTACTCCGCATGCCCACGTTCCGAGCGGTCGACCCGCACGGCGAAATCGTCGCGGCGAAGGATTTCGACAGTGCCGAGGCGGCACACGCCTGGTTCATCGGCGTCGCCGACAGTGCCGAATTGGGCTGGCGGATGGAAGTCGATGACGCCGGGGCCTGGGCGTTTTTCGACGACACCGGCGGTTTCACCGCGCCGGCGAGTCGTCCTCCCCGCGCCGGCGACGACACCCGCAAGCATCGCCACCGCTGCGGTTAGTCCGCCGTAGACAACCGCTTGGCGGCATCGGCCGTCCCGCGGCCGCGGGACACGTGGACGGGGAACTCGTCGCCGGGCTCCGGCCACGGCTGGCGGGCCAGCATGTCCGAGACGTTGACATAGCCTTCTTCGATTACGCCGGCCTTGGCGTCGGCGATGCGATACCACTGCCGCTGGGTCTGGATCGGTTGGCCCTCCAAGATGACCACCCGGACGTCCCCCTCCTGGAAGTCGCAGCGCCGCTGCAGGGCCTCCAACAGCTGTTCGTTGTGCAGGTGGCCCTCGCCGAAGTTCCAGCCGACCAGCGGGCCGGCGACGATCTCCCCCTCGCGCATCCGGTAATCGGCCTCGTTGTCGATGGCGCGGGGCAGCAGCCCGTTGAGCGCGCGGCCGTGGGTGTGCATCGCTCGGAAGGCGGCGGCCTTGTCGGTCATGATCTCGGCGGTCGGCGCGTCGTACAGCTTGGCCAGTTGGTGCACGGTCAGTGCGGAGCTCTTGACCACGTTGGCCTCGATCTTGTCCTCGGCGCCGGCGCGGAAGCACCACACGCTGGTGGCCCAGTTGCCGGCGTAATAGCGCATCGCGGGCAGGAACGAAAACTGCTGCGGGAACATGTTTCCCAGGATCGGCACCACAGCCAGGGCGACGACGAGGATGGCGAGCAGCAGGGGTGATCGAATGTCGGTTGCGTGGATCCCGGTGTAGTGCCCGAACAGGTAGAACAGTGAGAAGATCAGAAAGACGTTCCACTCCAACGGAACTCCCATCGGGAGGTTGGAAATGATGTTGAGGTGGAAGATCACCATGAACCCGATCAAGAACCACGCCCACCGATGGCCGTCGGCGAAGAAGACCAGTACCAGCGGCACCAGCAGCTCGGCGGTGGTGCCCCCGACATGGGCCATGATCTTGGGAACCCACGAGGGACGGACGTCGTTGACCGCGTCGCGGTAGAGCCGGCGTTTGACCCAGTTGAACGCCTTGCTCCGCAGTAACGGGTGATTGCTGGTCATCGCGGCGACGACATAGGGGAAGTGGTGGTTGAGCTTGGAGGTCGCCGCCCCCCACCACAGCGCCAGCATGATGATTTTGAAAGCGGCGATCTGGTCGGTGAATTCGAAGAAGAAGACGAACAAGGTCAGCCAGTAGTGCTCGCCGCGAGCCGCGAGGAACACGGTCTTGTCGCGCAGCCCCAGCAGGGCCAGGCCGACGATCGCCGGGACCAGCAGCACGGGGTCGAGCAGACCGACATCGCCGTCGGGGGTGACGGGGCCGCCGTGTCCTGACGACAGCAGGGCCCAGGTGCCCGACGCCAGCACGATGGCGTACAGGGCCACGTCGACGATGCTGCGCGTATCGCCGCGCGTGAACGGAACCGCCCGCGGCCAGGGCGGCAGTCGAATGGTGTTGGGCCGCAACCAGAAAAGAACGCCACCGATGGGTGGCCAGAATCTCGCGGTCAGCGGGCCCGACCCGCAGCCCAGGCCGAGGACTTCGAACAGCAGCGTGAAAACGACGAGCTTCTGATAGACGATCGGCTGGGTCCACCATGCGCCGATCTGGCCCAGCCCACCGAGGCCGGGCGTCAGCGCGATGACCGCCGTCGCCCCGCCGGCGTAGGCCGCCATCTTCAGCACGTACAGGAAGTAGATCGCATACGGGGTGCCGAAGCCGTGTTCGACCCAATGTCGAGTCACCACTTGCAGCCTCGCCGATCGCGGCAGGGTGGGCCAGGTGTCGTGATCGACGTCTGGCAGGTCCGGCGTGATGAATCCCATGATGCCCCGTTCCACGTTGAACCCAGTAGGCAAGTACTCAATGTAGCGCCGTCCCGGATTTGCTCGCGAGCATGGCTCGGGTTTCTTCGCCGGGCCGCAGCCGCACTGACAACCCAGATTGTCTTGTGATGAACGAAGCAGGTCACCCCTTCGTTTGCGCAGCGTCACGCCATAAGCTGGCGTGACGTGCGCGACATCCGGTCCCCGCGCGCTTGCGTGAGGGGCGCTACGAATCGGCACTCCCCCCCTTTACTCTCTGACGCGACAGTTGGTCAGCGGAAGGCAGGTATGAGTTCAACGACAGAACGTGTGATGCCCGTGCGCCGTCGCACACCGCTCAATCGTTCGCAGATCGCCGGTTTTTGGGGGGCGTGGACCGGCTGGACTCTTGATGGGATGGATTCGTTCATCTACGCGCTGGTGCTTACACCGGCGCTGACGGAATTGCTGCCACGATCGGGCATCGCGGCGACCCCGTCCAATGTCGGGCTCGCGGGTTCCATTCTGTTCGCGCTGTTTCTGGTGGGCTGGGGGCTTTCCTTCATCTGGGGCCCCATCGCCGACCGCTTCGGCCGGACCAAGGTGCTGGCGGCGACGATCTTCACGTTCGCGATTTTCACCGGGCTGTCGGCTACGGCGCACACCGTTTGGGAGCTCGCCACCTATCGGTTCATCGCCGGTGTGGGTATCGGCGGCGAGTGGGCGCTGGCCGGAACCTACGTCGCCGAGGCGTGGCCGGAGGACCGGCGCAAGATGGGCGCCGGTTATCTGCAGACCGGCTACTACGCCGGCTTCTTTTTGGCAGCGGCGCTCAACTACACCATCGGTGTTCACTTCGGCTGGCGCGCAATGTTTTTGACCGGTGCTGTGCCGGTCGTCGTGGCGATCATGATCCTGACCCGAGTTCGGGAGACCGAGAAGTGGGAGCGGGCCGAGGTTTCCGCGACAGCACCGACGAACCCGTTGCGCGAAATCTTCAGTGCGCATTATCGACGCCGGACGTGGGTGGCGTGTGCGCTGGTCACGATCGCGATCGTGGGCTTGTGGGCCGGCACGGTGTACGAACCGACGGCCGTGATCCAGCTCGCGCAGCATGCGGGTCTGGGTAAAGCCGATTCGACGAAGATTGCGTCGTTTGCCACCGGGCTGCTGTCGATCGGCACGATCCTGGGATGTCTTGTGCTGCCGGTAATTGCCGAACGCGTCGGGCGGCGAAAGACGGCGGCATTCTATTTCGCCGGCATGGCGGTATCGATTGCCGCCAGCTTCGGCTGGGCGTTTTATCAGCCCCACGGCCTGGCGCCGTTCATCGCCTGGCTGTTCGTGCTCGGCTTCTTCGGGGGCAACTTTGCGCTGTTCAGCCTCTGGTTGCCCGAACAATTCGAGACACGCGTGCGCGCAACAGCATTCGCGTTTTGTACCTCGTTCGGCCGGTTCGTCGGCGCCGGTGTGAACTTCATCCTCGGCGCCGCTGTGCTGCACACGCACACCCTGGGATTGCCCGTCGCCCTGACGTCGCTCGTCTTTTTGATCGGGTTGTTCATCATTCCGTTGGCGCCCGAGACCCGCGGCGAGCCGTTGCCTTCCTAGCACCGGCATCGGCGTATCGTGCGGGCCACTTCGCGGTGAACGCATCCGGCGGCACCGTGGCCCCGGTTTCGGGCGTGACGCCGGTCCATTGGTCGGTCGCGTCCTCGGCCCAACGCGCCCAACGAAGTATGGCTTGATACTGGGCCATCAACAGCTTGCCGGTAATCGCCGTGATCGGCAGGCGGTCCGGAAAGGGACCGCCGCTTGTCGCGTATTCTGTTAATCTATCCATGATTTCGGTCAGTCGTGCTTCGGCGTCGGCGCGAATTTCCTGCACCGTCGAACGTAGCTGAGCCACGTCACCGGCGTCCGCGAACGCCACCTTGATCATGGCTTCGGACTCGAGGCGGATCCCCGCGGCCGGCAGGTCCATCCAGTCATGCAGCGCGGTGCGCCCCGCCTTGGTGATCTCGTAGACGGTGCTGCGCCGCTTACCGGTGAAAGTCGGTTTGGCCCGCGCTAATCCGGCGGCAACCAGCTTTTTGGGCTCCTCGTAGATCATGCTGGCCGCACGCAGCCAGAACCAGCTCAGCGTCCGGTCCATCTGTTGGGCGAGTTCATAAGTCGTGAATGGCTGGATCGAAAGCAATCCGAGTATGGCAAAGGACGTTGGTGTCAGCTGCTTACTGGGCATCGGTTGACAGTACTCCAGATCGGACTAAAGTTGAGAATACCCCGATATGGAGTATCAGGGGAGGGGAACTCGCTCATGCAGACCCGGTTGACCCGTGAATTCGATATCCGCCACCCATTTGTGGGCGCGGGCATGGCATTTGTGGCACACGAGCAGCTCGCGGCCGCGGTCACCAACGCCGGCGGTTTGGGTGTGCTGGGCGCGTCTCCCGATCCGGCCGAGAGCCTGGTGGTGATGGTCGAACGTTTGCGCACTTTGACGTCGGGACCATTCGGCGTCGACCTCATCTGCGCCGAGACCGGTCTGGGACCGGCCACCACGGATCAACACATCGTCGAATGCATTCGGTTGGGCGTACCGCTGGCGGTGTTCCACCATGGCCCGCCGCCGAGTCAATGGGTCGGTGCGCTGCGCGAGGTGGGAATCCACGTGTGGATGCAAGCCTCGTCACCCGAGATCGCCGCGACGGCAATTGAATTCGGTGTCGACGGCATTGTCGCTCAAGGCAGCGAAGCCGGTGGCCATGCCCGCGGGCACCTACCGTTGCATGCGTTGCTGCGGACCATCCGCCAGCAGTGGCCCGACGCGCTGCTGCTCGGTGCCGGCGGGATCTCGGATGGGGTGGCGGTAGCGGCGGCGCTGCGGGCGGGCGCGGATGGCGTATGGGTCGGCACCGCGTTGGTCGTCGCCGACGAGGCCAACGCCCACCCCGAGTACAAGCGCCGACTTATCGAGTCGTCCGGTAAGACGGTGCGCACCATCGCATTTGGGCCCGAGTGGCCGAACCAGCCGTATCGGCTCCTCGCGACGCCCGCCGTGCTCGACGCCGAGGCAGCAGCGCGCCGTGGTGACGACGCCCAGCCGGTGGCGCCCATCGGGCGCACCCGGCTGTTCCCGCATTCGGCAAATATGCCGTACGAGTTACCGGCCCGGTCGGCGTTGCCGCCGACAATCGATACCGACGGCGACTGGGACGCAATGGTTTACCCGGCCAGTCAAGGAGTGGGGTCGCTCCGAAGGAGCGCCCCGGCCGCCGAGATCGTCGAGCAGATGATGAGTCAGGCGTATGCCGTGCTCGGCATCGACCGCCTGCCCGCCGAAGGAGCGGACAGTTAGCCCCGTGCCGATTACCCGTGACGCGGCGCAACGACGAACGGTGCTGATCGCGTCGGCTGGTCAATAACCGATCGACGCCAAAAACGAGCCGCGCGGCTCCTGGTAATGACCCAGGGTCATCAGGTTCAAGACGTAGACCATCCGCAAACCCTGGTCGAAGCACCAGCGCAACAGCTCGGCGTTGCGTAGCGGAACAAGGAACCCGTTCAAGGAAAACTCCTCGGCGCTCGCGATCAAGGCGATGAGGTCGTCGTTGCTCACCGCGACCGAGTGTCCGACGAACCCGATGCCAGTGGTGTATCCGGTGATGCGGCCGTCACGTTCGACCACTTTGGCCGCCCCTTGATTGATCGCATCACGCACCTCGCCGCTTCGGTCGTGACCGTGAACTTGCAGACACAGCTTGTCGCACTCGGCCAGATCCGTCAGTTGTGCCGCCCGCACGTCGAAACCGTTGAACTGGCGCAGCAGTGGTGTTCCCTGGATCGCCGCGAGCGGCTCCCGCGTCTTGAAACCGAGTTTCGTGTACAAGCTCATCGACCGGTTGTGATACGCCATCTGCACCAGGCGCACGCCCAACGCCTGCCGCTCGGTGCTGCGGTCCAACACGGCCTGCATTAGGGCGCGCCCAATGCCGCCGTCCTGCAGATCGACGTCCACGCTCACCGGGCCCACGCTAAAGATTGACGATCGTTCGTCGAGAAAATTGCTGCCGACCAGACGATCGTCGGATTCGGCGACGATGCTGAAGAATTGGGGATGCGACTGCAGGGACGCGAGCAGCTCGTGCGCGTAGGTCACCGACGGAAAGTCGGGCGGAAAGTTGTGCCGGGCCGCAATCGCGCTGAAAGCCTCGTAGCAGATCCGCGCACATTCGCCGGTGTCCGTTTGCGTCATGGTACGTATGCGGGTCATCGAGTGTTCCTTATCCGTAGCTGGCGCTAATGACGGATCTTACCTAGCCCGCCTGTGGTCAAACGCCGTGTGGCTGAGTGGCTTAGCCTCCTACGACGAAGCCGGTGCCTACCTAGTTGCCGGGCCCGATCACATAACAGCGGCCGGTGCTGCTGCTGAGCAACACTTCTTGCACCGCCGACTTGTCGATCGCGGGGAACTCGAAGCGATGCGTCTGCTGGCCGGCTTCGATGGCCGCTTCCTGTGACTGGTCGGTGCCGTCGTTCTTGCGCACAATCGCGGTGACCTTGTCTGGCTTCGACAGGTTCTGGGGCTCGTGGAAATACCAGATCTCGATGCCCGGCCCGCCTGAATTGGCTTGCCAGCCATCGGAATAGAAGCAGGCGGGATTACCTCGGCATCCGGTGGGGGCGGGGCACAGATCGACAATCCGACGCAGTCCGGTGCGCCGCTGGTGGTCGTGATCGGTGAGATGGTCGTGCTCGCCGCCGCGCTGGGGGTGTGCCCGGTCCTGCTGGTGGCTGACGCTGTCGAGCTGGAACCCGCCGCATCGGGATGCGATGTCGGCTGCGACCCGCACGCGGTCATGGTGACACAGCCCAGTGCGACGACGGCCAGTAATCGCGGTCTTGTCGACATCGACGTCCTCCCCGCGGGCAAACCGCCCGAAGCAGCGGTCACCCCGGCAGGATGCCACAGCTCACGGCATTTCGGTGCGCGTTTGCTGCAATGGGTTGCGCGTCAGCAGTGGTCGGCGATCCAGGTTGTGGTGAACCGCTGCACCGCGGGAATGCTTTCGGCCAGACTGGCGCCCAGGGACTTCTCGAGTTTGCCGCCCACCAACGGGATCTTGACTTCCACCTTGACGGCGAAGCGAAGTTGGGTGCCGGTGTCGATGGGCGCTAGCCACGCGTCGGCGCGGCCCGATCCGACCTTCGGCGACGTCGTGACGTTGACCTGGCCGCGCACCTGACCGTCGCCGGCCGGCTGCCACGTCTCGCTGTGCACGAGCTTGAGGTCGGCGGGCGCGAACTTGGTGACCATGCTCGGCAGCAGCGCGCGGCCGACGTGCTGGGTGACCTGTACCGCCACCGCGCCGTCCGGGCCGACGGTCAGCGAATCCAGCGTGGTCGACGCGTCCCCGATGGCGATGCGGGCCAGCCAATAGTCCTCGCTGCTGAATGCCGCATGAATTTGTTCCACACTGGCCGGTGATTCGGTCAGAACATCGAATGAGCGGGGCATAGCAACACATTCTTGCCGAAGTCGCACCGTCACGTCCGGGCATATCCGAAAGCTCCTGGCCGCCAAAGGGACTGGCGCGGCGGGCGGTGCTATTGCTTGTCGACCTTGCCGGCGATCTGTTTGGCGACGTTGACCGCCGCATCCCCGGGATCTTTACGGCACGCCTCGGTGTCGATTACCACGTTGTTGCGGACGGTGAGCGCACGCTGGCAGCTCTGGGACATGGAGTCGGCGTCCTTGCTCAACGTCACGTTGACGCTGGTGCTCAAGATTCCGTCCGCGTTAGACACCGGACCGACCCTCCAGTGGATGCTCAGGGCGTCCGCGTCACCACCGGGAACGGTGTCCTCGCGGTTGGCGCACGCGGGCCAGCGTTGCGCCGAACTGTCGAAGAAGGCCTTCGCCTGCTGGGCGGACGGGAACAACACCACGAATTGGCTGACGTCAGGGTTTGGGTCATTCGAGTCCGGGGGGATAGGCGCAAGGTCACGCTCGCCGTGCACTCCGGTGTTTCCGCTGCCGCCGTAAATGGGCGCCAAGGCCTCACCGGTGATGTACAGGCACTCGGCAGGAAACTTGTATCCCTTCGGGAAGACCTCGGTACTTTTGTCTTCTTGCAGGGTGTCGAAGGTCTTGTCCGTCTTCGAACCGGTAACCCCCAGCACGCTGTCGACTTCGGCGGGCGTGAGCAACAGGTTCGGTAGCGCCGCGGGGGCCAGGGGAGGCTTGGACGAGGTTGTGGTCGTCGTCGACGACGAGGCGCCGCCGTCCTGGTGATCTCCTCCGCAGGCCGCGACCAAGAGTCCGGCGGTGGTGACGGCGACGACGAGTGGTGACTGACGCATGGTTGAGTGCCCTTCCTATAGCGCCGACTCGACGAGCGTTCCGCGGACCCGCGCGTTTGCTCTGCAGAGAGGTGTGCGGGTGGAGCATACGCCAGCAGCGCGGGCCCGCGGGCGTTTTGCGCAAAGCCCAGTGCGTTCTCAAACCCGGCGCCGCAGGGGCCCGGTCCGCCGCGCCGGGTGACTATTGTTTGTCGACGTTGCTGGCGATTTGACGGGCGATCTGCACACCTACGTTGCCCGGGTCCTGGCGACACCCAGCAACGTCGATCGCGACATTGTTGCGCACTGTCAGCGCGCGCTGACACGTCTGCGATTTGGTCTCGTCGTTTTTGCTCAGCCGCACGAACACGGTCGTGCTCAGTACGCCGTCGACGTTGGAAACCGGTCCGACCTTCCACTCGATGCTGACCGCGTCCGGAGTGCCGCCGGGGACGTTGTCTTGCCGGTTGGCACACGCCGGCCACCGTTCGGCGGAGTGGGCGAAAAAGGCGTCTGCTTCGTTGGCCGACGGGAATAGCACCACGAACTGATTTGCGTTGGGGCTGGGGTCTTTCGGGTGGGGTGGCGGCACGGCGATCCGTTCGCCGCGGACGGCCACACTGCCGCTGTTGCTGTACACCGGCGCGATGGCGGGACCCATGACGTAGACGCACTCCTCGGGAAACTTGTATCCCTTCGCGAACGCGCCGACGGTTTGGTCTTCCTGCAACGTGTCGGACAGTCGGTCGGTCCTCGAACCGGCTACCCCCAGCACGCTGTCGACCTGGGCCGACGTCAGGAAGAGGTTGGGCAGTGCGGCGGCGGGAACCGGCTGCTTCGTGGCAGTCGTGCTGGTCACCGTCGAGAAGGTGACACCGGTGCCGCCCCCATTGCTGTCGCACGCGGCGGTCAGCATCGTGACGGCAACAGCAACGGGGGCGGCGACGGCTTTGCCGAGGGTGGCGCCCGCAAGCTTGCCCATGGTTGACGGACCTTCCTGCCGCAGGGTGGTTTTTCGGAGCATATGACACGGCAATGCGGGCGCCGCGGCATTTGCGAGGCGGGGTCGTCTGGCTGCCAGACTGGGGGTGTGCCCAAAACCAAGTTCACGTCGGTGGCGCCGATCATCCCGGTGCGCAACCTGGATGTGGCGCTGGATCGCTATCGCCGGCTTGGCTTCAACGCCCGCGCCTACGCCGGACCCGAGCGGTACGGCTTCGTGGATCGAGGTCCGGTGTCGATGCATCTCACCGAGTGGGCCGAACACGACCCGTTGCGGACCGCGGCCAGCGTGTATTTCTACGTCAGCGATGCAGACGCCCTCTACGCGGAATGGGCGGCGCTGCAAGGGCTCGGCGGACGCTTGCTGGCGCCGGCCGACACCGACTACGGCTTAAGGGAATTCGGCTATATCGACCCCGACGGCACGCTACACCGCATCGGTTCGCGGCAAACCTGACGCCACCTCGTCGGCCGGGGCGCCGGCGGCCTGACCGTGTGCCAGCGCCACCACCGCCGCCGCCATCACCGCGACCGACAGCCCGAGTGCGACCATGCCGAGATGGTCGGTGTTCAGGGTCTCGCCGAGGACGGCGATGCCGAGCACCGACCCGACGAGCGGCTCGGTGATGGTGACGGCGGGCAGCGACGCGGTCAGCGGGCCCGCCCGAAACGCAGACTGCTCCCGGGCGGTCGCGGCGATCGCCAGCACCGCCCATAGGTACAGTTCCGGTGTCTTCAACAGCTGCCCGATGCCGTGCCCGAGCTGATCGACCACACCCTTGGTGAGCACCGAAAACACGCCCCACAGCGTGCCCGCCATGAGGCCCTGCAACAACGCGCTGCGCCAACCCGAGGACACGCGCGCGCCGATCAGGCAGAACAGCAGGACCGGCCCCAGGACCACCGCCACGATGGCCCACGTCTTGACCGACCCGCGTGGCGTCCCGGCCTGCGGGTTGCCGACCGTGACCACCGCCGTGACGGCCGCGGCCAGCAGCACGGCCCAAATCGTTTGTCCGCGAGATATTTTGCGGTGATTAGCGATGCTGCTGATGAGCAATGCGAAAAGCAGCGAGGTCACCGACAATGCCTGCACGAGGACCACCGAGCCCAGGCCGAGCGCCGCGGCCTGCAACCCGAACCCGCCCGCGGCCACGAGCGTGCCCAACCACCAACGACGGTCGCGAAGCAGCCGAGCGAACAGGGCGGGCGCGCTGACCGATTTGTCGGTGACCTGTTGGGCGGATCGCTGCTCGGCGACATCGCCGATGCCGACCATCAGGGCGGCCGCCACGGCGAGCAACGCCGCGATCCCGGTTGTCCCCATCGACGGCTCCGGCTAGCTTTCGCGCCGGATCTTCAGCGCAGCGGTGATCATCGGAATCTGCAGCGGCAGCCGGGCCAGCGAGACGATGCGCATCGGCCACGACTTGCCCCACCACAGCCGACACATGTTCACGTTCGCCGGGAACACGCTGACGTACAGCAGCACGGCCGCCAGCGCGGCCGACCGGCGGGTCCGTCGCGGCAACAGCAGGGCGCCGATGGCGATTTCGGCGACACCGGATGCATAGGTGTAAAACCGCTGATTGCCGGGCAGTTCGGCGGGGACGATCGCGTCGAACGGCTTGGGGGCCAAAAAATGCACCGTGCCGACGCCGATCAACATTGCCGCGGCGCGGTATGCGGCGGCCTGCGTCGCCCGCGCGGATGTGGTGGTCATCCAGACATTGTGCGCATATCAGGCCAATGCTCTAGACGTGAGGTTCTTCGACGGCGTGCGCGTCGACGGGATTGATCCGGTTGACGATCAGCGGGTCGGACTTGGTGAACGGGAAGTCGGGCAGGTCGTCGATGTGGGTGTCGAAGGTGGCCGCCAACACTTTGCGCGAGTAGGCGCTGATGGCCGTCCGGTAGCCGATGTCGGCGGGGGTGGGCTGGTCGAAGAAGATGCAGAAGTGCAGCTCGGGAGTGTCGAAGACCTCGATGTGGTGCGGGTAAGCGCGCGGGATGAAGTACACGTCGCCCTGCCGTAGGTACCAGGTGTCCAGTTCGCCGCCCGGGTTCATCACGGTCATCCGCGCCGCGCCCGTGTTGACGTATCCCATCTCCGCGGTGATCGGATGCCAGTGTGGTTCGCGCATGCCATCCTCGCGGATGCGCAACGAGTACATCGACAGGTCCTGAAGCGCCGGCCAGTACTGCACGCGCGCGGTCCGCGCGGACCCGACCGCGCTGGTGACCGGAGGCGTCATCGCGTCGACGGAGAACTTGTGCGGGTCGTCGAAGTGAGCAGTCGCCGGCACCTCGGGGTCGCCGTCGCGGGCGGCCAACGCGCGGTCGACAGTGCTGCGTCGCACGGCGGCGAAGTCCCTGGCCGGCAGGTCGTAGGTGTTGCCCAGCACGGCGTCGGTCATCGCGCCAAATGCGGCGCCCAGCCCGAAGTCCTCGGGACGCTCGCTACGGAAGGTGATGATGAATTCGGCTGTGTCCGTACCGATGTTCTCGATGTGATGCAGGGAGCCGGAGTCGATGTGGAACATCTCGCCCGCGTGGATCACGAAGGAGGCGAATCGGCTCCCGGTGTCCAACACCGAAACAAGGGCGGTCCCCGAGACGCAATAGGTCAATTCGTTGGCGTTGGCATGCCAGTGCGGCGTGCGCATCGCGCCGGGGTTGATGAGCAGCCGCTTGATCGACAGCCCCTTGAGGATGGGAAAGACGTCGGCGGTCAGCCGGGTGATCGACCCCAGATCGGACTCCTCGACGATCTCACCTTCGGTCAACGACGCGACGTGTTTGCTTAACTGCCTGGACATTTCATCCTCCTCAACAGCTTCGGATCGCCGATCCGAGCGGGTCACCACGATCACGATGCCGCGCGCAGGACTGCACCGTCCAACACGGCTTTTCGATCTGATGATCAGCGATGGCTATCGAATACGCCCGGTTCGTCGAACGGCGGTCAGCGATCGGCGTCGGCGATGCTGGTGGTCGCGCCCGGCACGTCGGCGAAAGCCGCTGTGGCGCCGTACTTCGATTTAGCCGAACCGCTTAATTGTTAGCGCTGTCACATCGCCGGGCGCACCAAATTTAGGCCGTTACTATTGCCTATACAGTATTTGATACGATTCGTGTCGTCTGACCGCCCACCGCAGCGAGGTTGAGAACATGGGTACACCCGTCATCGTCGGAGCTGTCCGGACGGCAATCGGCCGCTCGTTCAAGGGCACCCTGGTCAACACGCCGCCCGAGACGCTGATCACCGCGGTGCTACCGGAGGTGGTCCGCCGCTCCGGCGTCGACCCGTCTGCCATCGATGACATCATCTTCGCCGAATCCCATTACGGGGGTGGCGATTTGGCGCGCTACGCGGCCACCACCACCGGCTTGGAGCACGTTCCCGGCCAATCGGTCAACCGGCACTGCGCGGGCAGCCTCACCGCCATCGGCAACGCCGCCGCCCAGATCGGTTCCGGCATGGAACGCGTACTGATCGCCGGTGGAGTGCAGTCGTTGTCGATGACGCCCCTGACCAACTGGCGCATTCCGGGCCCCGAGCTGAAGTTCGAGGAGCGCTGGATGCCGCCGACCCACGTCGAGACGCCGGACGCACCCGCCAAGGACATGTCGATCACGGTCGGCTGGAACACCGCGCAGTCGGTCGGCATCACCCGCGAGGAGATGGACGCCTGGGCGGCGCGTTCCCACCAACGCGCCGTCGCGGCCCAGGACGCCGGCAAGTTCGTTGACGAGATCCTGCCGCTGAAGATCACCCAGGTCGACGGTTCGGTCACCGAGTTCGCCGTCGACGAGCACCCGCGGCGCGACACCACCGTCGAAAAGCTCGCCGGCCTGAAGGTCTTACACCCCGAGATCGAGGGGTTCTCGATCACGGCCGGCAACAGCAGCGGCACCAATGACGCCGCGGCGGCCGTGGCGCTGGTGGACAGCGACTACGCGCATGCCGAGAAGCTGCACGTGCTGGGGACGGTCAAGGCCTGGGCCGCGGCGGGCGTCCCGCCCCGGGATTGCGGGTTGGGTGCGGTCAAGGTCATCGGCAAAGTGCTGGGTCGCGCCGGATTGTCGCCTGACGACGTCGCTCTGTGGGAGATCAACGAAGCGTTCGCGTCGGTGCCGATCGCGGCGTGCCGCGAGTACGGCCTCGACGAGGAAAAGGTGAACTTTTCCGGCAGCGGCTGCAGCCTCGGTCACCCCATCGCGGCTTCCGGTGCCCGCATGGTCACCACGCTGGTCTACGAGCTGGCCCGTCGCGGCGGCGGCATCGGCGTCGCGGCGATGTGTGCGGGCGGCGGCCAGGGCGGCGCCGTTGTCGTCGAGGTGTAGCTGCCTCAGTTACAAAACGTGTAGCCGATGAATTCGGTCTGCCGGGTGTCGCTCGGCGAGTAGTTGACGAAATGCACGGCCGGCATCCCGTTGTACTCGGTGTCGATCTGTTGCGCGTCGGGCGGCGGTGTGCCGTTGGGGAAGGCCAGGATCATGTCGCCGAAGATCTTCAGGCCGCCCTGGCAGATGGCATCCTTGCGCGGCGGCCGCGGATTCCAGGCGTGCACGACAACCGGCTCGGTGACCTGATAGCCGGCCGCGCAATTGGGATCGCACAACTTGAACACGGCGGTGCCGGTGCCGTCGGCGCCCTGGGGCCCCCACGAACTCCATGACATGTCTTGCAGCGCAACGGCAACGCTCGCGCATCCCAGCACATTGAGATTCCTTGGCCGCTCGGCCGGTTGCACCGAGGGGTTGTAGCAGCCCGGAATTGCGTAGCTGTCGGGTGGCGCCGGTGGCTGGGTGGTGGGCGACGCCGAGGTGCCGTGCCGTCCGCCGAGGAGTTTGACGGCGACGAAGACCAGCGCACCAACCACCAGCAGAGCCACGACGATGACGATCAGTGTGAGGCGCCCCCGCCGCGGCTCGCTCTCCGCGGAGACCTTGCCGCTCACGATCACCAGGTTAGGACACGGCGGAACAACCGGGGGGCGGTCGCGGGCAAATTTGTGACACGTTAAATTTGGTCATCGCAACCAACATAGGGAAGTATCGAATTTCCACGACTCGTTAGGAGCAACCGATGAGTGACCACGCGCTGGCCGCCCGCTTGGCCACCGAAGCGGGGAGGCTGCTGCTCACAGTCCGTGAGGAGTTCGCCGAGGCCGAAGCCGGCGCGCGGAAAGCGGCGGGGGACAAGCGATCCCATGACTTTCTGGTCGAGGCGCTGGCCGGCGAGCGACCCGGGGATGTCGTGCTGTCCGAGGAGGGCGCCGACGACCCGGTGCGGCTGCGCTCGGAACGAGTATGGATCGTCGACCCGCTCGACGGCACCCGGGAGTTCTCCGAACTGGGCCGCGACGACTGGGCCGTGCACGTCGCGGTATGGCAAGCCGGCGAGCTGGTCGCTGGGGCGGTGGCGCTGCCGGCGCAGGGAGTCACGCTGGCCACCCCGCGGGTGGACGCGCCGCCGGTCGCGCAGGCCAAGCCGCGCATCGTCGTCTCGCGCACCCGGCCACCGGCGATCGCGTTGGCGGTGCGCGACGCCCTGGACGGCACCCTGGTGGAGATGGGTTCGGCCGGGGCCAAGGTCGCATCGATCGTCCAGGGGCTCTCCGACGTCTACGTGCATGCCGGTGGGCAATTCGAGTGGGACTCGGCTGCTCCCGTGGCGGTGGCCCGAGCGGCGGGTCTGCACACGTCGCGCATCGATGGGTCGAGATTGCGGTACAACCAGGCCGATCCCACGCTGCCGGATCTGGTGGTGTGCCGTCCCGAGTTTGCCGACGCGGTACTCGCTGTCACGCGTTGACGCCCACGGCGGCTCCGGTGTAACCGGCTGCGCGCCAAGTGGTCTCGGATGCCCGGGGTGATAATTGATGATTGCGCCTCATGAGGCCCTGACTCATCCTCATGAGGGCGCAACAATCAAAT
Source organism: Mycobacterium sherrisii (assembly GCF_002102355.1). Taxonomy (GTDB): domain Bacteria; phylum Actinomycetota; class Actinomycetes; order Mycobacteriales; family Mycobacteriaceae; genus Mycobacterium; species Mycobacterium sherrisii. The sequence goes on along the minus strand of NZ_LQPT01000102.1, from coordinate 6,946 downwards.
ATTACATCGAATACGGCGGTGCAATATCAAGGCTGACCGACTGTGGCGCTCGCCACTTTTGAGCCGTGGTGACAAAAATGGGGAATCGGCCGGGGTGCCCTAGTCCCGCGCTCGGCCGCAATTAGGCGGTGCAGTTTGCACCACCGGACCGATCCAATGCCGCAACAAGGACCGCAACTCGGTGGCCGAGCGGGGCGGATCCGGCGGCACCAATACCAGCGACTGGATCAGCCGGAGCAGGTACTCGACCAGATCGTCGAAATCGCTGCCACGGTATCCTAAGCCGGCCCAGTCGATTTCGGTGCTTTGCAGCAGCAGGCGTGAGCGTCTCACCGATTCGCCGAGGACCATCTGTCGGCTCATCGACCGGCTCCGGTCGGTCTCCAGGAGCATCATCAACAACGGTTCTTCCGGCAGGCGTTCGACAAGAAAAGCCACCGCCTCAACCAGCAAATCCACCGGATCGTCAACGCCCGCAGTCAAATCGGCGATCCGGGTGGTCCACCCGCCGAGGGCGACATCGCTGGCGGCGGTAATCAGTTCCTCGAGCGAGGCAAAGTACCGGTAGATGGTGGGACGGGTGACCCCGAGGTCGGTGGCGATCACCGACAGGCTAGTTTGCTGAGCTCCCCGCCGCTCGATGCTTCCGATCGCCGCGTCGACTATGCGCTTGCGCGCTTCGTCGTCGTCGGTCGGTGGTGATCCACCCCAACCCTTCCGGCCCATGCCCGTCAGACCTACCGGAGCCCGGTGCGGCAACGCGTGACCATAGGATGAGCTTAGTGTCAAAATTTGTCCGTCGGCGTAGCATCTGAGTGCCAACGAGGCGAGGAGTGACGATGCTGCGGGTCGACACCCACCACCATGCCGTCCCGTCGGAATATCGAAACCTGTTGCGCAAGGCGGGGATCGAGTACGCCGGCGGGCGTGGGCTACCAGAGTGGAGCCCGGAGGGCTCACTACAGGCGATGTCCGAACTGGGCGTGGGAACGGCGATTCTGTCGGTGTCGGCGCCGGGGACCACGTTTTTGCCGAACCCCGCCGATGCCGCCGCGCTGGCCCGAGACCTCAACGAACATCTGGCTGCCGTCGTCGCCGCCCAGCCTGACCGGTTCGGGTTCTTCGCGACCATCCCGATGCCCCATGTGCAGGAATCGACCGACGAGGCGGTCAGAGCCCTGGATGAATTGCACGCCGACGGGGTGATTTTGCTGGCCAACGCGGCCGGTGTGTACCTGGGCCAAGACGGACAGGATGATCTGTTCGACGCCCTGAATGCGCGTTGCGCGGTGGTGTTCATTCATCCGGCGGACCTGCCGGGACCTGCCGTCAACGGCGTACTGCCGTTCGCGACCGATTTTCTGCTGGATACGACTCGTGCGGCGTATCTATTGGTGCGCAACGAGATTCGACAAAACTATCCCGATATCAAATTCATCCTGAGTCACGCCGGGGGGTTCGTGCCTTACGCTTCGCACCGGATGGCAATCGCCATCATGAGCGATACCGGGCGCGTGCTGACCGACACCCTGGACGATTTCGCGGGGTTTTATTTCGACACCGCGTTGTCCTCGACCGCGACGGCATTGCCGAGCCTGCTCGCGTTCGCCAAGCCCGGGCACGTGACGTTCGGCTCCGACTATCCCTTCGCGCCGATCGCGGCCGCGAAATTGTTCGCCGCCGGCCTGGAAACGTATCGCGCACTCGACGCGGATGCGCGCACCGCGATCGATCGCACAAATGCGCTGCGGCTCTTTCCGCGACTGGGATCGGCGCCGGCCCCGGCCGCCCGCTCGCCGATCGATCACGTGCGCCGCGCGGTCAGCAGGACCGTCATGCGCGGGGCCGCACGGTTGATCGACCCCCGCTGACGATTCAGAGCAGGGGCTTCATCCAGGACAGCACGCGTTCGGCCAACTCCGGTCCGCTGTCCTCCTGAATGAAATGGCTGGCCCGGATGCGGGCGTGCGGCTGCCCCGCCGCGCCGGGGATGTGCCTGATCAGCGGGCGATCGGCCTGCCCCAGGATCGGATCGCGCGCGCCGAAGATGGCCAGGAACGGTTTTTCCCAGCGGCCCAACGCCTCCCATGCCGCTCGATTGGCCGGAATGGCCGGGTCATCAGGGGAAGTCGGCACCAATTGCGGAAACGCCCGCGCCCCGGCCTGAAACGTCTTGTTCGGAAACGGCGCGTCGTAGCCGGCGCGCACTTTGGGCGGAACCCGGCGGACGGTGCCGGCGGCGACGATGCGTCCCGCGGGCAGCACGGGGGAGTACCGCGCAAAAGCGCGCCACGCCAAAAATCCCGGCGAGGGCCGCTGCTGGGCGGCGGGCAGAAAGCCGTTCGCCACCACCACCCGCGCGATGCGCTCGCCCTGCTCGGCGGCGATGCGCAGACCGATCAGCGAGCCCCAGTCCTGGACGAACAGGGTGACCTCCTTGAGCCGCAGCCGTTCGAACCACGAGGTCACCCACTCCACGTGCCGCAGGTAGGTGTAGTCCTCGACGCGGCTGGGTTTGTCCGAGCGGCCGAACCCGATCAGGTCCGGCGCCAGCACCCGGTTTCCGGCTTCGGCCAGCGGCGGAATCATCGTGCGGTACAGGTAGCTCCAGGTGGGCTCGCCGTGCAGCAGGACGATCGGCGGACCGTCGCCCGGTCCCTCGTCCAGGAAATGCATGCGAACCGGAGGGGAGTCGCTGGCTGCGACATCGATGTAATTCGCTACGAACGGATAGCCTTCCAAGTTTTCGAATCGGGAGTCCGGGGTTCGCAGCACATCCATATTCAGCTCCTCCGGTGTGCGGGCACCTGTGAAGCCTCTCTCCGCGAGGCGCCTTTCGTCCAGTGCGAGATTCGTTCGAGAACAAGCCGGCAGGTCATTAAAGATAACTAATTTGTGCTCCGACGTCGCGCGTTCGCGGCGAGTGCACGACTCATGCGGGTGATCGCCTCGGTGAGAATTCCTTGCGAGGTGGCGAAGTTCAACCGGACGTGACCGGATCCGTTAGTGCCGAACACGTGCCCGGAGCTCAGTGCGACGCGGGCGTGGTCGAGAAACCAGCGAGCGGGGCCGGACAGGTCGGCCACCACCGCAAGACCGTCGGCCGCGTCTTCTTCGAAACCCAGTCGCCGGCAGTCGAGCCACGCCAGGCAGGTGCCTTGCGGGCGGTGCCAGGTGACTCCCGGAAGGTGTTGTGCCACCAGCTCACTCAGCAATTCGCGATTGGAGTCCAGGCCATGCAGCAGCGCGTCGAGCCAGTCGTCGGCGCTGCGGAACGCTTCCGCGTGCGCGATGACGCCCAGATGACTCGGGCCGTGGCTGACCTCCTCCGGTAGGCGGTGCAGGTCTGGCGCTGCCTCGGGGCCGGCGATGGCCAGGGCCGCCTTGATCCCGGACAGATTCCACGCCTTGGACGCCGACATCAGGGCGAACGCGTCCTCGGCGCCGGGGACGCTGAGGTACGGGGTGAATCGCGATCCCGGCAGCACCACGGGGGCGTGAATCTCGTCCGACACCACCCGCACCCGGGAGCGTCGGGCCCGCTCGGCGACGCCGCGCAGTTCCTCGGCGGTGTGCACGGTGCCCGTCGGGTTGTGGGGATTGCACAACAGATAGGCGACCCGACGGCCCGACGTGCGGGCGCGCACGAACGTCTCCTCCAACGCGTCCAGCGCGATTCTTCCCTCGGCGTCAAGCGGCGCCTCGATGACCCGGCGCCCGCAGTGGGTGACGAACGCGTAGAACGGCGCGTACACCGGGGGGTTGACGACGACCGCGTCGCCCGGCTCGGTGACAAGCCGCAACACCTCGACGATGCCGAGCATGACATCGGGAACGATCGCGGTGCGACCCACCGCCAAGTCGTGCCATTGCCAACGGCGGGAAGCGAATTCGCCGACCGCCTCGGCGAGCGCGGTGCCCGACGGATAACCGGTGTCGCCGATGTCGATCGCCGCGCGCAGTGCCTCGGCGACGGTTGGCGGCAGGTTGACGTCCATCTCGGCGACCCACAGCGGCAACACGTCGGCGGGGTGTGCACGCCACTTCATGCTGGTGCGGCGCTGCAGCTGTTGCAGACCGAGTTCCTCGAGAGGATTAACCGTCACGCCCGCAGAGTAGCCGTGCCGACCTACCCGCCGACACCTGCATTGTGCGGGACGGTCAGCGGCACCCGGGACATCGCGGCCACCCTGCCGCGTTACGCCTTCGACTCAACGTGTAACGTACGGCCCAAAATTTGGGCCAGCGAGGAGCTTGCGTGTACACACTGCGCTTCGACATGCGCGATCCCGAATGGGCGGCACCCCCAACCGATCTGTACGCCGCGGCACCCGAGATGTGCGCCTGGGCCGAGGAGCACGGCGGTCTGGCCGCCGTGTTGTGCGAGCACCACGGCTCCGAAGACGGCTACCTGCCGTCGCCGTTCCTGCTGGCTGCGGCGGTGGCCGCGCGGACGCAGCGGCTGGCGCTGAGCCTGATCCTGATCCTCCCGTTCTACGAGACGGTGCGGCTCGCCGAAGACATGGCGGTGCTCGACATCCTCAGCAACGGTCGGGCGTCCTACATCCTGGCGCTGGGCTATCGGCCGGAGGAGTTCGAACACTTCGGCGTGTCGATGAAGACCCGCGGTCGCCTCTGCGACGAGAAGCTCGGGCTGCTACGGCGACTGCTCGCCGGGGAGACCGTCGTCGAAGACGGGCGCCGGATCCGCGTGACGCCGCGCCCGCTGACCCCCGGCGGGCCGGGACTGATGTGGGGCGGCGGGACGGTCGCCGCCGCGCGCCGGGCCGGCAGGTACGGGTTGGGCATGCTGGGCAACGCCAACGCACCGGGCATGCAGGAAGCCTACGAGGAGGCCTGCCGCGAGCACGGCCACCAGCCCGGGCCGACGATGTTTCCCAGCCGCGACACCCCCTCGGTCGTGTTCGTCGCCGACGATGTCGACCGGGCGTGGAAGGAGATCGGCGATCATCTGCTGCATGACGTGCGCACCTACGCGGCGTGGAATCCCGGCGACGAGACGACGGCCGGCTTCTCGCACGTCAACACCGTCGACGAGCTCCGCGAGACCGGCACGTCGCACGTGATCATCTCTGTGCCCGAAGCGATTTCGCGCGTCAAAGCGGGCCAGGTGCTCAACCTGTCGCCGCTGTGCGGGGGGCTGCCGCCGCAGATCGCGTGGCCATACCTGCGGCGTGTCGGCGAGGTGGTGTTGCCCGAGGCGCTCGGTTGAGCCGAGCAGCCTCACACTCGGGCCGGTCGCAACATGCCCGAGGCGACGACGGCGAGCACCATCCACCCGGCGGCGTAGCAGAACGCGATCATGGGCGAGGCCACGGTGTAGAGCACGCCGGCGATCACGGTCGCCACCACGTCACCGACCGCTTGAACCGCGCCCAGCACGCCGAACCCGCTGCCGCGCAGGCGATCCGGAAGCAGCTGGGATACCACGGCCGACTGAGTCGGTTCGGCGAGCCCGATGCCGGCGCCAGCGAGGGCAAAGCCCACCGCGACGACGGGCGCACTGTGCGCCCCTGCGGCGAACACCAGATAGCCGAGCACGTAGGCGACCCCGCCGGTGGCGAAGACGGCACGTGGTCCGGCCCGGTCGTAGCAGCGTCCCGCCGCCAACGAGGCCACCGTGGCGACCACGTTGTGGCCGGCGTAGATCAGGATCGCCAGCGACGTCGCCGCGGTCATTGTTCGGTCCGGAGTGGTCAGCAGCTGGGTGGACCGCAGGATCAGCAATGTCGTTGCGACATGGCCGAATTCGAACAGTGCCACCGGTAACAGCGCCCGCAGCATGCCGGCATTGCGCAGCGCCCCGAAGTCGAATCGCCGGGACGCCGGCGCACCCGCCTGACGACGTTGGCGTGCTTCGCGGGCGGCTATCAAAATGGCCACGGCCGCAAAGAAACCCGGGATCGCAGCCAAGCAGAGGGTGGGCCGAATGCCGACGCATGCGACGAGCCCGGCCGCCAGCAGCGGACCCACCACCGCGCCGAGATTGTCCCCGGCGCGCTCGAGCCCGAATGTCCTGCCGCGTGCCCATTCCGGGCTCAACGAGGCCAGCAACGAGTCGCGGGCCGGTGATCGAACACCCCGGGACATCCACGCGAGGGCCCGCAACAACCCGGCTTGCCACACGGTGGCCGTGACGCCGATGGCCCCGGTGGCCAGGGCCGTGGCCAGGTAACCGCCGGACGCGATCCGCCCCCGACGTTCGGGATCATTGGCGACCGGTCCGCCCAGAAGCTTCATCACCCCGATCAGCGCGTCGCTGATGCCGTCGACCACCCCAAGTGCGGCGGCCGAGGCGCCCAACGTTCCGGTGAGAAACGTGGGCAGTACCGAGGTGGTCACCTCGTGGCTCGCATCGGAGAAAAAGCTCGTCGCTCCGACGGCGCCGACGCCGCGGGTCAGCCACTTGCGCTCATCACGGGCATCGACGGTCATGGCTGGCAGATAACCATGATTCGTCGGCTTCGGCCAGGCTTCAGCTTATGAATCCTGTCCCGCCCGATCCCAGCTGCCCGGCAGCATCGGCGCGGTTGCGGCGGCGCCGAACGAGTCGTCGGCCAGTGTGGTCAAACCGGCGGCCCGTCGGCCGGTTGCCCGGTTCGCGGCCCCGGCGAAGCCGATCGTTCCCGCTCCGGATTCTGAATCGGTATTTGACTCCAGGTATTCGTAGCGACGGCCGAACATTTCGATGCCGCGGCGTCGTCGGGAGCCGGTGGGTTCGCGTGGGTTGGCGGCCGCTGCGGGTATCTCGGCGCCGAGCACTTCCTCGGCTTTCTTGGCCTTGACGGCAGTGCTCGCCGAGGAAGGGGTGGCAAGCTGCAATGCCCCGACGAGATAGGAGCCGGAAAATCCCTCCGCACCGGTGACCGGTGCCGCTGGAGCCGGGGGTGCCGGGGGAGGCGCGCCGTGGACGGGCGTTGGGGTC
>NZ_LQPT01000101.1 GCF_002102355.1 Mycobacterium sherrisii | reverse complement strand
GTTCACAACCCCACCCCACCCCGACACCCCACGTCCTTATCCACAGTCACAAATCCGTCCACAAACCCAGCCGAACATCGGACCGGATTGCCGGTGACTCGTCGGTGTGGCGGCGCTCAATGGCATCAGTCACACGCAATGCGAAAGGAACCAAGTCATGTTCGAAACACCGCTCACCGTGGTCGGCCACATTGTCAACAACCCCGAGCGCCGGCAGGTCGGAAGTCAGGAGGTCATGAAGTTCCGGGTAGCCAGCAATTCGCGCCGCCGGACCGCGGACGGCGGTTGGGAGCCGGGGAACTCGCTGTTCATCAACGTCAATTGCTGGGGCAGGTTGGTCACCGGCGTCGGGGCCGCGCTGGGCAAGGGTGCCCCGGTGATCGTGGTGGGCTACGTCTACACCAGCGAGTACGAGGACCGCGACGGCAACCGCCGTTCGTCGCTGGAAATGCGCGCGACGTCCGTGGGGCCCGATGTCTCACGCGCGATCGTGCGTATCGAGAAACCCGGCTACACCGGTCCCGACGCCGAACCCGCGACCTCCGACACCGCGGCTGAGGTGGCCGACGGCGATGTGGTCGACTCCGCCGAAGGCGCCGACGACCCCGGACGGCTACCGCTGTCGGCGTAGCCGCGGGTCGGGCGTCGGGTTATCGCTGTTGGTTGATGCCTAGGATGGTCCGCGAGATCTTCTCGAAGACTAGAAAGGCAAAACCGCGGCATGGCTGAGTTCATCTACACGATGAAGAAGGTCCGCAAGGCGCACGGCGACAAGGTGATCCTCGACGACGTCACCTTGAGCTTCTTTCCGGGCGCCAAGATTGGCGTCGTCGGCCCCAACGGTGCCGGTAAGTCGAGCGTCTTGCGGATCATGGCCGGGCTGGACAAGCCGAACAACGGCGACGCGTTCCTGGCCAACGACGCCACGGTTGGCATTCTGCTCCAGGAACCGCCGCTGAACGAGGAAAAGACGGTGCGCGGCAACGTCGAAGAGGGCCTCGGCGAGATTAAGGTCAAGCTGGACCGCTTCAACGAGGTCGCCGAGCTGATGGCCACCGACTACTCCGACGAGCTGATGGAGGAGATGGGCCGGCTGCAGGAGGAGCTGGACCATGCCGACGCGTGGGACCTGGACTCGCAGCTGGAGCAGGCCATGGACGCGCTGCGCTGCCCGCCGGCCGATGAGCCGGTGACAAACCTTTCCGGTGGTGAGCGCCGCCGGGTGGCGTTGTGCAAGCTGCTGCTGTCCAAGCCCGACCTGCTGCTGCTCGACGAGCCGACCAACCACCTCGACGCCGAGAGTGTGCAGTGGCTCGAACAGCACCTCGCCAGCTACGCCGGTGCGATCCTGGCCGTCACCCACGACCGCTACTTCCTCGACAACGTCGCCGAGTGGATCCTCGAGCTTGACCGAGGCCGCGCCTACCCCTACGAGGGCAACTACTCGACGTACCTGGAGAAAAAGGCCGAGCGCATCGCGGTCCAGGGCCGCAAGGATGCCAAGCTGCAGAAGCGGCTGACCGAGGAGCTGGCCTGGGTGCGGTCTGGGGCCAAAGCCCGCCAAGCCAAGAGCAAGGCGCGCCTGCAGCGCTACGAAGAAATGGTCGCCGAGGCCGAGAAGACCCGGAAGCTCGACTTCGAGGAAATCCAGATTCCGGTCGGACCACGGCTGGGCAACGTGGTCGTCGAGGTCGAGCATCTGGACAAGGGTTACGACGGACGCACCCTCATCAAGGATCTGTCGTTCACCTTGCCCCGCAACGGCATCGTCGGCGTCATCGGCCCCAACGGTGTCGGCAAGACCACGCTGTTCAAGACCATCGTCGGGCTCGAGCAGCCGGACAGCGGCACCGTCAAGGTCGGCGAGACCGTCAAACTCAGCTACGTCGACCAGACCCGTGCGGGCATCGACCCGAAGAAAACGGTGTGGGAAGTGGTTTCCGACGGACTGGACCACATCGTCGTCGGCCAGAGCGAAGTGCCGTCGCGAGCCTACGTGTCGGCATTCGGATTCAAGGGTCCCGACCAGCAGAAGCCCGCCGGCGTCCTATCCGGCGGCGAGCGTAACCGGCTCAACCTGGCGCTCACCCTCAAGCAGGGCGGCAACCTCATCCTGCTGGACGAGCCGACCAACGACCTCGACGTCGAAACGCTGGGTTCGCTGGAGAACGCCCTCGAGCAATTCCCGGGCTGCGCGGTGGTGATTTCGCACGACCGCTGGTTCCTCGACCGCACCTGCACCCACATCTTGGCCTGGGAGGGCGACGACGACAACGAAGCCAAGTGGTTCTGGTTCGAAGGCAACTTCGGTGCCTACGAGGAAAACAAAGTGGAACGACTAGGGGCCGACGCCGCCAGGCCGCACCGGGTGACCCACCGCAAGTTGACGCGGGACTAGTCTCAGCCTTGCCAGCTGCCCGCCGACGACGCGTCCGATTCGGCCGCCCGAGGATGGAGTGACTGAGCAAGTGCCACCCGTCCTGAGTTGGGAGCAAGCGGCATGACAATCGGTTCCGGACCGAAGCAGCAGACCACGCCGTGGACCTCGTTCACCACGATGTCGGAAATTCCCGAATGGATCTGTAAGGCCTACATCGAGACCTACCGCGGCCCGCACGACGCCGAACCCGGCAACCCAGAAAGCGGACCGGCCGACCCGGCAGCCGCGGCCGCGGTGGTCACCCCGGCATTGCTGGGCGCGCACTACCGACTGGGCCAGCACCGCCCACCCGGCGCCAGCGGCGTCGCCGTCTACCCGCCCGATGACCCCGCGGGCTTCGGTCCCGCGTTGCAGGTAGTCACCGACCACGGCGGCATGCTGATGGACTCCATCACCGTGCTACTGCATCGGCTCGGCGTCCCCTATGCGGCACTGATGACCCCGGTGTTCGATGTGCAGCGCGATCCCGCAGGCGAGCTGATCAGTATCGAGCCGAAAGCCCCCGGCACACCGCAATACGTCGGCGAGGCCTGGATTCACATCCACTTCGTCCCCTCCGTCGACACCAAGGCGCTCGCCGAGGTCGAGCGGGTACTGCCCAAGGTCCTCAGCGACGTGCAGCGGGTCGCCGCGGACTCGGCGGCGATGATCGCCGGCCTGAGCAACCTGGCTGCCGACGTGGAAACCAACATCGGTGGGCGCTTCACCGCCCCCGACCGCCAGGACGTCTCGGCACTGCTGCGCTGGCTGGGCAACGGCAATTTCCTGCTCCTGGGCTACCAGCGCTGCCTGGTGCACGACGGCCTGGTATCCGGTGACGGCACAAGCGGTCTCGGCGTGCTGCGCGACCGCGCCGGGAAACGCCCGCGCCTCACCGACGCCGACAAGTTGCTGGTGCTGGCGCAGGCTACCGTTGGCAGCTACCTGCGCTACGGCGCATACCCCTACGCGATCGGGGTGCGCGAATACGTCGACGGCGAAGTCGTCGAGCACCGGTTCGTCGGGCTGTTCACCGTCGCGGCGATGAACGCCGACGTGCTGGAGATCCCGGCGATCTCGCGCCGGGTCCGCGAGGCGCTGGCGATGGCCGCCGACGATCCCGTGCACCCGGCCCAGCTGTTGCTCGACGTGATCCAGACCGTGCCGCGCTCGGAGTTGTTCACCCTTAGCGGCGAACGGCTTTTCACGATGGCCAAGGCCGTGGTGGATATGGGATCGCAACGGCGAGCGTTACTGTTCGTGCGCGCCGACCGGCTGCGCTACTTCGTGTCCTGCCTGGTGTACGTGCCCCGTGACCGCTACACCACGGCGGTACGTCTGCAGATCGAGGACATCTTGGTCCGCGAATTCGGCGGCACCAGACTGGAATTCACCGCACGGGTCAGTGAATCGCCCTGGGCGCTCATGCATTTCATGGTCCGGTTACCCGAAGACGCCGGCCCGGTCGATGTTTCGGAAGCCAACCGGACCCGGATTCAGGCGCTGGTCAGCGAGGCCGCGCGCACCTGGTCGGACCGTCTGGTGGCGGCGGCACCGACCGGGACGGTCACCCATGCCGATGCCGAGCACTACGCCGCCGCATTCTCCGAGGCATACAAGTCGGCGATCACGCCCGAGGACGCCATCGGGCAGATCGCCATTATCAAAGAGCTGACCGATGATTCGGTCAAGCTGGTGTTCTCCGACGACGGTGACGGGCTGGCCCAACTCAACTGGTTTTTGGGCGGGCACAGCGCCTCGCTGAGTCAGCTGTTGCCGATGTTGCAGAGCATGGGCGTCGTCGTCCTCGAGGAACGCCCGTTCACGGTGGCCCGACCGGACGGACTGCCGGTGTGGATCTACCAGTTCCGAATCTCGACGCACCCGTCCGTCCGGCTGGCCGAGGCGGCCGCCGAGCGCGACGCGATGGCCGAACGGTTCGCCGATGCGGTGACCGCGATCTGGCACGGCCGGGTCGAGATCGACCGGTTCAACGAGCTGGTGATGCGGGCCGGGCTGACCTGGCAACAGGTCGTGTTGTTGCGCGCCTACGCAAAATACTTGCGTCAGGCCAACTTTCCCTACAGTCAGTCCTACATCGAGTCGGTGCTCAACGAGCATCCCTCGACCGCACGATCGCTCGTGCTGTTGTTCGAAGCGCTCTTCGATCCCAACACCTCGAACTCGCCGACCGGTCGCGACGCGCAGGCCGCCGCGGCCGCGGTCGCCGCGGACATCGACGCGCTGGTGAGTTTGGACACCGACCGCATCCTGCGAGCCTTCGCCTCCCTGGTGCAGGCCACCTTGCGGACCAATTACTTTGTCACACGCAAAGGTTCGGCCCGGGTCCGGAATGTGTTGGCGATCAAGCTCGACGCCCAGCTGATCGACGAGCTGCCGTTGCCGCGACCCAAGTTCGAGATCTTCGTGTACTCGCCGCGGGTTGAGGGCGTGCACCTGCGGTTCGGCCCGGTCGCCCGGGGCGGGTTGCGCTGGTCGGACCGCCGCGACGACTTCCGCACCGAAATCCTGGGCCTGGTCAAGGCTCAGGCGGTGAAGAACGCCGTCATCGTTCCGGTCGGCGCGAAGGGCGGCTTCGTGCTCAAGCGGCCACCGCTGCTCACCGGGGATCCCGCGACCGACCGCGACGCCACCCGGGCCGAGGGCGTCGCTTGCTACCAACTCTTCATCTCGGGTCTGCTCGACGTCACCGACAACGTCGATCACGCCACCGGAAAGGTTAGTCCGCCAACGCAAGTGGTGCGCCGCGACGGCGACGACGCCTACCTCGTAGTGGCCGCGGACAAGGGCACCGCCACCTTCTCCGACATCGCCAATGACGTCGCCAAGTCCTACGGATTCTGGCTGGGCGACGCGTTCGCGTCCGGCGGCTCGGTGGGCTACGACCACAAGGCGATGGGCATCACCGCCCGGGGCGCCTGGGAGGCCGTCAAGCGGCACTTCCGGGAAATGGGCGTCGACACCCAGACCGACGATTTCACGGTCGTGGGCATCGGCGACATGAGTGGCGACGTGTTCGGCAACGGCATGCTGCTGAGCAAGCACATCCGGCTGATCGCGGCGTTCGATCACCGGCACATCTTCTTGGATCCCGACCCCGACGCCGCCTCGTCCTGGACCGAGCGGCGGCGAATGTTCGACCTGCCACGATCCAGCTGGGAGGACTACGACACGTCGCTGATCAGCGCCGGTGGCGGCGTCTACAGCCGCGATCAAAAAGCCATCCCGGTCAGCCCGCAGGTGCGCATCGCCCTCGGCATCGACGAGGACGTCACCGAGATGTCCCCGCCGAACCTGATCAAGGCCATCCTGCTGGCGCCGGTGGACCTGTTGTTCAACGGCGGCATCGGCACCTACATCAAAGCCGAAACCGAATCCGACGCCGACGTGGGCGACCGCGCCAACGATCCGGTGCGCGTCAACGGAAACCAATTGCGCGCCAAGGTTGTTGGCGAGGGGGGCAATCTCGGGGTGACGGCGCTGGGTCGGGTCGAGTTCGACCTGTCCGGCGGTCGGATCAATACCGATGCAATGGACAACTCGGCCGGCGTGGATTGCTCCGACCACGAGGTGAACATCAAGATTCTGATCGATTCGCTGGTGACCGCGGGCAAGGTCGACGCCGAGGAACGCAGCCAACTCCTGGAATCGATGACCGACGAGGTCGCCGCGCTGGTGCTCACCGACAACGAGGACCAGAACGACCTGATCGGAACCAGCCGGGCCAACGCCGCCAGCCTGCTGCCCGTGCACGCTGCGCAGATCAAACACCTCGAGGAACGCGGCGTCGATCGCGAGCTGGAAGCGTTGCCGTCGGAGAAGGAGATCGCGCGGCGCGCCGAGGCCGGCATCGGGTTGACCTCACCGGAGCTGTGCACGCTGATGGCCCACGTCAAACTGGCCCTCAAAGAGGAGATGCTGACCACCGAACTGCCGGAGCAGGACGTGTTCGCGTCGCGGCTGCCCCGATACTTCCCGACGCCGTTGCGGGAGCGGTTCGGTCCGGAGATTCGCACCCACCAACTGCGCCGCGAGATCGTCACGACGATGCTGATCAACGAACTCGTCGACGCCGCCGGCATCAGCTACGCGTTCCGCCTCAGCCAGGACGTCGGTGTCGGGCCGATCGACGCGGTGCGCACCTGGGTGGCCACCGACGCCATCTTCGAGATCGACCACATCTGGCGCGGCATCCGGGCGGCCGACATTCCGGTCGCCCTGTCGGACCGGATGACGCTGGACACCCGACGGCTGATCGACCGCGCCGGCCGCTGGCTGCTCAACTACCGGCCGCAACCGCTGGCCGTCGGCGCCGAGATCAACCGCTTCGCCTCAAAGGTCAAGGCGCTCACCCCGCGGATGTCGGAGTGGCTGCGCGGTGACGACAAGGCCATCGTCGAACAGGAAGCCGCGGAATTCGCCTCGCAGGGCGCACCCGAGGACCTGGCCTACCTGGTGGCGGCCGGTCTGTACCGGTTCAGCCTGCTCGACGTCATCGACATCGCGGACATCACCGACACCGACGCCGCCGAGGTCGCCGACACCTACTTCGCGCTGATGGACCGGCTGGGCACCGACGGCCTGCTCACCGCGGTGTCCGCACTGCCACGGTACGACCGCTGGCATTCGTTGGCGCGCTTGGCCATTCGTGACGACATTTACGCCTCGCTGCGGTCGCTATGCCTGGACGTGTTGGCGGTCGGGGAGCCGGACGAAAGTGGCGAAGAGAAGATCGTCGAGTGGGAACACATCAGCGCCTCCCGCGTGGAGCGGGCACGCCGCACGCTCACCGAGATCTATGAGAGCGGCGCGACGGACCTTGCCACGCTGTCGGTGGCCGCCCGCCAGATCCGCCGCATGACCCGCACCAGCGGACGGGGGACGTCGGGATGACCGTCGGGATGAACGTCGGGTTTGTCGCGCCGGTGCCGGTGCGGTGGTCGGACATCGACATGTACCAGCACATCAACCACGCCACCATGGTCACGATTCTCGAGGAAGCTCGAGTCCCCTTCCTCAGGGAGCCGTTCGGCGCCGACATCGCCACGATCGGCCTGCTGATCGCCGACGTGCGCGTCACTTACAAGGACCAGCTGCGGCTGGCCGATTCGCCGCTGCAGGTGACGATGTGGACCAAACGGCTGCGCGCGGTCGATTTCACCCTGGGTTACGAAGTGCGTTCCGTGCTGGCCGCACCGGATTCCAAACCCGCCGTCATCGCCGAATCGCAGCTGGCCGCCGTCCACATCGAGCAGCAGCGGCTGGTCCGGCTCACCGCAGCGCATCGCGAGTATCTGCAACGGTGGCTGCGCTAACCGATCGCGGATTGTGGCTGGGCCCGGCAGAGCCGGACGCCCAGCGGGCGAATCTGTCGGCGTTCGTCGACCACGCGCTGCGCCTGGACGAAGCCGCCGTGATCCGGCTGCACGCCCGCGATTCCGGACTGCTCAGCGCTTGGCTGGCAACAGGTTTCGACGTGCTGGCCAGCCGGGCGGTGGCGGGCACCGTGCGCCCGGCCGACATGACGGTCGGCGCAGCGGATTTGAGCCGCGGATTGGCAGCGATGGACGAGACCGGTTATGTTGACCCGGGTTTCGCGATGGACTCGTCGTGGCGCGGCGCGCTGCCCCCGGAATCGGGCTTCACCCACCTCGACGACGTACCGGCCCGGGTGATGCTGGACCTGGCGCAGCGGGGCGCGCGGCTGGCCAAGGAACACGGCAGCGCCCACGGGCCGCCGGTGTCGCTGCTCGACCAGGAGGTCATCCGGGTCAGCGCGGCCGACACCAGCGTGGGGCTGCCGATGCGTTGCGTGTTCGCCCTGACCGCCATGGGATTTCTGCCGCAGTCACCGGAGGCGGTCGGCGCCGACGAAATGATCAGGGTGAGAATAATGCCGTCCTGGTTGCGCCTGGACGCCAAATTCGGCACCGTGTACCGCCGCCGTGGCGACGCCGCACTGGTGCTGCGCTGACGCTGGCGTCAGGTCCCGTAGCGCAGCCACAGCGGCAAAACCGCGTCCAGGTAATCCATGAACTTCTTCAGGCCCACCCGGTACTGGCCAAACCCGTAGGGGTCCTTCGCGTACTCCGGAAACGCGATGCCCAGCCCGAACAAGCCGGGCGCGATGATGCCGTTCTGTTGGTTGTACTCCAGCGGACCCCACTGCGGGGTCTCCGGTAATTTCCGGCGCTCGAAGCCGACGGTGTAGACCACGCGGTCGCAGCTCGCGAGCTTCTCGTCGAATTCCGGGCTGTCCACCAGGTAGCGTTCGAGCCGGTCCGGGAAGTCGCCGTCGATGTTCTCGCGGGCCCACTGCGCCGCCCGGCCCTTGAGGCCGGTGTCGTCGAACAAAATCCAATCGTCCAGGTACACAGCGTATTTGAGCGGGCTGCGGTAGAAGTTGAGCACTTTCTCGACGGGATGGCGCAGCAGGTGCGGCAGGGCGATCATCGACGAGTGCGACGAGCCGAACACGGCGACCGTGGCGCCCTCGAGCGGTTCGGCCGCCAGCTTTTCGGGATCCAGCGCCACCTCGACGGGAATCTCCTTGAGGTGGGGATGGGAAAGCCTCTTGGGGACGGCGCCGACGGCGAGCACGACATTGGCCGACGTGACGTCTTCGTGGTCGGTTTCGATCCGCCATCGCCGCTGCCCCAGCCGCAGGGATGTCGCCGTCGCGTGGACCGCTCGCACCCGCTCACGCAGCTGTTCGGTGACCCACACCAACGGATCCGCGACCAAGGCCAGCGCGCATGTTTCCCGCGGATCGACTTCCCGCAGCGGGGTGGGCGGCGCCTCGGAGAACCGGAATGCCGCGGAGCCGGCCAAGAAGTCGAGGAACGTCGAGGCAATGGTGTTGCTGGACACCGGCCGCCACTTCTGACCGAGGTCGCCCACAGCGAAGGCCGGATCGATCCAGGCGATCTTGTGCGCAGCGACGCCGTGATCGAGCAGCCTGCCCACCGCGGCGATGCCCGCCGGGCCGGCCCCAATCACTGTCCACTCGTACGTCGGCATGTACTAGATATAGAGGAACGGACGCCTCGACGCTTGCGTCGCCGACGCGCGGCTAGACCAGCCAGGCCGCCGTGTCGTTTGGCAATCGACCGTCGACCAACGGTGCGCTGGCCAGAATTACTTCGCCGGACGGCAGCGGCATCGGGCGCTCGCCGGTGTTCAGGGCGCAGATCAGCCCGCCGGCCGTACGCCGAAATGCCAACCCGTCCGCCGATGCGCTCAACCACTCCAGTTCGCCACCGTCGAATTCGCTTCGCTCCCTGCGTAATTGGAGCGCAGTGCGAAAGAACGCCAATGTCGAATTCGGATCGGCGTCCTGCCGCTCGACGGTCAGCGACGCCCAGTCGGCGGGCATCGGCAACCAGGTGTCGGGGGAACTGGAGAAGCCGAACGGCGGTGCCGTGCCGGACCACGGCAGCGGGACCCGGCACTTGTCGCGGCCCCGCTCGACGTGGCCCGAGCGTTCCCACGTCGGGTCCTGCAGTACCTCGTCGGGCAGGTCCAGCACGTCGGGCAGCCCCAGCTCCTCGCCGTTGTAGATGAACACCGC
This sequence comes from Mycobacterium sherrisii, assembly GCF_002102355.1. Taxonomy (GTDB): domain Bacteria; phylum Actinomycetota; class Actinomycetes; order Mycobacteriales; family Mycobacteriaceae; genus Mycobacterium; species Mycobacterium sherrisii. The sequence goes on along the minus strand of NZ_LQPT01000101.1, from coordinate 185,951 downwards.
GCCCGGCAGCGCGAGCATCACCATCGCCATCGCACGCGCGCGGCGCAACCCGATTTCGCCGCCCCCGTAGCGGGTGACCTCCCGGCCCACGTCGTGATTGGACAGCGTCCACGTCGGCACCGATTTGTAGACCGCGGTAGCCGCGAGCGAATTCTGGATCGCGTCGTGGATTTGGGCGGCGTCGAAGTCGATCTTGGTCAGCCGGAAGTTGAATCCCAGATGCAGTTCGTCGGGTCGCAGATACTCGGCCCACAGCAGGTTGTCCATCACCCAGACCTCGCCGATCGTCACCGCATCGGGGTAGTCATCGACGATCTTGCGGATGCCGCGGTGAATGTCGTGCACGCTCGGGTTGTTGAATCGCGGGTCGTCGTCGCTGTGACTGAGCACCTTGACGTCACCCTTCGCGTCGGGCAGATCCGCCGGCTTGGCCATGCCATGGGCCACGTCGATGCGGAAGCCGTCAACGCCGCGCTCCAGCCAGAACCGCAGCGTCTTCTCGAAATCGTCGAAGACGTCCGGATGCTCCCAATTCAGGTCCGGCTGCTCGGTGTCGAACAGGTGCAGGTAGTACTGGCCCGGATTGCCGTCGGGCTCCACCACCCGCGTCCACGCGGGGCCGCCAAAGACCGAGGTCCAGTTGTTGGGCGGTAGCTCCCCGTCGGCGCCCCGGCCGTCGCGGAAGAAATACCGGTCCCGCGCGTCGGTGCCGGGCCCCGCGGCCAGCGCCGCCTGAAACCACGGGTGGGCCGAGCTGGTGTGGTTGGGCACCACATCCATCGTGATCTTGATGCCCCGCTGGTGCGCCGCCGCGATCAGCCGTTCGATCGCGGGCATCCCGCCGAACAGCGGGTCGATGTCGCGGGGATCGGCGACGTCGTAGCCGTGGTCGGCCATCGGCGAGACGGTCACCGGGTTGAGCCAAATCGCGTCCACACCGAGCCGCTCCAGATGGTCCAGATGGGCCACCACGCCGTCGATATCACCGACCCCGTCGCCGTCGGTGTCGGCGAACGACCGTGGATACACCTGGTGAAAAACCGCGTTTGACCACCATGCGGGGCCCATGCTGCTCCGTTCGGTTCTCCGGCATCAAAACGATGAATTGACGAGTGAGTGGGCGGCCATTTCCAAATAGTCGAGTAGTTCGCGACGATGTTCGTCATCGAGAGTCCGGGTGTCGATCGATGCGACGGCGGTCCGCATGCAGCGCAACCACGCGTCGCGTTCGATGGGAGTGATCCGAAACGGCACGTGCCGCATCCGCAGTCGGGGATGTCCGCGCTGATCGGAGTAGGTCCGGGGGCCGCCCCAGTACTGCTCAAGGAACATCCGCAGCCGTTCTTCAGCACCCGCCAGATCGTCGAGGGGATACAGCTCCCGCAGGATCTCATCCTCGGGGACCTGCGCGTAGAACCGCGCCACGATCGTTCTGAAGGTTTCCGCACCGCCGACGGCGTCGTAAAAGGACTGTTGTACCTGATCCATCGCCCTCCATTGTGGTGCATTGGCGCCCCCGCAACGTCAAATCGGCCCGGGGCACGCCTGCTGTTCACTGGTTCGACACGGCGTGCACCTGCAATTAGGCGTGCGATTGGCGGCGAATCATGGTGGACTATCGGCGGAGGATTCATGGCGCAGGGCAAGAAACGCCGCAGCCACCGCAGTTCGGCTGGCACGGCAGGGCTAACCGGACCCGCACCCGCGTCGTCGTTGCATAGCGTTTCCCACCACCCCGGCCCGGGCGTTTCCCACCACCCCGGCCCGGGCCTTTCCCACCACCCCGCCCAGAATCTTTCCCACCACCCCGCCCGGGCCGCCGAAACCCATCCACCCGCCCGGCACGACAGCGCCTCCATCTGGAGCCGGCGCCGGGTGTTGCTGCTGAATTCCACCTACGAGCCGCTGACCGCGCTGCCCATGCGGCGGGCGATCGTGATGGTGATCTGCGGCAAGGCCGACGTGGTGCACCACGATCCGGCCGGTCCCGTCGTCCACTCGGCGACCCAGTCGATCGTGGTGCCGTCGGTGATCCAGTTGCGGTCCTACGTCCGGGTGCCCTACCGGGCCCGGGTTCCGATGACCCGCGCCGCGCTGATGCACCGCGACCGCTTCTGCTGCGCCTACTGCGGCGCGAAGGCCGACACCGTCGACCATGTGGTACCCCGCAGCCGCGGCGGCGAGCATTCGTGGGAGAACTGCGTCGCGTGCTGCTCGACGTGCAACCACCGCAAGGGCGACAAGCTGCTGACCGAGCTCGGCTGGGCGCTGCGGCGGGCCCCCTTGCCGCCGACCGGGCAGCACTGGCGACTGCTGTCGACGGTCAAAGAAATGGACCCCGCCTGGGCCCGGTATCTGGGCGAGGGTGCGGCCTGATCCGCAAAGTGGTGTCCACGCGCGCCCCGGCGGCACTCGGTGGGATACGGTTTCCGTCGTGAGCGCTATGGAGATTCACCTGTTAGTGGTCGGAATCCCGGCGTTGCTGGTGATCGTGCTGGCGGCGCTGATCTGGTCGCGCAAGGGCCCGCACCCGGCGACCTACAAGATGTCCGAGCCGTGGACGCATCCGCCGATTTTGTGGGCGGCCACCGACGAGGCGGTCGGCGGGGCACACGGACATCACTCATCGGAGTTCTCAGTCGGAGGTGGCGCCAGTGGCACGTGGTGAGGTAGCGACCAAAGAGCCCGCCGGGCTGCCGAAGGGGTTCGCCATCACGACGAGCGGGCGGCTGTCCGGTGTGACCGAGCCCGGTGAGCTTTCGTCGCACTACCCGTTCCCGATCAAGGACCTCGTCGCCATCGACGACGCCCTGAAATACGGTTCCCGCCAGTCGATGACGCGGTTCGCCATCTACCTCGGCGACTTGGGCAGCGACACGGCGGCCCGGGCCCGCGAGATCCTGGCCAAGGTGCCGACGCCGAACAACGCGGTGCTGCTGGCGGTGTCGCCCAACCAGTCCGTCATCGAGGTGGTGTACGGCGCGGACGTCCGCGGACGCGGCGCCGAGTCGGCCGCACCGCTCGGTGTCGCCGCGGCGTCGTCGGCGTTCGAGCAGGGGCACCTGGTCGACGGTCTGATCAGCGCGATCCGCGTGCTCAGCGCGGGGATCGCGCCGGCCTAACTCGCGGCCGGACTCCCGTCGAAAGCGCGGGCCCGTAACGCCCGCTTCACCCCGGCCTGCCCCTCCAGCACCAGGCGACGCAGGGCCGGCGGCACTTGTGACTCGGGGCCGGCCAGGAACTCGTCGGCGGCGGCGATCGCGTCCTCGCTGATGTCCCACGACGGGTAGAGTCCGATCACCACCGTCTGCGCGACCTCGCTGGAGCGCCGCGCCCACACCCCGGGAATCGCCTGGAAGTAGCGGGCGGTGAACGGTTTGAGCAACTCCGACTGACCCGGCGCGCCGAAGCCCGCGACGATCGCGCGGGTCGTCGCGTTGGCCAGCGTGTCGTCCTCCACCACGGTGGTGAATGCCTGCTCCTTGACCTCGGGTTGCGGGCGAGCCGCGGCGGCCTGGGCGCCGTGCCGCTTGCCGGTCGCCGTCGGGTCGCGCTGCACCTCGGCATCGATGAACCGCGTCTCGAGCCCGTCGGCGTCGACGTCGCCGGCGGCGGCCAGCGCGGTAACGATGCGCCACCGCAGGTCGGCGTCGATCTCCAGGTCGGCCAGGCCCGACTCGGCGGGGTCGCGGTCGAGCAGGTCGGCCAGCGTGGCGATGTGCCGGGTCGACAACACCGACGAACACAGCGTGTTGACGAAGGCGAGCTGGTGATCGGACCCGGGTTCGGCCGCGCGGGCCAGTTCCAGCACCCGATCGGCGAAGCGCGGCCAACCGTGCTCGCGAGCCCAGCTGGGCTCGGCGTAGGAGCCCAGCGCCGTCTGTGCCTGCAGCAGCAGTCGCTGGGCCACCCCGACTTCGGTCTCGGCCTGCACGCCTTGGGACACCAGCGCCACGAAGTCGCGGGCCCGCAGCTCGGCCTCGCGGGTCATCTCCCACGCCGCCGACCACACCAGCGAGCGGGGCAACGAGTCGGCGATGTCGGCGATGCGCCCCAGCGCCGTTTGCAACGACTGCGGGTCCAGCCGCAGCGAGCAGTAGGTCAGGTCGTCGTCGTTGACCAGGATCAACTTGCCGGACGACACACCAACCAGCGCAGGCACTTCCGTCTCGGCGCCGTCGACGTCGAGCTCTTCGCGGTGCACGCGCATCAACTTGCCGGCGTCGTCGTCGTAGACGCCGACCGCCAACCGGTGCACCCGGGTTTCACCCGCCCCGGGCGCCGCGCCGCTCTGCGTCACCGCGAACCGGGTGAACCTGCCGTCCGCGTCCACCTCGAACTCGGGGCGCAGCGTGTTCAACCCGGTGGTCTTCAGCCACTGCTGGCCCCAAGTCGACAGATCACGACCCGACGCCCGCTCCAGCGCGGTCAGCAGATCGCTGAACGTGGCGTTGCCGAAGGCGTGCGCCCGGAAGTAGTCGCGCAAGCCGGCCAGGAAGTGTTCCAGGCCGACGTAGGCGACCAGCTGCTTGAGCACCGAGGCGCCCTTGGCGTAGGTGATGCCGTCGAAGTTCACCTCGACCGCATGCAGGTCGGGGATGTCCGCTGCGATCGGGTGTGTCGACGGCAGCTGGTCCTGGCGGTATGCCCACGACTTCTCGACGGTCGCGAACGTCGTCCACGCCGACGTGTATTCCGTCGCTTCGGCCTGGCAAAGAACCGAGGCGAAGGTGGCAAAGGATTCGTTGAGCCACAAGTCATCCCACCACGTCATGGTCACCAGGTCGCCGAACCACATGTGCGCCATCTCGTGCAGCACCGTTTCTGCGCGCCGCTCGTAGGAGGCCCGGGTGACCTTGCTGCGGAAGACATAGTCCTCCAAAAATGTCACCGCTCCCGCGTTCTCCATTGCGCCAGCGTTGAATTCGGGGACGAACAGCTGGTCGTATTTGCCGAATGCGTAGGGCACGCCAAAGTTGTTGTGGTAGAAGGTGAATCCTTGCTTCGTCTCGGTGAACAACCGCTCGGGGTCCATGTGTTCGGCCAGCGAGGCCCGGCAATAGATGCCCAACGGGATCTCGCCGTGCTCGTCGCGATAGGAGTCCGTCCACTCGGCGTACGGGCCCGCGATCAGCGCAACCAGGTAGGTGCTCATCCGCGGGGTGACCGCGAACAGGTGCACGCGGTTGCCCGCCGACTCCTCGACCGACGACGTGGCGGCGTTCGAGATCACTTTCCAGTGCCGCGGCGCGGTCACCCGCACCTCGAAGGTCGCCTTGAGGTCGGGCTGGTCGAAGCAGGCGAACATCCGTTTGGCGTCGGCGGTTTCGAACTGCGAGTACAGGTAGATCTCGTTGTCCACCGGGTCGACAAAGCGGTGCAGGCCCTCACCGGTGTTGGAGTAACGGCAGTCGGCGTCGACGACGACGACGTTGCGGTCGGCCAGACCGCGCAACGGGATACCGGTCGATTCGTCGTAACCGGAAATGTCCACCTCTCGCCCGTTGAGGGTGGCGCTGCGAACGGTCTCGGCGGACAGGTCGATGACCGTGTCCGCGCCGGCCAATGCGTCGAACACCACGGTGGTGGTGGAGCGGAAGGTGCGGTCGCCGGGGCCGCCGTTACCGTCGGTCAAATCGAGGGTGATCTGGTAGCTGTCGACGGTGACGAGGGCCGCGCGCTCGATGGCTTGGTCGCGAGTCAGGTTAGGAAGGGCCACCCGTCCAACTTAGTAGCGCCGCCGTTTTGCGGTGCGAAACGGGAACACCCGCGCGGCGACTACGGTTGTGCTGAACGGTGTTGTGACCGTTTTCGCTTACTCGACCCCGCGGAGAGGACTGGCCGATGTCCCAGAAGACCCCTGTAAAAGACCAAGCCGATTTCTGGTTCGACCCGCTGTGCCCGTGGTGCTGGATCACCTCCCGCTGGATCCTCGAGGTCGAGAAGGTCCGCGACATCAAGGTGAACTTCCACGTCATGAGCCTCGCGGTGCTCAACGAGAACCGGGAGAACCTGCCGGAGAAGTACCAGGAGATGATGAAACGCGCATGGGGCCCGGTGCGGGTGGCGATCGCCGCCGAGCAGGCGCACGGACCGGCGGTGCTGGCGCCGCTCTACGCCGCGATGGGCACCCGAATTCACAACGAGGACAACAAGGATCTCGACGACGTCATCAAGCTGTCGCTCGAGGACGCGGGACTGCCGGCCGACCTGGCCAAGGCCGCCACCAGCACCGACTACGACGAGGCGTTGCGCAAGAGCCACCACGCCGGGATGGACGCAGTCGGCGATGACGTCGGCACCCCGACCATCCACGTCAACGGCGTGGCGTTCTTCGGGCCCGTACTGTCCAAGATTCCGCGCGGCGAAGAAGCCGGCAAGTTGTGGGACGCCTCGGTGATCTTTGCCTCTTATCCGCACTTCTTCGAGCTCAAGCGGACCCGGACCGAGGCCCCGGAGTTCGACTAGGTCTGCCGCTGCCCGCCGTGCACGGCGTCGTGCAGAATGACGGGCATGCGCGTCTACCTGGGTGCCGACCACGCCGGATTCGAGCTCAAGCAAGCGATCATCGAGCATCTGAAGAAAACCGGACACGAGCCGATCGATTGCGGCGCCTTCGCTTACGACGCCGACGACGACTATCCCGCGTTCTGCATCGCCGCGGCCACCCGCACGGTGGCCGACCCCGGCAGCCTGGGCATCGTGTTGGGCGGGTCGGGCAACGGCGAGCAGATCGCGGCCAACAAGGTGCCGGGCGCCCGCTGCGCGCTGGCGTGGAGCGTCGAGACCGCGTCGCTGGCGCGTGAGCACAACAACGCCCAACTGATCGGGATTGGCGGGCGCATGCACACCGTGGACGAGGCGCTGAGCTTCGTCGACGCCTTCCTCGCCACGCCGTGGTCGAAAGCGCAACGGCATCAACGGCGTATCGACATTCTGGACGAGTACGAACGCACGCACGACGCGCCGCCGGTGCCCGGTGCGCAGGGTTAAGCACCGCGTTGCCTGAGGGACACACCCTGCACCGGCTGGCCCGGTTGCATCAACGGCGGTTTGGCGGCGCACCGGTCGCCGTGTCCAGCCCGCAGGGCCGGTTCGCGGGGCCGGCGGCCGCGGTGAGCGGGCAGGTGCTGCGCAAGTCCAGCGCGTGGGGTAAGCACCTGTTCCACCACTACGCCAACGGTCCGATCGTGCACGTCCACCTGGGTCTGTACGGCAGCTTCACCGAATGGGAGCGCGGCGACGGCGCAACCCTTCCGGAAGCGGTCGGGCAGGTACGCATGCGGATGGTCGGCGCCGAGTACGGCACCGACCTGCGCGGCCCGACGGTCTGCGAGGTGATCGATGAGGCCGCGGTCAGCGACGTCGTGGCCAAGCTGGGCCCCGACCCGTTACGTAACGACGCCGACCCATCCTGGGCGTGGACCCGAATCACCAAGTCGCGCAGGCCCATCGGCGCGTTGCTGATGGATCAGACCGTCATCGCCGGGGTGGGCAACGTCTATCGCAGCGAATTGTTGTTCCGGCATCGCATCGACCCGTACCGGCCCGGACGGTCAATCGGCGACACGGAATTCGATGCGGCCTGGGCCGATTTGGTGGCGCTGATGAAGGTCGGCCTGCGGCGCGGCAAGATTATCGTGGTGCGGCCCGAGCACGACCACGGTTTGCCGTCGTACCGGCCGGATCGGCCCCGCACCTACGTCTACCGCCGTGCCGGCGAACCGTGCCGGGTTTGCGGCGGGCCGATCCGCACGGCGGTGTTGGAGGGGCGCAACCTGTTCTGGTGCCCGGCCTGTCAGAAGTGAGCACCGCACCGCCCGCCCGATTGGCAGGAAACTGCCAGGAAGAAACGCTGGCGTCTATAGTTTTCGGTCGGCCCCGGGCGGGTAAAAGTGCGCTGTGAAGATGATTCCTCGTTTAGCTGCAACGATTTTCGCCGGAGCTGCGGTCGCGGGTCTGGTTGGCGTCGGCAACGCCGCCGACGCGGTCGCGGCGCCCGGGCCATTCCCGCAGTGGTGCCCCGGGGAGTTCTGGGACCCGGGCTGGGGCAACAACTGGGACTGGAACAACTGCCATGACTGGCGCGGCGGGCCGCCGGATCGTCCGGGGGACCGCGGACCGGGGTGGGGCGGCCCCCCACCGCCGCCGGACCGGCCCTGGGGTCCGCCGCCGCCGCCAGGATGGCACCCCTGATCGATCCCTGACTGCCATCGCGCCCTGCCGGCCTCGCTCGGCAGGGCGCGTCTTACGTCGAGAACCGGGAGACGTCGACCCCGAGGGTGGCGTAGACCTCATTGCTCAACGCCAGGCTGCGCGGATCGGCATTGGCCTTGGTGGCGTCGAACCGGTTCGCCACGTAGGCGTAACCGATGCGGTGCTCGAGGTCGACGAACCCGAACGAACCGCCGAGCCCGCCGTGGCCGAAGATCCGCGGGTTGGGCCCGTTCACGCAGCGCCGGTTGAGCATGTAACCCAGCCCCCAGCCGTGGTCGGCAACCCGAGGGCCGAGCACCAGGTCGGTCTCGTGGCCGCCCTGACATTCCCGGATCACGTCCATGTGCTGGCGGCTCAACAGCTTTCCTTGTGCGAGCGCGTTGTAGAACGTCGCCAGGCCCAGCGCCGACACCTGCCCGTTGGTGCCGGGGAATTCCAGCGCGCGCCAGCGGTCGAGGTCATACGAGCTGACCTCGTCGTCCGGCGCCCAACCCATCGCGACGGCCAGGCCGGCCTTCGGGTGATCGGCCAGGCTGCGCGGGCTGGCCGGGACGTGCGTGAGCAGGTCACGCATGTGCGGCTTGTTGACCCGCTCCGCGCACCGCAGCTGGTCGGCGGGCAACAGGCCGATGTGAACGTCGGCGCCCAGCGGTTGGGCGATCTCGGTGCGCAGGTACTGGCCGATCGTGCGGCCGGTCACTCGCCGGAACACCTCGCCGACGATGAAACCGAAGGTCGTCATGTGATAGCCCTGGGCGGTGCCGGGCTCCCACCATGGTTCGGCGCTGACCAGCTGTTCGCAGACGTAATCCCAATCGCAGACCTGTTCCCAGGTCATCGGGGCTCGCGGCCCGATGACGCCGGACCGGTGACTCATCACCATGGCCAGCGTGATGTGCTCCTTGCCCGCGTGCCCGAATTCCGGCCAGTACCGCGCGATCGGCGCGTGCAGGTCCACGTCGCCGCGATCGACGAGCTGGTGCATGCAGGTGGCCGACAGTCCCTTGGTGCCGGAGAGCACCGTGGTCAGCGTGTCTTGTTGCCAGGGCCGCGTCGCCGCCTCGTCGGCCCAGCCGCCCCACAGGTTGACCACGAGATTCCCGTCCACCCAGACCGCGACGGCCGCGCCGTGTTCGAGTTGCAGCGCAAAATTGCGCTCGAACGCGTCGCGGACCCCGATGAAGTCCGGCGCGCAGGAACCGTTGATGGTGGCTTCAAGTGCAAGGTCGCTCATGGCGCCTTTCTGTGGAGCTACCTACCCGAGCGGGCGACGGGAATCGAACCCGCGTAGCTAGTTTGGAAGACTAGGGCTCTACCATTGAGCTACGCCCGCATGCATTAGTCGAGCGAGACTGTATCTGGCTGCGAACATCAAATCTAATCGACGCAGATTCGTGACTGCATTGTGAGGTCTTGAGTTCGCTCCGAAGCCGGTGGCCCTGCTGGTACTGGGGGGCCGTAGGATCGCGAGGTCAGCGCGGGGTGTAGCGCAGCTTGGTAGCGCATCCGCTTTGGGAGCGGAAGGCCGCAGGTTCAAATCCTGTCACCCCGACCAGCACCGCGCCGCAACCCAGCTGGCTCGCCAGGCCACCACAGAACGACATCAAGGAGCACACCCGTGAAGAGCAGCGTCGAGCAGTTGAGCCCCACCCGGGTGCGCATCAACGTGGAGGTGCCTTTCACCGAACTCGAACCCGACTTCCAGCGCGCCTACAAGGAGTTGGCCAAGCAGGTCCGGCTGCCGGGCTTCCGGCCCGGCAAGGTGCCGACGAAGCTGCTCGAGGCCCGATTCGGTCGCGAGGAGATGCTGGATCAGGTCGTCAACGAGGCGCTGCCGGCCCGGTATGGGCAGGCGGTCAGCGAGACCGAAGTGCACCCGATCGGCCGTCCGGAGATCGAGGTGACCAAGAAGGAGTACGGCGAAGACCTCGCGTTCACCGCCGAGGTCGACGTTCGCCCCGAACTCACCCTTCCGGAGTTGAGCTCGCTGCAGGTGTCGGTGGACCCGATCGAGGTCAGCGACGAGGACGTCGAAGCCGAACTGCAGTCGCTGCGGGCCCGGTTCGGCACGCTGACCGGGGTGGACCGACCGGTCGCCGACGGCGACTTCGTCTCGATCGACCTGTCGGCGACCGTGAACGGCGAAGAGGTGCCGGGCGCCGCCGCGGAAGGTCTGTCGCACGAGGTCGGCTCCGGCCGTCTCATCGACGGCCTCGATGAGGCGCTCATCGGCATGTCGGTCGACGAGTCCAAGGAATTCACCGCCAAGCTGGCGACCGGGGAGCACGCGGGCCAAGACGCACAGGTCACCGTCACGGTCAAGACGATCAAACAACGCGAGTTGCCGGAGCCCGACGACGAATTCGCGCAATTGGCAAGCGAATTCGACACCATCGACGAGCTGCGGACCAATCTGCGCGACCAGGTGGCCCGGCTCAAACGCGCCCAGCAGGCCGAGAAGATTCAGCAAGCCACGATGGACGCGCTGCTCGAACAGGTCGACGTGCCACTGCCGGAGGCCATCGTGGCCGCCCAGTTCGACAGCGCGATACACGGTGCGATCGACAGCGTCGGGCATGACGAGGACCGGTTCGCCGAGGTGCTCGCCCAGCAGGGCAAGACCCGTGAGGAGTTCGAGGCCGAGACACGCACCGCGGTGGAAAAGGACGTCCGGCGTCAGCTGCTGTTCGACGCGCTGGCCGACGACCTGGACATCCAGGTCGGCCAGGACGACCTGACCGAGCGGCTGGTGGCGACGTCGCGGCAGTACGGCATCGAACCGCAGCAACTGTTCGCCTACCTTCAGGAGAACAACCAGCTGCCCGCCATGTTCGCCGACGTGCGGCGCGGTTTGGCGATTGCCGCAGTGGTCTCGGCGGCGACCGTCACCGACACCGACGGCAACGTCATCGACACGAGCGAGTTTTTCCCGGACCGCAATCGGCCCGCCAACGAAGCAACCGACGAAGCAGCCGAAGAAGCCGGGGACACGACCGAACAGCCCAGCGACGAGTGATCCGGCCTTGACGCTGTGAGCGAACGCGGGGTGCGCGGCGCGAAACGGCGGGCTTGGTTGGTTAGTGTCGGTGAGTACAGATCTCGAGAAAGCAGGTAACCCCGTCGTGACTGACATGCGTACGAATTCGGTGGGCCTCAACCTCACGGACTCGGTGTATGAGCGCTTGCTCTCCGAGCGCATCATCTTCCTGGGTTCGGAGGTGAACGACGAGGTCGCCAACCGGTTGTGCGCGCAGATTCTGCTGCTCGCCGCCGAGGACAGCGACAAGGACATCAACCTCTACATCAACTCCCCGGGCGGCTCGATCAGCGCAGGGATGGCCATTTACGACACGATGGTGCTGGCGCCGTGCGACATCGCCACCTACGCGATGGGCATGGCCGCCTCGATGGGCGAGTTCCTATTGGCGGCCGGCACCAAGGGCAAGCGCTTCGCGTTGCCGCACGCCCGCATCCTGATGCACCAGCCGCTCGGTGGAGTGACCGGTAGCGCGGCCGACATCGCCATCCAGGCCGAGCAGTTCCACGTCATCAAGAAGGAGATGTTCCGGCTGAACGCCGAGTTCACCGGCCAGTCGATCGAACGCATCGAGGCCGACTCGGACCGCGACCGGTGGTTCACCGCGCAGGAGGCCCTGGAATACGGCTTCGTCGACCACATCATCACCCGCGCCGCCCACATCACCAATGGAGAAGCCCGATGAGTCCCCAGCACCCTGAAATCCAGCCTCAGGCGCGCTACATCCTGCCGTCGTTCATCGAGCACTCCAGCTTCGGTGTCAAGGAGTCGAACCCGTACAACAAGTTGTTCGAGGAACGCATCATCTTCCTCGGCGTGCAGGTCGACGATGCCTCGGCCAACGACATCATGGCCCAATTACTGGTACTCGAGTCGCTGGACCCGGACCGCGACATCACCATGTACATCAACTCGCCCGGTGGGGGATTCACTTCGCTGATGGCGATTTACGACACCATGCAGTACGTCCGCGCCGACATCCAGACCGTGTGCCTGGGACAGGCGGCCTCGGCCGCGGCGGTGTTGCTGGCCGCCGGAACCCCGGGTAAGCGAATGGCGCTGCCCAATGCCCGGGTGCTGATCCACCAGCCGTCGCTGCAGGGCGTGATCCAGGGCCAGTTCTCCGACCTGGAGATCCAGGCCGCCGAGATCGAGCGGATGCGCACGCTGATGGAGACGACGCTGGCCCGGCACACCAACAAGGAACCGTCGGTGATCCGCAAGGACACCGACCGGGACAAGATCCTGACCGCCGAAGAGGCCAAGGATTACGGGATCATCGACACGGTGCTCGAGTACCGGAAGCTGTCCGCGCAGACCAACTAGCGACCGTCGCGTTCGCCCTCGGCGCTTTTGGCGACGTCCGCCAGGGCCGCGATGCCGGCGGGCGTCACCCGGCAGCAGCCGCCGACGATGCGGGCCCCGGCCGTGATCCACTGCCGGGCCCGGTCCACGGAGAAGCGGGACGCGCCGGTCCAGGCGCGGCCGTTCCAGTGCTCCCCGCTGTTCGGATAAACGATCACGGGTTTGCTTACCGCAGAGGCGATTTCGATCGCCGACGGGACGTCGTCGGGACTGCAGCAGTTGACGCCGACGGCGACGATCTCCGCGACGCCGGCGGCCACCGCGAACGCCTCGGTTAGGGGTTGTCCGGCGCGCGTGCGGGTCCCGTCGATGGTGTAGCTCAACCACGCCGGCCTGCCAACCGCACGCACCAGGTCGACCAGCGCTTCGGCCTCGTCGGCGTCGGGCACGGTTTCCAGGGCAAGCACGTCGGCCCCCGCGTCGGCCAACACCTCGAGCCGCGGCCGGTGCCACCGTCGCAGTTGGGCGACGGATAACCCGTAGCGTCCGCGATATTCGGAGCCGTCGGCCAGCGCCGCACCATAGGGACCTATCGAAGCGGCGACCAGCAGGCCGCCGGTTGCAGCACGGGATTGTGCCGCGAGTTCGACGCTGCGCCGCAATAATTCGACCGCTTCATCGCGGCCGATACCGCGTGCGGAAAAGCCGTCGAACGACGCTTGATAACTGGCGGTTGTAGCGATTTGGGCACCAGCGCGAAAAAATGCGGTGTGCACCGCGGCGATCTCGTGCGGGGCATCCGCCAGCAACCTCGCCGACCACAACGCGTCGGACAGGTCGTGGCCGCGCGCCTCCAACTCGGTGGCCAGGCCGCCATCGCTGATCAGCACGGAATTGGTGGGCCACAAAGAATCCGCAGCCATCCCCACCCATGCCACTGTAGGGTGGGGGCCTGGCAACCAGCCCGCGGCGTAGCCAGCCTCGGTGGGGTAACGACCGCGACACGCCAAAGACACGGAAAGCGCGTCTCGGCCGGTGCGGGCGGTTGTCGGGCTATATGTTTTCGGACAGGCATGAATACCACCGACGCGATTCGGCGCTAATGGTCGCGGCGGGCCCGATCTAGCGGGTAGCGTCGGGGGAATACATGCGGCACGTTGAGGCGTACGGCGAACAGGAAGTAGGCACTGAGGCACCATGGCGCGCATCGGAGACGGCGGTGATCTGCTGAAGTGCTCATTCTGCGGGAAGAGCCAAAAGCAGGTTAAAAAACTCATTGCGGGCCCCGGGGTTTACATCTGCGATGAGTGCATCGACCTGTGCAACGAGATCATCGAAGAGGAGCTTGCTGACGCCGACGACGTCAAGCTCGACGAACTGCCCAAGCCGGCCGAAATCCGGGAGTTCCTGGAGGGCTACGTCATTGGGCAGGACACCGCCAAGCGGACACTCGCGGTCGCGGTTTACAACCACTACAAGCGAATTCAGGCCGGCGAAAAGGGTCGTGACTCCCGGTGCGAGCCGGTCGAGCTGACCAAGTCCAACATCTTGATGCTCGGCCCCACCGGCTGCGGGAAAACGTATCTGGCCCAGACGCTGGCCAAGATGCTCAACGTCCCGTTCGCCATCGCCGACGCCACCGCCCTGACCGAGGCCGGTTACGTCGGTGAAGACGTCGAGAACATTCTGCTCAAGCTGATCCAGGCGGCCGACTACGACGTCAAGCGCGCCGAGACCGGCATCATCTACATCGACGAGGTCGACAAGATCGCCCGCAAGAGCGAGAACCCCTCGATCACCCGCGACGTTTCCGGCGAGGGAGTGCAGCAAGCGCTGCTCAAGATTTTGGAGGGCACGCAGGCGTCGGTGCCCCCGCAGGGCGGCCGCAAGCACCCGCACCAGGAATTCATCCAGATCGACACCACCAACGTGTTATTCATCGTCGCGGGTGCGTTCGCCGGACTGGAGAAGATCATCTACGAGCGGGTCGGCAAGCGGGGCCTGGGCTTCGGCGCCGAGGTGCGCTCGAAGGCCGAGATCGACACCACCGACCACTTCGCCGAAGTGATGCCCGAAGACCTGATCAAGTTCGGCCTGATTCCCGAGTTCATCGGCCGGTTGCCGGTGGTCGCCTCGGTTACCAACCTGGACATGGAGTCGTTGGTCAAGATCTTGTCCGAGCCCAAGAACGCGCTGGTCAAGCAGTACACCCGGCTGTTCGAGATGGACGGCGTGGAGCTGGAGTTCACCGACGATGCGCTCGAGGCGATCGCCGACCAGGCGATCCACCGCGGCACCGGCGCCCGGGGTCTGCGGGCGATCATGGAGGAAGTCCTGCTGCCGGTGATGTACGACATCCCCAGCCGCGACGACGTCGCCAAGGTCGTGGTCACCAAGGAGACGGTGCAGGACAACGTGTTGCCGACGATCGTGCCGCGCAAGCCCTCACGCTCCGAGCGCCGCGACAAGAGCGCCTGACGACGATCAAGCGGCGGGTGCCGCGTTGAGGAGTCAGGCAATCGGGCTGGCCTGACGACGATCAAGCGGCGGGTGCCGCGTTGAGGAGTCAGGCAATCGGGCTGGCCGGGCTGGGCGAATTTGCCACACTACGTGACCAACACCACAGTTTCGTGCCGTACTCGTCAGTAGCACGTGCTGAACACGCATTTTGCCTAAGATAACCCTAAGGACGCGCGGCGTCGGACGTTCATTTGACCTGATGACCAGTGCCATAATTGGTACTGCCAGTCTCATGCAAATCGCATGGGGCTGGGGAGCAACAAAACGGCGCGTAACCTGAAACTTTGGCAGTGTGCCTGCCCGGTCGATCAATGAGAGGCGGAGACGTGGATCCGAACGGCAGCGGAGCCGGATCTGAATCTCATCACAACGGCGCGTCGGACCGTCAGCGCCTGGAGCAAGTAGTCATCCGGTTTGCCGGCGACTCCGGCGACGGTATGCAGCTGACCGGTGACCGGTTCACCTCGGAGGCAGCGCTTTTCGGTAACGACCTCGCCACGCAGCCGAACTACCCCGCCGAAATTCGGGCCCCTGCAGGCACTTTGCCCGGTGTCTCGTCCTTCCAGATTCAAATCGCCGACTACGACATCCTGACGGCCGGTGACCGGCCGGACGTACTGGTTGCCATGAATCCGGCCGCGTTGAAGGCCAACATCGGCGATCTGCCCCGCGGCGGAATGGTGATCGCGAACTCCGACGAATTCACCAAACGCAACCTGACGAAGGTCGGCTATGTAGCCAACCCGCTGGAAACCGGGGAGCTGTCCGACTACGTCGTGCATTCCGTCGCGATGACCACGCTCACGCTGGGGGCCGTCGAGGCGATCGGCGCGTCCAAGAAAGACGGCCAGCGGGCCAAGAACATGTTCGCCCTCGGTCTGTTGTCGTGGATGTACGGACGACCGATCCAGACCAGCGAAAACTTCATCCGGGAGAAGTTCGTCCGCAAGCCCGACGTCGCCGAAGCCAACGTGCTCGCCCTGAAGGCGGGCTGGAACTACGGCGAAACCACCGAGGCTTTCGGCACCACCTACGAGGTGTCGCGGGCGACCCTGCCGCCGGGCGAGTACCGGCAGATCTCCGGCAACACCGCGCTGGCCTACGGCATCGTCGCGGCCGGTCAGCTCGCCAACATCCCGGTCGTGCTCGGCAGCTACCCGATCACGCCGGCCTCGGACATCCTGCACGAGCTGTCCCGGCACAAGAACTTCAACGTCATCACCTTCCAGGCCGAGGACGAGATCGGTGGCGTCTGCGCCGCGATCGGCGCTTCCTACGGCGGCGCACTGGGAGTCACCAGCACCTCCGGCCCGGGCATCTCATTGAAGTCCGAGGCCCTCGGACTGGCGGTGATGACCGAGCTGCCGCTGCTGGTCATCGATGTGCAACGCGGCGGCCCGTCGACCGGGCTACCGACCAAGACCGAGCAGGCCGACCTGCTGCAGGCGCTGTTCGGCCGCAACGGCGAGTCGCCGGTGGCGGTGGTGGCGCCCAAGTCGCCGTCCGACTGCTTCGAAACCGCCATCGAGGCGGCGCGCATCGCGGTGTCCTACCACACCCCGGTGATCGTGCTGTCCGACGGCGCGATCGCCAACGGCTCGGAGCCGTGGCAGATCCCGGATGTCTCGTCGCTGCAGCCGATTACGCACGCCTTCGCCAAGCCGGACGAACCGTTTCAGCCGTATGCGCGCGACCCGGAGACGCTGGCTCGCCAGTTCGCCGTGCCGGGCACGCCGGGTCTGGAACACCGTATCGGCGGCCTCGAGGCTGCGAACGGCTCCGGCAACATTTCCTACGAGCCGGTCAACCACGACCTCATGGTGCGGTTGCGTCAGGCCAAGATCGACGGAATCAAGGTTCCCGATCTCGAGGTCGACGACCCGACGGGCGACGCCGAATTGCTGCTGATCGGCTGGGGTAGCTCCTACGGTCCGATCGGCGAGGCCTGCCGGCGCGCGCGGCGCAAGGGCATCAAGGTCGCGCACGCCCAGCTGCGCTACCTGAACCCATTCCCGGCCAACCTCGGCGATGTGCTGCGCCGGTACCCGCGGGTGGTGGCGCCGGAGATGAACCTGGGTCAGCTCGCGATGCTGCTGCGCAGCAAATATCTGGTCGACGTGCAGTCGGTCTCCAAGGTGCAGGGCATCGCGTTCCTCGCCGACGAAATCGGGCGGGTGATTCGGGCGGCGTTGGCGGGAACGCTGGCCGAGATCGAGCAAGACAAGACGATGGTCGCCAGAATGGCGGCAGCAACGGTTGGAGCGGGAGCTAACGCATGACGAGTGGGATTGCTGGCGACCTGGCGGGCACGGACCTCGGGTTGACGCCGAGGCTGAAAAAGAACGACGGCGTGCCCGCGTTGACCCCAGAGGATCAGCCGCAGAAGAGTAAGGACTTCACCAGCGACCAAGAGGTGCGCTGGTGCCCGGGCTGTGGCGACTACGTCATCCTCAACACCATCCGCAACTTCCTGCCGGAGCTGGGGCTGCGCCGGGAGAACATCGTCTTCGTCAGCGGGATCGGCTGCTCCAGCCGGTTCCCGTACTACCTGGAGACCTACGGGTTTCACTCGATCCACGGTCGCGCCCCGGCGATCGCCACCGGTTTGGCGCTGGCCCGCGAGGACCTGTCGGTGTGGGTGGTCACCGGCGACGGCGACGCGCTGTCGATCGGCGGTAATCACCTGATCCACGCGCTGCGCCGCAACGTCAACATCACGATCCTGTTGTTCAACAACAGGATCTACGGGTTGACCAAGGGCCAGTATTCGCCGACGTCCGAGGTTGGCAAGATCACCAAGTCGACGCCGATGGGGTCGCTGGACCATCCGTTCAACCCGGTCTCGCTGGCGCTGGGCGCCGAGGCGACCTTTGTCGGCCGGGCACTTGACTCCGACCGGGCCGGGCTGACCGAGGTGCTGCGCGGCGCGGCCGAGCACCGTGGCGCCGCAGTGGTCGAGATCCTGCAGGATTGCCCGATCTTCAACGACGGTTCGTTCGACGCGCTGCGCAAGGAGGGCGCCGAGGACCGGGTGATCAACGTCCGGCACGGCGAGCCAATTGTGTTCGGCGCCAACGGCGAATACTGCGTGGTGAAGTCCGGCTTCAGCCTCGAGGTGGCCAAGACTGCCGACGTGGCGGTCGACGAGATCGTCAAGCACGACGCGCACGCCGACAACTCCGCGTACGCGTTCGCCCTGTCGCGGCTTTCGGAGCAGAACCTGGATCACACCGTGCTAGGGATCTTCCGGGATATCACCCGGCCCACCTATGACGACGCTGCCCGCGCCCAGGTCGCCGCGGCCCGGTCGTCGACCCCATTCGACGCCGCCGCCCTCCAATCGTTGTTGCGCGGGCGCGACACCTGGACCGTCGACTAGGGGGCTGAGGCCGTGACCGATGCGGTGTCGTTGGCCGGGGTAGTACTTGCCGGGGGCGAATCGCGACGCATGGGCCGCGACAAGGCCACTTTGCCGGGTCCGGATGGGGCGGCCACAATGGTCGAGTTCGTCGCCGGGGTTCTCGCGCAGCGCTGCGATCCGGTCTTCGTCGTGGCCGCACCGGGCCAACCGCTGCCTCATCTGACCGCGCGGGTGATCCGTGACGAGATTCAGGGGCTGGGACCGCTGCCCGCCACCGGACGGGGATTGCGCGCCGCGGTGGAGGCCGGCGCACGGTACGCCTTCGTCTGCGCGGTCGATATGCCACTGCTGACAGCCGAACTCGTCGATCAACTGATGCAGCTCGCGACCAAGACCGATGCCGAAGTGGTGCTGCCGTGGGACGGTCGCAGCCACTACCTTGCCGCGGTGTACCGGACCGAGCTGGCCGATCGGATTGACGCGCTGGTCGCCGCCGGCGAGCGCAAGATGAGCGCGCTGATCGACGCGTCCGATGCGCAGCAGATCGTCCTGCCGGATACGCGCCCATTGACCAATGTCAACACCGACGCCGAGTTTCGTGCGCTGGTGCGTCCGGGCGCCTGAGAGCCCCGCGCTTCGACCGTCGTTAGGGTAATTGCGTGGCGGATCGCGAACTATTCATGGTTGGCGACGTAATTGTGCGGCCTGGCTAAGTAAATGGTAATTGTATTTTTTTCGCTACTTTAACCGGACAATGTGGGTCGGGCCGCGCCCGGTATTTTGCATCGGCTGGAATCCGAGAGCGTATGACATTGGAGCAGACGGAATTTCGGCTTCCCGCGATGGCTGTGCTAGTACGTTTTCCTCCGGAACGGCCGGCGGCGCTTGCGTATAACGCCCAATACGCATTCTCTCGGCAAATTTTCCGGCGCAAACTGGGACCGAGGCGGGTGCCGGTGGGCCCCAGACCCTTGGGTGCCGTTTCGGTAGCGAGGTGTGGACTTCGCGGCACCGTGTTTGCAAACGCGTTGCAGCGCTTGGTAACTCGTGGACACATTTGTCCAGGTCTTTGTGCGACGTGTTAACTAGTTGTGCATAAGGGGATCTCGGAATCAGCGCGGTGTTGTCACGAATCATTTTGCAGCAGAACGTCTTCGGGTTGGTAGGAAGAATCTCGCAGCGCGCGGACCGGTGACGGCAACAGCTCGACAGCCGACCCCCGGCTCGGCGCCACGTGGCGGCGTACAGATCGTCAAGGCAGGTTTCTAAACGTGCAAAATCGGTGGCCCGCGTCACAAAAACTGCGTGATTCGGGTCACGATCGGGTGCGGATCTTGACTTGCGATTGCCTACGGAAAAGTGAGGCGTGACCTGCAGAAATATTCGGTAATGCGTGCCGTGATCTGTTCGTTATCGTCTCGAGATAGCCGCGTGTCGAAGATGACGAACGGCATTGGGTCACCTACGGTGCGTTTTAGCCCGAAAGGGGTTGATCGAAAATTTAATCCACGGACCCGTGTGTGAGCGGGCTGCGGGCGGCAATTGCCGTTCGGCAGCAGGCGGCTTTATCCCGCCGGGCAGATCACGCCCCCGCTGTCGTGCCGAACCGAGACGGCACGTTCCGAAGCACTGTTTCCACTTCACGCAGTACCTAAACCCACCCCCGGGTGGGTCTGCTTTGGCGCGCGCGCACCGCGAAAGGAACACCTTGAACAACGTCCGCCGAACGCTCGTCCTCGCTGCCCTGACCGGATCGCTGGTGACGGTGCCCTCCGCCACCGCTAGCGCGGATGTGCCCCCGCCGCCGGCCCGGGCGTACAGCGTCAACTGGGACGCCATCGCGCAGTGTGAGTCGGGCGGTAACTGGTCGATCAGCACCGGTAACGGGTTCTCGGGCGGCCTGCAGTTCACCCCGAGCACCTGGCGTGCCAACGGCGGATCGGGTTCGCCCGCCGGCGCCAGCCGCGAGGAGCAGATCCGCGTGGCCGAGAACGTGCTGCACTCGCAGGGCATCGGCGCCTGGCCGGTCTGCGGTCGCCGCGGCTGACCGACCGCCATCGACGGCAGCGCTGCCGTCGCAGGGAAATGCCGGGCCTGGTGCCCGGCATTTCCTGTTCATCGCACAGCGCCAAGGCGCAGGGCGTCGCTCGGCGCGCGGGCCCGCCGGACGCGGCTGACCATCCGGTACCGTCGCGACGATGACCGCGACGGGGCGTGAATTCGACATCGTGGTTTATGGGGCGACCGGTTTCGTCGGCCAGCTCACCGCTAAATACTTGGCCCGCGCCGGCACCGGCGCGCGCATCGCCCTGGCCGGACGCTCTGCGCAGCGGCTGCGGGCCGTGCGCGACAGGCTAGCTCCGGCCGCGCAGTCCTGGCCCGTGCTGATCGCCGACGCGTCGTCGCCGTCCACGTTGAATGAGATGGCCGCCCGTGCCCAGGTCGTCGTCACGACGGTGGGGCCCTACGCCCGGTACGGGCTGCCGCTGGTGGCCGCGTGCGCCGCGGCGGGTACCGACTACGCGGACCTGACCGGTGAGGCGAATTTCATCCGCGCGGCGATCGACCGGTATCACAAACAAGCCAACGACACCGGCGCCCGGATCGTACACTGCTGCGGATTCGATTCGGTCCCCTCCGACATGTCGGTGTATGCCCTCTATCGCGCGGCGCGCGACGATGGTACGGGCGAACTCGGCGACACCCATTTCGTGCTGCGCTCGCTGTTCGGTGGGGTCTCCGGCGGGACGGTGGCCTCATTGGTGGGGGTGCTGCGCGCGGCGTCCAGCGATTCGGAACTTCGCCGGTGCCTGGCCGATCCCTACACGCTGAGCCCCGATCGCGGCGCCGAACCCGAGCTGGGCCGCCAGCCCGACCTGCCCTGGCGGCGTGGCCGCTACATCGCGCCCGAGCTCGACGGCGCCTGGACCGCCGGTTTTTTGATGGCCCCGATCAACACCCGAATTGTGCGGCGCAGCAACGCATTACTCGACTGGTCCTATGGCCGGCGGTTCCGGTACAGCGAACACATGAGCGTCGGCTCCTCGCCGTTGGCCGCGGCGGCATCGATCCTGGTGGCCGGGGTCGGTAACGCGTCGTTCGAGCTGGGCAGCCGTTACGCCCGGCTGCTGCCGCGGCCGCTGATAGAGCGCATCCTGCCCAAATCCGGCACCGGCCCGAGTCCGCGGGTGCGAGAGCGCGGCTACTACCGGTTGGAGACCTACACCACCACGACCACCGGGGCGCGCTACGTGGCCAGGATGGAGCAGCGGGGCGACCCGGGCTACCAAGCGACCTCGGTGCTGCTGGGGGAGTGCGGCTTGGCCCTGGCGCTGGACCGCGACAAACTCCCGGACTTGCACGGGGTGCTGACGCCCGCGGCCGCAATGGGTGACGTATTGCTGACCAGGTTGCCGGCCGCGGGTGTGTCGCTGCGGACGGATCGGCTGGACTAAGCCGCTGCCGCAACAGTTTTCGTTCGATCTGGTTCCGATGATTCCGGCGGCCTCGAGGGGGTATGCCATCTCGGACCGACATCGGTGCGATGACGAGAGGAAGCCATGTCAGACACGCTGACCCAAGGACAAAAGCTGGAGCGTGGACAATCGCTCGCCTCGAACAATGGCGCCTACACCCTCACCCTTCAAGACGACGGGAACCTGGTGCTGGCCGCGCGAGGCGAAGCGTTGTGGGCGAGTGCGACCAATGGTCAGGATGTGACGCGCGCCGAACTGCAGTCCGACGGCAACTTCGTGCTGTACCTCCCGGACAAGCCGGTCTGGCACACCGACACGCAGGGCAAGAAGGACGTCCGGCTGGTGCTTCAGGACGACGGCAATCTGGTGCTCTACGCAGCCGACGGCCCGGCGTGGGCGACCAATACGCAGACCGACGGCCCGCCCCCGCCGGCGCCCGCTCCGGAACCGGGTGCCGGCGGCATGACTGCCGGCCCTGGCCAACCCGTCGACGAACCCCCGCCGGAACCGGCCGGGGAGGCCCCCGCTGCGCCCACGCCGCGTACCTACACCGTCGCGTCCGGCGACACCATGTGGGCGATCGCCGAACGCTTCTACGGTGATGGCAGCAGGTATCAGGTGATCGCCGACGCCAGCGGCGTCGCCGATCCCGACCTGATTCATCCCGGTCAGGTGCTGACGATTCCCTGAGCGCGGCGGCCGAACCGCGAGTGACCGAGCCCACGCCGGTTCGGGCGCTTACAGACGGCCAGGTGCGGCTTCCTAGAATTGACCGGTGACCGCCAGCCCCAACTCCGCCGCCGAGCTGCCCAAGTCGTGGGATCCCGGTGCGATGGAGACCACGATCTATCAACGCTGGGTGGACGCGGGCTACTTCAAGGCGGACCCGACCAGCTCCAAACCGGGCTACTCGATCGTGCTGCCGCCGCCGAACGTCACCGGCAGCCTGCACATGGGCCACGCACTGGAACACACCATGATGGATGCCCTGACCCGGCGCAAACGCATGCAGGGTTATGAGGTGTTGTGGCAGCCCGGCATGGATCACGCCGGCATCGCGACCCAGAGTGTGGTGGAACGGCAGCTCGCCGTCGACGGCAAGACCAAAGAGGAGTTCGGCCGCGAGCTGTTCATCGAAAAGGTCTGGGATTGGAAACGCGAATCCGGCGGCGCGATCAGCGGGCAGATGCGCCGGCTCGGCGATGGGGTCGACTGGGACCGGGACCGGTTCACCATGGACGAGGGTCTGTCACGGGCGGTGCGGACGATCTTCAAGCGCCTGTACGACGCGGGTCTGATCTACCGGGCCGAACGGCTGGTGAACTGGTCGCCCGTGCTCGAGACCGCGCTGTCGGACATCGAGGTCACCTACGACGAGGTCGAGGGCGAACTGGTGTCGTTCCGGTACGGCTCGCTGGACGACTCCCAACCGCACATCGTCGTCGCCACCACCCGCGTGGAAACGATGTTGGGAGACACCGCCATCGCAGTGCACCCCGACGACGAACGCTATCGGCACCTGGTTGGCGCCGCCCTGCCGCACCCCTTCCTCGACCGGCAGCTCATCATCGTCGCCGACGAGCACGTCGACCCCGAATTCGGCACCGGTGCAGTGAAAGTCACGCCCGCGCACGACCCGAACGACTTCGAGATCGGGCTGCGCCACCAGCTTCCGATGATCTCGATCATGGACACCAAGGGCCGAATCGTGGACACCGGAACGCGATTCGACGGCATGGACCGATTCGAGGCACGGGTCGCCGTGCGCGAGGAGCTGGCCGCGCAGGGCCGCGTCGTCGCCGAGAAGCGGCCCTATCTGCACAGCGTCGGGCACTCCGAGCGCAGTGGTGAAGCGATCGAGCCGCGACTGTCACTGCAGTGGTGGGTGCGGGTGGAATCGCTGGCCAAGGCCGCCGGCGACGCGGTGCGCAACGGCGACACCGTGATTCACCCGGCCAGCCTTGAGCCCCGCTGGTTTGCGTGGGTGGACAACATGCACGACTGGTGCATCTCGCGGCAGCTGTGGTGGGGCCACCGCATCCCCATCTGGTACGGCCCCGACGGCGAACAGCGCTGCGTCGGGCCCGACGAGACGCCACCCGAGGGCTGGGAGCAGGACCCCGACGTGCTGGACACCTGGTTCTCCTCGGGGTTGTGGCCATTCTCCACACTGGGCTGGCCGGAACGGACGCCCGAACTCGAAAAGTTCTATCCGACAAGCGTTTTGGTCACCGGGTACGACATCCTGTTTTTCTGGGTGGCGCGCATGATGATGTTCGGCACCTTCGTCGGCGGTGATGACGCGATCACCCTCGACGGCGCCCGCAAGCCGCAGGTCCCGTTCACCGACGTTTTCCTGCACGGACTGATCCGCGACGAGTTCGGTCGCAAGATGAGCAAGTCCAAGGGCAACGTCATCGATCCGCTGGACTGGGTGGAGCTGTTCGGGGCCGACGCGCTGCGGTTCACCCTGGCCCGCGGCGCCAGTCCCGGCGGCGACCTGTCCGTCGGCGAGGACCACGTCCGGGCCTCGCGCAACTTTTGCACCAAGCTGTTCAACGCCACCCGATTCGCGTTGCTCAACGGCGCGCAATGGCGCCCAGAAACGACCTTGCCGCCGGCCTCCGAGCTGACCGACGCGGATCGATGGATCCTGGGAAGGTTGGAAGAAGTTCGCGCCGAAGCAGATTCGGCGTTTGACGGCTACGAGTTCAGCCGTGCCTGTGAGGCGCTTTACCACTTCGCCTGGGACGAATTTTGCGACTGGTACGTCGAACTGGCCAAAACGCAACTGGCCGAAGGGCTCACCGGAACCACCGCGGTGTTGGCCGCGACGTTGGACACGCTGCTGCGGTTGCTGCACCCGGTGATCCCGTTCGTCACCGAAGCGCTATGGCAGGGATTGACCGACGAAGAATCACTGGTCATTGCCGACTGGCCGAAGCCGTCCGGAATTGAATTGGACCCCGTTGCCACGCAACGAATCACCGACATGCGGCGGTTGGTGACCGAGATCCGCAGATTCCGTAGCGACCAGGGCCTGGCCGACCGGCAAAAGGTGCCGGCCCGGCTGGCCGGTGTCGAAGAGTGCGACCTGAGCACTCAGGTCGCGGCGGTGACCTCGCTGGCCTGGCTTACCGCGCCGGGACCGCAGTTCGGCGCTTCGGTGTCCCTGGAAGTCCGGCTCAGCGGTGGCACCGTCGTCGTCGAACTCGACACCTCGGGCACTATCGACGTGGCCGCCGAGCGGCGCCGGCTGGAGAAGGACTTGGCGGCGGCACAGAAGGAATTGGCTTCTACCGCAGCAAAGTTGGCCAATGAGGACTTCTTGGCCAAGGCGCCGCAGAACGTCGTCGCCAAGATCCGCGACCGACAGCGGCTGGCGCAGGAGGAGACCGAGCGCATCAACGCCAGGCTGGCCGGGCTGCAATGACCGAGTCGCCGGACTGGCTCGACCATCCTGGGGGAGCCGCCAGTGCGGCCCCGACGCCGGACGAGATCGCGTCCCTGCTGCAGGTCGAGCATGTGCTCGATCAGCGTTGGCCCGAAACGAAAATCGAGCCGAGCCTGACCCGCATCAGCGCCCTGATGGATCTGCTGGGCTCACCGCAGCTGGGCTACCCGTCGATTCACGTCGCGGGGACCAACGGCAAAACCTCGGTGGTGCGCATGATCGACGCGCTGCTGACCGCGCTGCAGCGGCGGACCGGACGCACCACCAGCCCCCATCTGCAGTCGGCGGTGGAGCGCATCGCAATCGACGGAATGCCGATCAGCCCAGCGCAATACGTGGCCACCTACCGCGAGATCGAACCGTTCGTGCAGATGATCGACGCGCAGTCCCAGGCCGCCGGTGGTCCGGCGATGAGCAAGTTCGAGGTCCTGGTCGCGATGGCGTTTGCGGCGTTCGCCGACGCGCCAGTCGAGGTCGCCGTGGTCGAGGTGGGCATGGGCGGTCGTTGGGACGCCACCAACGTGATCAACGCGCCGGTCGCGGTCGTCACCCCGATCGGTGTCGACCATGTCGACTATCTCGGCGCGGACGTCGCCGGGATCGCCGGCGAGAAGGCCGGCATCATCACCACGGCCCCCGACGGCGCCCCCGACACGGTCGCGGTGATCGCCCGACAGCCCCCCGAGGTCATGGAAGTGCTTCTGGCGCAGACCGTTCGGTCCGATGCGGCGGTTGCGCGGGAGGACTCCGAGTTCGCGGTGCTGGGCCGTCAAGTCGCGATCGGCGGGCAGGTGCTGCAGCTGCAGGGCCTCGGCGGGGTGTATTCCGACATCTACCTGCCGCTGCACGGCGAACACCAGGCGCACAACGCCGCGGTCGCGTTGGCGGCGGTGGAGGCGTTCTTCGGCGCCGGCGCGCAGCGCCAGCTCGACGTCGAGGCGGTGCGCGCCGGCTTCGCGGCCGTCACCAGCCCCGGCCGTCTCGAGAGAATGCGCAGCGCCCCAACGGTTTTCATCGACGCTGCGCACAATCTGGCCGGCGCGGCGGCACTCGCGCAGACCCTGGAAAGTGAATTCGACTTCCGCTATCTGGTCGGGGTCCTGTCGGTGATGGCCGACAAGGACGTCGACGGCATCCTCGCGGCCCTGGAGCCGGCCTTTCATTCGGTGGTGGTGACGCACAACGGGTCACCGCGGGCACTGGACGTCGAGTCGCTGGCGTTGGCCGCCGAACAACGTTTCGGACCCGACCGCGTGCTGACCGCGGCGACGCTGCGCGACGCCATCGATGTGGCGACGGCGCTGGTCGACGAGGCCACTGCCGACGGCGCGGGCGGTGAGTTCTCCGGTACCGGCATGGTGATCACCGGCTCGGTCGTCACCGCCGGGGCGGCGCGTACGTTGTTTGGTCGTGATCCGCAGTGACCGATAGCGGCCAGCCCACGCCCGCCGCCGACCCCTGGAAGAGTTTCCGCGGGGTGATGGCCGCGACGCTGATCCTGGAGGCCGTCGTGGTGTTGCTGGCGATACCGGTGGTCGGCGAGGTCGGTGGCGGTCTCGACGGGGCCTCGCTGGGCTACCTGATCGGCCTGGCCGCGCTGTTGATTTTGCTGTGCGGGTTGCAGGGCAGGCCCTGGGCCATCTGGGTCAACCTCGGTGTCCAGGTCGTCGTCCTCGCCGGATTTGCGGTCTATCCCGCGGTCGGCTTCATCGGGGTGCTGTTCGGGGGATTGTGGCTGCTGATCGCGTACTTCCGCGCCGAGGTCCAGCGCCGCCAGCGGCACGACGAGTCGCCGTCAGCCTGAGTTTCGATTCATTCTGTACGCTGTCCGCCGTGACCGAACGGACCTTGGTACTGATCAAGCCCGATGGCGTCGAACGCCGCCTGGTCGGGGAGATCATCAACCGAATCGAGCGCAAGGGACTCACGATCGCGGCGCTCGAGCTGCGCCACGTCAGCACGGAGTTGGCCAGCGAGCACTACGCCGAGCATGACGGCAAACCATTCTTCGGGTCGCTGCTCGATTTCATCACGTCGGGCCCGGTCGTTGCGGCAATCGTGGAGGGGCCGCGGGCGATCGCGGCATTTCGGCAGCTCGCGGGTGGTACCGACCCGGTCGAGAAGGCCGTACCCGGCACTATTCGGGGCGATTTCGGTTTGGAAACGCAATTCAATCTGGTGCACGGATCCGACTCGATCGACTCAGCAAAGCGCGAAATCGCGCTATGGTTTCCCGGCGCCTAGGCCCCCGGCCGCAAGCGCAAAGTCGGCGTTCCGAGTCACGGTCGTAGGGACCGCCCGCGTGATGTGGGATACTGACAAAGGGTGAACGTCGCCGGACCGGCGTCGGACACCCGAATGAAGACTTAGACAAGCGCGACCATTGCCAGCTCGCGATGATGCGCCGCATGTCGGGCCGACATTCAGCACGGCGCCGAGTTGGTTCTTACCGAGTCGCTCGGGGCGAGACCATCACAAGTTCGGGAGAAAGTGGCCCGAGCACATAGCGAAGCCCTCGCGTGGCCGCGTCGATACGACGCGCCCGGGGGCTTGAGGAGAATACGTGATAGACGGTGACCAGACTTCGGACCAAACAACTGAGCCGGCCCAGGAGGACCTGCCGGACCGCCTGAGAGTCCACTCGCTGGCTCGAGCACTGGGAACCACCAGCAAGCGAGTGCTGGACGCGCTGGCCGCGCTGGATGGACGCATCCGCAGCGCGCATTCCGGCGTCGACTACGAAGACGCGATCCGGGTGCGTGACCTGCTGTCGCCTCGGCCGCCGGAAAATTTCGTCGCGTTCAGCAGCGCTGCGGTCACCACGACCACGTTCGGCGCAGCACAGTCGCGGCCGGTACCGGAGACCCCGGCAGAGCACGCGGCCTACATGCCGTTGTTCGTCGCGCCGCAGCCGGTCGCGGCGGCGGACGACAGCGCCGTCGACGACGGTGTCGACACCGACGACGCCGACGGTGATGACGACGAAGACCAGGGCGACCGGCCCTCCAACCGGCGGCGTCGGCGGGGCCGGCGAGGACGCGGCCGCGGTCGCGGTGAACAGGGCGGCCCCGACGGCCCGGATGACGACGCCGATTCCGAGCAGCGCGGACCGAAATCCGGCGTCTCGGACGACTCGGACGACTCGGATGATTCCGACGATGACGGCCAGGATGCGGACGACTCCGACGACGGCGACGAAGGCTCGGCCGACAACGGCAGCCGACGGCGGCGGCGGCGCCGCCGCCGCAAGTCGGGTTCCGGCGACGACAACGAAGACGGGCCGTCGCCCGACGATCCACCAAACACCGTCGTGCACGAGCGGGCGCCGCGGGGCAAGGGCTCCGCCGACAATGGCAACGGCTCGAGCAATGCCGAGATCAAGGGCATCGACGGGTCGACCCGGCTGGAGGCCAAGCGGCAGCGGCGCCGCGACGGGCGTGACGCCGGACGGCGCCGCCCGCCGGTACTGACCGAGGCCGAGTTTTTGGCCCGCCGCGAGGCCGTCGAGCGGGTGATGGTGGTGCGCGACCGGGTCCGCACCGAGCCGCCGCACCCCGGCGCGCGTTACACCCAAATCGCGGTGCTGGAGGACGGCATCGTCGTCGAGCACTTCGTCACCTCGGCGGCTTCGGCGTCGTTGGTCGGCAACATCTACCTGGGCATCGTGCAGAACGTGTTGCCCTCGATGGAGGCGGCCTTCGTCGACATCGGCCGCGGACGCAACGGCGTGCTGTACGCCGGTGAGGTCAACTGGGAAGCCGCCGGACTGGGCGGAGCGGACCGCAAGATCGAACAGGCCCTCAAGCCCGGCGACTACGTCGTCGTCCAGGTCAGCAAGGACCCCGTCGGCCACAAGGGTGCCCGGCTGACCACCCAGGTGTCGCTGGCCGGGCGCTATCTGGTCTACGTGCCGGGCGCGTCGTCCACCGGGATCAGCCGCAAGCTGCCCGACACCGAACGCCAGCGGCTCAAGGAGATTCTGCGCGAGGTGGTTCCCGCGGACGCCGGGGTGATCATCCGGACCGCGTCCGAAGGCGTCAAGGAAGAGGACATCCGCTCCGACGTCACCCGCCTGCAGCAGCGCTGGGAACAGATCGAGGCCAAGGCGACCGAGACCAAGCAGAAGGCCGCCGGCGCGGCGGTGGCGCTTTACGAAGAGCCCGACGTGCTGGTCAAGGTCATCCGCGACTTGTTCAACGAGGACTTCGCCGGGCTGATCGTGTCCGGTGACGAGGCGTGGGGCACCATCAACGAGTACGTGAATTCCGTTGCCCCGGACCTGGTTTCGAAGCTGACCAAGTACGAGCCGGCCACCGGCGCGGATGGCCAGCCGGGCCCGGACGTGTTCGCCGTGCATCGCATCGACGAGCAATTGGCCAAGGCGATGGAACGCAAGGTGTGGCTGCCCTCGGGCGGCACGCTGGTCATCGATCGGACCGAGGCGATGACGGTGGTCGACGTCAACACCGGCAAGTTCACCGGCTCCGGCGGCAACCTCGAGCAGACGGTCACCAAGAACAACCTCGAGGCGGCCGAGGAGATCGTGCGCCAGCTGCGGCTGCGCGACATCGGCGGCATCGTCGTCATCGACTTCATCGACATGGTTCTCGAGTCCAACCGCGACCTCGTGCTGCGTCGGCTCACCGAGGCGCTGGCCCGGGACCGCACCCGTCACCAGGTTTCCGAGGTGACCTCGCTGGGCCTGGTCCAGTTGACCCGCAAACGGTTGGGCACCGGCCTGATCGAGGCGTTTTCGACGACCTGCCCGAACTGCGGCGGCCGCGGGATCCTGCTGCATGGCGACCCGGTCGACTCGGCCCCGGCGGCCGGACGCAAGTCCGACTCCGGCGGCCGGCGAGGCAAGCGGTCGAAGAAGAACCGCTCCGAGGAACAGCCGGTGGCCAAGGTGCCGGTGCATGCCCCCGGTGAGCACCCGATGTTCAAGGCGATGGCCGCTGGAGCGTCGGGCGCCCGTGACAACGACGACGGCGATGAGACCGATGCGGTGGTCGCCGGCGAGGTCGACGAGAAAGCCACGGTTGAGGGTCCCGCCGACCTCGACGACACCGATCAGGACGAGTACGAGGACATCGATCAGGACACCGACGACGTCGACGAGGAGGACTCGACCGACGATGACGAGGACCTCGACGACGAGGATCTCGACGACGATGACGAGGATCTCGACGACGAGGATCTCGATGACGACGATGAAGATCTCGACGACGACGAGGATCTCGACGACACCGAGGACTCCGACGACGAGAACGGCTTTACCAACGGTTCCGGTGGTGGGTCGGGATTGGGCCGGCATCGTCGCCGGCGCGCGGCCGGTCGACCGGCGGGACCCCCCGTCCACGCCGACTGACCCCCGGGGTTGCCGCGAGACTCCAACTAGCGACGCGTTTCGCGAGTAAGAGCCGTCGCGGAATACAGTTTCGCGGCAATATGGGGCCGGTAGGCCGGTTTGACCCTGTAGGTGCTGGTCACGTACCCTTGGACAGTTGTCGTCAAGCCCTTCGGCTGTCGGCAGCGGGGCTGCCAAGCAATCGGCGCAGACCCGCACCCAAGACCCACCACGCGCATCGCGGTGAGCACGCGCGCGGAAGACGTGAGGAAGAGGCAGGAGCAACCATGGCGACCTACGCAATCGTCAAGACCGGTGGCAAGCAATACAAGGTTGCCGTCGGCGACGTGGTCAAGGTCGAAAAGCTCGACTCCGAGCCCGGGGCCAGGGTGTCGCTGCCGGTCGCGCTGGTCGTCGACGGTTCCACCGTCACCTCCGACGCGCAGTCGCTGGCCAAGGTCGCGGTGACTGGCGAGGTGCTCGAGCACACCAAGGGCCCGAAGATCCGCATCCACAAGTTCAAGAACAAGACCGGCTACCACAAGCGGCAGGGCCACCGTCAGCAGCTGACGGTCCTGAAGGTCACCGGAATCAAGTAGCGAGAGCGAGAAGACATGGCACACAAGAAGGGCGCTTCCAGCTCGCGCAACGGTCGCGACTCTGCCGCCCAGCGGCTCGGCGTCAAGCGGTTCGGCGGCCAGGTCGTCAAGGCCGGCGAGATCATCGTCCGGCAGCGCGGCACCAAGTTCCACCCCGGCGCCAACGTCGGCCGTGGCGGTGACGACACCCTGTTCGCGACGGCCGCCGGTGCGGTCGAGTTCGGTGTCCGGCGCGGCCGCAAGACCGTCAACATCGTCGCGGCCGGGCCGACCACCGACTGAGGTCGCTGCGCCCGTGCATGCGGGTAGCTGGGAGGACCCCCGATGCCGCGGTTCGTCGATCGAGTCGTCATCCACGCCCGCGCGGGTTCCGGCGGTAACGGCTGCGCCTCGGTCCATCGCGAGAAGTTCAAGCCGCTAGGCGGGCCCGACGGCGGCAACGGCGGCCGCGGCGGCAGCATCATCTTCGTCGTCGACCCCGCGGTGCACACCCTGCTCGATTTCCACTTCCGTCCGCACGTCACCGCGCCGGCCGGCAAGCAGGGGATGGGCAACAACCGTGACGGCGCGGCCGGTGCGGATCTGGAAGTCAAGGTGCCCGACGGCACCGTCGTCCTGGATGAAAACGGCCGGCTGGTGGCCGATCTGGTGGGCGCCGGCACCCGGTTCGAAGCCGCCGCCGGCGGTCGCGGCGGCCTGGGCAACGCGGCGCTGGCGTCGCGTGCCCGCAAGGCACCCGGCTTCGCGCTGCTGGGCGAGCCCGGCCAGGAGCGCGACCTCACCCTCGAGCTCAAGACCGTCGCCGATGCCGGGCTGGTCGGGTTTCCCTCCGCCGGAAAGTCGTCGTTGGTCTCGGTGATTTCGGCGGCCAAACCCAAGGTCGCCGACTATCCGTTCACCACCCTGGTGCCCAACCTGGGCGTCGTCTCGGCGGGCGAGCATTCGTTCACCGTGGCCGATGTGCCCGGACTGATTCCGGGCGCCTCCGAAGGTCGCGGCCTGGGCCTGGATTTCCTGCGGCACATCGAGCGGTGCGCGGTGCTGGTGCATGTGGTCGACTGTGCCACCACCGAGCCGGGTCGCGACCCGATCTCGGACATCGACGCGCTGGAAGTCGAACTCGCCGCCAACACACCGACGCTGCAAGGCGATGCGGTGCTGACCGACCTGGCCGAACGCCCACGCGCGGTCGTGCTCAACAAGATTGACGTGCCGGAAGCGCGCGAGCTCGCCGAGTTTGTCCGCGACGACATCGCCGCGCGGGGCTGGCCGGTCTTCCTGGTGTCGACCGTAACCCGAGAAGGCTTGCCGCCGTTGATCTTTGGGCTGTGGAAGATGATCTTGGACTACCACGCCGCACGGCCCGCGCCGATCGCACGTCGCCCGGTGATCCGCCCGGTACCCGTCGACGACAGCGGTTTCACCGTGGCACCCGACGGCGAGGGCGGGTTCGTCGTCACCGGGGCGCGACCCGAACGCTGGATCGGCCAAACCAATTTCGACAACGACGAAGCGGTGGGCTATCTGGCCGACCGGCTGGCCCGACTCGGGGTCGAGGAGGAACTGCTGCGGCTGGGCGCGCGGCCGGGCTGCGCGGTGACCATCGGCGAGATGACCTTCGACTGGGAGCCGCAAACACCGGCGGGTCATCAGGTCGCGCTGTCGGGTCCGATGTCCGGAAGAGGCACCGACGCGCGCCTGGAACGCACCGAACGCACCGGCGCCGCCGAACGCAAGGCGGCCCGGCGCCGACGCCGCGAACACGGCGAGGATTCGTGAGCGCCCGCGACGATGCAGAGCGTAGCGATGAGGAGGAGCGGCGCAGCATGACCGCCCACCGCGAGGCCATCCGCACCGCGCGGCGAATCGTCGTCAAAATCGGGACCAACGCCCTGACCACCCGGTCGGGAGTGTTCGACGCGGGCCGGCTGGCCGAACTGGCCGACGCGATCGAGGCGCGAATGAAGGCCGGCACCGACGTCGTCATCGTCTCCTCCGGTGCCATCGCCGCCGGCATCGAGCCGCTCGGTTTGTCGCGCCGCCCAAGGGATCTGGCGACCAAACAGGCCGCGGCCAGCGTGGGTCAGGTGGCGCTGGTGAATGCCTGGAGCGCCGCGTTTTCCCGGTATGGGCGCACGGTCGGACAGGTGCTGCTCACCGCCCACGACATCTCGATGCGGGCCCAGCACATCAACGCCCAACGCACCCTGGACCGGTTGCGCGCGTTGCACGCGGTGGCGATCGTCAACGAGAACGACACGGTGGCCACCAACGAGATCCGCTTCGGCGACAATGACCGGCTCTCGGCGCTGGTGGCCCATCTGGTCGGTGCCGACGCGCTGGTGCTTTTGTCCGACATCGACGGGCTCTATGACACCGACCCGCGAAAGTCCAAGGGCGCCCGATTCATCCCGGAGGTGGCGGCGGAATCGGATCTCGAGGGCGTGGTGGCCGGGCCGGGCAGCGCGCTCGGCACCGGGGGCATGACGTCCAAGATGTCCTCGGCGTTGCTGGCCGCCGACGCCGGTGTGCCGGTGCTGCTGGCCGCGGCCTCCGATGCCGCGACCGCGCTCACCGATGCGTCGTCGGGCACCGTGTTCGCGGCCCGTCCGGTCCGAATGTCGGCCCGCCGGTTCTGGGTTCGCTACGCCGCCGAGGCCACCGGCTCGTTGGTCTTGGATGCGGGCGCGGTGCGTGCGGTGGTGCAGCAGCGGCGGTCCCTGCTGGCCGCGGGCATCACCGCGGTGTCGGGCCGGTTCTACGCCGGCGACGTCGTCGAATTGTGCGGCCCGGACGCGGCAGCGGTGGCCCGCGGCGTCGTTGCCTACGACGCCGCCGAACTCGAGACGATGATCGGCCGGTCGACCTCGGAACTGGCCGGGGAGTTGCGCCGGCCCGCGGTGCACGCCGACGACTTGG
Source organism: Mycobacterium sherrisii (assembly GCF_002102355.1). GTDB lineage: Bacteria > Actinomycetota > Actinomycetes > Mycobacteriales > Mycobacteriaceae > Mycobacterium > Mycobacterium sherrisii. The sequence goes on along the minus strand of NZ_LQPT01000101.1, from coordinate 151,716 downwards.
TTGCCATCTGAAAGTCAGTGCGGGGTCTCGAGATATAAAGTGGCCCAGATGATTTCGGCTAGCGTGGCGGCCAGTTCGGTGTCGTAGGACTCGGGCGCGGTCGGCAGGTTCTGCTGACAGGCCCGCTCGACCATCCAGGTGAGCGTGCTGGCCGTGGTCCCGGCGCGCAGTTCGGGTCGAATCGAGCCATCGGTCTGCCCTTCTTCGATGACCCGGGTCATCCGCCCGGCGACTGCGGTCAACAGATTGCCGTATGTCGCGCCGACCACCGGATCGTAGGCGGCCATCTCGTTCAACGCGACCAGCACCGGCTGATGCCGGCGGTAGCTGGCCACCAGGGACGTCATCGCCGCGCGCAGGTCCTCGGGGTCACGACGTTCGGCCACCCGCCACCACCGGTCCGCGCTTGCGGCCAGATCGGCGAACACCTGACCGGCAAGCCGGCGCAGCAGATGGCCCTTGTCCTCGAAATAGATGTAGAAGCTGGCCCGCGAGATGCCGGCCTCGGTCGCCAGCCGGTCCACGCTCAGCTCGGTGTAACTGGCCCCGCCGCGCATCAGCCGCTCGGTCGCGTCGAGGAGTCGGCGCTCCATCCCCTCGCGCCGCTGCTGGCGCGTGTGCTCGCGCCTGGGCTGCGGCTTGCGGGTGACCGACGGCATTTGCCGAGCATAACCGCACTGTCAACATATTGACTAGACACGTTGTCTAGGCATAGTGTTCGACAGGATTCCCGAGTGGACGGAGGCCAACGATGGCAGTGCTGACCGGGCGGTCCGACCGTCCCCGCACCTACGACCCGATTGATCTGTCCTCGCGCGAGTTCTGGTCGACGACGGCCGCCGACCGCGAACGCTCGTTTGCCGTGCTGCGGGCCGAACGGCCGGTGAGCTGGCATCCGCCGGTCGAGGACTCCCTGATGCCCGATCCCGACGACCCCGGCTATTGGGCGGTCACCCGGCGAGCCGACATCGTCACCGTCAGCCGCAACAGCGACGTGTTCCTGTCCGGCAAGGGGGTGATGTTCGAGAGCATTCCGACCGAGCTGCTGGAGGCGTCGCAGTCCTTTCTGGCGATGGATCCGCCGCGGCACACCAAGCTGCGCAAGCTGGCCCACGCCGCGTTCACACCGCGGCAGGTGCGCCGCATCGAGGAGTCGATCCGGGCGAACGCCAAGGCGATCGTCGAGGAGCTTCGCGACGCCGGGACCGGTGCGGATTTCGTCGACCTGTGTGCCAAGGAACTGCCCATCCGCACGCTGTCGGACATGGTGGGCATTCCGGATGCCGAGCGGGAGCGCATGGCACACGCCACCGACGCGCTGGTGTCATGGGCCGACCCCAACTTCCTCAATGGGCGCCCGGCGTTGGAAGTCATCTTCGAACAACAGATGTACCTGCACCAGGTCATCGGCGCGCTGGCCGCCGAGCGCCGCGAGCACCCCGGTGACGACTTGATCAGCAGCCTGGTCCATGCGGAGGTCGACGGTGACCGGCTCACCGACGCCGAGGTGGCCGCGTTCTTCGTGCTGCTTTCCGTGGCCGGCAACGACACCACCCGACAAACCATGAGCCACACCATGAAAGCCCTCACCGATTTCGGCGACCAACGGGCTTGGCTGCTCGCCGATTACGAGAACCGCATCGGCGCCGCGGTCGAGGAGTTCGTGCGCTGGGCATCACCGGTGATGACGTTTCGCCGAACGGCAGCAACCGATTTCGAGCTCGGTGGCCAGAGGATCGCCGCGGGGGAAAAGGTGGTGATGTTCTATCCGTCCGGGAACTGGGACACCGAGGCGTTCGAGCATCCGGAGCGCTTTGACCTCAGCCGCAGCCCCAACCCGCATGTCGGCTTCGGCGGCGGCGGACTGCACTTCTGCCTCGGCGCCCACGTGGCGCGCGCGCAGCTGCGGGCATTTTTCGGCGAACTGCTGCGTCAGCTGCCCGACATCCAAGCCAGTGAGGCCACTTATGTGGCGGGCAACTTCGTGCACGCGGTGCGCAGCCTGCCGTGTGAGTTCTAGCGCAACGCCAGCGGCACCGGCGCAGCCCCCAGTTCGCCGGCGAGCAGCACCAGCAGCTCGGAGCATCCGCCGTCGACTTTGACGGTGGCCAACGAGTCACCGCGGGTAGGGCCGCGATTGATGATGGCGACCGGGATGCCCGCGGCCGCCGCGTGCCGCACGAAGCGATAGCCGGAGAACACCGTCAGCGACGAACCGGCGACCAGCAGCGCGTCGGCGTGATCAACCAGTGAAAGTGCTTGCGCCACGGTGTCTTTAGGCACACTTTCGCCGAAGTAGATGATGTCGGGTTTGAGCATTCCGGAACAGGACGGGCAGTCCAGGTAGCGGAATGACGCGGTGTCGGCGACGACGGCGTCGGCGTCGGGTGCCACCGCAAGCCCACCGACGGACTCGGCGCGTTCGACGAACCCCGGATTGAGCGCCTCGAGCCGCGTCGCCAGTGCGGCCCGGCTCACGGTGTGAGCGCAGTTCAGGCAAATCACCCGGGCGTAGGTGCCGTGCAGGTTGATCACGTTCGTGCTGCCGGCCTTGGTGTGCAACAGGTCGACGTTTTGGGTGATTACACCGGTGACCACCCCGGCGCGTTCGAGCGCGGCCAGTGCCCGATGCCCCGCGTTCGGCTGCGTCTGGTCCATGTGCCGCCAGCCGACGTGATTGCGCGCCCAATACCGTTGCCGGAATGCGGCATCCGAGGTGAACTGGCGGATCGTCATCGGGTTGCTCGGCGGCGAACCCGGACCGCGGTAATCGGGGATGCCGGAATCGGTGGACATCCCTGCGCCCGTCAGCACGGCGATCCGCCGACCCGCCAGCAGCGCGACCAGTTCCGGCGATTCGGCTTGGGTGCTCACCTAGTCGAGAGTACGGGCTAACCCGCGCCGCATGGGGTAGTCGATCACTCATCCCGGCAGCGCGGTGCGGACACCTGCTTGACGCCTCGGCACAAAAGGCGGGTTGATGTACCGCAAATACGCGATGCCCAGCAGCTGTGCCATGCGAGATCGATTCCCAGCTGGGCGTCGGGTTACGGAAGTGCCGCGGCGATGTGCACCGGGTTCAATCGCTATGTCCGCAACCCGATTAATGCGGACTCGTGCTGATAATCCTGGGGCAGGCGGTGGTGTATCGCAGTCCGGGACTAGTGGTGTACGCCGCGATCGTGTGGATTGCCTTCGCGACCTTTGTCCGTTTGTACGAACAGCCAACCCTGACAAGACAAAACGGGGACGAGTATGAGGAGTACAAGCTCAACGTGCCGGTCTGGCTGCCCCGCTTGCGGCCCAGGTGACTACGACGCATCAGGGGATCAGGATGTAGCTGATTCCGGGGACAGCTCTGAGGGTGCGCGTGTCGAATTCGTGGAACCCGGTGGTGCGGTAGCCATTTGACGCCGTTGCCCCGTAGCCGGTGTTCATTTCGGTGATCGTGATGTTGTTGCCATTGACGGCGTCGACCCAGGCGACGTGTCCGACGCCGCCGACGAGCGAGCTGCTGAAGACGGCGATCGAATGTGGTTGCGGGTTGTCCACCACTGTCCAGCCCGCCGCTCGAACTTGGTTCGCCCAGGTTTCGGCATCGCCCGTGAGCGCCTTGATGTAGTAGCCGGCGTGGGCGTGTATCTGCTCTTGGGCCCCCCACGTGCAGTAGCCCTCGTAGTCGCCGTCGAGCGGGTTGTGGTCGGTGGTGCGGCCGACGGCCGTGGCCGGATCTCCGTTGGCCGGTGCGGTCGCCAGCGGCGGTCCCAGGGAGAGCGCGGCGCCCACGGCGAGGACGGCGACGATCCCATTCGTCTTCATCCGTGTGACCCCGCTGAAGTCTCCGCACCGGCCCGTTACCTTCTCGTTATCGCGGTGAGACCGGGATTCGTTTCAGCCGGCCACGGCGCCGTGGGCGGACAGTTGGGTGAGTAGCAGGTCGAGGCGATCGGCGTCGAAATCGGGACGCAGTCGGCTGGTGCGGGAGAGTGTGACCAGTCCGTGCAGTGCCGACCAGAGCACCTCGGCAAGCGTGTCCGGATCGCGTTGCTCGGCAGCAGCAGCGATCGCGTCGCGCAACTCCGTGAACGCCGATACCAATTCCGGCGGCGTGTCGTCGGCGGCGAAGTGCAACGTTGTTGCGCGGGTGAACATTACGTCGTAGAGCGCCGGGTTGTGGCGGCCGAAATCGAGGTAGGTCTGCGCGACCCGCCGCAGCGCGTCGGCGGGCGTGGCGGCGGCGGTGCGCGCGGTTTGCAGCGTCTCGGCGAGTTCGCCGAAGCCGTCCAGCGCGACGGCCTGGGCGAGCTGTTCCATGTTGGCGAAGTGGGTGTAGAGCACGGGCTGGCTGTATTCGATCTCGGCAGACAGCCGGCGCGTGGTGACGGCATCCCAGCCTTCGGTTTCGGCCAGCCGGCGAGCCGTCGCGATGATCAGGCGGTGGCGCGCGGCTCGCTCCCGCGCGCGACGGTCCTCGATGGGCATGCCGGGATGATAGCAGCGCTAGACGATCTAGCGTTGCTATTGACTCGAGCGGCGGTGCCACCTAGCATCGCTAGGGTATCTGGCATCAATAAAAATAGGGGCTCGACGTGTTCGCTTCTCATTCCGCGCAGATCGCGGCACTGATCGCAGTCCTGGGCGTTGCCGTGGTTTACGGCACCGACGTGTTCTGCGCGGTGGTATTGCGACCGGCATTGGCCCGCCTCGACGATCGCACTCTCGGGGCCGTGACGGGGTTTGTGCACCGTTATGGGGACCGACGAATGCCCGTGCCGGGTGCCATCGGAGTCGTCGCGGCCATCGTCAGCGCAGCCCTGGCCGCATTGGCTGCGCGTTGGACCCAGGCCATGGCAGCCGGGGCCGCCGTCGTGCTGTTGCTGGTTTGGCTGCTGCTCTATACCCGGGTAAGTGCGCCGATCAATCGACAGCTCACCGCCGCGGCCGAAATTGACCAGGTGCTGCCGAATGTTCGTGTATTGCAAGCACATTGGGACCGGATCAGCAACGCCCGCGCCGTCCTGCAAGGACTTGCGCTCGTCGCGCTGTGTGTCACGCTGATCGCATGAACGATTATCACCACTAATTCGAAGGACATTGCCATGGCAAGTACCCCGAAAAGACTCGGACGACTAGTGATGCGCGCCGCGCCGGTGTTCAATGCACCCGTTGCGGCGTTGGCGAAATCGCGACGCTTTGGCGGGCTGGTGAACCGCAACATCGTTATCGTCGGCTACACCGGGCGACGGTCGGGACGCAGCTTCAGCCTCCCGGTGGCATACCGCCGCGCCGGCGACGAGATCACCATCAATGTCAACCTGCCGGAGGCCAAGACGTGGTGGCGCAACTTCCTCGGAGACGGCGGACCGGTGACATTGGAACTCGACGGGGCCCAGCGCGCCGGGCAGGCCGTGGCCACGCGCGACGAAAAGGGCAGGGTCACCGTCATGGTGCGGTTGACCGACCGGTGAGCGAGGTGTCCCACGGCGACGGCGGCGACGGTTCAACGTGACGGATCCGACATGGTCAGGCCCTTGTGCACCGGCGGCGTCGGTGGCACCAAACACCGCACCCGGTGCCGCGCTTTCACCGCGCCAGCTCGGGTACGTCCCGCCAAGGCTTGGACAGGTAGCCTGACCTTGGGAACCGCAGTTGCTGCTAGCAAACTCTCCGAAACCACGCGCAATTCGGTGCGAGAACCCGCAGCCCTGCGTCCCGGCGCGCATCCACCACCTCGATAACTGTAGAGCTCGGGCCCCAAGACGTTAGTCACTCCTGCGATCAGGCGAAATCCTGTGTCGCCCAAGGAATTTGGTGGCGAGACATCTTTACCCGATGCAGTCGGCCGCCGTCGTCAGCTCGGCCGACATGTTGCTCCCCATCATCTTCAACGCCGCCGCGCCGAGTTCCTCGTCGATGTGTGCGACGGCATCCCTGGGAATGACGACCTGCAGGTGACGCACGTACGCGTCCAGCGCGCTGTAGAGGATGCACTGCTCGGTGACCTGACCGGTCAGGATCAGCCGCTCGGTCTCGAGGCGATTGAGTAGGTACGAGAGCGGCGTGGCATAAAACGCGCTGTGGCGCACCTTGGTCATCACCCGGGTGCCGTCCGTCGGCACGATCGGCTCCACCAGATCGGGCCGCTCGCCGTTGCAGGCCGATTCGACGAGATCGGCAAACGCGGCGGTGAAGTCACCGTAGTTGTCGTTGACGTAGATCAGATCGACGTCGTCGGAATCGCGGGCCCGGCGGACGAGATCGGCCAGCGGGTCGATGATCTTGGCAACATTGGGTATCAGTACCTCGGCGTCGGGATGCTGATAGCTGTTCATCATGTCGACCACCAGCACAGCGGTATCACTCATGCAGGGGTGATACCCGGCCAAATACTGTTGACACTGTTCGCGCGACAATGGAAGGGCGATGGACTTCTACAACAGCTATAGCCAGGGTTTCGTCCGCGTGGCGGCATGCACGCACCACACCACGATCGGCGACCCGGCGGCCAACGCCGCGTCGGTGTTGCGGTTGGCCGGTGCATGCCACGACGACGGTGTGGGCCTGGCGGTCTTTCCCGAATTGACGCTGTCCGGCTACTCCATCGAAGACATCGTGCTGCAGGACCTGTTGCTCGACGACGTCGAGGCCGCCCTGGCCGACATCGTCACGCACTCGGCGGATCTGCTACCCGTCCTGGTGGTGGGCGCGCCGCTGCGGTACCGCCAGCGCATTTACAACACCGCGGTGGTCATCCATCGCGGCGCGGTGCTCGGCGTGGCCCCCAAGTCGTACCTGCCGACCTATCGGGAGTTCTACGAGCGCCGCCAAATCACCCCCGGTGACGACGAGCGCGGCGTCATCCGCATCGGCGACATCGAAGCGCCCTTCGGGCCCGACCTGCTGTTCGCCGCGTCCGATCTGCCCGACTTCGTGTTGCACGTCGAAATCTGCGAGGACATGTTCGTCCCGATCCCACCGAGCGCCGAGGCGGCCTTGGCCGGTGCGACGGTGCTGGCGAACCTGTCGGGCAGCCCGATCACCATCGGGCGGGCCGACGACCGCCGCCTGCTGGCCCGCTCCGCGTCGTCGCGCTGCCTGGCGGCTTACGTCTATGCCGCCGCCGGTGAGGGTGAGTCGACCACCGACCTGGCGTGGGACGGCCAAACCATGATCTTCGAAAACGGCGTGCTGCTCGCCGAATCCGAGCGGTTCCCCAAGGGAGAGCGCCGTTCGGTCGCCGACGTCGACACCGAGTTGCTGCGCTCGGAGCGGTTGCGGATGGGGACCTTCGACGACAACCGCCGCCACCACCGGCCCCTGACGCAGTCGTTCCGCCGCATCGAGTTCCGGCTCGACCCGCCCGCCGGCGACATCGGACTGCGCCGCGAGATCGAACGGTTCCCCTTCGTGCCCGCCAATGCTGAACGGCTGGAACACGATTGCTACGAGGCCTACAACATCCAGGTGTCCGGCCTCGAGCAACGGATGCGGGCGCTGGACTTTCCGAAAATCGTGATCGGGATCTCCGGTGGACTGGACTCGACGCACGCGCTGATCGTCGCCGCTCGGGCGATGGACCGCGAAAGCCGACCCCGCAGCGACATTCTCGCGTTCACGTTGCCGGGCTTCGCGACCGGCGACCGCACCAAGCGCAACGCGATCGAGTTGTGCCGCGCGCTTGGGGTGACCTTCGCCGAGATCGACATCCGCGACACCGCGCAGCTGATGCTCAAGGAAATGGATCACCCGTTCGCGCGCGGCGAGAAGGTGTACGACGTCACCTTCGAAAACGTCCAAGCGGGGCTGCGCACCGACTACCTGTTCCGGCTGGCCAACCAGCGCGGCGGCATCGTGCTGGGTACCGGCGACCTCTCCGAGCTCGGCCTGGGCTGGTCGACATACGGTGTGGGCGACCAGATGTCGCATTACAACGTCAACGCCGGTGTGCCCAAGACCCTGATCCAGCACCTGATTCGCTGGGTCATCTCGTCGGGACAGTTCTCATCGGACGTTGCCGAGGTGCTGCAGTCGGTGCTCGACACCGAGATCACCCCCGAACTCGTTCCCAGCGGGGAAGAAGAAGAGTTGCAGAGCAGCGAAGCCAAGGTCGGACCCTTTGCGCTGCAGGACTTCTCGCTGTTCCACGTGCTGCGTTTCGGATTCCGGCCGTCGAAGATCGCCTTTCTGGCCTGGCACGCGTGGAGCGATCCCGAACGGGGCAACTGGCCGGCCGGGTTCCCGCAGGACAAGCGGCCGTCCTATTCGCTTAAGGAGATCCGGCACTGGCTGCAGGTGTTCGTGCAACGGTTTTACTCGTTTAGCCAGTTCAAGCGTTCGGCGCTGCCCAACGGCCCCAAGGTCTCGCACGGCGGCGCGCTATCTCCGCGCGGGGATTGGCGTGCGCCGTCGGACATGTCGGCGCGCATCTGGCTCGACGAGATCGACCGCGAGGTTCCCGAGGACTAGCCCCGATTACGGCCGCGGACGGCGTACTAGCGCGACGCCCGCGCGCGCCGCCAACCCTGGTACTGCAGTTCGGCGAAGAACAGGGTGTAGATGCCGGATGCCAGGGTGACGATCACTCCGGTGACGGTCAGCGGGAAGACGTCGGTGAGCACGAGCGCCACGGCGGCCACCGTGTAGAGCAGGTTGCCGAGGACGACCGCGATACCGGCTCGCAGCACCGACGGCAGCGCCGCCAGCCCGAACACCAGCACGCCGTAGCCGATCAGGAACGCGGCCATGCCGTATTCGAACTCGATCGTGGTGCCGGATATGCGGGCCAGCCAGCCGGCCAGCGGGAGGCCGGCGATACCGACCACGCCACTGATGGCGGCGTCGGCGCGCATGGCGAAGCGCAACAAGCCGTCGCGAGTGCGGGTGCGGTCAACAGTGATGGCGGACATGACGTTCCTCTCGGCTCGGGTCTGGTCGGGTCTGGTCGGGTCGACACCGATGCCACCGAGGTTGCTCGCAAAGCACTGCCGGATCGCCGCCGGATGCTGCCACTTACTGCCACTCGCAGGTCAGCGGGTTCGGGGAGCGGCCGTGAGCCGGCTCACGGCCTCAGGCGCCGCTTCCGGAACCGCGCATGGCGACCGCACTCGAGCGGAGCAGGTCGCCGAGTTCGGCGGGCAGATAGCCCTGTGCGGCCAGCCGGGGCATGACGCCGCCGCTTTCCAGGATCTCGAGGATCAGGCGGGGCGGCTTCGGAACCGACCCCTCCGCTCCGGTGCTGTCATTGCGCCAACTGCCCGCGTCGAGGTCGAAGATTCCACAATCTCCCTCGCTGAACACGGCGGTGGCGTTGGGCACGGTGATCGCGGGCAGGCCGGCGTTCACGGCATTGCGGAAGAACAGCGAATTGAATTCCTCGGCGACCAGCCCGGCGATACCCAACTCGGTGAACAGCGCGGCCACCGGTCGCGAGGAGCCGACGCCGAAATTCTTCCCGGCCAGCACGATGTCGCCCGGGCAAACCTGATCGGCCCAGCCGGGGGCGGACCTCGTAGAAGATGTGTCTGGCCGCTTCGGGTGGTTCCATCTTCATCGCGAATGCGGGGTACATGGCGTCGGTGTTGAGGTCGTCGCCGAACACCCACACCCGGCCGGAGAACCGCACGCTCATGCCGGCACACTCCTTGGGTCGGTGATGAATCTGGTGATCGCCGACGCGGCCACCGTCGCCGGGGAGGCCAGGTAGATCTCGGCCTCGGTGCTGCCCATGCGTCCGGTGAAGTTGCGCGTGCTCGACGTGATGCACACCTCGCCGGGCCCGACGACGCCCATGTGGTAGCCGAAGCACGCCCCACAGGTGGAGTTGGTGACGACGCCTCCCGCGTCGGCGATGTCTTGCAAATAGCCCAGCCGCATCGCCTGTCGGTAGACCGCTTGGGAAGCCGGGGTGACCAGCAGTCGCACGCCGGGGGCCACCGAGTTGCCCCGCAACACGTGTGCGGCGATCGCGAGGTCCTCGAGTTGACCGTTTGCGCACGATCCGATGAATGCCTGGTCCACCCGCTGCCTCCCCAACTGCGAGACGGGCAACCCGTTGCGGCTGACCGTGCCCGGCCGTGCCACGTAGGGTTCCAGGACCGACAGGTCGATGTGGCGCACCGCGTGGTAGGACGCGTCGGAATCCGGTGCGGCCGAGGCATATCCGGTCACACCGGCCTCAGCCAGGAATCGGGCCAGCACGTCGTCGGACTCGAAGGTGCTGAAGTCGGCCGAGATTTCGGCGGCCTGGGTTGCGATGGTGCGCCGGTCGTGCATCGGAACGCCGGCCAGGCCGGGGCCGCCGAATTCCAGGTTCATGTTCGCGGCGTCGCCGTACTTGTCGGCAATATGCAGAAAGATGTCCTTGCCGCTGACGGTGTCTGGCTTGATGCCGTCCAACTCGTACCTGATGGTCGGCGCGACCTGAAACCAGGTGGTGCCGGTGCACATGATCGAGTACACCTCGGCGGGCCCCAGGCCGCGGGCGGCGGTGTTGTACGCGCCGGCCGCGCAGGTGTGGGAATCGGTACAGGCCAGGATCTCGCCGGGGCGTGCCAGGCCGTTCTCGGCGATGACCTGGTGACAGATGCCGTGCCGGCCGACGTCGTAAAAGCGTTCGATGCCGAAGTCGGCGACGAACTTGCGGGCGCGTGGCCCGCCGGCCGCATCTTTGATGGTCGGTGCGGGCACGGCGTGGTCCATGACGACGGCCAGCTTGTCGGGATCATGGATCCGGGTGGGCTGGATCCACATGGTCGCGAATTGCAGGTCAATCAGCACGGTCATGTCGACGTCGACGACGACGGTCTCGCCTGGCGACACCGAGTCCAGTCCTGCCTTGCAGGAAAGGATCTTCTCGATGATGGTCATGCCCATGAGCGCTCCCGCTGTGCGTATTTGGTGTCCAGTTGCAGCCATTCGGCCATGCCGACAAGGTTGAAGAAATCGGCCGGGTTGGCGGGCAGGTGCGCGGCGGCATCTTCTTTTGAGGTGCCGTTGAGCTCGCAAAGGCGCTGCAGCATAGCCAATGTGGCGCGCACCAGCAGATCGCCGGGATGGATCGCGATCGCGTAGCCGAGCTCTTGCAGACGCGTCGCCGGCAGCAACGGGGTCACCCCGCCCAACACCAAATTGATCAGCAGCGGGGCGTCGACTTCGCGTCCGATGCGCTCGATTTCCTCGGCTCCTCGGGGTGCCTCCACGAAGATGATGTCGGCACCCGCCTGGGCGTAACGGTTCGCCCGTTCGATGGCCGCGTCCAGGCCGAGCGGCGCCCGGGCGTCGGTGCGGGCCACGACGAGGAGGTTGTTGTCGGATCTGGCGTCGAGCGCGGCCGCCAGCGTCTGCTCGAACACGGCCGTGTCGACGACCTGCTTGTCCGGCAAGTGACCGCAGCGCTTGGGAAAGACCTGATCCTCCAACTGAATTGCCGCGACTCCGGCGTCGTCATAGGCCCGCACGGTCCGCACCACGTTCATCGGCGCGCCGTAGCCGGTGTCGGCGTCGGCGATCAGCGGGACATCGCCGAGCGCGCCGACGATCACCCGGGCTCGCTCGGACATTTCGGTCGCGCTGACCAATCCGATGTCGGGCAGGCCGAAGCCGGCGGCGGCGACGCCCGCCCCGGTCAGGTAGGCCGCGACGTGCCCGGTGCGTTTGGTCAGTTGCGCCGAGATTCCGTCGAAAACCCCTGGCGCGACGATGAGTTCGCGTTTGTCCAGCAGCTCCCGCAGGCGCCGCCGGGCCTCGATTGTGCGGGTGGTGGCCATCGGCGTCCTTTCAGTCCGGGATCCCCGCGTCGGGCGCGGCGGACCTCCGCGCCGACCCCATCGGTTGTTATATGTATATAACAACCGATGGGGTCGGCGCAATGCGGGCGGTGTGGGAGCATGGCGACCATGCGGCAGGCCAGCGCGGCGAACGGTCCGGTATCCGCCGGGGCCGGGGTGCCGCTGCACCGGCAGCTTTTTCTAGTGCTGCACGACGAAATCGACCGCGGCGTGTTGTCCCCCGGTGACGCACTACCCACCGAGCAAACGCTGTGCGACCAGTTCGGGGTTTCGCGGATCACGGTCCGTCGTGCGCTGGCCGACCTGGCCGACCAGGGCTACATCGAGCGCAGGCGCGGCGTCGGTTCGTTCGTGTGTGAGCACGGCTCGACCACACTGGCCGCCGCCAGCGGCTCTTATCTGGACGGACTGCGGCAGGCCCAGTTCGAGACCGAGGTCGAAGTGCTCGAACTCGACCCGCGCCGGCGCCCGCCGCGATTCGTCGCCGACGCTTTGCAGACGTCTGAGGAGCTGCTGCAGATCGTCCGGTTGCGGCGGCAACGCAGGACCGGCGAGCCATTGATCATCACCGAAGCCTGGCTGCCCAGCGCACTGGCGGAGCGGTTGACGGTGCCGGCCCTACAGCGCGAGCCGCTCTACGAGCTGCTCTCCGGTCTCGGCGTCGTCGTCCAGCGGGTACAACACGAAATCACCGCCGAGATCGCCGGTCCGCGCAGCGCCCACCTGTTGGACACCGCCATCGGCGCGGCGCTGCTCCGCGTCAACCGGGTCGCTTTCGTCGCCGACCAACCACACCACTACCTATCAATTGTGTTGTCGCCGAGCCGTAGTCGCGTGCTGATGACTCAGTCGGCGGCGGAGTTGGAGACCGGTGGCGGTTTTGCGATCGCCCACGATGTGCGCCGAGACCCGCGCTAACGAATCAACCCGACGCCCGGAACGAAGCGGCCGACACTTTCCGTGTACGCCGCATATGTATCGCCGTGGACGCGCCGCAAGTGCGGCTCCTCGACCCGGCGCACCTGCAGCTCGACCGTCGCGACGAGCAGGACGAAGCCGATCAGCGCAACGACATTCGGCGTCACCAGTGTGATGCCGAGGGCAAACACGAACATGGCCGTGTAGATCGGATTGCGCACCCGCCCGAAGATACCGGTGGTCACCAGCGGCGTGGTCTCGCGTTTGTCCACCCCGATCCGCCACGAATCGCCCATCACCAGTTGCGCATACACCGTCGCCGCGATGCCACCCAACGCAATCACAATCCCTGCGGCCTGAATCCGGCCGTCGTTCAACACACGCGGTGGCGCGATGAGGTCACCCAGCTGGGCGAGCGGGGCGCTTACCGTCACCGCCAGCGCGAGCACAAACCCCGCGCCTGCAAGCCATTCGATGGGTCCGCCGCTGATCCGGCGAAGGCCAGCGGAACCAGTGCGCCGGTACTGTAGCCAACTGCGCCAACCGAATCCGAGCACGCCGAACGCCGTCAGAAGGGCCAACGCAATGCCGGCCGCGGCGTGCATCACGAAGCCCCGGACACCGCGGTGTCGATGGCGCGGGCGTCTGGTGCGCAGTCACCGGCGCCGGGTACCAGTGTCGACAGCGCGGCCGCGGCACACGCCCGCTGCAACGCGGCCAGATGCTCGGCTCGCGACCCCGCGCCCGGTGGCCAGTGCGCGGCCAATACTCCGGCGAAGACGTCGCCCGCACCGGTGGTGTCCACCGCCTTCACCGACGGCGCGGGCACCCAAAACTCGTCCGCGGCACTGACGCACCGGGCGCCGCGGGGGCCCAGCGTCGTCACCAAAAACGTTGGCCGCCATGACCATTCTTCGGCCTCGGACTCATTGGCGATCACCACATCGGCGAGCTCGGCCAACTCGGCCAGCGCGCCCGGGTCGTGCCCGACCGGCGACGCATTCACCATGACGACCGCGCCGGCGGTCTTCGCTTGGCGCGCCGCGTCGACGGCGGTACCGACCGGAATCTCCAACTGCGTCAACAACACCTCGCAACGCTCGACAACCGTGCGGGCCGCCGCGGAGCTCACGGTGAGCAGGCCGTTGGCGCCGGGGGCCACCACGATGGTGTTCTCCGCGTGACCGTCGACGACGATGATCGCCGTCCCGCTGGGGCCGGGTACCGCGACGCTCGCGTCCAAACCAACGCCGTTGTCCGACAAATGCGCCCACAACGGTGCCGCCTTGTCGTCGTCGCCGACCGCACCGATGAATTGCACCTGCGCGCCCGCCCGCGCCGCGGCCACGGCCTGGTTGCCGCCCTTGCCGCCCGGCGCGTAGTGCAACGACGACGCGAGCACCGTCTGTCCCGGGCGGGGCAGAGCATCGACAGCGCACGTCATGTCCATGTTCACGCTGCCGACGACGCAGAGCCGTGCCATGCGGCCAACGTTAGTCGCCCTTGACTGGCCTTTTGAAGCCAATTGCGGCTCGCAAACGCCAATTTTGTGACGTCCGCGCGCTAGGGTGCTGCGTGAACGGCGGCTTCCGAGGAAGGGGCAGGCGATTGACATCGCATGAACTGGCCGACGCCACGTCGGTCACCGCATCCGGCCCGACGCACGAGGCAGTCGCACCTCAGCCCGCTGATCTCGCACCGAAGCCGCGCCGCCGCCGGCTGTTCCGGGTGGGCATCCAGTCCAAGCTGTTGATGACGTTATTGGTGTGCAGCATCTTGTCGGTCGCCGTCGTCGGCCTGATCGGCGCTCTGTCCGGTCGCACCGCCTTGCGGCAAGTGGAGTCCGAGCGGCTGACCGAATTGCGGGAGTCCCAGAAGCGCCAACTGCTGACGCTCTTCAAGGAAGTCACCAACTCGGTGATCGTCTACAGCGGCGGGTTCAGCGTCGTCGACGCCGAACGGGCCTTTGCGGCCGCCTACGGACAACTGGCCAACGCGCAAATTACGCCGGCTCAACAGCAGGGGCTGATCAACTACTACAACAACGACATGATCAAACCGATCAGCCGGGTCACCGGAGAGACCGTCGACCTCAACGCCATTCTGCCGACCTCCAATGCGCAGAAGTACCTGCAGGCTTACTACACCGCAGCACCGCGGACCGCTTCGGAATCGTTGCCGCCGGCCGACGCCGGCGACGGCAGCGCCTGGTCGGCGGCCAACGCCCGCTTCGATTTCTACTTGCGCGACATCGTCACCCGGTTCGATTACCGCGATGCACTGCTGCTCGATGACCAGGGGACCGTCGTCTACTCGGTGCAAAAAGGCCCCGACCTCGGCACCAATATCCTCACCGGCCCCTATCGCGAAACCAACCTGCGCGACGCCTACCAAAAGGCGATGCGCTCCAACGATGTGGACTTCGTCTGGATCACCGACTTCCAGCAGTATCAGCCCGCCCTGGCCGCCCCCACGGCGTGGGTGGTCTCACCGATCGGGATGAACGGCAAGGTCGAGGGTGTCATGGCGCTGCCCCTACCAATCTCGAAGATCAACAGCATCATGACCGCCGAGAAGCAGTGGGAGGCGGCCGGAATGGGCCCGTCGACCGAGTCCTATCTGGTGGGATCCGACGGGTTGATGCGTTCAGATTCCCGGCTTTTCCTGCAGGACCCGCAGAAGTACCAGCGCGAAGCGGTGGCCGCCGGCACCTCGCCCGACGTCGTGCAGCGGGCGATCCGGCTGGGGACCACGACGCTGGTGCAGCCGGCGATCACCGCGGGTTTCCGCGCCGCGCAACGCGGTCAGACCGGGACCGTCACCGCGACCGACTACACCGGCAACAACGAAATGGAGGCTTTTGCGCCGCTGAACGTGCCGGATTCGGATCTGCACTGGTCGATTCTGGTGACACGCGATGACGCCGACGCGTTCGCGCGGCTGGGCAGGTTCAGCCAAACCCTGGTGATCAGCGTCGCAACCATGATCTTCGTCGTATGCGTAGCGTCGATGCTGCTCGCCCAGGTGATGCTGCGGCCGGTCCGCAGGCTGCAGGCCGGTACCCAGAAGATCAGCGCCGGTGACTACGAATTCAGCATCCCGGTGCGCTCTCGCGACGAAATCGGCGATCTCACACAGGCTTTCAACGAGATGAGCCGGAATCTGGCCATCAAGGACGAGCTGCTCAACGAACAACGCAAGGAAAACGACCGGCTGCTGTTGGCGCTCATGCCCGAATCGGTGGCGCAACGCTATCGCGAGGGGCAGGAAACCATCTCGCAAACCCACCAGGACGTCGCCATCATTTTCGCCGACATCGTCGGTCTGGACGAGATTTCGAACGATCTCAGCGCAGACCAACTGATCGGGATAGTCGACGATCTGTTCCGGCAGTTCGACGCGGCGGCCGAATCCCTTGGCGTCGAACGCATTCGAACCTTCCACAACGGATACCTGGCCAGCTGCGGTGTCCTTACCCCGCGGTTGGACAGCATCTACCGCAGCATCGAATTCGCGTTGGAGATGCGCCAGATCATCGACCGGTTCAATAGCCAAAGCTCGCATCAACTGCGGCTGCGGGTCGGCATCAACACCGGCAACGTGGTCAGCGGCCTGGTGGGCAGATCCAGCCTGGTCTACGACATGTGGGGCGGCGCGGTGAGCCTGGCCTACCAAATGCACAGTGGCGCACCGCAACCCGGCATCTACGTCACCTCGAGCGTGTACGAGGCGATGCGGGATACCCGGCAATTCAGCTCAGCCGGCACGATTTCGGTCGGTGGCAAGGATCAGCCGATCTACCGGTTGTCGGAGCGTTGATGAACGCGTTCCATTCGTCTTGGTTCTACTGGGCCATCGGTGTCGCGCTCGGATTTCCCGTCGCGCTGATCCTGCTCACCGAGCTGCACCACGCGCTGCTTCGCCGCCACAACCGACTGGCCAGGCAGGTCAGCTTGCTGCGCAACGCGGTGCTGCCGCTGGTCGCACTACTGCTGCTGGTGGTCAAGGCCGCGCAGGTGCCGTCCGGGGATGCCACGGTGCGCATCCTGTCCACGGTGTTCGGCTTCCTGGTGCTGGTGCTACTGCTGTCCGGCCTCAATGCCACGGTGTTCGAAAGCGCGCCGCAGGACAGCTGGCGCAAACGGTTGCCGACGATTTTCCTCGACGTGGCCCGGTTCGCGCTGATCGGCGTCGGCCTGGCCATCATCTTGTCGGTGATCTGGGGCGTCCGGGTGGGCGGTGTGTTCACCGCGCTGGGCGTGACGTCCGTCGTCCTCGGCCTGATGCTGCAGAACTCCGTGGGCCAGATCGTGTCCGGCCTGTTCATGCTGTTCGAGCAGCCCTTCCGCATCGACGATTGGCTCGACGCCTCCGACGAGCGCGGTCGCGTCGTCGAGGTGAACTGGCGGGCGGTGCACATCCAGACCAGCAGCGGCATTCGGGTGATGCCGAACTCGACGCTGGCCAGCACCTCGTTCACCAATCTCAGTCGCCCGGCGGGCACCCACCGGCTGACGGTCAAGACGACGTTTTCGCTGGCCGACCCGCCCGATCGAGTATGCGAGTTGCTGACCCGCGTCGCCGCTCAGCTACCGCAACTGAGAGCCGGCAGCGTCCCCCGCTCGGTTCCGGTCGGGGCCGGCGAATATGCCACGACGATCGCGCTCTACTCGCCGGCCGACGATGGCGACGCTCGGTCGATGTTCCTGCGCTGGATCTGGTACGCCGCCCGCCGGGCCGAGCTGCATCTGGACGGCGCCGACGACGACTACTCGACGCGGGAACGGGTCGCGGATGCCTTGCGGACCGTGGTGGCGCCGGCACTGCGGCTGACCGTCGCCGATCAGCAGGCGCTGCAGTCCTGCGCGCGGATCGTGCTGTACGGCGCCGGCGAGATCGTCGAGTACGTGGGTCAGGTACCCGCGGGGATGACGTTTCTGGTGGCCGGGCGGGTACGGCTGACGGCCACCGCGGGGGACGGGTCGGTGGTGCCGATCACCATCCTGGAGGAGGGCTCGTTTCTCGGGCTGACCGCGCTGACCCGGCAGCCGAACATGGCCGGCGCGTACGCCCTGGACGAGGTCACCGCGCTGGAAATCGACCGCGAACACCTCGAGCGCCTGGTGATGCGCGAGCCGGTGTTGCTACAGGATTTCGGGCACATCATCGACGAGCGGCAGAGCAAAGTGCGTGCCGCCGCGCGCGGCGAGCGCGTCGGCTGACGGCGACCGGGACCCGGGCCGTGTTACCTGGCCGCCTCAAGCCCGATACCCTGGATCGATGAGTCTGCAAGCACCGTCGCGCCCTGACCTACGTCAGGAGGTTCACGCCGCCGCCCGCCGCGCCCGCATCGCGTCCCGTGCGCTGGCGTTGTTGCCGACGGTGGCCAAGGACCAGGCGCTGCACTCCGCCGCCAATGCGATCACCGCAAACACCCGGCAGATCCTGGCCGCCAACGTCGACGACCTCAATGCGGCCCGGGCCGCGGGGACGTCCGACGCGATGCTGGACCGGCTGGCGCTGGACGCCACGCGGGTGGACGGCATCGCGGCCGGTTTGCGCCAGGTGGCGGGGCTGCCCGACCCGATCGGCGAGGTGCTGCGCGGCTACACCCTGCCCAACGGGCTGCAGCTGCGCCAGCAGCGAGTTCCGCTCGGCGTGGTCGGAATGATCTACGAGGGCCGGCCCAATGTCACCGTCGACGCCTTCGGTCTGGCGCTGAAGTCGGGCAATGCCGTGCTGCTGCGCGGCAGTTCGTCCGCGGCGCGATCCAACCAGGCGCTGGTCGAGGTGCTGCGTTCGTCGCTGGCCAGCGAAGACCTGCCCGCCGACGCCGTCCAACTGCTCTGCGCCGACGACCGGTCCACGGTCACGCACCTGATCCAGGCGCGCGGCTTGGTCGATGTGGTGATCCCCCGCGGCGGCGCCAGCCTGATCGAGGCGGTGGTGCGCGACGCGCAGGTGCCCACCATCGAGACCGGTGTCGGCAACTGCCACGTCTACGTCGACGGCGGTGCGGATTTGGATGTGGCCGAGCGGATCCTGCTCAACTCCAAGACCCGGCGGCCCAGCGTGTGCAACGCCGCCGAGACGTTGTTGGTGGACCGGGCGATCGCCGCGCATGCGGTGCCCCGACTGGTGGCGGCGCTGCAGGACGCCGGCGTGACCGTGCACGGCGGATTGCTCGAGGCGCCGAGCGAGGACGACCTGCGCCGCGAATACCTGTCGATGGACATCGCGGTGACGGTGGTCGACGGCGTGGACGCCGCGATCGCCCACATCAACGAATACGGGACCGGACACACCGAGGCCATCGTGACCGACAATATGGCTGCGGCGCAACGGTTTACCGACGGGGTCGATGCGGCCGCGGTGATGGTCAACGCGTCGACCGGTTTTACCGACGGCGAGCAATTCGGTTTCGGCGCCGAGATCGGTATCTCGACCCAGAAACTGCATGCCCGCGGTCCGATGGGTCTGCCGGAACTGACCTCGACCAAATGGATCGCGTGGGGAGACGGCCAGGTTCGCCCGGCCTGACCCCGATCTAGTTTTAGGAGAACTGAGATTGTGAGCGTGCCCGCCAGGTCGACTCCGCTGTTCGCCGACATCGCCGACGTCTCGCGGCGGTTGGCCGAGACCGGCTACCTGCCCGACACCGCCACCGCGACCGCGGTGTTTCTGGCGGATCGGCTGGGCAAGCCGCTGCTGGTGGAGGGGCCCGCGGGGGTGGGCAAGACGGAGCTGGCGCGCGCCATCGCGCAGGCCACCGACTCGGGTCTGGTGCGGCTGCAGTGCTACGAGGGTGTCGACGAGGCCCGCGCCCTCTACGAGTGGAACCACGCCAAGCAGATCCTGCGGATCCAGGCCGGCTCGGGTGACTGGGATCAGACCAAGGACGACGTGTTCAGCGAGGAGTTCCTGCTGCAGCGTCCGTTGCTGACCGCCATCCGGCGCACCGAGCCGACCGTGCTGCTGATCGACGAGACCGACAAGGCCGATATCGAAATCGAGGGCTTGCTGTTGGAGGTGTTGTCCGATTTCGCGGTGACCGTTCCCGAGCTGGGCACCATCACCGCCGAACGGACGCCGCTGGTGGTGTTGACCTCCAACGCCACCCGCGAACTGTCGGAGGCGCTCAAGCGTCGTTGCCTGTTCCTGCACATCGACTTCCCGACACCCGACCTGGAACGCCGCATCCTGTTGTCCCGGGTGCCCGAGTTGCCCGCCCATCTGGCCGAGGAGCTGGTGCGCATCATCGGTGTCATGCGGGGCATGCAGCTCAAGAAGGTGCCGTCGATCGCCGAGACCATCGACTGGGGCCGCACCCTGCTGGCACTGGGGATGGACACCATCGACGATGCCGTCGTCGCCCAGACGCTGGGCGTGGTCCTCAAACACCAATCGGATCAGCAACGCGCCGCTGGAGAGTTAAGGCTGAACTGATGCCCCCGCGCCGCGTCCGCCCTTCCCGGCCCCTGGCCCCACACGGGTTGCCCGGTCACCTGGTCGGCTTCGTGGAAGCGCTTCGCGGGGTGGGGATTTCGGTAGGCCCATCGGAGACGGTGGACGCCGGACGGGTGATGGCCACGCTCGGCCTGAGTAACCGCAACGTGCTGCGCGAAGGCATCGCCTGCGCGGTGCTGCGCCAGCCCGACCACCGCGAGACCTACGACGCGATGTTCGACCTGTGGTTCCCCGCGGCGATGGGTGCGCGCGCCGTCGTCATGGACGAGGCGGACGAGGCGGGCGATTCGGGCTCCGACGGCGACGCCCTGCCGCCCGACGATGTCGAGGCGATGCGGCAGATGCTGCTCGACCTACTCACCCAGAACGAGGACCTGGCCGACCTGGACCAGCGACTCGTCGCGATGATCGCGCGGATCGTCGAGGCCTACGGCAAGTACAGCTCCAGTCGCGGTCCGTCGTTCTCGTCGTATCAGGCCCTCAAGGCGATGGCGCTCGACGAGCTGGAGGGCAAGTTGCTCGCGGGCCTGCTGGCCCCTTACGACGAACCGACCCCTACCCAGGAACAGATCGCCAAAGCACTTGCAGCGCAGCGGATTACCCAGTTGCGCAAGCTGGTCGACGCCGAGACCAAGCGGCGCACCGCCGAGCAGCTAGGGCGCGACCACGTCCAGATGTACGGCATCCCACAGCTTTCCGAGAACGTCGAGTTTCTGCGGGCCTCCGGCGACCAGCTGCGCCAGATGCAGCGGGTGGTGGCGCCGCTGGCACGCACCCTGGCCACCCGGCTGGCGGCGCGCCGGCGTCGTAGCCGCGCCGGGACCATCGATCTGCGAAAGACATTGCGCAAGTCGATGTCCACCGGCGGGGTACCGATCGACGTGGTTTTGGCCAAACCGCGCCCGGCGCGGCCGGAACTGGTGGTGCTGTGCGACGTGTCCGGCTCGGTGGCTGGTTTCAGTCATTTCACCCTGCTGCTGGTGCACGCGCTGCGCCAACAGTTCTCCCGAGTACGGGTGTTCGCCTTCATCGACACCACCGACGAGGTGACGCACATGTTCGGCCCGGAATGCGATCTGGCCGTGGCGATTCAGCGGATCACCCGCGAAGCCGGGGTATACAGCCGCGACGGGCACTCCGACTACGGCAATGCGTTCGTCTCGTTCGTGCAGGCCAATCCGAATGTGCTGTCGCCGCGCAGCTCGTTGTTGGTGCTCGGCGACGGGCGCACCAACTACCGCGACCCGGCCCTCGACGTCCTCTCCGATATGGTCACCGCCGCCCGGCACGCCCACTGGCTCAATCCCGAGCCCCGTCACCTGTGGGGCAGCGGCGACTCGGCGGTGCCGCGCTACGAAGAGGTGATCACCATGCACGAATGCCGATCCGCCAAGCAGCTCGCGACGGTGATCGACCAACTGCTGCCGGTGTGAGCCGCCGAGTGTGGGTGCTGCGCAGCAAAATCGCCCGCAATTCGTCCGTGGGCGTCCGGGACGGGACTGAGGGGGCGCGGTGAGCACGGCGCGGCAACTGCCGGCCGGGCGGGCGCCGCGAGCGGCCCGGTAAGCTGGCACATCGTGCAAAAACCCCGTCGCCGGCTCGGAGTGATGGGTGGGACATTCGATCCCATCCATTACGGGCATCTGGTTGCCGCCAGCGAGGTGGCCGACCTGTTCGACCTCGACGAAGTGGTATTCGTGCCCAGCGGACAGCCGTGGCAGAAGTCCCGCAACGTTTCCGCGGCCGAGGACCGGTACCTGATGACGGTGATCGCGACGGCGTCCAATCCGCGGTTCTCGGTCAGCCGCGTCGACATCGACCGCGGCGGACCCACCTACACCAAGGACACCCTGCAGGATCTACACGCGCTCAACCCGGACGCCGAGCTGTTCTTCATCACCGGCGCCGACGCGCTGTCCTCCATCCTGTCCTGGCAGGGCTGGGAGATGCTGTTCGACCTGGCGCGGTTCATCGGCGTCAGCCGGCCCGGCTACGACTTGCGCCGCGAGCACATCACCGACGCACTCGGGGAGCTGGCCCAGGATGCCCTCGCCCTGGTCGAAATTCCGGCGCTGGCCATCTCGTCGACCGATTGCCGCAAGCGTGCCGCCCAGCGCCGGCCGCTGTGGTACCTGATGCCCGACGGCGTCGTGCAATACGTCTCCAAGCGCCGGCTCTATCGCGAACCCGTGGGCGACGATCTCGACGCCACCCAGTCCAGCCTCGCGGCGGGCAATGGCACATGAGCGCCACGCCGGAAGCCATCGAGATGGCCACCATCGCGGCCAACGCCGCGGCCGCCAAGCTCGCCAACGATGTCGTCGTCATCGACGTCTCCGGGCAGCTGGTCATCACGGACTGTTTCGTCATCGCGTCGGCGTCCAATGAGCGGCAGGTCAACGCGATCGTCGACGAGGTCGAAGAAAAGATGCTGAAGTCCGGCTACAAGCCGGCGCGCCGGGAGGGCGCCCGAGAGGGTCGCTGGACGCTGCTGGACTACCGCGACATCGTCGTGCACATCCAGCACCAGGACGATCGCAACTTCTACGCCTTGGATCGCTTGTGGGGTGACTGCCCGGTCCTGCCGGTCGAGATCGACGACAGCGATCAGGACAGCGCAAAATGAGTATCCGGCGGCTAATTATGTTGCGGCATGGGCAAACCGACTTCAACGCCGGCAGCCGGATGCAGGGTCAGCTGGACTCCGCGCTCACCGAACTCGGCAGGGCTCAGGCGGTCGCGGCCGCCGAGGTGCTGGGAAAGTTGCAACCGATGCTGATCGTGTCGTCCGATTTGCATCGCGCCTACGACACCGCGACCACGCTGGGGGAGCGGACCGGGCTGCAGGTGCGGGTGGACGAGCGGCTGCGCGAGACGCACCTGGGCGACTGGCAAGGCCTGACCCACAGCGAGGTTGATGCGCAGGCACCGGGCGCGCGGATCACTTGGCGGGAGGACGCCACCTGGGCGCCGCACGGCGGCGAGAGCAGGGTCGACGTCGCCGCGCGCAGCGTGCCGCTGGTCGCCGAGCTGGTGGCCGGCGAATCGGACTGGGGGGACGCCGCCGAACCGGACCGACCGGTGGTGCTGGTCGCCCACGGCGGTCTCATCGCCGCGTTATCGGCTGCGCTGCTGCGGCTTCCGATCGCCAACTGGCCGATCCTGGGCGGCATGGGCAATGCCAGCTGGGTGCAGCTCTCCGGCCACTCTCCCGATGGCGACGCCGAGTTCAACAGCATTCGGTGGCGCCTGGACGTGTGGAATGCTTCGGCGCAGGGCTGAAAACGATGTCTGTTGACGTACGACCGACCCTGCTGGTCTTCGCCGACTCGCTGGCCTACTACGGCCCGACTGGCGGCCTGCCCGCCGACGATCCGCGAATATGGCCCAATATCGTTGGTGCCCAATTGGATTGGGATGTCGAACTGATCGGTCGGATCGGCTGGACGTGTCGAGACGTGTGGTGGGCCGCGACGCAGGATCCGCGAGCCTGGGCCGCGCTGCCCAAAGCCGGCGCGGTGATATTCGCGACCGGCGGAATGGATTCGCTGCCGTCGGTGCTGCCGACGGCGCTGCGCGAGCTGATCCGCTACGTCCGCCCACCCCGGCTGCGGCGCTGGGTGCGCGACGGCTACGGCTGGCTGCAACCCAGGCTGTCGCCGGTGGCCAGGGCCGCGCTGCCGCCGCACCTGAGTGCCGAGTATCTCGAACAGACCCGTGGCGCAATCGATTTCAACAGGCCGGGCATTCCGATTGTGGCGTCGCTGCCCTCGGTCCATATCGCCGAGACGTACGGCAAGGCCCATCACGGCCGCGCCGCCACCGCGGCGGCGATCACCGAATGGGCGCAGCATCACGATGTTCCCCTGGTGGATCTGAAAGCCGCTGTGGCCGAGCAGGTTATGAGTGGTTGTGGTAACCCGGACGGGATCCACTGGAATTTCGAGGCGCACCAGGCGGTAGCCGAGCTGATGCTCAAGGCGCTCGCCGAGGCCGGCGCGGCGACGATGCAGAGCGCGCAGCGCGAGGGGGAGGAGCCGCGCGATCAGGCCGGCGCGGCGACGATGCAGAGCGCGCAGCGCGAGGGGGAGGAGCCGCGCAATCAGGCCGCCGCCGCCACGATGCAGAGCGCGCAGCGCGAGGGGGAGAAGCCGCGCAATCAAGCCGGCCTCGCCGGCGAGAAGCCGCGCGGTTGACCGTGATTCGCGCCGCCGACGATGCAAGACGAAGCGATGGGGGGCGGGCGTGACCGTCGTGGTGGTGACCGACGCATCGTCGCGTCTTCCGGACGAATTGCTCGACAAGTGGGCGATACGCGTTGTCCCGCTGCACATCCTGCTCGATGGCGATGACCTGCGCGACGGTGTCGACGAAATCCCCGACGACGTCTACCTGCGCCACGCCACCACCGCGGCGGCCACCCCATCCGAACTGGCCGCCGCATACGGTCAGGCGCTGGCCGACTCCGGCGGCGACGGGGTGGTGGCGGTGCACATCTCGTCGGCGCTGTCGGGCACCTACCGGGCGGCCGAACGCGCCGCCGCTCAACTGGGTCCCGCAGTGCGAGTGATCGACTCCAAGTCGACGGCCATGGGCACCGGCTTCGTGGCGCTGGCCGCCGCACGGGTCGCCGCGGATGGGGGTGACTTGACCGCCGTTGTGGCCGCCGCGGACTCGTCGGTACGCCGCGGTCATGCGTTCATCGTGGTGCACGGCCTGGAGAGCCTGCGGCGCAGCGGCCGCATCGGGGGGGCCAAGGCATGGCTGGGCACCGCGCTGTCCCTGAAACCGCTGTTGCGCATCGACGACGGCAAACTCGTGCTGGCCCAACGGGTACGGACCATCAGCAAGGCGACCGCGGCTTTGCTGGACGAGGTGTGCGAGATTGTCGGCGAGGGTTCGGCCGCGCTGGCGGTGCACCACGTCGCGAACCCCAACGGTGCCAGCGAAGTCGCCGTCGCACTGGCCCAGCGGTTGCCGGCCTGCGAGCCGGCCATCATCACCTCGCTGGGGCCGGTGCTGGGCATCCACGTCGGGCCCGGAGCCGTCGCAGTCTGCCTGGAAACTCCAGAACGCTAGGCCGGCACCGGCTTTCGGGCGTGGTCACCGCGTGGGTGCACGACCTGCGGCCACCAGAACCACCGGCCGAGCAGCGTGGCGATCGACGGCATCAACAGCGTGCGCACGATCAGCGTGTCGAGCAGCAGACCAATGCACACGGTCGAGCCGAACTGGCCCAGCACCCGCAGGTCGCTGCCCAGCATCGCCGCCATCGTGAACGCGAACACCAGGCCCGCGGCGGTCACCACCCCACCGGTGCCCGCCATCGAGCGGATGATGCCGGTCTTGAGGCCGTGATGGATCTCCTCCCGGAACCGGGAGACCAATAGCAGGTTGTAGTCGGATCCGACGGCCAACAGGATGATCACCGAGAGCGCGGCGACGATCCAGTGGATCTTGATGCCGAACAGATCCTGCCAAATGAGTACGGCCAGACCGAATGACGCGGCGATGGAGCTGGCCGCGGTGCCGACGATGACCAGCGCGGCCACCACGCTGCGGGTCAGCAGCAGCATGATCATGAAGATCAGCGTCAGCGCCGATACCACCGCGATCATCAAGTCATACTTCTCGCCGTCGGCCATGTCCCGGAAGGTCGCCGCCGTTCCGCCGAGATACACCCGGGCATCCGACAGCGAGGACTGCTTCAACGCCTCCTGCGCCGCCGTGCGTTCGGCGTCGACCCGCGAAATGCCTTCCGGTGTCATCGGATCGCCCTGATGGGTGATGAAGAACCGCGCCGACTTCCCGTCCGGCGACAAGAACATGCGCAGACCGGTCTGGAAGTCGGGGTTGTCGAACGCCTCGGGCGGCAGGTAGAAGAAGTCGTCGTTCTTGGACTGATCGAAGCTCTGCCCCATCACGATTGCGGTGTTGCTCATCGCCTCCATCTGGTTGATCATCGCCTTGAACGTCTGGTAGAGCGTCAGCGTGATGCCCCGGGTGGTCTTCAGCGTGGTGATCAGCGTGGGGAATAGCGCCGTCAGGTCGCGTGATGCCTTGGCGGTGTGCTTGATGTCGGTGGTGAGATAGTGGAACTGCTCGGCGAGTTGGTCGAAGCCGTCCAGCGTGTCGAACAGGGACCGCAGCCCGAAGCACAACGGGATGTCGAAACAGTGCTTCTCCCAATAGAAGTAGGTGCGCACCGGCCGGAAGGTGTCGTCGAAATCCGCGATGTGGTTGCGTAGGTTGTCGGTGATCTCCGAGGTCACCGCCGTGGTGTTGGCGCTGTCCTCGGCTGCGTTGGCCAGATCCAGCGACACCTCGTATTGGCGCTGCGTGGTGTCGATTTGGGTCTGCAAATCGTCGGCCATCCTGAGGATGTCGTTCATCCGCTCCTTGAGGAAGCCCATGTTCTGCATGGTCGTCTGGCTTTGGATGCTGTTCTGGAACGGTATCGAGCTGTGCTGGATGGGAATGCCCAGCGGCCTGGTGATGTCCTGGACCATGGCGATGCCCAGCGTGCGCATCTCGTTTTTGGCGACCCGGTCCAACACCAGCATGTCGGCGGTGTTGCGCATGTCGTGGTCGGATTCGATCATCAGCAGATCGGGGTTCATCCGCGCCTCGGAAAAGTGCCGGTTCGCCGCCTCCTGACCTTGGTTGGACGGCGCCGAGGTGGGTAGATAGAAGCGATCGTTGTAGCTCGTCGTGTAGGTCGGCAGGGCGACCATGCCGACCAGCACCACGGCGCCGCTGACCGCCAGAACCGGTGCGGGCCAACGCACTACCGCCGTGCCCACCCGCCGCCACAGCCGCCCTCGTTTGGCCACCCGCTTGGATTCGAACAGGTGGAAGCGACTGCCGACGAACACCACGGCCGGCCCCAGCGTGAGCCCGGCCAGCACCACCACCAGCATGCCGATCGCCACCGGTGCGCCCATGGTGTTGAACCACGGCAGCCGGGCGAAGCTCAGACAGTAGGTGGCACCGGCGATCGTCAGCCCCGAGCCCAAGACCACCGGAGCCACACCCTTGAACGTGGTGTAATACGCCGATTCTCGGTCTTCACCCGCGCGCAGCGCCTCTTGGTAGCGCCCGACCAAAAAGATCCCGTAGTCCGTTCCGGCCGCGATGGCCAACATGGTCAGGATGTTGGCTGCGAACGTGGTGAGCCCAAACGCGTTGTGATACGCCAAGACCGCAACGACACCCCGGGAACAGGCCAACGCCACGAACGTCATGAACAGCTGCACCAACGTGGTCACGACGGACCGGTACACCAGCAGCAGCATGATCGCGATGGCGCCCAGCGTGAACAGCGTGATCTTGGCCAGGCTCGCGTTACCGATTAGATGCATGTCGTCGGACAGCGCCGCGGGACCGGTGACGTAGGCCTTGACGCCCGGCGGTGCCTTGTTCTCGTCGATCACCTTGCGAACGGCGTCCACCGACTCGTTGGCCAGCGTGGTGCCCTGGTTACCGGCGAGGTTGATCTGTACGTAAGCGCCTTTGGCGTCGGCACTTTGGGCGCCCGCCGCGGTCAGCCGGTCACCCCAGAAGTCCTGGATGTGCTGGATGTGCGCCGGGTCTTGGCGCAGTTGACGAATGAGCTTGTCGTAGTACTGATGCGCGTCGGCGCCGAGGGGCTGCTGACCCTCCAGCACGATCATCACGGTGCTGTTGGAATCGAACTCGTGAAAGTTGTGGCCCATCCGCATCATCGCCTGCATCGACGGCGCGTCCAGCGGCGTCATCGGGGCGGAGTGCGCCTCGCCGACGACTTCCAGGGTGGGGACGATGACGTTGACCACGATCGTGACGAAAACCCACACCAGGATGATCGGCACCGCGAAGATGCGAATGGCGTGCGGCAGATAGGGTCGGTGACCCCGGTCCGGCTTCCCCGCGTTCCGGGTCTCGATCGGCCCGGTGTCGGCGGCGTCGTCGACGCTTAATGGGCTGTTGCCGTGTGCATCACTCATGCGGACTTCACCAAGCAGAAGGTCTGGGCGTTGTGGCCATCGGAGGTGTGCTGTTCGCGGACGACGCCGTCCACGGTGATCTTGCAGGTGATTTGGCTGCCGTCACTTTGCGCCATGATGTTGGCGCTCACCGATGGCAGCGTGGTGGAGATGGTGGCCGACCATGGCAGCGCCGCGTTGTCGACCTGGTGGGTGTTGGCGTTCTCATCCCAGTAGTTGATATCCGCGACCGAGCCGGGCGGGCCGGAGATCTCGTAGACCACCACTTTGGGGTTGAACTGCACGATCTCGATGCCCTTGCCGGCATTCGCGTTGAGGTCTTGCGACCCGAAGATCTTGTGCAGCCGCGACACGACCAGTGTCGAGATGGCCAGAACCCCGATCAACAGGATCGGGATCCACGCCCGCTTGAGCGCCCGGGTTATGGCGTCCGAGTTCGTGGAAGCCCGCACCTTGACCGCCTTCCGATGACCGCTTCCGGGGCCCGCCGTCCTGCCAGGGAAAGCTCACCACCGCCGTCGACAACCCTAGTTGTCGACGGAACCTTTGCTCGGCTAAGTACTCTAAACCTTAGAGCACGCAACCGTTCCTCGGGGGGGCGGCCAATGTGGTCGAGCCCATACCGTTACCGGCCCAGCCGGCCCGTCACGGGCGGTAAGTCGGCCAGCGTGACGATGCCGGGTTCGGCGGCCACCACCGCCGGGACGGCATTGGTAACCGGCATGGCGGTGTAGATCATTCCCAGCCCCATGAATCCGGGCTCGGTCCAATCCTGCGGCGGCAAACAGTGCAGGACGGTTCGCATGTTGGGCATGCCGAACACCTGGATGACATGGCCGTGCTCGAGCGGCTTGGGCGGGACCACGTGGTTGCCCATGGTCCAGTTGAATCCGACGCTGACGACGTTGCGGTCGCCCACCCAACCGCGATGGAAGCCGTACACACCCCCGACCGTCCCGGCCGGGATCTTCATGAAGCCCAGATCGGAGTCGCCGGTGGCGGGGGTGAACGTGACGTCGAAGGTCATCCTGTCCAGCTCGGCGCCGATCGCGTCGGCCATCATCGCCGCCGATTCGGCGAATACCTCGCTTTCCCGTCGCACGGACTCCGCCAGCCCCGGCGTCTGCGGGTCTTGCGAAAAGCCCATCGCCGTCTGGGTTTCCGCAGATTCATAGGTCGAGCAGTCCACCGACTCGGTGATCCGGATTTCGTCGACGCGCTCGCAGGAGGCCGACAGCACCATACCGACCATGTTGGTCATCCCCGGGTGCGCGCCGCTGCCGAAGATCGTCGAATTGCCGCGTTGGCAGGCTTCTTGCACGCGCTTGCGGTCTTGGGGCGTCTGCTTGCCGCCGGTGATCCAGGCCGCGCTGGTGCACACGTTGACTCCCGCTTCCAGCAGCCGCACCAGTTCGTCGATGTTCGGCCACAACGGGTTGTAGCAACACGCATCGGCGTCCAGGGCGAGCAGCGCGTCAATGTCGCTGGTGGCCCGCACCCCGGTCGGCTCCGGCCACCCGGCCAGGTCCGCGGCGTCGACCCCGACCTTCTCCGGGCCGTGCGCGTACACCCCGACCAGCTCCATATCGGCCCGGCCGATGATCGCGTGCAGCGACCGCCGTCCGATGTTTCCCGTAGTCCACTGGATGACGCGTAACGGACGGTCGGTGCTGGTTTTGCTCATCGTGGCTCCTTTGCCGCCGAAGGGGTGGAACCATTATGCGAACGTCGCCGACCGCGGCAGCCACGCCCCCGGCCGGCTCAGGCGTCGAGCCGCGCGAACTCGTCCCGGCCGTACTGCTCGACGCAGGCGGCACGCCGGATCTTGCCGCTCGTGGTGGTCGGAATCGAGCCGGCCGCAACCAGCACCACATCGCCCATGGTCACCCCGTGCACGTTGGAAACCGCGGCGGTCACATCGGTTTTGATCGAGGCGTACCGCTGCATCGCCTCGGCGGCGGACTCGCCGCGCTCCTTGAGCTCAATCACGGTGACCAGCGCCTCGGTGCCGTGCACCGGGACCGAGATCGCCGCGACGCGGCCGCCGGTGACCGCCTGCACGGTCGCCTCGATGTCCTCGGGATAGAAATTGCGCCCGCGGATGATCAGCAGATCCTTGATGCGCCCGACCACGAACAGCTCGTCGCGGTAGACGAAACCCAGATCCCCGGTCTTCAGCCACGGACCGGCCGGCGTTCCCGGTGCCGGATCGACCAGCGTGGCGGCGAAACATTGCTGTTCGGCCGCGGGCTTACGCCAATATCCGTCGGCGACGTTGTCACCGTGCACCCAGATCTCGCCGACCGCGTCGGGCGGGCATTCGCGACACGTTTCGCTGTCGACGATGCGCACCGTCGGGGAGTGTGGCACCCGGTATTTGACCAGCGCCGTGCCGTTGCCGGCGGCGCAGGGCTGGACGCGGCCGGCCCCAAGTGCTGCGGCATCGAAGTATCCGGCCGGCGAGGCTTCGCTCCATGTCCCGGTGGCCACGAAGACCGTCGCCTCCGCCAGGCCATAGGAGGGACGCATCATGTGGTCGCGGAAATTGAAGTGCGCGAACCGGTCGACGAAGCGGTGCAAGGTAGCCGGTTCGACCCGCTCGGCGCCGCTGATGATGCCCAGCACCTCGCCGAGATCGAGTCCGGCCAGGTCCTTGTCGCTGGTCTTGCGGGCGGCCAAGTCGAAAGCGAAATTCGGCGCCGACGACCAGGTGTGCGGGGCCTCGGCCAGCGCCCGCACCCAGCGCGCCGGCCGCTCCAGGAAGCCGACCGGACTCATCAGCTCCGCGCGATGGCCGCTGAGGATCGGTGCGCACACGCCCAGCACCAGGCCCATGTCGTGGTAGAAGGGCAGCCACGACACGATCACCGCCTCCGCGGGGACGGCGGTTCGCCCATCGACGAAGAAGCTGCGCATCAACTGCTGAAAGTTCACTTCCAGGTTTCGGTGCGAGACCATCACACCGGTCGGAGTGCGGGTGGACCCCGAGCTGTACTGCAGATAGGCCAGGCCGGGCAGGTCGTCGGTCGGCATGGTGGTGCCGCAGTCGGCGTCCAGATTCATCGAATCGATCTCGACGATCTTGGGCACGTCCTCCATCCGCGACCGGTCGACGTATTCGGCGACATCGTCGGCGACCGCCGAAGTGGTGAGGATGACCGTCGGCGACGCGTCGGCCAGGACCGAGCCCACCCGCTCGTCACTCGAACCGCGATGCGGCAGCGGCAGCGGCACGGCGATCAGGCCGGCCTGCATGGATCCCAGGAAGGCCGCGATGTAGTCCAGACCCTGCGGGGCCAGGATTACGGCGCGGTCGCCGACCGACCCGTGCGGATCGAGATCGCGTGCGACGTTCAGGGTTCGGCGGGCCACTTGCGCCCAGGTGAGGCTTTCCCGCACCCCCGCCCAGTCATCTTCGTAACTGGTGAATGTGTACGCCACGTCGTGCGGGCGCAGGCTGGCACGCCCGTGCAGCATGGACAGAATCGATGATCCCGACATCAGCGCCCGTTAACCCGTGCCGTGGGACAGCACCGAGGTGGCGCCGCTGAGGATCTGGGACAGGGGGTCGGCGCCACCGCCGAACGTCGCCTGGTTGGCCGGCGCGGTGACTTCCGCCGGATCGAATCCATGCACCGGGTCGACCTGAACGGGGGCGGTCGCCGGGTCGTCGTTGCGCGAGTAACCCGCGTTCACCCGCGGTATCAGGATGGCGTCCAGCTTGTTCAGCGTGTCCTCCGGGATCCCGATGTAGGCCAGCGGCATTACCAGCGGAAGATGCTTCTCCGGGACCATGATGGTGGTGTCCTTCGCGCCCCGGGAGTTGATGGTCGTCCTGATGTTCTGCGGCGGGACCATGCTCGGATTGGTGAAGGCCACCGCGGTGTGGCCGGTGGCGAGACCTAACAGCGTGTTCGCGAGCGCGAACAAGTTGTCCGGCCGGTCGGGGAAATCGGCAATCGAGTCATAAGCGGCCACGAATCTGTTTGTGTCGTACTGGCTCTCGTACGGCGCCGGCATCGTGTAGTCGAGCGCGGGCACGACGCTGCCGGGCGGGAACATGGCGGACAGAAAACTCTGCCCGAAGGCGTGCCGACCGATCGGATCGCCAAAAGTGGCGAAGTTCAGCGTGTTCGGCGGGGGAGCGGTGGGATCGTTGGCCAACCTGGCCTGCTCGCCGTCGACCACGAATCCGCCCTCCGACAGGCCGATCCCGGTGCCGGGGCCACCGGCGCGGATTGCGGCGTCGAGGTTATTGATGCCGATGTCGACCGACTCGCCGACGCTGGGGCCGTCCAGACCTAACCCGGGTAGCAACTCCTCGCCGATCTTGCCGATCCCCGGGAAGAGCCTCTCCAGCACGTGGCCCTGGACCTGGCCAGCGGGATACGGGACGATCTGGCGCTTTTGGCCCGGGAACCAGTCGGCGCCCTCGCGGCGGATGTACTCGTCGTAGGGGATACCCAGAACGTGGGCTCCGCCCAGGGCGAATGCGGTCTGGTCGCCCGGCGCGCCGGGAGTCGGTGGCCCGCCGATGGGCGTGTCGTCAGCGGTCGCGGCGCCAACGCCGAAACACCCTGCAGCGCCGACAATTACCAGCGCCGTGGCTGTTGCGAGTAGCTTCTGCATTTCTAATCCTGACCGCTCGGATTCGTCTCGTAGTCTCACACAGGTCATCACTAAGTGCTAATTGAGTTGTGGTTCGGCGCGTCCGGTCGATGAGCGCCGCACGTGCGGGCGGGTAAACCTGGTCGATGGCCACCAGTTCGCCTTTCCGACCAGCGCGGCGATCGCGGGAACGGTGATGGTGCGGACCAAGAAGGTGTCCAGCAAGATGCCCACGCCGATCACGAACCCCCCCTGCACAACGGTACCGATGCTGGAGAACAACAGACCGCACATCGAGGCAGCGAAGATCAGTCCTGCGGCAGTGATCACACCCCCGGTCGAACTCAGCGTGCGAATAATGCTGTACCGCATGCTGTGTGGCGACTCCTCCCGCATTCGCGACACGAGCAGCATGTTGTAGTCGGCGCCCACCGCGACGAGCACCACGAACGCGAGCGGGGGCACGCTCCAATGTAATTGTTGGCCCAGCAGGTACTGAAAGAACAACACGCCGACCCCGACCGCCGACAGGTACGAAACCACCACGGAAGCAACCAGATACAGTGGCGCCACCAGGGCACGCAGCAACGCGATCAAGGTCAGCAGGACGACCAGTAGGGTCACCGCGATGATGAACCGGATGTCGTGCTGGTAGTAGTCGCGGGTGTCCTTCAGGGCCACGGTATACCCGGACATCGACACCGTGGCGTCGGCCAAGGCGGTGTTCGGTTGGGCTCCCCGAGCGGCCGCGGTGATCGCGTTGACCTGGTCCATGGCCTCGGTGCTGAACGGGTTCAGTTTGGTCTGAACCAAATACCGCACCGAATGCCCGTCCGGCGAAATGAACACCTTCGCCGCCTTTTGGAACTCCTCGAGCTGCAACAGCTGGGGCGGGATGTTGAACCCGGCCATTGCCGGTTGCGCCGCATCACGTTTCAGGGACAACAGGAACGCCGCTGACTCGCTGAGCCCGGCGCCGAGCTGTTTGACTTGGTCGACGAGTTGGGCCACCGCGTCGGCCAGTTGACGACTGCCACCGGCGAACCGGTTGGCGCCGTCCTGCAGGCTGTTCAGATTCGCTTGCACACCACCGGGTTTGTCCATCCCCATCGTGTGCAGCACGCCGGTGAGCTTGCGCAGCGCGGCACGCAGCCGGTCCGTGGACGCCCTGAGTGCATGCTTGTCCGGATAGTCCTGCAGTTGGTGAGCCAACTCGTTGATCGCGTCCAGGTCGGCTTGATCGCGACTGCCCACCAGCTGCTCGAACGTCCCGCGGGTGCTGCTGCACGACGGGTCGGCATCGCACACCGGGTTATTTTGCAAGGCCGACAATACCGGTCCGATCCAGCCGAACATGTTCTTGGCCGCCGTGAAGTTCCAGCCCATCGCGTTGCTCAACGAGTTGACGTGGTCGACGAGCTGGGCGGCGATGTCGACCTCCCGCACCAACGCGTCGCCGCTGTACTGGTTTTTCGCCGAGGAGAAGGCGTTCTCGAGTTCCTGCACGCTGGCGGCGAGCTGGCTGACCTGGCCACGGACATCGCCGAGGCTGTTGGCCAGCGTGCCGGCCCCCGCCACCAGCCGGTTCAGGTCGCCGGTGTGATCGTTGATCATGGTGGAGCCGCCGGCCAGCAGGGTGCCGATGGCGCCCGCCTGATAGGTGGCCCGGAACTGTTCGGGCACACTCCCGGTGGGACGCGTAATACCGCTGACCGCAGCAACATTCGGCAACTGGCTGACCCGGTCGGCCAGCTGTTCCAAATCGGCGAGGGCCTTCGGCGTCCGCAGGTCATGCGGCGACTGGATCAGGATGTACTCCGGGATGGACTGGTTGACCGGAAAGTGTTGATCCAGCGCTGCATATCCGACGGAGCTGGGCGCGGACGCCCGCAGCGCCTTGCGGTCGTCGTAGTTGTAGCGCACCAACCCGGCGCAGCTGGCCAGGACGATCAACACCAGCACGCTGGCCAGCAGGTTGGCCTTGGGGCGGCGCACGATGCGGATGCCCGACCGCCGCCAGAACCGAGCGGTCAGTTCCCGCCGCGGCTTGACCCAGCCGCGCGGCCCGGCCAGCACCACGATGGCCGGCAACAATGTCACCGCGGCGAAGAACGCCACGCCCACCCCGATCGCCGACGACGCGCCGACCGTCTTGAACACGCCCATCTGGGCGAAACTGATGAGCAGGAAGGTGATTCCAACGGTGGCGGCGGACGCGCCGATCACCTTGCCGATCGACAGCATCGCCTTCTTGATCGCCTGGTCCGAACTCGCGCCCGATCGCAGGTAGTCGTGATAGCGACTGATCAGAAACACCGCATAGTCGGTTCCGGCGCCGGCCATGATGGCGCTGAGAAACACGATCGACTGATTCGAGACACCCGAGTCCGTCACTGCCGAATAGCCCGCGACCACCGCCTGCGCGATCACCAGCGATATCCCAATCGTCACCAACGGCAGCAGCATCGTGACCGCGCTGCGGTAGATCACCAGCAGGACGAGGAGCACCAGCACGGCGATCGCCAGCTCGATCGGAAGCCGGTCCTGATCACCCGCGACCGTCAGGTCGGCCACGGTCGCCGCCGGACCGGTGATGTTGGCGGTCAGGTGGCTGCCGGGTGGTGCCTGCGCCAGGGTGTGCTTGACGAGCTCGGCGACCCGGTTGAACGCGGCGTAGGACTGGGGCGTGCCCAGTTCGCCCGCGACCCCGACCGGCAGCACCCAGGCCTTGTGATCCTTGCTGGTCACCACCGAGCGCAGCGGCGGCGTGGTGACGAAGTCCTGGACCATCATCACGTCGCGAGTGTCGTGTCGCAGCGCGTCCACCAGCTTGCGGTATGCGGCCTCGTCGGCCGGGCCGAGGCCCTTGTCGTCGGTGAGGACCACCAGCAGCAGGTCTTCCGAGCCCGCCTCGTGGAACGCCTCGGTCATCTTGCGCGCGGTGACGCTGGACGGCGCATCGCTGGGCAGGATTGCGAGCGGATGCTTTTGGGACATTTCACCCAGCGACGGCAGCGTCAGGGGCAGCGCGATCGCGATCGCGACCCAGATCCCGATCACCAGCCAGGGCCACCGCACCACAACATCGGCTAGCCGTTGCATACCGTCCTCGCCCCCGGTCGGCGCAGTCGGCTGCGCCCGCCGGCGACGCTCGCCGGCGCAAAGTCACGGCGCGCAGAACCGTCGTGTGCCCGACGAGAATGCGCGCGCCTCGAAAAATCTCTAGCCATCGGGTGGCTCCACGCTACGCAACGCGGCCCCAATGCCCGCTACCGGCGACCCGGCCACACACGGACTTCATAGCGGACATGTAGCGATTCACAGACTTGCGGGCGACCGGATTGTCGGGATGCATGATCGCCATGACCGTGCCCTCCTCGTAGCGGAAGACGTAAATGGTCAGCTGATAGGAATACCGGCCGTCGGGATAGATGCCGATGTTGTTCGCCAGCCCCAGGTCCGCCGCGGCGAGGATGGCGTTGAGCGGAGCGGCGCCGCCGTGCAGGAAGTTCGACACCGGAAAGTTCGGCCGCGGCCAGTTCAACCACGGCGCCAACTCCAGGACGCGGTAGTACGGCACCTTCGCCATGTCCAGACCGGAATCGAAGGACGCCTGCGCCGCCCACGCCGCATCGTTGAACGAGGCGGCGGCGATCGGCACGGTGATCGGGATCAGGCCGGTGAACCAGCCCTGGGTCATGAAGTTGTCCGCGCCGGTGCGGGAGTCTCGGGGAGTGAGCCCGTAATACGTGAGGGCGCCCGTGAACTCGTGTTCCAGCAGGGCAAAACAGGCGAACAAGCCGCCGACGAAGCGTGCGCCCGCCGCGGCGCAGGCCGATTCGAATCGCTCGGTCTGTGCGGCGTCCATCAGAAGTTCGGAGGCCATGTCACTGCGGTCGGACTGCGTCGGGTTGCCCAGTGGAAGGGGGAATTCCGGAAACCCGCCGCCGTTGTTGTCCGCGAAGTCGATCCACGCGCGCACGCCGGGCGAATCCAGCGTCAGCGCCGAGGTGTACTCGCGTTCACGGGTGCAAAAATCGTCGAAGCTCCCGGCGTCGGGCAACGTCAAGGCCTCGCCGCCGCCGCTGAGCGCCGAATACATGCCGTTGGCTTCCATCATCGTCGTGCCGATCAGCGTCGCGTCCCCGTGGACGTGGTCCATCGCGGCAAAGAACGTGAAATGGTCCTCGCTCTGCACGATCCCGAAGGTGAAGCAGCCCCACTCCAGCGGACTCGGGATGGCCACGACGTGAGCGTGGATCTGCTCGACCGTCATGTGACCGTGGTCGATCGGCGCGAATTCGATGTCGGCAGGATCGGCAAGGGTGTGCCGGACGAATTCGCCGTCACCGGTTTGCTCGAACCAGCTGCGGAATGTGTCATGGCGACGCAGGTACGCATTGACGGCACGATCCATGGCCGCCACATCACATTTGCCAGGTAATTCACAGGTGGCGATGATCTGCCGGGAGAAATTCAGCCCCGCGGCCGTCCGTTCGCAGTAGTTACGCAGATGCTGGCCTTGCATGTAACTGACCGGCACGGAACTAACCGGCGCCCGTCGGACCTTTTCGCTGGACCCGGCCGTCGGGTGCCAAGAGGTGACCGAACCTGCGGTTACTGCCCATTCACCGAGTGCGCCGACCGTAATTTTCCCGATGCGCAAAACTACTTCTCCCTCTCCGTCGGCATACAGGGCTCGCGTCCGGCCACGCTGGCGGCGCCACCAAGATAACCCGCCGTCCGGTCACCGTCGCATCCGTGCGCGGGCCACCGCCTACACTCGCTGACGGATCCGGCGGGCCGTTCATTGCGATGGAGCGGTCGGCGCGGGAGGTGGGGGCGGCAGCCGCATTGGTTGCCACTGTGCGGTGCGGGCGCTGCAAATGCGGTGCTGGCCTTCGGGAATGGTTCTCCGAGCACAGCCGGCCTCCCCAAAGGATCGATCTTGACCGGCCAAGGGAGGACAAGCGCATGGCATCCGTCGAAGATCTGGGAGGTCCGGCAGCGGCTTTCGCAATCATCGGGTACGCGGCGCGCTTCCCTGGAGCTGCCGACGCCGACGAGTTCTGGGATGTGTTGCGAGACGGCCGGGATGCGATATCCGAGGTGCCGCGCGACCGCTGGGACGTGGACGAATTCTTCGACCCGGAACCCGGCACTCCGGGCAAGGTGGTCACCCGCCGCGCCGGGTTCGTCGACGACGTGACCGGATTCGACGCCCCGTTCTTCGGCATGTCGGCGCGCGAGGTCAGGCTGATGGATCCGCAGCACCGGATCTTGCTGGAAACGGCGTGGCGTGCGGTGGAGCACTCGGGCATCGCACCAACGGCCCTGGCGAACACCAACACCGGTGTGTTCGTCGGGCTGGCTACCCACGACTACCTGGGCATGGCATCCGATGAACTGACCTACCCCGAGATCGAGGCCTACATGGCCATCGGGACGTCAAACGCCGCGGCCGCGGGCCGGATCAGTTACCGGTTGGGGCTGCAAGGTCCCGCGGTCGCTGTCGACACGGCATGCAGCTCGTCGCTGGTCGCGATCCATCAAGCGTGTCAAGCACTTCGCTTAAACGAGTGCGACCTGGCGTTGGCGGGCGGCGCGAACGTTCTGCTCACCCCGGCGACGATGATCACCTTCTCCAGCGCGCAGATGCTGGCGCCCGACGGCCGATGCAAGACCTTCGACGCGGCCGCGGATGGCTACGTCCGCGGCGAGGGTTGCGGCGTCATCGTGATCAAGCGCCTCGAGGACGCCCTGCGCGACGGTGACCGGATTCGGGCCGTGATCCGCGGCAGCGCGATCAACCAGGACGGCGCGTCGGGTGGATTGACGGTACCCAACGGGGTTGCCCAACAACGGGTCATCGCCGACGCGCTGAAACGTGCCGACATCGAACCCCAGCACGTCGGGTACCTGGAGGCACACGGCACCGGGACGTCGCTGGGCGACCCGATCGAGGCGCAGGCCGCGGGTGCGGTGCTCGGCGCCGGCCGCCAACCTGACCAGCCGCTGCTGATCGGCTCGGTGAAGACGAACATCGGGCACCTGGAGGCGGCCGCGGGTATCGCCGGAGTGATCAAAGTCATCCTGGCGCTGGAGAACGAGCTGCTGCCGCGGCACCTGCACTTCCAGAATCCGTCGCCGCACATCCCGTGGGACCGGCTCCCGGTAGAGGTCGTCACGGAACCGACGCCGTGGGAACGCAACGGCCGCCCCCGCATCGCCGGCGTCAGCTCCTTCGGATTCGCCGGGACGAATGCCCACATCATCCTCGAGGAGGCCCCCGAGCCGACGGTCGCCGCGGCGCCGGCTCCGGCCGAGCCGGAGGGTGACCGACGATTCAGCATCCTTCCGCTCTCGGCGCGCACACCGGGGGCGTTGACGCGGCTGGCCGATGAGTACCGCGACTGGCTGCGCGCGCACCCCGAGGCCACCCTGGCGGACGTGTGCTTCACCGCCGGGGCGGCTCGCGCGCACCTGGAGCAGCGCGCCGCGTTGGTGGTCAACTCGCGAGAATCGGTCATCGACCTGCTCGGCGCTTTGGCTGACGACCGCCCCGCCCCGGGATTGTTCCGCGGCGAATGTCACGACACACCCAAGACGGCC
Source organism: Mycobacterium sherrisii (assembly GCF_002102355.1). Classification (GTDB taxonomy): domain Bacteria; phylum Actinomycetota; class Actinomycetes; order Mycobacteriales; family Mycobacteriaceae; genus Mycobacterium; species Mycobacterium sherrisii. The sequence continues at coordinate 112,340 of NZ_LQPT01000101.1, read as the reverse complement.
TGGCTGTTCACCGGCCAGGGCAGCCAGTACCCCGGCATGGCCCGCGAACTGTTCGACACCGAACCGGTGTTCGCCGAGACGCTGCAGCGCTGCGCCGACGCCGTGGCCGGCATTCTCGAAAAGCCGTTGCTGGACGTGATTTTCGACGTCGACAGCCCGGACTGCGATGCGATGCTGCAGCAGACCGGCTACGCACAGCCCGCGCTGTTCGCGGTGGAGCTGGGCCTCGCGCGGCTGTGGCAGTCCTGGGACCTGCAGCCGGACGTGGTGCTGGGCCACAGCGTCGGCCAGTATTCGGCCGCCTGCGTCGCGGGGGTGCTCAGCATGCAGGACGGCGCGTTGCTGATGGCCGAACGGGGCCGGCTGTTCGGCAGTCTGCCCGCCGGTGGCCGCATGGTCGCGGTGTTCACCGCCGCGCAGCGGGTCGAGGCGCTGACCGACGAATTCCCCAGCCTGTCCGTGGCGGCCTACAACGGAGCCAACACCGTATTATCCGGGCCGGCAATCGATTTGGAGCGTGTGGTCGCCGGATTGACGTCCGACGGTGTGCGTTGTGACTGGCTGGACACCAGCCACGCGTTCCACTCGGCGCTGCTGGACCCGATCCTCGACGAATTCGAGTCGTGTGCGGATAAATTCAACTCCGCTGCGCCGCAACGAATCTTGATTGACAACCGAACCGGGGCGGCGCTGGGCCGCAGTGTGAAGCTGGACGGGGCTTACTGGCGCCGCCACGCCCGTCAGCCGGTGGAGTTCGCCAAGAGCGTGCGCACGCTGGCCGAGCTGAACTGCAAACTACTGCTTGAGATCGGCCCCCGCCCGGTGTTGTCCGCCGCGGCGCTGTCGGCGTGGCCCGACCCGGCCACGGCGCCGCGGGTGATCACCTCGCTGCGCCGGAACACCGCCGACCACCGGCAGATCACCGAAGCCGTCGCCGATGCCTACGTGTTGGGACACCTGCCCGACTTCGCGGCCCTGCGCCGGCCCCAGGCCCGCAAGCTCGACCTGCCCACCTATCCGTTCGAGCGCCGTCAATACTGGTTCCGCGACGAGCGCGAACGTCCCGAGAAGGGAGACCACGCCACCGCGGTCAACGGCGGACCGCGCACCGAAACCGTCCGTCTGCTCGAGGACGGACGGATCGAAGAACTTGCCACCCTGCTCGACGCGAACAGCGACGATCAGCAAACCCTCAGTGTGCTCAGCAAGCTTGCGGCACAGCACAATCAACAACGGACCAGCCGGGCCATCGGGGATGACCGCTACGAGATCCGCTGGGAGAAATCCGCATCGCCACTATCCGGTCCCGGTTCCGACGAGCGGTCCGAGTGGATCGTCGTCGGCGATGCGGCGGACGTGGTTGCGCCACTGGTCGACCTGCTGACCGCCGGTAACCATCCGCATCGCGTGATCGGCCTGCCCGCCTCCGATGCCGACGAAGAGGCGCTCACCCACGCGTTGCGCGCTGCCGCGACCGCGGATTCGACGCCGCGCATCGTGCACGTCGCCGCGCTGGAGGCCGGGACCACCCCGACGATGCGGTCGCTGTTGCGCATGCAACACCGAATCCTCGGCGGAACCCGGCGGCTCTTCCGCGCCGCGCTCGCCGCCGAACTACGCAGCCCGATCTGGCTGGTCACCCGCGGTGCCCAGCGCGTCCTCGATGCGGATCTGGTGGCCCCTCAGCAGAGCTGCCTGTGGGGATTCGGCCGTGCCGCCTCGCTCGAGTTGCCGCAGCTGTGGGGCGGACTGGTCGACCTCGGTGACGGCACCGCCGATGAATGGGCCGCGCTGATCGACCGCATCGGCACACCGGATGGCGCGACCGCTCGGGAAGATCAGCTCGCGCTGCGCGGCCCGGCGACCTACGTCCCGCGGTTGGTGCGACGCAGCGGGCCGCCGAGTGGGGCGGCGCTGCAACTCCGCAGTGACGCAACGTATTTGGTGACCGGCGGGCTGGGAGCGATCGGGTTGGAGATCGCCGGACACCTGGCCGGGCACGGCGCGGGGAACCTGGTGCTGACCAGTAGGCGCGAGCCGACCCAGGCCGCGCAACAACGCATCACCGCCCTGAGCAAACAGCACGGTTGCCAAATCCGCGTCGTCACCGCCGATGTCGCCGATGCGCATGACGTGGACCGGCTGCTGGCGAGCGTGCAGGCCGAGCTGCCGGCGCTGGCCGGTATCGTCCACGCCGCGGGCGAGATCGGCACCACCCCGCTGGCCGCCCTGGACGACGCCGAGGTCGATCGCGTCTTCGCCGGCAAGGTCTGGGGTGCTTGGCATTTGAGCGAAGCGGCGACCGAGTGCAAGCTCGACTTCTTCATCAGCACGTCCTCGATCGCCTCGGTGTGGGGCGGATACGGCCAGACGGCCTACGGCGCGGCGAACGCCTTCCTCGACGGGCTGGCCTGGCGGCTGCGCGAACAGGGCATCCGGGCGGTCAGCGTCAATTTCGGGCCGTGGTCGGCCGGCATGGCGGACGCGCAGTCGCGTGCCCGACTCGAGCAGCGCGGGGTCAAGGCCATGGCGGCGGCCGATGCGCTTGCGGGCCTGGCCGAGGCGGTGGCGCCCGCCGAGCCGGGGCTCGCCCAAGGTGTGGTGGCCCGCATCGACTGGGGCCGGTTCTTGCCGCTCTACCAACAGGCGGGCCGGCGCGCGTTTCTGGCGGAGCTGCAACGCGAGGTGCCCGAGCCGGCTCCAGCGGTGACCGCAACCGGCAAGACCGCACTGGTCGAGCGGCTCGCCGGCGCACCGGTGCAGCAGCGCAAGAAGCTGCTGACCGACTACCTGCGCGATGCGGTCGCGGAGGTCACCCGCGTCGATGCCGACGAAGTACGTGCGGACGCAGGGTTTTTCGATCTTGGCATGGATTCGCTGATGGCGATCGAATTACGCCGCCACCTCGAAGAAGGGGTGGGCAAACAGATCCCGGCCACGCTGGCGATGGATCACCCCAGGCTCTCCGACGTGGCCGACTATCTGCTGGGCGAGGTGCTCGAACTCGACGACCCGGCGGCTACCAAGGCGCGGCCGGAGCCGGCGTCGGCGGTGACGACGCGCACCGACGAACCGATCGCGATCGTCGCGGTCTCGTGCCGCTTCCCGGGTGCGCCCGACCCGGAAGCGTTCTGGGAGCTGCTGTCCGGCGGCGTCGACGCGATCCGCGAAGTGCCCGAGGACCGTTTCGACATCGACGAGTTCTACGACCCGGATCCGGACACCCCGGGCAAGACCTACACCCGGTATGGCGGGTTTCTGGACGAAATCGACGGATTCGATCCCGAGTTCTTCGGCATCTCCCCGCGCGAGGCCGTGTGGATCGAGCCGCAGCAGCGGCTGATGCTCGAGATGGTCTGGGAGGGTCTGGAACGCGCCGGGTACTCGCCGGGGGCGCTGCGCGGCAGCCGAACCGGCGTGTTCGTGGGTGTGGCCGCCAACGAGTACGCGCACCTGCTTTCGTCGGAGCCGATCGACAAGATCGAACCCCATTTCATCACCGGCAATGCGCTGAACGCCATCTCTGGCCGGGTCGCCTTCGCGCTGGGATTCGAAGGTCCGGCGGTGGCCGTCGACACCGCCTGCAGTTCGGCGCTGGTGGCCGTCCACCAGGCCTGCCAGGCCCTGCACGCCGGCGACTGCGACCTGGCGCTCGCCGGCGGCGTCAACGTCCTGCTCAGCCCGGTGACCGTCATCGCCGCGTCCCGGGCGCGGATGCTTTCTCCCGTCGGCCGCTGCAAGACGTTCGACGCCTCGGCCGACGGTTACGTGCGCAGTGAAGGCTGCGGCATCCTGGTACTCAAACGGCTCAGTGACGCCGAGCGCGACGGCGACCGAATCTGCGCCGTGATCCCCAGCAGCGCGGTTAACCAGGACGGGGCGTCCAGCGGCTTGACCGTGCCCAATGGTGGTGCCCAGCAACGACTTATCGGGACCGCGCTGGCGCGCGCCGGATTGTCGGGCGGGGAGGTCGATTACCTCGAGGCGCACGGAACGGGTACCCCGCTGGGCGATCCGATCGAGGTGCAGGCGGCCGCGGCGGCCTACGGTACCGCGCGCGACGCCGACCGGCCCCTGCTCATCGGTTCGGTCAAAACCAACATCGGCCACACCGAATCGGCCTCGGGCGCAGCAGGTCTGATCAAGGTCGTGCTGTCGCTGCAGCACCAGACGCTGCCGCCCAGCCTGCACTTCGAGCAGCCGTCGCCGCACATCCCGTGGGAATCGTTGCCGGTGCGCGTCGTGGACAAGGCGACGCCCTGGCAGACCAACGGCCGGCCCCGACGCGCGGGCGTGAGCTCGTTCGGCTTCACCGGCACCAACGCCCACGTGCTGGTGGAGGAGCCGCCGCAACGCGGACACCTCGACGGTGACGGTGCCGCCGAGCCTGCCCCGGAAGCGAAGTCGGAGGACCAGCCGAGGGTGTTGGTGCTGTCCGCGCGGTCGCCCGAAGCGCTGGTGGCGCTGGCGCGGCGTTACGAAGTGTGGCTGAACGTGCACCCCGATGTGGACCTCGCCGAGGTGTGCCGCACCGCCGGAACCGGTCGCTCACACTTCGAACACCGGGCCGCGCTGGTGGTGGATTCGGTCGAGGGGGCACGCGAGGCCCTGGCCGAGCTGGCCGAGAACCGGCTGCGGCCGGGTGTCGTGCGCGGTGAGCACACCCACCATCCGACGACGGCGTGGCTGTTCACCGGCCAGGGCAGCCAGCACCCCGGCATGGCGCGCGAGCTGTTCGACACCGAGCCGGTCTTCGCCGAGACGGTGACCCGGTGCGCGGAGGTGGTCGCCGACATATTGCCGTACCCGCTGCTGGACGTGCTGTTCGCCACCGATCGCAGCGGGCCGCAGGACGCCCAAGAAACATTGCGGCACACGTCTTTTGCGCAGCCGGCGCTGTTCGCGGTGGAGATGGGCCTGGCCCGGTTGTGGCAGTCCTGGGGTATCCAGCCCGACGTGGTGCTGGGGCACAGCGTCGGCCAGTACGCGGCGGCCTGCGTGGCGGGCGTGTTCAGTCTCGAGGACGGGGCGCGACTGATCGCCCGGCGCGGCCAGCTGTTCGGCAGCCTGCCCGACGGCGGCCGAATGGTGGCAGTGTTCTACGACGCCAAGCACGTCGAGGAGATTGCCGGTGAATTTCCGCGCGTCTCGGTCGGTGCCTACAACGGGCCCAACACGGTGCTCTCCGGTCCCGGCGAAGACCTCGAACAAGTGGTCGCCCGATTCGAGAACGAGGGCATCCGCTGCACCTGGTTGGATACCAGCCACGCCTTCCACTCGGAGTTGCTGGATCCGATTCTCGACGAATTCGAGTCCTACGCTGCGCAAGTCGAGTACCACACCCCGACGATGCCGCTGGTCTGCAACCGCACGGGCGGCGTGCTGACGGCCCAAACCCCGCTCGACGCGCAGTACTGGCGCCGGCATTCCCGGCAGCCGGTGCAGTTCGCCGAAAGTGTCCGCACGGTGGCGGCGTTGGGCTGCTCGGTGCTGATGGAGATAGGACCGCAGCCGGTGTTGACCGGTGCGGCGGTGCAGGTGTGGCCGGAGCACCTGGCCGCGCCGCGGGCGATCGTCTCGCTGCGCAAGGGTGTGAGCGACCGGCGCCAGATCGCTGACGCGATCGCCGCCGCCTACGTCGGCGGTCTGCGTCCTGATTTCGCCACCCTGCACCGTGATTCGCGGGTCCGGGTAGAACTGCCCACCTATCCGTTCCAGCGTCGCCGCTTCTGGCCGAAGACCACCGGTGTGGCGATCGACGGCCCGGCGGTCGCCGGGATCCTCGGCAGCGCCAAGGACCTCGCGTCCGGCGACTGCGTCTACACCAGCCGGTTGTCGGTCAAGTCGCAGCCGTGGCTGTCCGACCACGTCATCTACGGCACGGTCGTGGTGCCCGGCGCGACGTACGCGGCGATGGCGCTGGCCGCCGTCGGTGCCCCGGCCCGGGTGAAGGACGTGTTCTTCTACGAGCCGATCATCCTGCCCGAGAAGAGTTCTCGTGAGGTACAGCTGACTCTGCATCCGCTGGGCAATGACGGTGAGTCGAAGTTCCAAGTGCACAGTCGCCCCTACGGCGAGCGCGGCGGCGAATGGTCCCTGAACGCCGAGGGCACCGTGCAGACGGGGGCGGGTGAGCCCGCGCCCGACGGCGATCCGGTCGACGAAGCGATCGAGCGCCTGGACCGGATGCGCCCGCAGGAGCTGTTCGAGACCTTCGCCGATCTCGAACTCGCTTGGGGCCCAACATGGTCCGGTTCCCTGAAGTCGCTGTGGCTGGGGCAGGGTGAAGCGATCGGCGACATGCTGGTCGGCGAAGAACTCGCCGAGCAACTGGGAGCCGAGCCGATGCACCCGGTCCTGATGGACCTGTGCACCGGGGTCGCGTTCCCGGCGTTCCCGGCGCTGCTCGCCGCCGAGCAGGGCGTCAACGACCTGTTCCTGCCGTTGCGATACGGGCAGGTGACGTTGCGGGAGAAGATGCCCCGGCGGTTCTACTGTCGGGCCCGGTGGCACGACAGCGAACTGAACAGCGAAACCCAGGTGTTCGATCTCGATTTCCTGGACCGGGATGGCCGTCATCTCGGGGGTATCCGCGAGTTCACGGTCAAGCGCGCACCGCGCGAGGCGCTGCTGCGGGGCCTGGGCGGCGACACCACCCGGCTGCTCTACACGCTGGGCTGGCACGAGGTGCCGCCGCCGGGCGCAGCTGCCGACACCGCCGCGGGCCCGGACGGTACCTGGCTGATCGGCGGATTCGACGAGCTGGCCGCGGCGGTGCCGGGATGCATCCCGTTCGACCGCGCCACCAATCCGCAGCCGCTGGGGCAGGTGCTGGCACAAGCCGCCGAACGCGGCCTGCCGTTCGCCGGTGTGGTGTGGCGCAGCAGCGGACCGGACGCCCCGGGCGGTCCCGCCGCGCGCCTCGAGGCCGAGATCACCCACCTGCTCAGCGCCGTGCACGCCGTGCAAAATGGCGCACAGAACGGCGGAGTGAAATTGCCCGGCGGACTCTGGATCGTCACCGAGCGGGCGGTGGCCACCGAATCCGGCGAGCCGGTCGACGCAGTGCAGGCCGCGCTGTGGGGATTCGGGCGGACCGTGATCAACGAGGAACCGGCGCTGCGCGCCAGACTCGTCGACTGCGACGGATCCCCGGAAGCCGTGCAAGCGCTGGCCGCCCTGCTGGCCACGCCGAGCGGACCGCCTGAGGAACCGGAACTCGCTGTGCGGCAAGGGAAGCTGCTGGCGTCCCGACTGCTGCCGTGGGCCCGCAGCGGTCACCTCGCCGTGCCGCGTTCCGGCGACTACGTGTTGGCACCCACCGAGCGAGGTGCGATCGACAACCTGCGGCTGACCGAGACCGAGGTGCCGCCTCCGGATGAGGGTTACGTGCAGGTCCGGGTGCAGGCGGCCGGCCTCAACTTCCGCGACGTGCTCAACGTGCTGGGTCTCTACCCGGGCGACCCCGGGCCGATCGGCGGGGATTTCGCCGGCACCGTCACCCAATTGGGAAGCGGCGTCACCGGACTCGAGGTGGGCCAGCGGGTCTACGGGTTCATGCAGGGCGCGTTCTCCAGCCGGTTCAACGTGCCCGCCCAGCTGCTGGCCCCGATTCCCGACGGGATCAGCGCGGTGGAGGCGGCGACGATCCCGGCCGCAGCGCTGACGGTGCGGCTCGCGTTCGACTGGGCACAGCTCAAGCCGGGCGAGCGGGTGCTCATCCACGCCGCCAGCGGCGGGGTCGGCCTGGCTGCGGTGCAGATGGCTCAGCAGTGCGGTGCCACGGTGTACGCCACGGCCAGCACCTTCAAGCGCGCGACGCTGCGCAAGCTGGGTGTCGAGCACGTCTATGATTCGCGCACAACGGATTTCGCCGACCAGATCCTGGCGGACACTGGCGGCGCCGGTGTCGACGTGGTGCTCAACAGCTTGACCAATGAAGGGTTCCTGGAAGCGACGGTTCGGGCCACCGCCCAAAACGGCCGCTTCGCCGAGATCGCCAAGCGCGACATCTGGACCCCGGAGCAGATGGCCGAGGCTCGTCCCGATATCGCTTACGAAATCGTGGCTTTGGACACGGTGACCTGCCAGGACCCCGACCGTATTCGGGCGTTGCTGACCGAGGTGTCGGCAGGCCTGGCCGACGGCAGTTGGCAGCCGCTACCCGCCGAGATCTACCCGCTCACCGAGGCCAGGGCCGCGTTCCGCCGGATGCAGCAGGCGCGGCACATCGGCAAGATCGTGGTGCAGATCCCGAGCCCGTTGCAGCCGCGGCCGGATCGCAGTTATCTGATCACCGGCGGGCTGGGTGCCATCGGGTTGCATATGGCGTCCTATTTGGCCCAACTCGGGGCGGGCGACATCGTTTTGACCAGTCGCCGCGAACCGGACGCGCAGGCGCAACGTTGCATCGAGGAGATCACCGAGCGCTACAAAACCCGCATCCATGTCTTCACCGCCGATGTCGCCGCGGAGTCCGACGTGGCGGGACTGTTGGGGCGCATTCGCGCGGAGTTGCCGCCGCTGGCCGGTGTGGTGCATCTGGCCGGCGTCCTCGATGACGCATTGCTGTCGCAGCAGAATCTGGATCGGTTTCGAACCACGTTGGCCCCCAAGGCGTTCGGGGCCGAGCATTTGGACAGCTTGACCGAGGGGGACGAGCTGGACTTCTTCGTCGTGTCGTCCTCGGTGTCCAGCCTGTTCGGTTCACCCGGGCAGTCCAACTACGCCACGGCCAACGCCTTCCTGGACGGTCTGGTCGCGCGGCGCAGGGCGCGCGGTCGGCCCGCCACGGGCCTCAACTTCGGTCCCTGGGCCCAGGGTGGCATGGCCTCGTCGGAGGCCGCGACGGCCAACATCAGTGCGCAGGGCCTGATTCCGCTGGACCCGTCGGCCGCGCTCGGCGCGCTCGCCGAGGTCGTCGCCAACGGCACCGGTCAGGCCGCCGTGCTCAAGGCCAACTGGCAGCGGGCGGCGAAACTGCTGGGCAGTTCGCGCCCGCCGGTCCTCGACCTCGTGTTGCCCAGTGCCGCCGGGGAAGTCGGCGGCGACAGCGAGTTGCTCAAGCAGTTGCAAGAGATCCCGGTGCCGCAGCGCGCGGCGTTCGTGACCGAATTCCTGCAACGCGAGGTGCAGAACTTCCTGCGCCTGGCGCAACCGCCCGCCGCCAGCAGCCGATTCCTGGATCTGGGCACCGACTCGCTGATGGCGATCGAGCTCCGTAACCGATTGCACAGCCAGTTCGGCGGCGCGTTCACCATCAACGCGACCGCGGTCTTCGACTATCCGACCATCGGGGGGCTCGCCGAATACCTGGTGAGTCAGTTGCCGGACGCGGATTCGGCTCCTGCCGAGCCGGATTCGGCTCGGCAGGCGGACGCGGACCCGGCCGGCGGTTAGGCCGACGCCGGCTTAGAGCCGGGCCAGGTCGTAGTCGCCGAGGTGATCGACCAGGTTGTGCAGATGATCACCCGAGGTCCCCAGGGTGTGTTCGATCGCGGTGAGCCGGGCGGCGTAATGGCTGACCGGGTATTCCGCGGTCACGCCGATGCCGCCGTGCAGCTGGATCGACTCTTGGGCGATGTGACGTCCCGACCGCCCGATCTGCAGCTTGGCGCGCGAGGCGATCAGCGGATCCAGGTTGCCGTCGGCGATCGACATCCCGGCGTAAAGGTTCATGCTGCGGGCCAGTTCCAGCGACACGTACATGTCGGCGGCGCGCTGCGTCAGCGTCTGGAACTTGTTGAGCGTGACGCCGAACTGCTTGCGCGTCTTGAGGTAGTCGGTCGTCAGCCGCAGCGCCTCCTCCATCGCCCCGACGGCCTCGCTGCACAGGCCCGACTGGATGCGAATGATGGTCTCGCCGATGGCCCGCGAGGCGTCCGCGGCATTGGGGGCCTCGCCCAACGGTTCGGCGGGCGCGTCGGCCAGATCGATCTGCGCGCCCCGCTGCCCGTCGAAGGTGCGGTACGGATGCCGTGTCACCGCGTCGGCGTCCACCAGGAACAGACCGGTCCCACCGTCGGGCAACGCGGCGCTGACCACCAACGCGTCAGCGCAGTCACCGGCCAGTACCGGGTTCTTGGTTCCGCTAAGTGTCCACGAATCACCTTGGCGCGCAGCCTTTGTGGTGACCGTCGCCGACGGCTTGCGGTGTCCAGGTTCGGAATGGGCGAACGCCAGCAGCCGCTGGCCGGCGGCGACCTCGTCAAGCTGTTGTTGCTGTGCGTCGGTGCCCAGCTGGGCGATCAACGCGCCCGGCGCCAGCGCGGCGTGCAGGATCGGTTCGGGGGCCAGCCGGCGCCCGACCTCGGTGAGCACCACCATGATCTCGATCTGGCCCGCCTCGTCGGGCTCGAAGCCCAAACCGAGAATCCCGGTGTCGGCCAACTGACTCCACACCTCGCGGCTCCAGCCGAGGTCGGAGCCGATGACCTTGATGCGGCTCTCTGGGTCGTAGGAGCGCGCCAGCAGGTCGCGGGTCGTGACGCGCAGCAGGTTCTGCTCGTCGGTCAACTGAAAGTCCATGGCTGCCTCACAATCCCAGAATCGTCGACGCGATGATGTTGCGCTGCACCTCGCTGCTGCCGCCGTAAATCGACGTCTTGCGGTAGTTGAGGTAGTGCGGCGCGCTGTGTTGCGCCCACTCCGGCGACGCAATGCCGTCCCCATCCGCGGGCAGCGCGTCCGGGCCGGCCACCTCGACCAGCAGCTCGGTGGCCACCTGCTGCAGCTGACTGCCGCGCAGCTTGAGCACCGACGAGGCCGGGTTGGGTTGACCGTTCGCCGAGTCGGTGACCACCCGTGATTGCGTGAGTTCCAGTGCCAGTAGCTCGTTTTCGGCCTCGGCCAGCCGCGCCGCGAACAGCGGGTCGTTGAGCACCCCGGTCGCCGCGGCGTGCTTCTTCACCTCGGCCAGGCGCACCTTCGTCCGGCCCACCCCGGCGATGCCGGTCCGCTCGTTGCCCAACAGGAACTTCGCGTACGTCCAGCCTTTGTTTTCTTCTCCGACAAGCTGATTGGCGGGCACCCGGACGTCTTCGAAGAAGACCTCGTTGACCTCGTGGCCGCCGTCGATGGTCTTGATGGGCCGCAACGTGACGCCGGGCGACTTCATGTCGAACAACAGAAACGAGATGCCGGCCTGACGTTTGGGCGCCTGCGGATCGGTGCGCACCAGGCAGAAGATCCAGTCCGCGTACTGGCCGAGGGTGGTCCAGGTCTTCTGGCCGTTGACGACGTAGCTGTCGCCGTCGCGCACCGCGGTGGTGCGCAGCGAGGCCAGGTCCGAACCGGCTTCCGGTTCCGAAAAGCCCTGACACCACCAGATGTCCAGGCTGGCCGTCGGGGGCAGGAAGCGCTGCTTGACCTCCTCCGAGCCGAACTCGGCGATTACCGGGCCGACCATCTTGGTGTTGAAGTTGAGCGGCTCGGGGACGCACGCGAGTTGCATCTCGTCCGCCCAGATCTGGTGCTGAGTGGGCGTCCAATCCTTGCCGCCCCACTCCACCGGCCAGTTCGGCACCGCCAGGCCGTGTTCGTGCAGGATCTTGTGACTGGCGACGATGTCGTCGCGGTTGACTTCCGCCGAGCCCCGACGCACCCGATCGCGCATCTCCTGCGGAATCTTGGTGGTGTAAATCGTGCGGAGTTCGTCGCGGAACGCGGCTTCCTCCGGGGTGAGCGCGAGTTGCATGCAGCCTCCTATGCCTGGCGATGAGCGTCGGCGACCGATGACGACGATTGCTGGCTGGTTGTCGGGTCGGCGCATGCGCTCCGAGGTCCATCTTGACCCATGCGTTGCTGTGCTCGTGCACAGCCTCCGATTAATCCACAGCGGGACGCTGCGGGAGGTCCGCCGGGGCGGTGCTGGCGGTCCGCACACCTACCGTCGGCCCATGCGCACAGAACTGCCCGCCGAACGGCTGCAACGCCGCCTCGGTGCCGACCCCGATGTCGCCCCGGATGTCGATGCACCCGACGAAAATCCCGATGTGCAGCCGGCGGACGAGGATCAGAACTCGTTGCTGCCGCGCTGGCTGCCCGACGCCACCCAGGATCGTGGTTGGCTGGCCCGGTTGCGCGCCGACCCGGGTCGCGCCGGGGCGATCGCGTTGGCGGTGGTGGCCGCGCTGGCCGTGCTGGTCACCATCTTCACGCTGATCCGCGACCAGCCGGCGCCGGTGATGTCGGCCAAGCTGCCGCCGGTGCAGAAGGCAGCCACGGTCGGGCCCGCCTCCTCGGCGGCTCCCACCTCCCCGGCCGGTACGGACCGGCCGGTCGTGGTCAGCGTGGTGGGACTGGTGCACAAACCAGGCCTGGTCACGCTGACTCCGGGCGCGCGCATCGCCGATGCGCTGCAGGCCGCCGGGGGCGCGCTGGACGGCGCCGACACCATCGGGTTGAACATGGCTCGCCCGCTCACCGACGGTGAGCAGATCGTGGTCGGTCTGGCGCCGGTGCCGGGGAAGCCCGCCGCGCTGGGCAGTTCCGTGGCCGCCGGCTCGGCTCCCGCCCCCGCCGCGCCGGCACCGGCGTCCGGCTCGGCCCGGCCGAAGCCGGCCGGGGTGCTCGACCTGAACACCGCCACCGTGGAGCAGCTGGACGCCCTGCCCGGGGTGGGGCCGGTCACCGCCGCCGCGATCGTGGCCTGGCGGCAGTCGAATGGCAAATTCACCAGCGTCGATCAGCTCGCCGATGTCGACGGGATCGGACCCGCGCGGCTGGACAAGTTACGTGCCCTGGTCCGCGTCTGACGCGACCGGCCCGCCCGCTTACCTCGATGTGCGCCTGGTGCCCGCCGCGGTGACCGGATGGATCGTCACGGCCGCCGGCATCGTGTGGCCGGTCGGGCGGGTGCTGGCCTGCTGCGGTGTGGCGCTGCTCGGGGCGGCCGGACTGCTGTCGTGCTGCAGGTCGCGCCGGCGGGGTGCCGGCGCCGGGCTGGCGGCCGTGGGCGTGGTGGCCGCCGGCTTCGGGTTCGCGATCGCGCTGCGCGCCGAGGCGGTGGCGCACCATTCGATTGTCGCGGCGTTCGGAACCACCGCCCCGGTGACGGTGACGCCCAGCGAGAGCGCATTGTCGCTGGGTCGCGACCGGCTGATGTTCCGGGCGACCCTGCAGCACCTGCGCGACGACCAGACATCCGGTCGGGTAACCGTTTTCGCGCGGGCCGCCGATTTCGACGTCATGGTGGGGCGGCCGCTGCGGTTTTCCGCGCACATCGGCAAGCCCGGTCGCCACGACCTGACGGTCGCGGTGCTCAACGCGTCGGGCCGGCCGATCGCCGGGCGGGCGGGACCGGTGCACCGAGCCGCGCACGCGGTGCGCGCCCGGTTCGCCGCGACCGCACGCGAGGCGCTGCCCGGCACCCAGGCTGCGATGCTGCCGGCGCTGGTCCTGGGCGACACGTCTGCGGTGACCGCCGACACCGGCCGGGAATTCCGGGCGGCGGGCATGACCCACCTGACGGCGGTCTCGGGTGCCAACGTCACCATCGTCTGCGGGACCGTGCTGCTGTCCGCCCGGCTGGTCGGACCGCGGGCCGCCGTGCTGCTCGCCGGGATGGCGCTGCTGGCGTTCGTGATCGTCGTGCAGCCGACCGCGAGCGTGTTACGGGCGGCCGTCATGGGCGCCATCGTGCTGGTTGGCATGCTGTCTTCTCGTCGGCGCCAAGCGATTCCGGCGCTTTCGGCGGCGGTGCTGATCTTGGTTGCGCTCGCCCCGCAGCTCGCGGTCGATGCGGGATTCGCGCTGTCGGTGCTGGCGACGGCGGCGCTGGTCGTCCTCGCGCCCGTCTGGTCGCGGCGGCTGGTCGCCCGGGGTTGCCCCAAACTGCTCGCCGATGCGGTGGCCGTCGCGGTCGCCGCACAGCTGGTGACCGCTCCGCTGGTGGCCGGCATCTCCGGCCGGGTCAGCCTGGTGTCGGTGGCGGCCAACCTGGCCGCGGTGCCGGTCATCGCGGCGATCACGGTGCTGGGCACTGCCGCCGCCGCGCTGTGCCTGTTCTGCCCGCCCGTCGCGCAACTACTGGTCCGGTTCACCGGCCCGGAGCTGTGGTGGGTGTTGCGGGTGGCGCACGCCGCGGCCGGGGTCCCCGCGGCGACCGTGCCGGTACCCGACGGGGTGGCCGGCGTGCTGCTGGTGGCCTGTGGCACGGCATTGCTGCTGGTGCTCGGCATGCGGCTGCGGCGGCGGGGCTGGTTTCGTGCGGCGGCCCGCGCGGCCGGGGTGACGGCGGCGGTGTGCTTGCTGGCCTGGTCGCTGGCGGCACTGCTGGATCCGCGGCCGGATTGGTCAGCCCTTCGTGACACGATCGTGGGGTGAGCCGGGATTCGTCGTTGCATTTGGTCTTGGGGGACGAGGATCTGCTGGTCGAACGGGCGGTGGCGACGGTACTGCGTGCCGCGCGCACCCGCGCCGGCAACTCCGAGAACCCCGACATCCCGGTGAACCGGGTCCGTGCCGGCGACGTCGGCAACTACGAGCTGGCCGAACTGCTGAGCCCGTCGCTGTTCGCCGACGAACGCATCGTCGTGCTGGAGGCCGCCGCCGAGGCTGGCAAGGACACGGTCGCGATGATCGCGGCTGCCGCCGCCGACCTGCCCCCGGCCACGGTGCTGGTCGTGGTGCACTCGGGGGGCGGGCGAGCCAAGGCGCTGGCCGACCAGTTGAAGTCGTTGGGCGCCGAGGTGCATCCGTGTGCGCGGATCACCAAGCCCAGCGAGCGCGCCGATTTCGTTCGCAAGGAGTTCCGCGCGCTGCGGGCCAAGGTGGACGAGGACACCGTGACCGCGCTGCTGGACGCCGTCGGCTCCGACGTGCGCGAGCTCGCGTCGGCCTGCTCGCAGCTGGTCGCCGACACCGGCGGGCTGGTCGACGAGGCCGCGGTGCGCCGCTATCACAGCGGGAAAGCCGAGGTGAAGGGCTTCGACATCGCGGACAAGGCCGTCGCCGGTGACCTTGCCGGAGCCGCCGAGGCGCTGCGATGGGCGATGATGCGCGGCGAGCCGCTGGTGGTGCTGGCCGACGCGCTGGCCGAGGCCATTCACACCATCGGGCGGGTGGGCCCGCTCTCCGGCGACCCGTACCGCCTGGCCGGCCAACTGGGGATGCCGCCGTGGCGGGTACAAAAGGCCCAGAAACAGGCCCGGCGCTGGTCGCGCGACAGCGTGGCGACGGCGATGAAAGTCGTGGCGGAGCTCAACGCCAACGTGAAAGGGGCCGCGGCCGACGCCGACTACGCGTTGGAATCCGCGGTGCGGACCGTGGCCGAACTGGTGGCCGACCGGGGCCGATAGGGCGAGCCGTTAGATCTTGTTCAGCGACCGGGCCAGCGCCGACTTCTTGTTGGCGGCCTGATTCTTGTGGATGACGCCCTTGCTGGCCGCCTTGTCCAGCTTGCGGCTGGTCGACAGCAGCAAGTCCGAGGCCTTCTCCTTGTCGCCGGCGGCCGCGGCCTCGCGGAACGCGCGCACGGCCGTGCGCAGCGAGGACTTCACCGACTTGTTGCGCAGCCGGGCGCGCTCGTTGGTCTTGATGCGCTTTTGCTGCGACTTGATGTTGGCCACGCGGAAATTTCCTTCGTCGGTTCGGTATTTGCGGTGTTCGTTTCGGGGGGCGCCCCACACCCGATTGCGACTGCTCAGGTTAGCAGTCGGTTACGTTTTCTCCCAAAACGGGAACTCCCGGCCTGCCATAACGTCAATTAAGGCAGCATCCTAAAAGTGAGTCTTGCGAACCAGGTTGAGCCCAGGCGCGGATCGCGCGGCGCTGCCCGCAAGCTGGCGCGCTCCGAGCGCATTTTCGGCGGCTACAACACCTCCGACGTTTACGCGTTGGCATTCGACGAGATGTTCGACGGTCAGGGCAACGTCCGGGGCCCCTACAAGGGCATCTACGCCGAGCTCGCGCCGTCGGACGCCGCCGATTTGCGGGCCCGCGCCGAGGCCCTGGCCCGTGCGTTCATCGACCAGGGCATCACGTTCTCCCTGTCCGGCCAGGAGCGTCCGTTTCCGCTGGACCTGGTGCCCCGGGTGCTCTCCGCCGCGGAGTGGAACCGGCTCGAGCGCGGCATCGTGCAACGCGTCAAGGCCCTCGAGATGTACCTCGACGACATCTACGGCGACCAGGAAATCCTCGCCGACGGCGTCATCCCGCGACGGCTGGTCACCTCGTGCGAGCATTTCCACCGCCAGGCGGTGGGCATCGTCCCCCCCAACGGGGTGCGCATTCACGTGGCGGGCATCGACCTGATTCGCGACGAAAAGGGCACCTGGCGGGTTCTCGAGGACAACCTGCGCTCACCCTCGGGCGTGTCGTATGTGATGGAGAACCGCCGCACCATGGCGCGGGTCTTCCCCAACCTGTTCGCCACCCACCGGGTGCGCGCGGTCGACGACTACTCCTCGCATCTGCTGCGCGCGCTGCGCAACTCCGCGGCCACCAACGAGGCCGACCCGACGGTGGTGGTGCTGACCCCCGGTGTCTACAACTCGGCGTACTTCGAGCATTCCCTGCTGGCCCGTCAGATGGGCGTCGAGCTGGTCGAGGGCCGCGACCTGTTCTGCCGCGACAACCAGGTGTACATGCGCACCACCGAGGGGGAGCGCCAGGTCGACGTCATCTATCGGCGCATCGACGACGTCTTCCTCGATCCGCTGCAGTTCCGCGCCGACTCGGTGCTGGGGGTGGCCGGTTTGGTGAACGCCGCGCGCGCCGGCAACGTCGTGATCTCCAGCGCGATCGGCAACGGGGTCGGCGACGACAAGCTCGTCTACACCTACGTCCCGACCATGATCGAGTACTACTTGGGCGAGAAACCGCTGCTGGCCAACGTGGACACCTACCGGTGCTGGCTGGACGACGAACGCGAGGAGGTGCTCGACCGGCTGCGCGAACTGGTCATCAAGCCGGTCGAGGGGTCGGGCGGCTACGGCATCGTGTTCGGCCCCGAGGCCTCCGAGAAGGAACTTGCCGGGGTCAGCAAGAAGATCCGCGAGGATCCGCGGAGCTGGATCGCCCAGCCGATGATGGAACTATCGACCGTGCCGACCCAGATCGACAACACCCTGGCGCCGCGCTACGTCGACCTGCGGCCGTTCGCCGTCAACGACGGTGACGACGTGTGGGTGCTGCCCGGCGGGCTGACCCGGGTGGCCCTGGTCGAGGGTTCGCGGGTGGTCAACTCCAGCCAGGGCGGTGGCTCCAAGGACACCTGGGTGCTGGCGCCGCGCGCCTCGACCGCCCACCGCGAGCTGGGGGCCGCCGAGCTGGTGCGCTCGCTGCCGGATTCCATGGCGGATTCCGATGCCGAGGAGGCCGCGTCCGCGCACCAGCAGCCGGTGCCGGCCGAACCGCTACACGACGGCAAGTCGCCCAAGAGGCAAAAACAGCATCAACAGAGGACGGTCCGCTGATGTTGGCTCGAAACGCCGAGGCGCTCTACTGGATTGGCCGTTACGTGGAACGCGCCGACGACACCGCGCGGATTCTGGACGTGGCGCTGCACCAGTTGCTCGAGGACTCCAGCGTCGATCCCGACCAGGCGTCGCGGGTGCTGCTGCGGGTGTTGGGGATCGAGCCGCCCAAGCACGATCTGGATGTCTGGTCGTTGACCGACCTGGTGGCCTACCGCAAGGACAACAAGGGCGGCAGCTCGATCGTCGACGCGATCACGGCGGCGCGCGAAAACGCCAAGTCCGCCCGGGAAGTCACGTCCAGCGAAATTTGGGAGTGCCTCAATACCACCTATCACGCCCTGCCGGAACGCGAACGCGCCGCCAAACGCCTTGGGCCGCATGAGTTTTTGTCGTTCATCGAAGGCAGGGCGGCGATGTTCGCCGGTCTGGCCGACTCGACGCTTTCCCGCGATGACGGCTACCGATTCATGGTGCTGGGCCGCGCGATCGAACGCGTCGACATGACGGTGCGGCTGTTGCTGTCCCGAGTGGGCGACAGCGCGTCCTCGCCGGCGTGGGTGACGCTGTTGCGTTCGGCCGGCGCGCACGACACCTATCTGCGCACCTATCGGGGCGTGCTTGACGCGGGCCGCGTGGTCGAGTTCATGATGCTGGACCGGTTGTTCCCGCGGTCCGTCTTCTACTCGCTCAAGCTCGCCGAGCACAGCATCGAAGAGTTGGTCCGCAACCCGCAGAGCAGGGTGGGCGCCACCGCCGAAGCGCAGCGTCTGCTCGGCCAAGCCCGCAGCGAGTTGGAATTCCTGGCGCCCGGAGTGCTGCTCGACACGCTGGAGACCCGGCTGGCCGGACTGCAGACGACCTGCCGCGACGTCGGAGATGCGTTGTCGCTACAGTACTTTCACGTCACTCCGTGGGTGGCGTGGTCGGGCGCCGGTCACAGTCTCGTCGCCCGGAACGGGGACGTCTGATGTGGCGGCTGCGGGTGGTGCACACGACCGGATTCGCCTACGAAGCGCCGGTGACGGCTTCGTACAACGAAGCGCGACTGACCCCGAGCTCCGACACGCGCCAAAACGTCATCCTCAACCGGGTGGAAACCATTCCCGCGACCCGCACGTACCGCTACATCGACTACTGGGGCACCGCGGTCACGGCGTTCGACTTGCACGCGCCGCACACCGACCTCACCGTGACCTCCTCGTCGGTGGTCGAGACCGAGCAGCCGGAGCCGGCCGCCAAGGACGTCGCATGGAGCGATCTGCAGTCCGCGCCGGTGATCGATCGCTTCGACGAATTGCTGCAACCCACCAGCTACACCCCGGTCACCAAGCGGTTGCGCGCTGTCGGCAAGAGGATCATCAAAGCCGAGGAGCCGCAAGGCGCCGTGATCGCGGCGGCCAAGTGGGTGCACAACGAGCTGGACTACCTGCCCGGCACCACGGGCGTGCAGTCGTCCGGGCTGGACGCGCTGAAGGCGGGCAAAGGGGTATGCCAGGACTTCGTGCACCTGACCTTGATGTTGTTGCGCGACATGGGGATTCCGGCGCGGTACGTGTCGGGCTACCTGCACCCCAGCCGGGACGCGGTGATCGGGGAGACGGTGGACGGACGGAGCCACGCCTGGATTCAGGCATGGACCGGCGGTTGGTGGAACTACGACCCCACCAACGACACCGAGATCACCGAGCAGTACGTCGGCGTGGGTGTGGGGCGTGACTACACCGACGTGTCCCCGCTGAAGGGCATCTATTCGGGACAGGGCGCCACCGACCTCGACGTGGTCGTCGAAGTCACCCGGCTGGCCTAGCTAAGGTCGCGGCGCAATCTCGACCCGATGCAGGTCGTCGCCGAGCTCGATCCGGCCGCCGAATTGCGAGGCGGCCAGGGTTCGCCACTGCTCTTCCTGACCGGGCACCAGCGCCGGCACGTAGTGCGTCATGACCAGGGTGCCGACCCCGGCGCGGGCCGCGGTGGCCGCGGCCTCTTCTACCGAGGAGTGATAGTCGCAGATGTCCTGCATCCGCTGCTGCGGGATCTGCGTGACGATGTCCTTACGAATCACGGTGTGCACCAAGGCATCCGCCCCAGCGGCGAGCGCGTCCAAGCCCGCGCAGGGCACGGTGTCGCCGGCGCACACCACCGCGGCGCCGCCGGCCTCGATGCGGAAGCCGATGGTCGGCGTCACCGGCCGGTGATCGGTGGGTCCCACCCGGATCGACACCCCGTCGCGGTCCCACACCGGGCCCTCGGTGTGTTCGTGCACCTCCACCGACGGCGGCGCGTTCAGGTCGTCGTGATGGGCGATCCGGTAGCTGATGTCGTGGTCGAAGGCCTTGAGCATGGCCGTCACCGTCGCCGCGGTGCCCGGCGGGCCGATGATCGGAAACGGCGCGGGGTCGGGGGTGAACGTGGTGATCCAGCGGGTGATGAGCAGGTCGCCGAGTTCGGCGATGTGGTCGCTGTGCAGATGGGTGAGCAGCAGTGCCGACAGTCCGGCGGCGCCGACGCCGACGGCGGTCGCGCGCTGCAGCACGCCGCGTCCGCAATCCACCAGGAATGTCTGTCCGCCGGCGCGGATCAGCGACGCCGGGCCAGCGCGGTTCGGGTCGGGGATGGGACTTCCGGTGCCCAGCAAGGTGATCTCGATCATGGGTCAATCCTTCAAGACCACCGCGGGCGGCGGGGCCCAATCGAGCGAACTCGCGCCGGCGTGTTTCACCCCGGTCGGGCCGGGGTACCGGGTGCTGATCGGCTGCCGGTTGCCGTGTTGGCTTTCCCGCCGCGCGACTTAGCCGTAGCCTGGTGTGAAGCAGGTCACAACCAGCGGGAGGCTTGATGCGGATCGCGGACGTTTTGCGAAACAAGGGCGCGGCGGTGGTGACGATTCATCCCGAGGCGACGGTCCGGGAGCTGCTCGCAGGCCTCGCCGAGCAAAACATCGGCGCCATGGTGGTGGTCGGCGATCAGGGAGTCGTCGGCATCGTGTCCGAGCGCGATGTGGTGCGCCAGCTGCACACGCACGGCGCCGGGGTGCTTTCCCGCCCGATCTCCACGGTCATGACCGCGACCGTCGCCACCTGCACCAAGGCCGACACCGTCGACGCCATCAGCGTCCTGATGACCAAGAACCGGGTGCGCCACGTCCCGGTGCTGGACGGGAAGAAGCTGATCGGGATCGTCAGCATCGGCGACGTGGTCAAGACGCGGATGGAAGAACTCGAGGCCGAACAGCAACAGCTGCAGTCCTACATCACCCAAGGCTGAGCCTCTTTTCGCCGAACGGGCAAGCTGTCGCCAGCAGGGCACGTTCGGCGATCGGCCGACTAACTCCAGGCGTAGTTGGCGCGCAGCCGGGCGGCCACGACGTCGAAGACCTCGCGTTCCAGGATGGCGCCCTCGCGGCGAATACCCTCTTCGGGCACGTCAAGCACCCGGTCCAGCCGCACCCAGCTCTCCCGCCCCTCGTAATCCCAGGCGCCGGTACCGATCCCAACCCAATCCGCCTCGGAGCCGTGCCGCTCCTGACTGGACAGCATCAACCCGAGCAGGACGGCGCGGTCGCGGCCCACGACGAGCACCGGGCGGTCCTTGCCGCGGGTGGGATCGTCCTCGTAGGCCACCCAGGTCCAGACGATCTCACCCGGGTCCGCCCGGCCGTCGAGGTCGGGCGCGTAGACGACTTTGCGGGCGCGTTGGGCCGTCGGGAAGCTGGTGCTGGTCACCGGACGGCCCGCCGTGATCGCCGGCTGCGACTCGGAGCCGGAACCCATCACGTTCGCCGTGATCTTCACGACCTGCTCGATTTCGCGCACCACGGCCTGGGCGGTCTGCACGTGCTGGATAAGCCGCGGAACACCGTAAACGACCGCATTTTGGGCAAACCGCTGCAACGTTCTCCACTGAGATTTCCGGGGAGACGCCATAGTCGCAGCATAGACGTCGGCAAGGTGGCCCGACGGTGTCCGAGTAGGTCCCGACCAGCCCGCATGGATACCCTGGACGTACCCGCCAACCGCCGGTCACGCAGCATCCACAGCACCGCCAGGAGATCCCCATCAGCAGTTTCGCCGACAAGACCTTCACTGCGCCGGCGCAGATCAGGAACTTCTGCATCATCGCCCATATCGACCACGGCAAGTCGACGCTGGCGGACCGGATGCTCCAGCTCACCGGCGTCGTCGACGAGCGGTCGATGCGCGCGCAGTACCTGGACCGGATGGATATCGAGCGCGAGCGCGGCATCACCATCAAGGCCCAGAACGTCCGACTGCCCTGGAAAGTCGGCGACGAAGAGTATGTGCTGCACCTGATCGACACCCCGGGCCACGTCGACTTCACCTACGAGGTGTCCCGCGCGCTGGAGGCCTGCGAGGGCGCCGTGCTGCTGGTCGACGCCGCGCAGGGCATCGAGGCGCAGACCCTGGCAAACCTGTATCTGGCGCTGGACCGTGATCTGACCATCATCCCGGTGCTCAACAAGATCGATCTGCCGGCCGCGGATCCGGACCGCTACGCCGGGGAGATCGCGCACATCATCGGTTGTGAACCAGGCGACGTGCTGCGGGTGTCGGGCAAGACCGGCGAGGGTGTGGCCGCGCTGCTCGACGAGGTGGTCCGCCAGGTGCCGCATCCCCGCGGCAACGCCGACGCGCCCACCCGCGCCATGATCTTCGACTCCGTCTACGACATCTACCGCGGCGTGGTGACCTACGTCCGGGTCATGGACGGCAAGATCATCCCCCGCGAACGCATCCTGATGATGTCCACCGGCGCCACCCACGAACTGCTCGAGGTCGGCATCGTCTCGCCCGAGCCGAAGGCCAGCGCGGGCCTCGGGGTGGGGGAGGTGGGTTACCTGATCACCGGGGTGAAGGACGTCCGGCAGTCCAAGGTCGGTGACACGGTGACGACCGCCCGCCACGGCGCCACCGAGGCGCTGACGGGATACCGCGAACCCAAGCCGATGGTTTACTCCGGGCTGTATCCCGTTGACGGCTCGGACTATCCGGACCTGCGCGACGCCCTGGACAAGCTGCAGCTCAACGACGCCGCCCTGACCTACGAGCCGGAAACCTCGGTGGCGCTGGGGTTCGGGTTCCGGTGCGGCTTTTTGGGACTGCTGCACATGGAGATCACCCGCGAGCGCCTGGAGCGCGAGTTCGATCTAGACCTGATCTCGACGTCGCCCAACGTCGTCTACCGGGTGATCAAAGAGGACGACAGCGAAATCCGGGTGACCAACCCGTCGGACTGGCCGGAGGGCAAGGTCCGTGAGGTGTACGAGCCAATCGTCAAGACCACCGTCATCGCGCCCAGCGAATTCATCGGCACCATCATGGAACTGTGCCAGTCGCGTCGCGGTGAACTCGGCGGCATGGACTATCTGTCGCCGGAACGGGTGGAGCTGCGCTACACGATGCCGCTCGGTGAAATCATTTTCGACTTCTTCGACTCGCTGAAATCGCGCACCCGCGGCTACGCCAGCCTGGACTACGAAGAGGCCGGCGAACAACAGGCGCAACTGGTCAAGGTCGACATCTTGTTGCAGGGTGAGGCCGTCGACGCGTTTTCCGCGATCGTGCACAAGGATTCGGCGTTCGCCTACGGGAACAAGATGACCACCAAACTCAAGGAGCTCATCCCGCGCCAGCAGTTCGAGGTGCCGGTGCAGGCGGCTATCGGATCGAAGATCATTGCACGCGAAAACATTCGCGCTATCCGCAAGGACGTGCTCTCGAAATGCTACGGCGGTGACATCACCCGTAAACGCAAACTTCTGGAAAAGCAGAAGGAAGGCAAGAAGCGGATGAAAACCATTGGACGCGTGGACGTTCCGCAGGAGGCGTTCGTCGCGGCGCTGTCCACCGACGCCGCGGGGGACAAAGCCAAGAAATGAGGATCCGGTGGCGCAGCGCGGCGCCGCTTTTGGTCACCGTGGTGGCCGCCGGATGCGCGTCAGCCATCGGCGGCCACGCGGTCCCGGCGCCGGATCTCAAGCCACATCCGGTGATTGGCCAGAAAGTCAAACAGATACTGCTGGATGCGGCCGCGTTGTCGAAGCTGCTCGACCGGCCGTTCGTGCCCGTCTCGCATTTCCCGCCGACCTTCGGCGGCAGCGAGTTACTCGACGACGCCTATTTTTCGACATCGCCATCCGAGTGCACGGGGGTGGTGTACATGACGCAGCGCAGCGTCTATGGGTCCGCGCCGGTCACGAACGTCGCGACGGCGCTGTGGCAGCAGCAGGGATACTCCGAGTCTGCAACCGATATCGCCGAAGGCGTCGTGGCCCTGCCCTCGGCGGCCGACGCCGGCGCGTTGTTCGCCAAGTTCTCCGAACAGTGGAAGCATTGCGACGGCACCACGCTGAGCGTGCCGGCCAGCAGCTTCGCCCAGAACCTCATCACCGACGTCACCGTTCAGGATTCCGTTGTCGCGGCTAATCTTTCGCGACAACCCGGCGCGCAGTCGGTGCTGCATGCCGTCCCGGAAGTCCGCGCCGTGGGGGTGCGCGGCAACTGTCTGATCGAGGTCGACGTCGCCTACGCCAACAGCGCGGACCTGTCGGGCCGGCCGGCCGCCAAGGCCGACGCCCTGACCGTCGCGCACGCCCTGATGGACAAGGTCAGTGCGCTCGGCTGACCGGGCCGGCGCACCCACCGCGATGCCGTTCACCGTCGCGCCGGAGTCGCAGGGTAAGAATTGGTCATGCGGATAGGGGGAGCGGCCGCGGCGCTGATGCTGGTTGCCGCGGTGACGGTCAGTTGTAGCGCGGTCGTCGGCGGGGTGGCCAAACCGGCGCCGAACCTCAAGCCGCGCCCGCTGCACGGCCAAACCGTCCGGCAGGTGCTGCTGGACAGCGCCACCCTGTCCCGGATGCTCGACCAGCCGTTCGGGGCCCGCAACCCGGTGATGTTCGGCGGCCCCGAAAAGCTGTACCGCGTTGACCGACAGGTGTCGCCGCCCGGATGCCTGGGCATTGCCGAGATGTTGCAGGCCAGCGTCTATCAGTCCGGCTCCGCGGGCACCCAGGTCACCGATGTCGCATCGGAGTCGTGGTGGAACAACGGCCAACCGGCGCAGGTGATCACCGTGATCGAGGGCGTGGTCGCACTGGCCTCGGCCGGCCAGGCGCAGGCCCTGTTCGGGCAATTCTCCCAGCAGTGGCAGCAATGCAACGGCAGGACGGTGACCGAACACAGCGGGCCGATCAGCACCACCAACGTCATCAGCGACGTCCGCATCGACTCGTCCAATACCGTTGTGGCCGCGACGAATAACGCGACCTCGATACTGCCCAACATGCCTGCGCTGCGGCCGACGCCGCAGGCGCGTGCGCTGGGCGTCCGGTCGAACTGCGTCGTCGAGGTGCAGGTCGTCTTCTTCGGCGGGCGCCGCTCGTCGGATCCGGGCACGGGCGACGTCAACACCAGCGGTATCGACATCGCCCACGCGATGATGGATCGGATCGGCGCGCTGGGCTGAGCGGATCACAGCTGCTTGTTGGCGATCACGTTGCCCGTCGCCGCGTCGATGGTGACCTGGTGTTCGACGATGAAGGTGTCCCACGCGACCGCTTGCCACACGGTGGCGCCGTTGCTGTCGTCGAGTTCGAGCGCACTGATCGAGGCGCCGGCGATGATGGCCAAGATCTTCTCCGCCGCCGCGCGATAGTCCAGCCGGGCCGCCTGCACCAGTGCCCGGGTCTCGGCTTTGTCGGCGTCGCTCTGGTTCGCCGGTGTCGGTCCGACCATCAGGGTGGCCCCGTCGGAGGAGACGTCCATGGCTTGGTTCGTCCCGTCAGGCGTGGCGACCAGGACCCGCCAGGACCCGGTCTCCTGCGATTTGACCGACGTCAGCTTGCCGCCCGGAACCGCGGCCAGCGCAACGGATCCGGCGTGGATCAGGTTGTGCGGGTCGGGCGGTGCGTCCGGACGCGTCCAGGTGGTGTGCACGCCTGTCGACGACGGTGAGGTCAACGTCGACGTCGCGGTCGAGTCACCGCCGTGGCCACACCCGGCCAGCCATCCGATCGTCGCGCACAGCACGACGACGGTCCTACCCGCTGTCTTCATCGCCCCCACCCTCGTGTCGGTGAATACCGTTGCCCGAGAACGGCTTTCGGTGCCCACGCTACATGGGTGCATTGGCGGGCTGGAACATGCCGGAGCCGTCGGATTCCTCTTCGGCGCGAATCACGTGGACCACCGCGTTGATCAGCGCCAGATGGGTGAACGCCTGCGGGAAGTTGCCCAGGTGCCGGCCGGTGCGCGGCTCGATCTCCTCGGCGTAGAGGTGCAACGGGCTGGCGTAGGACAACAGCCGCTCGCACAGCCGCTTGGCCCGCGCCACCTCGCCGATCTCGACCAGCGCCGACACCAGCCAGAACGAACAGATGGTGAAGGTGCCCTCCTCGCCGGACAGTCCGTCGTCGGTCTGCTCCACCCGGTAACGCAGCACCAAGCCTTCCTCGGTGAGTTCGTTGGCGATCGCCAGCACCGTGTTGCGCACCCGGGGATCGTCGGGCGGCAAGAACCGGGTCAACACCACCAGCAGCAGCGAGGCGTCCAACGCAGTGCTGCCGTACCGCTGGGTGAAGACGCCGCGCGAGTCGACGCCGTGCTTGAGGATGTCGGCCTTGATCTCCTCGGCGATCACCCGCCACTGCTGGGCGTAGCTCTTCTCACCCTGGCGTTCGGCCAGTTTCGACCCGCGGTCCAGCGCCACCCAGCACATCACCTTCGACGAGGTGAAGTGCTGCGGCTCGCCGCGCACCTCCCAGATGCCGCGGTCGGGTTCGCGCCAGTGCGCGATCGCCTCCTCCACCTGTTTCTTGAGCACCGGCCACAATGTCTCGGGCACCTGCTCGCGCGACTTGGCATGCAGATAAAAGGAATCCAGGATCGAACCCCAGATGTCGTGCTGGATCTGGTCATAGGCGCCGTTGCCGATCCGCACCGGACGCGCATGGTCGTAGCCGGACAGATGGTTGAGCTCCTCCTCCACCAGGCTGCGCTCGCCGCCCACGCCGTACATCACCTGCAGCGGGTGCCGCTCGTTGCTGTTGGCGCCGGACACGTCGGCGATGAATGCGAAGAAGTCGTCGGCCTCGCGGTCCAGGCCCAGCGTGTACAGGCCCCACAACGCGAACGTCGAGTCGCGGATCCAGGCGTAGCGGTAGTCCCAGTTGCGCTCGCCGCGCGGTGTTTCCGGCAGCGACGTGGTGCTGGCGGCCAGCAGCGCGCCGGTGGGCGAATAGGTCAACCCCTTCAGCGTCAGCGCGCTGCGTTGCAGATACGCCCGCCACGGGTGATCCGGGAAATTTCCGATGTTGATCCACTGCCGCCAGCACTCCGTGGTCTGCCACATCCTGTCGGCGGCCTCTTCATACGTCTGCGGCGGCGGGTGTTTGGTCCAGCTGAGGGCGACGAACACGTCGTCGCCCTCCTTCATCCGGGTGCGCGCCCGGGCTTCCCTGCCCTCCAGCCCGATGTTGAGGTTGGTGGTCAGCCGCAGTTGCGGGTGGTCGTCGGGCTGCTTGCTGGCGCGCGCGACCGCCTCGTTATAGGCATTGGCCGAGTATTCCCAGTTCACGCCGAGGCGGTGGTAGTCGAACGCGGGTTCGCAGCTCATCATCAACTCGACGGTGCCGCTGACGCAGCGCACCGTGCGCAACAGGATGTGCTCGGCATCCCAGTCCATCGGCGTGCGGCGGTGTGTCTTGGAGCGCCGCTCGATGTCATGCCACGGGCCCATCACCAGCGCATCCCGCACGATCAGCCAGCCGGTGTGGGTCTGCCAGGTGGTCTCCATGATCAGGCTGCCCGGCAGGTAGCGGCGGGCGGACGGCACCGAGACGCCGTAGGGGCCGATCCGGAAATGGCCGGCGCTGCGGTCCAGGATGGCGCCGAACACGCTGGGGGAGTCCGGACGGGGTACGCACAGCCATTCCACCGAACCGGCAGGCGAGATCAGGCAGGTCGTTTCCCAGTCGGACAAGAACGCGTAGTCGGCGATCGGTGGGAACGGGTTACGCAGCGCCCCGCTGGAGGCAAACGGCGCCGGCGCGCTGAAATCGAGCGGGGAAGCCAGGGGCGACTGTTGGGGCGCGTCAAACGCCTTGTCGGTCGCGCCGTTGGCGGGCTGATCAGCGGGCTGGGCGTGCAAAACCATTTCGACATCATCATCTGTCGACCCGCCCGCCGTCCATTCTTTCGGCGCACGTCGCGCGTGGCAGCACGACGATCAAGCGGGTCGCCGGGCAAACTTCGGCGCGTGCTCCGAGAACGGTCCGATCGCCACCAGGTAGGCGATCCAGCGGCGCAGCGCCGGGGCCCGCGCGACCATCCGGAGGCCGCCCGGTGGCGCGGCGTCGCGTCCGGACACCACGTCGGCAACCACCTGCGCGTGGATGGCGCGTTGCACGGCCTGGATCATCGCGGTCGGGATCCAGCGGCGCAGCTGGACGCGGGCCAGGTGCCGCGTGGACAGCCGACCGGTTCGCAACGGACCCGCCAGAATGCGAGCGGCGGCCACGGCGTCGGCCACCGCGAGATTGATGCCCACGCCGCCGACCGGCGACATCGCGTGGGCCGCGTCGCCGATGCACAGCACGCCGTCGGCGTACCACCGGCGCAGCCGGTTGAGTTGCACGTCAAGGAGTTTCACGTCGTCGAAGGACGTCAGCGTGTCGATGCGGTCGGCGAGCCAGGGCACCATGCCCACCACCACCTGGTGCAGGGCGCCGATGCCGCGGGCGCGCAGTTCGGCGTCGGATCCCTTCGGGATGAGGTAGGCGATCTGAAAGTAGTCGCCGCGATCGATCAGAATGATCCCGTGCCCGGCCCGAAACGTCCCGGCCAGTCCCTGCGGGTCGTCGGAGCGGCGCGGCAACCGGAACCACCACACGTCCATCGGGGCGCCGAACGGTCGCGGCGTCGCCCCGATCGCCGCGCGCACCGTCGACGCACGACCGTCGCAGGCCACCG
Source organism: Mycobacterium sherrisii (assembly GCF_002102355.1). GTDB lineage: Bacteria > Actinomycetota > Actinomycetes > Mycobacteriales > Mycobacteriaceae > Mycobacterium > Mycobacterium sherrisii. The sequence continues at coordinate 83,932 of NZ_LQPT01000101.1, read as the reverse complement.
TCAGCGCGGCACGCAACTGCTTGGTTGCGCCGGCGGGGTCGCGGTAGGTGACGCCGACGACCCGGTCGCCCTCGCGGAGCACTCCGGTCACCTCGGTGCTGCGCCACAACCGGAAACCGGGTTCGGCCTGGGCGGCGCCGGCCACCATCTCCAGAAAGTCCCACTGCGGCACCAGCGCGATGTGCTGATGCGCACCCGGCAGGCGGGATAGGTCCAGGTTCAACGGTTGGTCCCGAATCGACAGCTCGATGGAGTCGATCAGGCGATGCGGGACCTCGGCGAACCGCGATCCCAAACCCAGTTCGTCGAGCAGACGCAGCGTGCTCGCGTGCACGGTGTCGCCCCGGAAATCGCGCAGGAAGTCGGCATGCTTTTCCATCACCGTGACTCTTACGCCGCCGCGCGCAAGCAGCAGGCCCAGCACGATGCCGGCCGGACCGCCGCCGGCGATGACGCATGTCGTCGGGTCGTCGGCGGTGGCCATTGGCTGATCCTGACATATTGGTGTTTCCGGCGGCAGGGCGAATAGGGTGGGCCCGATGAACGGGTTCCTCAACTGGTGGGACGGCAACGAGCTGTGGATTTCCGGGCTCCCCTTTGTGCTGCAGGCCATGGTGGTGATGCCCGTCGTGCTGGCCGTCGCCTACCTCACGGCGATGTTGCTGGACGCCGCGCTCGGCAAGGGCATCGAGCTGATGCGGCGGGGCCGTCGGATCGACGGGACGCCCAGGTAACCGGCATGCCCCGGTCTCATGTGACGTTGATTCTCGTCACGCTGGTGGTGTTGGTGATCGTCGCGTGGATAGTGATCCACTGAGGCTCCAGGCGCGGCCGGCCCGCTGGCGGGCCAGCGAATTCCTGTTAGGCTTCGCGCCATGCCCACGACAGCCGCGGTTCCGGACTGTGATGTCGTCGTGCACTGTTGTCGCTGACTACCACCCGCGCGCGGTTTGGTAGGGAATTCGCGAGTTCTCCTAACGCTTCCAAGGCCTTTCCGCAGCATCGGGACAGATACCCCACCAGCCCGCACCGGAAGGCCGTTGATGCGTAACGACAACGACAGCGCACCGCGCTGGCGGCCCTTGTTTGCGCTCGCCGCGATCGCGGCGGTCGTCGTTGCCTGCAGCCCCGGCCCCAGCGACGTCGTGGGTGGCGGCGGGTTGGCCAACGCGCGCACCACCATCACCCTGGTGGCCTATTCGGTGCCAGAACCCGGGTGGAGCAAGGTGATTCCCGCGTTCAACGCCTCCGACGTGGGCAAGGGCGTGCAGGTGATCACGTCGTACGGCGCCTCCGGTGACCAGTCCCGCGGGGTGGTCGACGGCAAGCCCGCGGACGTGGTCAACTTTTCCGTCGAGCCGGACATCACGCGATTGGTCAAGGCGGGCAAGGTGTCCAAGGAGTGGAATACCGATGCCACCAAAGGCATTCCGTTCGGATCGGTGGTGGCGCTGGTGGTGCGTAAGGGAAATCCGAAGAACATCAAGGACTGGGACGACCTGTTGCGGCCCGACGTGGAGGTCGTCACGCCCAGCCCGTTGAGTTCGGGTTCGGCCAAATGGAATCTGCTCGCCCCGTACGCCGCCAAGAGCGACGGCGGCAGCAACAGCCAGGCGGGCATCGACTTCGTCGCCAAACTGGTCCGGGAGCACATTAAACTGCGGCCCGGATCGGGACGTGAAGCCACCGACGTCTTCGTCCAGGGCAGCGGTGACGTGTTGATCAGCTACGAGAACGAGGCCATCACCGCGGAGCGGGCGGGCAAACCGGTCGAACACGTCATCCCCAAGCAGACCTTCAAGATCGAGAACCCGGTGGCAGTGGTGACCACCAGCGCGCACCTAGATGCCGCGACGGCGTTCAAGAACTTCCAATACACCGCCCCGGCGCAGACGGTGTGGGCGCAAGCCGGTTACCGGCCGGTCGATCCCGCGGTCGCCGCCCAGTTCCGGGCCGACTTCCCCGTGCCGGCCAAACTGTGGACCATCGCCGACCTGGGCGGGTGGGCCACGGTGGATCCCCAATTGTTCGACAAGAACAACGGCAGCATCACCCGGATCTATACGAAGGCCACCGGATGACTTCTCCCTCCTTAGGTCCTTCCTTGGGTCCTTCCTTGGGGCCCTCCGTGGGCACCAGTACCGGCGCGACGGCGGTCGAACCCGACGCGCCCGACCAGCCGGCGCCCCGGCCGTTCCGGCGCGGTAGCGGCACGTCGCTGCGTGTCGGGGTGGCGACGGTGTGGCTGTCGGTGATCGTGCTGTTGCCGTTGGCGGCGATCGCGTGGCAAGCCGCGGGCGGCGGCTGGCACGCCTTCTGGCTGGCGATCACCTCGCACGCCGCGGTGGACTCGTTCCGGGTGACGCTGACCATCAGCGTCGGGGTCACCGTGGTCAACACGATCTTCGGGCTGCTGATCGCCTGGATCCTGGTGCGCGACGACTTCATCGGACGACGACTGGTCGACACGGTCATCGACCTGCCGTTCGCGCTGCCCACGATCGTCGCCAGCTTGGTGATGCTGGCGCTGTACGGCAACAACAGCCCGGTGGGATTGCACCTGCAGCACACCGCGTGGGGTGTCGCGGTGGCGCTGGCCTTCGTGACGTTGCCGTTCGTGGTGCGCGCGGTGCAACCGGTGTTGCTGGAAATCGAACGCGAAACAGAGGAGGCGGCGGCGTCACTGGGAGCCAGCGGCCCGAAGATCTTCACCTCCGTCATCCTGCCGTCGCTGCTGCCGGCCCTGTTGTCCGGTGCGGGCCTGGCCTTTTCGCGGGCGATCGGCGAATTCGGTTCGGTGGTCCTGATCGGCGGGGCGGTGCCGGGCAAGACCGAAGTGTCGTCGCAATGGATACGCACCTTGATCGAGAACGACGACCGTACCGGTGCCGCAGCGATCTCCATTGTGCTGCTGTTGATTTCATTCGTCTTGCTGTTCGTCTTGCGCATCGTGGCCGCGCGTGCGGCGCGGCGGGAGGAGGCGGCCTCGTGAGGTCCTTGCCCTGGGCGCGTTATCTTATCCGCTATGTCGGCCTGGCCTACATCTTCGTGCTGCTGATCGTCCCGGTGGCGCTGATTTTGTGGCGCACGTTCGAGCCGGGGTTCGGCCAGTTCTATGACTGGGTGAGCACACCGGCGGCACAATCCGCGCTGGACTTGTCGTTGTTGGTGGTGGCCATCGTGGTGCCGCTCAATGTTTTGTTCGGGATCCCGACGGCATTGGTGCTGGCGCGCAGCAGGTTCCGGGGCAAGGGTGTCCTGCAGGCGATCATCGACCTGCCGTTCGCCGTCTCGCCGGTGATCGTGGGTGTCGCGCTGATTCTGTTATGGGGATCGGCCGGTGCGTTCGGTTTCGTGGAGCAGAACCTCGGACTGAAGATCATCTTCGGCCTGCCGGGCATAGTTCTTGCCAGCATCTTCGTCACGCTGCCCTTCGTGGTCCGCGAAATCGAACCGGTGTTGCACGAGCTGGGCACCGATCAAGAGCAGGCCGCCGCCACATTGGGTTCGGGTTGGTGGCAAACGTTTTGGCGGATCACCTTGCCGTCCATCCGGTGGGGACTGACGTACGGCATCGTGCTGACCATCGCGCGTACGCTGGGCGAATACGGCGCGGTGACCATCGTGTCGTCGAACCTGCCCGGTAAATCGCAAACCCTGACGCTGTTGGTGTCCGAGCGCTATAACCGCGGGGCCGAGTACGGCGCCTACGCACTGTCCACGTTGCTGATGGGAGTCGCCGTGGCCGTTCTGATCGTCCAGGTGCTTCTCGACATCCGCCGAGCGCGCGCGAACAAGGCTGCCTGACAAGGAGACACGAATATGACCGCCAGCAAGACCGACCACGCGATCATCGTTCGCGATGCCAACAAACGGTACGGCGATTTCGTGGCACTCGATCACGTGGACTTCGTCGTGCCCGCGGGGTCGTTGACGGCACTGCTCGGCCCCAGCGGTTCGGGTAAGTCGACGCTACTGCGCGCCATCGCCGGCCTCGACCAGCCCGACACCGGGACCATCACGATCAACGGCCGGGACGTGACGCGGGTGCCGCCGCAGCGGCGCGGCATCGGCTTCGTGTTCCAGCACTACGCCGCGTTCAAGCACATGACGGTGCGCGACAACGTGGCGTACGGGCTGAAGATCCGCAAACGCCCCAAGGCCGAGATCAAGGAGAAGGTCGACAACCTGCTGGAGGTCGTGGGCCTCAGTGGTTTTCAGGGCCGCTACCCCAATCAGCTCTCGGGCGGTCAGCGCCAGCGCATGGCGCTGGCGCGGGCCCTGGCCGTCGATCCCCAGGTGCTGTTGCTCGACGAACCGTTCGGCGCGCTGGACGCCAAGGTCCGCGAAGATCTGCGGGCCTGGCTGCGGCGTCTGCACGACGAGGTGCACGTCACGACGGTGCTGGTCACCCACGATCAGGCCGAGGCGCTGGATGTGGCCGACCGGATCGCGGTGCTCAACAAGGGCCGCATCGAGCAGGTCGGGTCGCCGACCGAGGTTTACGACGCGCCCGCGAACGCGTTCGTGATGTCGTTCCTGGGGGCGGTCTCCGAGCTCAACGGCAGCCTGGTGCGCCCGCACGACATTCGGGTGGGGCGCAACCCCGAGATGGCGATCGCCGGCGGCGACGGGACCGCCGATTCCATCGGGGTAGTGCGCGCGACGGTCGAGCGCGTGGTGGCGTTGGGGTTCGAGGTGCGTGTCGAGTTGACCAGCGCGGCCACCGGCGGGGCGTTCACCGCGCAGATCACCCGCGGCGACGCCGAGGCGCTGGCCCTCAAGGACGGCGACACCGTCTACGTGCGCGCCACCCGGGTGCCCCCGATCGTGGCGGACGCATTGCCCACCGCCGCTGCCGACCGGAACCAGACCACGCTGACGTCGGCCTGATCCGTCAGGGCAACGCCGACCAGTACGGCGGCTGTTGGGTGGACCGCTGCAGGTAGTCCGCGGCCGCCTCCTCGTCCGGCGCCGCGGTGTCGTCGCCGTGCGCCAGCGGGCACCAGCGCGGGTCGGCCTCGACGATCCACACCGCTTCGAGTTCCACCTCAGGCACCGGCGCGCCCGGCGCGGGCGCGATCAGGTCGGCGGAGAATCCTTCGGCGCCCGGCCAGGTCAGCCCGTCGCTGTAGACGATCTCGTTGTTCCGGTTCTGGGCGATGACGTGGAAATGAGGCAGGCCGGCGAGGTGTTCGGCGAGCCCGTGCGTGCCGCGGTCACCCATTGCGTCATGCTAGTGCGCGCGGCGACGCGCCGTCGCCGGGTCGATCATGTCAGGCCGCGGCCCGTTCGACGGCCGCCGCGGTGAAGCGATCCAGCACCGTCTCAGCCACCAATCGGTGCGCGCCGAGTGGGGCGGCCATGCGTATGCCGGTCTTGTCGGCGAAGCGTTGCACCTGATCCGGTAGCCGTCCGGGCGCCAGGAACCACGGCGCAATGGCCACGCGCCGGGCGCCTTGCCGGCGCAGCCTGCCCAATCCCTCGGCCAGCGAGCGTTCCTGCTGGCTGGCGAATGCGGTGGTTGCTCCAACCCACGCGGTGCCCGCCAACAGTTTTGGCGCGACCCTGCCGGTGCGCGCGTTCACCGCCAGGTCGGACGTGCCGATCGCCACCACGAGCACACCAATACCGTCATCCAGACGCGACAGTCCTAACTGGGTCACCCGCTGGCGCAGCACCGACACCAGCCGGTCGTCCTCGCCGAGCACGGGTGCCTGCCGGACACGTTGCGCCGCACCGCAATCGGCGATCTGCGCGGGGATGTCGACGCGGGCGTGGTAGGCGTTCGCGAGCAACAGCGGCGTCACGACCGCCGGGCCCTCGAGCGCAGCGAGCACGTCGACCAGGCTGGGCGAGTCGTGATCCAGGAAGGCCAACCGCACGTCGAGATCGGGCCGCCGACACGACACCGCTTCGGCCACGGCGCGCGCGTTGGCCGCCGAGCGCGGATCCTTGCTTCCGTGTGCGGTCAGCAGGAGGGCCGGCTTGGTGTCATTACTCGTCCCCGCTAGCCGGCCGGGGCCCCGTCTCGCTACGGTCGGCATCGCCGGCGGCCCGTCACGACGCATGCAACCCGCATTCGGTCTTGGCCAGGCCCTGCCAGCGGCCGCTGCGCGGATCGGCACCCGCCGCGGGCTTGGCCGTGCACGGTGCGCAACCGATCGACGGATAGCCTTCGTAGACAAGCGGATTGACCAGCACATCGTGCTCGTCGATGTAGTTCTGCACGTCCTCGTCGGTCCATGCCGCCAGCGGGTTGATCTTCACCAGCTTGAACGCCTCGTCGAAGCCGATCAGCGGGGCGTTGGCGCGCGTGGGTGCATCGACGCGGCGCAGTCCGGTCACCCAGGCCGAATATCCGGCCAGCGATCTGCCCAAGGGAAGCACCTTGCGCATCCGGCAGCATTCGCCGGGGTCGCGGGCGAACAGGTCCTTGCCCATCAGGTCGTCCTGCTCGGCCACCGTGTGTTCCGGTGTGACGTTGAGAACCCGTACGTCGTAAACGGATTCGACGGCATCACGGGTGCCGATGGTCTCCACGAAGTGGTAACCGGTGTCCAGGAACAGCACCGGCACGCCGGGGCGCACCCGGGCCGCCAGGTCCACCAGCACCGCGTCCTGCATGTTGGAGGCCACCACGTAGTTGCACGTCGCCCAGCCTCGGGGGCCGTTGACACCGCCGAAGTTCTCCTCGGTCCAGCGCAGCAGCTCCTCGGCGTTGGCGCCGTCGAGTTCCGCCGCGCCGCGGGCCGCTATCTCGCGCAGTTCCTCTTCGGTCCGCCGGGTCGTCGATGTGGTGCTCATCGCAGGTCGCCCTCCTCGGCGCGAAGTGCCCACTGCGCGAACCGCTCTCCCTCGTTGCGGTGCTTGACGAAATTGCGCACCACCCGGTCGATGTAATCGCCCAACTCGTCGCTGGTCACCTTGTGCTGGCGCAGTTTTCGGCCGAATCCGCTGTCCAGCCCCAGGCTGCCGCCCAGGTGCACCTGGAAGCCCTCGACCAGGCTCCCGTCGCCCGCGTCGACCATTTGGCCCTTGAAGCCGATGTCGGCGACCTGAATTCGCGCACACGAGTTCGGGCAGCCGTTGATGTTGACGGTGATCGGTACATCGAGCACCGAGTTGATGTCCTCGAGCCGTCGCTCCAGTTCGGGCACCAAAGACTGTGCCTTGACCCGGGTTTCGGCGAACGACAACTTGCAGAATTCGATACCGGTGCACGCCATCAGATTCCGGCGCCAGTGCGACGGTTGGGTCTGCAAACCCAGCGCGTCCAGCCCGGCGGTCAGCTCGTCAACCTTGTCGTCGGGGACGTCGAGGATGACCAGCTTCTGGTAAGGCGTCAACCGGATCCGGTTGGACCCGGCTCGTTCGGCGAGGTCGGCCACCGCGGTCAGGATGGTGCCCGACACCCGGCCGGCGATCGCGGCGGCGCCGACGGCGTTGCGCCCGTTTTTGAGGCGCTGCACGCCGACGTGGTCGATCGGGTGCGCGACCGGTTCGGGGGCCGGGCCGTCGATCAGCGGTCGCTTCAGGTATTCGGTCTCGAGGACCTCGCGGAATTTCGCAATGCCCCAGTCCTTGATCAGGAACTTCAGCCGCGCCTTGGCCCGCAGCCGCCGGTACCCGTAGTCGCGGAAGATCGACGTCACCGCGTGCCACACCTCCGGCACCTCTGCCAACGGCACCCAGGCGCCGACCCGCTGGCCCAGCATCGGGTTGGTCGACAGCCCGCCGCCGACCCACAGATCCAGGCCGGGCCCATGCTCGGGGTGGTTGACGCCGATGAACGCGATGTCGTTGACCTCGTGCACGACGTCCTGCAGACCCGAGATCGCGGTCTTGTACTTGCGCGGCAGGTCGGCGAACTCGGGCTGGCCGATGTAGCGGCGCACGATCTCGTCGATCGCCCAGGTGGGGTCGAGCACCTCGTCGAGCGATTCACCGGCAAGGGGGGAGCCCAGGATCACGCGGGGGCAGTCGCCGCACGCCTCGGCGGTCTGCAGGCCCACCTCGGCCAGCCGCCGCCAGATTTCGGGGACGTTTTCCACCACGATCCAGTGGTACTGGATGTTTTCCCGGTCCGAGATGTCGGCGGTGTCGCGAGCGAACTCGGTGGAGATCTGGCCGACGGTGCGTAGGGCGGCGGTGGACAGCGCTCCGCCGTCGCAGCGCACCCGCATCATGAAGTACCTGGCTTCCAACAGGTCGGCGTTGTCGTCGCCGGTGAAGGAGCCGTCGTAGCCCTGCTCGCGTTGGGTGTAGAGGCCCCACCAGCGAAAACGGCCACGAAGATCGCTCTTGTCGATGCTGTCAAAGCCCTGTTTGGCGTAGCTGTCCAGGATGCGTTGGCGCACTTCCAGCGGAGCGCCTGCCTGCTTCATTTCCTCGTTGGGGTTAAGCGGCGCACGATCTCCCAGCGCCCACTGGCCCTCACTCCGAGTCTTTTTGTCGGGGGCAGCGGGACGGGCTGTGGTCATTCGAAGGTCTCCTTCGGGGGCTGTGCAGGCGTGGACGCGCGACTCACCGGTTTAGCTTTGGCAGGCGCAGATCCGGCGCCAGCTGGACGAACAGGTGGGCGGGTCTACGAGATCAAGCCGGACAGCTACAGCTGCAGACACGCTTGAGATCGATGTGCCGACGCGCCACGAGCGCAATGCGCGAGCTGGGCTGGGCGGCGGTCACGCGCCCATTGTGCCATGGATACAGCCGGGTCACGCCACCAGCCCGAATTTCTCCTCATGGCGAAGAAAACTACCCAGCAAACCTGGGTAATCCGGCATACAAAACCGAGAAACGCCTGAGAGAACGGGGTCGGTGCGTTTGACGTGGCTAATCGGCCGGCGGGCGGCGCGCGTGGCGCCGGTCGCGTCCGGCGCGCGCGGTGGGTCGTCGGCTCGTACAATCCCGCGGCGCACCGGGTGAGTTTGCTCACCACCGCCAGCTCGCGACCGCCAGCGGCCCGGGCACGTCGTGGGATCATTTGGCATGGCTTTGCGCACGGCCCCGGTCGAGCTACCCGACGTCCAGCATGATCCCGGGCACCCGTTCGGGGTGTACGTGCATGTGCCGTTCTGCATCACGCGATGCGGTTACTGCGATTTCAACACCTACACACCGGCCGAGCTGGGCGGCGTCAATCCGGACGCGTGGCTGCAGGCGCTGGGCACCGAATTGGCGCTGGCCGCCGCGCGATTGACCGCGCCGACGGTGAACACGGTGTTCGTCGGCGGTGGGACGCCGTCATTGCTGGGCGGTGCGCGCCTGGCCGCCCTGCTGGATCTGGTGCGCGAGCACTTCTCGCTGGCGCCGGAGGCCGAGATCACCACCGAGGCGAATCCCGAGTCGACATGGCCGGAGTTCTTCGACGCGATCCGGGCCGCCGGATTCACCCGCTTGTCGCTGGGCATGCAGTCGGTTTCGCCGCGCGTGCTGGCCACGCTGGATCGCGTGCACTCCCCGGGGCGGGCGGCCGCGGCGGTGGGCGAGGCGCGGGCCGCAGGCTTCCAACACGTCAGCCTTGACCTGATTTATGGCACCCCGGGTGAAACCGACGAGGATCTGCTGCGCTCGGTGGATACCGCTGTCGAGGCGGGGGTCGATCACGTGTCCGCGTACTCGCTGCTCGTCGAGCCGGGGACGGCGCTGGCGCGCCGGGTCCGCAGCGGCGAGCTGCCCGCGCCGGACGACGATGTGCTGGCGCATCGCTACGAGCTGGTCGACGCACGACTGTCCGAATCCGGGATGACCTGGTACGAGGTGTCCAACTGGTCACGGCCCGGCGGGGAGTGCCGGCACAACCTCGGCTATTGGAACGGTGGCCAGTGGTGGGGCGCCGGTCCCGGAGCGCACGGGTATGTCGGCACGACGCGGTGGTGGAACGTCAAGCATCCCAACGCCTACGCCGAGGCGCTGGCCGGTTCGGTGCTGCCGGTCGCGGGTTTCGAACAACTCGACGCCGAAGCGCGGCACACCGAGGATGTCTTGTTGAAAACCCGCCTGCGACAAGGCCTTCCGTTTTCTGGTCTGAATGCCGAGGAACGGGAGCGGGCCAAAGCCGTTGTCGCCGACGGCCTATTGGTGGCCGACGGCGACCGGCTGGTCCTCACCCCGCGCGGCCGACTCCTGGCCGACGGGGTGGTGCGAACCCTGTTGGGGTGACGGCGTCAGACGCCGACCCAGTGCTGAATGAGGCGGGCGATCTCGATGTACAGCGGGATGCCGATGGTGACGTTGTAGGAGAACGTCAGACCCAGCGACGCCGCCAACGGCAGCGTCGGACTCGCTTCGGGAATGGCCAGGCGCTGCACCGCGGGGACGGCGATATAGGACGCCGCTCCACACAACACCGCGAACAACACGTAGGTGCCGGTCTTGAAGTCGGCACCGGTCAGGCTCGCGTAGCAACACGCCACGAAAATACCCAGTGTCGCAAAGACATTCGGGGCAACCAGGGCGAAGACGATGAACCCCGGACCCGCTTTCCGCAAGTCCTTCAGCTTGCGCGACGCCGTCATGCCCATCTCGAGCAGGAACAGGCACAGCACGCCCTGGAAAGCCAGAACGAAGAACTTGTCGTCGTCCTGGACGACCTTCTGACCCTGCAGCCCACTGATGAGCCCGATCGCGATGCCGCCGATCAGCAGCACCAGACCCGGGTTGAGGAAGACTTCCTGGAAAAGCTCGCGGGAGAAGATCGACGGCTTCTTGCCGGCGGGCGGGCGGACGATCTCGTCGAAGTCCTCCGGATTGTCGGACTTTTCGAGCGAGAGCTCGAGCTCGTCCTCGATGCCTCGCGTGTGCTCGGCCTCCAGGCTCTGGCCGTGCGGAGGCCGAGCAGCCGTGCCGGGCCCGATGCCGACCTTCACGGCCGCGTAACCGGGCTCGTCGACCATGTTGCCGGCCGCGTCCATACCCCGGTGCCGCAGCCGGGCGACCAGGTACAACGCCACCAGACAGCCGGGGATCTCCATCACGGCCAGCATCACCGGCATGTAGGCGTTGAACGCGATGTTGGTGGCGGCCAGGACGGCCACGCAGGTGGCGAACGTTCCGGCGGAATCCGATCCGTAGTAGCCACCGATCGTCGCCCGGTCGATGCGGCGCAGGTTGGTCATCACGCCGAGCAGCAGATACGCGAGCCCGCCGATCACGCAGTTGAGCACGAAGCCCAGCACCATGAATCCCACGATCGCCGCGACGCTGGACGCCTTGACCTGGGCGAGTTCCTCACCGCCGTGCCAGCCGATGGCCAACAGCAGATACATCGTGAGGCCCTGATAGATCACATAGGGAAACTCGAAACGCACCCGCAAGATCGGAATCAGAAATCCGAAGTAGAAGAAAAGCAGAAGTGGTTTGAACAGGTTGTGGGTGAAGTTCTGCCAAAACTCGTGCAGCATTGGTGCCTCTCTTCATTCGTCCGCCGGCCGGGGAATGCACCGTCCGCGAGCGGTGGGGGCGAGCACGAAAATCCCGAAGGCCGTGCAAAATTTAACGCTGCCGGTGTCGCTCCGCCACTCGTCTGATGCCCCGCAAATCGCCTGCTTTGCGGCTTGGCGGTGAATTAAGCGGGCCCAATAAAACCCGTGGTCACCGCGATGCAGGTGGGACAGGGTGCGCCCGGATTAGCGTGAATCGGGTGTGAATTACCTGTGCATGTGCTGGGAGGTGGGGAGTGTCGGCATTCAGCCGGAAATCAGGGAGGGCCGCACGCCCGCGCCCCGTTTGCGATGTGTCACCGATAGCCATGCCGTCGGCGAATAATGCGTGGTAATTTCCTCGAACCCGTCGACCCGGGAAACCGTGAGTACGCCGGTTTCCTGATTGATTTCGAGTTCGTCGCCCTCCGATGCCTGGACTTCTTCGCCGTTCGCGAGCCTGATCACGAACATATGGTTCCTCTCGATCGATGGAGGAGTTAGCTGTTTGATCCCTAACCCGGTCGGATGAAGTCTGGACGCGCCTCCACTCGTCGCTGCCGTGCCGGCCTGGTGCCGCCGCGTGCCCGGCCTATCTGCACCGTGTAACAGGGGGGCAGGCCCCGCCGAGTCGCCGGCTGCCCAACAGCAACGTCTGAAGAGCTGAGGTCATGTTAGTCCTCAACGCCGGGGAGGCGCAGGTGCAGAAGTGCCGAATGTCGGCCCGGCTAAGTGCTTCCCCGCGGGGCTGCAACGACGGGCGGGGTGCCCGAACCCCCGAATCGGGCACTACCAGCTAAGAGGCCAACGCGCGCACCTGCTAGTTGGGTACTTTCATAGGTTAGGCTACATTTACTTACTGTGACCGATGCCAGCGTCGAGACAAGTCCCGTAGGCGTTACGTTGCCCTCGATCCCGATTCCGCCGGATGTCGACCCGGCCGACTTGGCCGCCGCGCTGGCATCCGCTGTGCCGGAGCGCCTCGGCGAGGAGTACCTGCTCTACGAGAACGCCGGTGAATGGGTGCTGGCCAGCGGTGCGCACGCGTTGATCGAATTGGACAGTGACGAGCTTCGGGTCGTCCGCGACGGGGTGACAAAGCGCCAACAGTGGTCCGGCCGGCCGGGCGCGGTGCTCGGGGAGGCGATCGACTGTCTGTTGTTGGAGACCCAGCAGCTCTACGGTTGGATCGCCTTCGAATTCGGGGTCTACCGCTACGGATTGGGACAACGGCTGACGCCGGGTACGCCGCTGGCCCGACTGTTGTGGCCGCGCTCTCGAATCGTGGTGACACGCCAGGGGATTGCGCTGCGCGATGCTGCCGAGAACCATCGGGAAGTCGTGCTCGAGGTGCTGCGCGACGGGGTGCCCGGCCTGCGCGAGACCCGCGACATCGATATCACGACCGACGGGTCCGACTACCGCGGTCGGGTCATCGACGCCGTCAGCGAGATCTCGACCGGCAAATACCAAAAAGTGATTCTTTCCCGCTCCGTGGAAGTGCCTTTCACGCTGGACTTTCCGTCCACCTACCGACTCGGCCGTCGGCACAACACGCCGGTGCGGTCGTTCTTGTTGCGGCTGGGCGGAATCCGGGCGCTGGGTTACAGCCCCGAACTCGTCACCGCCGTCCGCCGGGACGGCGAGGTGATCACCGAACCGCTGGCCGGCACCAGGCCGCTGGGTCGCGGCGCCGCCAATGACCGCCAGGCCCGAGACGACCTGGAGTCGAACTCGAAAGAGATTGTCGAGCATGCTATCTCGGTCCGCAGCTCGCTGCAGGAGATGAATGAGATCGCCGAACCCGGAACGGCCGCAGTGACCGATTTCATGACCGTGCGGGAGCGGGGCAGCGTGCAGCACCTGGGCTCCACGGTGAGCGGTCGGTTGGGCCCGTCCAGCGACCGGATGGACGCGCTGGAAGCGCTGTTCCCGGCGGTCACCGCGTCGGGCATTCCGAAGTGCGCCGGTGTCGAGGCAATCCTGCGTCTGGATGAGACACCTCGGGGGCTGTATTCCGGTGCGGTGGTGTCGGTTTCGGCCGACGGTGCACTGGACGCGGCGCTGACGTTGCGGGCCGCCTACGAGTCGGGCGACAGGACGTGGCTGCGTGCGGGAGCGGGGATCATCGAAGAGTCAAGCGCTGACCGCGAATTCGAGGAAACCTGCGAGAAGCTCTCCACCCTCGCGCCCTATCTCATCGAGCGGCAATGACGTCCAGTAGGCGCTGAAAGCGCCACCCGTGTTAGCACTCAAGTGTGTTGGGTTCGGGCATGTCGCGCAGCGCCGAGATCGCGTCGCGCAGCGCGGCGCGGCTGGTGATGCCGAGCTTGGGGTAGATCCGGTAGAGGTGACCGCCGACCGTTCGCGGCGACAGGTACAGTTGGGCACCGATTTCCCTGTTCGACAGCCCGCCGGCCGCGAGTTCGGCGATGGCCCACTCTTGCGGCGTAAGGGACGGCAAAACCTCAGGACTTCCGACCTTTTCGCGGGCGGCGCGCAGCTCGTTTCGCGCGCGCAACGCCCAGGGACGCGCGCCGATGGTCTCAAAGGTGGCCAGCGCCGAGTGCAGAACGGCTCGGGCCTGCTTGAGGCGCAGTTCCCGACGCAAGCGGCTGCCGTATGCGAGTTGTACCCGCGCGTAGTCGAAAGGCCATGCAGCACTGTCGGTACTGCCCAGCGCCTTCTCGAAAGTTGGCAAGCTGCTGGATGTTTCGTCGACGAGAGCGGCAGCCCCGTGAGCCAGTAAGGCCAGCCTGGGAGATAGGTCAGCGATCTTGAGCTGTTGGAGTGCCCGCACGTGTGCGGCCGCTTCCGCATGCCGTCCGGTTCGGACGGCCGATTCCACGAGATCATAGGCAACCCACAACGCGTCGGCCGAGTAGCGCTGGAATGTTCCGGGTGGACTCAACGCCACCGCGTGCCGATACGCACTCTCCCAGTCTTGCTGCGCCTCCGCCACGAGTGTGCGTGCGTGATGGGCGAGGCGGTGAATACCGAACGCTTCACGCGACAGCGTGGTTTGCTCGAGCTCCGCCGCCCACCTGCCTGCCTCGGTTACATCGCCTCGCACCGCAGCAAAGAGCGCTTCGGCATAGACGAAATACCAGCTCGATGTCAGGGCCGTGTTTCTGCTGGCGGTCAGGCCTTCATCGGCGAGTTCCTGTCCGCGCGTCCAGTGTCCCGATGCGAAGTCGTCCAGACACTGCACCATCAGCGCTCGGAAGTAGGTTCTCAGCGCTTGCCCGTGTCGGCCGTCTTCGATCAGACGCCAGGTTGGTCGGCGGCCGGCGGCGAGCAGATCGACGTATACGGCCGCGGTGGTCAACCGTACGATCGTCATCGGGTCGGCGTCGTCAAGCTCTGTGCCCATCAAAGCCTGGAGTTCGTCGCGGACACCGTGCCCCAGCCGCACCGGATCGGCGAAGGCGCGTGACAGTACGGAAAGCACCGGGGGACAACTGGGTTCGAGTCTGTCCAGCGCTGCGAAGTAGCTGTCCCAATAGGCTGGCATCCCGGCCTGCCAACAGATGATGAACCAGGTGAAGAACGCCTCGACCAGTTCTGGGTCTGCCACGCTCCACCCATGCGAGCCCTCGTTGATAGCGGTCTCGATCAGGCGGTGTGCCGAGCCGCAGTCGCCGCCATTGTCGGCGTAGACGACCGCCGTCGCGACCGCGGCGTGCAACGAACCAGCCTCGCGTCCAGGAAGATTGCGGAAATCTTCGAGACGGTCGGATGCATCGATGGGCTCACCGATCACTTCGGCCTCGAGATAGGCGGCCTGGGCGAGTCGGCGTCGGCGATCGGTCAGATTCGGGCTCAGGCCGGCGGCGCGCACGAAGGCCCGCGCGCAGCCATATGCGTCGCCCCGTCGCAGCGCCTCGTGAGCGGATCGCTCCAGCAGGTCGGCCGTGGTCTCGTCGACATCGACCGCTGCGTCGGCGAGATGCCAAGCACGTCTGAAGGGTTCGTCGATCAGCACCTCGGCTATCGCGAGGTGGGCGGATCTGCGTTCTTCAGCGCTGGACTCTTCGATCACCGCCGCTCGGATGAGCGGATGGGAGAACTTGATCGACAACTGTTCCTGGTTGATGACGATAAGACCGGCGCGCTCGGCCGGCAGCAGCTCGTCGAAGGCGACCTGGAGTTGCTTGAGGACTCCCAGGTCCTCGCGCCCGTCCAGGGCGAGCAGTAAAAGGTCTCTTTTGGTCACCTCCGCGAAATCCGACATCCGGAACGAAAACGACTCTTTCAGACGGTCGCTCAACGGAATGTGGTGTGACGCCCCGCTGACGCCCGCGGGCAACTGGCGCACCACCCTGCTGAGTTCCAGGATCGCCAGCGGATTGCCTTGCGCCTGTTGCAAGATGCGGTGTCGTGCGGCGTGAGCGAGTCGTGGGTCGCTGCGGTCGATCAGCAGTTCGGACTGGTCGTCGTTCAGTGGCTGCACGATCAGGTTGGCAATGGCATGGCTACGCATCGACGGTTGCAGGATGTCACGCGTTGCGCCGAGAAAGGCAATTCGCGTTCCCGTTACCCGTTGTGCCACGAAGACGAGCGCTTTCGCGCTGGCCTCGTCCAGCCATGCGAGGTCGTCGACGATGACGACGACCGGTTGCCGGCGTGAAATATGTTCGAGCAGTGTCAGAGTGGCCCCGTATACCAGCAATGGCAGCGGCGGCGGGCCGGAGGCATACCCCAGCGCAACCTCGAGTGCCTGCCGGTGCGGCGGATCGAGCGAATCAAACTCCGCTCGCAGCGGGGCGAGCAGACGGTTCAATCCCGCGTAGCCCAGACCGACCTCAAACTCCACGCCCGTGGTCGCGATCACCCGCGATCCAGATGCCGCGGCAATGCGACTGGCCTCCTCCAGCAGTCTGCTCTTGCCGACTCCGGCGGGCCCCACCAACAGCTGCGCACCACCGCGTTCCGACGAGGCGGCCAGAAACTCTGTGATGGCGGCGAGCTCCGACTCGCGGCCGATGATGGGCTGCTCCGCGCCGACATGCTCTGCCACGGAATCCATGTCCTGTTTCTTGACCTGCGAAGGAAGGTGCGCTACCCGCGGGACGTGGCAGCTGATGCGCACGAATATACCTCGCGTTGCGTCGGCGCGCGCTCGAGAGCAGCGGCTCAGGTGAGGCCGGCGCCGCCCGGCGACCGTCGGTCGCCCGCGCGAGGAGAGGATCGGCAGGCGGCCCCTCCGGGCCGGGCCGGTGCACTACCCATCCAGACGTCCCCTGCCCGCGGCCACCAACACCTCCGCGACGCGACTCGAGAACGCGCTCGGCACCCCGTAGCCACAGGTAACCATCCGTAAGCGACCTTCGTAAGTGGTGATGCCGGTGACATACTCGTCGTCGGTTTGGCTCAGGACTACCGGTCCCCATACCGCCGCTGGTCGTAGCGGGCCGACGCCCTCGAGGTTCTGCACGCCGAGATTCGTTGCGGTCATCTCTGCCGGGCACATTTGAACGACGAGGTTCTCGGCGTCGTCGGCTCCGGCGTCGAGGGTTATTGCTTGTTCGATGGCGGCCGATGCCATGCCGATCCCCGCCGCGGACCGGGCCACTCGCAGTTGTGCCGATACCGTGCGCGACTGGTCCCAAAACGATGTCCCGGCCCGCACCGCGAGCCCCGCCGGGATGGTGACCATGTAAAGCGCGCAGTCGTGCCAGGCTTCGATCAGCGCGCGGAAACTGATCGGGTTCAGCACTCGCACAAAGTCGGTGTCGCGCTCCGCGGCACGTACACGGCACATCGCGACCACAACCGCCGCGTGCATCGTGGTGTGTTCGGACCGGCACTGTTGGACCAGGCGGGCGGTGTCGGGATCCGCGAGGTCCGCGGTATCTACCCTGGGCAGGGCGCCGTCGAAGGGCCGGATGAGGCCGGGCGTCGCCATCCGTGGGTCAATCGGCGGTGCGCCGGTGTCCGGCGGTGCGGCGTTGGCCACCGCGCGAGCGATCAACTGCCCGGCGGGGGCCGGCGTGGACAGGTCCGCCAGCGCGCCGCCATTGAGCGCGGTGACGACGTCGTTGAGCACCAACACCGAGGAGATGCCGTCGGCGATGGTGTGGTCGAAGGTCAGGATCAAGGTGCTGCTCGAGTCGCCCTGCAGCAGCCGCGCTCGTATCAGCGGTGCGTGTGCCCGGTCGATCGGTCTGGTGAGTTCGTCGGCCGCGGCCGCCCGCCATGCCGTGCCCCGGGTGACGGTCAGCGGGATGGGTGCCGCGGACGTGGTCCGTACGAAACACAGCCGAAGCCGGGGCCGGTCCTCGACCTGGACCGATAACAACGGGTGGCGCCGCTGGGCGGCGGCCAACCCGGCGCGCAACCGATCCTCGGTTAGCACTTCGTCGAACTCGGCCACGATCGCAAAATGCGACGGATTGCGTTCGCTGTAGCGGTAAAAGAGCCGCTCCAATGCACCTAGCGGGCGTACCACCGTGGTGGCGGTGGTCTGGTGCGGGACGTTGTCGGTCACCGAAACTCCAAACGTTGCGACGCGAAAAGGATTGGATGGTGCTGTGGTTCGTGCTGTGCCACTCGGGCGTGCACGTGTCGGCCCGGTGCCGCGGGCCCCGTGAGCGGCTCGGTCGTGCGGTGCTCAGGTCCTCGTGGGCAGCGGAATGCCTTCGGCCGTGGCAAAATTCGCGTCCCCCTGGGTCGCCAGGCCTAACGAAACCAGTGTTCGTGGCGAGGCGGCGCCCACGGTGTAGGCGAACGCCGCTTGCAGTCGGTTAAATGCCCTGGGGATGGAGCACAGGCGTTGCAGCCGGGTCAGCACCTTGGCCGGGCGTCCCGCCAGCTGCACGCCAAAGGGGTTGGCGACGGCGTGCGACGGGCCCAGGTCGGACACCATTCCCATGTCGTGGTGCCGGTAATTCCTTGTCGTGCCGTGCCCCAGGCTTGCCAGCACGTTGTCGGCCAGTACTTTGGCTTGACGAATCGCGTGCTGGGCGGTCGGTGCCGCCACCTTGCCGGGCCGGGTCAGGTCGGGCACGGCTGCCGCGTCGCCGGCGGCGAATACGTGTGTAAGGCCCGGCACGGTCAAGTCGGCGCGCACCGTAAGTCGGCCGTGTTCGGTTGGTAGGCCCAGCTTGTCGACGAGGGGTGCCGCTGTCACCCCGGCGACCCACACCACGGTGTGCGTGCCGAGACGCGTCCCATCGGTCAATTGCACCGAGTCGGCCGCTACTTCTTTGAGGCTGGTGCCTAGTCGGATATCGATGCCGCGATCTTCCAGGCATTGGCGCGCTTTGGTGCTGAGCTTGTCCGGCCACCCGACCATGACCTGTGCGGCGAGGTCGATCAGCAGGATCTTGATGTCGGCCGGATCGAAGCCCAGCTGTCCAGCGGCGGCGTCGGCCACCGCGCGCAGCGTTCCGGCCAGCACGGTCCCGGTGGCCGATGCCCCGACCACCACGATCGTGCGGCGTGCCTGTGCGGCCTCGGGGTCGTCTTCGAGATTGGCCAGTTCCACCTGTTCGAGGACGTGGTCGCGCAGGTACAGTACTTCGGCGGTGGACTTGAAACCCCGGGCGTAGGTGGATAATCCCGGAATATCGAAGAGCCGGGTGACGGATCCGGGCGCTAGCACCAGCCGATCCCAAGACAGTTTCGAACGACTCTGGTCCAGACCGGTGTAGGTCAAAGTGCGGTCTTCGAAGTCGACGGTTTCGACATGTCCACGGACATGGCGCACCCCGGGAAGCATGCCCGCCAGGGGGATGGTGGCTGAGCGCGCGTCGGCCAGGCCGCCGGCCACATCGGGGAGAAGTGGTGTGTAAAGCAGGTAGTCCACCGGCGACACGATGGTCACCTCGACGTCGGCTTTGAGCTTGCGGAGCCGTCGCGCTAGGCGGCGGGCACACCCGAAACCCACGAAGCCACTACCGACGATCACCACGGATGTCTTCTGCCTCGGTGGTGTGGTCATCGTGCGTTCTCCATTCTCGGTGCGGGCGTCGCTGACGGGTGGAGGTTGGCAAGCACGCCTGCTTCGATCTGCTGGCCGGTCTCGAGGTCGATGGCTTTCCAGTAGTCGAACACCCGCGACAGCACCGGTTCTTGCACACCTTGGCTGACGTGCTGAATAACGTTGTTTACCAGCCTGTTTCGAGCGCCGGCATCCATCACGTCGCGCACCAGGGTGCGGGCTTGAACCCAGTCATCGTCCTCGGCGTGGCGCGTGATTGCCGCGCGCACCATCTCCCCGTCGGCACGCCAACGCACTTCGGCGGCCCGGTAGGCATCGGCGCGGGGACCACCCATCGAGTTCGGTGCGTAGACGGGGTCGGTGGCAGGCACGAACCGCATTCGGCCGTCTTTGGAGTACGAATGCACCGCGACCCTCGGCGCGTTCACCGGCAACTGGTTGTGGTTGACGCCGATACGGTTTCGATGGGCGTCGGCGTAGGCGAAGCTTCTGCCGAGCAGGAGTCGATCCAGACTGAGCCCCGTGCCGGGCACCAGATTGCTGGGCGCGAAAGCCGCCTGCTCCACTTCACTGTGGTGATCGGTCACGTTGCGGTTCAAGGTCAGAACACCGACGTCGATGAGAGGATAGTCGGAGTGCGGCCACACCTTCGTGACGTCAAACGGGTTGAAGCGGTAGGTCTTCGCGTCCTCGAAGGGCATGATTTGCACCTTCAGTGACCAGCTCGGGTAGTCACCGGCGGCGATCGATTCGTACAGGTCCCGCAGACAGCAATCCGGGTCGGTGCCCGCCATGTGCTGGCCTTCTTGCTGCGATAACCATTCGACGCCTTGGTTTGACTTGAAGTGGTACTTGACCCAGTGGATCTCCCCGGCGCTGTTGATCCAGCTGAACGCATGCAGGCCGTAGCCGTTCATGTGTCGAAACGTTCGGGGGATGCCACGGTCGCCCATGACCAGCGCCACCAGGTGGGCCGACTCGGGTGAAAGCGTCCAAAAGTCCCACAGCATGTTGTTGTCGTGCAGTTCGTTGTCGGCGCGGCGCTTGGCGGCGCGGATCAGGCTGGGAAATTTCAGCGGATCGCGGATGAAGAAGACGGGGACGTTGTTTCCGACGATGTCCAGGTTCCCCTCGTCGGTGTAGAACTTGACCGAAAAGCCGCGGGTGTCACGCAGGGTGTCGGCGCTGCCCCGTTCGCCGACGTTTCCCGCCAGCCGGGCAAAGACATCGGTGACGGCGCCGGGCCGAAACACCGCGGCACGCGTGTAGGCGCTGACGTCGTTGGTCACCTCGAAACGGCCGTAGGCACCGGCGCCCTTGGCATGCGGCTGCCGTTCCGGAACACGTTCCCGGTTGAAGTTCGCCATCACCTCGATGAGGTAGGCGTCTTGCATCAGCAGTGGGCCGTCGGGCCCCAGCGTCAGTGAATGCTCGTCGCTGGGAGCCGGCGCTCCCGCGTCAGTCGTGGTGTGGTGAATAGTCATATCGGGCTCTCCTCACTGCGGTGCGATGAGCCGCCGACGCCTGTCGGCGGCGGGCCGGGCACCCGGAGTCGGCGGGCGGTATACGGAAGCCGCGCCGCCGACTCCGGCGGCGTCTACTGCGCGTAGGACGCCGCTCCGGTGCCGGCGTACTTGCCGCCTTGGACGATCAGGTACTCCGAGCGAATTGGCTTGCCGGCGAACCAGTCCTCGAGAATCTCGCGGGTACCGGCCGCATACCGGGCCTGAGCCGACAACGTGGTGCCGGACACGTGCGGCGTCATCGCGTTGTTGGGCATCGTCCGCCACGGGTGGTCCTTGGGAGGTGGCTGCGGGAACCAGACATCGCCGGCGTAACCGGCCAATTGACCGCTTTCCAACGCCGCGACAATGGCCTTTTGATCGGTCTCTTCGGCGCGCGCGGTGTTGACGATGTAGGAGCCGCGTCGCATCGACTTCAACAGCTTTTCGTTGAACATGCCGTGCGTCTGGGAGATCAATGGCGAATGGATCGACACCACATCGACGGACCTCGCCAGAGATTCGACGTCGGGGTGGTAGGTGACTCCCAGCTGCTTTTCCAACTCCGGCGACAATCGGTGGATGTCGAAGTAGTGCAGATGAACCCCCCAGGATTGGAGGCGTTCGAGCACCGCCCGCCCGATCCGGCCGGCCGCGATCACACCCACATCCATGCCTTCCAGGTCGTAGGCCCGCTCGGCACAGTCCGCAATGTTCCATCCGCCATCGGTTATCCATTGGTGGGACGGAACGAAATTGCGCACCAGTGCCAGGATTTGCATCACCGCGTGCTCGGCGACGCTGACGCTGTTGCTCCACGTCTCCTCGGCGACCGTCACCCCCCGGGCCCGCGCCTCGTCAAGATCGACATGGTCGGATCCGATGCCGGCCGTCAATGCCAGCTTCAGGTTCGGCGCCTTGGCGAAGCGCTCCTTGGTGATGTATGCCGGCCAGAATGGCTGTGAGATGACAATGTCCGCGTCGTGCAGTTCGCGCTCGAATTCCGAATCCGGGCCGTCCTTGTCGGAAGTCACGACCAACTCGTGGCCGTTCTCTTCGAAGAATTTCCGTAGCCCCAGCGCGCCGGACACGCAGCCGAGCAGCTCGCCCGGTGTGAAGTCGATCTTGGACGGGGTAGGCAACGAACTGCCATCGGGATAGCTGTCGATAACTGGGATGCTGTCGCGCGCATATTTGGGCGGATATCCACCCAGCGGGTCGGGATACAACACCATCACACACTTAGCCATCACTCCTCCTTCGGGTTTCCTTGAATGGCAAATTCCAGTGTTGGCACCGTCAAATCGAAAGTCCAAGATAGAGCAGCACTTACGTCATACAGAGAACCGATCACTACCCGCGGCAGCAGCCGGTCGTGTCGCGGAGAGCGGAGTCAGCCAGGGATGCGCAAAGCGGCGTTTCCAAAGGAGTTACCGGCCAACGGGATACCCCGCAGCGGCGCGGGGCGCTGCCCGCGGTCAGCACTGCGCAGCCGGCGAGGTCGCGCGTATGCAAGGAATGCGCGTGCCAGCGGCGATGCCGGTCCGGCACGGTTGGTTGCCAGCACACAGTTAATGTCCAGTGTGGGATCGACGAGGGGTATCGCGCGGATGTCGTTGCGTTCCAACGACGCCGGCAACCAACTGCGTGGAATGATGCTGGCCCATTCACCGGTGCCGACCTGGCCCAGCAAGGAGGCCACCGAGTCTGCTTCGATCCGGGGAGTCACGATGATGCCGTGCTTCGCGAAGGCCTCGTCGATGGCACTTCTGGGCCGTGTGTCAGTGGTCAGTAAGGCCAGCGGAAGGCGAGCGGCGTCCGGCCAGCGCGCCACTGACGCGCCAGCCGAAAGCATGTCGCCCGCCGAAACCAGGACGTAGCGGTCGGCACATAGTTGTAGTAGCTCTAGGTCCCGATCATCCGTGTCGTCGTCGGACACGATTGCCGCGTCGATCTCGTACTGGCGCAGCCGACGGTACAGTTCGACCGTGGTGAGCGCCGAACGGACTTCCACGTTGACCGACGGGTATTCCGTGCAAAACCCGGACACCATCGTCGACGTGACAGTTGTTGCGATCGGTACGACACCAAGCCGTAGCGTGCCCGTGATATCGGTTCCGGTGGCGCGCATCTCGGCCTTGAGCGCCCCGTATTCGGCGAGCATTCTTCGTGCCCAACCCACCAAGCGTTCTCCCTGCGGGGTCAATCCCTCGTAGGCGCGTCCGCGGCTGATCAACGCGGCGTCGAATTCGCGCTCCAGCTTGGCAATTGCTGCCGAAAGTGCGGGTTGGGAAACGTAGCACTTCTCGGCGGCGCGGGCGAAATGACGTTCCTGTGCCACCGCGACGAGGTACTCGAGTTGACGAAAGGCCATAACTATTTGCTTTGCGACACCGGGCAAATGTGGCCAGACCGCCGGGGCCCGTTACGGCAACCGGTCCCTGCCGATGTTCCGGATGTGTTGTGCCCGTGCACCGGGTGCAGGGTCGCCGCGCGATGGTTCATGGATCTGGTCTCTCTGTTGCCCGTTCGTGGTGTCCAGCAGATCAGACCGACGCGCTCGTGTCCTGAGTCATTTGACCCCGGCGCTCCGCGCGCCCGAACACGCCCTGCCCCGACGGGGGTGTGGCGCAGCACAGCGCGCCGGCAACTCGGTAGGCGGGATGAGTCAAATGACTCAATAAAGTGTGGGGGTTGCAATGTTCTGCTTACCGGGAGGCCGTTGGGGGTGCACCGGTAGACAAAAGGTAAACAACTGAACACACCGGGCACCTGGTGTTGAGCAGTTGGCACCGGGTGCCGATCCAGGCCGCGCTGCCGATGTACAAGAGGTGGAGACACGCGTGGGAATCCAGCTGGGAATGTGCGGATTTGGCGAGCTCACCAGTTACTCGGATGCCTCGGTCGGCTTTGCCAGCTCGGCACAGAAGCTGGCCGAATTCAAGGAGCTGGCCAAGACGACGGAGGCCGTGGGTCTCGACGTCTTCGGTGTCGGCGAGCACCATCGCAAAGAGTTCGCCATTTCGGCGCCCCCCGTCCTGCTGGCCGCCCTAGCCGAACACACGACCAGGATCCGGTTGGCCAGTGTGTTGACCGTGCTCGCTTCGGATGATCCGGTTCGGGTCCTCGAACAGTTCGCGACCCTAGACGCGCTGTCGGGAGGGCGCGCCGAACTGCATGTCGGCCGCGATGCCTTCCCCGAAGCGTTCACCCTCTTCGGACACCGGCTCGCCGACGACGACGATCTGCTGGAGGAGAAGCTGCGCTTGATCCTGCTCCTGCAGCGGCCCGCGAAGGTCACTTGGACCGGAAAATGGAGGGCCGCCCTGCGTGAGGCATCGATCACCCCGAGGCCCAGCCCCGGCCTGCCGATCGGAGTCACGGCGGGCCGTAACCCGGGTTCGGTCGACCTTGCCGCCCGATTCGCCGTACCGCTGACTATCCTTGTGCGGACCGGACATTGGCAGTCGTATGTGCCGTACGTGCAGCGATACCGACAGCGGTTCGCCGCCCGGCCGGCCGGTAAGTCACGCCGCCATGTCACTCTTCTTGTCCCGGCCCACATCGCCGCCTCCAGCGAACGCGCCACCAAGCAGGCGGCGCGGTGCTACGGGGCGACGCACGCGGAGCCGTCGCCCGCCGATGGTTTGCTCAGGGGAGGTCCGATGATCGTCGGCAACCCCGCCGAGGTGATCGAACAACTGCTGCATCTCTACTCGATCTTCCAGCCGCAACGGATTCTGCTCGAGCTCGGACGCGGAAACATGCCGATTGCCGACGTCATCCAAGCGGTGGAATTACTGGGCGACAAGGTCGCCGGCGTTGTACGCCAGGAATTACAGGGGCACGGTGACTCGTGAAGCGTTGCGCACCAACAGCAGTCGCACATCTATCCGGCCGGCCACGTGCTGGCCACGGTGTCGGGGAGCCCGGCCGGTGAGCGCCGTGTACTGGCCGCCGGGCCACGAACCTGCCAGTGCCGCTGTCAACCAGGTCAACACGGCGCGCAGTACGGCCGGTCCGCGGGCGGTGTGGGTGTGGTTGGCGCGACCGGATCGGTGGGAGGCCTACTATCGCAACGTCCGTCGGGTCCGTCACCTCGGTGGCCCGTGGCCCGAGCTGGCACTGGGCTCGCGGTTTTCCTGGACTACCTTCAACGTTCCGGTCACGACGGAGGTCACCGACTGTGAGCCCTTCGGGCGCCTGGCGTGGTCGGCGCAGGGGCGCGGACTGCGTGCGCATCATGTTTGGCTGCTGACGTCGTGCGAGGACGGTGGGACCGAGATCTATACCCAGGAGACACAGCACGGCGCGGTGCCCCGCCTGCTGTGGCCGGTGATCCTGCCCGCCATGCGGCGGATGCACCAACAGTGGGTCGACGGCCTGTCCGAGATCGCCGCCACCGGTCGGCAACCCTGATCGCGGCGCGGAAGCCTTGGGCAATGCGTTGCCGTCCCTTCGAGTCGAATGACTCAGGACTTCCGGATCCCGCCGTGATGTGCTGATCGTGAGCAGACGGAGACCAGCGGTGCAGGCGCACGCCGCACCGTACTGCCGAACCAGCTGGTCTCTAACGAAAATCTTTGGCAATACTGTTGATTGGAGTGATCAGTCATGACTGGAATCGTTCGCGGCGATCTCGTCTTGTCCCATCTCTCGGTGACCGCCGACGTAGCCGCCCCCTACGACCACGTTGACATCGAGCAGTGGTTGAAGACCTTACCCACGCACGAGTATCAGCGATGCGCACCGGGAGACCACAAGGCAGCGGGCTACACGGTTGACGACGACGGCACCCCGATGTCCATCAACGTCGAGATGATCGGATCCGGCCTGGTCGTCCAGAAATACCGGTATGAACTCGCCGAACCCCATCACTGCCACATGGTCTCGATCTCGGATACCTTGACCCCGCACGGATGGACGACCGTCCAGGTGATCTGGGATCTGTCGATGGAGCAGATCGACGGTGACCGTCTTCGCTACACCAACACGGTGACCTCTCACCCCACCGAGGACTTCCTGAACTTCATTTCCGAGCAGGGACAGACATTCCCCGACGCCGCGGCCGCCCGGCAAGAAGCATCGGGCCGGCACTGCCGAATCGAGACTCCGCTTTTTGCCGAGAGCATCGCCCGCGCGGCATATGCCAACCGCGACCGTTCGAACGGTTAGAGAGGCGAAAACATGCCTGGAGCAATACTTTTCGACAAACCGGGGCCTGCGAGCGTGCTCGAATGGACCCAGGTCGACCCGCTGAAGCCGGGCCGCGACGAGGTCGTGATCGCCGTCGCGGCGGCGGGTGTCAACAACGCAGATCTGCTGCAACGGAAAGGCGCCTACCCGGTACCGGCTGGGTCCTCACCGATTTTGGGCCTGGAGTGCGCCGGACACATCACGTCGATCGGCAACGGCGTCACGGGATGGTCGGTGGGTGACCGCGTCTGCGCGCTGCTGGACGGGGGCGGCTACGCGGACGAAGTCGCCGTTCCGGCGAGCCAGGTGATGCCGATACCGGACACCAGGAGCATCCTCGAGGCCGCGGTGTTCCCGGAGGCGGCCTGCACCGTCTACTCCAACCTCGCGATGATTGCCGGCGTGCGACCGGGACAGACCGTCCTCATCCATGGTGCGACCGGAGGGATCGGTACCTTCGCGATTCAATGGGCCAAGGCAGTCGGAGCTCGCGTGATCACCACCGCGGACGGTGATGCGAAGGTGGCGACGGGCCGAAAACTCGGGGCGGACGCGGCAATCGACTACCGGACGCAGGATTTCGTCGGCGTCACGTTGGACATCACCAAGGGCCGGGGTGTCGACGCGATCCTCGACGTCGTTGGCGCGAGCTACCTGGATCGCAATCTGCGGTGCCTGGCCGATGACGGACATCTGGTCATCATCGGCGGTTCGCTCAGCGCCGCGGCTCTTGACCTTTCCCGGCTGATGGATAGCCGTGCCAGCGTCAGCGCGACAAGGCTGCGGCCGCGGCCGCTGGAGCAGAAGGCCGAAATCGTGGCCCGGGTGCGCAAGGACGTTCTTCCGTATTTTGCCGCCGGTCACGTAAGACCCGTGATCGACACGATCGTGCCGCTCCGCGAAGCGGCCAGGGCGCACCCTCGAATGGAGTCGGGAGCGCACATCGGCAAGGTCGTCTTGGACAACCGCGACACGACGAAGCGAAACCATTCCCGCTGACGTCGACGACCGGTTTGCGCCGGAGGCAAGTCGGCTCAGTCCGCCCACTGGGCCGTCACGGCGGCGACCGAATCGGTGACCCGGCGTTGGGCCGCGCCCGGATCGGCGAACGAGGCCGCCAGACCCTCGACGGCCCGGTCGGCGAGCGGCCGCCACTTTTCGGCCCAGCCGTCGATAACCGCGCGGTTGGCGGGGTTGGCGACCAGCGCGTAACGGGCCAGCGCGACGCTCCACGCTTGGCTGCGCGTCGTGTCGACCCGGGACTCCTGCAGCAGGGCGGCGGTCAGGCCGTCGCCGCGCCGGCTGGCCAGCTCGACGAACGCCTCCTTGAACAACGCGTCCAGTGCCGGCTTGACCACCAAGTTCAGCGCCGTGAACGCCTCGCCCCAGTCGTAGGCCAGCAGCAGGCGTTCGAGGGTTTCCCGGGCCGGCTGCCACGCCTCGTCGGATTCCCAAATCCGCCTCGTCGCTTCGGTGTTGGCCAACTGGGTGCCGTGTGTCAGCGATAGCGACTTGGCCCGGTAGGCGATCCACTGCAGCGCCCGGAGCTCGTCGGCGGCCTGGAAGAACGCCGCGTTGGTGATGTAGGCGCTGGGGGCCAGCTGCCCGACGTAGAGGCCGGTGATCTGCAGGACGTGAAATGCGTAACGCGCGGGCAGGTAAACGCGATTCAGCGTCTCGACCCAGGTGGGGTCCAACTGCGCATCGTGGTCGAGCGCTTCGTAATGATCGACCACACCCTCGGCGTAGACCTCGCGGTCGTGTTGCAGCGCGATGTAGCGGCGGTAGTTCAGCGCGGCCGGATCACGAAAGCCTTCCCAGTCGTCGGCCTGTAGCGGCGAGCCCTCTCGGTGCTTGAGGTACCACCGGTTGACGGCGCTGTCCGGGTCGAGGTCGAACGGCGCGGGTTTGCGATTGAAGTGATAGTGGAAATGTCCGGTGACCGCCTCGTATTCGGTTGGCTTGCGCCGAGTGTCGCCGGCGATGCTCCAGGTCTTGAGTCGCCGCGGGGCCGCTGTGGTCATCTGTCAGTCCTCTCGATCCAGGTACCAGTGCAGTTCGTCGTCGCCGACATAGCGCAGCCGACCGGCGAAGGCCACCAGGGCGGGCTCGAGCGTGGCCAGCGGGAACGGTTGTCCCGCAGCGGATTCCAGGCTAGCCCGGGTGACACGCAGGAAACGCGGCGCGTGGATGCGCACGTAACCCGCGTGATCGTCGATGACGATTGCCGCATCGGGGTTATCGGCGTACACGGCCTCGGTGAGCGCCGAAACGATCTCGGGATCGAAACCCCGCACGACGGGACCGACGAGCTTGGCCTGCTCAGCGGTTGAGGTCATCGGTGATCTCCTTTGTCGGTGAGGGATATCGCGATGTGGTCGCCGTCGCGGCGCACCGGGTGGCTGTGCAGCCGGCAGTTGGCGGGATTGACACCGGCGCCGGTGGCCAGATCGAATTCCCAGCTGTGCGCAGCGCAGGTGAGGACGCAGTCCGACACCTCGCCTTCGGCCAGCGGATAATTCGCATGCGGGCACAGACCGTCGTACGCGCGGATCTCCCCGTTGCGCAGGTGGGCGAGCAAAATCGGCCGGTCGCCGACGTAGAACTCGGCGACTTCGCCCTCCCAGAGTTCGTCGATGGTGGCGACGGGGATCCAGGTCTGGGTGCTAGTCATAAAAGGCCACGACATGGTCGAGGGGTGCCACGCCGGCCGCCGCGATTCTGGCCGCGGGATCGAGGACGGTTCCATTGTGGCGCAGCCGAATCGGTGCATCGCGCCTGGCGACGCGGTGGCCGACCACGTGGTGGGCTATCGCCGCACTGACCGCTTCGACGGTATCGCCGTCATCGACGGGGATCAGCAGTTCGAGCACATCGCCCTCGAACAGCGCGGTCAACGGGAGCAATGCCATGGCCCTTAGCCCTTCGATCCGTTGGTCGATCCGTTGCGGGCCCAGGCATAGCCGTCGGCATCCTGGCCCTGCTCCTGTGGCGATAAACCGAAGTACTGCAACACCGTTGGCAGATCCGGCGGGGCGATCTCACCCGAGAGGATCCGGTCGATCAGCGACTGGTGGCCCGCGAAGCGGTCGGGTCGCTGGGCGAAGATCCACCGGCACGGCTCGGAGCAGAACAGGTACGTGCGACCGTTGTGGAGGTGCGTCCGCGGCGCCGGATCGTCATGGGCACCCACGATGACGCCCGCGGCCCGAACGATCGGCAGCTGGCAGAGGTTGCAGGTGATCGGGACCGTCTCGGGCAGGGTGGCCGCGACGTCACCGTTGCGGATGTTCTCGGTGATGACGTCCCAGTGCTTGCCGAAGTCCCGGTTCCAGCCGGGATACTTCTCTTCGAGCCACAGCCGCTCGGCCTGCGACACCCCGGCGTCGGGGTTCCACCACACCGTCGGCCGGTAGTACCAGACGCCGAGATGGATGGCGTGGTGATACCAGGTCAGCTCGTTGATGAATTCGTCCCAGTACCAGGGGAAGTCGAGTCCGTAGTCACGGAACTGGTCAGCGAATTGCTTGACCACCCAGTCCTCGATGAACTCTTTGAAGCTCATCCGCCGGCTCTCCAACGGGGTGTAGTAGTCCATGGACAGGCCGGTCAGCAGCGCGAAAATGCGCCACGAACGCCAGAACATGTGGTCGATGAGGAACTGGCCCCATTCGGCCTCACCGTTGTCGATGAGCACCTTGATCGTCGGTTCGCCCTGCTGGGCATGGCGCGCCTCGTCGGTCTGGATCGAGCTGATCAGCGCGCCGAACTCCAGGTCGCCCACATCGATGGCGTCGGCCGCCATGCCCAGGAATTGCAGGTTGGTGAAACCGGTTTCCAGGGTGAACGTCAACTGCAGGGCGATGGACAGCGCGTCGTTGGCCACGAACATGTCGTCGAACAGATAACGCACCGCCAGCACGATCCAGTTGTTGGTGTGGAATGCCTTGAGGGCCCAGTCGCCTCGCGGCTCCTTGTCGAGGAGACCGAACGGGAAGAACGCCTGGATCTGACCGTGCCGGACCTCGTCGAGCGTGCCGAAGGTAGCGGTGTTACGCCAGGCGGCCGAGCGGCCGAACCGGCCCATCCGGGCCTCGCCGATGGAGGCCAGGTACTCGGGCATCGAGATCGCGCCGTAGTGGGCGACGATCACCGATTTCCACCCCGGATCGAGTTGGTCGAACAACTTCGAGCGCCCGATGGCGTTCTTCAGCGAATACGTCGTGGTGTCCTTGGTGACCTGGTTGTGGACGTACTCGCGGTAGCCGATCTTGTAGGGCTCGTCCCACTTAAGCCAGCCCTCGCCCGAGACTCGATGCGTCCCGGAAAGTTCTTCAGGAAACACCTCGTCTTCGGTGACGTAGCGGAAGGTCCAGTTGGTGTCGCGGGCCAGGTCGTACCAGTCGCTGCGCGTGAGTTTCGGCATGGGTTGTCCTTAATCTGCTCGGGTCTGGCTCGAGCTGCCATCTCAGTCGCACTGAGCTGCATGGATGATGCGATCGAACCCATCATGCGACATCTCCAAAGGAGTCCTAAGGGTTCTGCTCACGCAGATTCGCATCCTCACTGTGCCGTACGCGACGGCGTTATGCTCCGCTGTGACCCTCCGGACAGCAAAAGACAGCAAATGGATGAGGAGAAGCCCGGCGTGACCGTGACCGACGAATACCTGGCCAACAACATCGCGTACGCGAGCACGTTTCAGGGGCCCCTGCCGCTGCCGCCGAGCAAACACGTCGCGGTGGTCGCCTGCATGGACGCCCGGCTGGACGTGTACCGGATCCTTGGTCTGAAGGAGGGCGAGGCCCACGTCATCCGCAACGCCGGCGGTGTGGTCACCGACGACGAGATCCGTTCGTTGGCGATCAGTCAGCGGCTGCTCGGCACCAAGGAAATCATCCTGATCCACCACACCGAGTGCGGCATGCTCACGTTCACCGACGACGCGTTCAAGGCGGCCATCCAGCAGGAGACCGGCATCAAACCGGGATGGGCCGCCGAGGCGTTCCCCGACATCGAGGAGGACGTCCGCCAATCGCTGCGCCGTATCGAGCAGAGCCCGTTCGTGACCAAGCACGAATCGCTGCGGGGCTTCGTGTTTGACGTGGCGACCGGCAAACTCAACGAGGTCGAGCTCTGAAGTCCGACGGCGCGCGGCACCTCAGCCTTGACGCCAAGCTTGTCGCGGCGCTCGATCGCGTCGGCGACGCCCTGCATGTGCTGGCCCGTCGCAGCGCCGAGGCGCACGACCTGTCCAGCACCCAGATGCGGGTGCTGACATGGCTTTTGGTGGGTCCACCGCCGGTGGCCCGAAGCACGGCGCTGGCCCGCGAACTCAACGTCGCCGATCCCACCGTCAGCGACGCCGTCGCGGCGCTGATCCGCAAGGGGCTGGTGCTGCGCGCCCCAGATGCGCGCGACCGGCGCCGGCACGGCCTGGTGCTGACGCAAGTGGGCCGCAAGGCCGCCCTCGCTCTGTCCCGGTGGACGGCGCCGGCGGAGATCGCCACGTCCAAGCTGGACCGGGTCGAGGCGGAGCAGTTACTGGATAGCTTGCTGCTCGTCATTGCGAAACTGCATGAGGCGCAACTGCTTCCGGTGACGCGAGCGTGCAGTACCTGCGCGCAGCTGGAAACGATCCAAAGCGCCACCCGGCAGTACCGATGCATGTTCTACGACACCCCGATGGCGGTGTCCGACCTGCGGGTCGACTGCGCCGAACACGTGAGCGCCTAGCGGCGACGCGGTTGGTCGCCCGTCCGGTCAATCACGGCGCTGCAGGGTGAACACCGGGATGACCCGTGTGGTTCGGGTCTGATAGACCCCGAAGTTCGGCGCGACGGACACGACCGCATCGAACAGCGCGTCGCGCTCCGCACCGAGTGCTTCTCGAGCGGTGGCTTCGAACGATTCGGTGCCCAGGTCCACGTGCACCTGCGGGTTGGCGCGCAAATTATGCACCCAGGCGGGATTGCGTGGTGCGCCGCCACGTGAGCCGATGATCACCATGGCGCCGTTGACGGTGAAGTAGGCGAGTGCGGTCAGTCGCGACGCACCCGATTTGGCGCCGGTGGTGGTCAGCAACAGCAGATTGTGGTTCTCGAAGATGCCCCCGACTTTGCCGCCGTCGTCCCGGAACTCCGCAATGATCTGCTCGTTGAACCGGTTCAGCGCGGCCGTGTCGGTGCGGAATCTCTCGTCGTCCAACTCTTGCACTGGTTGCATCTTGTCGACGCCAAGTCCCACGGTGCAGCGTTTCGGCGTCGCCGGATCACCGGAAAACGTCGGTTGTCAGGCGAGGCGGGCCGGATTCGTCGCGGATAATCACCTCGGGTGGCCGCGCGGCGCCGGGAAGGAAGTGTGTACAGCATGATCCGCGGAAAGTCCGTCGTCATAACGGGTTCCACGTCGGGCATCGGTCTTGCTATGGCTCGGGCCTTCGCCGCCGAGGGAGCGAACGTCACCCTCAACGGCTTCGGCGACCAGGACGCCATCGAGCAGCAGCGGCGCGACATCGAGGACGGCTTCGGGGTCACGGCGGTTTACTCGGGGGCCGACGTGACCAAGCCGGCCGAGATCGCCGAGATGATCGCCCGGGCCGAAGAAAGCTTCGGGGCGGTCGACGTCCTGGTCAACAACGCCGGCATCCAGTTCGTGGCAACGGTGGAGGATTTCCCCGTCGAGAAGTGGGACGCGGTGATCGCGACGAACTTGTCGGCGGTGTTCCACACCTGTCGCTGCGCGGTGCCCGGGATGAAACGCCGCGGCTGGGGCCGCATCATCAACATCGCCTCCGCGCATGGCCTGGTCGCCAGCGCCGGGAAGGCGGCCTACGTCGCGGCCAAGCACGGCGTCGTCGGGCTGACCAAGGTGGTCGCGATCGAAGCCGCGGAGCACGGCATCACCGCCAACGCGATCTGCCCCGGGTGGGTGATGACGCCTTTGATCGCACAGCAGATCGAGACATTCGCCGAGACCACCGGAAGGTCCGTCGAAGAGGCCAAGCACGAGTTCGTCGCCGACAAGCAGCCGATGGCCCGCTTCATCCGACCGGAAGACGTCGGCGCACTCGCGGTCTTCCTGGCCGGGGATGCGGCCGCCACCATCACCGGCGCGAGCTACTCGATCGATGGCGGCTGGACGGCGCAATAACGTCGCGCGGCCGTGCTACGCCGTGGACGCGGGCGCCGGCCTTGTCACGGACAGTGGACGACTGCGGACGAGTGTCGGCCACCAGAACCAGGGCCCCATGATGCGCAGGATCGACGGCACCACGAAGGAACGCACGATCAGCGTGTCGAGCAGCAGGCCGATGCAGACGGTGGAACCCATCTGACCGATCGTGCGCAAATCGCTTGTCAGCATTGCCAGCATCGTGAACGCGAACACCAGTCCCGCGGAGGTCACCACACCGCCCGTGCTGCCGAGGGCCCGAATCAACCCGGTGTGAATCCCGGCATGCAACTCCTCTTTGACCCGCAGGATCAACAGCAGGTTGTAGTCCGAACCCACCGCCACCAGGATGATGAACGTGAGCGGCAGGATCAACCAATGCAGCGGCAGCCCGATGAGGTGTTGCCAGACGAGTATGGACAGTCCGAACGCCCCGGCGTAAGAGAAGGCCACCGTACCGGGAATCACCAAGGCGGCCACCAGACTTCGGGTGAGAAACAGCATGATCAAGAAGATCAAGACGAACGCGGCGATGGCCACGATCAGCAGATCGGATGCGGCGTACTGCTTGATGTCCTTGTTCGTGGCTCCCGAACCGCCGATATAGACCTTCGCACCGGCCAGCGAGGTCTCTTTGAGCGCCACGGTGATCGCCGTGGGGAACTGCTGGACATGCTCTACGCCTTCGGGCCCATTCGCGTCGCCCTCGTGGGTGACGATGATCCGCGCGGCCTGGCCGTCCGGCGACATCAACAGCTTCATCCCGGTTTTGACGTCTTCATTGTCGAAACCCTCGTGCGGGATGTAGAAGAAGTCGTCGCTGCGGGACTGGTCGAAGTCGAGCCCCACGTTGATCATGTCGTCGAAGGTCTGGTCGGTCTGAGTGGATTGCAGCGAAGACTGACCGTAGGTGCTGACCAACAGCGAGGCCAACGTTTCGGAATCGTCGGCCGTCAGTTTCAGCTGCGTGATGATCTGCGGCAGCGTCTTATCGATGATCTCGAGCGACGATACGGCGTCGGTGATGTCGTCGGCCATCTTGTCCAGGCCGTCAACCGCCTCGAACAGCGACCTGAACGCCCAGCAGACGGGAATGTCGAAACAGTGTTTCTCCCAATAGAAGTAGCTGCGCATCGGGCGGAAGAAGTCCTCGAGGTTCGCCAGTTCTGACCTGAGATCGTCGGTGACCCGTTGCATGTCCTGCATGGTGAGGACCGTTTTGTGCATCTCATCGGACATCGTCTGGAAGAAGGTGATCTCTTTACGCAGCACCGCGACCGTGTGCTCGGTAACCCGTGCCTGCTCTTGGGTATTGGCGTTTTGCTGCTTGGTGAAGGGCAGCTGTTGACCGTTGCCGCTGCCTTGCGTGGTGAACAGGTACGGAATGGTGGCGTGTTCCAAGGCGCGACCCATGGGCCGGGTGATGCTTTGCACCATCGCGACACCGGGAAGGCGTTCGAGCGCCTTGGCCGCCCGGTCCAAGGAAATGAAATCCGCCGAGTTTCGCAGGTCGTGATCCGACTCGATCATCAGCATCTCGGAGAACAGCTTGCTCTTGGGAAAATGCCGGTCGGCTGCCTGAAAACCCACGTTGGCGGCGGAACTGCGTGGTTGGTACTGACGGTCGTCGTAGTTCTGCCGGTACGTCGGCACGAAGATCGCCCCCAGCAACACGGCGGTCGCGCTGGCGAAGAACACCGGTACCGGCCACCGGACCACGCTGGTCCCGATCCGCCGATACAGATGTGCCTTGGCCTTGCTTCTCGGGTCGAAAAGCCCGAACAGGCTGCCGACGGTTAGAAACGCCGGGCCGAGCGTCAGCGCCGCCGCGATGGTGAACAGCATGCTGATCGCCACCGCCGGCCCCATGGTGTGGAAGTAGTTGAGTCGCGCGAACGTCAAGCAGTAACACGCTCCGGCGATGGTCAATCCCGAGCCGAGGATGACCGGCGTGACGCTCTTATAGGCGGTGTAGAACGCCTCCTCGCGGCCTTCGCCGTCGTGGCGTGCCTCGTGGTAGCGGCCCATCAAGAAGATGCCGTAATCGGTTCCGGCGCCCAGCGTGAGCGCGACGACGATGTTCACGGCGAAGGACGACAGTTCGATGTATCCGAGATGCCCGAGGGTGGCGATCACCCCCTTGGCGACCAGCATCTCGAACAGGACGCCGGCCAAGGGCACGAACATGATGACGATCGAGCGATATACCAACAACAACATCGCGATGATCAAGAAGATCGTCACGATCGTGATGTTGTTCAGGCTTGAATTCGCGATCGCCACGGTGTCCGAGGCGAGCGGCGCGGCGCCGCTGACGTACACCTTGAGCCCGGGCGGTGGCGTGTCCTTTGCGACGATATCCCGTACGGCGGCAACGGATTCGTTGGCTTGCATCTGGCCGATATCGCCCGCAAGACGCAACAGCACGTAGGCGCACTTGCCGTCCAGGCTCTGCGCGCCCGCCGCGGTGATCGGCTTGCCCCACAGGTCCATGACGTACTGGACATGCTTGGGGTCTTGCTTGAACCGGCGCATCAGGTCGTCGTAGTACTGGTGATCCGCATCGCCGAGTGCTCGGTTGCCTTCCAGCACGATCATGGCCAGGCTGGTCGAGTCGGACTCACGGAATTTCGCGCCGATGGACAGCAACGCCCGCTGCGACGGTGCGTAGTGCGGGACCACCGGGCCCGCGAGTTCTTCGGCAACCCGCTCGACCTGCGGCATGAAGGTGTTCGTCGATACGGCAAGCAAAGCCCAGAAGGCGATGATCGGTATCGCGAAGATGCGGACCATTCGGGGCACGAAGGGGCGCTTCGGCCGGGGTTCCGCCTGATGCTCGCTCATGCGGATTTCACCAAGCAGAAAACGTGCGCGTCCTGGTTGGTGTCGGACTGTTCAGCGCGGACAACGCCATTCACCCGCAACCGGCAGCCGAGCGAACCTCCATGAACCTGCGCCGAGATGCTGCCCGATACCACCGTCAAAGTCGTCGCCTCGGTATGCGACCACGGCAGGGTCGTGAGATTGACCTGATGCGGGTGTCCGTTGATGTCCACCCAGACGAGCATTCCGCCGTCCCCCGCGGAGCCGAACAATTCGTAGGTGATGCGCTTGATGCTGAACTCCGGAGGCGCGGCCGGCTGATTGACGGTGATGACCGGCTCGGGATTGGAGAATTCGTGAACCTTGTACATGGCCACTCCACCCGTACCGACGGCGATGACGGCAACCAAGGGCATCCAGACTCGGGCCAAGACAGTTCTGCCGACCGAACGCGGGCTCACTCCACCACCTTTTCGAACTCCGGTCCTCGACCTTGCGCTCTCATCGCGCTCCCAAGCTGTCGGATAGTAGACGGTCCTGTACCCAATGCGATTGACTGATCGTCAAGAGTAGCGGGTTGGCGGCAAAACGAGAACACAACGACCACGCACGTTGCCATCCGCGGGTGATCTGGGCAACGACGATCGGCGCCGTCAACGTGACGGCGTGGGCCTGCGAAGTGGTCTGGTTGGTTGCTGTTAGCGGTCCGCCGATGCGAAGGTCGACATCACAGCGTGGGTAGGTTGCTCGATGCCGTTGCTAAGACGCTTTGCGCAGACGTCTTCTCAGCCGCGCGCTGCGCAGAATCTGCGTCGTCAAGTTGAGCGAGGCCAGCATGGGAAACACGCCGAGGAAGGTGCGCTCGGACGGTGTCGCGCCGTGCAGGTGGTACAGGCTGCCGAACACGTAAAAGCTGCCCACCATGAACAGTGCACCGGGGATGGCGAAGGTCAGCGGGGAGCTCCGGTTCGCGACGAGTTGCTTCGCGTAGGCCAGCTCCTCGTCCGACATCGGCTCGCCTTTACGCACCTTCCTGGTGACCGTCTTGGCGATTCCGATTTCGTCGCTAATCGGCAGAGCGGGCCGGTCTCCCAGGCGTTTCACGTGAACGGCAGCAACGGCGACGAGCACCAGCGCCAGCACAAGCGCGACCACGGTTAGCAACCCATACAAACCTTGCGTCATGCCTTGCTCCTTGTTGCCGGATTGGTCAAGTCACCGGATTGGTCAACAGCTTAGGCCCGAGGCGATAACGGTTCGGGTTCGATTCGGTTATGCCGCCGCACGTCGTGCGGTGCCGCGGTGGCGGCGATCCCAGAATGCGGGACATGACGCAATCGCGGAAGTCCGACGATGGCGCGTGAAATCTCGCGGCAGAGGTTCCTGCGGGGCGCCGCCGCGGCGTTGGCCGCCGGCGCGGTCCTGGGGACGGGGCGTGTCGGCTCGGTCCGGGCGACCGCCGCCCCGAACGCCACGGGCTGGGACGGCCTTTCGAGCGCGCTGGGTGGCAAGGTGCTGCTTCCCGACAGTCCGCAATTCGGGGCCGCCAAGCAGGTTTTCAACACCAACTACAACGGCTTCACCCCCGCGGCGATCGTCACCCCGACATCGGCGTCCGACGTCCAAAAGGCGATGGCCTTCGCCGCCGCCAATCACCTCAAAGTCGCCCCGCGCAGTGGCGGCCATTCCTACATCGGCGCGTCAACGGCCAACGGCGCCATGGTTTTTGACCTTCGGCAGCTGCCCGGGGGCGTCAACTACGACGCCGCCACCGGACAGGTCACGGTGACGCCGGCGACGAGCCTGTACTCGATGCACGAGACGCTGGCGGGGGCCGGGCGGGGTCTGCCGACCGGCACCTGCCCGTCGGTGGGCGCGGCGGGCCACGCCCTGGGCGGCGGGATGGGCGCCGACTCCCGGCATGCGGGGTTGCTGTGCGACCAGCTGACGTCGGCGCAGGTGGTGCTCCCGGGTGGCCAGGCCGTCACCGCGTCGGCCAACAGCAACCCCGACCTGTTTTGGGCGCTGCGCGGCGGGGGTGGCGGCAACTTCGGGGTCACCACGTCGCTGACCTTCAACACGTTCCCCACCCGTGATGTCGACGCGGTGAATCTCAATTTCCCACCGCAGGCGTTCCCGCAGGTTCTCGTCGGTTGGGCTAACTGGCTGCGCACCGCCGACCGCAACAGCTGGGCGTTGGCCGACAGCACCACCGACGGCTTCGGCACGCAATGCCGCATCCTCGCGACCTGTCCGGCGGGGTCGGGCAATGGTGTGGCCAACGCGATCACCTCGGCCGTCGGAATGCAGCCCAGCGGGGTCGAACACCACACGTTCAACCGCATGGACCTGGTGCGCTATCTAGCGGTCAACAACCTCAACCCGCAGCCGCTCGGCTATGTCGGCGGATCGGATGTTTTTCCGAGCCTCACCCCGGCCGCCGCACAGGGAATCGCCGCCGCGGTCAACGCTTTTCCGCGCGGTGCCGGCCGCATGCTGGCCATCATGCACGCCCTTGACGGCGCGCTGGCCACGGTGGCGCCCGGCGCGACCGCCTACCCGTGGCGTCGTCAGGCCGCGCTGGTGCAGTGGTACGTCGAGACCGGGGACGCCGCGGCGGCCACCAACTGGCTCGCGACCGCACACCAAGCGGTGCAACCGTATTCGGTCGGCGGCTACGTAAACTACATCGAGGCCAACCAGCCGGCGTCGCGCTACTTCGGCCAGAATCTGTCCAAGCTGTCCGCCGTGCGACAAAAATTCGACCCCGGCCGGGTGATGTTCTCCGGGCTGAATTACTAGCCAGCCCTTGGGCGATTCAGCCGCTCTGGCCCGCTCTGGCCCGCTCTGGGGGCCGAGTGTGCGCTCACGTACTTGCGTGTGCGCCCACGGCGGCGACACGCCGAGCGGGCCCGCCGCGAGCGCACACCGAAAACCGTGCGCGCACACCGAAAACCGGTCAGGCCCCGCCGACCGCGCGGATGATCGCCTTCTTGTCGATCTTTCCGATCGGCGTGGTCGGCAGCGCCGGCATGGCGACCAACGCGTCGGGGCGGGCATGTGCGGCAACCCCGCGCCGATCCAAATGTGCGTTCAATTCGGCAAGGTCCATCGGCTGGCCGGTGAAAACCAGGACAGCACAGATCTTTTCACCTAAATACGGGTCCGGCAGCGGCACGGCGGCCGCCGCGAAGACGGACGGGTGGCTCAGTATCTGCTCTTCGAGGTCTTGGGCGGAGATCGTCTCACCCGCGCGGGTGATGACGTCCTTGACCCGACCGGTGACCACCAGATTGCCGTCGTCGCGCCGACGGACCAGGTCGCCGCTGCGGTAGAAGCCGTCGGGGTCGAAGCTGCGCTGGTTGTCCCGCTCGGCCCGGAAGTAGCCGTTGAGGGTGTAGGGGCCGCGCACCAGGAGTTCACCCTCGGCGCCCGGCGGCACCGGCTCACCCAAGCCGTCGACGATGCGCAGCTCGTCGGCCGCGCACAGCGGTCGGCCCTGCGTTTGCTCCACCACCTCAGCCGGATCGTCGAGGCGGGTGAAGTTCAACAATCCCTCTGCCATGCCGAACACCTGCTGCAAGCCGGGCGTCAGCGTTTCGCGGATTCGGCGGGCGTCGTCGGGCTCCAACCGGGCACCGCCAACCTGCAAGAGCCGCAGCGTCTTTGGCGTCACGGGTTCCCAGTCGCATGCCTGCGCCCACAACTTGGCCAACGCCGGCACCAACGCGGTGACCGTGACGCCGTGCCGGTCGATGGCGGCGAAAGCGGCCTCGGGACTCGGATCGGTGGCGAACACCGTCGTCGCCCCGACCGTCAGCGCGCCCAGCAGTCCCGGACAGGCCAGCGGGAAGTTGTGGCCCGCGGCCAGCACCACCAAATAGACGTCGTCGAAGCTGAGCCCGCACAGCTCGGCGCTCGCGGTCGCGTTGAACACGTAGTCGTCGTGGGTGCGGGGGATGAGCTTGGGCAGGCCGGTGGTGCCGCCCGAAACCAGGAGCAGTGCAAGCGATCCCGGATCGGCCGGCGCCGGCGGCGTCGCGTCGGTCCTGCAACCGGCCGGCGCATCGCACAGCCGCGCCCACGAGACGAACGGCCCGGGATCGCCGTCGACGATGACGTGCCGCAGCCCGGGGTTCTCGCCGACCAGCTCGCCCGCCATCGCGCGGTAGTCGAAACCGTTCACCCGGTCGGCGATCAGCAACCCGGTCGCCTCGGCGACCGCGGCGAAGTGACCCAACTCCGCCGCGCGGTGTCCGGGCAGGCACAGCACTGGTATCGCGCCGAGCCGCAGCAACCCGAACAGTGCCACCGCGAACTGGGGGCCATTGGGCAGCTGCAGCAGAATCCGCTCGCCCGCGCCGACGCCCAGACCGCGCAGACCCGTCGCGGCCCGACGCGCCCGCTCGTCGAGTTCGGCGAAGGTCAGGCCCTGCCCGGTGCCGGCGTCGGCGACCGCGACCTTGCCGGGCCAACGCGCTGCCGCATCGGTCAACACCGTGTCGAGAGTTCGGCCCGCCCAGTAGCCGGCCGCCCGATACGCGGCGGCCCGGTCGGACGGGAACGGCACGAAGCCCTCGGGAGGCTGCGCTGCGGTCAAGACCACCGGAACTCCTTAACGGCTTAGACGGCTTGGAAGGAAACAGATCACAGTTGGGAGGGGCTTGGTAGCAAAGGCACCGCGATAGAGGATAGGGTAGCCAAACAACTTAGGGCAGGCTGTGCTAATTCGGGAGGAGATTCGTGGTGCGTGCCCCCACGTGCGCGGAGGACATCCGTGCGGAGGTGGCCGAATTGCTCGGCGTCGCTGTCGACGCTGTTCAGCCCGCCGACAACCTGATCAGCCAGGGGCTTGATTCGATCCGGATGATGTCACTGGCCGGTCGCTGGCGCCAACGGGGCATCGACATCGACTTTGCCACGCTGTCGGCCACGCCCACCATCGAGGCGTGGTCGGCGCTGGTAGCCGCGGGCTCGCACGCCGCGACCGAGGCGGCGCCCGCCGTCGAGATCCCGGCCGACGACGCCGCCGGCGAACCGTTTCCGCTCGCCCCGATGCAGCACGCCATGTGGGTGGGCCGGCACGACGATCAGCAGTTCGGCGGGGTGGCGGGGCATCTTTATGTCGAGTTCGACGGCGCCACGGTCGACCCGGATCGACTGCGTGCCGCCGCGACCCGCCTGGCGGTGCGTCACCCGATGCTGCGGGTGCGGTTCCTGCCCGAAGGCACCCAGCGCATACCCCCGGCGGGCGAATGCGGCGACTTCCCGGTGGCCGTGGCGGACCTGCGGCAGCTCGACGCCGATCGCGTCGCCGAACGGCTCGACGCCCTCCGGGAGACCAAATCACACCAGCAGCTCGACGGCGCGGTGTTCGAACTCGCGTTGACGCTGCTGCCCGGCAACCGGTCCCGGTTGCACGTCGACCTGGACATGCAAGCCGCCGACGCGATGAGCTACCGCACCCTGATGTCGGACCTGGCCGCCCTCTATGTCGGGCGCGAGCTACCCGAGCTGGGTTTCACCTATCGCGAGTACCGCCAGGCGATGGCGCGTGCCGAAGAGCGTCCGCAGCCCACGCGCGAGGCCGACCGGCAGTGGTGGGCGCGGCGCATTGCGCAGCTGCCCGACCCGCCGGCGCTGCCCACGCTCGGCGGTCGGGATTCGAGACGCGGCATCCGGCGCTGGCA
The DNA here is from genome assembly GCF_002102355.1 of Mycobacterium sherrisii. Classification (GTDB taxonomy): domain Bacteria; phylum Actinomycetota; class Actinomycetes; order Mycobacteriales; family Mycobacteriaceae; genus Mycobacterium; species Mycobacterium sherrisii. Next base: position 42,180 of record NZ_LQPT01000101.1, on the reverse strand, counting down.
CTGGCTGGACGCGCCCACCCGCGACGCCTTGTTCGCCCGCGCCCGCGCCCGCGGCATCACCCCCGCGATGGCGCTGGCCGGTGCCTTCGCCACCGTTCTGTCGCGCTGGTCGGCCTCCCCGCGGTTCCTGCTGAACGTGCCGCTGTTCGGACGCCAGGCCGTGCACCCCGAGGTGGACGCACTGGTCGGCGACTTCACTTCGTCGCTGCTGCTCGACGTCGACCTCACCGATGCACCGACGCCCGTGCAGCGGGCGCGGGTGGTGCAGGACGCCATGCAGACCGCCGCGGCCCACGCGGCCTACCCGGGGCTGTCCGTGCTGCGCGACCTGAGCCGCCACCGCGGCACCCAGGTGTTGGCGCCCGTCGTGTTCACCAGCGCGCTGGGCCTCGGCGAGTTGTTCAGTGCCGAGGTCACCGAGCAATTTGGCACCCCGGAATGGATCATCTCGCAGGGCCCCCAGGTGTTGCTCGACGCGCAGGTCACCGAGTTCGACGGCGGGGTGCTGGTGAACTGGGACGTGCGCGACGGCGTGTTCGCGCCGGGCGTCATCGACGCGATGTTCGCCCACCAGATCGGCGAACTCACCCGGCTGGCTTGCGCTGACGAGCCGTGGGAGCAGCCCGGCCCGTCCGCGCTGCCCGCCGAGCAGCGCGCGGTGCGCGACGCGGTCAACAGCCGCACCGCCGAGCCCAGCGGAGAAGCGTTGCACGACGGCTTCTTTCGGCACGCCGAGCAACAACCCGATGCGCCCGCGGTGTTCTCCAGCTCGGGCGACCTCAGTTACGCGCAGCTGCGCGACCAGGTGCTCGCCGTTGTCGCCGCTCTCACCGACGCGGGAATCGCGGCCGGGGACACGGTTGCCGTGGTGGGCCCGAAGACCGCCGAGCAGGTGCCCGCGGTGCTGGGCATCCTGGCCGCCGGCGCGGCGTACCTGCCGATCGGCGCCGACCAACCGGCCGAGCGGGCGCAGCGCATCCTCGACACCGGCGAGGTGGCGCTGGCGCTGGTATGCGGCGGGCTGCGGCCGGAGCTGCCGGTGCCCGCGCTGACGCTGGCCGACGTGCTCGCCGCCGAGACCTCCGGCGCCGAAATCCGGCCGGCGCGTGTCGATCCCACCGCGTTGGCCTACGTGCTGTTCACGTCGGGCTCCACCGGTGAGCCCAAGGGCGTCGAAGTGACGCACGACGCCGCCATGAACACGGTCGAGTTCATCGCCCGCCACTTCGAGATCGGCCCACAGGACCGGTGCCTGGCGCTGTCGACGCTGGAAGGCGACATATCGGTGATGGACCTGTTCGTCACGCTGCGCACCGGTGGGTCGATCGTCGTCGTCGACGAAGCGCAGCGCCGCGACCCCGACGCGTGGGCCGCGCTGATCGACACCCACCAGATCACCGTGCTGCATTTCATGCCGGGCTGGCTGGAGATGCTGATCGAGGTGGGTCACGGCCGGTTGTCGTCGGTGCGGGTGATTCCCACCGGCGGCGACTGGGTGCGCCCCGCAATGGTTCGCCGGTTTGCGGCCGAGGCGCCCAACTTGCGTTTCGCCGGTCTCGGCGGGGCCACCGAAACCCCCACGCACAACACGGTTTTCGAGGTGCTCGACGCCCGCGCGCTGCCGGTGCACTGGACCGCGCTGCCCTTCGGGGTCCCGCTGGCCAACAATGCCTGCCGCATCGTCAGCGCCGCGGGCGACGACTGCCCGGACTGGGTTCCCGGTGAGCTCTGGGTATCCGGGCGCGGCATTGCGCGCGGCTATCGCGGACGCCCCGATCTCACCGCGGAGCGGTTCGTCGAGCACGACGGCCGGCGGTGGTACCGCACCGGCGACTTGGCCAGGTACTGGCCGGACGGCACCATCGAGTTCGTCGGACGCGCCGACCACCGGGTCAAGATCAGCGGGTACCGGGTCGAACTCGGTGAGGTCGAGGCGGCCATCCGCCGGGTGCCGGGGGTGCGGATCACCGTGGCGGCCGTGCTGCCCGCGCCGGACGGATCCGAGGTACTGGCCGCTGCCGTGCGCGCGGAGAGCCCGGGTGATCCCGATGTTAATGCCGAACGGATCCGCGACGCCCTCGCCGATGTTCTTCCCGCACACATGGTTCCGCGCCACATCTCGCTGGTGGCCGAGATCCCGTTCACCGACGGCGGCAAGATCGACCGGCGCGCCGTCGCTGCCGAGCTGGCGGCCGCGGTTCGCGGGGCGGGCGGCGAGCTGCCCGGCTACCGTGCCCCGTCGACTGCGCTGGAATCAGCGCTCGCCGGCATCGTCGCCGACCTGCTGGCCCGCGACCGCGTCGGTGCCGACGACGACTTCTTCGCCCTGGGTGGCGACTCGGTGCTGGCCACCCAGGCGGTGGCGCGCATCCGCTCCTGGCTGGACAGCCCCGACGTGATGGTCGCCGACATCTTCGCCAACCGAACCGTCGCGACGCTCGCCGCGGTGCTGCTGCGCCGCGAGCGCGACCCCGGCCGGCTCAACCAGGTGGCCGAGTTGTACTTGGAGGTCATCGGCATGGACGCCGACGCGGTTGAACAGGCCTCGGGTCGACCAACCAACATCGAAGCAGCCCAAGGACATTCCGGCACATGACATTCCGCGATTTGATCAGCGTGCCCGCCGCCTTTCCGTCCTGGATCAAGCGGGTACCGCGGCCCGACCGGCAACCGTCCGCCGGCGCCATCGTGGTGTTCCCGCACGCCGGTGCGGCCGCCGCCGGCTACCGGGTGCTGGCCGCGGCCCTGGCCGCCGGTGCCGACACCTACATCGTGCAGTACCCGCAGCGCGCCGACCGGCTCGCCGACCCCGCCCACGAGACCGTGCACGACCTTGCCCGCGAACTTTTCGAGGCCGCGCCATGGCGCAGCGTCGCGCCACTACGTTTGTTCGGCCACAGCATGGGTGCCGTGGTGGCGTTCGAATTCGCTTGTATCGCCGAAGAAAACGACGTCACCGTGCACAAGCTCTGGGCGTCGGCGGGTCCGCCGCCATGTGTGGTGGCCGACATGCCGGAGCTGCCCACCAGCGACGACGGCGTGCTCGCCGAGATCGCCGAGCTGGGTGGCACCGACCCCGACCTCCTTGCCGACGAAGAATTCTGCGAACTGCTCACCACCGCGATGCGGGTCGACTACCGGGCGTTCAATCGCTACGACCCCAGCCCCGACATCCGCATTCGTGCCGATATCCACGCCCTCGGCGGCCGCGATGATCACCGCATCGGGATCGAGGTGCTGCGACAGTGGGAGCGCCACACGGCCGGATCGTTCGACCTGTCGCTGTACCGGGGCGGGCACTTCTATCTCTACGACCATGTCCGGGCGATCGCATCGCAGGTCAACTCCGATGTCTGACAACGTGTTTGGCCCACGATTCGAAACGGCTGCGCCGGACCCGGTGGTGATCGTCGGGATGGCCGTCGAAGCACCGGGCGGCATCGACACCGCCGACGGCTACTGGGACCTGTTGGCACACGGCCGCGAGGCGTTGGGGCCGTTTCCGACCGACCGCGGCTGGTCGGTGCGCGAGCTGCTGGCCGGATCGCGGCGAAGCGGATTCAAGCGGATCCACGACCGGGGCGGCTTTCTGAGCGGCGCGGCCACCTTCGATCCCGAATTCTTCGGTGTCTCGCCCCGTGAGGCCGTCGCGATGGACCCGCAGCAACGGGTCACGCTGCGGGTGTCCTGGCGTGCGTTGGAAAACAGCGGCATCAACCCCGACGACCTGGCCGGCCACGACGTGGGCTGCTACGTCGGCGCGTCGATGACGGGTTACGGACCCCCGATGGCCGAATTCTCCCGGCACAGCGGACATCTGCTCGCCGGCACCGCGCTCAGCGTGATCTCGGGCCGGGTCGCATACACGCTCGGGCTGACCGGACCGGCGCTCACCCTCGACTCGTCCTGCGCCTCGGCGCTGGTCGCCTTCCACGTGGCGGTGCGTGCCCTGCAGGATGGCGATTGCGACCTGGCGCTGGCCGGCGGGGTCAACGTGTTGGGTTCGCCCGGCTTCTTCGTCGAGTTCTCCAAGCAGCATGCGCTCTCCGACGACGGCTACTGCCGCCCCTACAGTGCACAGGCCAGCGGAACCGTGTGGGCCGAGGGAGCGGCGATGTTTGTGCTGCAACGCAAATCGGCCGCGGTGCGGGCCGGGCGGCAGATCTTGGCCGAAGTCCGGGCCACCGCCGTCAACCAGGACGGCCGCAGCGCCGGGCTGTCCGCGCCCAGCGGCGACGCACAGGTTCGGCTGTTCCGGCGGGCGATCGACCAGGCCGGAATCAAACCCGACGAAGTGGGCATGATCGAGGGGCACGGCACCGGTACCCGGCTGGGCGATCGCACCGAATTGCGTTCGCTGGCAAAGACCTACGGCGACGTCGAGGCGGGCATCGGCGGGTTGCTGGGATCGGTCAAATCCAATGTGGGTCACGCACTGGCCGCCGCCGGTGCCCTGGGGCTGGCCAAGGTTCTGGTGTCGGCGGAGCACGGCGCCATTCCGCCCACGCTGCACGCCACCGAGCCCAGCCCCGAAATCGATTGGGACCGGCAGGGTCTGCGACTCGCCCAGACGCTGACGCCCTGGCCGGCCATCGCGGGGCAGCGCACCGCGGCGGCGTCGGCGTTCGGGATCGCCGGCACCAATGCACACGTGATCGTCTCCGCGCCGGAGGTGGCCTAGTGCTCGATCACCCGTTACCCGACGGACGTGTCCCGGTGCTGCTCACCGCGCACGACGGGGAGTTGGTGCGCCACGACGCGGCCGCCATCCTCGACTACCTGGACCGCAACCCGCTCGGCACGCCGGATGCGGCGCAGGCCATCGGCTCGACCCTGTTGCGGTTGCGTCGGGGCAGGCGCCACCGCGCGGTCGTCCGGGCCGCCGACCGCGCCGAGCTCGTCGCGGGCCTGACCGCGCTGACGCGCGACGAACAGCACCCGCTGCTCAGCCGATCGGCGAAGACCACCGCGCCACGCATCGCGTTCGTGGTTGCCGGGCAAGGCAACCAATGGCAGGCGATGGGGGCCGAGGCCTACCGCCGACTCAGCGAGTACCGCACGAGCGCCGACGAGTGCGGGCAGGCGTTCATCGACGCCGGGCTGCCCTCCCCGCTGCCATATCTGGCGGGGGAGTCGCAACGGAACGCGTCGCGCACCGAGATCCAGGGCGCGCAGTTCACCCACGCCGTCGGCCTGGCCGCCGTTTGGCGCCGCTGCGGGATACACCCCGAAGTCACCATCGGGCACAGCCTCGGCGAGGTGGCGGCTGCCTACCTGGCCGCGACGATCACGCTGGCGGACGCGGTCGCCCTGATCGGCGCGCGGGCCGGCGTCGTCGACCGGCTGACGGGCCGGTACGCGATGGTCGTGCTCGGCGCCGGCATCGACGAGGCGGAGTCCGTGCTCGCCGATTCGCCGGGCTGGCTGGAAGTCTCGGCCGTCAACGGGCCGTCGTCGACCGTGGTGTCCGGCGACTCCGACGCGGTGGCCGCCGCGGCGCAACTCGCCCAACGCCGGGGCATCTTTACCCACCAGCTGGCCGTCGACTATCCGGGCCACACCAGCGCGCTGCGCCGGCTGCGCACCGCCCTGATCGAGTCGATCCCCGACTCGGCGTTTCGGCCCTCGGACGTGCGATTCATCGGTTCCACCTTCGGCAACGAGGTGGCCGTCGATACGGATTTCGCCGAGTACTGGTATGAAAACCTCTGCGGAACGGTCCGATTCGATCGGGCCGTGTGTTACGCACACCAGGGTGGAATCGACACGTTCGTCGAGCTGTCGGCACACCCGTCGCTGCTGTATCCACTCGCCGAGATCCTCGACGAGGACCGAAACGAGGTCGGTGCCCTGGTCGTCGGATCCGGGCACCGCGACCAATCGATCACCGACTCGCTGTCGGCGAATCTGGCCGCCGTCGCGACCGCGGACCCCGGCACGCATTGGGCGACCGCCCTGCCCGGCGGTCTGCTGCCGCCGCTGCGCCGCTTCCCCAACGCCCCGATGCGCGCGGTGCATCTGTGGGCCACACCGGAGCCGCTTGCCGACACGACCGCGGCCCCCGCGCTCACCGTCGCCGTCGAAACCTGGGAGCAGACGGCGACGCCGCCTCCGAGTGTAACCGGTTGTGACATCGGATTTTTCGGGGAGGCGTCGGCGGGGCGGTTGACCCGACAACTGATCGACGCGGCCGCCCGGCACGGCGGCTGCCGGGCGGTGCCGGTGCGCGAGGCCGAGATCGTCGCGGTCATCGCCCCCGAACTCGACCAGCTGGATGCCGGCGCGGCCATCGAGCAGATCGCCGGGCGGCCCGACGCGGGTCTGCCCGACTACGCCGCGGTCATCGGCCCGCGTTGCCGGGCGGTGTGGCTGCTCACCGCCGGCGCCGAACGGGTGGATCCCGGACCGCCGGCCGTCGCACCGGCGCAGGCGGCGCTGGCCGCGATGCACCGCAGCGTCGGCGTCGAATTCCCGGACCAGGCCTTCGGACATCTGGACCTGCCCGGCCGCGACCTCGATGCCCCCAGCGCGCGGGTGGTCATCGACGCGCTCCTCGGCGATACCGGCGAAGTCGCGGTGCGCGGTGCCGACTTGCCGCGCCGTTACGTGCGGACGTTCCGGGAGTGCGGCGACACGGCGAAGAGCCGCCCGTTGGACGCCGCCGCGCTGGACCACGTGGTGATCAGCGGCGGCAGCGGCGCCCTGGGGTTGCAGTACGCGCGCTACTGCCTCGAGCACGGCGCCCGGGCCGTTACCCTGTTGAGCCGCAACGGCGTTGACCCAGACGCGCTGGCGCGACTCACCGAGCGCCACGACGCGCTGATCCAGGCCCCGTTGTGCGACATCACCGATCGTGCCGCGCTGTCCGCCGTCGCTGCCGACTACGCCGGCTCCGGTGCGTCGTTGCTGATTCACACCGCCGGTATCGCCCGGGCCGTCGCCCGCGCGGACCTCACCGGCACGGACGTCGCGGCGGTGTGCGCGGCGAAGGTGCGCGGGTTGGCGCTGCTGGCCGAGGTGTGGCCGACCCAGCCCGGCTGCCGGATCCTGGCCTGCTCGTCCGTGTTCGGCGTGTGGGGTGGCTACCACCACGCCGCCTATGCGGCATCCAACCGGATGCTCGACATCCTGGCGGGTCAACTGCGCGCCCGGGGCCGAGACTGTATGGCGATCCGGTGGGGCCTCTGGCAGGCGGCCGGGGTGGTGGCGGCCGACGAGATCACCCGCACCGAACGCTCCGGCCTGATCGCGATGGACCCGGAACTGGCCATCGCGGCCAGCCTTCACCGCTACGACGACGACCCGTTGATCTTCGACGCGGACTTCGACCGGCTCGCGGTCTTCTTCGAAAGCCAGGGAATGGCAGGCATGTCGATGCCGTTCGGCGGCGCCGCTTACACCGAGCACTGCGAATCCGGCGACGCCGTGGCGGCCAGGCCGCTTGCCGACGTGGTGTGCGCCGAGTTGGCCGCCACCTTGCACCTGGGTGAGCCGTCGGCGATCGACCCGGGTGCTTCCCTGATCGACCTGGGCGTGGACTCGCTTCTGGCGCTCGATCTGCGTAACCGATTGCGCCGCAAGGTCGGCGGCTCGGTGCCGGTGGCACGCATGCTCGGCGGCATCACCGTGCACGAACTGATCGACGCGTTGGGTGCCGGCCCGGCTGGCGCACCACCCGACGCTCGCGACGCTAGAAAGGTTGGACTCCCAGCGTGACCGAAACCTCCGGTGGACGTGCCCGGCTCGACGACCAGCGCCTGGAACTGTTGCGCCGCAAGCTTGTCGAGCGTGGTCTGGACCGACCCACTGCCGAAACTGTCGCGGCGCGACCGGATTCACCACGGATGTCCGGTGGTCAGCATCGCATGTGGTTCGTGCAGGCCGCCGACCCCGACAGCGCGCTGCTCAACGTCTGCGTGTCCTACCGCCTCACCGGTCCCGTCGACATCGATCGGCTGCACGACGCAGTCGATGCCGTCGCCGCACACCACCGGGTGCTGCACACCACATACGAAACCGATGCCGACGGCGATCCGTATCCGGTGATCCGCGAGCAGCTGCGGCCGGACTGGGCAGAGCACGACTTGTCCGCCCTGGCCGATCAGTCCCGGCGGCTACGACTGGATGTGTTGGCGCAGCGCGACTTCGGCCGGCCGTTCGATCTGGCTAAGGACTCCCCGCTGCGGATCACGGTGGCCCGGCTGTCGGGCGACGAGGTGATGATGCTGATCACCGCGCATCACATCGCCTGGGACGACGGGTCCTGGGCGCCATTCTTCGCCGATCTGACGCGCGCATATCTCGATCCCGAGGACTTCGCCGCCGCACCCGTCGTCGAGCCGGCCGTCGAGTCGGCTTTCGCCGACGCCGCGAGTCATCAGGAGGACCTCGACTACTGGCGGCCGCTGATCACGAATCTTCCTGAACCATTGGAACTTCCGGGCGCCAACGGATCGGTGGTGCCGAGCACGTGGCGGGCCCAGCGGGCGACGGCGCAACTGCCGGCCGCCGTGCTGGATCGGGTAGCGGCGTTGGCCCGGCAGAGCGGCGCCACGCCCTACATGGTGTTGATGGCCGCCTTCGCCGCGTTGGTGCAGCGCTACACGCAGGCGAACGACTTTCTGGTTGCGGTGCCGGTGCTCAACCGCGGCCGCGGGACCGAGGACGCGATCGGTTACTACGGCAACACGGTGGTTGTCCGGCTGCAACCCCGGTCCCGCCAGACGTTCCGGGAGCTGTTGACCCAGACGCGTGACAGCGCGGTGGGTGCCTTCGCGCATTCCCGGGCCGACTTGGACTGGCTGGTCCGCGAATCCAATCCCGACCGCCGCCACGGTGCGGACCGGATGACGCGGGTCAGCTTCGGCCAGCGCGACGCCGACGGCCCCGGTTTCTGCCCGCCGGGGGTCCGGTGTGCGCGCGCCGAACTGCGCGGCCACGTCAACCAGCTGCCGTTGAGTTTCATGGTCGAGCTGGAACGCGGATTGGTCGAGGCCGAGTACCTGGTCGAGGTGATGGATCGGCCGTTGGTCGAGCAGATGCTGCGGCACTACGTGGTGTTACTGGACAGCGCATCGAGCGACCCCGACGCCGCATTGGCGGCCTGCACCCTGATGAGTGAGGACGATGCCGCATGGCTGCGCCGGGTGTCGACGGGCGAGCCGTTCAGCACGCCGGCGGCAACCCTGCCGGAGTTGGTCAGCTGTCGTGCGGCCGGCGCGCCGGACGCCTTCGCGATCGCCTACGAAGGCCGCAACTACACCTACCGCGAGATCGACGAAGAGTCGAACCGGGTGGCGCACTGGCTCATCGAGCAGGGCGTCGGTACCGAGGACCGGGTTGCGGTGCTGCTGGACAAGTCACCCGAACTGGTCATCACGGCCCTGGGTATCCTCAAGTCCGGCGCGGTTTACCTGCCGGTGGACCCGACCTATCCGCGCGAGCGCATCTCCTTCATCCTCGACGACGCCGACGCCAAACTGGTGCTGCGAGAACCGATCCCGGGACTACGACGTTACCCTGGCGACGCGCCCGAAACCCTGCTGCGACCGCTGAGCCCGCAGAACACGGCTTACCTGATCTACACCTCCGGCTCGACCGGCCTGCCCAAGGGTGTCCCGGTGCCGCACGCGCCGATCGCCGAGTACTTCGTCTGGTTCGGCGCCGAATACCAGATCGACGCGACCGAGTCGCTGTTACAGGTGGCCTCGCCCAGCTTCGACGTCTCGATGGGAGAGATCTTCGGCACCCTGATCATGGGGGCTCGGCTGGTGATCCCGCGACCGGACGGATTACGCGACATCGGTTATCTGACCGACCTGCTCGGTCGCGAAGGCATCACCTCGATGCACTTCGTCCCGTCGCTGCTCGGGTTGTTCCTTTCGCTGCCCGGGGTCAACCAGTGGCGCACGCTGCGGCGGGTTCCGATCGGCGGCGAGGCGTTGCCCGGCGAGATCGCCGACAAGTTTCACGCCACCTTCGACGCGTTGCTGTACAACTTCTACGGACCGACCGAGACCGTGGTCAACTGCACCAGCTACCCGGTGCAGGGCAAGCAGGGCACCCGGATCGTGCCGATCGGTAAACCCAAGATCAACACCCGGGTGTATCTGCTCGACGACGCGCTGCAACCCGTCCCGGTCGGCGTGATCGGCGAGATCTACATCGCGGGAACGCATGTCGCTCACGGGTACCATCGCCGGCCCGGGCTGACCGCCGAGCGTTTTGTGGCCGATCCGTTCACCGCGGGCGGGCGGATGTACCGGTCGGGCGATCTGGCCCGCCGCAACGCCGACGGTGACATCGAATTCGTCGGCCGAGCCGACGAGCAGGTCAAGATCCGCGGCTTTCGCATCGAGCTCGGCGAGATCGCCGCCGCCATCTCCGTGGACCCCAGCGTCGGCCAGGCGGTCGTGCTGGCCGTCGACCTGCCGCGGCTGGGCAAGAGCCTGGTCGGGTACGTCACCCCGGCCCCCGGCTGCGGCACCGAATCCGTTGACGTCGAACGCATCCGGGTCCGGGTGGGCGCGGCGCTGCCGGACTACATGACGCCGGCGGCCTACGTGGTGCTCGACGAGATTCCGATCACGGCACACGGCAAGATCGACCGAACCGCGTTGCCACAACCCGACATCGCCGGCGGCGCCGAATACCGCGACCCCGCCACCGCCACCGAACACCGCATCGCCGCACTGTTTTCCACACTGCTCGGCCACGACCGGGTCGGCGTCGACGATTCGTTCTTCGATCTGGGCGGCCATTCCCTGGTGGCCACCAAACTGGTCACGGCGATCCGCGCCGAGTGCGGCGTGGAGCTCGGCATCCGCGACGTCTTCGAGTTGGGGACGGTCGGCCGGCTGGCCGAGCGAATTGACCAGCTCGGCTCAGGTGCTTTCGACGGCACAGTCGCGCCCCGGCCGAAGCTGATCGCCACCGTGCACCAGGAGCCGCAGCCGCTGTCGGCGTCGCAGCTGCGCAGCTGGTTCGCCTACCGCATCGACGGCCCCAGCTGGGTGAACAACATCCCGTTCGCGGCGAAGCTGACCGGACCGTGGGACATCGAGTCGCTGATCGCCGCGATCGGCGACGTCGTTGCCCGGCACGAAATCCTGCGCACCAGCTACGTCGAAATCGACGGCGTCCCTTATCAAGTCGTCAACCCGGCGGGCGATCTGCCGATCCGCCGGGCGGTCCTCGAAATCGGCGACGGCGATGCCTGGCTGCAGGACCAGCTCGACACCGAACGCCAGCACTGCTTCGAGCTCGACGCCGAACGGCCGATCCGTGTGGCGTTACTGCGCATCGGCGCGGACGAACACGTGATGTCGTTCGTGGTCCACCACATCGCCTCCGACCACTGGTCGGCCGGGGTGCTGTTCTCCGACGTGCTCACCGCATATCGGGCCCGTCGCAGCGGACAAGCCCCATCCTGGGCACCGCTTCGCGTGCAGTACGCCGACTACGCGGCGTGGCAGCGCGCGCTGTTGGGTGACTCGGACGGCCACGAAACGGCCGTCGCCGGCGAACAGCGGGCGTACTGGGTCCGGCAGCTGGCCGGGATGCCCGAGGACACCGGGCTGCGGCCGGACTTTCCGCGTCAGCCGGTGCCCGGCGGTGCGGGCGAATCCGTCGATTTCCGCATCGACGCGGCCACCCGCAACAAGCTTGCACAGGTGTGCCGAGAGATGGGCATCACCGAGTTCATGCTGCTGCAAACGGCGGTCGCCGTAGTGCTGCACAAGGCCGGCAGCGGCGCGGACATCCCGCTGGGCACCCCGGTCGCCGGCCGCACCGAGTCCGAATTGGACCAGCTGATCGGCTTTTTCGTCAACATCCTGGTGCTGCGCAACGACCTTGGCGGCAACCCGACGCTGCGCGAAGTGCTGCGCCGAACCCGGGAGACGGCGCTGGCGGCCTACGCGCACCAGGATCTGCCGTTCGACCGGGTCGTCGATGCCGTCAGCCCGGCGCGCTCCTTGGCGCGCAACCCGCTGTTCCAGGTGGTGGTGCACGTCCGTGACCAGCTGCCGGCCACCCGGGTGATCGACGGCGGTCCGGACGGCCCGGATGCCGACGACACGGTGTGCACCTCGCTGAACCCGATCTTCGACATGGCGCACGCCGACCTGAGCGTCAACTTCCTGGGCGCCGATGGCGCCGATGGCGCCGACGGCGGGTATCACTGCCACCTCATCTTCCGCACCGAGCTGTATCGCCGATCCACGATCGAGCGGGTGGCCGGTTGGCTGGGCCGCATCATCACCGCGTTCGCCGACAACCTCGATCAAACTTTGCGCCAGGTGCGCCTGATCGACGACGACGAGCAGCGTCGCATCCTGCAGCAGTACAGTCGCGGTGCCCCGGCACCCGCCGATCGTCCCCGCACGATACCGGAAGTGCTTGCGCCCAGCCGTAATTGGGGACCAGAGCGAATCGCGGTGCGGTGCGGCAGCGACGAGATCGATTACCGCACGCTGCACCGCCGCTCCGATAATCTGGCCGCGCTGCTCGCCGAGCACGGCGTCGCCCCCGGGTCGTTGGTCGGGCTGTCGACCCGGCGCGGCATCGACATGGTGATCGCGCTGGTGGCCATCATGAAGGCCGGCGCGGGGTACTTCCCGATCGATCCGGCCTACCCGCCGGCGCGCAAGCAGTTCATGCTCGGTGACGTGCAGCCGCCGGTGCTGCTGGCGACGGCCGAAGCCGCCACCGCGACTCCGGAAGTGCCTGGGGTGAAAGTCATTTCGCTGGACGACCCCCAGGTGCGTGCCGCCGTCGACCAGCCCGATCCGACGCCCCGATCGCTGCCCGCGCCGCACCCCGACGACCCGATGTATCTGGTGTTCACCTCGGGTTCCACCGGCACGCCCAAGGGCGCGGTGGGCACGCACCGGTCCATGTCGGCGCGGCTGGACTGGCAGTTGCGGCACTACTCGCCGCGCGCCGAAGACATTCGACTGGCGCAGGCCTCGATCACCTTCCTCGAGGGCGGCATGGAGATGCTGGCCGGACTGGCGGCCGGTGCGACGATGATCCTCGCCGACGACGCCGAGCACCGCGACGCCGAAGCGCTCGGTGCCCTGATGGACCGGCACCGGGTGACGCAGGTGACGGCGGTGCCCAGCCTGGTGTCCGCGCTCCTGGACACTCGGCCCGACGTGATTCGCTGCCTGTCGCGGCTGGTATGCGGCGGCGAACCGGTGAATCCGTCGCTGCTGGAGCGACTCGTCGCCACCTGCGCCGGCGGCCCCGGCACCGAACTCCTGAACAACATCGGCTCCACCGAAACTTCCGGCGCGGTATCGCGGGGACCGCTGGCACCGCCGAATCCGTTGGTGGGCAAGCCGGTCCCGGGCGCGCAGGCCTACCTGCTCGATGACGCCCTGCGGCCGGTGCCGGTCGGGGTGATCGGTGAGCTGTACTACGCCGGCGACCAGCTGGCTCGGGGCTACTGGAAGCGACCCGGCCTGACCGCTTCCCGGTTCGTGGCCAATCCGTATGCGCAGCAACCGGGTTCGCGGCTGTACCGCAGCGGCGACCTGGCCCGCTGGACCGGCGACGGCCAGCTGGAATTCGCCGGACGGGCCGACCATCAGGTGCAGGTGCGTGGTTTCCGCGTCGAGTTGGCCGAGGTCGAGGCGGCGCTGGCCGCGGCCGAGGGTGTCGCCGCCGCGGCGGCGCGCACCTGGGAAGTGCACGGCGGTACCTCGCTGGCCGGATACGTGGTGCCGCGACGGCCGATCACCGACGACGCGGCGCGCGCGGAGTTCGCCGCCGCCGTGCGCGCCACGATCGCCCACGCCCTGCCCGGATACATGATGCCGTCGTCGCTGACCGTGCTCGACGCGATGCCCAAGACCGACTCGGGCAAACTGAACCGGCCCGGGCTGCCGCCGCCGGCGGTCAGCACCCGCGGGCGGGTCGAGCCGCCGCGCACCGACACCGAGCGGGCGCTGGCCGCGGTCTTCGCCGACCTGCTGTCCACCCCGGAGGTCGGGCGGTGCGACGACTTCTTCGCCCTCGGCGGCGACAGCATCTTGTCCGTGCAACTGGCGGCCCGGGCACGGGCGGCGGGATTGACGATCAGCCCGCGCATGGTGTTCGAACATCCGACGGTGCAGCAGCTCGCGGCCGCGGTGGACGCGCGCGACGAGGCGGCGGCCGGGCCCGAAGAGGACAACCTGCCGGCCGACACCCGATTCGAGCCGATGGCCGCGTCCGGCCTGTCGGCCGATGATCTGGCGGCGGTGACGCAGCTGTGGGCCCGGCAGCAACAATCGTCGCGTGACGGCGCGTCATGACCGCGACCCGATCCGATGTCGCCCCCGACATCGAGGACGTGATGGCGCTGAGCCCGCTGCAAGAGGGCCTGTATTCACTGTCCACGCTTACTGAGTTCGTCGCCGGTGAACAAGATCCGTACCTGATCGGGATGGCCGCCGACATCTCGGGTGCGCTCGACGTCGAGCTGTTGCATGACTGCGCCACAAAGATGTTGGTGCGACACCCGAACCTGCGGGCCAGCTTCTTCAGCCGCGGTATCGCCCGCCCGGTACAGATCGTGCCGGCGCGGTTTGACCTGCCGTGGCGCGTCGTCAGCGCAGCGCCGCAGGACGTGCCGGCACTCGAGACGGCCGAGCGGCGGTGCCCGTTCGACCTGGAACACGGCCCGGCAATCCGTTTCCTGCTCGTCGAATTGCCCGGCGCCCGTTGGCGGTTAATGATCACCGCGCATCACATCGTGATCGACGGCTGGTCGCTGCCGGTGTTCGTCAACGAGCTGATGGTTCTCTATGGTGCGCGAGGAGATCTTGCCGCGCTGCCGATCGCCCCGCGGCCGTACCGCGACTACATCGGGTGGCTTGCCGGGCGCGATCCCGCGGCCAGTCAACGGGTTTGGCGTCAACACCTGGCCGGCCTGCCGGGACCCACCCTGCTGGCCGCCGCGCTGGGCTCGGCGGAGGTGGGCGACGCGCGACGGGCCGGGCTTGCCCGCACCACCGAGCTACGGCTGCCACCCGAGGAGGCCGAGCGGCTGATCGACGGAACCCGGTCGCGCGGGATCACGGTCAACACGCTGATGCAGATGGCCTGGGCGCTGGTGCTGTCCCGGCTGACCGACACCGGCGACGTGGTGTTCGGGGTCACCGTGTCCGGCAGGCCGCCCGAACTCGCCGGCGTCGAGACGATGATCGGCCTGTTCATCAACACCGTGCCGATGCGGGTGCGGCTGGATCCGGCCGCCGGCGTCGGCGAGCAGTGCCGCGCCGTGCAGCGCACCGCCGCCCTGCTGCGCGAGCACGGCTACCTCGGGCACGCCCAGCTGCGGGCACTCGGGGGCGTGGGGGAGATGTTCGACACGCTGCTGGTGTACGAGAACTTTCCAATGGACGGACTGGTCGCGTGCGGCGAATTGACCGTCGGCGGTGCGGTATTCCGGCCGTCGGCGCTGGAAAGCCTGTCCCACTTCCCGATCGCGGTCGCCGCCCACCTGGAAGGCGGCGAGCTGGTGGTGCTGATCGAGGTGGTGGACGGCGCGCTCGGCGCGACCAGCGCCGAACGGCTGGGCCGGCGGGTGCTGAGCACCGCCGAACGGCTGCTGCGGGACTGGGAACGGCCGTTGCGCGCCGTCAGCGTCCTGTTCGACGACGAGCTCGTCGGCCCGGGCGTCGCGGCGCCGCGGGCGCCCGCGCTCGGCATCCACACCCGCTTCGCCGCGACCGCGGCCGCGGCCCCCGACAACGTCGCCGTCAGCTGGGCCGGCGGCACGCTGACCTACCGCGAGCTCGACGCCCGCGCCAACCGTGTCGCGGCGGGCCTTGCCGCGCGCGGCGTGACCTCCGAAACACCGGTCGGCGTCAGGCTTTCCCGCGGCCCGGAATACATCGTGGCGATGCTCGCCGTGCTCAAGGCCGGCGGCACCTGCGTGCCGATGGAACCGGGCCTGCCCCCCGACCGGGCTCAGTCGATCGTGCGGCAGAGCGGGGCGACGCTCGTCGTCGACGAGGTGTTGGTCCGGGAACTGCTGGACGGCGGCGGGCATGGCGATTTCCGGCCGCTCGACGTGGCACCCGAGCAGGCCGCGTACCTGATCTTCACGTCGGGCACGACCGGAGAACCCAAGGGCGTGATAGGAACTCACGCCGCGCTGGGCGCCTACGCCGACGACCATCTGGGTAGCGTGCTGCGACCCGCCGCGGGCCGGCTGGATCGCCCGCTACGCATCGCCCATGCCTGGTCGTTCGCGTTCGACGCCGCCTGGCAACCCCTGGTCGCGCTGCTCGACGGCCACGCCGTGCACGTCGTCGACGAACAGACCCAAACCGACGCCGAGGCACTTGTCGCCGCGATCGCCGAGCATCGCATCGACATGATCGACACGACCCCGTCGATGTTCGCCCAACTGATGGCCTGCGGTCTGCTGACGAGCGTGCCGCTGGCGGTGCTGGCGCTCGGCGGCGAAGCGCTGGGCAGCGCGGCGTGGGCGCTGATCCGCGACCACTGCACGCGAACCGGGTTGCGGGCCTACAACTGTTACGGCCCCACCGAAACGACCGTCGAGGCCGTGGTCGCCGACATCGTCGAGTACGACGACCCCGCGATCGGGCGATCGACCCGGCACACCCGCGCCTACGTTCTGGATTCGCAGCTGCGTCCGGTACCGGTCGGGGCGACCGGCGAACTGTATCTGGCCGGCGCCCAGCTGGCCCGCGGCTACCAGGGGCGCCCGGGCGAAACGAGCCACCGATTCGTCGCCGACCCGTTCGCGACCGGCGCGCGGATGTACCGCACCGGCGATCTGGTGCGCCGGGGATCCGGCGGCGCACTGCAATACGTGGGCCGGGCCGACACGCAGGTCAAGATTCGCGGCTATCGGGTCGAGCCGGGCGAGATCGCCGCCGCGCTCGAATCGCATCCCGCCGTCCGGCATGCCGGCGTACTGGTGCGCCGGCAGCAGGCGACGGCGCGGCTGACCGCCTACGTGGTGATGTCCGGCACGGCGGTACACCGGCCGACGGCGGCCGAGTTGCGCGGCATGCTCGGTTCTCGGTTGCCGCGCTACATGATTCCGCAGCGCATCGTCGTGGTCGACGAAATCCCGTTGACCGCCAACGGCAAACTCGACGAGGCCGCGTTGGGTGCACTCGATGCCGCCGAGGCCCCCCGCGCCGCCCACGCCGAGCCGCAAACACCGACCGAAGCCGCGCTGGCCGAACTGCTTTCGGAGCTCCTGCATCTGCCGACCGTCGACGTCACCGCCGACTTTCTGCAGTTGGGCCTGGACAGCATCATGGCCCTGTCAGTGGTCCAGGCGGCCCGGGCGCGGGGCCTGGCACTGCGCGCCCGGCTGATCCTCGAGTGCACCAACATCCGGGAGCTGGCCGAGTCGATCGACCGCGAAACGGATTCTGCGGCAATCGATGTCGAAGACAGCGCCGCACCCATGCCGGTGCTGCCCAACGGTCGCTGGCTCTACGAATACGGCGAGCCGCGCCGGCTGGCGCAGACCGAGGCCATCCGCCTGCCCGAGACTGTCACCCGTGCGCACCTCGATGCCGCGCTGGCCGGCATCGTCGACGGGCATGAGGTGCTGCGGACACGACTCGACCGCGCCGCCATGACATTGGTCCCGGCACCGGCACGCGCCGCCGAACTTATCCGCGAGGTCACGGTGACCGCCGACCTGCCGGCCGTAATCCCCGCGCACGTGGCTCAGGCCGTAGAGCGCCTCGACCCCGAACGGGGCGTGCTGTTGGCCGCGGTGTGGCTGCGTCCGCCGACCGGACCCGGCGTGCTGCTGCTGGCCGCGCACGTGCTGGCGATGGATCCGGCGTCGTGGCGCGTGGTGCTCGGCGAACTCGACGCCGCCCTCACGGCTTTGATCAGTGGCCAGCACCCCGCGCCGGTGCGGGAGCACACCAGCTACCGGCGGTGGGCGGCGGCCCTTGCCGAGCGTGCTCGGCGGCTGGACACCGCGCAGTTCTGGGCCGCCCAGTGCGGCGGCGACGATCCCGCGCTCGGTGCGCGACGCCTCGACCCGCGCCACGACCGGGCCCGCGACCTGGATGTCCGCATGATCGCCACCGATGCCGACCTCACCCGCCGGCTGCTCGATTCGGGCCTGCCATTGCCGCACCTGCTGATCGCCGCGACCGCGGCGACGGTGACGCGCTGGCGCCGGATCCGCAATCAAGCCACACCGCCGCCGCTGCTCGCGCTGGAAACCCACGGCCGCGCCGACGGTCTCGTCGATGAGTCCGGCGTCCACGCCATCGACACCGGCGACACGGTCGGACTGCTCAGCTCGATCTACCCGCTGCGGATCGTGGCAACGGATCCGCGTGGCGTGGGCGAGCAGCTGGCCGCGATCCCCGGCGACGGGCTGGACTACGGGTTGCTGCGCTACCTGCGCCCGGAGTCCGCGAAATCCCTTGCGTCCCAGCCCGGTCCGCAGCTGTTGTTGAACTACCTGGGCGCCGCCCACAGCAGCGGCGGGACCGGCGTGCTGACCCTGGACCGTGAACTGCTCGCCGGGGTCTCGCCGCAACCGGAACCGGAGCTGGCGGTCCGTCACGAACTCACCATCGTGGCGGCCGTGCTGAGCTTCGACGGACAGCGGGTGCTGGCCGCGCAGTGGCGGGCGCTGCCCGACATCTTGGCCGATGCGGATGTCTCGGCGTTGCAACAGCTTTGGATCGACTCACTGCGGGAGGTGGTGACGTGAGCACGTTAGCGATCCTCGGCGCCGGCGCCAAGGCGGTGGCCGTGGCCGCCAAGGCCAAGGCGCTGCGCGACATGGGCGTCGAGGTGCCCGAGGTCCTCGCCGTCGAACGCACCGGGGTCGGGGCGAATTGGCAGGCGAGCGGCGGCTGGACCGACGGGGCGCACCGGCTGGGCACCAGCCCGGAAAAAGATGTCGGGTTTCCCTATCGGTCGGCGCTGGTGCCGCGCCGCAACGCCGAACTCGACGAGCGGATGACGCGCTACAGCTGGCAGTCCTACCTGATCGCGACGGCATCGTTCGCGGAGTGGATCGACCGGGGCAGACCGGCCCCGCCGCACCGCAAATGGAGCCAATACCTGGGCTGGGTCGCCGATCAGGTGGGCATGAAAGTGGTGCACGGCGAGGTCGACGGCCTCACGGTCGACGGCGACCGGTGGGCGCTGCGGACCCACGAGACCACCGTGCACGCCGACGCGCTGATGATCACCGGACCGGGTCAGGCGGAGAAGTCGCTGCTGCCCGGCAACCCGCGGATGATGTCGATCGCGCAGTTCTGGGATCGCGCCGCCGGCCACGACCGCATCACCGCCGAACGCGTCGCGGTGATCGGCGGCGGCGAGACCGCCGCCTCGATGCTCAACGAGCTGTTCCGCCACCGGGTTTCGACCATCACCGTCATCTCGCCGCAGGTGACGCTGTTCACCCGGGGGGAGAGCTTCTTCGAGAACTCGCTGTTCTCCGATCCCAGCGACTGGACCGCGCTGACGCTGGCCGAGCGCCGTGACGCATTGGCCCGCACCGACCGCGGCGTGTTCTCGGCCAATGTGCAGGAGGCGCTGCTGGCCGACGACCGCATCCGCCACCTGCGCGGTCGGGTCGCCCACGCGGTCGGCCGCGACGGGCAGATCCGGCTGACCCTGTCCACCAACCGGTTCAGCGAGAACCTGGAGACGGTGCACGGCTTCGATCTCGTGATCGATGGCTCCGGCGCCGACCCGCTCTGGTTCACCTCACTGTTCGGCCAGGAGGCGCTGGATCTCCTCGAGCTGGGATTGGGCGGACCGTTGGCGGCGGATCGCCTGCAGGAGGCGATCGGCCATGACCTGTCGGTCAACGAGCTCACCCCCAAGCTGTTCCTGCCCAACCTGTCCGGACTCACGCAGGGGCCCGGCTTTCCCAACCTGAGCTGCCTGGGCCTGCTGTCCGACCGGGTCCTGGGCCCGTGGGTCGGTCCGGCCGTCGCGTCCAAGTACCAATCGATGATGGAGAAGCGATGATGGAGACGAGCAATGAGCACCAACCCGTTCGATGACGACAGCGGCACCTTCTTCGTGCTGGTCAACGCCGACGAACAACACAGCCTGTGGCCCACCTTCGCCGACGTGCCGGCGGGCTGGCGGGTGGTGTTCGGCGAAGCGGACCGCGCGGCGTGCCTGGATTACGTCGAACAGAACTGGACCGACATCCGGCCGAAAAGCCTGCGTGATTCCGTCGCGGCACGCCGCCCGGCCGACTAGCCGGCAAACCCGAAATTCTGGGCTGCTACACAGGTTGCGCACAGACTAGTCGGGCGAACCTCGCGTAACCTGTGTCACAGGGTGCGCAATCGCACCATCTGTATCCGTGTGACACACCGTCATGTCGGTGCACTTCGAAGGGGGACATCGTGAAATCCGTCAAAGCTCTCGCCACGGGGGTGGCCGCAGTCGGCGCTCTCGGCGCCGCCGCGCTGGGCGTCACGTCGCTCGCCGCTGCACCGACGGCCGACGTGCAGCTGGCCTCGGTCGGCGCGCCGTATGGACCGGCCCCGCAGGATCCGCCGCCGCTGCCCGCTCCGGTCGTCGGCGTGCCGACCGCCGATCAGCTGGTCGGACTGCTGAACAGCCTTGCCGACCCGAACGTGTCGTTCACCAACAAGGGCAACCTGGTCGAAGGTGGCATCAGCGGCACCGAGGCTCACCTGGCCGACCACGAGTTGAAGAAGGCCGCCAAGAACGGCGACCTGCCGTTGACATTCGACATCACCAACATCCAGCCGGGCCCCGGCGGGACGGCGACGGCCGTCGTCGCCGTGTCCGGCCCTAAGCTGCCGAACCCGGTGTCGCAGAACGTCACCTTCGTCAACCAGGGCAGCTGGATGTTGTCGCGCGCCTCGGCGATGCAGCTGCTACAGGCGGCCGGACACTGATGACCATCGGGCGGGTTGGCCTCCGACAGGGCCGAGAAGGGAAAACCATGAAATCCGTGGCGATGAGCGTGGCGGCGCTGGCCGTTCTCGGCGGCGCGGCCGTCGGCCTAACCCCGGTCGCGCCGTCGGCGCCGCAGCCGGCCGTGCAGCTGACCGGGATGGGCGCGCCGTACGGACCGGCGCTGCCGCAAGACCCGCCGCCCCCGGCGCCCGGCCAAAACCTGCCGACGCCGGACCAATTGGTGAACCTGTGCAACCAGGTCACCGATGCCGGTGTGTCGTACACGACCAAGACCAATCTGGTCCAGGGCGGCATCAGTCCGGATGAGGGGCACGTGGCCGACCACGACTTGCGTAAGGCCTACCGAAACGGGAACTTCCCGGAAACGTTCACCGTCACCAACATCCAGCCGGCCGGCCCTAACGCGGCCACCGCCGACGTGGCGATCGCAGGTCCGAAGCTCGCCGGACCGGTGACCAAGAACCTCGCGTTCGTCAACGAGGGCGGCAATTGGATCCTGCAGCACGACTCCGCGCTCGCCCTGGTGCAGGCGGCCGCCGCCACGAACTAACCGCACACCGCGCTGAGATCCAGCCGCGCGATGCGCGCCGGATCGGCCAGCACGTCGATGGCCGCCACCCGGCCGTCGCGCACCAGGAACGCCATGATCGCCACCGGGCGGCGGGCGACGAGGATGACCGCGCCGGCGGCTCCGTTGACGGTCGCGGCGCGGATTTCCCGCTCCTGGCCCGCGTAGCCGCGGGCCAGCTGCGCCACCGACTGCGCGCCCTGGGCACGGAAAAGCGCTGCGCCGGAACCAAAGTCGCCGCGTAGCAGCACGTCGGGATGCAGCACCGACAACAGCCGGTCGAAGTCGCCGGAACGCCCCGCGGCGAAGAATGCGTCGACGGCCTCGCGTTGCGCCGGCACGTCCGCGTCGGGAACCGGGTGGGCGTCCTCGATGCGTCGCCGGGCGCGACTGGCCAGCTTGCGGGTCGCCTCCGGTGTGCGCTCCACGATCGTCGCGATGTGGTCGAACGGCACACCGAAGACGTCATGCAGCACGAACGCCAGGCGCTCGGCCGGTGGCAAGGTGTCCAACACGACGAACAGCGCCAGGCCGACCGCCTCGGCCAGCATCGCGCGGTGCTCGGGGTAGGACGAGTCGTCCGCGTCGACGATCGGATCCGGCAACTGCGCCATCGGCTCCTCGCGGTGCCGGCCGCGGCGGTCGCGCAGCACGTTCAAGCAGATGCGGGCCACCACGGTGGTCAGCCAGGCGTCGAGGTTGGCGATGTCGTCCGCCCCGCTGCGGTCCAGCCGCAACCAGGCTTCCTGCACTGCGTCCTGGGCGTCGTCGACCGAGCCGAGCATGCGGTACGCGACGGCGCTCAGCTGCGGGCGGGCCGCCTCGAACCGTTCCGTCAGCGACCGCCCGGCGGTCATGGGCGAGCGGTGTCCGGCATTGCACACACCCGACCGCCGGAGAAGCCGGCCGACTTGATGCCCAACGCGATATTGAACCGGGCGCGCATGTTGCCGAGGTTGATGACATGAGTGAGCCCGACGAGCTGCGCGGTGTCGAAATGGGCGCGCAGCGCGTCGAACAGCTCGTCGGTCACCTCGACCGGGGTACGGCTCATGGCGGTGGCGTACTCGAGGATCAGCTTGTCGACGTCGGAAAAACATGCGGCCGCACGGTAATTCGACAACGCCAGCAGTTCCTCGTCGGTGAGACCCCAGCGGCGGGCGATCTGCGAGCCGAGGTCGATGCAGTATTCACAACCCACGGTCGTGGCCGCCTTCAACTCCGCCAGCGCGCGGTGGCGTGGGCTGAGGATGTCGAGCTTGGCCTCGGCCTGCTCGAGCTTGCCGTAGGCGCTCAGCAACCTGGGAATGTGGGCATACATGCGCAGCGGCTCGAGCATCCCGGCCGTTTCCAGGCCGGTCATCTGCGCGAGTTTGCGCTTGGTGAAGAAGAACGCGATCTTCGCGCCGAGGCCGGCGTCGCGGTCATCGACCCCCTGCAGACGGGACATGGCGATCCTTCCGAATAGTCACGGTACGGGCCCAGCTGAGTCTGTGGCCCCTACTACGTCGACACCCGGCGACCCGCAAACGTGACCGGTTACCGCCCCAAACTCGAGCCGGAGCCCTGGGTCTGCTGGCTCAACGGTATGTCCATGTCGTACACCCGGGCGTGCAGCACGGTGCGGTTTCGCAGCGCCGCCCGCACGGCGCGGTGCAAACCGTCCTCGAGATAGACCACGCCGCGCCACCGCACCGCGTGCGGAAAGAGATCGCCGTAGAACGTGGAGTCCTCCGAGAGCAGCCGGTCCAGGGCCAGCACCGTGGTCGTGGTGACCAACTCGTCGAGCCGGATCTGTTGCGGCGGGATCCGGGACCAGTCGCGGTAGGACAGCCCGTGGTCCGGATAGGGCTTACCTTCTCGTACGCCCTTGAAGATCATTTGCCAATTTTCCCCGATGCGTCGTCGAAACCCGACGGATGTCTGCCGCAAAGGCTAGCGGCAAAGTCGTCGATCACGCGCCGGACACTTGCTGATGAGGGTCAACGTCTCATCAGACCGTAAAATGTACTGGATCAAGGAGGTGGTCGATGGGCAGCGCTGACGAGCGTCGCTTCGAGGTGCTGCGCGCGATCGTCGCCGACTTCGTCGCCACCCAGGAGCCGATCGGGTCGAAGTCGCTCGTGGAGCGGCACAATCTCGGCGTGTCCAGCGCCACCATCCGCAATGACATGGCGGTGTTGGAGGCCGAGGGGTACATCACGCAGCCCCACACCAGCTCCGGCCGGGTGCCCACCGAGAAGGGGTACCGCGAATTCGTCGACCGCATCGACGACGTCAAGCCGCTCTCGACGGCCGAGCGGCGGGCGATCCAGTCCTTCCTGGAATCCGGCGTCGACCTCGACGACGTGCTGCGACGGGCGGTGCGGCTGCTGGCACAGCTGACCCGTCAGGTGGCCGTCGTGCAGTACCCGACCCTGTCCACATCGACGGTGCGACACCTCGAAGTGATCGCGCTGACGCCGGCGCGACTGCTGATGGTCGTCATCACCTCCTCGGGGCGGGTGGATCAGCGCATCGTCGAGCTCGGCGACGTCATCGACGAGCACCAACTCTCTCAGCTGCGGGAGATCCTGGGCCAGGCGCTGGAAGGCAAGAAGCTTTCCGCGGCCTCGGTGGCGGTGTCCGAGCTGGCCGCCCAGCTCGGCGGCACCGGCGGGCTCGGGGACGCGGTCGGCCGTTCGGCGACGGTGTTGCTGGAGTCCCTGGTCGAGCACACCGAAGAGCGCCTGGTGATGGGCGGCACCGCCAACCTGACCCGCAACGCGGCGGACTTCGGGGGTTCGCTGCGCTCGATCCTGGAAGCGCTGGAGGAGCAGGTCGTGGTGCTGCGGTTACTGGCGGCCCAGCAGGAGGCCGGGAAGGTAACCGTTCGCATCGGTCACGAGACCGAGGCCGAACAAATGGCGGGAACGTCGATGGTGACCACCGCGTACGGCACCATGGACACCGTGTACGGCGGTATGGGGGTGTTGGGCCCCACCCGGATGGACTATCCGGGAACTATCGCCAGCGTGGCCGCGGTTGCTCTTTATATTGGCGAAGTCCTGGGTGCTCGATGAACGCGCACCGGCAGGATTGCGGACGTACGTGGTAACGCGGCCCTAACGGGGTCCAGAAAGGTCAGGCGTGGCACGCGACTATTATGGGCTGCTCGGCGTGAATAAGAACGCCAGCGATGCGGAGATCAAGCGCGCCTATCGGAAGCTGGCGCGTGAACTGCACCCCGACATCAACCCCGACGAGGCCGCGCAGGCGCGGTTCAAGGAGGTCAGCGTCGCCTACGAGGTGCTGAGCGATCCCGAGAAACGCCGGATCGTCGATTTGGGCGGGGATCCGCTGGAAAACGGCGCGGCCGGCGGCGGCTTCGGCGGATTCGGTGGCCTGGGCGACGTGTTCGAGGCGTTCTTCGGCGGCAGTTTCACCGGGGGCGCGACCTCGCGCGGCCCGATCGGCCGGGTCCGGCCCGGGTCGGACTCGTTGCTGCGGATGCGTCTGGACCTCGAGGAGTGCGCGACCGGAGTGACCAAGCAGGTCACCGTCGACACGGCAGTGCTGTGCGACCGCTGCCAGGGCAAAGGCACCAACGGCGATTCGGCGCCGGTCCCGTGCGACACCTGCGGCGGCCGGGGCGAGGTGCAAACGGTGCAGCGCTCGCTGCTGGGGCAGATGGTCACGTCGCGGCCGTGCCCCACCTGCCGCGGCGTCGGCGTGGTCATCCCCGATCCCTGCCATCAGTGCATGGGCGACGGGCGGGTGCGCGCCCGGCGCGGGATCAGCGTCAAGATCCCGGCCGGTGTCGGCGACGGGATGCGGGTGCGGCTCGCCGCACAGGGCGAGGTCGGCCCGGGCGGCGGTCCGGCCGGTGACCTGTATGTCGAGGTGCACGAACAGGCCCATGACATATTCGTCCGCGACGGTGACGACCTGCACTGCACGGTGTCGGTGCCGATGATCGACGCCGCGCTGGGCACCACCATCACGATCGACGACATCCTGGACGGACCCAGCGAAATCACCATTCCGCCTGGGACACAACCGGGTTCGATCATCACGCTGCGCGGCCAGGGCATGCCGCAACTGCGGTCGTCCACCCGGGGCAATCTCAATGTCCACGTCGAGGTGGTGGTCCCCACCCGGCTGGACAACCACGACATCGAATTGCTGCGCGAGCTGAAGAGCCGGCGCAACCGCGACGTGCCCGAGGTCCGTTCCTCCCACACCGGCGGCGGGCTGTTCAGCCGGCTGCGCGAAACCTTCAGCGGGCGCTAGCCCGGTCGCGGCGGCCGTGCAGATGGTGGCGACGCTGTTCTACGTCGAGGCCCTGCCCGACATCGGTGAACTCGCGGTGGTCGACGGCGACGAAGGCTTTCACGCCGCGACGGTGCGCCGGATCCGGCCCGGCGAGCAGTTGGTGCTCGGCAACGGCGCGGGCGGGTTGGCCCGCTGCGTGGTCGAACAATCCGGGCGCGACGGCTTGCACGCCCGGGTGCTTGACCGTTGGGCCGCGGACCCGGCCCGGCCCGCGGTCACGGTGGTGCAAGCGCTGCCGAAGTCCGACCGCTCCGAGCTGGCGATCGAACTTGCCACCGAGGCCGGCGCCGACGCGTTTCTGGCCTGGCAGGCGACTCGATGCGTGGCCACCTGGCAGGGTGCCCGGGTCGAGAAGGGGCTGCGTCGGTGGCGCGCCGTGGCGCGCTCGGCGGCGCGCCAATCGCGGCGGGCCTACCTGCCGACCGTCGACGGCGTGCTGAGCACGCCGCGGCTGATCCCGCGGATCCGCGACGCCGTGGTCGCCGGCGCGACGGCATTGGTGTTGCACGAGTCGGCGCCCGAGCGGCTCGCGGCCGCCGCCCTGGCGCAAGCGAACTCGCTGATGCTGGTGGTCGGTCCCGAGGGCGGTATCGCCCCGGAGGAGCTGGCCGCGCTGATCGATGCGGGCGCCGTGGCGGTGCGACTGGGCCCGCAGGTATTGCGGACGTCCACCGCGGCCGCCGTGGCGCTGGGGGCCCTGGGCGTGCTCACACCGCGATGGGAGCAAACCGCCGAGGTCGAGCCCGCCGCGCCGCGCGCGGCTGACCAGACGGAGCCCTCGGCGTAGACTGAGACATCCGAATCACCCTTGATGAGCCGAGATAGGCAGGCACCGGAAACCACGTGACGCCACGCGAGACCAACGCTGCCGACGCAGCTGGGGACCTGCAGGGGCCCGATCTCAAAGCTCAGGTTCGCAGCAGCATCGACATTCCGCCCGATGTGGTCGTGGGCTTGCTGGGTTCGGCAGACGAAAATTTGCGCGCCCTCGAACGCACCCTCAACGCTGACCTGCATGTCCGCGGCAACGCCGTCACGCTCTCGGGTCAGTCCGCCGACGTCGCCCTGGCCGAGCGGGTGCTCACCGAGCTCGTCGCGATCGTGGCGAACGGCCAGCCGCTGACGCCCGAGGTGGTGCGCCACAGCGTCGCGATGCTGGTCGGCACCGGCAACGAGTCACCGGCCGAGGTGCTCACGCTGGACATCTTGTCGCGCCGCGGCAAGACGATTCGGCCCAAGACGCTCAACCAGAAGCGATACGTCGACGCCATCGACGCGCACACCATCGTGTTCGGGATCGGCCCCGCCGGCACCGGCAAGACGTATCTGGCGATGGCCAAGGCGGTCAACGCGCTGCAGTCCAAACAGGTCACCCGCATCATCCTGACCCGTCCGGCCGTGGAGGCCGGCGAGCGGTTGGGCTTCCTGCCCGGCACCCTGAACGAGAAGATCGACCCGTATCTGCGGCCGCTGTACGACGCGCTCTACGACATGATGGACCCCGAGCTGGTACCGAAGCTGATGTCGGCCGGGGTGATCGAGGTCGCGCCGCTGGCATACATGCGCGGCAGGGCGCAACCACTATTCACTAAAGTGTTGACTCCCAACGGGTTTCGCCCTATCGGTGATCTCAAGGTCGGGGATAGCGTCATCGGTTGCGATGGCCTGCCGACGGAAGTCATCGGCGTGTACCCGCAGGGGTTCAAAGAGATCTACCGGGTCTGGACGCAGGACGGTTCGTCGACCCTAGCCTCCGGCGATCATCTGTGGTCGGTGTACACCCACTCCGACCGGCGGCTCGGCAAGCCGGCACGGGTGTTGCAGACGAAGCAGATGATCGGCAACCTTCGTGCCGCGCACTCCTACCGCTACGAGCTGCCGCTGTTGAGTGCCCCGGTGAGCTTCGAGCCGCGGCCCATTCCACTGGACCCGTACGTGCTCGGACTGCAGTTGGGTGCCGGTTGTCCGACGTGCTCGACGCCGTCGTTCGCGGCGGCGAATCCGGTCACGGCGGCGGGCTCGCGCTCGGCCACCACGTTCGTTCCTCGCGATTACCTGTTCAATGCGCCCGAGGTGCGGTTGGCGCTGTTGCAGGGGTTGCTCGACTCCGACGGCAGTCCGGTCCGGCAGCAGGACCGGTCGTGCCGTATCCAGTTCACGACGCTCTCCGAACGCCTGCGCGACGACGTGATGTTCCTGGTTCGGTCGTTGGGCGGTGTCGTCTGCTGCGATGGCAGGCCCGCTGCCGGCCGTGCGGCGCGGGCGGGTGCGGTTCGGCATCGGTACGACGCGCACACCTTGGACATCCGTTTGCCGGAGGGTTTGGTCCCCTTCCGGTCGGCGCGCAAGGCCGCCACATACCTCGCGACGGGTGGGGGACACCCCAAGCGGTTTATCGAGCGCATCGAGGCCGCGGGCACCGAAGAAGCGGTGTGCATCCAGGTGGCGGCCGCGGATTCGCTGTACGTGACCGAAGATTTCCTGCTCACCCACAACACCCTGAACGACGCGTTCATCGTGCTCGACGAGGCGCAGAACACCACGCCCGAGCAAATGAAGATGTTCCTCACCCGGCTGGGCTTCGGGTCGAAGATCGTCGTCACCGGCGACATCACCCAGATCGACCTGCCGGGTGGGGCCAAGTCGGGTCTGCGCGCGGCGGTCGACATTCTCGAGCACATCGAAGACATCCACGTCGCCGAATTGACCAGCGCAGATGTGGTTCGCCACCGGCTGGTATCCGAGATCGTCGACGCCTACGCGCGCCACGAGGAGCCGGGCGCGGGCATGAACCGGGCGGCCCGCCGTGCATCCGGAACCCGAAATCGCCGATGATGATGCGGTGAGCAGCAAATGACCATCGAAGTGTCCAACGAATCGGGCTTCGACGTATCCGAGACGGAATTGGTGAGCGTCGCGCGCTTCGTCATCGCCAAAATGGACGTCAATCCGGGCGCCGAGTTGTCGATGGTGCTGTTGGACACCGCCGCGATGGCCGACCTGCACATGCGTTGGATGGACCTACCCGGCCCCACCGACGTGATGAGTTTTCCGATGGACGAGCTCGAGCCCAGTGGCCGTCCGGACGCTCCCGAGCCGGGGCCGTCGATGCTGGGGGACATCGTGCTGTGCCCGGAATTCGCCGCCGAACAGGCCGCCGCCGCGGGTCACAGTCTCGGACACGAGCTGGCGCTACTGACGGTGCACGGCGTGCTGCATCTGCTCGGCTACGACCACGCCGAGCCCGACGAAGAGAAGGAGATGTTCGCTCTGCAGGAGCGACTTCTCGAAGAGTGGGTCGCCGAACAGGTCGAGGCATACCACTACGACCGGCAGGGTGAAAGAGACCGCCGGTTGCTGGACAAGTCAAGGTATTTCGACAATTGAGCTCTTTAATGAAAGCAGTCAAGGTCGCGGTTGCGGCAGCCATAACGTTGGCGCCGTTGTCCGCGATCGTCAGTTCCGGTGTGGCACAGGCATCTCCGTGCGCCGGTGCGGGATCCAACCCAGTGTCGTGCCAGCATTGCCTGTTCTACGTGCAGGCCTATCACACCGCCAACGTGTGCTACGCCCCGGCGCCGCGGCCGGCCCCGGCCCCGTCGAGCACCGTGCCGATCCAGATTCCGGAACCCCCGCCGGTTCCGCCGCCGAGCTCCACGCGGCCGGCGCCGACCCCGGTGCAGACCCCGAAGATCAACCCGTCGCGTCCGGGCACGCCGCGCAACATCTCGGTGGTGACCCCGCCGAAGAAGCTGGAGGCACCGGCGCAGGCCATCGCGGCCGCCAAGGCCGCACCCGAGGCGCGACTCAACCCCGCCGACCCGCCGCGGCCACCGACGCCGACGGACTTCAATCAGCAGGTGCAGAACGTCATCAACGCTCACAGCGACAACATTGAGCTGATCAAGGCCGACAACAAGGCGCTGGTCCGGCCCCGCCACTGGGAGTTCGTCGACTACGACCAATATCACCGGCCGACGCTGTACAACCCGCTCGGTCAGGCGATGACGTTCCGCTACTCCTACGCGGGCGCCTCCCGCGAGGCGTACCTGCCGGCCGGCGGCCGCATCGTGCTCGACGCCGGCACCGTGGGCCTGGTCCCGTTCACCGCGGTCAGCGAGAGCTATTTGGCGGCGGGCAGCTTCTACGGCGGAGCCTTTGTCCCGCCGGACAATTGGCAGGGCCCGCCGCCGCCGGGGTACGCCGCACCGGCGCCGCCGACGCTGTACCAAAACGTGTCGGCCGAGATTCCCGCCGTCGTCCAAACCGTGCAGATCGGGCAGGTGGCGGTGGTGGGTCACGACGACAGCCAGCCTCCCGGCAGTCAGGACACCTTCCTTCTCGACGACTCCACGCTGGCGTGGGGGCAGGTCAACGACCCCAGCAGCAGCACCCAGATCAAGGTGGCCAAGAGCCAATCGCTGCCCGGTTTCGGGCCCACCGACAACGGCAGCTTCTTGTTCGCGCTGGCCGCTCCCGGGGAACCCAACCAGGCCGCCCCGCCCGCACCCAGCCAGCCCTGGTGGCCATCCGCGCTCGGCTTCGGACTGTTGGGCATCGCGGTCGTCGCGGTCTCCTCGTTGCTCAATCGTCGGAAAGACAACGCCGACGACACCTCTGACTCCGTAACCGACTCAAGGCATTCCAAGAATTGACCGGCATGTCTCAGCTGCTCGGCGCGATCGCGTTGATCGGTCTGGGCGGGGTTTTTGCGGCGATCGACGCCGCGATCAGCACGGTGTCGGTGGCGCGGGTCGCCGAGCTGGTGCGCGACGAGCGGCCGGGAGCCCGGGCCTTGTCGAAGGTGATGGCCGACCGGCCCCGCTACATCAACCTGGTGGTGCTGCTGCGCATCATCTGCGAGGTCACCGCCACCGTGCTGCTGGTGGTGTTCCTATACGACAACTTCGGCATGGAGTGGGCGGTGTTCGGTGCCGCGACCATCATGGTGCTGACCAGTTTCGTCGTCATCGGTGTGGGCCCACGCACCCTGGGCCGCCAGCACGCGTATTCCATTTCGCTCACGACAGCCCTTCCGCTGCAAGTACTCTCCTGGCTTCTGATGCCGATCAGCCGACTGCTGGTGCTGGTGGGTAA
Source organism: Mycobacterium sherrisii (assembly GCF_002102355.1). Taxonomy (GTDB): domain Bacteria; phylum Actinomycetota; class Actinomycetes; order Mycobacteriales; family Mycobacteriaceae; genus Mycobacterium; species Mycobacterium sherrisii. The sequence goes on along the minus strand of NZ_LQPT01000101.1, from coordinate 11,267 downwards.
CGCGCTGACCCCGGGCCGCGGCCTGCGTAACGGGCCCTTCGCCTCCGAGATCGAACTGCGCGAAGTTGTCGACCTGGCACAGCAACGCGGCGTGGTGGCCGCCGACGAACGCCGGATGATCGAGTCGGTGTTCGAGCTCGGTGACACCCCGGCCCGCGAGGTGATGGTGCCCCGCACCGAGATGATCTGGATCGAAAGCGACAAATCCGCCAGCCAGGCCACCACCCTGGCCGTGCGCAGCGGGCATTCCCGCATTCCGGTGATCGGCGAGAACGTCGACGACATCGTCGGGGTGGTGTATTTGAAAGACCTTGTCCAGCAGACGTTTTTGTCCCCAGACGGTGGCCGCGACGCCAAGGTGTCCGAGGTGATGCGCCCTGCGGTGTTCGTGCCGGACTCCAAACCGCTGGACGCGCTGCTGCGGGAAATGCAGCGCGACCGCAACCACATGGCCCTGCTGGTCGACGAGTACGGCGCGATCGCCGGCCTGGTCAGCATCGAGGACGTGCTCGAGGAGATCGTCGGGGAGATCGCCGACGAGTACGACGATGAAGAGACCGCCCCGATAGAAGATCTGGGCGACAAGAACTTTCGGGTGTCGGCGCGGTTACCGATCGAAGACGTCGGCGAACTGTACGGGGTGGAGTTCGACGACGATCTCGACGTCGACACGGTGGGCGGTCTGCTGGCACTGGAATTGGGCCGGGTGCCCCTGCCCGGCGCCGAGGTTGTCTCGCATGGGCTGCGACTGCGCGCCGAGGGCGGCCCCGACCACCGCGGCCGGGTCCGGATCGGCACCGTATTGCTGAGCCCGGCCGAATCCGACGACCACGAACTCGAGGACACCCACCATGGCTGACCCGCTGGACCCCGAAGACGCGAAGCTGGTCGTGCCGGCCCGCGGCGCGATGGCGCGTGCCGAGGCCGGCAGCGGCGCCGCGGTACGCGACGTCGACGGCCGCACCTATGCGGGTGCGCCGGTGAACCTGTCGGCGCTGCGGCTCACCGGGCTGCAGGCTGCGGTGGCCGCCGCCGTCTCCAGCGGTGTCACCGGCCTGCGGGCCGCCGTCCTGGTGGCCGGGTCGGCCGACGATCCAGGCATCGCCGCGGTCCGCGAGCTCGGACCCACCGCGACGATCATCCTCACCGACGGCACCGGTAACCCGCTGTGAACGACGAATTCCGTTCCGGTTTCGTATGTTTGGTCGGTCGCCCCAACACCGGTAAGTCCACGCTGACCAATGCGCTGGTCGGCAGCAAAGTGGCGATCACCTCCAAGCGGCCGCAGACCACCCGTCACACCATCCGCGGCATCGTGCACCGGGAGAACTTTCAGATCATCCTGGTCGACACCCCGGGACTGCACCGGCCGCGCACCCTGCTGGGCAAGCGGCTCAACGATCTGGTCCGGGATACCTACGCCGAGGTCGACGTCATCGGGTTGTGCATCCCTGCCGACGAGGCTATCGGTCCGGGCGACCGCTGGATCGTCGACCAGATCCGCTCGGTCGCGCCGAAGACGACCTTGGTGGCGATCGTCACCAAGATCGACAAGGTGCCCAAGGATCGGGTGGCCGCACAGCTGGTCGCGGTCAGTGAACTCGTGGGCCCCGCCGAAATCGTTCCGGTGTCCGCGCTCGCCAACACCCAGGTCGACCTACTGATCGACGTGCTGGCCGCGGCGCTGCCGCCCGGCCCCGCGTATTACCCCGACGGGGAGCTGACCGACGAGCCCGAAGAGGTGTTGATGGCCGAGCTCATCCGGGAGGCCGCCCTGGAAGGGGTGCGCGACGAGCTGCCGCACTCGTTGGCGGTGGTGATCGACGAGGTCAACGCGCGCGAGGGGCGCGACGACCTGATCGACGTCTACGCGCTGCTCTACGTCGAGCGGGACAGCCAGAAGGGCATCATCATCGGCAAGGGTGGGGCCCGGTTGCGTGAAGTGGGGACCGCGGCGCGCGGCCAGATCGAGAAGCTGCTGGGCACCAAGGTTTATCTCGACCTGCGGGTCAAGGTCGCCAAGAACTGGCAAAGCGACCCCAAACAGCTTGGGCGGCTGGGTTTCTAAGGGCCCGGCCGCGACGTCTGGGCACCGAATTTCGCGTCGCGGGCGGCTTTCGCCCCGGTGGTTCCCGTTTTAGTGCCTGTTGCCCGGGTACCACTGACCCCACCGATACAGCCCAGTCGGAAAGGCAACGCATGGATGCAATAACTTTTCTCCGTCAAGACCACAAGAGCGTGCTCGGTTTGTTCGAGTCACTCGACGGCGCACCGTCGGGCTCTGGCGCCCACGCCAGCGGCCTGGAAACCACGGTGAACAACCTCATCATCGCCGAGTCGCAGCACGAAGCGATCGAGGAGCAGTACTTCTGGCCCGCCGTACGCGAAGCGCTCGGCGATGCGCTCCCCGACAAGGCGATCGAGCAGGAACAGCAGGGCAAGCAGGTGCTGCAGCGTCTGGAAGACGGCAAACCCGGCGAGCCGGACTACCACGATGCGCTGCAGGAGTTCATCAAGCTCGGCCGGGAGCACATCGCCTATGAGCAGGACGTGGTGTGGCCACAGGTGGAAGCCGCGATCAGCGCGGAAGAGCTGGAAAAGATCGGCGAGAAACTGGAGATGGCCAAGAAGATCGCGCCCACCAGGCCGCATCCGGACACCCCGCCGAACCCCGCGGTGCTCAAGACGATGGGAATGGCCGCAGCGGTGGTCGATCACGTCCGCGACGCGTTCACCGGCCGCGACGAGGACAACCCACCCGACCCGCAAGCACACTGAACGATCGAAAAGGCCGGGCGTCGTCTTCGACGCCCGGCCTTTTCTTTTCGAACTAGCTTGTCGGGGTGTGCTGTTCGTGCGTGAACGGCTTTTCGCCCTGTACTTCCGGTGAGCCATCCGGAACTCGTACGGCTCCCTCGTTCTTACGTGCGTCGGTTCCCAGCCACTGCTGCTCGGGCTTTTCGACGTAGTCCCATTCGACGCCCTCCGGCCAGGGGCCCTGGCCCTTGTTCCACGGTCCGCGGATCGATTCCCCGCCGCCGTTGGACATGTTGAACGCCTTGTTCTGGAAGCGATCGTCGCCCGGCAGCTGTCCCGGTGGGAAGTTCACCGGGAGCTCGTTGAGCGCCGCGGTGAACTGCTGGTAGTGCGCGACCTCACGCGTCATCAAGAACGTCAGGGTGTCCTGCACGCCCGGGTCGTCGGTGAACTGCTTGAGGTACTCGTACACGATTTTCGCCCGCGACTCCGCGGCGATGTTGCTGCGCAAGTCGACGGTCGGGTCACCGTTGGCGTCGATGAACGCGCCGGTCCAGTTGTTGCCACCGGAATCCTTGACGTCCGGCCCGCCGCCGCTGAGGACCAGAAGCAGCGGGTTGACCGACACCGAGTGCATCAGCTGGTCGCGGCCATCCCCCTTGGAAACCAACGGCATCCAGTCACATCGCTGGTTGGCGATGTGCAGGTCGTCGTTGAGCCCATCGAGCAACATCGTGATCATCGAGCCGACCATCTCGAGGTGGCTGAGCTCTTCGGTCGCGATGTCCATGAACAGGTCGTACATCTTGGGATTCTTCTGGCGCAGCACGAAGGCCTGGGTGAAGTACTGCATCGCGGCAGTCAGTTCGCCGTTTGCGCCGCCAAACTGTTCCATCAGGAGCGTCGCGAACTGGGGGTCGGGCTCGGTCACCCGCACCTCGAACTGAAGATCTTTGTTGTGCATGAACATTGGCGCCTCCCTGGGGCTGTAGGCATGTTGGGGCGTCCAGCGGTGTACCCGGCGGATGCGGGACCAAACGGTGCGCCAGCCAGTTGCTCGGTTGCCGATCGCGGGCGCGTCGGCCATCGGCGACGGGGTTTGCGTGCGCCGACGACGGGTAGCCACCGGAAATGGCGCAAGCAAAACTGGCCCTGGTCACCGGTGCGTCCAGCGGGATCGGCTTCGAACTGGCGAAGCAATTCGCCCAGAACGGCTACGACGTGATCGTGGCGGCCGACGATGACGGCATCCACGACGTTCCCGGCAGGCTGTCCGAATGGGATTCGGTCGTGCAGGCGGTGCAGGTCGATCTGCGTACCGCCGGCGGGGTCGAGCACCTCTATCGAAGCGCGACCGACGGAGGTCGTGAGTTGGCCGCCGCCGCGCTCAACGCGGGCATCGGGCGAGGCGAGATGTTTCTCAAAAGTGAGCTCGAGGACGACCTGAGCATCATCGACCTCAACGTCCGGTCCACCGTGCATCTGGCCAAGCTGGTGCTGCGCGACATGGCGAACCGCAGCCGGGGCAAATTGCTGCTCACCTCATCGGTCGCGGCGATGATGCCCGGCTCGTATCAACCGGTCTACAACGCCTCCAAGTCGTTCATCCAGTCGTTCGCGCAGGCCCTGCACGACGAACTGCGTGACACCCCGATCACCGTCACCGCGCTGATGCCGGGCGTCACCGACACCAACTTCTTCCATCGTGCCGGGATGGACGACTCGGTGGCAGGCAAGATGCCCAAGGACGACCCGGCCCTGGTGGCCCGTCAGGGCTTCGACGCGATGCTGCGCGGCGACGCGAAGGTGCAGGGCGGTACGGTGCTGTCCCAGGTGCTGGGAGTCGCGACCCGTGTCCTGCCGGACAGCGTGAAAGCCGTTCTGAATCGGGTTATTTCGATCCCGATCCATCGCTAGACGGCATCGCTCGGCGCCTTATCAGCTGCGCGGCGAGCCGAGCTCCGGCTCCCACCAAACCTGGGGCTGTTTGCTCGCCCAGCCGCAGACGGCCTCCAACTCGGCGGCCAGCGAGATCAGCATGGGTTCGCTGTTCGCCGGTCCCATCAGCTGCACGCCGATCGGCAGGCCGTCGGTGGTGAACCCGGCCGGGACATTGATCGAGGGCCAGCCCAGAACGTTCCACGGCCAGGTCACCGGGCAGGCCTTGATCATGACGCGGTCGGTGCCCAGGCCGCTGAGCCGGTCGAACGACCGCGCCAGCGGTGGTGGCTGCGCGGTGGTCGGTGCCACCACCACGTCGACGATGTCGAAGATCGATCCCACCCGACGCTGCAGTGCCGGCTCGTGTCGCCGGGCGTTGCGCAGCACCGCCTGCCCGAGCACGTGGCCCAGCCGCAAATTGGACAGGGTGCGGGGGTCCAGCACCACGCCGTCGCCCAGACGCTCCTCCCATTCCCTCAGTCCCGCAGTCGATCTGGCAAGAAAGTCCCACGCCAGTCGCACGCCGTAGTCCGGGTTGCCGCTGACGACGGTGTGCCCGAGCAGCTGCAACTGATTGCCGACAGCGCGGGTCGCGGCCAGGATTTCCGGGTGCAGTCTGGCCCGAAAGAAGGTGTACGGGAAGCGGGTCGACAGGGCGATGTTGAGCGGCCCGGGCGCGATACTCACATAGTCGGACGCCTTGATCGGCGGCGGACGATGGCGGTCGCCCTCGACGTTGCCGGACGCCGCGTCGAGCACCAGCGCCGCGTCGGCCACCGTCCGGGCCAGCACCCCGTTGACGGTGATGCCGTTGAACGATTCCGGCAGCGGCCAGGTGGAGATGCGGCCGCGCTGCGGCTTGATGCCGACCAGGTGTGTCCATGCCGCAGGGATGCGGATGCTGCCGGCCCCGTCGGAGCCGATCGCCGCGGTGACCAGCCCGGCGGCCACCGCGGCCGCGCTGCCGCCGGACGACCCGCCGGGGGTGTGCCGCCGCGACCAGGGGTTGCGGGTGTGCCCGAACCCCGGGCCGCTGGTGAACGGCCACTGACCGAGTTCGCAGGTATTCGTTTTGCCGACGATCACCGCCCCGGCGGCTTTGAGCCGGCGAACCACCTCGGCGTCCTGGGTGGCCGGCGGGACGTAGCCGTCGGTGCCGAACGCGGTCGGCACCCCGACAATGTCGACGTCGTCCTTGACCGCGATCGGCACACCCAGCAACGGCGCCGTGTCCCCGGCGGCCCGGCGCCGGTCGGCCTCGGCCGCGTCGGCCAGCGCCGACTCGGTGAGGACCACCCGAAACGCGTTGAGCGTGGACTGGCTGACCTCGATCGCGTGCAGCGAACGCCGCACCAGGGTGTCCGACGTCACCGACCGGCTGGCCAGCTGGTAGAGCAGGTCGGTGAGGGTGGGCAGGCGCCTGCCGCGGGATCCGTGAGCGGACCCGGACGGGGACCCGGCAGCGGGTCCAGGAGCGCCAATCACGGGGTACGAGACTATCCGGCGCGGGTACCCGCGATGTCGCGGCGGGGTGCAAAACTATTGAGATGCGGCTGTATCGAGACCGAGCGGTAGTGCTGCGCCAGCACAAGCTCGGCGAGGCCGACCGGATCGTGACCCTGCTGACCCGCGACCATGGTCTGGTCCGTGCGGTGGCCAAGGGCGTGCGTCGCACCCGCAGCAAATTCGGCGCGCGGCTGGAGCCGTTCGCGCACATCGATGTGCAGCTGCATCCGGGCCGCAATCTCGACATCGTCACCCAGGTCGTGGCGATCGACGCGTTCGCCACCGACATCGTCAGCGACTACGGCCGGTACACCTGCGGATGCGCGATGCTGGAAACCGCCGAACGCCTCGCCGGTGAGGAGCAGGCGCCGGCCCCGGCGCTGCACCGGCTCACGGTGAGTGCGCTGCGGGCGGTGGCCGACGGACGCCGACCCCGCGACCTGCTCCTGGACGCCTACCTATTGCGCGCCATGGGCATCGCCGGCTGGGCGCCCGCGCTGACCGAATGCGCCCGCTGCGCCACACCCGGCCCGCATCGGGCGTTTCACATCGCCGCCGGCGGCAGCGTCTGCCCGCACTGCCGCCCGGCGGGCTCGACGACCCCGCCGCTGGGCGTGCTGGAACTGATGTCCGCGCTGCACGACGGCGACTGGGAGGCCGCCGAGGCGACGCCGCAGTCGCACCGCAGTCACGTCAGCGGGTTGGTGGCCGCCCACCTGCAATGGCATCTGGAACGTCAGCTCAAGACGCTGCCGCTGGTGGAGCGCAGTTATCGGGTCGACCGCACCATTGCCGATCGGCGCGCTGCGCTGATCGGGCAGGATGAGGCCTGTGGCTAGGAACCACGAGCGCACCCCGAAGTCCAGCGACTTCCCGCAACTACCTCCCGCGCCCGACGACTATCCGACGTTTCCCGACAGGTCGAGCTGGCCGGTGGTGTTCCCCGAGCTGCCGCCGTCACCCGACGGCGGCCCCAGGCGGCCACCGCAGCACACTTCGAAGGCGGCCCCGCCTCGAATTCCGGCCGATCGATTGCCCAACCATGTGGCCATCGTGATGGACGGCAACGGCCGTTGGGCCACCCAGCAGGGCCTCACCCGTACCGACGGCCACCGGGCGGGCGAGGCCGTGGTCATCGATATCGTTTGCGGCGCAATCGAAATCGGCATCAAGTGGCTCAGCCTGTACGCCTTTTCCACCGAGAACTGGAAGCGTTCCCCCGACGAGGTCCGGTTCCTGATGGGTTTCAACCGCGACGTGGTGCGGATGCGCCGAGTGAATCTCAACGCGATCGGGGTGAAGATCCGGTGGGTGGGTTCTCGGCCGCGGTTGTGGCGCAGCGTGATCAACGAATTGGCGATCGCCGAGGAGATGACCAAGGACAACGACGTCATCACCGTGAATTACTGCGTCAACTACGGCGGCCGCGCCGAAATCGCGGAATCCGCAAGGGCAATCGCGCGCCTCGCCGCGGCGGGGCGGTTGAACCCGGAGCGGGTTACCGAGTCGACGGTGGCTCAGCACCTGCATCGCCCCGACATTCCGGATGTGGACTTGTTTTTGCGGACCTCGGGGGAGCAGCGGTCCAGCAATTTCATGTTGTGGCAAGCCGCTTACGCCGAGTACATCTTTCAAGACAAGCTGTGGCCCGACTACGACCGGCGCGACTTGTGGGCGGCGTGCGAGGAATATGCGGACCGCAATCGACGGTTCGGGAGCGCCTGATGCCATCCCTGCAGCAACGCCTGGGTGAGATTCTGCGCGACGTACTGCACGTCGAGGAGGAACCCGACGGCGGGCTGACGGTGCACCACGACGGCACCTTGGCGTCGTTGCAGGTGGTGAACATCGCCGAGGGATTGGATCTGGTGTCGCTGACCCAGGTGGTGGTGTGGGATCTGCCCCTGACCAAAAGGCTCAGCGAGCGGGTCGCCAAGCAGGCACACGACAGCAATTTCGGCAACGTCACCCTGGTCGAGAAGGTCAGCGACCAAGCCGCCCAACGCAATTCGGGCAAGGGTGCGGCCAAGACCGCCGACGTGATGCTGCGCTACAATTTCCCGGGCGCGGCGCTGGCCGACGACGCCCTGCGCACGTTGATCCTGCTGGTCCTCGACACGGGTGCCGAGATGCGGCGGACGCTGCAGGCCTGACCCGCCCCATCCATCGCCGAGCGTGAAGTTAGCTTCACGTTGGACCGCGACCGTGAAGCTAACTTCACGCTCGGCCGACGGCCGACGCTGTAGGCCCGAGCTGTCAGCAGCCGCAGTTCGGGCAGGTGCCGAAGATTTCGATGGTGTGGCTGACGTCGGAGTAGCCGTGCTTGACGGCCACCTGCGCGGCCCACTTTTCGACCTCGCGGTCGCCCACTTCGATGGCCGATCCGCAGTGGCGGCACACCAGGTGATGGTGATGGTGGTCCGAACAGCGCCGGTACACCGATTCGCCGGTGTCGGTGCGTAGCGTGTCCACGGCGCCCGACGACGCCATCGCTTGCAATGTCCGGTAGACGGTGGTGAGCCCGATGTTCTCGCCGCGGCGGCGCAGCTCGTCGTGCAGCTCCTGGGCCGACCGGAAATCGTCGAGGGTTTCCAGCAGCGTGGAGATCGCCGCCCGCTGACGGGTGGAGCGGACGCTGGGCTGCGTCACGGATGGTCCTCGCTGGCGTGGGCCACCGCATCGACGACGATGTGCGCCAGATGATGGTCGGCGAGCCGATACAGCACCTCGCGCCCGGAGCGTTCGCCGGCGACCACACCCGCCGCCTTGAGGATCTTCAGGTGCTGGCTGACCAGCGGCTGGGGCACGCCCAGCGCGTCGACCAGCTCGTGCACACAGCGCTGCGACTCGCGCAGCTGCAACACGATGGCGATCCGGACGGGCGCGGCCAGGGCGCGCAGCAGCTCGCCGGCGGCGTCGAGGATCTCCCGCGGCGGCGGTACCGGGTACTCGGCGAACGGCGAATGCTCACCCGCCCCGCCGGGCCGGTGCGAACCCAGATCGGGAGCCGGGCCGGGGGCGGCCGTCGGCGTGGAGGAGGACATCGCCATGGGGAAGCCATCACCTCGAGAAGTGCCGGAACGTTGGAATGCCCACTATAAGGGCCGACATCCACTGTCACATGCATGGTGACGCATGTCAAAGACCGCGGCCCGGTCGATACGATTGCTGAGGTCTCACGGGCGGCGGGGTTGCCGCCCATCCGTCGCAGTCATCCGGAAGGGGAGTGGACCACGCGTGGCGTCCGTCATCGACACCGTCGTCAACCTGGCCAAACGGCGTGGATTCGTCTTCCCGTCCGGAGAGATCTACGGGGGCACCCGCTCGGCGTGGGACTACGGCCCGCTGGGCGTGGAGCTCAAGGAGAACATCAAACGGCAGTGGTGGCGGGCGGTGGTCACCGGCCGCGACGACGTCGTCGGACTCGACTCGGCGATCATCCTGCCGCGCCAGGTCTGGGTGGCATCGGGCCACGTAGAGGTGTTCCATGACCCGCTGGTCGAGTCGCTGATCACGCACAAGCGCTACCGGGCCGACCACCTGATCGAGGCCTACGAGGCCAAACACGGGCATCCGCCCCCCAACGGGCTCGCCGACATCCGCGACCCGGATACGGGCGAACCCGGCCGGTGGACCGAGCCGCGCGAATTCAACATGATGCTCAAGACCTACCTCGGCCCCATCGAGACCGAGGAGGGCCTGCATTACCTGCGCCCCGAGACCGCCCAGGGCATCTTCGTCAACTTCGCCAACGTGGTGACCACCTCGCGAAAAAAGCCGCCGTTCGGCATCGGCCAGATCGGCAAGAGCTTCCGCAACGAGATCACGCCCGGCAACTTCATCTTCCGGACCCGCGAATTCGAGCAGATGGAGATGGAGTTCTTCGTCGAGCCGTCGACCGCCAAGGAGTGGCACCAGTACTGGATCGACACCCGCCAGCAGTGGTACGTCGACCTCGGCATCGACCCGGCGAACCTGCGCCTGTACGAGCACCCGAAAGACAAGCTGTCGCACTACTCCGACCGCACCGTCGACATCGAGTACAAGTTCGGCTTCCAGGGCAACCCCTGGGGCGAGCTGGAGGGCGTCGCCAACCGGACCGACTTCGACTTATCAACGCATGCAAAGCATTCCGGCGCGGATCTGTCGTTCTACGACCAGGCCAGCGACACCCGCTACACGCCATACGTCATCGAACCCGCGGCCGGCCTGACCCGATCGTTCATGGCTTTTTTGATCGACGCCTACGCCGAGGACGAAGCGCCGAACGCCAAGGGCGGTGTCGACAAGCGCACGGTGCTGCGCCTGGATCCGCGGCTGGCCCCGGTCAAGGCCGCGGTGTTGCCGTTGTCCCGGCACGCCGATCTGAGCCCCAAGGCCCGCGACCTGGCCGCCGAATTGCGGAAGTCCTGGAACATCGAGTTCGACGATGCCGGCGCGATCGGGCGCCGGTATCGGCGCCAGGACGAGGTGGGAACGCCGTTCTGCGTGACCGTCGACTTCGACTCCCTGCAGGACAACGCCGCCACGGTGCGAGACCGCGATGCCATGACCCAGGAGCGGGTGTCGATGGACGCCGTCGCCGACTATCTGGCGGTTCGGCTCAAGGGCTGCTAGTTGTATGAGGCCATGACATTGGTGACGCCGGTGGCGAGTCGTGATGCTGGTGGCTGGCCTGCGGCGGCAGAGTGTGGTCGATGGTAGTTGAAGTGGATGTTCCAGACTTTGAGTGCTTCGGCGCGTTGGGTTTCTGAGGTCCATGTCCTGGCGTAGAGGAACTCTTCGGCCAGGATGCGGTTGTAGCGCTCGACTTTGCCGTTGTGGCGCGGGGTGTAGGGCGTGATGAATTGGTGGCGTGCGCCGTGGAGCACGTGGGCGAAGTCTTTGGCCCGGTAGCAGGCGCCGTTGTCGGTGACGATCCGCTGGATGCGGTCGATGCCATGGACGGCGAACCATACCTGGGCGCGGTGCATGAATCCGATTGCGGTGACGGCTTTTTCGTTGTCAAGGGCTTCGGTGTAGGACAGTCGGGAGAACCCGTCGACGGCCGAATGCAGGTACAC